>JBFXCP010000004.1:87543-185130 GCA_050182055.1 Hyphomonadaceae bacterium
GTGATCAGGTCGCGCATCACCGAACCGGTGATGGTGTTCATGGAGCGGCCCGGCACATCGAACGTGATGAGCGCGATGCCGTCGCTGTCGACGTCGATTTTGAAGTTTTCCATCGGACCTACCCTCTTCTATTTTTCAGATTGATTGGCCGAACGCGATCAAGCGACCGTCCGGCATTCGCGCTTCAAATTCACGACACTTGTGCGGCTTATCGACAAGACCGCTGGCGATATCGGCGCCTCGCTGCTCGACCTCGGCATACAACGCATCGACATTCTCGACGTAGAAGTATGCGGCCCAATCTTGGGCGGGTCGGGGGTGATTTCCGCACGCGAGCATCACTTCAGATCCATTGCGCTCCAGCGAGGCCCAGCTCGGCGGTTCACCCGCCGAGCCAGTCAGCGTGAAACCGAGGCGATCAACAAAGAAGTCGATTGCCGGCTTCATAACGCTCACGCACAAAACGGGAGCAACGCTGAGGACCTTCGCTTGCGTCATCAGTTTACGCGCTCGATCACCATGGCGGTGCCCATGCCGGCGCCGATGCAAAGCGTGATCAGCGCACGTTCCTTGTCGGCGCGCTCGAGTTCGTCGACCATGGTGCCGAGGATCATCGCGCCGGTCGCCCCGATCGGGTGACCCATCGCGATGGCGCCGCCATTGACGTTGACCTTGTCCATGTCGAGATCGAGCGCCTGGACCCAGCGCAGCACCACCGATGCAAACGCTTCGTTGAGCTCCCAGAGATCGATGTCCTGCTTGGTGAGACCAAGCTTCTTCATCAACTTCTGCGTGACGTGTTCGGGGCCCGTCAGCATGATCGACGGCTCCGAACCGATCGACGCGCCGCCGACGATGCGCGCGCGCGGCTTCAAACCGAGCGCGGCGCCCATCTCCTTCGAACCGATCAGCACGCCCGCCGCGCCGTCGACAATGCCCGACGAATTGCCGGCGTGGTGAACGTGATCGATCTTCTCGAGCTCCGGGTAGCGCTGCTGAATGACGCCATCGAAGCCCGGCATCACTTCGCCTTGCATCTTGAACGACGGCTCCAGCGCGCCGAGCGATTGCAGCGTCGTGTCCGGACGCATCAGCTCGTCACGGTCGAGCAGCGTGACGCCGAGCTGGTCCTTCACCGGGACGATCGACTTCTTGAACCGGCCTTCCTTCCACGCCTTGGCCGCCCGCTGTTGCGATTGGACGGCGAACTGATCGACGTCGGTGCGCGAGAAGCCGTACTTGGTGGCGATCGCGTCAGCGGAGACGCCTTGCGGCGTAAAATAGGTTTTCATGGCGATCGAGGGGTCGGTCGCCCACGCGCCGCCGGTCGAGCCCATCGGCACGCGGCTCATGCTCTCGCAGCCGCCGCCAATTGCAAGTTCGCTTTCGCCCGACTTCACCTTGGCCGCAGCGATGTTGCACGCTTCCAGGCCCGAGGCGCAGAAGCGCTCGACCTGCACACCAGCCACCGTTTCGGCAAAACCCGCGTTCAGCGCGGCGATGCGCGGCAGGTTGCCGCCCTGCTCACCGATCGGCGACAACACGCCCATCACCACGTCGTCGAGCTTGGACGTGTCCAGATTGTTGCGGTCGCGCAGCGCCTGCAGCACCTGCGTCGCCAATTGCAGCGACGTTTGCTCATGCAGCGAGCCGTTCGACTTGCCTTTGCCGCGCGGCGTCCGCACTGCGTCATAGATATAGGCCTCGGCCATTCTCGTACTCCAACGTTGCGGCGCTCGCGCCGCTTCGCCCTGGATGGGGCCGGAGTCGCCCCTGGCGCTCACGAGCGCCTACTCCGCTGACCGCTTCGCTCGGGCTGAGCGAAGCGCGGCAAACTAGTGCGCCTCCCCCTCCGCAATGGCGACGTCGCCGCGGAACGAGTTGGCGATGAAACACGCCTCGTGTGCGTTGTGGTGCAACTCGCGCACTTGTTCAGGTGTGGGCTGCTTGTCGCCGCCCCACGCAACGAACGGATTGAGCTTCACCTGCGTGACGGCGATGCGGCCGCGATCGTCCTTGCCCATCACGCCCTCGGCGCGATCTTCGTACGCGTCGACGACGAAACCGCCGCGGCGCGCGAAATCCAGGAACCATAGCATGTGGCACGTCGAAAGCGACGCGACCAACAGTTCTTCAGGATCGACCGCGTCTTCACGCGAATAGGGCGCCCGCACCACCGCCGGCGAAGCCGAACCCGTAACCGTGACGCCGCCATCGAACTCGATCTCGTGCGCGCGCGAATAGTGGTTCGCCGCGAAATCATCGTCGCCGCGCTGCCAAGTGACGGTGGCGGTGTGGACCGCCATCAGAACTGCTCCGCCGCGAGCGCCATCACGGGCGCCGCGCCGCTCTTCAGCTTCGCCAAGTGCGCGCCAGCATCGGGCGCGATGCGGGCCAGGAAGTACCGGCCGGTGGCGAGCTTCGTATCGTAGTACGGATCCGCCGCGCCGCCATTCTTCTTCGCCGCCAGCGCCGCCTTCGCTTGCAGCGCCCACATGTAGGTCAGCGCGGTGATGCCGAAGAGGTTCAGGTAGTCGTGGCTGCCGGCGCCCGCGTTGTCGAAATTGGTCATGCCGTTCTGCATCAGCCACATCGTGCCGTCTTGCAGCTGCGCTTTCGCCGCCTTGAGCGCCTCGACGAACTCCTTCAGGTCGGCGTCGTCTTCGTGCGTATGCACGAAGTCGTCGATTTCATTGAAGAACGAGAAAATGGCCCGGCCGCCATTGGCGCCCAGTTTGCGGCCGACGAGGTCGAGCGCCTGGATGCCGTTTGTGCCTTCGTAGATCTGCGTGATGCGTGCATCGCGCACGAACTGGCTCATGCCGTGTTCTTCGATGTAGCCATGGCCGCCGAAGACCTGCTGGCAATTGGTGGCGTTGGCGTAGCCTTTGTCGGTCAGATAGCTTTTGATCACCGGCGTCATCAGCGCCATGTAATCGTCGGCCTTCTCGCGCACCTTGTCGTCCGGCGAGACGTGCAGCAGGTCGCCATAGAGCGAAGTCCAGAACGCAAACGCGCGCGCGCCCTCGTTGAAGGCCTTCGCGTCCATCAGCATGCGGCGGATGTCCGGATGGACAATGATCGGATCGGCCGGTCCGTTCGGATTTTTTGCGCCGGTGATCGAGCGCATCTGCAAACGGTCTTTCGCGTAGGCGACCGCGTTTTGATACGCGACTTCCGACTGCGAGAGCCCCTGCAGGCCAACGCCCAGGCGCGCGACGTTCATCATCACGAACATGGCCATCAGGCCCTTGTTCTCCTGGCCAACGAGATAGCCGGTCGCGTCGTCGTAGTTCAGCACGCACGTCGAATTGCCGTGGATGCCCATCTTTTCTTCGATCTTGCCGCAAACGACGCCGTTGCGCGCGCCGAGCGAGCCGTCAGCGTTGATCAGGAACTTCGGCACCACGAAAAGCGAGATGCCCTTGGTGCCGGCAGGCGCGCCCTCGATGCGCGCGATCACCAGGTGGATGATGTTCGACGCTAGATCATGCTCGCCCGCGGAGATGAAAATCTTCTGGCCGGTAATGCGATACGAGCCGTCGGCCTGCGGGATCGCCTTTGTGCGCAGGAGGCCGAGGTCGGTGCCGCAATGCGGCTCCGTCAAGTTCATTGTGCCGGTCCACTCGCCGGACACGAGTTTCGGCAGGTAGGTTTGCTTCTGCTCGTCACTGCCGTGGGCGTGGATCGCGGCATAGGCGCCGTGGCTCAGCCCCGGATACATGCCGAACGCCATGTTCGCCGAGGCGACCATCTCATTCCACGCCAGCGCCACGATGTGGGGCATGCCCTGCCCGCCATAGTTCGGATCGCTGGAGAGCCCCGGCCAGCCGGCGGCGACGAACTGTTCGTACGCGTCCTTGAAACCAGGCGGGGTCTTTACCGAGCCGTCGTCGCTGCGTACGCAGCCGTGTTCGTCGCCGACCTTGTTCAGCGGCGCCAGCACATTCTCGCAGAATTTCGCCCCCTCGCTCAGCACCTGCTCGATCAAGTCCATCGGCGCATCGGCGAAACCGGGCAGATTCGCGTATCGCTCGATATCGAGCACATCCTTCATCAGGAAGCGGTACTCTCTCAACGGTGCGGTGTAAGTCGGCATCGCTGGCTCCCAACGGAAGGCAATACGCAGTGGGCAGTTCCGCAGTGGCCCTATTGCCTACTGCCGACTGCCCATTGGCTCAATGAGCGTCTTCGAGACGTTTCTTGGCTTCGGCCTCGAACGCGCGCGCAGCGCCGAGCGCCGCGGGTGCGGCCGGCTTCGACAGAAATTCTTCGAGCTTCGCGATGCTGTCCGCCAGCGTTTCGATCGCCGCATCGACGTCTTCGCGCTGCGCCTCGAGCGCAATGATGCGCGCTTTGTACTTTTTCAGCGCCGTCTGCGCCTGAGCGCGCTGGTCGACTTTGTAGAGGTCGAGGATTTCCTTGATCTCGATCAGCGAGAGACCGACTCGCTTACCGCGCAGAATGAGCTGCAGCTTGGCGCGGTCGCGATGCGAATAGACCCGGTTCAGGCCTTCGCGCCGCGGCGTCAGCAGGCCCTTGTCCTCATAGAAGCGCAACGCGCGCGGGGTGACCTCAAATTCACGGGCCAGCTGGGAAATGGTGTAGGTGCGCTCGCTCTTGGACATGTCTTACCCCACGTTGCTTGACGCAGCTGTAGGGATAACTTCCGTTGACGCAAGCGTCAATCAAAGTTGACGCTTGCGTCATTAAACTTGGTTAACGTCAAGGAAGTCCCGAGTGACTGCAGCCGGGCTTGAGCAGCCGTTGAGGGCCATCGTGAGATCGAGTTCGGCCAGGAGGTATTCCATCACCGTCTGAACACCCGTCTCGCCAGCAAGGGCCAAGCCGTACGCGTAGGGCCGGCCGACGCCGACGGCGCGCGCGCCCAACGCCAGAGCTTTGAAAATGTCCGCGCCACAGCGGACGCCGCTGTCGAAGAATACCGGGACCTTACCCTCGGCGGCGGCGACCACGCCGGGCAGCGCATCGAGCGCGCCAATTCCGCCGTCGACCTGGCGGCCGCCGTGGTTCGACACCATGATCCCGTCGTAGCCTTCACGCACCGCTCTCGCTGCGTCATCGGCGCGTAGAATGCCCTTCAGCACGACGGGAAGTTTCGTCCACGATCTGATCTTGGCGATCCGCGCCCAATCAAGCCCAGGGTCGGAGAAGACCTGTGTGAATTGGAACGCCGCGGCGAGCATGTTCTCCTCCGGCGGCTGCGCCAACAGCGCCCTGAACGCGGGGTCGGAGGTGTATTGTGCGATGCCCTGCCCCTTGAGGAAGGGCAGAAAGCCTAGATCCAGGTCGCGCGGACGCCAGCCGAGCACAAGCGTGTCAAGCGTGATGAAGATCGCCTTGCAGCCGATCGCCTCCGCGCGGCGCACGAAGCTTTCGGCGATCGCGTCCGATTTGCCCCAGTACAATTGGAAGAAGCGCGGGCCGTCGCCGTTGGCTTCGGCGATCTTTTCCATCGGCATCGACGCCTGAGACGAAATGATCATCGGCAATTTGAGCCGCGCCATCGCGCGCGCCACCGCGAGGTCGGCGTCAGGGTGCATCATCTCCAGCACGCCAATCGGCGATGAGAACACTGGCGCCGCCGCCTTCACGCCGAAAATTTCGCAACCGAGATCACGCTGGCTTGCGCCGCCCAGCATGCGCGGCGCGATCGGAAACCGCGAAAATGCAGCGCGGTTGGCGTCCATCGACGTCTCGAGTCCGGCCGCGCCAGCGGTGTACGCCCATGTCTCCGGCGACATCCTTTCCCGCGCCGCCGCTTCAAGGCCGGTGAAACTGGTTGGAATGTCGGGCTTCGCACCGCCCAAACCGCGCGCGTATATGGCGCCCTGGATTTCGGGGCCGAAATGTCGTGGCGCGTCGCTCATGTGAAACCCTCATTCACCATTTTACCCGGCATTAACACGGCCCCGCCTTTCATCGACACTGCAAAGTCGTAGGCGATTCTCGAATCTCTCGAATCTCGTCGACGGGTTGGGCGTGAGCCGCGGACGCGCGGCGTCGACGCGGGCGAGGGCAATATGAGTGGCGCGCAAAGCTGGAGCGTAAAGGGCATCGACCCCAAGGTGCGAGAGGCGGCGCGCGAAGCTGCGGCTCGACAGGGCATGAGCCTGGGCGAATATCTCAACCAGGCGCTTGCCGGTCAGACGCCGGGAAGCGCAGCGCCTGCCGCGCCCACGCCGCAAGCAACGCCGCAGCCGCCGCGCGCGCGCACGCGCTACAGCGGTCTTGGCCGTCACGACGAGGAAGAGGAAGCGGAAGACGATTGGCGCGTGGGCGCGCGCGTCTCCGATCCGTCGCGTCTTGCGCAGCGCATCGAGTCGATCGAACGCCGGACGCAGCTCGCTGTCACCGGCCTCGATCGTGCGGTCTCCACCATCGACCGTTCCGTGCTCGGCCTCGCCGCGCGCATCGAGGACGCCGAAGCCGCCGCGACCGAAAGCGCCGAACGCATCGCCGAGGCGCTTGAACAGTTCCGCATCGCTGGCGAGACCCTTGGCGGCCGCTTGGAGCGCGCCGAATACGAAGCGGTCGAAAGCCGCCGCGTCATGACCGGCGCTGCCGCCGAACTCAACGGCGTCAAGGAACGGTTGGAAAACCAGGTCGCCGTCGCCGAGGAAGTCGCGCGCCGCGCCGAAGCCGCTGCTTCGTATCTCACCAGCGAGATGGGCAATCGCGACAGCGCGCTTGCCCGCACGCTCGCCGAAGCGCGCGCGGTCGCCGAGGAAGCCGCGCGCCAAGCCGCGGAAGCCTCCGCAGACGCCGTCGCCGAGTTGCGCCGCTTGCAGGAAGAACTGAGCGAGCGTTTGGTCGAAACGGAAACCTCTACGCGCCGCGCAGTCGAAACGGCGATCGCCGAAGTCCGCACCGAGACGGCCGTCGAAACCCGCGGCGCACGCGAAGCGCTGCTGGAGGAGGTTGTGCGTCTCGAGAGCGAGATCGCCAAGCGCGTGGGCACGGTCGACCAACTCAAGGCCGAGCACGCCGCGCTGATCGAACGTATCGAGCGCGCCGAGCAAGGCGCGCGCGAGTCCACGGCTGGCCTCCGCCAGGCCGCCGGCGCTGCGATCGCCGATCTGCGCAACGCCCAGCTCACGCTCGCCGCGCGTGTGAAGCAGGTTGAAGATGTCGCCGGTTCATCCGGCGCGATCGATCTCACCGAGCTGCGCCATGCGCAACAAGACATCGCCGAACGCCTCGCTTCGCTCGAGACCAAGACCGAGGCGAGCCCGGTCACCGATGCGCTGGCCGCGTTTGAGCGCCGCCTCGCCAGCGTCGAAGCCGGCGGCTCAGCGCAGAAGTTGGCGCAAGTGGACGGCGCAGTCCGGACGCTCGATCAGGCTCTGCAAAGCCTCGCGCAGCGGATCGCCGAAACGGAAACCACCGCCAACACGGCGATCCGCACGCTTGAGGAGACGGTCTCTTCGCTCGGCGCGCGCGTCGAACAAGCGGGCGCGGCGCAGGAAACTGAAGCCGTTCGCGCGATGCTCGAACAGCGCCTCGACACGATGGCGCAGTCGGTTTCGCAAATGGTTGGCGAAGCGCGCACCGAACTCGCGGGCCAATTGCAGGCGGCGCTGGAAGGCGTCGCGGGCGAAGGCCTCGAGGGCGCGCTGGCGGATGTGAACCGCCGTCTCGCCGCCGCCGAACGGCGTCAGGCGCAGACGATCGAAGCGATTTCGCTTGAGATCAAGCGCATGTCGGAAACGGTCGACAAGCGTCTGCGCGCCGTGGAAGCGCGCAATGACGATGCGGCCGCGTCGGCAGTGCGCGAAGAACTGTCGCGCATGGCCTCGACGCTCGAGCAGCGCTTCGACGACATCGAACGCCGCGAGGCCGCCGCGTTCGACCGTATGGGCCTCGAAGTCGGCCGCCTCTCCGACCGCTTGGAGGAGCGCGTCGGCGCCGTGGAGCAGCGCAGCGCGCAGGCCATCGAACAAGTAGGCGAACAGGTAGCGCGCGTGGCTGAGCGCCTGAACCATCGCCACGAAGCACTGTCGCGCGAGCTCGGCGAGCGGATGATCGACAGCGAAGAGCGCTCCAGCCAGCGGGTGGCCGAAGCGATCGGCTCGATCATGCAGCGCTTGGCGGAGGTGGAGGAACATTCCGCCGAAGCGATCGCGCCGGTGCAGAAGGTGGTCTCGAGCGTCGCTTCCAAGCTCGAGCAGTTCGAAAGCGCCCGCGATGGCGGGGCCGTGTCGGAGGCAATCCCGACGCCGACCCGCCGCACCAGCGATTATTCAAGCTTCGATCCTGAGCCTTACGTCTCGCCGATGGACGCGGCGCAGCCGGTGCGTGCTGCGCCTCTGCCGCCGGCGTCTGCCGCGCCGGCGCCCCGGCAGACGGACGAGCACGACATCTACTTCGCCGAAGACACCGGCGACGATTTGCTGGCTGACGACGATGAGACACCCAGCGCAACGGCGCAAGCGCCGCTGCCGGAGTTCAAGCCTGTCGACGTGTCGCCGCATGACGACCTGCTGATCGACGACGCGGCGCTGGATGACGCCAGCACGATTGCTGCGCCGCCCGTCGATGACGATCCCTTCTGGGAGCCGAGCGCGGACACGCCACACGCCACTACACCGCAGCCGCCGGAAACACTCACGGCTGGCAACGCCGAGTCGATCTTCGGCGAGCCGGGCGATCTGCCAGAGTTCGCGCCGGAAGCGACCACTCCACCCGGAGGCGCGCCGACGCTCGATCTCACCGGCGACACGCCCGACGCTCCCGCCAAGAACGACTACTTGGCGCAGGCGCGCCGCGCCGCCCAAGCGCAATCGCTGCCGCAGACCAAGCCGGCCAAGGCTGCTAAGCCCGCCAAAGCGGCAAAGCCGCCAAAGCCGGGCAAATCGGCCATCGAAGCCGGCGCCACGCCGCAACTCAGCCTGCGCGGCACCAGCCGGGTGGTCATGTGGGGCGCGGCGACGCTGGTCGCCGCCGCCCTCGTCGGCGGCGCCTGGTACTTCTCAGAGCGCAGCGAAGCGGAGCCTGCCGGCGAGCCGCAGGACACTGCCCCCACCCCGCCCTCGCTGGCAGGGCCGGGCGAAACGCCGGCGGACGCCGGGACGCAAGATCCGTTCGCGGAAGCGCCGGTCGAAAGCGTCGTCCCCGCGGACGGTGCTGTCGAAGGCGCGCCGGTCGCCCAAACTGGCGGCCAGACCCAGGTCGTCGCCGGACCGCTCGCGCCGCGCAGCGTCACGCTGGAGCAAGCCGCGCAGTCGGGCGATCTCACGGCGCAATATGAACTCGCGCTACAGCGCCTGGGCGCTGGCCGCACCCAAGAAGGCGTCACCCTGCTCCGTCGCGCCGCCGACCGCGGCTTCCCGATGGCGCAGTATCGTCTCGCCAAGCTCTATGAGCGCGGCGAAGGCGTGCCCGCCGACCTCGCGGTCGCGCGCCAGTGGACCGAGCGCGCCGCGGCCGCCGGCAATCGGCGCGCGATGCACGATCTTGGCGTCTACTTCGCCCGTGGCGAAGGCGCGCCGCTCGACGAGGGCGCGGCGTTCCGCTGGTTCCGCCAAGCCGCCGAACTCGGCGTCGCCGACAGCCAGTACAATCTGGGCGTCCTGTATCAGCAGGGACGCGGCGTCAACGCGAGCGCGTCGGAAGCGCTGTTCTGGTTCCTGGTGGCGGCCCGCCAGGGCGATCAGGACGCCGCTGCGCGCGCCACGGCCGTGGAAGCAACCTTGCCGCAAATCCAGGTCGAACAGGCCCGGGCCCGCGCGCAGGCGTTCCGTCCGCGCGCGGCGAGCGCCGTCGCCAACGGCGAGTTTGGCGCCCGTCCGTGGGCGAACCGCACCGGCACGTAGGACAAGCGGAAAGGCCAGCCTGTCGCGCGCCGTTTGGCGATTGCCTCGGCGCGCGAGCCTCCGCATAAGAACCGGGGCGCTGCGCCTGGCTCAGAGCTGAACAATTGATCTACCTGCCGATCGCCGAGATGCCGGTGAACGTGCTGCTTGTCCTATTGGTCAGCGGCGTCGTCGGCTTCGTGTCAGGGCTCGTCGGCGTCGGCGGCGGCTTCATCATGACGCCGTCGCTGATCTTTCTGGGCGTGCCGGCGCCGGTGGCTGTTGCAACAGGCGCGAGCCAGATTGCGGCCACGTCCTTCTCCGGCATCATCACGCAAACACGCCGCAAGTCGGTCGACTGGCGCATGGGCGCATTGCTCTCCGCCGGCGGCGTGCTGGGAAGCATTTCCGGCGTGTGGCTGTTCGAGCGCCTGCTACGGCTCGGCCAACTCGATCTCATCATCTCATTGCTCTATCTCGTACTGCTCGCCAGCGTGGGCGGGCTCATGCTGGCTGAAAGCCTCGCCATGATCCGGGGGCGTACGCTGAAGAGCGTCACCATCCTGCGCCGGCCGCTGAAGACCGTGGCGCACACGCTGCCGTTCCGGCTGCGCTTTCCCCGCTCTGGCCTTTACATCAGCGTGATCCCGCCGCTGGCGATCGGCTTCGGCATTGGCGCGCTTGCGGCGATCATGGGCATCGGTGGCGGCTTCATTCTGATTCCGGCCATGATCTATCTGCTGCGCATGCCCACCAACGTCGTGATCGGTACCTCGCTGCTGCAGGTGTTGATCGTGGCGGCGTTGATTGTGGTGCTGCAATCGACCTTGACGCGGACGGTGGATCTCGTGTTGGCGGCGCTCTTGATGGTGGGCGGCGTCGTCGGTGCGCAATTGGGCGTGCGCTTGGGCGCGGGCCTCAAGAGCGAACACATCCGCGGTTTGCTGGGCGCGCTGCTCGTGGCGGCGAGTGCGAAGTTCCTGTGGGACATCGTGATCCCGCCCACCGAGCGTTACGTTCTAGGCGGCGGCATCGGCGGATGAAGCGGCTCGTTCTCCTCTGCTGCCTCGCCCTGTTCGTGGCGCCCGCGCGCGCCCAGCAGCAGCCCGGCGACGTCGCGTCCGATTTGCCCGCTGCCGTCGCCGAGGACGACATCAGGGTTAGCTCCGATTATCGCGGCTCCTACGTCACGGTGTTCGGCTTCAACAACGACCGGCGCGGCCGCGGCGACGTCGTGGTCGTGGTGCGCGGCCCGAACCAGCCCGCGACCGTCATGCGCAAGCAACCGGTGTGGGGACTTTGGGTCAATTCCGATCCCGTGCGCTTCGATCAGGCGCCCTCGTTCTTCGCGGTGCTTAGCAATCGCCCACTGCCCAGCATCGCGAGCCCGCAGATCATTTGGCGTTACCAGCTTGATCCCGCCGCCTCCGCGCAACTCTCAAGCGCGGTGCCGGTTGGCGGCGACCCGTCAGCTTATCGCGCGGCCTTGGTGCGGCTTCGCCGGGCGCAAGGGCTCTACCAGTGGTATTCCGGTCAAGCGCCGCCGGACCGCCGCGAAGGCCTGACGATGTACGAAGGCGGCTTGTTCCGCGCCGTGGTGCGCTTGCCCGCGAACGCGCCGATCGCCCGCTATCATGCCGATACGTACCTCTTCCGCGACGGGCGCCTTGTCTCCTCACAACGAATCCCTATCGGCGTCTCGCGCGTCGGCATCGAGCGCCAGATCCACGACCTCGCCAACAACGCATCGCTCATCTACGGGCTGCTCACCGTTCTCCTCGCGCTCCTAGCTGGCTGGGGAGCAGCCTTCTTGTTCCGCCGGACGTGAGCGGCGAGCCGCCCTTTCTCCTGCCGCGCACGGCGTTGCGGCTTGGCTTCCTCAGCCTTGCGCCGCTCGCGATCTCGGCGCTGGTGTCGCTCTCGCAGCATCACGCGACCGCGCGCCTGGGCGCGCTCAGTTTTGCGCTGTACGCGGCGATCCTGCTCTCGTTTCTCGGCGGTGTCCGCTGCGGCTTCGAGTTGATGCGTGCGCCGCGCGCGCCGAACGGCTTGCGCCTTGTGTTCAGTGCGCTCCCGGCCCTGGGCGGCTGGATGCTGACGCTTCTGATCGTGCTTGTGCCCAACGCGCTCGGCGCGGCGTCGGCGTTCGCTGGGCTCTTTGCCGCCCAATATGTGTGGGACCACCGCAGCGCCGCCGACGCCGGCGCGCCGGATTGGTATCCGCTGCTCCGCCGTGTGCTGACGGGCGGCGCCATGCTGGTGTGCATGCTGATCCCGCTCGCCACCGCGCTGCGGCGGATTTAGTCGCCCAGCAAGCGCTCGTTGAGCACCGGCAGCACACGGTCTTTGCCGAGCACCAGCGCCATCGCGCCATTGGGAAAGATCGGCGCATAGGCGTCGTCACAAATGTTCAACCCGCCCGTGAACGCACCGAACGCGGGCATCACCAGCCGCGCGCCGTCAGTAGCGAAGCAACGCCGGCGCACGCTGCGCCCCCGCCCCGAGACGCGCGCGCACGGATGTAAGTGCCCTGCGATCTCGCCGAAGGCAGCGACTTGTGTCGGTTCGTGGCGCAACACAAGCGCCCCAATATGCAACACGTCGCGAACTGCGCCGCCCAGCGTCTCCGGCGCGCGGCCATCGTGATTGCCCTCGACCCAAAGCCAATCGCAGCGCGCAATCATGGCCTGCAGCGTCGCGCGATCGGTGTCCGCAATCCGCGCAACGCCGCCGCCATCATGGAAGCTATCGCCCAGTGACACGACGATGTCGGGCGCGAGCGTGTCCATCAGGCGCTGGAGCTTCGCAAGCGCCGCGTGCGTATCGTAGGGCGGCAGCATCTGGCCGCGCAGCGCAAACGATGAGCCCTTCTCCAGATGAAGATCGGAGACCACCAGCGTCCTGGCCGCCGCGATCCACAGTGCGCCGTCCGGCAGCGCCGTAACCAACGTATCGCCCAAACGCAGTTCCACACTGGCGCCGATAATCGCCACCGGCGCAGCCGCGCGCGACGACGCGCGCCGGCGAAGTTCGCGCTTGGGTTGGGAGAGAAGCGGCATCGCGCGCACTGAAGCGGATTCGCAACGATCTGACGAGGGGCAAGTTGCAAGCACCCCAGCACAAAACTCTCCGCCTGGCGCACCTTATGGCGTCACGATCGCGAAGCTGGGCTCTGGATTGTCGAACACCTCCCCCAAGCCCTGCAGCGAGCGGCGGTTGCCGGTGATGCGGATATCGCCGCGCGCAACGGCGCGCGCCATGCTCTGCGTCGCCAGCGCCTGGAGAAACACCGGGCGCGGGCACGTGATCGTCGGCGCATCCGCCAGCGTCACGTCGCGCTCGTGCACCAGCACACCGTTGCGGATGGTCACGGCGAAGCGCTCGCTGCGCTCCGGGAAAACCAAGTTGAACGCAAAGTTGCGCA
Organism: Hyphomonadaceae bacterium; assembly: GCA_050182055.1. Lineage (GTDB taxonomy): Bacteria > Pseudomonadota > Alphaproteobacteria > Caulobacterales > Aquidulcibacteraceae > Vitreimonas. The sequence continues at coordinate 100,783 of JBFXCP010000004.1, forward strand.
CGCCAAGCCGGTCGGGGTTGAGCCGCACCGCCAAGAGATCGAGCACGTAGCTGGTCGGCGTCGCCGCCACGAGGTCGATGCTTTGAACCGCCGAACTGCGCGGTGTCACGCCGTTTTCCAGCTCCTGCGCCGCAACCAGGTACATGTTGCGCCAGATCGCGCTCTCAGCCTGATAGGCCATCTGCCGGTGCGTACGCGCCAGCAATGCGCGCGCGGCCGTGTTGGCTGGATCGGCGAATACGAGATGATTAAGCACCCGTGCGGCCCAGCGATAGTCGCCTTCGTCGAATGCGCGCTGACCTTCCGCAAGCACGCGGTCGGCGCCGCCCATCGCGCGGACAAAGCGCACCGCCTCCTCCGCAGGCGGCAGGGGATTGAGGTTGGCGGGATTGGCGTCGTACCAGCCCATATAGCGCTGATAAACGGCGCGCGAATTGTGCATCATCGTGCCGTAATAGCCGCGGTTGAACCAGCGCGAAGCCAGCGCTTCCGGCAGGCGCACCTGCTCGGCGATCTCGCGGTCGGTGTAACCGGCGTTCATCAGCCGCACGGTCTGATCGTGTAGATATTTGTACGCGTCACGATGGCTGGCGATGAAGTCGCGCACGCGATCTCCGCCGAAGCGCGGCCAAGCGTGGCTCGTGACCATGATCTCTGTGCGCTCACCGTAGAGACGCAGCGCTTCCGTGAGATAGTCGGCCCAGGCCTTGGCGTCGCGCACCAATGCGCCGCGCGGAGTCAGCACATTGTGCATCGAGGCGTTAGCGTTCTCGGCAAGGCAGAGCACTCCGAAGTCTGGGAAGAAGAAGTTCATCTCCGCCGGCGCTTCGGTCTGTGGCGTGATCTGAAACTCAATGCGTACGCCATCCACGGTCATGGTCTCGCCGGTATGGGAGATCGTGCGCGTCGGCGGGATGAGCGTAAGCGAGCCCGCCGAAATGGCGATGCCGATGCCCGATGTCATCTGTCCTTCGGGCCCTGGGATCAGACCCGATCCGAACTGGAACATCGCCCGCCGGCCCATGGCGTTGCCGGCGATCACGTTCTCGGTGACGGCGTGCTCCATGAAGCCTTCGGGCGCGATGATCTGCACCCGCCCGGCCGCAACATCCGCGCCGTCGACGACGCCGCGCACGCCGCCGAAATGGTCCGCGTGGCTGTGCGTATAAATGACCGCAACCACTGGCCGGTCGCCGACCGCCCGGCGCGCCAGCTGGAGCGCAGCGGCGGCGGTCTCGCGGCTGGTCAGCGGGTCGATGATGATGAGGCCAGTGTCGCCAACGACGATCGTCATGTTCGACACGTCGAAACCGCGCACCTGATAGACGCGCTCGCTGACCTGGAAGAGCCCCGCGCGCGCGATCAGGCGCGCATGACGCCACAGGCTCGGGTTTACCGTCTCGGGCGCGTCGCCTTGGAGGAAGTCGTAGGCGGTGAAGTCCCAGACCAGCGCGCCGTCGGCCGTGCGGATTTGCGGCGCCTCGGGGCCGGCGAAAAAGCCGCGCGACGCGAAATCCTCGTCTTCGCGGTCGGCCCACGGCAACGCACGCGCCATGTCTGCGTTCGCCGCGCGCGTTGTGTCCGTGGCCTGCGCATGCGCACTGGTGGCCAGAGCCGCTGTCAGCAACAACGCCGCAATCGCCCGCATGGTTTCCCCCTGTGATATTTGACGCGAGTATGGACCGGCGGCGTCCCCGCCGGCAAACATCGCGATCTGCCGTAACGCGAACGTCGCCACTGGACCGCGGGCCTTCGGGCCCGCAGCGACGCCATCACTCAAGCGAGCGGGCCCGAGGGCCCGCGGTCCAGGCGGCTAGCGCATTGCTTCCTCGATCAGGGCGGCCGCGTCTTCCAGAATCGCCTCCTCCGCCTGTCCCTGGATCGGCACGCGGCCCATCTCAAGCATCACCGGGGCGGCGAACGGCGACACATGGTCCAGATCGCGGTGAACGATGCGGCCGCGGATACGGCGCAGCAGCGCGCCAAGCCGGCGAATGTCGAGATAGCCTTCGCCCGCGTCCGCCAACGCCGCCTGCAGCAGCAGATGGTCCGGCTCGTATTGCTTCAGCACGTCGTAGATCAGATCCGCGGAAAACGTGACTTGGCGGCCGGTCTTGCGTTCCGCGCCCGGGGTGTTGCGATCGATCATGCCGGCGATGACCGCGCACTTCGCGAAGGTGGCTTTCATGAGCGTGGACTCGGCAAGCCAGCTTTCGAGATCGTCGCCTAGCATATCCTCATCGAACAGCTGCGCGAGATCGATGCCGCCCAACGGCTCCAACCCCCACACGGCGACGGCGTACTCGCTCGCGAGGAAGCCTAGCGGATGCTTGCCGGCGCGCTCTAGGCGGCGCGATAGCAGCATGCCCAGCGTCTGGTGCGCGAGCCGGCCCTCGAACGGATAGCAGACCAAGTAGTGCTTCAGCGCACGCGGAAACGTCTCGACCAGCATTTCGTCCGGCCCGGGTACAGCGGAGCGCAATTTCTGCATGCGTATCCAATCACGCACTTGCTCCGGCAGCGCTCTCTGTTGCGCCGGCGTGTGCAGCATCTCGCGCACGCGCGCGGCGAGGAACGTCGAAAGTGGGAACTTTCCGCCGGCATAGGAAGGAATGCTTGGATTTTCCGCGTTCGACGCCCGCACGACGAGCGCCTCCCGCTCCTGCACGCCGATCAACCGTAGCACCTCGCCAGCGAACAGAAATGTGTCGCCCGGCGTCAGGCCCTCGATGAAATATTCCTCGATCAGGCCGAGCCTGCGCCCCGCCACCAAAGGACGAGCACCTTCGTTGCGCGGCGTGCCAGCGCGCGAGCGTGCGCCCGCGCGGTGCGCCAGACGGACGTCGAGCATCTCGGACTCGATGATCGCGCCGACATTCATGCGGTGCTGCTGGGCCACCGACGCATTGCGCGCCCGCCAGCGGTGGGTATGCGGGTCCTGCACGATGCGGCGGTAGCGGTCGTAGCTGCGCAAGGCGTAACCGCCGGTAGCGACCAAATCGATCGCACGGTCGAGTTGCTTGCGCGAGAGATCGGCGTAGGGCGCCGCGCGGACGACTTCCGCGTAGAGTTCATCAGCATCGAATGGCTCGCCGCAGGCCGCGCCCATGATGTGCTGCGCCAGGCAATCCAACGCGCCCGCGCGCGGCTCGGCGCCATCCACAGCGCCCTCGGCCACTGCTGCTTGCGCGGCGCGGCACTCCAGCACTTCGAAGCGATTGCTGGGGGCCAACAATGCGCGCGAGGGCTCATCCAGCCGGTGATTGGCGCGGCCGATGCGCTGCACCAGCCGCGCGCACCCCTTGGGCGCGCCAATCTGAATGACGAGGTCGACATCGCCCCAATCGATGCCGAGGTCGAGCGTCGAGGTGCAGACGACGGCGCGCAATTCGCCGCGCGCCATCGCCGCCTCCACCTTGCGCCGCTGCGCCACATCGAGCGAGCCGTGGTGCAACGCAATCGGCAAACCGTCGTCGTTGGCGCGCCAGAGCTCCTGGAACGTCATCTCCGCCTGCGCGCGCGTGTTGACGAACACAAGCGCCAGCTTGGCGCCCTTGATCGCGGCGTACACCTCCGGGATCGCGTGCCGCGCCGTGTGCCCAGCCCACGGAATGCGCGCGTCGGAGTCCAGCACATCAATCACCGGCGCCGCCCCTGGCGGGGCGCGCACAATGATGTCCCAATCGTAACCCCTCCCCCCTCGCGGGGGAGGGGCAGGGGTGGGGGGGCGTTCCGACGCGCCGGAAGAAGCAGTAGCTGGCGCAGAAACCGGTGCGCATTCAGCGGCACCGCGCACTGCACGTCGCCCCCCACCCCCTGCCCCCGCCCCGCGAGGGGGCGGGGAATCGGCGCCGCCAACCAGCCACCGCGCCAGCGCCTCCTCATCCGCCACGGTCGCGCTCAGGCCGACGCGGCGATGCGCGGGCGCCCAGCGGCGGATGCGCTCCAGCGCCAGTGACAGAAGGTCACCGCGCTTGGTTGGCGCGATCGCGTGAATTTCGTCGATGACGACAACCCGCACATCTTCGAAGAACGCGCGCGCGTGCTCCGACGCGATCAGAAGACAGACCTGCTCCGGCGTCGTTAGCAGCATGTCAGGCGGATGCGCGCGCTGGCGCTGTCGCTTATGCGGCGGCGTATCGCCGGTGCGCGTTTCCACGCGCAGTGCAAGCCGCATCTCCTTCAATGGCGTTTCGAGATTGCGTGCGACGTCCGTCGTCAGCGCTTTGAGCGGCGAGATGTAGAGCGTATGTAGCCGGTGCGGCCGGCGCGGGCCTTCGTCTGCCAGCGGCGCCAATTCGATCATGCTGGGCAGAAAGCCCGCCAGCGTCTTGCCGGCGCCGGTCGGCGCAATCAGCAGCGAGGATTCACCCGCCAGCCCGCGCCGCGCCAGCTCCAGCTGGTGCGGCCGCGGGCGCCAGCCGCGGCTGGCGAACCAGTCCGCGAACGGTGCGGGCAACACGGGCGACGGGGCGTCCATGACCTCACCCTAGCGCGCCTTGTCGGCGGCGCCGACGCCGTGGCATGGTCGCGGCATGCTCGTATCTCTACGCATCGTGCTCGCGGGGGCTGTGATCGCCGCCCTTTCCGCCTCGGCCGTCGCCCAGCAGACCGGCGCTAGCGTTCTGGCTCGCGCCGTCGCGGCGACGCAGGCGGCGCGTGCAGCCTATGCGTTCGATTTCGAACTGCAATCCGAGGAACGCAATTGGCGCGCGCGCTACGACCCGGGCGCCTCCCCGCGCCTGCGCATGGTCCAACCCCGCCTCGACCAACTCGACAACGACGACCGCCGCGCCTTCGAACGCTTCGCCGAGCAGATGGAGGGCGTGTCCTGGTGCGCCAGCGAAAACCTCGGCCGCGTCCGCGATGTCCGGCTCGTGCGCGAGGACGCGACGACGGCCGTCTACGCCTTTCAACCCACGCGCGAGAGCATCCGCGGCGAACAGGCCCGCCGCTTTGCAGACCGGCTGCGCGGCGAGTTCACGCTCGACAAGGCCGCCAACGACATCACGCGCGTTCGTCTCTTCATTCCGCGTGCGTTCAGCCCGATGCCGCTTGTGAACATCGCGCACTTCAATGTCGTCAGCAGCTGCGCCATAGCCCCGAACGGGCGGCGCTACGCCGCCGAGACAGTGAGCGACATTCGAGGGTCCGCATTCGGCCAAGACATCAACGAACGCTCGGTGCAACGGGCGCGCAATCTCTCCGCTTCATGAGCGAGCGCTATCAACACCTGCGCGCTGATCGCGTCATAGCCACGCTGGAACAGCTGCATGCGCGCATCCTGGCGCGCTTCCCCGAGGCGGGCCTTGGCAGTGTGTGCGGACAGCTGGTTGCGACCGCGCGGTTTTGCGCGCGCGACGCGGCGCAGCTGGCGCGCCCCGCCTGGATCTGGCGCGGCGCGGCGCTGGCGCTGGCGGCGAGCGGCGTCGCCGCGCAGGTGTTCGCGTTCCGCTTCCTGCGGGTCGATGGGCCGTTGAGCGCCGCGGAGCTGGTTCAAGGCACCGAGGCGGCAGTGAATCTGCTGATCCTTTTCGGCGGCGCGGTCTGGTTCGTACTGACGTTGGAGGAACGGCGCAAACGCCGCAGAGCGCTGGACGCGCTCCACCGTCTCCGGGCGCTAACTCACGTCATCGACATGCATCAACTCACCAAGGACCCCACTGTGGTGCTGGATGCACACCGGACCAGCGCCTCGCCCGAGCGCAGCATGAACCGGTTCGAACTGACACGTTACCTGGACTATTGCTCCGAGATGCTGGCCCTAATCGGCAAGCTCGCGGCGCTCTACGCCGATCGTACCCGAGACACGGCGGTGATCGATGCGGTCAACGACATTGAGAACCTGACCAACGGTCTGGGACGGAAAATCTGGCAGAAGATCACCATCCTCGGCGCGCTGGAAGAACGCCAGGCGTGACCCCAAGTCCTAACGGGCCGTGAATTTCATGGCGCGTAAACCAGACCGGTTCAGCGATCTCTAAACAATCCCAGCTAGGCTCTCGGGCTCTGTGGGGAGTTCCGCCTTCTGATGAGCGGCGATTTCGATCCGTCCGGCCTGACGGCGCTCGTGCTCGACGAGAACCATTACGAGCGCGCGATTTCGCTCGACCAATTGCGCGCCATGGGCTTCGGCCGCGCCATCGGCGCCGCCACCGCCACGGAGGCGTGGGAGGGCCTGCGCAAGAACAACCCGCACCTCGTCCTGATGGAGTGGATCGACGGCGTTGCTGACGGCCTCGACTTCGCCCGCCGCGTGCGCTTGAGCGACGACGCGCCCAACCGCGCCGTTTCCATCTTCATGCTGACCAGCCGCGGCGCGCTGACCGACGTCGAGCTGGCTCGCCGCGCCGGCATCGACGGCTATCTGCGCAAGCCCATCTCGGCGCTGGCGCTGCAGCAAAGGGTGCGCACCGCCATCGTCAACCCGCAGCCCTTCGTTGTTACGGCGACCTATGTCGGCCCCTGCCGCCGGCGCAAGCGCGCCGATTTAAACTACCATGGCCCTTTGCGGCGCCTCGACGACGTCGCGCCGTCGATGGGCGCACCCGACGACGAGGAAGAAGCGGACCTGAAGGCCCAGCTCGCCCGCGCCCGCGTCGCCGCACTCGAGGCCTGCGCCCGCAACCTGCAGCCGAACGACGCCAAGGCCGCGCGCGACGTATTCAAGGCGGTCCAGGACCTCGTCGAAGTCGGCCAACAGATCGGCGATCCCATTCTCGTGCTCGCAGCCAGGGAAATGGCCCGCTATCTGCAGGCGCAGGGCGCGACGGAAAACCTCGCCCCCGAGGTCGTCCGCACGCACGTCGCGGCGCTCCACCAATTGGTGCACCTGCCCCATGCCCTGGGCGCCGAGCGCGAGAGCGTTGCGCAGAGCCTGAAGCGCATGGTGGACAAGAAGCTCCGCCAAGCCAACGCCGCCTAACTGATCCGCGCCCGCCGCACGAACGTAGCGAACCTCGGAGCCGCGCACGCGTTGGTGCGCGAAAGGACGCGGTATCATGGCGCCAATTCTCGTCGGTTGGGTGTCGGCCACCTTGGCTTTCCTGGCGCTCGACGCGTTGTGGCTGAGCCAGATGGTCCCGAGGCTCTATCAGCCGTTGCTCGGCGAGATCATGCGTCCGCAGCTCAACATTGCGGCGGCGGCGGCGTTCTATGCGATCTACACGTTCGGGATCGCCTACCTGGCGGTGCTTCCCGCACTTGAGAAAGACAGTTTGACGCGCGCACTGCTCTATGGGGCCGCGCTCGGTCTGGTGGCCTACGCAACCTACAATCTCACCAACCTTGCCACCCTGCGCGCCTGGGACATCCGGCTTACGCTCGCCGACATGACCTGGGGCGTCGGAGCCACCGCGATTGCTGCGTGCGTGGGCTACGCAGCGGCGTCGCGCATCGGCTGAGGCGGTTTGACAAACAACAACAGTGCAAAGCCCGCGACGAGCAGAATGGCGACGGAGATGAAGCCTGCGCGCTGGCTGTGATAGGCCTCGGTGAAGAATTCCACCAGGAGCGGCCCAAGCCATGCCGTGGCCGAACCTGATCGCGCGTAAAGACCGAAGACCTCGCCCTCCATGCCAACAGGCGCCAGGCGCGCCATCAGCGACCGGCTCGATGCGTACGCCGCGGTGATGGCGATGGCGATTACGATCGCAAAGCCGAGATAGGCGAGCTCAGGCGCCGTCGCGAAGAACGGGCTCTGCCAGAGCGGCACGTCCGGCGCGATGGGCATAAAGAACACCGACGTCGGCGACATCGACACCATGGCGACCAGGCAGACCAACGTCACGGCGATCTCGATGACGACCGCGCGCTTGGGCCCAATGGTGTGATCGAGCCAGCCGCCGATGAAGCCGCCCGCGATGGCGAAGATCGACAGCAATATGCCGTAGAGAAGCATTTCGATCAGCTCCCAGCCCATGACGCCGGAAGCATAAATGCCGCTGAAAATGAGGATGGCGGTCTTGCCGTCGGCGTAGAGCATGCGGGCGATCAAGAACAGCGCCACGTTCTGGTAGTCGCGCAGTTTGCGGATGGTGCGGAAGACGTTGCCGACGCCGTTGCGCAATGCGTGGCCGAAACGTTCGCCGGTGTTCACGAGATCCGGCGTGTAGAGAAAGAGCGGGATCGAGAACACGATAAGCCACGCCGCGCACAGCAACGTCACGATCCGGCTTGGCTCGAACTTCGCTGGGTCGAGCCCGAACAATGGCGCGTCCGGCAGAAACGGCAGGTCCATCTGCCCCGGCATCGCCATCGTCACGAGGACAAACACCAGCAGCAGCACGGACGCGACGTGGCCAAGCGCCAGGCCAAGGCCCGAAACGTGCGACAGCGCGCGCGGCGGCGCTGCGCGCGTCAGCATCGCGTTGTGCAACACTTCCGTATAGACGAACGCGACGCCGGCGGTGGTGGTGGCGGCGCCAATCGCCCAGATCGGCAATCCGGCCTCGCCAGGCAAAGCAAACCACTTCACCGCGATGGCGGCGGCAAGCACAGCGACGCCCACCGCCAGCAGCGGTTTGCGCCGGCCCATGCGGTCGGTCGCGGCCCCGAGGAACGGCGCGGTGAGCGCGATGATGATGCCGGCCGTCTTGTGCCAGCTCGAAATCAGCGCCTGGCCTTCCACCGGATCGCCAATGACGACGTTGGAGATGTAAGGCGCGAACACATAGATCGTGCCGAGCAGCACCCAAGGATTGCGCGCCCACTCGAACAGCGCCCAGCTGAACGCGCTGCGGTCGACCTCAACGTGCGCGCGCGACCGGGGAACGGCTTGGGTCTCGGCCACCCTCAGCGCACGCCCTTGAGTGCGGCGGCCGTTTCCGCGGCGATGCGGCGGATGGCGGCTTCGGCCGCGCGCGCGGCCGAAGGAAACGCGACGAAGCCGTGCGGCAGCGTCTCGAAGCAATGGTAGGATGTCTTCACACCGGCCTCTTCGAGCCGCGCTGCGTAGGCCGCGCCTTGGTCCAACAGCATGTCAAAGCCTGCCGTATACACAAGCGCCGGCGCCAGTCCCCGCAAGTCCTGGGCGCGGCCGGGCGACACGCGTGGGTCACTCGGCTCGACGCCATCGGGCAAATACTGCTTGGCGAAGTACGCAACCGTCTCGGCGGTGAGCGGCCAAGCATCCGCGAAATCGTGCATCGACGGCGTATCGCTGACAAAATCGACCGCAGGGTAGATCAAGAGCTGCAACGCAGGCGGCTTCGTCTTGCGGAACTCCTGCGCCACGATGGCGGAGAAATTGCCGCCCATGGAATCGCCGCCGACCGCCGCCTTTCCCACCGGCGCGCCGAAACGCGCGGCGTTGTCGACAGCCCAGGAATAGGCCGCGATGCAATCGTCCAGACCGGCGGGAAATTTGTGCTCGGGCGCCAAGCGATAATCGACTGACATCACCGGCGCGCCCGATGCGCGCGCGATCAGGCCGCATAGCCGATGGCAACTTTCGAGCGACCCGATCACGCCGCCGCCGAAATGGTAATAGACCAGCATCGGCGCTGCGTTGTCGCGCACCGTCGGGAGATAAAGCCGCGTGGGCACCGAATGGCTGCGCCCGGTGATGTAACTGCGCTCGACGCGCACGCCGCCCACGCGCGGTCCGCCGAACAGTTCTGCGCCCGCGTCCGCCTGCGCTCGTAACTGCGCCGGCGTGATCGTCGCCCAATCCACGAGACGGCCACGCGCCTGCGCCTCGAGAAACTGAAATCGCGGGTCGAGCGTCATGCCGCGCACGGTGCGCGGTTCACCGCCGGATGCGCGAATGAGCGCGGCGTCGGAACGGGAGAGCGCAAGATGCACGAGCGCTTTACGCAGCCAGGACACGCGAACTCCCAATCAAGCTTTGCGCGGCGCCCCGCCTAATCCTTTCAGGATCAGACCGGTCGAGAACGCCGCCGCTTCTTCGATGTCCGGCGGCGAGCGGCGCAACATGGCCGTGCCAACTTCTTGAGCAAGGCCGATGCAAGCGCAAGCGAGATAATCTGCGTCCACCCGTGGGACATTGCCGCGCGCGATCGCGTCTTCCAGGCTTTGCCGCACCTCTTGATAGACGGCCATCATCTCCGGCGTGTCGAGCCTGACGTGGGGCCGGCGCTCGTCGATCGGCCGGCCTTCGGCTTGGTTGTCCTCAACGATGAAACGGTAGTAGGCAACGAACGCGCTGTGGAGATAGTCCTCGAAGCTCGAGGCGTTCTCGCGCGCCATGCGCAGGATCGGCCGAAAGCGCCGCGCGCCGTCATCGGCCAGCGCTTCGAACACTTCTTCTTTGGACCGGAAGTAGTTGTAGAACGTTCCGGACGCGAGGTCGGTGCCGCGGATAATGTCGCGCACACTCGCCGCTTCATAGCCGAGTTGCGCAAACACGCGTCGCGCCGCCGCGAGGATCGCGTGGCGATTGGTCGCCTTCGTGCGCTCGCGCTTGCCTATCGGCTCGACGGCCGCAGTGTCGCTCATGCATGCTCCGTGAAGCTCCGCCCGCCTACATTTCAGCCACAAAAATGACGGCCCGTCAATTTCCTTGCCGTGCGACGTGAGAAGCTGCTAGCACCCCGTCATGAGCGACACCGACTACGGCGCTGGCGATGACGCCCTCGAACGCGTCCGCACCATGATGCAATGGACGCCGCAGGGGCGCGCGCTTGGACTCGAAGTGACGAAACTGGATCGCGCCCGGGTTTGGGGCCGCGCGCCATACCGGCCGGAATTCGTCGGCGATCCCGAAACCGGCGTCATCGCCGGCGGCGTCATCACCACATTTCTCGACCAGATTTGCGGCATGGCGGCGGTGTTGGCCATGAAGATCCCTGGCACGGTCGCCACCATCGATCTGCGCATCGACTATATGCGCCCCGCCACACCTGGACGCGACGTGCTCGCCGAAGCGCATTGCTACAAGATCGGTAAGAACGTGGCCTTCGTGCGCGCAGTCGCTTACGAGGACAGCGCCGAGGACCCGATCGCCAACGCGACATCCGCCTACATGGTCAACCAGGCCGCAGCACGGAAGATCGGCGCGAACTTGCGCGAGAAGAAGACATGACGCCGCAGGAGCGCGTCGCCGCCGCTATCGCCCGCGTGCCCTACGCGCAATTCCTCGGCGTGCGCGCGGAGCTGAAGGGCGATGAGCTCACGCTGGTGCTGCCCTATGCCGAGCACCTGGTCGGCAATCCGCTGCTGCCAGCGCTGCACGGCGGTGTCGTGGGCGCGCTGATGGAGTTCACTGCGCTGACCCAATTGGCGGTCACCTCGAAGAGCGAACGCTTCCCCAAGACCATCGATATCGGCGTCGACTATTTGCGCTCCGGCAAGCCGGTCGACACCTACGCCCGCGCGCGAGTCGTCAAGATCGGCCGGCGCATCGCCAACGTCCAGGCTTCGGCGTGGCAGGGCGAGCACACACAGCCGATTGCCGCGTTACACGGCCATTTCCTGGTGGCCGACGACGAGCCGTAATTCACAGCCTGACGGCAAGGGATGCAGCGGGGCCCGTTCCAAAGCCGGAAACATGGACTAGACTTAGGGACCCTGCGGGGCTTCGGGATACAAGATCATGGCGGACCAAGGCGACCGGGCGCCCCGGGCACGAATTTGCATCGACTTCGGCACGGCGCTTTCCAAGGCTTGCCTGTGCATCGATCCGATGCTGCCGCTCGAAGCCGGCGTGAAGCCAATTCCGATCGGCGCCGTGGCCGGCGCAGAGCATCCGTTGCTGACGCCGTCGGTCTTGTTCGTGGACGAAGGACGCCTGTTCTTTGGCCCGGCTGCGTTCGAGCACGCACGCCGCGGCGTCACTGCGAACCGCGATCCTTTGTTGTCCTTCAAGACAGTGCTCGGCGCCGCCAACCCCGACGAAGCCTTGGCGCAGAAGATGCGCCCGTCGGTCGATCCAACCGGAACCTTGCGCACGCGCGACGCGCTCGTGCTCTACCTCGCCTACCTTGATCAGCTGATCCGCGAAGCGCTGGCGCGCACGCCGAACGTGCCGCCGGGTATCGCCGATGCGAAGCGCCGGTACACGAGCCCAGTGTGGAGCAAAGGCGGCGGCAACGATCTCGTGTTCGAACGCATCTTCAACGAAGCCACCGCCATCTCGTACAAACTTGGGCGTCTGTTCCTGTTGCCCGATGGCATCTCGATCGCCCAGTGCAAGGACGCGCTGGACAAGGCCGCCCGGCAGCCGGGCGACGCGCGTCTGGAGACGGGCGTCTTCGAGCCGCACGCGGCCGCCGCCGCCAGCCTAGCGTTCACCAACTCGCCGACCCGATTTGTCTATGTGTTCGACATGGGCGCCGGCACCACGGACATCGCCGCGTTCGATTTCAACGAGACCGTCGAGCCGCCGTCGCTGACGGAAATCAAGGAAGCGCGGATTTGCAGCGCGCTGGCGGGCGATGAGATCGACCGCATCCTGATCGACCTCATCTTGCGCAAACGCGGCTCCAACGGCGCCGAGGAAGACAAGCGCTTCCTGCGCATGTGTCAGCTCTACGCGCGCGATCTGAAACGCGAGCTGTTCGCCACCGGCCGCTGCTCTGTCAAGGAAGGCTGGAAGACGACCGTCGTCCGGGGTCAGGACCTGATGGAAGATCCGCAGTTCCGCGACTTCATCCGCAAACTGCAGCAAACCATCGCCCAAAGCCTCAGCGGCGTAGCCGCGCGCGCACGAGCAGAGGGCTCGACGACAATCGACGTGGTGCTTGCGGGCGGCGGGTCGCATCTACCGTTCATCAATGACTTGGTTCGCGGCGCGGCAGGCCATGCGCTGTCGGGCAGCAACATCACGCTTCGCGTGGCCCCGCTTTCGCCGGCAAGCGAATTCTACGCCACTATCGATCAGTATTTCGCCGGCGTCTTCCCGCAGATCGCCATGTCGATTGGCGGGTCGCTGGTCGAGATGCTGGACGCGCCGGTGCGTTAGGCGAGCAACTGCGCCTCAAGCCGCTCGCGCGTAGGCGACGGCGCGCGCAACGAGCGCGTCCGTCGAGCTGATCACGGGTACGGCGAGCGCGCTCGCATCCAGGACGAGCGGAACTTCCGTGCACGCGGCGACGACGGCCTGCGCCCCGCGTGTGGCAAGGTTCGTGGCCAGCGCCGCCATCCGCTGCCGGACCGCGTCGCCCGTGTCGCCAGCCTTGATCCGATAGAGCACGTCCATGAAGTCCTGCTGCGCTGCATCGAGTGGAAAGAGCGTCTCGGCGCCCCGCGCCGCGAACGCGCGCTGATAAAGGCCAGCGCGCCGGCAACCGTCGCCCGCGATCACGCCCACGCATGCGGGGCGCGCCTGCATCGCCGCGTCTGCAGTCGCATCGATCATCGACAGCAACGGAATGGACACTGCGGCTTCGATTTCATCGGCGAACGCGTGCGCCGTGTTGCAGGCGATGACCAAGAAGTCTGCGCCTGCCTGCTCCAAACCGCGCGCGGCATGGGCCAAGTCGGGGCCGGGAGACGGGCCGCGCCCCGCGATGGCGGCATTGCGGTCCGGCACGCGTGGATTGGAGTCGATCAAGATGCGCAGATGATCTTGATCGCGCTCTGCGCCAGTCGCAGCAATCAGCTTGGCGAAGAGGTCGGCCGTCGCCGCGGGTCCCATGCCGCCGATGACGCCGATCGATTTCGTCACTGTTGCAGCACGCTCTGATAAGCATAGAGCGCGGGCGCGCCACCAGTGTGCAGGAAAAGCACGCGCTCGCCCTTCTTCAACTCGCCGCGGCGCACGAGGCCGATCAGGCCGGCCATCGCCTTGCCGCTATAGACCGGATCGAGCAGCACGCCCTCAAGCCGCGCCAGCATGCGCACCGCCTCGATCATCTCATCCGTCGGCAGCGAGTAGCCCGGGCCTACCCAATCATCCAGCGCGACGACATCGCGTGCGTTCGGCGCTTCGATGTCCAACAATGCGGCGGTCTCCCGCGCCAGCTTCAGCAGATTGCCCTCCTGCTCGGCGCGCGGGCGGCGCACGTTGACGCCCGTGATCGGCGCGTCGAAATGCACGCTCTTGGCGCCGACCAGCAGTCCGGAATGGGTGCCGCAGGACCCGCTGGCGACGACGATGCGGTCGAACGCGACGCCCTGTTCGAAACTCTGCGCTGCGATCTCATGCGCGCAGGCGACATAGCCTAACGCGCCTAACGCGTTCGAGCCGCCGCCAGGAATGATGTACGCCTTGCGGCGTTGCGCTTCGAGCTCGGCGGCGATCTTCTGCATCGCGGCGCTGAGATCGTCTCCGGCATTGACGACGCTGACCGCCTCGACGCCCAGCAAATTGTAGAGGAAGTTGTTGCCACTGGCGTTGGGATCGTACGACCCTGGCACACGCTGTTCGAGCACGAGACGACACTTCAGGCCTTCCTTGTTGGCGGCCGAGAGTGTGAGCCGGCAATGGTTCGATTGCGGCGCGCCAACGGTGATCAGCGTATCGCAACCCTGCGCGATCGCGTCGGCGACCAGGAACTCGAGCTTGCGAGTCTTGTTGCCGCCCGCGGCGCCGCCCAAGAGATCATCGCGCTTGATCCAGATTTCGGGCCCGCTCAGCGCCTCTGTGAGGCGTGGCAGACGTTCAAGCGGTGTGAAGCCCGGCGTATAACGCCGGCGCGGGAAGCGAGCGAGCTGCATGGCTGGATGCGTAGCCCATCCAGGCGTCAGCGTCACGCCGCGTTCTTACGCCGCGTGAGCGCGGCAAAGTCATGCAGCAGACCTTCGGTCATCGCGCCCGGCTTGAAGGCGAGGCCGGCGATCTCGCGCACAGGCGTGATTTCAGCCGCAGAGCCGGTGAGAAAGCATTCGCTGAACGTTGGCAATTCGCTCGGCCAAATCGCCCGCTCGACCACTTCGACGCCCCGCTGACGTGCGAGACCGATCACGGTTTGCCGCGTGATGCCGTTCAAGAAGCAATCGGGGTACGGCGTGTGCAGCACGCCGTCGCGAACGAAGAAGATGTTGGCGCCGGTGCCTTCAGCGATCTGGCCGCGCCAGTCGAACATCATCGCGTCGTCGAATCCGGCGTCGGCCGCGGCATGGCGCGAGAGCGTGCAGATCATGTAGAGGCCAGCCGCCTTGGAGTTGGCGGGCGCAGTGTCCGGCGCCGGACGCCGCCAGGGCGCAATCATCAGCCGCACGCCCTTCATCTTGTCGGCGAAATAGTCGCCCCAGACCCATGAGGCGATGGCGACATGCACGTCATCGCGCTTGGCGGAGACGCCCATCTGCTCGGACCCGCGCCAGGCGATGGCGCGCAGGTAGCAGCTCGGCGTGCCTTGGCGCGCCACCAGCTCCGCCTTGGCGCGGTCAATTTCTTCCGCGCTATAGGGAAGCTTGAAGCCCAGAATGTTTGCCGACTTGTGCAGGCGCTCGCTGTGTTCGCGGCTCTTGAACACGGCGCCATCGTAGGCGCGTTCGCCTTCGAACACGGCGGAGGCGTAGTGCATGGCGTGCGTCAGGATGTGGACCCGGGCGTCGCGGTGCGGAATGAATTCGCCATCGAACCAAATCCAGCCATCGCGATCGTCATAGGGCTGCGCCGCCATGTGTTCCTCCTGTTATGATCGGCTCTTGCGGAGCCGCATCCCCAATGTGATGATTTTGGGGATGGTTTTTGGGCGTATTCTGTGGCGGGCGACATGACTGTCAATCGAGCGTGTGAAAGCACGGCAAATTTTGCCCTGCCCGGAGGTAAATCGAGGTTGAATGCTCCCGAACTGGCCGTCTTTCGCCGGGGCGCGCGCACGTGAGCGCCACGCCCGCCTTCGATGCGCTGGACCGGCCGCCACACCTGCTCTTGGTGGACGACGACGACCGCATCCGCGACTTGCTCAAGCGCTATCTCACGCAGGCCGGCGCCCGTGTCTCCGCGGCGGCGGACGCCGCGAGCGCGCGCAAGCTGCTCCAGTCGATGGATTTCGACCTCCTGATCCTGGACGTGATGATGCCGGTTGAAGACGGCTTCTCGCTCGCGGAAAGCGTCCGCAAGGGGTCGAAGGTGCCCATCGTGCTGCTGACGGCGCGCGGCTTGGCGGAGGACCGCATCCGGGGCTTGCAAATCGGGGCCGACGATTACGTGCCCAAGCCGTTTGAACCGGCGGAGCTCGCGCTACGCATCAACGCCATCCTGCGCCGCACGGTCGCGATGCGCGGCGAGGCGCCGGAAGTGGTCACGTTCGGCCCCTTTTCCTTCAACGCGACGCGCGGCGAGTTGCTGCGCGACGGCGCGGCTGTGCGGCTGACGGAGGCGGAGGTGGCGCTGCTGCGAATCCTGGCGGCGCGCCCAGGCGAAGTCGTGAGCCGCGAAGAACTGGCCAAGCGCACCGGCGCGGGGCTTGAGCGTTCGGTCGACGTGCAGATCACGCGCGTGCGGCGCAAGGTGGAGGTCGATCCGCGCGCGCCCGTGTATCTACAAACGGTGCGCGGCATCGGCTACAAGCTCGCCGCCGACTGATCATGTCCCGACCGACCTTCCGCCTGCGCGACATTCTGCCGAAGGGCCTCTACTGGCGCACGCTGCTGATCATCGTGGCGCCGGCGGCGCTGTTGCAGCTGATCATCACGCTCGTCTTCCTCGACGACCACTGGCAGGCGACGTCAAAACGCATGAGCCAAGGCGTCGCCGCGGACGTCGCGCTCATCATTCAGCTCTACGAACGCAACCCCACGCCGGAGAATTTCGCCGATCTGCAAGCGTTCGCGTTGCGTCCGCTCCGGCTCGAGATCACGTTGGAACGCGGCGCGCAGCCGGAGATTCCGCGGTGCCGCGCGATCGGATCGACGCTCGATCGCTACCTCACCCGGGCGCTGCAACAGGACCTGGGACGGGAGGTCTGGTACGATTCCACCTGCCCCGGGACACAAGTGCTGATCCGGGTGCCGATCCAGGAGGGCGTGCTTCAGCTCAAGGCGTTCCGCGACCGCGTGCAGGCGCGCTCGGGCCCGCTGTTCGTGGCCTGGATCACCGGCGCGACGATTTTCCTGATCGTCGTCTCCATCATCTTTATCCGCAACCAGGTGCGCCCCATCGAGCAACTAGCGGCGGCGATGGAGAAGTTCGGGCGCGGCGAGGATGGCGGCATCTTCCGCGTGCGCGGCGCACGCGAAGTTCGCGGCGCCACACATGCGTTCTTCGACATGCGCCAGCGCATCAAGCGTCACATCGAGCAACGCTCGCAATTGCTGGCCGGCGTCAGTCACGATCTACGCACGCCGTTGACGCGCCTGAAGCTGCAGCTGGCGTTGATGCCGCCCGGCCCCGAGATTGAGGA
The DNA here is from genome assembly GCA_050182055.1 of Hyphomonadaceae bacterium. Classification (GTDB taxonomy): domain Bacteria; phylum Pseudomonadota; class Alphaproteobacteria; order Caulobacterales; family Aquidulcibacteraceae; genus Vitreimonas. The sequence goes on from JBFXCP010000004.1 coordinate 118,038, forward strand.
CGCCAAGCGCGATCTGGCGGAAATGGAGGAGACGCTCGACGAGTATTTGGCCTTCGCCAAAGGTCTCTCCGAAGAAGCGCCGGAGATGGTCGACGTCGTCGCGCTGGCGCGCGAGCTTGTGGCGGGCGCGGCCCGCAACGGCGCAGATGTGGCGATCGACGCGAGCGACGAGATTGCGACGCCAGGGCGCGAGCGCGCCCTGAAGCGCTGCCTCGCCAATCTCATCGATAATGCCGCCGCCCATGGCGACAAAGTCCGCGTCACGGTGCGCAGCGACGACGATGCGGTCACCATTTGTGTGGACGACAACGGCCCAGGCATCCCCGAGGAGCTCTACGAGGAAGCCTTCCGCCCCTTTTCACGGCTGGATGAGACGCGCTCGCGCAACCAGAAAGGCGTAGGGCTTGGCCTTGCCATCGCGCGCGATGTGGCGCGTAGCCATGGCGGTGATATCGTGCTGAGCCAAAGCCCGCTCGGCGGCCTCCGCGCCGCACTGCGCCTGCCGCGGCCAGGATGAAACGATGCAGTTGAAAGTCGCGCGCACGGAAACGGGCGAGCCGGAGATTTTCCGGTCCATTCAAGGCGAGGGTCTGGCGGCCGGGCGAACGCGCGCGTTCATTCGCCTTTCCGGCTGCAATCTGCACTGCGTGTGGTGCGACACGGCCTATACCTGGAACTGGATCGGCTCGCCGTTCGCTCACGAGCGCGACGCACCCGATGCGCCGTACAAGTTCGATCCGAAGCGGGAAATGACCAAACTCTCGGTCGAACAAGCCGCGGCGGCGATCCGCGCGTTGGCCGCCGAAGGTCTCGTCATCACCGGCGGTGAGCCGCTGATGCAGGCGGACGCAGTTGTGGCGTTGATCGACGCCCTGCGCGCGGACGCCATGCTAATCGAGATAGAAACCAATGGCACGATCGCGCCGTCTCAGGCCCTGATCGACCGCGTCGATCTGTTCATGGTGTCGCCGAAGCTGGCGCATTCGGGCAACGCTGCGGGACTGGCGCTCAAGGGCGAAGCGCTACAGACGTTCGCGGCGCTGGAAACAGCTGCGTTCAAGTTCGTCGCGCGCGACGAAGCCGACATCGCCACCATCGCCATGCTGGCTGACGATCTCGACCTCCTGCCCGAACGGGTCTGGGTGATGCCAGAAGGCTCGACCTCAAAGGCGCTGAACGCGCGCGCGCGCAAGCTGATCGGCGCCATCGCCGCCCACGGCTTCAACTACTCCGACCGCCTGCACATCCACCTGTTCGGACAGAAACGCGGCTTCTAAGCGCGCACGTCGACCGCCAATTCCGGAAACACCTTGGCGACCTTGGCCATCAGGTAGTCGCCGTACGTCCCCTCGAAAGCGTGAACGTTGGCGCGGTCCCAGCGCTCGGCGCTGTCGTCATGCGCAGCAGCGGCCGGCAGCGGCTCGATCCGAGCGTCAAAAGCCGGATCGAAGAAGAACGGAAACGAAAGCCGGCTCTTGCCACTCACGTTGCGCACCCGGTGCGGCGTGGACTTGTAGACGCCGCCCGTCAGCCGATCGAGCATGTCGCCGATATTGCACACGAGCGCGCCAGGCACGGGCGGCGCGTCAATCCAGCCTTGCGGTGTCTTCACCTGCAACCCGCCCAAATCATCCTGCGCGAGCAGCGTGAGCAGGCCGTAATCGGTGTGCTCGCCCACGCCCCAGCTTTCCTCCGGATGCGCCGCGGCCGGATACTCGAAAATGCGGAAGAGCAACGTCGGGTTGGCCGTGTAGCGCGCGTAGAAATAGCCGCGCTCAAGCCCCAAGCTCAGCGCCACGCCCTCCATGATCGCGTGCGCCGCGCGCGTGGCTTCCGCCATGAAGCGCAAAACCGCGGGCTTCAGTTCGGGCACATCGCTGGGAAAGAGATTGGCGCCGTGCAGCGGCCAGCCCGCGGCGACGCGCGGGTCGCCGCCGCCAAGCTCTTCGCCGAAGTAGATCCCCTGCTTCAGATCCGGCTTGCCGGAAGTAAGTTCACCGCCCACGGGAAAGTAACCCCGCCAGGCGCGCCCGCCTTTGGCCATGGCGATCCGCATCTTCTGCGCTTCCGGCAGCGCAAAGAACCGGCGGCTGGCCGCGTCGAGCGCCGCAAGCGTGTCCGCGTCGACGCCGTGGCCTGTCGTATAGAAGAAACCGAGGTCGCGGCACGCTGCGCCGATCTCGCGCGCGGCGCTCTCGCCCTCGCCGTCCAGCAACGGCGCAACATCGACAATGGGCACCCGGCTCATGGCGCGAGCATCGCGCATCCGGGCGGGTCCGCGCAATCGCCGTCGCCACGGTGTTGTCATCGAAACAGGCCATCGTGACCGCGCGCCCGTGGGAACCTTGCTGTCGGGTCGCGCGTATACCCCGAACGCCCGGAGGACCGGCTCATGCGCTGCTGGCTGTTTTTTAACCGCGACGTGGCGCCGGGCGTCCCCGAGGCCGCCGAAGTGAAGCGCTTCCAGGAAGCGGCCGAGACGCTCGACATCGATCTGATGGTGCTAAAGCCAAGCGAGTTCGATCTTGTGGTCGATTCCGCCCATGGCTGGTCGGCGAGCTACCAGGGCCGCGAGCTGCCGAAACCCGATCTGATCATCCCCCGCTGCGGCAGCGAGACGACCTATTTCACGCTCGCGGTGCTGCGCCACTTCGAGCGCCAGGGCGTGGCGATCGTCAACGGACCGGCCGCGATCGAGGCGGTCGCCGACAAGCTGCACACGCTGCAAATCCTCGCCGGGGCAAAGCTCCCGACGCCCAAAACCATTCTCGGCAAGTTTCCCGCCGATGTGGAAATGGTCGAACGCGAACTGGGATTTCCCGTTGTCGTGAAGAAGCTGCGCGGCACGCGCGGCGCAGGCGTCGTTCTCGTCAAGAACCGCGCCGATTTCGACGATCTCGCCAACCTCCTCGACGGCGCCGCCGCGCCGGGCGCGGACTTTCTGTTTCAGCAATACATCAAAGCGAGCCACGGCCGCGACGTTCGGGTGCTCGTGCTGAATGGACGCCTCGTCGCGGCGATGGAGCGGCGCTCTGCGGACGGCGGCTTCAAGTCGAACATCTCGCTCGGCGGACACGGCGCGCCGTTCAACCCGCCGCCGCAGATGGCGGAGCTTGCACTCGCGGTTGCACGCGAACTGCAGCTCGACTTCGCGGGAATCGACATTCTGTTCGACAAGAAGGGCTATCGAATCTGCGAAGCCAATTCGGCGCCCGGCTTTCAGGGACTCGAGCGCGCCTGCGCCATCGACGTACCGGAGCTCGTGTTCCTCGCCATGTCGCGCAAATTCGGCCTGCCGCTGCGCCACTCGCAACGCTGGGAGCGCGCGATCGATCGCGCCACGAAAGCCCTGATTGGCCCGATCGCGGCGGCAGCCGCCGAAGCCGTGGCCGCGCCCACACCGACGACGCGCGCGCGCCGTCCGCGCAAGCCCGCGTAGGCTCCGGCGGGGCTGCGGATTGACGCTTGCCGCCCCGGTGGTAGCCATAGGCATGCGTGGAGCGTGGGAGGTTGCAATGATGGGGCCGTTGCGAGCTTTGGTGTTGGCGGCCGCGCTTGCTCCGTCGGCGCTTGCGGCGCCGTTCGATGCACGCGCGCTGCCCGCGTGCGGCGATGTCTATTTCCAAGCCCGGCAAGGCGCGCCGCCGCCGCGCGGGTGTGCGCTTGAGGGCGAGCGCACGTATCGGCCGAGATACGAGGGCTTGGCCTATGAGATTTTAGACCTGGAGTCCGAGGCGTGCTTCGTCAGTGACGATTCCTACCGCCTGCTCGACCGGATCATGGACGAAATCCACGCCGAAATCGGCGCACTTGGCTTTGCACGCGGCGACGCGCCGACGGCGGCCTTGCTCAATCGGATGGGCGAAATCACGGTCGACGCCCTCGTGCGCAACGGCTTTCGGCTCTATATCGGCACGCGCACGATCGGCGATGCGCTGACGGCGCGCGAGGCCGGCGCGCAGCACTACTATCCCTTCGACTGCGATATCGGCGCGCTGATCTTGCTGACTGTCGCGCAGCACTATGGCGTTCCAGGCTGGCTGGTCGAAATCAGGCTCTCGGAGCAAGACACCCACAATTACGTGCGCTGGGCGCTCGCCGGCGGCGAAATCATGGACTGGGACACCAACGCGCGTGGACCGTGCGCAACACGCGGCGAACATCCGCCCTGGCAGGGCCGGGCCTGGAGCCACGACGAGGTGGTCGCCTACATCTTGAGCATCCGCGCAGGCACCTGGCGCAAGCAGAACGCTTCGGATCGCGAACTGGCGGATCTGCAACGGGCCATGGAATTGGCGCCGGCACACCCCAACGCGTTCAACAATTATGCGTGGCTCGTGGCGACGCGCCCATTGGCCGACCGCGCCGAGCACGCCGCGCGCGCTCACGCAGCTGCGCTGCACGCCATCAGTCTCGAACGCAGCGGCAACTACCTCGACACGCTGGCGTGCGTGGTGGCGCTGCGCGGCGATTTCCCGCGCGCGGCAGCAATCGAGCGCGAGGCGCTGCAGCTGGTGCGCAGCTACGCGACGGCGCAGCAGTTCCGGGACCGCATAGCCCGCTTCACGGCCTCGCCGCCGCGCGATTGCACCGGAGACGATTAGGCCGAACGCAGCCGCTCGCGGAGGTCGAACGCCTCCGCGCTGGGCTGGCGCGCGGGCATGCGGTTGAATGCATCCAGCGCGGCGATCTTGTAGGCTTCGGCAAGCGTCGGGTAGTTGAACGTGTTCTCGACGAAATAGTCCAAGCCGCCGGCCAGATTGAGCACGGCTTGGCCAATGTGGATCAACTCCGTCGCACCCTCGCCGACGATGTGCACGCCGAGCAGGCGGCGCGTCTCCAGCGCGAAGATCATTTTCATGAAGCCAGAGTTCAGACCCATGATGTGGCCGCGCGAGGTCTCGCGGAAGCGCGCGATGCCAGTTTCGTAGGGAATGCCCTTCTCGCGGACCTGCTCTTCGGTCATGCCGACGGTCGAAATTTCAGGCACGGAATAGATGCCATAGGGAAAGAACTCCGGCGGCGCGTGCGCGTCCGCGCCGAACGCGTGACACGCCGCGATGCGGCCCTGCTCCATCGAGGTGGAGGCAAGCGAGGGAAAGCCGATCACATCGCCCACGGCATAGATGTGGGCCACTGTGGTTGCGAACGTCGCGGGATCGACAGCGATGCGCCCGCGGTCGTCGGCGGCGAGGCCGGCGGCGTCCAGGCCGAGCGATGCGGTGGCGCCGGCGCGGCCCGCCGCAAACAGCACCATGTCGGCGACAATCTGGCGGCGATCCTCAAGGCGCACAAGGCAGGAGTCCGGGCCGAGCTTCTCGACGCTTTTGGTCTTGCTGTTGAAGCGCAGGCTGACGCCGCGGTCGCGCAGGTCGTGGATAAACTCCTCCACCAGTTCGCGATCGACAAAGCCCAGCAGGCTCGGCCCCGGCTCGATCACCGTTACCTTCACGTCCAACGCGGAAAAGATGGTCGCGTACTCGACGCCGATCACGCTCGCGCCGATCACGGCCAGCGAGCGCGGCAGACGCTTCAAGTCGAGTACTTCGTCGGCGTCGACGATGCTTTCGCCGTCGAACGGAATGTTTGCGGGCCGGAACGGATGCGTGCCGACGGCGATGATGATGCGCTCGCCGTGATAGTGGCGCACGTCGCCGCCTTCGCCCGTCACCTCGATGGCATGCGGCCCCAGGAAGCGGGCCGCGCCGGCGACACACCTCACCTTGTTGCGCGCGAACTGGTGCTCCAGCACCTCGACTTCGTGATCGAGGGTGATGTGCAGGCGCCGCCGCAAGTCCTCGGCGGTGATATTCTCCTTGTTGCGGTGCGCGCGCCCGTAGAAGCCGCGCTCGCGCCAGCCGGAGAGGTTCAGCACGGTCTCGCGCAACGTCTTCGAGGGGATTGTTCCGGTGTGCACACAAACGCCGCCGACACGGCGGCCGCGCTCGACCACCAGCACGGACTTCTTGAGCTTCGCCGCCTGCACCGCCGCCCGCCGCCCCGCGGGCCCGGAGCCAATGACAATCAGGTCAAAATGCTGCGCCATGGCGCGAACAATGTGTGCGCATCGCTCGCCAAGGCGTTAACACCCCAACAGGAGAGACAAGCATGCGGAACATCATCGTCGGCGCGTTCGTGTCGCTGGACGGCGTGATGCAGGCGCCGGGCGGGCCGACCGAGGACCCGACCAAGGGCTTCAAGCATGGCGGCTGGGTGACGCCCTTCTTCGATCGGGAATTCGGCGAAGAGGTCGACCGCCTCTTCAGCGAGAAATTCGACCTCCTGCTCGGGCGCAAGACCTACGAAATCTTCGCCGCGCACTGGCCCTATGCTGAGGGCGGTCCCGACGACGGCATCGCCAAGCTGTTCAGGGAAATCCGAAAATACCCGGTCTCACGCTCCGGCGACGTCGACACGAGTTGGGAGGGCACAACGCTGCTGCGCAGCATCGACGATGTGAAGCGCCTCAAGCAGGAGGATGGGCCCAACCTCGTCACGCAAGGCAGCACGGAACTCGTGCACGCGCTGCTGGCCAACGATCTCGTCGACGAACTCAAGACGTTCACCGTCCCGGTCGTGCTGGGCGGCGGCAAGAAGCTGTTCTCCGATGGCTCGGCGCCGCGCAGCTACAGCCTGGTGAGTTCGCGCGTGTCCAGTACGGGACTTTTGATCGCGCACTACGCGCGCGCCGGCGACATCCGCACCGGCGACACGGCGCTGGATCGGCCTAGCGCCGCCGAAGCCGGGCGCCAGGAGCGCATGAGACGCGAAGGTTAGAGCGTGAAGCTCGAGAGCTTGCGGCTGAAATCCGTCGCGGCGGCGCCCCAGGCGTTGGAGAGCCGGCTCATGCCTGGAGCGACAACCTCGTCGTAGCCGATCGAGACCAGAGCCAGACCGAGGAACAAAGCGCCGGCGATTGCGCGGTACTGCGCGGAGATCGCCCGCGCGGCCTGCAGCTTCAGCTCGCTCAAGTCGAATACGCTATCGAACATGGACGCGCCTTCTTGGCTAATGCGCGTTCATCTTTGCGCGCTAAACGTAAACAAGCGCTGACCAAAAGGTTTACGGCAAGGGTGTTGCGCAGAGAGATTGCAGTTCAGTCGTAACGGACGACGAACCGCTTTTTCATCGGCGAAAGCACGCGCCAAAGACCGGTGAAGCCCGGCTCGATGACGAAGCTGTCGCCGGCGGAGAAGCGCTGGGCGGCGCCGCCGTCGGGAACCAGCTCGCACGCACCTTCCAGCACGTGACAGAACTCCCACTCGTCGTACTGGACCCGCCACGCGCCTTCAGTAGCGGACCACTCGCCAGCGTAAGTCTTGCCGTCGCGCTCATAGTCCAGCGCGGACGCCGTACGCGGCGCGCCTTCCGTCACCCGATCCGGCGCCACCGGCGCCTCCTCGCGCGGACCCTCGCCGCGGACCGGATGCAGCTTGTTCACGGCGCCGCCTTGTCGCCGGCCTTCGGCTTGGGATCGAAACCGGCCCAGCGGCCGAACATCTCCTCGGCGCGGCGCAGATTCTTGTCGAGCGAGGCCATGGTCTTGTTGAAGTCGCCAGCGTCGTCGCCGCGCCAAGCCGCGCGCGCCTGGCCGATGATGACGCCGAGCCCCTGCGCACGCGCCTGCCCCGTCATGCCGTCCGCCTCGAGGCCCGCCAACGCCAGCACCCAGCGCGCGCAGCGGACATGACGCTGGTGCGCGGCGGCCATCAGGGTCGGGTCGCGGTCGCCGCCCTGCTCCATGGCAACGACCGCGGCGCGGTGTGGCTCCATCGCCTCGAACCGGCGCATGATCAGTTCGAACAGGCGGTCGCGCACGCTCTGACCGGGATCGAGCTGATCCATGTTGTCAGCGATGGCGCGGTCGAACGCCTCCTCGACGCAGTCGAGCGCATCTCCGAGCGAGGCGCCGTAAAAGTCGGACACCGGGCGGTTTGCTGCGTCCGCGAGACGCAAGAGCGTCACTTCGCGCCAAGGCGTTGAAGTCGCGACCGAAAGGGCGGCGCGGGCCAAATCGCGGCGGACGGCGGGGTCAAGCGAGGAAGACATGAACCTCTGCGGTGATTTTGAGTTGCCATCAGAACAAGGCCCGGCTTGGGTTTGCCCGTCAAGCGGGCGGGCGCCGGGCTGGCGGCCGGCCGCGAGGAGTTGATCGATGCCGGACGGGTCACTGCCGCAGCGCCTCAAGCCCGCGCTCCGCGGTCACGCGCTCCAGGCCCGGCTTGCGCATTGGAACCGCCGCCGCTTCGCGATGCAGACGCCTGTCGCCGACTGGCGCGCGGCGCTGGACAACGAATACGCCATGCGCCTGGAGGAGACCGCGTTCATCGAAGCGTCGCGCCAGGCGCAGCGTCCGCGCGCGGCGAAGGCGCCGCGAGGGCCGGAGGCGTTCGTGGCTTGGTTTGAGGCGCTGAAGGAAACCGGCCCGGGCCAAGGCGACCCTCTGTTTCCCTGGCTGGCGGAACGCGCCACGCTTTCGGAGATGCGCTGGTTCGTGGAGCAGGAAGCCGCGGGCGAAGCCGGGTTCGACGATCTCGTCGCGCTGGCGCAGGTGAAGGCGCCAACGCGCGCCAAACTCGAACTGGCGCGGAACTATTGGGACGAAATGGGCCGGGGTAACGCCAAAGGCATGCACGGGCCGATGCTCGAGGCGCTGGTGCGCGCGCTCGGGGTGACGCCTCGGATCGAAACCACTGTCGCTCCCTCCCTGGCGCTCGGCAACACCATGGCGGCGCTCGCCTCCAACCGCGCCTACGCTTACCAGGCGCTGGGCGCGCTGGGCGTGATCGAACTCACCGCGCCGGGCCGCGCTGTTCTCGTGAGCCAGGCGCTGCGCCGGCTGAAGGTGTCCGCCAAGGCGCGGCACTATTTCGATCTGCACGCCGTGCTCGATGTGAAGCACTCCGAGGCTTGGAACCGCGAAGTCTTCGCGTCCATTGTCGCGGATCGTCCCGAGGCGGCGACGCACATCGCTGAGGGCGCCCTGATGCGCTTGCAGTGCGGCGCAGACTGCTTCGACGCCTACCGGCGTCATTTCTGGGGCGGCGACGGCCGCACGGCGCCATCGTGAGCGCGCAGCGCGCGGCGATCGCCGCGCTTCTCGCACAACTGCGGCGGCATGACTATGCGTTCGTCACACCCACACCGGCCACACACGCGCGCGTGATGGCGCGGCGCGGAGATGCGCCGGCCCGCGACCTGCGCGACGTGTTCGGCTGGAGTCTGCCGTTCACGCCACATGTTCTTCCCGGCTCGCTCCTGCGTACTCTCGAAGACGGAGGTTTTCTGGAGCAGCACGGCGAACACCTGCGCAGCTTGGTGCGCGTCTCGAGTCTGGACAGCGACCTCTTTGTCCACTCCGCGTTTCCCACAATGCAGCAGGACTCCGTATTCTTCGGCCCCGATTCCTATCGCTTCGCGCGCTTCCTGCATCAGACCATTCCCGCGCTCGGCGCGCGGAACGCCGTCATCGATATCGGAACAGGCGCCGGGGTCGGCGCGGTCTCGGCGGCGCGAGCGCTGGCGGCAGCGCTGCCCCTAAGGATCGCGATGACCGACATTAATCCGCGCGCGTTGGAGTACGCGCGCGCGAACTGGGCTTTCGCTGGCATCAACGGCGATTCAAGTTTCCACCTCTGCGATTCTTTGAGCGCAGTTGGCGGCGAGCCCGATCTCATCATCGCCAATCCGCCTTACATGGCCGACCCCGCGCACCGCGCGTACCGCGACGGCGGCGGCGAACTCGGCGCGAGGCTCTCCGTACGTTGGGCTCAGGACGCGGCGCAGCGCTTGAGCAAAGGCGGCGCGTTCGTGCTCTATAGCGGCAGCGCCGTGATCGGCGGCGAGCATGTGCTGCGCGCGCCGTTGTTGGCGGCGCTGGAGGGATTCGATGTGCGCTACAGCGAACTCGATCCGGATGTGTTGGGCGAAGAATTGGAGCGCGAAGAGTACGCCGAGGTTGAGCGGATCGCGGTGGTGGGCGTGGTGGCGATCAAGCGCTAGTTTTCCCGCACCATCTCGCGCAACGCGTCCGCCAGCAGCGTTGTCGCCTTCGCGCGGTCGCGCCAGCTGAGCACGACGGCGGGGCCGGTGTCGGTCTTGTTGACGTCGACCACGAAGAGCCGCCCGGTCGACGCCTCGCGCAGCACGTCGAGCCCGCCCCAATCGAGGCGCATCACGGCGCAGAAGTGCTGGAGGTGCGCCAGCTCCGCAGCGGAGAATACCTCCCCCGGCGTTCTTACCACGACGCTGGTGTTCTGGATCGAGAAGCGCGCCGTTGCGGGCTTCTGCTTCACGAACACCACGACTGGACGCCCGCCGACGCAGGCCGTGCGAAGATCGTAGGCCCAACCATCGACGCCCTCCGTCTTAATCACGCGCTGATAGACTTTGTCGGGCGCTGGCGTCAGCGGACACTGCACGAGGCGGCCGTCGTGCACGCCGTTTCCCTCGCCTTTCTCCACCGCTTCGCCCACGTGCGTCGTGGGATCGAGCGCCAGTGGGTAGCCGAACGCATCCGCCATCACCGCCGCGACTTTGCTCTTCGACACGTCGCCGACGCCGAAATTGAAGGCGCGTGCGTGGCGGGGCGGAGGCGGCGCCGCTTGCGTCCGGTCCTCGAAATAGAATGCCGCATCGGCCTGCTCCGGGGAGCGCGCGAAGCGCATGCCGCCCCACACGACCGCCGCCCACACGATGTACCAGGGCCGCGGCGCGTGCGGCGTGAACCAGATGCGCGGGCCTGCAGGCTTGGTCAGCCGCGCCCAGAAACCGTGCAGGCGCACAAACGCGTAGTATGTGAACCAGCGCCAGATGTCGGCCCACAATTGCCAATCGTTCTTGAAGCGCACGCCGGTCGACTTGACGTGCACGTAGCCGTCTTCGAGGCGGAAGTCCGTTCCCCAGAATCCGCGCTGCGTGTTCTTGCCGGGTGCGAGATCAAGGACGGGCATTGGGCAATCGGCATTAGGCAATGGGTGGTTTGATGCGGCTCCACTGCCTACCGCCCACTGCCCATTGCCTCAACTAGCCCTTGCCCAATTGCCGCGAACGTTGCGCGGCGGCGGCGACGGCGCGGCGCAGCAGCGGTCCCAAGCCGTCGGCGGCGGCGAGGATGTCGAGTGCGGCTTCGGTGGTGCCGCCGGGCGAGGTGACTTGCTTGCGGAGCGCGCTTGGCGGCTCGCCGGTTTCCAGCATCAGCGCGCCGGCGCCGGCGACGGTTTGGCTGGCCAGCCGCATCGCGGTCTCGCGGTCGAGCCCCTCCTGCTCCGCGGCCGCCGCGAGCACTTCGGCAAGCAGGAACACGTACGCAGGCCCGGAGCCGGAAACGGCCGTGACGACATCCATCAAGCGCTCGGCGGCGATCGGCTCCACCACGCCCAGCGGCGCCAGCAATTGCTCGACCAGCGTGCGGTCCTCCTCCGCGCACGCCGGCGACATGACATACGCCGTGACGCCCCGGCCGATCCGCGCCGGCGTGTTCGGCACACAGCGGATCACGCGTTGCGCGCCAAGCTCGCGCGTGAGCGCTTCCATGGGAATGCCGGCCATCACCGAAAGTACGCGCGTGTCGGGGCCGATGAAGCGGCGCACGCTCTCCGCAGCGGCGGCGAACGTCTGCGGCTTAACCGCGAGCACGACCATGTCGACCGGCCCAGGCTCGGGCGGGTTCAGCGTCGCGCCTGCGGACTCCAGTTCACGCTGCAGCGCGGGATCGAAGTTCGGCTCGACGACCGTGAGCGTGAGCCCGCCCCCCTTTCGCACGGCGTCAATCCACCCGCGCACCAAAGCACCGCCCATCGCGCCGGCGCCGACAAGTGCGATCGATGGGGCGTCTAGTCCGCTCACGCTTCTCCGGCGGTCTCAAACAAGGACGCTTCGGCCGCAGCCTCCGCGCTCATGCCGCCCAGAATAAGGAAGTGGAACGCAGGTTGGAAGCGCTCCGCCGCGTCCATGCCGGCGGCGAGCATCGCCTGGACCTCGCCGATGGAGATTTCGTCACGGCCGATCATCGGCATGGCATGCCGGAAGATGATCGTGCCGTCGTCCGACCACACGTCGAAATGGCCAAGCCAGAGGTTTTCGTTGATGAGCGCGGCGAGGCGCACAGCTTCGGTCCGGCGCGACTGCGCGGCCTGGATGTCGAAGCCCAGCGTGAACAGCAGCGCCGGCAGTTCGTGGCGGTGCGAGAAATAGCCGACTGTCTCGCCCCACGAGCACTTGAAGGAGAAGTGCACGTCGCCGTCTTCGGCGCGTTCGCACAGGAAGCGGTCGTCGGCCCCGATCACCGCCTCGACGGTGTCCAGCGGATCGCCGGCGATTTCGGCGTCATCGTCGAGATAGAGATCCATTGAGCATCCCCTGTGCGCTCAAGAGCCCCGCGAGCTGCGCGGCCAGCCTTCCGATCTCTTCGCCTTGGGCGCACTTCACCGGCGCGCTCGAATCAAACCCCGACAACTAGGTAAGCGCTTCGAGTCTTGCGCGATACTTAACGAGGCGGGAGCGCTGGGACATGGACCTGGGTCGTCCAGGGCTCGATCTTCCTGGTGTCGCTCTACTCGCGCCCACTCAACAGCGCTTCGAGCTTTTCCACACGGGCGCGCAGATCGTCGGCCTCGGCCCGCGCATCGGCGGCCATCTGCTTCACGGCTTCGAATTCGTCGCGGCCCACAAGGTCCATTTCCGCGACGAAACGGTCGGCCTGCGCCCGCATGAAGCCCCGGGCTTCCTCACCCGCGCCCTGCGCCATGCCCATCGCCCCTGTGAGCAGCCGGGCGAGGTCGTCAAACACGGAGCTTTGCGTTTGCATGTGGATCGTTCCTTGAGAGGTGTTTAAGAACCCCGCCGGGGCCGCGCAATGCGGCCGAACAGCCGTAAGCAAAGGTGGGCGCGCGTGCTTCTCGAAGCCATCCAATTCCCCAACATCGATCCGGCCGCGCTGACCATTCCGGCGATCGCCGGTATCGGCCCGTTTCACCTGCGCTGGTACGCGCTCGCCTACATCGTCGGCCTTGTGCTGGGCTGGCGCTGGATGGTGTGGCTGGTGCGCCGCGACAGATTGTGGACGCCCGGCAAGGCGCCAATGAGCGTGCCGCAGGTTGACGACTTCCTGTTCTGGGCGACGCTGGGCGTCATCCTCGGCGGCCGCCTTGGCTACGTGCTGTTTTACAAGCCGGACATGATCTGGCGGAACTTCTTCGAAATCTTCCAGATCTGGCAAGGCGGCATGAGCTTCCACGGCGGCCTAATTGGCGTCGCGGTCGCCGCTTATTGGTTCACGCGCCAAAAGCACGTCAACGAAGATGCGTTCGAAGCGATGGCGAAGAAGAAGGCCGTGGCCGAACCGCCGGCGGAGCAGCGCGGCGAGTTCACGCGCATCGGCCCGATCGGCTGGCTACGCAAGAAGGACTTCGAAGAGATGCGCGCCAAAGCGCGCACGGACACCGTCGACCTGTTGCGCCTCGGTGACATCGCTGCTGCCGCGGCGCCGATCGGCTTGTTTTTCGGCCGCATCGCCAATTTCATCAATGGCGAACTCTGGGGGCGGCCGACCGATTTGCCCTGGGGCGTGGTGTTTCCATCCGGCGGTTTCGACCCCAACACGCGCACCTGGATTTGGACTGGCGCGGAAACGCCGCGCCACCCGAGCCAACTCTATGAGGCGGCGCTTGAAGGCCTGGTTTTGTTTGCGATCATCAACGTCGCCACGCTCAAATTCGACAGCCTGCGCCGGCCGGGGATGAACGTCGGCATCTTCCTGGTGTGCTACGGCGTCTTTCGTGCGCTGCTCGAAACCGTGCGCGAGCCCGATGCGCACATGCCCGAAGCGCTGCGTGGTTTCCTCACCATGGGCATGCTGCTCTCGATCCCGATGATCCTGCTCGGCGCATGGCTCATCCGCCGCGCGCTGCAAGCGCCAAAACCGGCGGCGGCGTGAACTTCAGGCAACGTCTGATCGAGCACATTCGTGAGAATGGGCCGATGACGGTCGCGGAATTCATGTCCGCGTGCCTATACGATCCGCGCGACGGCTATTACGCGACGCGTCCTTTGATCGGCGGCGCCGGCGCGGACTTCATCACCGCGCCGGAAGCCAGCCAGATGTTCGGCGAGCTGATCGGACTCTGGTGCGCGCACGAGTGGGACGCGCTCGGCAAGCCGGCGTTCAACTTGATCGAACTCGGACCGGGGCGCGGCGTGCTGATGCAAGATGCGTTGCGCGCCACACAGCGCATCGAAGGGTTTCACGACGCGGCGAATCTCGTGTTCGTCGAGGTGAGCGCGTCGTTACGCGACGAACAAGCCGATCGCGTGCCAAACGCGGAATGGACGACGCGCCTCGAGGACGCGCCACCCGGCCCAAGCCTCATCATCGGCAATGAGTTTCTCGATTGCCTGCCGATTCGCCAGTTCTTGCGGGACGAGGACGGCTGGCGCGAAAAGCTTGTCGGACTCGATGAAGCCGAGCAGCTGACGTTCGGCCTGAGTTCCGCCCTTCCCGGCCCGGAAACCGACGATGACATAGGCGCGGTGCGCGAGATTGCGCCTAGCTTGGAAAGCGTGATCTACGAGATTGAGCGCCGCCTGCACGAGGCGCCAAGCCGCGCGTTGCTGATCGACTATGGCTACGTGCGCCCAGAAGGCGCCGACACGCTGCAGGCCCTGAAGGCGCACGCGAAAGTCGACCCTTTGGATGCGCCGGGCGAAGCCGATTTGACCGCGCATGTGGACTTTGCCCGCGTGGCGCAACTTGCGCTGGACGCCGGACTCGATGTCAGCGGCCCAGTTACCCAAGCCCAGTTCCTGCGCGGCCTCGGCGTCGAAGTGCGCGCCAATGCGCTCGCGCAGGCCAATCCATCACACGCTGAGCGCGTCGCGCGCGAACTCCGCCGCTTGACGCACAACGACGAAATGGGCGCATTGTTCAAAGCCATATGTCTCTCGAGCCCCAACCTCCCGACGCCGGCCGGCTTCTGAGCCCAGAGGCGCCCCCGCATGTCCGCGCGTCAGCGCTCGCGGGCGTGCGTCACGGCTTCTTTGGCAAGCGCGGCGGGGTGTCGACCGGCATCTACGAAAGCCTCAATGCCGGCACAGGCTCGCATGACGATCCCGAAGCCACGCGTGAAAATCGCCGCCGCATTGCCGCGGCGTTCGGCGCGCCCTTGGAAAACCTCATAGGCGTCCATCAAGTGCATTCACCCGAGGCGGTGTTCGTCGACGGCCCTTGGCCAGGCGGCGAACGCCCGCATGCGGATGCGCTGGTCACCAAAACGCCGGGTCTTGTCCTCTCCGTCCTCACCGCGGATTGTGCGCCGGTGTTGCTGGCGGATCTCGAGGCCGGCGTGATCGGCGCCGCACACGCAGGCTGGCGCGGCGCCCTTGGCGGCGTCCTCCAGGCCACGGTGCGACGCATGACCGAGAAGGGCGCGGCCACTTCTCGCATCGTTGCTGCAATTGGGCCGTGCATTCAGTGCGACAGCTACCTTGTCCGCGGCGATCTCTACCACCGCTTCCTCGCTGCCGATCCGCAGAACAAGCGCTTCTTCACAACCATGCACCAAGCCAACCAATGGGGATTCGACCTGCCCGGTTATTGTGCATTCCGGTTGCGGGCGTTGGGCGTGGGCCACGTGCACGACCTTGGCCACGACACGCGGCCAGAGGGCAGCGACTATTTCAGCAACCGCCGCTCGGTCCACCAGGGACATTCCGACTACGGTCGAAATTGTTCCGCCATCGCGCTCGGTTAGGCCGTGGCCACGGCGCCACGGCCGCCGCAACTGTCGCCAAACCGCAGTAAACCCTTTTCGGGAAGCCGACTCGAAGAGTAGACGGGGCCGACCAGGACGCGTCGGGGCCCCGCATCCCAATGAAGCTTCTCGCAGCCAATTCCAACGGCACGCTCGCCAAGGCGATCGCCGACCATTTGGACACGCCGCTCGCGCAGGCGGAATTCAAGCGGTTCAAGGACAACGAGATCTTCGTCGAGATTCAGGAAAACGTGCGCGGCGAGGATGTGTTCATCATCCAGTCGACGTCCTACCCCGCCAACGACCACTTGATGGAATTGCTGATCGGCATCGACGCGCTGCGCCGCGCCTCTGCCAAACGCATCACTGCGGTGATCCCGTATTATGGTTACGGCCGGCAGGATCGCAAAGTCGGCGGCCGCACGCCGATCTCGGCCAAGCTGGTCGCCAACCTGATCGTTACCGCCGGCGCCAATCGCGTGCTGACGCTGGAACTGCACGCCGGCCAGATCCAAGGCTTTTTCGATATCCCGACGGACAACCTCTTCTCGACGCCGGTGCTCGAGCGCGATATTCGCGAAAACTGCAAGGACACGACGAAACTCATGGTCGTGTCACCCGACGTGGGCGGCGTCGTGCGCGCGCGCGCACTGGCCAATCGCCTGGGCGCCGATCTCGCCATCGTCGACAAGCGCCGCGAGAAGGCGGGCGTCAGCGAGGTGATGCACATCATCGGCGACGTCGAAGGCCGCGAGTGCATTCTCGTGGACGACATCGTCGATAGCGGCGGCACGCTCTGCAACGCGGCCGAGGCGCTGCTAAAGGAAAAGGCGAAGTCCGTCTCAGCCTATTGCACGCACGGCGTGCTCTCGAACGGCGCGGTCAAGCGGGTCGACGACAGCATGCTCAAGGAATTGGTGGTCACCAATTCGATCGACCCGGTCATGCGCAAGCACAAGAGCGCCAAGGTGCGGGAAATCTCCGTCGCAGCGCTGATCGGCGACGCGATCTGGCGCATCGCCAACGAGCAAAGCGTTTCAAGCCTGTTCGAGTAATAGCTCCTGCGCCGCCACCGGCGAACCGGCGGCGGCGCGTAGAAGCTACTCTATCAGAAGCTTTGGCCGAGCCGCACGCCGATCGTGCGCGGCCGCACGATCACATCGTATTGCTCGCCGAAGCAGGTCGTGATCGCGCATTCGGTGTAGCGGCCGGTCACGCCGTTTTCGTCGAAGAGATTGTCGACGAAGAGCGAAAGCCGGAAATTGTCGCCGTCGATACCGAGCGACACGTCCGTCAGCCAGTAGGCGTCGAGTTCGCCGATCAGCCCGGCTTCGGTTTGGCGGATGTCGATGCTGCGATCGCCCACATACGACACGTTGCCCTGCACGAACGCCTGCCAGGCGTAGAACGGAAACTCGTACCGGGCGCCGATATCGAGCTTCAGATCCGGCGAGACCGGCAATGGCGTGCCCGCCAGCGTGTCGGCGATCGCCGCATTCGTCAGCTCGGTATCGAGCCACGTCGCCGCCGCCGTCACCGTCAGGCCGTCCATCGGAACCCAGACCAGGTCCGTCTCAAGACCGAAGATCTCGGCGTCGCCCGCGTTCTGGATTTCGGTCAACCCGCTCGCGCCAAGAAACGCGAATTGGAAGCTCTCCCAAACCTCGAAGAACACCGCGCCGTTCCAGCGCAGCCGGCCGTTGGCCCAGTCTGTCTTCCAGCCGATCTCGTAGTTGTCGAGATAGTCGGCGTCGTAGGGCGGAAGCGTACCGCGGCGATTGATGCCGCCCGGCCGGAAGCCCTCGGAGTACGTCAGATAGAGCATGCGGTCGTCGTCGAGGCGCCATTGCAGGTTGGCGCGGTAGAGCTGCCCGTCCTCTTCAGTTGACTTGTCGAGGTTCGTGCAAGGCTCGTTCGCAAGCGTCGCCGGGCCGAAGCAGGCCGCCTCGCCGGTGGTTCCTGAAAAGCCGGCGCCGAAGCCGAAGAAGCCGCGCAGCGAGTTCTCGGTCTGAAACAGGCGCACGCCCAAGGTGGCGGTGAGGCTGTCCGTCAGATCGAACGCCGCCTCGCCGAACAGCGCGGATTCCTCGTCCGTCCGCAATTGTTCGGTGAGCCAGATCGTATCCGGATTGCCAGTGACTTCGTAGGCGTCGCGGAAGTCTTCCGAGAAATAATAGCGCTGGTGAATGCGGTGTTCGGACAATTGATAGAACGCGCCAACGATGAAGCGCAGCCGGTTTTCCGCCGGCGACGTCAGCCGCAGTTCGTAGGTCTGGCGATCGTAGTGGTCGCGGCCCTCGACCTGTTGGGCGGGGTTGATCGGATCACCGGGCAGGCCGGCTAGGCCGTCGCAGATGCCCGGCGTCGTGTTGTCGACGAAATAGCAGCCGTAGCCCATCAGCGAGTCGTAGAAGAAGCCGTAGTCGGAATAGTCCTGGTTCGAGTCCACATCGCGGCTGAGATTCGAAGCGGCGAACACGACATCGAAATTGCTGATGCGGCCTTCGACCGTGAGCGCGCTCTGCACCCAGCTGTCTTCGTTCCATTCCGGAAAGAAGTGCACGACTTGACGTTCGCCGATCGTGCGCTGTTCGGCGAAGATGCCCTGCGATTCCTGGTACTGCCCCATCACTTGCGGCGTGATCGTCCAGTTCTCGTTCAGATCGATGCCGAGCGCCGCGCGTAACCCATAGGTGTCGACGGTGTTGTAGTCGTCTTCGGCGACGTCGGGATTGGTGTCGACGATGCCTGAGGTCGGATAGGTGCGGCTGCCTAAGATGTTGTCGATGTAGCCGCCCGCGTGCTCGGCCCAGCCGACAATGCGCACGGCGACGCGATCGGAAACCGGCAGGTTGACGTAACCTTCCGCCGTCTGCCCCCAATCGCCGTCCGTGATCGTGTTCAGTTCGAGATCGTAGGCGGCGCTGAATCCAGCCGGGTCGGGCCGGTTTGTGATGATGCGCACGGTGCCGGCTTGCGAGCTAGCGCCGTACAGCGTGCCCTGCGGCCCGGCCAGAACCTCCACCCGCGAGACATCGTACAGGTGCATATCCAGATTGCCGGTAATCGTCGTGATCGGCTGTTCGTCGAGATAGGTGCCGACGCTCGGCATCGAGCCGGAGTGGTTGCCGTTCTCGCCGCTGGCGACGCCGCGCATGAAGGGCCGATTGTATCCGGGTCCGTACGAGGGCGAATAGGACAGCGTCGGCAGATGCTGCGCGTAGTCGGCAAAATCGGTGATGCCGAGTTGTTCCAGCCGTTCGCCGCCGATGGCTTGCACGCTGATCGGCACGTCCTGCAGATTCTCCTCGCGCTTGGTGGCGGTGATGATGATCTCGTCGACGCCGCCTTCATCATCCTGCGCATAAGCCGGCGCTGATAGCGCCGCGCCGCCGAGCGCCGTGGACGCCAGCAGCACCGCATTGAGGGCGAGGCGCTTGCCGCGCCCGGCTCGATTGCTTTTCATCACTGTCTCCCCTCGCTCAAGTTCTAATCCGGACGATCTTCGATCGCCGGTCCCAGCGCCGTCCGCAGCGGCGCAAGCCATGGTTCGTAATGGCGCCAATGATCGACGCCCTCGCCGTAGATCGGCTGGCGCACCTGTTCCGAACTCGCGGTCCGCACCGGCCGCTTGTTCGCGTAAAACGAAAGGCAAGCCGGCTCGAACGGCAGACCGCAATAGGCCAGCAGGCGCCGAATCTCGCGCTCCGGATCGGCGATCACGTCCTCGTAGTGAAGGCGATGGACGCGGCCGGGCAGCACATCGTCGAAGTGCCGCATCAGCCGCACATAGTCCTGGTAGTAGCGGCCGAGTTCGGTCAGATCGTAGGTGTAGACTTGGCCGCGCGCGAAGTGTTGCTTGTAGGCGGAGAAGCAATTCGCCATCGGATGGCGGCGCACATCCACGATCTTCGCATTGGGCAATATCAGCTGAATGAGGCCGATGTGCTGAAAGTTGTTCGGCATCTTGTCGATGAA
Organism: Hyphomonadaceae bacterium; assembly: GCA_050182055.1. Classification (GTDB taxonomy): domain Bacteria; phylum Pseudomonadota; class Alphaproteobacteria; order Caulobacterales; family Aquidulcibacteraceae; genus Vitreimonas. The sequence goes on from JBFXCP010000004.1 coordinate 137,765, forward strand.
GAACGGCTTGCCGGTCTTCCGCTGCACGCGGGTGCGGCGAAGATATTCCTCACCGAGCGCGCGAAGATCGTCCGCTGATACCTCCGCCACCATCTCCGGGTAGAGGCCGCCGCGTATCTTGCCGCCGCCGATCCGCTTGGCGAGCATGATGATGTCAGGCAGCTCCATCGTGCCTTCGATGGCGGAATGGCTGGCGAGCATCTGCTCAATCAAAGTTGAGCCCGCGCGCGGCAGGCCGACGATGAAAACCGGGTCGGGCGCGGGCGCGCCTTGTCCGGCGCGGGCGGCGAAAAAGTCGCGCGAGAACACATCGATGTGGCGTTGCGTGGCGCGCGTGGTCTCGTCAGCGTCATAGCTGACGCCCGTCCGGCGGATCGCCGCCCCTTGCCTGTAGTGCTGGAACGACTGGGCAAAATCGCCCGCATCCTCGAACGCCTTGCCAAGCGCGTAGTGCAGATGAAAGCGATCTTCCTCCGACAGGCCTGCGCTATTGAGCTGCGCCTCCATGCGCGACACCGCCGACGCATCGAATCGGTACGTCTTCATGTTGGCGAGGCTCCAATACGCCTCGCCAAAATTTGGCGCGATCTCAGCAGCGCGCGCATAGGCGGCGATGCTGTCGGCGGAGCGCCCCGCGGTCTTCAGGGCATGGCCCAAGCTCAGCCAGGTCCGCGCGCTGTTGGGAAAACGCTGCAGCGCGCGCCGATATATGGCGATCGCCTCCGCGTACTCGCCCACGCGCGCCAAAGCGGCGGCGCGCAGAAACACAAAGCTCGGATTATCGGGCTCGGCTTCGAGCAAGGCGTCGAGCTGCTCCAAGGTCTCGGCGGCTTTGCTCTGCCGGTGCAGCACGATGGCGTAATTGTGCCGCGCCGCATGGAAACTCGGCGCTAGCTGCAGGCACCGCGCGAGCAGTTTCTCGGCGTCCTCGAAACGCCCGAGGCGGGCGCCGACTTCCGCCAACATGCGGATCGCCGCGACGTCGGTCGGATGATCGTGCAGATGCGCGCGCAGGCGCCGCTCTGCAATCGCCAGCTTGCCGTCGCACAACGCCCGCGCCGCCTCCATGACGGCCGGATCGGTGGTGGAGGCGCGGATGGACTGCGCGTAGGCGTCGTCGGCGCCGGTCGCATCGCCCAGAATGGTCAGCTGATCGCCGAGCGCGCGCCATGCCCGGCTCAAATTGCGATCCAACGCTACCGCGCGCCGCAGCGCTTCGACCGCCTCCAGATGCTCACCCAGCGCGGCATGCGCCAAGCCAAGCATGAGGTGGCCGCCAGCATGCGCAGGCGCGACGCTCAAGATCTCGGTCGCTTGCTCGCGCGCGAGCGCCGGGTCAGCTCGCAGCAGCCGCTGCGCCTGCGCCAGCGCCTCGGCCAAAGTGCCTTGCTGCTCTACGGTTGCCGGCGGCATGCAGCGCCCTTTTTCGTCCTGCTATCACAGAACGGCGCGCGGTCGGCGCTGTCAATTGGGGCCGGTCCAACGCCGTCGGATAGTGGACGCTACGCAACAAAAAAGAGGCGGCGGCGCGGGGGGCCGTGTTGCGCCGCCGCCTAGGGAGAGCCCTATTCAGCGGCGACGCCGGCCGCGGCCAGGTTTTCCTTTGTCGGCAGCGGCCGTTCGAGCTGGACCCAGTCGATCAGCACGTCCCCGGTCAGGTCCTCGTACTTCAGCGCGCCGAGCGCTTCGTACTTCGGCCGCACCCGATCGGTCAGCAGGCCGACGCGCTTCAGGTTGGGCATGATTCGCTCGAACAGGAGTTCGCGGAAGAGGCCGATGACGACGCTATCCATAATGTGTCTCTTGGACGCTTCGAGATCGAACCCGTACTCGCGCATCACGTCGAGGCCGAACAGGCGGTCGCGCATGATTGCGCACGCCTGATAGGCAAACTCGGCGCGGTCCTCGATCTCTTGCGGCGGCAGCGCCTTGATCCAGTCTTCGAGGTAATTGACGCCAAAGGCCACGTGGCGACCCTCGTCGCGCATGACGAGTTCGACGATCTGCTTCAGCAGCGGGTCCTTGGTGGTGCGCACCTGCGTGCCGAACGCCGCAAGCGCCAAGCCCTCGATGATCAGCTGCATGCCGATGAATTTGAGATCCCAACGCTCATCGGCCAGCACTTTGTCGATCAGCGCCTTGAGGTTCTTGTTGATCGGATAAACGCGCCCGCAGCGGCGGCGCAGGTACTGATTGAAGACCTCGACATGGCGCGCTTCGTCGAACGTCTGCGACGCCGCATAGAGCTTCGCGTCCGCGGTTGGCGCGCACGAAACGAGTTGCGACGCCACCAGCAACGCCCCCTGCTCGCCGTGCAGGAACTGGCTCATCGTCTGCGCGTGGCCCTTCCACGCGAACGCGACCTTTTCCTCGTGCGACAGCGCCTCGTACTCGGGATAGCCATTGAGCGCGCCGAGGGAGGCTTCCATCGGGAAGTCGTTCATGTCGCAGGGCGCGTCCCAATCGACGTCCGAGGTCGGGTTCCAGTTGAACTTCTTGCCGAGTTCGTAGAGCCGGCGGATTTTCGCGTTCGCGCTGTCGTAGTCCCAATTGTAGGACCCGGTCAGCGGGGTGTGGAAAATCTCGCGAATGGTCTCGACATCCTCCATGGTGAGTTTGTCGGCCAAGTCCTCTTCCGTGAACGTGCGCACGTCTTGCGGGGGCTGATCGACGACGGTGACGCGCATGGCTGTTGGCCTCCCTGAAAATGACGCTTGCGTCAACTTTTAGGGAGCGCCGCGGTCCGGACCAGCGCATTGATCTCGATCAAATCGCTTGGGAGCGCCCGCGCCTTCGCTTATGCCCGCGCCCGGAGCCCCGCCACCGCCATGAGCCAACGCATCTTTATCGACATCGGCGCCCATGACGGCAGCTCCGTCGCGACGGTGCTGGAAGGCGGCTACGCGTTCGACCGAATTCTCTCGGTCGAGCCCGACCCTGACATGGTGGCGCACCTAGGCCAGCGGTTCGCAAGGGAAATCGCCGACGGGCGCTACGCCATCGCCCCAGTCGGTCTTTCGAACCGCAACGGCGCAGCGAAGCTCTATGGCGACAACAGCACTGGCGGCGCCTCCGTCGTCGAAGACAAGTTCGCGACCGCAAACCGCGCTGCGCGCGAGATCACCCTGGTCGATTGGCCGACGTTGCTTGACCAGTACGGGCTGAAGGGCGCGCGGCTCTGGATCAAAATCAACGCCGAAGGCGCCGAGGTGCCGATCCTCGAGAGCATCATCGCCGAGGGCGGCGCCGGGATCGCCGGACTAGTGGTCTATTTTGACATCGTCAAAGCGCCGTTCGGGGCCTGGGCGAAGTGGCGAACCATCGCTGCACTCAAGAAGGCGGGCATCCCGTTCGCGTTGGCCGAGGACGTCCTCATCAAGCGCGGCCCCCGGCCCCGGCTGCACAATTGGCTCTCGGGCTTTGCGGAGTTAAAGAACCCCCCAATTCCCCCGGACCCGCCCCCGCTCGCCAAGCTGATCCGGATGCACTACCTCGACGCTTGCTCGGCGATCGGCATCCGGCTGGACATGTTCAAGGCGCGGCGCAGCTAGGCAGCGCCAGCCGGACATGCCCCGGCGCCCCGCCCTCCAGCCCCGTCCTTGCCCTTCCGGCGCGCTTCGGCTAGAAGCCCCGCTTCCTTTTTCCCGGCGCCCCGGAATTCTCAAGGCTTACGGCCATGGCTGGCATTGTTCTGAACGTTGAAAAGCGCGAAAAAATTGGCACCGGCGGCGCCCGCGCCACCCGGAACGCCGGCCTCATTCCGGGCGTCCTCTATGGCGGCAAGCGCGGCTCGATTCCGATCGAGATCAACGCCAAGGACGTCGAAATGGCGATCCGATCGGGCAAGTTTCTCTCGCACATGGTGGAGCTGAACCACCAAGGCGAGAAGCAACCGGTGATCCCGCGCGCGATCCAGTTCCATCCGGTGACGGACAAGCCGATCCACATCGACCTCTATCGCGTCGAGGAGAACGCCGAGATCGCCATCGATGTCGTCGTCCACTTCAAGAACCACGACCAGTCGCCCGGCCTGAAGCGCGGCGGGGTGCTGAACATCGTGCGCCACACGATCAAGCTGAAGTGCAAGGCCAACAAGATTCCGGAAGAGATCGTCGTCGACCTCGCCGGCCGTGACATTGGCGATTCGATTCATATCTCGTCGATCGCGCTGCCGGACGGCGCACGCCCAGTGATCCGGGACCGCGACTTCACGGTCGCCACCATCGCCGGCCGCAAGGCCGAGACGGAAGAAACGACGACCGCTGCGGCGGCCCCCGCGGAAGGCGCAGCGCCGGCGGAAGGCGCGGACGCGGAAAAGAAGGAAGGCTGATCGCCTTCCCTTCCCGCAAGCGGGAAGGTTTAGTGGGCGGCCATGCTGCTTCTTGTCGGCCTCGGCAATCCGGGCGCGAAATACGCGGGCAACCGGCACAATATCGGCTTCATGGCCGTGGACGCGCTTGCGCGCGCGTACGGCTTCGGCCCCTGGAAGAAGAAGTTTCGCGGCGAGGTCGCCGAAGGCCAGATCGACGGCGTGCGCGCGCTGATCCTGAAGCCCCAGACCTACTACAACGACAGCGGCCACGCCGTCGCCGAAGCGGCGCGCTTCTACAAGATCCCGTCCAGCCAGATCGTCGTGTTCTATGACGAAATCGATCTAGCGCCCGGCCGCTTCCGGATGAAGGTGGGCGGCGGGGCCGCCGGCAATAACGGCGTGCGCTCGATTGCAGCTTGGCTCGACGACGACAGTTTCCGCCGCGCCCGCATGGGCACCGGCCATCCGGGCCACCCCGACCAGGTGCACGGCCACGTCTTGAGCGACTTCGCCAAATCGGACGCCGAGTGGGTGCAGGCGCTGCTCGACGCTGTCGTCAAAGCCGCTCCCCTGCTCGCCAGGGGCGAGGATGACAAGTATCAGGCGGAGGTGATGCGCTTGGCGCCAGCCGCCAAAGCCGGCGGGCGCAAAAGTCCGCCCGAAGGAGACTGAGCGATGCCCATCGGTTTGCTCATCGGCTGGCTTCCCTCGATCATTTGTGCGGTGCACGTCGTGCGTACCGGCAAGGAGATGTACTGGCTCTGGATCCTGGTGATCGGCGGGCCGCTCGGCGCGGCGTTCTACTTTTTCGCGGTGCTCTTGCCGGAGATGCTCGGCGGGCGGGCCGCGCGCAACGTGTCGCGCGCCGCCGTCAAGGCGATGGACCCTGAGCGCGAGTATCGCGCCGCGCTGCGCAATCTCGAGGACACGCCGACGGTCGGCAATCGCATGAAGGTGGCGCAGGCTGCGGCCGCGCTCGGACGCTGGAGCGACGCCGAGGCGCAGTGGGCGCTTTGTCTTGAAGGCCACTGGGCGGACGATCCGACCATACTGCTGGGCCACGCCAACGCGCTGTTGGAGCTTGGCCGCTTCGAAGGCGCGCTGAAGCGCTTGGAGCAGGTGCGCGCGCTGGGCCGCGACGCCGAGACGCCGGCCGTCGCGCTCGCGTTCGCGCGCGCCTACGAAGGTCTCGGCCGCAACGAAGACGCCGATGACGCCTACCGCTTCGCCGCCGACCGCGTGCCGGGCCTCGAAGCCGGCGCCCGCTACGTGGCGTTCATGGCCAAGACCGGCCGGCGCGAGGACGCCGAGATCGGTCTCGGCGAGCTGGAGCGCCGTCTGCAGAAGATCGCCCCGGCGTTGCGCGGCGAGGCGCGGCAGTGGCGCGACATGGCCGCAAAAGCGCTCGGCAAGAACTGAAGGCAACACTCATGGGCTTTAAGTGCGGTATCGTTGGCTTGCCCAACGTCGGCAAGTCGACGCTCTTCAATGCGCTGACCAAAACCGCCGCCGCGCAGGCGGCGAATTATCCGTTTTGCACCATCGAGCCGAACGTCGGCGAAGTCGCGATGCCCGAGCCGCGGCTCAACGTGCTCGCGCAAATCGCCGGCTCCAAGGAGATCATCCCGACGCGGATGAACTTCGTCGATATCGCCGGGCTGGTGCGCGGCGCATCGAAAGGCGAAGGCCTGGGCAATCAATTTCTGGCCAACATCCGCGAATGCGACGCCATCGCTTACGTGCTGCGCTGCTTTGAGAACGACGACATCACTCATGTCGAAGGCCGCATCGACCCGATCGCAGACCTGGAAACGGTCGAAACGGAACTGATGCTCGCTGACCTCGAAAGCCTGGAGAAGCGTCTCACCAACCTCGAAAAGAAGGCCAAGGGCGGCGACAAGGAAGCGAAGCTCTCGCTGGATCTGGTGCTGCGCGCAAAGGCGCTGCTCGAAGACGGCAAGCCTGCGCGCCTGACGCAGCGCGCGCCGGAGGAGCAGAAAGCGTTCGAGATGCTGCAGCTACTGACGGCGCTGCCCGTGCTCTACGTCTGCAACGTCAACGAAAGCGACGCCGCGAGCGGCAATGCGCATACCGCGCGCGTGGAGGAGCGCGCCAAGCTCGAACATGCGGCGTGCGTTGTCATCTGCGCGCAGCTGGAGGCGGAAATCGCCGCGCTTTCGGACGACGAGCAGACCGAGTTCCTCGCGGCCGCCGGGCTAGAAGAGCCAGGCCTCATCAAACTGATCCATGCGGGCTACGATCTGCTTGGCCTGCAGACCTACTTTACGGTCGGACCCAAGGAAGCGCGCGCCTGGACGATCCAGAAGGGCTGGACCGCGCCGCAAGCCGCCGGCGTGATCCACGGCGACTTTGAAAAGGGATTCATCCGCGCCGAGACGATCTCCTACGACGATTTCGTCGCTCACAATGGTGAGCAAGGCGCCAAGGAAGCTGGCAAGATGCGCCTCGAAGGCAAGGATTACGTCGTGCGCGAAGGCGACGTGATGCACTTCCGCTTCAATGCGTGAGGCCTAGTCGCGAATCCGCGTGCCAAATTCGAGCGCGTCGCGGATATGCAGATAAACCATGCCGCGTTCGTAGTCGACGGCGAGGCCGCGCGCTTGGCTTAGCACGTCCATGCCGATCAGAAGCGCGGGCTCCTCCACCAGGCCCCACAGCTGGAAGATATGAAAATCGCCGACATAGGCGGTGATGTTCCGTACTTCGAGTTCGCCCATCATCATGCGCTGAATGAACATCGCGTTCTGCAGGATCACGCGATCGCCGACAGTGTGGGCGATCACGTAGTCGGCGCGCGGCCGGTTGCGGATGCGCGCGTTCAACGCATCGCGCAGCGCCGTGTTGGCGAGCGTCGTGTCGGAACCGGTGTCGACGAACAGATTGACGCGAACGCCATTGATACTTCCCCTCACGACAACCAAATGCCCGAAGCGCAACTCGCCGCGGATCGACGCCCAGCCGCGCAAACGCCGTGCGCCGGCGGACGGGATGATCTCGATGCAATTGCGTTCGAAGTCCATACGCAAGCGCCGCCCGCGCATGCCGTCGACTCCAAGCAGGCCGTGCTCGCCCGCCAAGACGCCGCCGCCCAGGATCGGCATCGCGGCGTTGCCCAGCGACAGCTGCCCGTATTGCAGCGACTGCACCTGCACCAATGGCGCGATCGTTACGCCATGAACGGAATGCACCTCGCCGCTCCCATCGGCCACCAGGCCCAAACGCTGCGCCAGTTCCTCCGAGACGACCGAGCGATTGGCGCCCGTATCGACGATGAAGCGGAACGGCCCCTGCCCGTTCACCGAGACCGGCGCCACGACGCGGCCCAAGCGATCCGAGCGCGTCGGCCCCATCGCGAAATCTTCCGGCGCGGCTGTCTGGTAGGCGGCGAGGTCCGGCGCATCGATGCACTGCGCGGCGGCGCTGGCGCCAAGAGCGCACCACACCACGCACGCCGCCACCGCGTAGAAACGGCCAAGCCAATCCATCCCGCGCGAGCATGGGCCGCCCTGGGCGCCTGCGCCAGTGACAAGCCGCTCAACTTCGCGAGAGCGACGAACGGCTCGACGGATGGCCGCGCGCGTGCGAGGGAAGGCGCATGACGGAGAGGACGACGCTCCAAGTCGGCGGGGACACCATCGCGTGCCTCGCGGCCGCCCCCAAGGACGCGCCGATCGGCGGCGTCGTGGTGTTGCAGGAAATCTTTGGGCTGACCGATCACATCGCCGACATGTGCGGCGTGTTCGCAGCTGCGGGATACGCTGTGCGCGCGCCGTCGCTCTTCGATCGCGTTGAGCCCGGCTTCCATGCGGGCCACGACGCGGATGGCGTTGCCAAGGGCGTCGCCGCAGCGCGCGCGACGCCGTGGGCGCAAGTCGCCGGCGACGTGCAAGCCGCAATCGCTGCGCTGCCGCAACCCTGCTACGTCACCGGCTTCTGCTACGGCGGCGCAGCGGCCTGGAGCGCGGCCGCGCGCTGTACCGGCTTGAAGGCGGCGTCGTGCTTCTATGGCCGGCTTATCGCCGACATTCTGGAACCGGCGCCGAAAATCCCGGTGATGCTGCACTACGGCGCGCACGATGCGTCCATCCCGCCGGAGAATTACGAGAAGGTGCGTCTGGCGGCGCCCGACTGGCCTCTCTATCTCTACGACGCCGGGCACGGTTTCTGTCGCGCCGGCAGTTCGGATTTCAATGCGCCCGCGCGCGAACTTGCGGTCGCGCGCACCATCGATTGGTTCGCGCGCTGGCGCTGAGGAGCAGCTATGGCCATCGACCACGTTTCCGTCGGCGTCACCAACATGAAGCGCTCGAAGGCGTTCTACGACGCGGTTCTGGCGCCGCTCGGCATGGCGCCCGTCTACCCGGTCGAGATCAACGGCAATCTGGTTGGGGTCGGCTACGGCGAGCCCGACAAGCCGAGCTTCTGGATTCAGCTGCCGGTCAACGGCCAGCCCGCCAGCATGGGCAACGGCGTGCACGTCGCTTTCCGCGCGACAAAGCGCGAACACGTGGACGCGTTCTTCCTGGCGGCGCTTGAGCAAGGCGGCGTTGAGGACGGCCGGCCCGGCCTGCGCACCGAGTATCACCCCGACTACTATGGCGCCTTTGTGCGCGATCCGGACGGCAACAAGATCGAGGCTTGCAGCCACACGCATGAGTGAGCCGCTCTACGCCGTCATCGGCGCGGGGCCTGCGGGACTGATCGCGGCGGACGTTCTGAGCGCGGCGGGCCAGCGCGTTGTCGTGTTCGACCGCATGCCGAGTGTGGCGCGGAAATTTCTTATGGCCGGGCGCGGCGGGCTGAACCTCACGCACATCGAACCGTCCAAGACTTTCATGACACGCTATGGCGCCGCGCAAGAGCGGCTGCGACCGATGATCGAAGCGTTCGCGCCGGCCGACCTGGCCGACTGGTGCGAAGGGCTGGGGCAGAAAACCTTTGTCGGCTCCAGCGGACGTGTGTTTCCAGTAGCGATGAAAGCCTCGCCCCTTCTCCGCGCGTGGTTAGCGCGTTTGGCCGCGCAAGGCGTTGAGTTTCGCACACGTGCGAACTGGGTAGGCTGGCGCGGCGCAGCGCTCCTCTTCGAGCGCGACGGCGGCGAACACCTTGTGCATCCGGCGGCAACGCTGCTCGCGCTCGGAGGCGCGAGCTGGCCGAAACTCGGCGCCGACGGCGCTTGGACCGGCGTCCTGGCTGCGCGCGGCGTGGATGTCACGCCGCTGCGCCCCGCCAACATGGGCTTTGAAACGTCCTGGAGCGCGGCGTTCCGCACGCGCTTTGCGGGGACCCCGCTCAAGAACATTGCGCTGCGCTTCGGCGGCTATGCCGCGCATGGCGAGGCGATGGTCACTGCCTACGGGCTGGAAGGCGGTGCAATCTACGCGCTGAGCGCGCCGCTGCGCGACGCGCTCGCTACACAAAGTCCGGTTCAAGTCGTCGTCGATTTGCGACCCGACCTGACGCACGAAGCGATCGCCGCCAAGCTCGCCCGGGCCAAACGCGGCGATAGCCTTTCCTCCACACTCCGAAAAACCCTGAACCTCGACCCAGTCGCCACCAATCTCCTGCGCGAGCCCGGCGCACCGCCGCCAGAAGCACAGGCCCTCGCCGCACGCATCAAGGCCGTCCGCATCACGCTCACGGCGCCCCGCGACCTCGCCCGCGCCATCTCCACAGCGGGCGGCGTCAGCTGGAGCGCGGTTGACGAGCGCCTTGCGCTTCGCGCGATCCCCAACACCTATGTCGCGGGCGAGATGCTCGACTGGGAGGCGCCCACCGGCGGCTACCTGCTACAAGCCTGCTTCGCCACCGGCGCCTGGGCCGCGCGGGCTATGCTCGCTCAGGCAGCGCCCAGCCTTGCCGCTCCACGGCCCCCCTGCTAGCAACCGCGGCCCATGCCGCAAGCCTCTCCCACATTGAACGTCATGATCGCCGCAGCCCGAAAGGCGGGCCGGGCGCTCGCGCGCGATTTCGGCGAGGTCGAGAACCTCCAGGTCTCGCGCAAGGGGCCCAGCGACTTCGTCACCAACGCCGACCTCAAAGCCGAGAAAACCGTGTTCGAGGAATTGTCGAAGGCGCGCCCGGGCTACGGCTTCCTGATGGAAGAGCGCGGCGCCGTCGACGGCACGGACAAGACCCACCGCTGGCTGGTCGATCCGCTCGACGGCACAACGAACTTCCTGCATGGCTTGCCGCACTTCGCGGTTTCGATCGCGCTGGAGCGCGAGGGCGTTTTGGTCGCGGGCGTTGTGTACAATGTCGTGCGCGATGAGTTGTTCTGGGCCGAGAAAGGCGCCGGCGCCTACCTCAACGACCGCCGGCTCCGCGTGGCGGCGCGCACCGACTTGCGGGACGCAATCTTCGCCACGGGCGCGCCGTTTCACGGCAAGCCGGGGCACGAGAAATTTCTCCAGGAGATCGAACGGGTCATCGACAAGAGCGCCGGCGTGCGCCGCTTCGGCGCAGCGTCGCTCGATCTGGCCTATGTCGGCGCCGGCCGCTTCGACGGCTTTTGGGAACGGGGCTTGAGCGCTTGGGATATCGCCGCCGGCGCCGTGATCGTCCGCGAGGCGGGCGGCTTCGTCGCCGAGGTCGACGGCGGCGACTTCATGCAGACCGGCGCCGTCATCGCCGCCAACGAACGCTTGTTGCCGCAGCTTTCCGCAACGTTGCGCGGTTGATCACAGGCCCGCGCTCATAGAAGGTGTCTGGGCTCCCGCGGGGGCGGGAGGACAAGCGTGACGCAAACGCAGACGGGCGAACGCCAGATTTCGAACTGGGAGATCGCGGCGTTCGCGGCGCCGGCCGCGCCGCTCCTGGCGCTCGGCCTGCCCACCATCATGTTTCTGCCGCAGTACTTCATCCGCGATCTCGGCATCGAGGCGGGCGCGGCCATCTTCGTGCTGGCGCGCGTGCTGGACGTGTTCATCGACCCGATGCTTGGCGGCATGCAGGATCGCACGGTCTCAAAGTGGGGCCGCCGCCGCTACTGGCTCGCACTCTCCTGCCCAGTGCTGATGCTCTTCGTATGGTGGGCCTTCCTTGGCCTTACGCCAGCCTCCGGCTTTATAGCGGCGACCATCGCCGCGCTGGCGTTGTTCAGCGGCTTTGCGTCGATGATGATCGCCCACCTCGGCTGGGCGGGAGAGTTGATCCCCTCCTACCACGGACGCACGCGCGTGCTCGGCGTGGTGCAGCTCTTCAGCCTGGCCGGCCAGGTCGGCGTTCTGGGCGTCGCCGCCTACGCGCAGAGCCAAGGCGCATCGAGCGCCGATGTCGTGCACGCCATCGGCTGGTACCTCTTGATCGGCCTGCCGATCACCACGTTGATCGCTCTCGCCTTCGTGCGCGAGCGCGAGCTGCCGCCGCAATCGCACTTGAGCCTCGGTCAAGCCGTGGCCGCTGTTTGGCGCAATCGCTTTGCGCGGCGCGTGCTTGGCGTCGACCTGCTGCTCGGCATCGCCCAAGGCGTGGCGGGCACGCTGTTCGTGTTCTACTTCGAGTACGTGCTTGGCTTCGAGCAGCACTCGAACACGCTGCTGTTCGTCTATTTCGTCGCCGGCCTGCTTGGCACGCCGATCTGGATCTACGCCGGTCGGCGCTGGGGCAAGCACCGCGCGCTTCAGCTGACGTTCCTCTGGACCATCGTCACCACACTCGCCATTCCGCTGGTGCCGAGGGGCGATTTCAACATCGCTGCGGTGTTCATGATCCTGGCCGGCATGTCGCAAGGCGGCGGCATCTTGCTCACGCGCGCGCTCATGGCCGATGTCGTCGACGAAGACGAACTGCAAACCGGCGCGCGCCGCTCCGGGCTTTACTTCGGCCTGATGCTGACGACGTCGAAAATCGCGATTGTCGCCGGGCCACTGTCGTTGACGCTATTGCAAATCCTCGGCTTCGATCCCCAGCCGCAGGCGATCAATTCCGACGCAATGCTGTTCGCGCTCGGCGCGATGTTCGTGCTCGGGCCGGTGATCCCGCAGGCGATCGCCATCTGGCTGTTGCAGAACTATCCGCTTGACGAGAAAGCTCAGGCGGCGCTGGCTGACGCCATCGAAGCGCGCCACGCAGCGAACAGCGAAAACACCTTAGGGCCGTCCACCAGGTAGCGCCGCCACAGCCGCGCCGGTTCGCGGAGAAGGCGGTGCAGCCATTCCAGTCCCGCCGCGCGCATCCAGCGCGGCGCGCGCTGGATGCGGCCCGACAAGAAGTCGAGCGCCGCGCCGACGCAGAGCCCGACCCCGGTCGCATCGTCGCGCTGGCTGATCGCATAGGCAATCATTTCTTGTTGCGGCGCGCCGACGCAAATGAAGGTGAAGCGCGCACGCTGAGCTGCGGCGAACGACGCGGCCGCGACGATTGCCTGCGGGTTGCTCTGCAGCCCCATCGGCGCATCGTGCCAGCGCACATCCGTCAGGCCGTAGCGGCGCTTCAATTCGGCGATGCCCTCCGCATCGCCGCCGATGATCGTAATCGCCTCCCGCCGGTCGATCACATCGTCGAACAGCGCCTCGGCCAGATCGGCGCCCGTCGCCACCGGGAGCGCGATGCGCGCGCGCGCGGCGAGGCCCGCCAGGACGCGGCTGTCGTTCAGCAGCAGCCAGGCGCGCTCATACAAAGGCCGCCGCGCTGGTTCGCGCGCGAGTCCGACAACGTGATCCACGTTCGGCGTGGCGACATAAGCAAAACGTCCGCCCAAAGCCGCGCGCACGGCGATGGCGTCGACCGCCGCTGCGAGATCGAGGCCGCTGAAGGGTAGATTGAGGAAGTCCGCCGCGCGCGAAACGCGTCCGTCGAAAGCCATTCTGATTAACCCCAACACGCCATTAACGGCGTTTGAGCGCTCTATGCAGAAACCGGGCCGGATGGATCGCCTCGCGCGCGCGCCGCGAGAGAATGGGCGGTTCGCCGCACATTTCAGCTGCGACTTCTTCGCCAAGCAGAGGCGCCAGCGTCAATCCCCGCGCGCCAAGCGCGCCGATAACGTAAACGCCGTCGTGCGCGGGCGGAGCTTCGCGTGTGTCGAGCTTGCGCCCATGCGTCAAACCGGCATACCGCGCGCGCCATGCCTCCGCATCCGGCATCAGGCCCGCGACCGGCATGCGGTCCGGCGTGGTCGCGCGCAGCGCCGCGCGCGATTGCAGGGCGCCGAGACTCGCGGCGATCTCCGGCGCGAGCTTGGCAAGCGCCGCGATGTTCTGCGCACGCGATTTGGTCAACGGCTCTGGATCGGCGGCCGCGTCCATCTTGTCGAACGTTGCGCCAAACAGCACGCCCCCTTCGAACGGCGCGACATAGCTGCCGCCGGCTATGGCGTGTTTGGGCGCGCGCCCCTCGCCCCACTCGATCTGCCCGCGCGAGAGTCCAATCGGCAGAAACGACGCCCCCGCGAAGTGTTTAAGCGCTGCGCCACACGCGAGAACCACCACATCCGCCTTCAACACGGCATGGCCATCGGGCGCACGCAAGATCCAACTGTCATCAGCGTGCTCCAGCGTCTGCACCGGCGCTTCGCACATGAGCGTGGCGCCAGCCAACCACGCCGCGATCGCTCGCTGCGGGCGCACGACGCCGGCCTGCGCGTGCAGCGCCGCGCCCTCGGCGGTCGCCGCGAACCAGTGCGGCGGTAAGGGCGGATCGCTGAGCAAATCGGCAAGCGCAGCGGCCCTGTCGGCGCCGGGGCGCTCCTCCACGCCGCAGCGCACGAAGACATCTTCGCCGAGCGCGGCGTATGCAGCGACCGCATTGAGGTACGCCGCTAGGTAGACTTCGCGCGCGGGCGTGTCGCCGCGATCGAGTCGCGGCATGACGAGGCCCGCCGGATTGCCGCTCGCGCCCGCGCCCAGCGCGGGCGCCGCCTCCAACACCACCGTTTCCACACCGCGGCGCATCAAAGCGTACGCGCATGCAGCGCCCGCGACGCCCGCGCCCAAAATGGCGACCCGCTTGGGGTAGCGCGCGCCGCGCGGATAAATCGAGCGCTGTGGTTGCAGACTACCGTGGAAGCGCCCTTCCAACCGCTCGCGCTTGTTGGCGAATCCCGGCCGCTTCTCCACAGCAAAGCCCGCCGCTTCGAGGCCACGCCGCACCTCGCCGGCCACCGTAAAGGTCGCCAGCCGCGCGCCGGGCCGCGAGAGCCGGCCGACATGCGCCAGCACCTGCGGCGACCACATGGACACGTTCCGCGCCGGCGCGAACCCATCGAGGAACCACGCGTCCGCGGGCGCGTCCCAGCCAGCAAGCACAGCCTCGGCGTCGCCTGTGTGCAGCGTCAGTGCGAACCCGTCTTCCGGGACCCAGATTCGTTGCGGCGCCGACGCCCGCACGGGCCAGCGCTCGAGCAAGAGTGCTGCTAAGTCAGAAACTTCCGGGAAAAATGCGAGCAAACGGGCGGCGTCCGCCCTTGCGAGGGGGAATGCCTCAATGGAGGAGACATGCAAAACTGCATGAGGGGATCGTGTCTTTTTCCAGGCGAACCACGCCGCCAGGACATTCAAGCCAGAGCCGAATCCGAGCTCGGCGATGGCGAAACGATCTCTGCCGCGCCACGCATCCGGGAGACCGCACCCGGCAAGGAAAACCGCACGCGCTTCCTCGAGCCCGCCTTCGCGCGAAAAGTAGACGTCGTCGAACCCGGCCGCGCGCGGCGCGGCCGCGTCGCTCCAGTCGATCTCGGGCGCGGGCGGCAGGCGCGGCATCCAAGGCCCTCAAAAGCAAACGAGCCGCCCTTGCGGGCGGCCCGTGCAATAATCAACGTGTAACGCTGACTATTATTGCGTGGTCGTCGCGCCTTCCGTGGTCGTCGCGCCGTCGGTGGTCGTGGTGGCACCGTCGGTGGCCGACTCGGTCGTCGTCGTCGCAGCTTCGGTCGTCGTCGCCGCGTCGTCCGTGCTTTCGGTCGTTTGGCCGCAGGCCGCGACGCCGAAGGCGAGAACGGCAGCGGCAGCAGCAGCCATGCCCAACTTGAACTTCGTCATAGGTTCTTCCCCTCGTCTCAGCGTCGAGGCGAATTCGTCCTCAACGCGGGAGGCGACTCCATGCCCCGGATTAACCGCATTGGCAAGCGCCCGCCTTGTCAGAGCCTATGCAATTCCGCATAGGTCCGAGTCAGCAGGTCAGGCCTCGACGGCGGCCGCGAGCGCCTCTTCGAGCTGGGCGAAGCTCGGTTGCATGGACGACGGCACCGAGCCGCGTCCGATCTCAACTGAAACCTGCGCCGCGTTGCCGTGCAAGTGCGCAACAAGCACATCACGAATGATTTTGTAGAACTGCGCATCGTGCTCGATGACCGCGTTCAGGCGCGCCGCCATCGGGCCGACAATGCCATAGGCGAGGAACACGCCGAGGAAGGTTCCCACCAGCGCCTTGCCGATCATCAGGCCGAGAACTTCGGGCGGCTCGTTGATCGCGCCCATCGTCTTCACGATGCCGAGCACCGCGGCAACGATGCCCAGCGCCGGCAAGCCGTCGGCCATGCCCTGCAGCGCGTGCGCGGGATGCAGGCTTTCGTGGTGATGCTTCTCGATCTGCTTTTCCATGGCGTCCTCGACCTGGTGGGGGTCGTCGAGGTTCATGGTCATCATGCGCAACGTGTCGCAGATGAAGTCGACCACGAAGTGGTCTTTGCAGAGCTTGGGGTACTTCTGGAAGATCGCGCTCTCGGCGGGCTTCTCGATGTGGGCTTCGAGCGCGACCACGCCTTTCGTCTTCATCAGCTTGGTCAGCTGAAAGAGCAGCGACAGAAGATCCTGGTAATCTTTCTTTCCCCATTTGGGGCCCGACATCACCTTGCCGAAGCCGCCCATCACGCCTTTGAGGCCGTGCATGTCGTTGGAGATGATCAGCGCGCCGACCGCGGCGCCGAAGATCATCATGAATTCCATCGGCGCGGCTTCGATAATGACTTCGAAGTGGCCGCCCGCGAGCATGAAGCCCCCGAACACCATGCCGAACACAACAACGAGGCCGATAATGGGAAACATGGATAACGCGCGTTTACCTGAAGGCGTTCTGCCGAGAGCGCGTTATGCACGACCCCGCTTAAGGAGCCGTTTCGGTTGATGTGTGGGAAAGGTTGGCGGGGTGTGAAAGGGAGCTGGCGCGGTCAGCCCGGAAGCGCCATTGCCCTCACTCCACCGGGAGGCGTCCGATGAAATTGCGTGCTTCGCGCATGAAGGCTGCGTCGCCGATCCGTTCGGCGCCAGCGAGCGCGGCCTTCATCGCGGCGCGAGCCTCGGCGCGCCGCTCAAGCGACAGAAGCGAGTGGGCCAGGTTGTATTGGGTCTCCGCCCACGCGACCCGGTTGGCGCCGGCCCAAACCGACAGCGCCGCTTCGTAGGCCGCAACCGAGCGCTCCAGCGCACCCTGAGCCCCGCGTTCGCCATAGACGCCGAGCGCGTTGCCGAGATTCATCTGGGTCGTGGCCCAGCCCACAGCGTTGCCCTCGCGCGTTTGTACCGTGAGCGCCGCCTCGTAGGCGGCAATCGAGCGCTCAAGGGCACCAGCGTCGCCGCGCTCGCCCTGGCTGAGCAGCACATTGCCCAGGTTCATCTGCACCAATGCCCAGCCGGCCGGATTGGTGTCGCGCGTTTGCACCGTGAGCGCCGCCTCATACGCCGCGATCGCGCGCGTCAGCGCTGCCGGCGCATCCGCCGCGCCGCTGTCGCCGATGCGCTGATAGGCGTTGCCAAGATTCATCTGCGTCATCGCCCAGCTGACGGGGTCGGACTCGATCGTCGACACCGTGAGCGCCGCTTCGTAGGCGGCGATCGCCCGCGGCAGCGCGCCATCGTTACCGCGGTCGCTAAGCCTTTGCAGCGTGTTGCCGAGATTCATCTGCGTGACGGCCCAATTGACCGGATCGGTCTCGGGCGTGCGCACCTTCAGCGCCGCTTCGTACGCCGCCACCGCGCGCTCCAAGGCGCCGCGCGTTCCGCGTTCGCCCAGCTCCTGGAGCGCGATGCCGAGATTCATTTGGGACGTTGCGAAGTTGACAGGATCGGCGGCAAGCGTGCGCACCGTCAGCGACGCCTCGAACGCCGCAACCGCGCGCTCCAGCGCGCCGGGAACACCCGTCTCGCCTTGTGTGGTGTACGCCACGCCGAGGTTCATCTGGGTCAGCGCCCAACCATAGGGATCGGCTTCGCGCGTGCGTACCGTCAACGCCGCCTCATATGCCGCAATCGCGCGCTCCTGCGCGCCCGCGGCGCCGCGATCCGCCAACAGCGAGTACGCTGCGCCCAAGTCGTTCTGCACGCTGGCCCACTTCGCTGGCGCCCGCTCCCGCGGCAACAGCGCCAAGGCTGCATCGAACGCGGCGATCGAGTCCTGTAACGGCTCGGGCTCACCGAACTGGCGGCTGCGCTCGTGCAACGCAACGCCGCGCCACACCGTGTATTGCCACCGCGCCTCGACGGCACTCTGCGGCACGGTTTCGGCCGCGCGCGCGTGATGGGCGGCTGCGCCCAGATAGTCGGCCTGCAAGAACGCCACCTGACCGCGGCTGGCGATCGTCTCGCCCGCTCGCAAGCGGCGGCGCTCGACTTCCGCATCCGCTTGCTGGATCGCGACGAGATCGCGCGCCGCCGATTGCGCGAGCAGGCTGTCCGCATCGGCGAGGCGGCCTTCCTCCAGCGCCGCACGCGCTTGCGCGAACAAAGTCGCCGCGGCGGGATCGGCGTCGCCCGTCAGCGCGTCCAGCCGCCGTTGCAAGTCCGCGATCTGATCCGCCTGCGCCGCCAACGCCTCGAAGATCGCACTCTGCAGCTGCGACGGGTTGAATCGGCCAGACCTGGCGAGATTGACGCTGGCGGCTTGCGCCGCAGCGATGAGCGACGCTTCCGAAATCCGAGCGCGTTGCGCCTGCACGCGCGCCTCACTGCGGATCGCGTCCCACTGCGCTTGTGTTACGCCAGCGGAGCGCAGCGTGTCCGGCAGCGGCTGCGCGAGCGCGGGCGCTGCGTCCGTCAGAAAGAGCGCGGTGAACGCGGCCGCCAGTAGAGCTCGCGCCATGTTCTCCCCCAAACTTAGTTGAGCGTTCTCGCAACACGAAAACCGAGATCGCTGCCGCGGATCGCGGGTCCGTTCCAGCTGCGGTCAGCAGGCCGCAGCGCTTGCGGCGTACTGCCCCATCCTCCGCCGCGGATCGCGCGCAGTGTGCACATCTGCCCGGACGCCTCGCGGCAATCGCCCGTCCATTCCTGCACATTACCGCTCGTGTCGCTCAGACCGAACCCGTTCGCTGGGAATTGGCCAACCGGCGCAGTGTTCACCCAGCGGTCCCGTCCACTCGCGAAACCGCGGCAGCACGCGTCCAGGCCGTAGTTGGCGTTGTCGCGACTGGCCGTCGCGCCCCACGGATAGACGCTCGTGCTTGCGGCGCGCGCGGCGTACTCCCACTCGGCCTCGCTCAGCAATCGGTAGCCGCCGCGCGTTTGCGCATTGAGCCAGGCGACGTACGCTTGCGCATCGTCCCACGAAACGCATACGACCGGGTGATCGTCGGT
Organism: Hyphomonadaceae bacterium; assembly: GCA_050182055.1. Lineage (GTDB taxonomy): Bacteria > Pseudomonadota > Alphaproteobacteria > Caulobacterales > Aquidulcibacteraceae > Vitreimonas. The sequence goes on from JBFXCP010000004.1 coordinate 156,605, forward strand.
TTGCGCGAAGCCGGGATCGCGCCAGGTGCCGTTGGCGTCCTGCTCCCAGGATCCGTTGTTGTCGCGATCGGTGAAGCAATTGTTGGCGGGGGTTCGACCAGTTGCGCGCACGAACGCTGCGAACTGTCCGCGCGTGACCTCGTAGCGCCCGGCGGCGAACGCAGCGACGCTTACCTGGCGTTGATCCATCGTGAAACGGCCTGCGGGGAGCTCGACCATCTCAGGACACTGATCGCAATCGCGGAACGTGCGGCCTGGGCGCGCGGCGGTGTCGGGCCCTCGCGCCGGATCCGCAGGGAGCCAGGAGAGAAATGTCCGCGCCGCGATGGCCGAGTCCACGGCGCCAACCTGCTCGTAACCGGAGAGCGCCGCTTCGCCCGCTGCGCGCGCCTCCTGGTGGCGGCCTAAGGCATAGTAGGCGTTCGCCAAGGCGAAGCTTGTGCTCGCCCAACCAGCTGGATCGCGCTCACGCGGACGCGCGGTCAGTGCGGCTTGAAAGTGCTCGACCGCGCGCTCCAGCGCCTGGGGCGTGCCGATCGACGCATAGACGCCGCCGAGATTGCCTTGCACCAGCGCCCAGGCGGCGGGATTGGCCTCCGGCGTCATGACCGTCAGCGCCGCTTCGAGCGCCGCCGCCGCGCGCTGTGGATCTCCCAGTTGAAAGTAGGCGCTGGCAAGATTGTTCTGCGCCGTCGCCCATCCATGGGGGTAGGCCTCTCTCGTGAACACCGTGAGCGCCGCCTCGACTGCGGCCAGTTGCTCGGACGAGCGATTCAATTGGCCGAGCACTGTGCCCAGTCCCAATTGAGTGTCCGCCCAACCGATCGGGTCCGCATCGGGTGTCTGGACCGTCAGCACGTCGCGGTAGAGCGCGACAGCGCGTTCGCGCTCGCGCTGCAGGATCAGCACATCGCCCAGCGCAGATTGCGTCTCGGCCCAGCCGACAGGGTCCGCTTGGCGCGTTCGGACCGTCAGTGCGGCCTCGAAGGAAGCCGCGGCGCGCGCCAGATCGGCCGGTCTGGCGCCGCCGCCATAGCGCAGCACCAGCGCAAGACCAAGTTCGTATTGCGTGTCCGCCCAGTTCGCCGGATCGCCCGTGCGCGTGCGCACCGCCAGCGCCGCTTCGTACGCTGCGACCGCACGATCCAACGCGCTCCCCTCGCCGCGGCTGCCCTGCACCCGCAGCACCAGACCTATCGCATGCTGGGTAGCGGCCCAGTCGGCGGGGCGCGCCGCGCGCTGCGCCAGCGGCAGCACCTGCTGCTCATAGGTCTGCAACGCTTCGCGGAGCGCGTCGGGTTCGGTGAAGTGATAGCCGCGGGTGAAGGCGCTGTTGGCCTGGCCCGAACGATAGCGCCAGCGAGCCTCGATCGCCGATTGCGGCACGGTCTCTGCCGCGCGCGCAAAGTGCTGCACAGCGGTGGCGTAATCCGCCTGCACGAAGGCGATCTGCGCGCGGCTGGCGATGGTTTCGCCGGCACGCAGGCGGCGGCGTTCCACTTCCGCGTCCGCCTGCTGCAACGTGGCGAGGTCGCCCGCCGCCGATTGCGCGAGCAGGCGATCCGCGTCGGCCAGGCGCCCCTGTTCTAGAGCTGCGCGCGCCTCCGCGAAGCGGGCGGCGGCAGCGGCGTCACGGTCGCCTGTCAACGCATCCAGGCGCCGCCGCAAATCCGCGATCTGATCCGCCTGTTCGGCAAGCGTGTCGAAGATCGTCTGCTGGAGCGACGCCGCGTCGAAGCGGCCAGAACGGGAGAGATTTACGCTCGCGCCCTCTGCCGCCGCGATGAGCGACGCTTCCGATATCCTCGCGCGCTGCGCTTGGGCGCGCGCTTCGCGCCTGATCGCGTCCCACTGCGCCTGCGTCACGCCCGCGGAGCGCAGCGTGTCCGGCACAGGCTGCGTGTACGCCGGTGTTGCGCTGCATATTAGGAGGATCGTCAACGCGGCCATGGCCAAGACGCGCGTCATGCGATCCTCCTCAATGCACCTGGAGCGCAGCGATTAGGCGTTCGGCGCGCGTTTGCGATTCAGCGTTCTGCAGCTCCGCGAAGCCCGACGCCGCAGCTTGCAGCGCGCCGAGCGCCAGCACCCGCGCCTCGTCATCGCCACTCTGCGCCAGGATGGCGTAGGCGACGCCTAGATTGAATTGCGTGCGCGCCCAATCGGCCGGCGCCAATGCGCGGTCCATACCGCGCAGGTCGGCTTCGTAGCGCGCAATGGCTTCGCGCACATTCTCGGCGTCGCCGCCGCCCTGGATGCGATCCAGCCTGCCCCGTTCGACGATGGCGTCGGCGACGCGTGCGCGCGCGCGCTCCGCGCGCGCTTCGGCGACGGCGACAGCGGCCAGATCGCTTTCCTCAGCCGCGGCGAGCGCGGCGTCGGCGTCGTCCAGCCGGCCTTCGGAGATCGCCACGCGGGCTTCTGTGAGCAGGCGCGCGATCTCCGGATCGTCGGCGCGGGCGAGCACTTCCAGGCGCTCTTGCAGCTCGCTGATCGTCTGCGCCTGGGTTTCGAGTTGGCCGATAATGACCTCGCTCAGCTCAGCTGGGCTGTATCTGCCGGAACGCAACAAATTGAGGCCTGCCCGTTCGGCCGCCGCCAGCAGCGCCGCTTCGGCGATGTTGGCGCGCGCGGCCGCGTTGCGCGCCTCGGCGCGCACCGCGTCCCACTGCGCTTGGGTAATGCCCGCGGAACGAAGCGTGTCCGGCAAGGGCTGCGTGAACGCCGGCGACGCCCAGAGCGCCGCCGCCGCAACCATCATCATCGCGAAGAGCCGCATCGCCCCTCCCACGTCCCGCCGCCAGCTAAGCACCCAACCGACGCGGCGGCAACGCCGGATATGCGCTGGCGCGGCTGCTAACGTGGCGCGGGAGACTCTGGGCTTGTCGTGATTTTTGGGTTAGGGTCTCGGCATGTCAGATCTCACCGTCATCCTTAAAGGAGCGGTCGCCGAGAAGCTTCGCCAACTGGTCGCCGATGGCCGCTATGCGCGTCCGGAGGACGCGGTCGCCGAAGCAATCGAAGCGCTTGATGCGGGCGCCGATCTCGATGCATGGCTTGGCGAGACCATCGCTGCACGCGCCGAAGCGCATGTCGCCGATCCCAGCCGCGCGCTGACGCCGGCGCAGGTGCGCGCGGCGTTGCGCAGCTGACGTGGCGCGCTTTACGGTCAGGTTCGACCGCGAGGCAAGCGCCGATCTTCTCTCGATCCGCGACCATATCGCCGAAGTGCGCGGCAAGGCGTTTGCGGCAGAGTTCACCCAGCGTATCGTTGACTATTGCGAGAGCTTTGCCGCACTCCCGCACCGCGGGACCAAGCGCGACAAGATCATGCCTGGACTGCGGACCGTCGGCTGGCGGCGGACGGTGACGATCGCATTTCAGGTGTTCGAAGACGAAAGGCGCGTCGTGATCCTCGGCGTGTTCTATCGCGGGCGTGACTCGCTGGCGGAAATGCGCAAGCGAACGTAGCGCAATCATGGGCAAAGGTAAAAAGGCAAAAAGCAAAATCTAAAGGGTCCGCGCCGCCGGAAGCCCACATCGCTGCCCCGGCTCCACGGCGTGAGCCTCTTGCGGGCGGCGGACCGCAAGTACTGGGAGTGCTGATCCTGTCGACGCGGAAAGGCGGTGGCGCCCGCGGCGTAACCGGCATAGCAAGGCCGCCGATCGCCATGCCCGACACCCAACCGCCCCTGCCCGAAAGCGCGCACGCCGACGCGCGCGCGCCGATCGGACGCAATCGTCAATTCCGGCTGCTGTTCATCTGCCTGCTGGTGATCGGCGCCGGCAATTCGATGCTGCTGGCGGTGGCGCCGCCGCTGGTGCGCCAACTCGATCTACCGGACTCGAGCGTCGGCTGGATCTTCTCGCTTTCAGCCTTGCTCTGGGTGCTGATGAGCCCGGGCTGGGGGCGCTTGTCCGACCGGGTCGGGCGAAAGCCGGTCGCCGCTCTCGGCCTCGCCGCCTACGCGGCCTCGATGGGCTCGTTCGGTCTTGTGGTGATGCTTGGCCTGAACAACGTGCTGAGCGGCGTGTGGTTGTTCGTGTGGCTGATGCTGGCCCGCGCGATCTTCGGCGCGTTCGGCTCCGCATCGTCGCCGGCGGCGCAAGCCTACATCGCCGATCGCACCACGCGCATGGAGCGCACCGAACAACTCGCGGGCCTCACGGCTGCATTCGCATTGGGTCAAGCGTTCGGACCGGCAATTTGCGCAGCGCTGGCGGCCAAATTCGGCCTGGTGTTTCCAATCTGGCTGATCGCCGTGTTGGCCGCCGCCGCCGCGTTCGCGATCTGGCGTTACCTGCCGGAGAATACGCCGCCGCAGACCGAGCGGCCACGCGGCGAATGGCGCCAGTCGCTGACGTTGATGACCGATCGACGCCTGAGCGCTTATCTGATCTACGGCTTCGCGCTTTCGGTCGTCGCCGGCGTGACGGTGCAGGTGTTCGGCCTCTTCACCATGGATCGCCTCGGCGCGCAGGGCGAACAAGGCGCTGAACTCACGGCCGCGGGTTTCATGGTCAATGCGCTGACCTTGTTGGCAACGCAAATGGCGGTGCTGCCGCGACTGCGCCTAGGCTCGCGCGGCTTGATGGCGTGGGGCGCCGGCTTGATGGCGCTCGGCGTCGGCGTGCAGATCATTGCCGATACATTGGCCGCACTCTTGGTAGCGCAGGCCGTGCAAGGTTTAGGCGCCGGATTGGCGCGGCCTGGCTTCAGCGGCGGCGCTTCGGTGGCGGTGCGTCCCGAGGAACAGGGCGCGGCGGCAGGGCTGGTTGTCGCCGCAAATGGCGCAGGCTTCGTGTTCTCACCGCTGATCGGCGGCGTCGTCTACGAGACCGTCGGCATGAACGCGCCGCTGATCATCATGCTGGCGCTGCTGATCGCAATGATGATCTTCGCCGTGCGCAGCCGGCGCCTGCGCAACGCCGTCGCACTCGACCCCGAACCCAGCGAACCGACCACGCCCTAGTTCGCCGCAGCGCGCGCCGCTTCCAGCACCACGTCGGTCGCGCGGCCGCGCACTTCCATGCCGCGGTCGCGCTCGAAGGCGCGGATTGCAGCGCGCGTGCGCGCGCCGATTGCGCCGTCGGCGCGTCCGGCGCTGTAGCCGAGGCGATTGAGCAGACGCTGCAATTCGCGCACGCCGCTGCGGCCAAGCCCGCGCGGCGTGCGCACGGGAGCGGGCGGCGCCTCGGTCGCGACGCCAGCGCGCTCACGCACGCGCTGCAAAAGGTCCGTGGTCGGAAAACCATCTGCCGGCAAGGCCTGATCGGTTTGGAATGCGCGCACCGCGCGCCTTGTCGCTGAACCGAACAGGCCGTCCGCTGGACCAGGATCGTACCCCAGGCTGGTCAGCAGCGTCTGCAGCTCGAGCGTCTGCTCGCGATTCAGCGACCCGATCTGCGTCGGCCACCGGCGCACCAATCCTTCGCGGCCATCGAAGGCGCGCGCCAACAACGACACCACCAAAGCGTAGCGATCCGAGTTGTTGTAGCGGCGGATCACTCCGAAATTGTGATGCAGCAGAAGCGCCGGTCCTTGCGCGCCCGCCGGGAGGAAGAGCTGCGCCATCAGATTGCGTTCGCTGGCCTGCCAGGCGGCGCCGTCGACACGCACGACGCCGCGCCCTTCCCAGTCAGACACGCTGCGTTGCGTGCCGTCGGCGAGCGCATAGTCGAAATTGTCCGGCAACCGCACTTCATCGAACACCGGCTCGCCGCGCCGCCAGCCGCGATCCTGCAAGTAGTTGCCGATCGAAGCCGCTACATCGGCGCGATTGGTCCAGATATCGCGATGGCCGTCGCCGTCCCAATCGACGGCAGTTGTCAGATAGACGTCCGGCATGAATTGCGGTTGGCCCAAGGCGCCGGCCCACGACGAGCGCAGCTCTTGTTGATCGGCCAAGCCGCGCTCCACCATTTCGGTGAGCGCCAGCAGATACCCCTCGAACTGCGCCCGGCGGCGGCCCTCGAACGCCAACGTCGCCAGCGCTGATGCTGCGTCATACGGGAGATCGGCGCGCCCGTAATTGCTCTCCAGCCCCCAGATCCCGAGGATAATCCCGTTCGGTACGCCGTAGCGGTTCTCGACCTCGGCGAGCAGCGCACGGATCTCAGCCTTCAGCACCCGGCCGTCATCGATGCGGCGTTGGCTGACGCCGCGCGTGACGTAGTCCCAAACCGGGCTGACGAATTCCGGCTGGCGCTGGTCCAAATCTACGATGGCCGGATTGGGCGTCACGTTGTTCAGCAGCCGTCCCAACACCGCCGGATCCCGTCCAGCCGCCACTGCGCGGCGCGCGAAGTCGTCGCGCCAGGCGTCGAAGTCGGTGTTCCCCGAACTGGCGAAGGTGGGCGGCGGCGGCGCCGGCTGCGCCACCACGGTGGACGATCCGCACGCGATCGCCAGCGACACCGCAGCCGCCAAAATCAAAGCACGCGCCATCCGGTACCCCTTCATCATGGCCCATCAACGCCCTTAGGGTGCGTCGGGGGGCCAGAGCAATGTCCCCACGGTGTCGTCCGCCCGTTGACTTCGGGGGGGCGCCCCCTTATTGACCCCGCTTCCATTTCGACCCGGAAATCTCGGCCATGAAAGTCAAATCGTCGCTCAAGTCGCTCAAAGCCCGCCACCGGGCCTGCCGAGTCGTGCGCCGCAAGGGCCGGGTGTACGTGATCAACAAGGTCGACCCGCGTTATAAGGCCAAGCAGGGCTGAAATAGGCCTCAATTGGAGCCCACAGGCGCCCGTCCCACTCGTGGGTTTGATGAATCTCGGGTAGGATGAGCCCGATTCAGGTCGCCATGCGCCGGACATTTTTGGCCCTCCTCGCAGCTTTCACGCTCGCCGCTTGCGGCCTGGGCGGGAGCACGGCTACGCGCAGCGACCCCGAACTCGACAACCTGTTCGCGGAACTGAAGGACGCGCCCGACGCAGAGGCCGCCGCCACGATCGAGCAGGCGATCTGGTCGCGCTGGGCCGACAGCGGCTCGCCGACGGTGAACATCCTGCTGGAGCGGGCCGCCGCTGCGGAATCCGCCGGCGAGGCCGAGTTGGCGCTGGGCTTCCTCGACCAAGCCGCCGATCTTGCGCCGGACTACGCCGAACCCTGGAACCGCCGCGCCAACATCGCCTACCGCGCGGACGACTATAACGGCGCGATCGCCGCAATCCGCGAAACCCTGAAGCGCGAGCCACGCCATTTCGGCGCCTATGCCGGGCTTGGCCTGATCTACGAAGAACTCGGCCAACCGACCAAAGCGCTCGAAGCGTTCCGCGCCGCGCTGACCTACCATCCCTTCTACGAGACCGCGCTCGACGGCGTGCGCCGGCTCGAACCGCGCGTCGACGGCCGCGACGCGTGATGGCGTGGCTCGCGCTGGCCGCGCTCGCGGCGGCGCTGGTGGTTGTTCTGCTTGCGAACCACGCGCGCGCCTACGTCCAGCGCGTCAACGCCGAATACCCGCCGCAAGGCCGCTTCATCGACGCCGACGGCGCACGCATTCATGTGCGCGAAGCCGGCATGGCAGGCGCGCCGCCGCTCTTGCTGATCCACGGCGCCAGCGCGAACCTGTTGGAGTTGTGGGGGCCGCTCGCGGACGAGTTTTCGCCGCTGCATCGCGTCATCGCCTACGACCGCCCCGGCATGGGCCATTCCACGCGCGCACGCCGCGACGCCCATACGTTGAAATCTCAAGCACGGATCGCCGCGCGCGTGCTGGCCGAGACTTGCAGCGAGCCTGCCGTGATCGTGGCCCACTCGCTCGGCAGCGCGGTGGCGCTCCGGCTTGCGCTCGACCATCCGCGTTTGGTGCGAGGACTGGTGCTGATCGCGCCGGCGTCCAACCCCTATCCAGGCAAGCCCGCGTGGTGGGCGCGGCTTTCAGCGTCGCCTATCGTGGGCAGTCTGTTCTGCAAGCTGCTGATCCCCTTTCTCGGGCCGCTGATGAGTTCGAACAGCGTCGCAAATAACTTCTGGCCTGCGCCCACGCCGGTGAACTACCTCCGCGACGCCGGCGTCCCGCTGGTCTTCCGGCCCGCCGCCTTTCGCGCCAGCGCGCAGGACGTGTGCGCCAGCAAAGCCGAGTTCGCCGCCCAACAGCCGCGCTACGCAGAATTACTCACACCCGCGGTGATCGTCACCGCGGAGAAGGACCGGGTCGTCAGCCCAAAGCGGCACGCGCGCGCCTTGGCGCTCGACCTCCCGGCCGCAGAACTCGTGATCGCGCCAGAGACCGGGCATATGCCGCATCGGCTGCGGACAGATCTGGTCGTCGCCGCGATTCGGCGTGTCAACGAGCTGACGTCCCAAGCCGCGCAGGCTTAGCCTTACTCAACGATTCGATTCTCGAAACGATGGGGGTGCAGCCATGCCGGATTTTGGTGGGACGGAAACCGTCGCCCCGCAGTCGCTGACGCAAACCGCGCAGGAAAAGCTGCGCCAGTTGGTGGCGCGCATTGAGCGGCTCGAAGAAGAGAAAAAATCGATCGCCGACGACATCAAGGAAACTTACGCCGAAGCGAAATCGACCGGGCTCGACGCCAAGGTGCTCCGCCAGGTGATCCGCATCCGCAAACAGGACCGCCAGGAACGCGAAGAGCAGGAACAAGTGCGCGATCTGTACCTGCACGCGCTGGGGGAGATTTGATCCGCGGGTTGGGTTTTGAGGAATAGGGTTTAGGCTGGCCGCCCCAATCCCAGCCTTAGTCCCTAGTCCCGACAATGCCCCGTGACGTCGATCGCAAGCAGACGCGGAAGGCGCAGCGCCTGATCCGCAAGCTCGCGGCTAAGAGCAAGGCGCCCGAGACGGTCGATCCCGAGACCGGGGAAGTGACGCCAGGCGACGGTTCGGTCGACTATTCCGCGTGGGAGAGCGTATTTCTCACTGAAGTCGATCAACGGCTCGAAAAATACGGCTCCGCCTTCGCCGATCTGAGAAAAGGCCGCAAAGAAGACGCGCTCTCGCGTCTGCAAACCGCCAAGCTCAAAGAGATCGCCGCCAAGGCGCGCGGCAAGAAGCGCAAAGGCCTGACGACGAAGAAGCCGCTCGGCTGGAAGACGCGGCAGCGGCCGCCGCGCGACGATTGAAAACTTCCCGGAAGTGCATGTCGATCGCTCGCCAGCGCTTCGCGGTAGCAGCGGGGCCCGGTCAAGCGCCCGCGCCTCGCCCGAAAACAGCATCCGTGATCTGCGCGCGCAGTTCCGGCGAAAGCACCCAAGCGGCCACGGCGATGTTGACGACCACCGCACCGATCAGCAGGGCGCGGAACGGCTGCTTGCGCGTCTTGTGGCGAAAGACCTGCTGCCCCAGCACGGCGCCGAGCGCGCCGCCGAACAGCGCGAGCAGCAGCAGATGCGACTCCGGCAGCCGCTGGCGCTCGCGCTCGGCGCGCTGCTTGTCGAGCCCGAATGCGGCGAAGGCGGCGATGTTGACGGCGACGTACGCAATGATCGCGATCGCCATCCACATCGCGCTTCCCCTATCCTTCCGCGGCAGCGCGCTCTTCTAGGCCGTATTCGCGCAGTTTGCGATAGAGCGTCGAGCGGCCGATTCCCAACCGGCGCGCGACTTCAGACATGTGCCCGGCGTAGTGGTCAATCGCCAGTTCGATCAGATCGCGTTCGATCTGTTCGAGTTGGCGCAAATGACCTTCACCGTCGAACACCTTCACCGGCTGCGGCGAAACTTCGCCGGCTGCCGCCACCATGTCCGTGAACGCGACGTGCGCCGCGGTCACGTGGTGATCGTTCGCGGGCACGGCGACTTCGGCCGGCAACGCATCGTTCGCCGCCACGAGCGGCTTCAAGCCCGAGATCTGCGGGAAGTCTTCCGGCTGCAGCAGATCGCCTTCGCACAGGATCACGGCGCGGAAGACGCTGTTCTCGAGTTGGCGGACGTTGCCCGGCCAGTCGAAATCCAGCAGCATTTGCATCGTCGCCGGCGAGGCGCCGCGCACGGTGCGGCCTTCTTCGGCGTTGAAGCGAGACACGAAACGCGCGACCAGCGCGGGAATGTCTTCCTTACGCTCGCGCAGCGGCGGCGCTTCGATCGGGAAAACGTTCAGCCGATAGTAGAGGTCTTCGCGGAACCGGCCGTCGGCGACGAGTTTGACCAGGTCCTTGTTGGTGGCGCTGACGATACGCACGTCGACCTTCACCGGGCGCTTGCCGCCCACCGGATCGACTTCACCTTCCTGCAATACGCGCAGCAGCTTCACCTGCATGTCGAGCGGCAATTCGCCGACTTCATCGAGAAAGAGCGTCCCGCCGTGCGCTTCGACGAACTTGCCGGCGTGGTTGTCGGTCGCGCCCGTGAAGCTGCCCTTCACGTGGCCGAACAAGATCGACTCGACCAGATTCTCCGGAATAGCGCCGCAATTCACTGTGACGAACGGACGCCCGGCCCTCTCCGACGCGCCCTGGATGCAGCGCGCCAGCACTTCCTTGCCGACGCCGCTTTCGCCGGTGATTAGCACCGGAATGTTGGAGGCGGCCGCACGGCGGCCCATGCGCACCACCGGGCCCATGGCGGGCGCGTTGGCGACCATGTCATCGAATGAGAGCTGGCCCGCCGCGCGCTTCTTCATGCGCACGACTTCGGTCTTCAGGTTCGACATTTCGAGCGCATTGCGGATCGAGACCATGATCCGCTCGGGGCTCGCCGGCTTAACGAAAAAATCGCTGGCGCCTGCCTGCATCGCCTGCACGACAGTGTCGATGCCGCCCGACGCCGTGAGCACGATGCACGGCAGATCGCTGCGGCGCAGACGAATCTCGCGCAACGCCTCTTGGCCCGTCATGCCCGGCATCACGAGATCGAGCAGCACCGCATCGATGTCCGCGTGCGTCTCGACGGCCGCCACAGCTTGTGCGCCGTTTTCCGCTGCGCGTGTGAGAAAGCCGTTGCGCTCAACCGCCGCCTGCAGCAGCCGACGCTGCGCCGGATCGTCATCGACGATGAGGATCGTCTTCGCCATGTGAACCCACCAAATTCTGTCGACGCATTTCTCTGACGGAAACGCTGTTCGTGATGGGGACCATACGCGCCGGAGGTTCAGGTCGCGTTAAAATGGCACACTCGAAAGCGATTTTCGTAAGGCCTCGTAGTGGTTATCTAAACACCGTGTTCACCAAGAACTCATCCCCGTGAGCGACGCCAAGGACCCCGAGCGTAACCGCATCACCGCGCGCATCGGGCGCGTGGCGCAAGTTGGCGCAAATATTTCGGGCGCTGTCGTGGCGCGCGCTACCGGCGCGGATCAAGCTGTGCTCGCACGCACGCTACGGCAGGCCTTGGGCCGCTCGAAGGGACCGCTGATGAAGGTGGCGCAATTGCTGGCCACCATCCCCGATCTTCTGCCCAAGGAGTATGCCGAAGAGTTCCGCAAGCTTCAGGCGCACGCGCCGGCGATGGGATGGCCGTTCGTGCAACGGCGCATGCGCGCCGAGCTCGGTGAAGATTGGGAAACCAAGTTCGCATCGTTCGAGCGCGAGGCGTCCGCCGCCGCTTCGCTGGGCCAAGTGCATCGTGCGACAGCGCTGGACGGACGGGCGCTGGCCTGCAAGCTCCAGTATCCGGACATGGCGAGCGCGGTGGAAGCCGATCTCGGCCAGCTCCGCACCCTGCTCGGCCTCTTCAAGTCGATGGATAAGACCATCGACTCCACCGAAGCGGTCGAGGAAGTGGGCGAACGCCTGCGCGAGGAACTCGATTACGGGCGCGAGCTGAAGCACATGCGCCTGTTCGCAGGCATGCTGAGCGGGGAGCCGCGTATTCAGACGCCAGCGCCGTTGGAGGAATTGTCAACACGCCGCCTCCTCACCATGACCTGGCTTGACGGGCGCGGCCTCATGCACTGGCTGGACGCGCCGCTGGAAACGCGCAACCGCATTGCCGAACTCCTGTTCAAGGCCTGGTGGGGGCCGATGACCCGGTACGGCGTCATCCACGGCGACCCCCATCTCGGCAATTACGCGCTCACTGAAAACGCCGAGCGGCTCCACCTCTTGGATTTCGGCTGCGTCCGCATCTTCCCGCCGCGCTTCCTGGAGGGCGTCGTCGGCCTCTATCATGGGCTCAAAGCCGGCGACTTGGCCCAGGTCGCGCATTCCTACGAAATCTGGGGCTTCAAGAACCTCAACGCCGAGCTGATCGACGCGCTGACCATGTGGGCGCGCTTCATCTATGGGCCCTTGCTCGAAGACCGCGTGCGCACCATCGCCGACGATGTGCCGCCCGCCGAATACGGCCGCCGCGAAGCCATGGAAGTTCGCAAACGCCTGAAGACGCTCGGGCCTGTGTTGATCCCGCGCGAATTCGTGTTCATGGACCGCGCCGCGATCGGCCTCGGCGCGGCCTTCCTGCACCTGCGCGCGGAACTGAACTTCGGGCGGATGTTCGGCGAAAGCGTCGAAGGCTTTTCCACCGATGCGCTCGCCGCGCGGCAAGGCGAGGCGGTGGCCGCGGTTGGATTAGCCTAGCCCCGCCGAGATCCGTGAAAATTGCGCGCGGCCTTGCGCGCGAAGCCCGCGCCGTGCGTTATGGACCGCATCGAACGCGGAGCGGGAATGGAGCAGCACGGCCTCATCACGACCCTCGTGGCCGCAATAGTGCTCGCGTTCTTGTTCGGCTTCCTTGCCAGCCGCCTCAGGCTCTCACCGCTCGTCGGCTATCTGATGGCGGGCTTTGTCGTGGGCCCGTTCTCGCCCGGCTACACCGCCGACATCGGCGTTGCCCTCCAGCTCTCCGAGGTCGGCGTCATTCTGCTGATGTTCGGCGTTGGGCTGAAAATCTCCGTCGAGGACATCTGGTCCGTGCGCTGGGTCGCCGTTCCAGGTTCGGTCTTGCAGATGCTCTTCGCCACGGCGCTCGGCGCCGCCGCCGGGATGGCGTTCGGCATGCCGCTGGCGGAAGCGCTCTTGGTCGGCGTCGCCATTTCGGTGGCCAGCACCATTGTCTTCCTGCGCGCCCTTGAAGACCGGCGCCTGCTGAAGGTGGAAGAAGGCCGCATCAGCGTCTCCTGGCTGCTGGTGGAAGACGTGGTCATCATCCTGGCCATCGTCGCGCTGCCCGCGCTGGTGGCGGCGGTGTCGGCGAGCGGCGCCGGCCTTTCGTTCTGGGACGCCGCGGGCGCGGTCGGACTGACGCTGGCCAAGATCGCAGTGTTTGTGGCGCTAATGCTGGTCGTCGGCGGACGCTTCTTCCCGTGGCTGATCGTCCAGATCGCGCACACCAAGTCGCGTGAGCTTCTGTCGCTGGGCACCTTGGCCTTGGCGCTCGGCGTCGCCTTCGTCGCCTATTACTGGTTCGACGCGAGCTTCGCCCTGGGCGCATTCCTGGGCGGACTGGCGCTCAACGGCAGCCGCTTCAGCCACAAGGTAGCCGAGGACTCGCTGCCGCTACGCGACACCTTCGCGGTGCTCTTCTTCGTCGCCGTCGGCATGCTGTTCGACCCGGGCGTGGTGCTGCGCCAGCCGCTGACGCTTGCGGCGCTCGTCGCCGTCATCGTCGCCGGCAAAGCCATCCTCGGCTATTGGCCGATGCGCTGCCTGGGTCAGTCGCATCGCTCCAGCCTGTTGGTGGCGCTCGGCACCGCCCAGATCGGCGAGTTCTCGTTCGTGCTCGCGGGCCTCGGACGCGACCTCGATGTGTTGAGCCCCGAAACCTACAACCTCATTCTGGCCGCGGCGATGATGTCGATCGCGATCAACCCATTCCTGATCCGGCTCGTGCCGAACCTGCCGCCAGTCAAAGTCACGAAGACCGAGCCCGCGCCGGCGCCCCTAGCGTAGCGCCTTGCGAATGACGAGCTTCAGGCCGGACCAGGTTTCGTCCACAGCGCAGACCTTCACGTCGACATAGCCCATCGGCAGCGCGACAGCGCGGATCGTGTCTTCGGTGATGTCGGTGGCGACTTTGGCGGCCTTCTTCGGCCACGACACCCAGATCATGCCGTCGGGCGCCAGCTTGCCGCGTAGGTTCTCAAGATCGGCCGCCAGCTTGGCGGCGCTGGTGCGAAAGATGTGCGCGGCGGCGAGCGCCTCGGTGGGACGCGCGAGATAGCGCGGGCCGACCTCGCGATCGAGCACCGCGCGGACCGAATCCGGCATACCGGACGCCCACAACGGCGCGCCCGGCTTGAGCCCAAGCTTCTTGGCCAGTGGCGTTCCGGAATAGCCGGCGGGCATGGATTATTCCCCGTCGCGCGCAGCATAGGCGCGCGCCCTTGCGCCGATAGTGCCTTTCCGCTATCAGCGCCGCTTCCATTTTCCCGCCCGAACTGGGCGGCCGCCAGGATTCCGGGTCATGAAAGCCGAAGGCCACCCCGACTACCACTTCATCACCGTCCAGATGACCGATGGCACGACGTTCAAGACCCGCTCCACCTACGGCGAGGACGGCGGCACGCTGGCGCTGGAAATCGACCCGAAGTCGCACCCGGCCTGGACCGGCGGCAACCAGCAGATCCTGGATCGCGGCGGTCGCGTCTCGCGCTTCAACGACAAGTTCGGCGGCTTCATGAAGAAGAAGTGAGCCCGGCTCACCGCCAAAGGACTCAAACGCCCGCGCCGCACGCGCGGGCGTTTTCATTTCAAGGCGCCTCTTCCGGACCCAGATACGTGATGTGCGCGCGATCGCGCGCGCGGCGCACGCTTTCGACGCCCTTCGCCTCGGCAATCTCACGGCTCGGCCAAATGAGCCGCGAGATAAACCGGCCCGGACCATAGCTGCCCGCAGCGTGCCCCGGCGACTCGGCCAGATCGATCCGCTTCGCCAGCCAGTAGACGTTGCGCCACCTCTTTGGCGGTGCGGTGCGCTGGCTGGGTTTCGGAGCGGCGATGGTCGTCATGGGTCGAGCGTAGCATCGGATGTGGGCGCTTTGGCGCATCAAGACAACGCCCGCGCGCCCCTACAAGATCGCGACGCTCAGCGCCCGAACGCCTGCTCCAGCCTGGCCAGTTGATCGCTGACCGGGTTGGCCTGATCCGCGCCGCCTTCGTACATCGTTTCATCCAGCCGCCGCACGCGCTCATAGATCGCGCCGCCGCGGATGATCAGGCTCTTCAGCGCCTCGGGAAGCTCGTCGCTGCCGGCGAAATTCGCGGCCGGCGCAGGCTCGCGCGAGATCAGGCGATATTTCTCGCTTGCGGCCTCTGCAAACTGGATCTCGCCGTCGCGCACCGCGCGCTGCACCAGAAGCCAGGACGCGACCTGCATCAGCCGCGTCGTCAGGCGCATGCTCTCGCCCGCATAGGCGAGCGCGGCGGCGCGCGACAGGCGCTTGGAGGCGGCGCGGCCGGGGCCGTCGAGGTAGCCCGCGGTTTCCTCAACCAAGGCCATCCCTTCCTTGAAGGTGCGTTCGAACAACTCCGAACGGGCGAAATCCAACGCCCGCTTGGGGTCGAAACCCGCTCTGATTGGGGAAGCTTGGTTCGTATCGGTCATGGGCCCGCAAGTTCGCAAGAGGCAGGCCGCATGGGCCCGCCGGATTAGCCCGGCCGGGCCCCGAAAACGGAGTCCGCCGCCGCCCGCTGGGCGCGCTTTGATTGGATCGCCTGCTCGCAGAGCACGATCTCTGACTTAAGCCGTTCGATGCGATCCTCCAGTTCGTCAATCGAGGCGTTCTCAAGCTGGGCCGCAAGCGGTACTGCTTTCTTGGCCGCCGGAGCGAAGGGATCGTCATCAATCATCGGACCTGACCTCCTGGCCTCAGTCTAACCCAATTCCGCCGGTCGTTTAAGCACCGGCGTGGGGCGCGCGGAGACCAACATGCGCAAGATCATCCATGGCCCCGACACGCCGCTTTCGCTGGCCGTCGTCGCGCGCCCGGAACCCGGGCGCGGCGAAATTCTAATCCGAGTAGCGGCGGCAGGGGTTAACCGGCCGGACTTGATGCAGCGCGCTGGGCTCTATCCGCCGCCGCCGGGCGCGCCCGAAACCCTGGGCCTCGAAGTCTCCGGCGTCGTCGAGAGCGTCGGCCCGGGCGTGACGCGCTGGCATGAAGGTGACGAAGTGTGCGCACTGCTGGCCGGCGGCGGCTACGCCACCTACGCCATCGCCCACGAAGGCTCGGCGCTGCCGATCCCCAAGGGCGTATCGCTTGTGGAAGCAGCGGCGCTGCCGGAAACGGTGTTCACGGTGTGGGCCAATGTGTTCGAAGCGGCGGCGCTGCAGCCGAAGGAGACGTTCCTGGTTCACGGCGGCGCCTCCGGCATCGGGACCACCGCGATCCAAATGGCGAAGGCGCACGGCGCGCGTGTGTTTGCCACCGCGGGCGACGCCGCCAAGTGCAAACTCTGCGAGAAGCTCGGCGCCGAGCGTGGGATCAATTACCGCGAGCAGGATTTCGAGGAGGAGCTGCTGGCCCTGGGCGGCGCCGATGTCGTGCTCGACATGGTCGCCGGGGCCTACGTGCAGAAGAACCTCAATCTGATGAAGGAGCGCGGCCGCGCCGTGATTATCGCCTTCCTGCAAGGCCCGCGCGCAGAGCTGAACCTGATGCGGCTGATGCTGAAACGACTGACGCTCACCGGCTCGACGCTGCGCTCCCGCTCCGTCGAAGAAAAAGCGCGCATCGCCCGCGAGGTCGAGCGCGTGGTGTGGCCCTGGATCGAAGCCGGCAAAATCAAGCCGATTATCGACTCGACCTTCCCGCTCGACCAAGCCGAACAAGCCCACGCGCGCCTGCAAAGCGGTGCGCACGCCGGCAAGATCGTGCTGACGGCGTGATCGATGCCGCGCACACGGATCATGTACATCGAGAACAAGTCCGAGGGTCTGAACGGGCCAGCGCGGATTGGACGCGTCACGTTCAATCGCACCGGAAAGTCATTGCGCTATCGCGGGCGCACCTTCCAAAGCCTCAAAGGCCAGGGCTCCAAAGCCAATTACTACGACGTTGAGACCGGTGAGCGCTTCTGGATTTCGGGCCCCCGCCGAGACGGTCAGGATCGTCTCTACCCCGGAAGCGCACTGGCCGTCGAAATCGACGACGACGCAGCGGACGAATACTGGCGCGCCAATCGCGGCCAGCCAGGGGGCGCGCAATGATCACCGGCGTACAACTGGCCCGCACGTTAAGAAGTGCGGATTTTGGCCGCCTTCTGCCTAATCCAGCCTTCCCTTCCGCGACCCGCGACGCTATATGCCGACGCAACTGACTTCGTCCGCGCCCGGATGCGTCAGCCCGTTGCACCGATGGCTAGCGCCTGGCGACGACGCCGGGCGCTTTTGCATATCTGGAGCCCGCCCGATGACCGCCAACGTCCTCATGCCGAAGGCCACCGCCGTGTGGCTGATCGAGAACACGTCGCTCGCGTTCAAGCAGATCGCCGACTTCTGCGGCCTGCATCCCCTCGAGGTGCAGGGCATCGCCAACGAAGATGTGGCCAAAGGCATTCGCGGCGTCGATCCGATCGCGGGCGGCTTCCTGTCGCGCGAAGAGATCGCCAAGGGCGAGGCTGACGAGACCTATGTGCTGAAGCCGCTGGAGCAAAAGCGCATCGACCTGCCGCAGCAGACGAAGAAGCGCGGCGCCCGCTACACGCCGATCGCGCGCCGGCAGGATCGCCCCGACGCGATCGCCTGGTTCTTGAAGAACCACCCGGAAGTGCCGGACTCCAAGGTCGTGAAACTGATCGGCACCACCAAGGCCACCATCGAGCAGGTGCGCAACCGCACCCACTGGAACAGCTCGCAGATCAAGCCGGTCGATCCGGTGACGATCGGCCTTTGCACGCAAATCGAGTTGGACGCCGTCGTCGCCGACGCCGCCGCCGCCAAAGCCCGCGCCGACAAGCGCCGCGCCAAGGAAGAAGCCAAGACGCTCAAGGCCGCCCAGGAAACCGTGCCCGCCGAAATCTACGAGCAGCGCAACGAAGAGAGCGAGGCGTAGGGCTACCCCGGAGCGCCGGCGCTCCGGGATCAGCGCACGGCGGCGCGGGCGTCCTCCAGCGCTTGCACGAAGCTGTCGCGCCAGACGGCGATGTCGTCCTTGGCGACGCCGGCGTAAAGCGCGCGCCAGCGTTCGCGGCGTTCCTCCGGCGGCATCGCCAGCGCGCGCTTGATGGCGTCGGCCACGTCTTCCTGGCTGAACGGATTGACGATCAGCGCCTCGTGCATCTGCGCGGCGGCGCCGGCAAAGCGCGAGAGGATGAGCACGCCGGGGTCGCTTTCGTCCTGCGCGGCGACGAATTCTTTGGCCACGAGGTTCATGCCGTCGCGCAACGGCGTCACCAACATGACGTCGGCGGCGCGATAGATTCCGGCCAGTTCGTCCCGCGCGTGCACGCGATGGACGTTGCGGATCGGAATCCAATCCATCTCGGCAAAGCGCCCGTTGATGCGCCCGCTGGCGGCGTCCATGCTCGCCATGATCTCCTGGTAGGCGTCGACCTCGCTGCGCGTGGGCGTCGAAATCTGCAGCAGGAAGATCTTGCGCCGCAACGCCTCCTCGTCGCCCAGCAGGCGCTCATACGCCAGCAGCCGCTGCTCGACGCCCTTCGAGTAATCGAGCCGGTCCACGCCCAGAAGCATCTTCCGTCCCGCCTTGCTCTCGACCATCCGCGCATGGCTTTCCTCGGCGGCCGGCGAACGCTTGAGCGCCTGCATCGCGTGGCAATCGATCCCGACCGGAAGCGCCTTCGGCAAGACCGTGCGTCCAAACGCGCGCGTCTGCCCGTTGGACAAGGCCAGTCCGCCCGCCTCGTACAACACGTAGGACACGAACGCGTTCTTCCACTCGTCGGTGTGGAAGCCGACGACGTCGTAGTGAAAGAGCGATTCCACCAGCTGGCGATGGCGCGGCAGCGTCACCACGAGTTCGCGCGCTGGCCAGGGAATGTGCAGGAAGAAGCCAATCGCGTTCTTCGCCCCGCGCTCGCGCAGCGCGCGGCCAAGTGGAATGAAGTGGTAATCCTGAACCCAGACGATGTCGTCGGGTTGCAGCATCTGCATCAGCGCATCGGCGAAGCGGTCATTGACGCGCTTGTAGGCAGAGCCGTAGCTCCGCTCGTATTGCGTTAGATCGATGCGATAGTGAAAAAGCGGCCAGAGCGTGCGGTTGGCGTAGCCGTTGTAGTACTCGTCCACGTCCTGCGCTTCGAGGTCGATGGTGGCGACGGTCACCCCGCCGGTCTCGTGTTTCGACACCTCGCCGGTGTACGTTTCCACAATCTGCCCGCTCCAGCCGAGCCATACGCCCTTGTGCTGGCGTAGCGCCGCCGCCATCGCCGTAGCGAGACCGCCTTGCTGGCTGGCGCCCTCTTCCTCGGGCGCTGCCACGCGGTTGGAAACGACGACCAGCCTGCTCATCGCACCGCACTCCACGGCTGGCTGAGCATCACCGCGCAATTGATGAGGCCGGCGAGGGAATAGGTTTGCGGGTAGTTGCCCCAAGGCTCGCCGGTTTCGAAGTCGCAATCCTCCGAGAGCAGCCCGGCGCTGGTGCGGCGGGCCAGCATCTCTTCGAACAAATCGCGCGCTTCCTCGCGGCGGCCCATCAGCGTCAGCGCCTCGATGTACCAGAAAGTGCAGAAGTTGAACGAGGTCTCCGGCGCGCCGAAGTCGTCGCGATCGGCGTAGCGCAACAGGCGCCGGCCGCGCTTCAAATCGCGCTCGACAGCGGCGAACGTCGCGAGGAAGCGCGGATCGCTGGGCGCGATGAAGCGCGTATCCAGCATCTGCAACAGGCTTGCGTCCATCTCCGCGCCATCGAGGCTGCCGGCAAAGCGGCCGAGGCTTTCGTTCCAGGCCCGCTTTTCGATCACGCCGCGAATTTCCTCGGCGCGGCCGCGCCAGAACGCGGCGCGCTCCGCGAGGCCGATATGCGATGCGGCGTTGGCGAGCCGGTCGCACGCCGCCCAGCACATCAGCGCAGAATAGGTGTGCGCCGCCGCGCGCGTGCGGAACTCCCAGAGCCCGGCGTCCGGCGTCGCGTGCAGCACATAGGCCCGCTCGCCGACGCCCTCGAGCGCCCTGAAATCCTCGGCGCTCGCCGGGCGCAGCAAGCGAGTGTCGAAGAAAGCCTGAACGGTGGAGAGGACGATCTGGCCGTAGACGTCGTTCTGGTGATGCGCGTGCGCCTGATTGCCGATGCGCACCGGGCCCATGCCGCGATAGCCGGCGAGCGTGTCGGCAACCGCCTCCTGCAGAATGGGCTCGTAACCGACGCCATAAACCGGCTGAATGCGATCCGCTGGCGCTGCATCGATGATGTTGCGCAAGTAGGCCAGATAGCCTTCGAGGATGTCGACCGCGCCCAGCCGGTTCAGCGCCTGCACGGTGTAGTAGGCGTCGCGCAGCCAGCAGAAGCGGTAGTCCCAGTTCCGCCCCGAGTTCGCTGCTTCCGGCACGGAAGTGGTCAGCGCGGCGACAATGGCGCCGGTCTCTTCATGCACGCACAGCTTCAGCGCGATCGCCGCGCGGATGACCGCGCCCTGCCATTCCAGCGGCGTCGCCAGCGTGCGCGCCCACGCCATCCAGTAGTGGCGCGTACGTTCGTACATGCCACGCACCACATCGCGAATGTCGCCATGGAAAGGCTCGTCCGGGCCCAGGAAGAAGAAGTGCTCGCCCTCGAGCCGGAACGCGCGCGCCTGGATCACATGCGTGACCGGCGCGGTCGTCGACAGGCGCAGCGTCGTCGCCGCGAGATAGCGGACGTGGTTGCTGCCCCAGGTGCGTTCCGCAAGCGACCCGCCCCAGTCCACCGCGGGCGCCAACCGCATGCGAATGCGCGGCGTCCCTGCGATTGGCCGCACGATGCGCGCGAACGCGAGCGGACGATACATGCGGTCGTCGCGCCAAAAGCGCGGGCAGAAATCGACGATCTCGACCACGCCGCCGCGCGCATCGCTTAGGCGCGTCACCAGCACCGCCGTGTTGCGCTCGTAGCTTTGCTCGGCCGCCACCTGATCGATGAGATCGATCGCCCAGACGCCAGCCTGCTCCTCCCCCGCGTCGCGCCCCGAGAGAAGCGCGCAGAAGGCGGGATCGCCATCCACACGCGGCACGCACGCCCACATATAGCGGCCCTGCCGGTCGATCAGCGCGCTGACGTTGCAATTGCCGATCGGCGCCAGATCGAGGTCGCCGTTCATTGCACGCCTGCTTTGCGCAACAACGCCGCCAGCCACGCGCGCACCTCGCTGGGCGAGGCCAGTCGATACGCGGCGGCCACTGGCGTATCACCGACGCGCACCGCAAAGCCGCCGAGGCGGGCGGCCGCCGCGAAGGCGTCCGCATCGGTGACGTCGTCGCCGACGGCGACCGGCGTTCGCCCGGCAAAAGGCGGCCGGTTCATGAAACAGGCGACCGCATCCCCCTTGGTCTGCGCGCCGGCGACGATCTCGATCACCATCTTGCCCGGCAGCGTCCGCAATCCGTGCGACACTGCGATCTGCGCAGCGAGCGCGTGGACGGCCTGGGCGTGCTCCGGCGCATGGCGATAGTGGAGCGCCACGCTGCCGCCTTTCACTTCGACTCGGGCAGGCAAGAGCTGATGGCGCGCGAGATCATGCACATCGGACAGCGCCGCCGCGAGGCGGGCTGCGGCGCATGCATCGCGCTCGATCGCGCCATCGCGGCGGACCTCCAAACCATGAACGCCCGCGATGTTATGCACGGCCCCGTGCAGCACTCGGTCGGCGTCTTGGATCGTGCGCCCGGTGATCAGCGCCAGCGCGCCGCCGCAGGCCCGCCCCAGATCGCACAGCATGTCCGCAAGTGCGGTGTCCGCCTGCACCGCCGCGGGGTCGTCGGCGATCTCAAGCAAGGTGCCGTCGAGATCGAGGAACACCGCGTGCGTGCGGAGATCTATCAGCGGCGGCGCAGCGCGCGGCGGAGGGAGAGATTGCGATCCGTGCATGTGGTGTGGCGGCGCCCAGGGTCACACGCCCTCGGCCCGCAAGAATCTTGAACGCATGCACCCCCGAAGGGTTCCTGCCGGGAACTAGCGTGTCCACACCTCGCGCAAACGCGCGTCGCGACCGCAGCCGGCGCGATAGGCGGAGTAGCGCAACGGGTTCCGCCGCGCATAGTCGCGGTGGTATTCCTCAGCTTCGTAAAACGGGCCAAGCGGCAGGATCGGCGTGATGACTTGCCCGTTCACGCGGCCCGACGCGATGAGTGCGGCCCTGCTCGCCTCGGCGTCCGCGCGCTGCGCAGGCGTCACGAACACGGCGGGACGATAGCTCGAGCCGCGGTCGCAGAACTGGCCGCCTGCGTCGGTCGGATCGGTGAGCCGCCAATAGCGGTCGATGAGCTGGCGGTAGCTGATGCGGGTTGGATCGAACTGCACGCGCACGGCTTCGTAGTGGCCGGGGTGGTTTTCATAGGTGGGATTGGCATTGCGCCCGCCCGTGTAGCCGCTGGTCACATCGATCACTCCCGGCACGGCCTGCATGTCGTGCTCCATGCACCAGAAGCAGCCGCCGGCGAACACCGCTTCCTCGACCCGCGCCGGCGGC
Organism: Hyphomonadaceae bacterium; assembly: GCA_050182055.1. Taxonomy (GTDB): domain Bacteria; phylum Pseudomonadota; class Alphaproteobacteria; order Caulobacterales; family Aquidulcibacteraceae; genus Vitreimonas. Next base: position 179,076 of record JBFXCP010000004.1, read on the forward strand.
GGCGTTTGCGCCTGGCTCTGCTCGGCGGGCGCGCAGGCGAACAAGAGGAATAAACTGGCGGCGAGGGCTCGGATCATGCTGACGTATACGTTAGCCGCGCCGCTCCGGTTTCGTGAAACCCGAAAGACGGCCAGGCCGTATTGGGCTAGGATCGTCCCGGAGCCGCCCATGAAATTCGCCGCCCTCTTCACCGCCGCCGCTCTTGTCCTCGGCGCCGGCGTCTACGCGTATGCCCAGCAGAACCGCAGCGCGCCGCAACAGCAAGGCGCGCAGCGCGACGAGAATGCGCTCGAACGCCTGCGCCGCATCGTCATGGACCAGAACGGCACCGAGCGCGCGTTCGACAACGAATATTGGGATAATCACGAGCCCGGCATCTACGTCGAAGCGCGCACTGGCGAAGCGCTGTTCGTCTCCACCAACAAATACGACAGCGGCTCGGGTTGGCCGAGTTTCACGCGGCCCATCGATCCCAACGCCATCACGATGCACGAAGACTACACGATGGGCATGCGCCGCATCGAAGTGCGCTCGCGCCAGGGCAATCACCACCTCGGCCACGTCTTCGACGACGGCCCGCGCGGCACGGGCGGCCAGCGCTTCTGCATCAATTCCTGCGCCATCCGCTTCATCCCCCGCGAGCGCATGGCCGCAGAAGGGTACGCGCAATATCTGGCGCTAGTGGACGCGAACTAGCGCCGTGCGTCTTTGCCCTGCTGCACCAACAAGCCGAGGCGGTCCTGGATGCGCAGTTGCGCCATCCAGATTTCGCCCAGCAGACGCAGGGCCAGGATCGCGGCGGTTCCCATGCCGAGCATGCCGATCGCGGTGAGAAGCGCGGTGAAGAATCCAGCTGTGTTAATCGCCGTCAGCACGGCGATCGCGCCGACGATGGCGAAGAGCGCAATGAATGCGGAGACGATCTGGAACACAGCCGTCAGCACGCCGGGCGACAACGCCTCGTCGAAATTGAACAACGCCCGCATGCCGCGCTCCCGACAATTCCGGGAACGCTACCGCGCAAGGTTGGCGCGCTCAATCCGGCAAGCCGCAGGGTTGAGCTTTTCGCGCCACGCGACGACGCGCGTGGTTAATGATGATGTCCGAGCTGCTGCCGGATGTGTTCGATTTCTTCTTTGAGCTTGAGTTTTTGGCGTTTCATCGCCGTCAGCCGCGTGAGATCCGCGGATGGCCTTTTGGCCTCGTTTTCAATGATCAGGTCCAGATCCCGATGCCGGGCGTCGAGTTCGCGCAAACGCTGCTCGATAGCCATCGAAGGCGCCTCCTATAGTTTGGGCGAGTCCGAGGATGGCGCCGATTGAAGGTGTTGTCTCCTTACATCGTGCACAAAATTAATCTTTCTTCGCCCTGGCCTTTTCGGAGCTGCGGCGCCACGCGAATCGCCTGTCTTTACAGCGCCCATTTGGCGTGGCTTACCTTGTTGAATCGGCGCCGCCCGCGGGCCGGCGGCGCCGAAACTCACAGAAACGGCGGAAGCTTCAGGGTCATGGACGCCGACGGCGAAGATTTCGACATTACCGACACGCCAGAGAAGCGTGCGCTGAAGGCCCGCCTTATGGAGCTCAGGGAGGAGCACCGTGCGCTCGACAGCGCCATTGCGGCGCTGCAGGAAAAAAGCGGCGGCGATACGCTTCAGCTGGCGCGGCTCAAGCGCAGCAAACTGGTGCTCAAGGACCAAATCCAATGGATCGAAGACAAGCTGACGCCCGACATCATCGCCTGAAGACCTGGGCGGCGGGTGCGGCGTTGCTGAGCGTGCTGCCGGGCGCGGCCTGGGCGCAGGAGCACGCCGCCGGCGCCGAGGGCGTTTTCTCCATCGTTGTGGAAAACGACAGCCTCTCCTCCGGCGCCGACCGCAACTACACCTCCGGCATCAAGTTCACCTACGTGTCGCCCGACGACGGCGTGCCGGACTGGCTGCGCGGTTCGGGCGGCTTCACGCGCGCGTTCTCGGGCTCGGCGCCGGACTTCTGGGGCATCGCCATCGGCCAATCGATCTTCACGCCGCAGGACATCACCGCCGTGCCCGCCCCGGCCGACCAGCATCCCTACGCCGGCTGGCTCTATCTGCAGATCATGGTCGGCGCCGAGGACGACCGCGCCAATCCGCGCTTCCTCGACACCTACGAACTCGAACTCGGCCTGGTCGGCCCCTCCGCGCTGGGCGAAGAGGCGCAGCGCGGCATCCACCAATGGCTGGGCGCACCTGACCCGCAAGGCTGGGACAGCCAGCTCCACGACGAAGTCGCCTTCGCGGTGTCGTTCGACCGCCGCTGGAGCCCCGCCTGGGCGCGGCTCTCGACCAATTTCGGCGGCGGCCTGGAATTCGACCTGACGCCGAACGCGGGCGCCACGCTCGGCACGCTGCGCACCGAGGCGCGCGTCGGCCTCACCGCGCGCATGGGCTGGCGCATCGACAACGATTACGGGCCCCCGCGGGTGCGTCCCTCGCTCTCCGGCGTCGAGCACTTCGAGGGCGGGCGCCTCTCGTGGCAAATCTTCGCCGGCGTGCAGGGCCGCGCCGTCGCGCGCAATCTCTTCCTGGACGGCAACACCTTCGAAGACAGCGCCTCGGTCGAGCGCAACCCCTACGTGGCCGATTTCCAGACCGGCTTCTCCCTCAGCGCCGGCGACTGGCGCATTGCGTACACGTACGTGTGGCGGACGGAAGAGTTCGAGACACAGACCGAGCGGCAGGACTTCGGCGCGCTGGCGGTGAGTGTGCGGATGTAGGGGCTACGCCCGCATATCTGGACCCGCGCGCATACATTCGCCCCTCATCCCCCAACCACTTCTGCGCAAGGGAGAAGGGGAAGTGTATGTGCCGACAGCGCCGATTTCACGCCGCCGCGCGGGCGCTGGCGATGAAGTCGCGTTTGCAGGCGCGGATGGCTTGGTATTCGCGCAGCGTGATGCGGCCCATGCGTTCGCCGCAATACTGACGCGCCGCCAGGCGGACGCGCGCGTCGAAAGAGGCTTGGCTCCCACGCGCCGAGAGGTCGAACGTCTGGCGATTGTCGTATCCGGCGTAGAGTTGCGCCGAAGCCGGCGCGGCGGTCGCCGACATGGCGCAAGCGACAGCTGCGGCGAGTAGCATGCGTGTCATGAGCGTTCTCCGATTTCAGTCGCCCGAGCGGCGACACTCTTCTGTGTCACGCTGTGCGTCGAACGGATGTGACGCGCGGCATGAGACGCGACCGCGGACGCGAGCAGCGCACGTTTGGCGCGCCTTTGGCGCGCGGCGGACGAGGACGTCCGCGCTCCCGTTCGCTTGTGAAGTCTAGAATCCCCCGAAGGCGCTTTGGGCGCGGCGGGCGTGTTTTTCGGCGTACATCGCTTCGTCGGCGCGCGCGATGGCGGTCTCGGGATCTTCCACCGCGGCGATGGCGTGCACGCCGACCGATGCGCGGATGCGGTGCGGCACGCCCGCGTAGAGGATGGCGCTCGAATTGATCTTGTCGGAAAGCGCCGCGCCCTTGGCGCGTGCTTCTTCCGCGTTGGCGCGATTGAGAATGACGCCGAACTCATCGCCGCCGAGACGGCCGACGACGTCGCTCTCGCGCACGCTGTCCAGCAGCAAGAGGCCGACATGACGCAGCACTGCATCCCCCGCGGCGTGGCCGTAGCTGTCGTTCACGGACTTGAAGCCGTCGAGATCGATATAGAGCACCGCCGCCGGCGTCTTGTAGCGCTCGACCTCCGACATGGTGCGGTGCAGCTCACGCAGGAACGCGCGGCGGTTCAGCACCGGCGCCAGGGTATCGCGGTCGGCCAATGTTTCGGCCGCGGCGAGTTGCGCCTTCAGCGCGTCGCGCTCGGCGGCGAGTCGCTCCAAAGCGGCCATCGCCGCCGCGGAGACATCGCGGCGCGACAGGCCGAGCTCTTGCAGGAGCTGGCTTGTTGCGTGTCCGAGTCTGCCGAGACTGAGAGCCATGGGACGGGGCGCCTTTGCCCACAGGCATGCGGTCAGGCTGGTAAAGGGCGGCTTAACTCGGGGATCGGGGATCGGGTACCGGGAATCGGGGTTCGGGGATCGGGATGGCGCCGGCCGATCCCGATCCCCGAAAACCGAACCCCGAACCCCGATTCCTGCCCCCTCTGGACGGCGCGAACGGCTTGCTTTAGCAGGCCGTTTTTTAGGAGCAGCCGAAACATGGCTACCCCCAACCCGTCGGTCGGGCTCATCATGGGCTCGAAATCCGACTGGGAGACGATGAAGGCCGCCGCCGAGATCCTGGAGGCGCTCGGCGTCGCCTACGAGGCCAAAGTGGTCTCCGCCCACCGCACCCCGCACCGGCTCTATGGCTACGCCGCGAGCGCCAAGGCGCGCGGGCTGAAAGTGATCATCGCCGGCGCGGGCGGGGCGGCGCACCTCCCTGGCATGACCGCCTCGATGACGCCGCTGCCGGTGCTCGGCGTGCCGGTGAAGAGCAAGGACCTGAAGGGGCTCGATAGCCTGCTCTCGATCGTGCAGATGCCGAAGGGTGTGCCGGTGGGCACTCTGGCGATCGGCGAGGCGGGTGCGGCGAACGCGGCGCTGCTGGCGGTTTCGATCCTTTCGTTGACCGATGCAGCGCTCGCGGAACGGCTCGACGCCTTCCGCGCGGCGCAGACCGACGCCGTCGGCGAAAGCCCGGCCTGACGCGATGACGCCGCTCCCGCCTGGCGCCACCATTGGCATTCTGGGCGGCGGCCAATTGGGCCGCATGCTGGCGATCGCGGGAGCGCAACTGGGCTTCGACGTCGCGATCTACACCGACGAGCACGATAGCCCAGCGTCGCGTGTCGCGGCGCGCACCAGCGTAGGCGACTATCTCGACCGCGCCGCGCTCGCCGCTTGGGCGCGCGGCGCCGGCGTAGTGACGACCGAGTTCGAGAACGTGCCGGCCGAGACCGCCGCGGCGCTGATCGACGCCGGCGCACGCGTCGCGCCCAACCCTCATGCGCTGGCGGTGGCGCAGGACCGCTTCGACGAGAAGAGCTTCTTCGCCTCCAGCGGCATCGCCACGCCGCCGTTCGCGGCGGTCGCGAGCCAAGCCGATCTCGAGGCGGCGCTGAAAGAGATCGGCGCGCCCGCGATTCTGAAGACACGCCGCCTGGGCTATGACGGGCGCGGCCAGATCCGCATCGCCACGCCAGCGGATGCCGAAGGCGCCTACGAACGGCTGGGCGCGCCCGGCATTCTGGAAGGCTTCTGCACCTTCGAACGCGAAGTCTCGATCATCGCCGCACGCGGCGCGGACGGCGCGATCGCGTACTACGATCTCTGCGAAAACGAACACGCCGGCGGCATTCTCTCGCGCACGACCCTGCCCTCCGCTGCGGCGGCTGACGTGCAGGTCGCCGCGCGCGCCGCCGCGAAAAACGTGCTCGAAGCGTTCGACTATGTCGGCGTGCTGACAATCGAGTTCTTCGTGATGCCGGACGGCGCCATCGTCGCCAACGAAATGGCGCCGCGCGTCCACAACAGCGGCCACTGGACCATCGAAGGCGCGCTCACCTCACAGTTCGAGCAACACATCCGCTGCATTGCCGGCTGGCCGCTCGGCTCGACCCAGCGCATCGCCGGCATCGAGATGATCAATCTGATCGGCGACGCCGCCAATGACTGGGCCAAACTCGCCGCAACCCCCGGCGCGCATCTCCACCTCTACGGCAAACGCGACGCCCGCGACGCGCGGAAGATGGGGCACGTGACGCGGTTGAAGTTGTAGCGACTCCCCCTCTCCCTCGCGGAGAGGGGGTTGGGGGGTGAGGGGCGTTCCAACACACTGGCGCGAGACGATTGGGAGCGCGGCGCTTCGCGCCGCATGCGCGGCGGAGCCGCGCGCTCCAACCTGCTGGCGCCGGAGCGACGGAACGCCCCTCCTCCCCTAGCCCCTCCTCCGCAAGGGAGGAGGGGAACGCGGCGTGCGCGGGCGCCCGCGCGGAACGGGCGTTGCGCGCGGCTGGCTGTTGAATTTCGGAGAGAGGCGCGCGCTTAGGAGCTGTCGGTGGCGCGGACGGGCGGTGATGCAAGCGCGCACAGCGTTTC
>JBFXCP010000005.1:0-124480 GCA_050182055.1 Hyphomonadaceae bacterium
GGTTGCGGGGAGTGAAACCGCAACGTCCGGAGCTTCGGAGCTCCGCCCACAGAACCGGCGAACTGGGCATGGAGCTAAGCCCCAAGAGTCCGTCCTTCGGTGGAGGGCGGCTCGGAAGCGCACCGTGCAGGAGGCGAGCGTAGGCAGCTGAAGAAGAGCTACGCGTTCTACAACTCCTCGGCCCAGACCGGGAAAAACGGCCGCAACACCGGGGCGCGTGCAGCGCGCGGCGCGGATCAGAGATGAGCCGCGCACTTCTAGGAACTACCCCGGCGCGGAACACGCGCCCCGGTCTCCCACTTTCGCCGGCGCGCTTCCGCGCGCGCGGAAACGTAATCCGTGTTTCGCAACTTCGGACTGCCAGCCCGCCGCAGGCGTGCGCCTATGCGCGCTGCTCAACGGGGTAGGACGTCATGGCCACTCTGGTGCAACGCGCGACGCTCGCGCTGCTTTTGACCGTGGCGTTCGCGGACGGCGACCTCGACGACGAGGAGTTCAAGATCCTCTCGCGCCGCATTCCGGATCATCCTCTGTTCGAAGACCTGTCAGAGGATCAGGTCCGCAAGACCAACCTCTCGATCATCGAAGAGATCAATCGCAGTTCGCTCGCCGACGTGCTGATGCGATACGCGCGCGAGATTCCGCCGAGCATCTCGCTGCAAGTGTTCAAGCTGGTGCTCGACATCATGTACGCGGACGGCCGCGTCGACGATAACGAAGCGGCGGCGGTGCTGATGCTGAAGCAATCGCTCGGCATTTCGAGCGACGAGTTCAAGGAAGCGGTCGATCGCGCCAAACGGCGCGCGGAATACTAACACGGCTCAGAGCGGCGGCGCGTCCGGATAGGCGTCCAGCACCGGACCGAGTGCGGCTTTCAGCGGCCCAAGGTGGGCGTCGAACGCGCGCCATTCGTCGAGCCCCGCCGCAGAGATCGGGCGGCGCACCTGCTCCGAACTCGCCGTCCGCACCGCGCGCTGGGTTTCGTGCGGGCGCAGGCAGGCGTCTTCGACGTCGAGCTTGCAGTGCGCGAGCAGCTTGCGGATTTCCGTCTCCGGATCGGCGGCCAGGCGCTCGTGAATGACCCGATAGACCCGGCCCGGCAGCACCGCGTCGTAATGCGCCATCAGCCGCACGTAGTCGGCATAGAAGCGGCCCACGTCGTCCAGCCCGTAGCTGAAGAGCTGGCCTTGCGCGAAATGCTGCTTGAAGCAGGAAAAGCAGCACGCCATCGGATTGCGGCGCGCGTCGATGACGATCGCGTTCGGCAAGATCAGCTGAATCAGGCCGACGTGCAGGAAGTTGTTGGGCAGCTTGTCGATGAAGAGCGGCTTGGCGGTTTTGCGCTGCACCCGCGTGGTGCGCAGGTAGGCGGCGCCGAGCGCCGCGAACGCGCCGGCGTCGATGCCGGCGATCGCGTCGAGATAGGACTCCCCGCGCCCTGCGCGCTCATAGCCCACCATCGCCTGGCCGATGGACGGCAGATCGGGCAGCTCCATGGTGCCTTCGACCTTGGAGTGCGAGGCGAGAATCTGCTCCACCAGCGTCGAGCCGGCGCGCGGCATGCCGACGATGAAGATCGCATCCGGCGCTGGGTCGCCCGCACCCCGGCGCTGCGCGAAGAAGTCCGGCGTGAAGAGTTCGCGGCTCCGCGCCGAGAAACGCGCCATTTGTTCGGGATCGTAGCCAACGCTCGCGCGATAGAGCGCCGCGCCCTCCGCATAACGCGCGAACGAGTCCTCGATCCGGCCAGCGTCCTCGTACGCCTTACCGAGCGCATAGAGCATGCCGACGCGATCCTGCAGCGTCAGGTCGGGCCGCTGCAACTGCGCCAGCATGCGCGCGACATCGTCGTCGGTGAGCCGCACCGTCTTCAGATTGGCGAGGCTCCAGTAGGATTCGCCCAGCCCGGGCGAGAGGGCGATGCTCTGGCGATACGCGTTCACCCCGTCCGGCGTGCGGCCAACGGTTTTCAGCGCGTGGCCGTAGCTCATCCAGACGCGCGCCTGTTTCGGATCTTCCTTAAGCAGCGACTCATAGGTGGCGAGCGCGGCGTCGAAGTCGCCGAGCGCGACCTCCACCGCTGCAAGCAGCCGCCGCGATCCCTTGTTCGCCGGGTCGCGCGCCAGCAGATTGCGCACTTCTCCGAGCGCCTCCTCGGCGCGGCCCAGACCCATCAGCAATTGCGCCAGCGCGTGGCGCGCATAGAGGAAGTCCGGCGCCAGCTCCAAGCAGCGCCGCAACGCGCGCTCGGCCAGGTCGGGGCGGTTCAAGCGCGCGTGCGCCTCGGAGACGAAGCGCAGCGCCGACACATCGTCCGGATATTGCGCCAAGTGCTTGGACAATATCTCCAGCGCGAGGTCAGGCTCCTGTTCGCTCAGCGCCCGCGCCGCGCGCAGCAGGGCCGGCTCCAGGACCGGGGCCGCCGCGTGACGCGCCATCGCCGCACGCGCGCCAGCGGCGTCGCCGGCCAATGCGAGCTGACTGGCAAGATCGCGCCAGATCGTCGGATGCTCGGGGCTGATCTCAGCCGCAGCGGCCAGCGCCGCCGCAGCGGCGAGCGGTTCGCCCTGCTCGGCGAGGATCACGCCCAATTGGCGCTGCGCGCCGAACCAGGATTTGTCCGCGGCCGCCAGCGGCGCGACGAGCGCGCGCGCGGCGTCGAGCTCGCCCATGCGCCGGAGCGCTTCGCTCAGCAGCAGCTTGGCGTCGCCGCGATCGGGGGCCATGACCAGCGCCGCCCGGATCAGGGTTTCAGCGCGCGCGGGATCGTCGGCCATGACCTTCATGGCTTCGGCCAAACTCGCGTCGAAAGCCGAGTGCGACATCTGCTAGCGCGCGGCCGCCGCCGCGGCGCGTTCCATCAGCGCGCTGATCGACGGCGTCACCGCCATGATTTCGGCTTCGCGCTTGCGCCATTTGTCTTCGCGGGGCGCCGACACCGTATGCGCGGCGATCGGCAGCTCGCCGCCAAGCGGCCGGTCCCAGGCAAAGTCGAGCGCGGCGGCGATGCGCGCCACCTCCGCGCCGGGGTCGGCGACCAGTGCATCGTAGCGCGTCACGAAACGGCGCTCGGGCGCGATCGCCTCCAGGTCGTTGAGCATGATCTCGGTCGCGGCCGCCCATTGCGCCGCGACGATCTCATTGAGCGGCAGGCGCGCGAGATCGCGCCACCCCGGCGTCAGCAGCAGCGACCAGGGACGCTCCCCCTCCCAGCCCGGCAGCTTCGGATAGGTGCGGAAGCGGCCGGACTCCCACGCCTCCATCATGGAGGCCAGCACCGCGCGCGGATCGCGATAGAGATAGAGGAAGCGCGCTTCCGGAAATGCAGCGGCGAGAAACGGAATGCGCAACGCATTCTTCGGCGTCTTCTCCAGCATGCGCACGCGCGCGCCACGCTGCGGCGAGCGTCCGTGGCGGTCGCGCAGCGACGCCGCGAAGCGCGCGCGCAATTGCGCCACGACTTCGGGATCTGCGTCCTCCACGCCGAGACGGTTAGACTCCCAGCCGCGCGCCTGCACGCCCAGCGCGTCGACGCCTTCGATCAACGCATGGCTTTCGCCGCCGACTGTCAGCAGCGTCGGCGATTGCGCCAGGGTTTCGAACAGCAGCGACGAGCCCGAGCGCGGCGGGTTCACCACGAAGATCGGCCGGTCGAAGATCGGATCGGGCTCGCGCGGCAGCACGGTCACCAAAGGCACGGGCTGCTCGTTCCTCGGGCCGACATCATCGCGCACTTCGCCTGCTGCGGTGTCGCGCGAGCCGTCGGAGACGGCGAAGCTGATGACCATGTTGTGCAGCGTCTTCATGAAGTCCGCTCCGCTCCGCATCGGCAGCGGTCCGGCTCGAGCCGCGATCAGATCGCTCTCAAGTTGCGCCAAGGCTTGTCGATAGCGCGGCCAACCTTCCTCGCGCTCGCCGAAGGTGGACCACAACGCACGCCACACATGCAAGAAGCGCGATGTGGCCTGCATCACGCCCGGCAGCAGCGGATGATCGGGCGGCGCGTCCGAGAGCAAGAACCCGATGTGATCGCGCGCCTCCCACGGCGTCATCACCAGCGGCACATTCACAGACTCAAACTCAAGCGACTCCAGTCTGGCGCCGAACGGCGCGACCTTACGCGGCGTCCAGTTCGGCGACGGTTGGCCGTGGGCGCGCCCAGCGATGGCGAGGTTCCAAAAGCCCTCGCCGCCGACGGAGTCCGCAACCAAATGGATGCGCTCCTGCTCCGCGTCGTTGACGACCCGGTGAAGGCTCCAGGTATCGAAGATCCAGCACTCGCCCGCCGCCATGTGTACGTGTTCGTTGCCGCAATAGAATGTGACCGTCGGCTGGGTCACGATCGGCACGTGAATACGCATGCGGTCGCGCCAATAGTAGTTGACGTCGACATGGGGGGTGACTTCGGCATTGCCGGAAAGCCGCATCAGTCGCGTGCGTCCCAAAGACGCGCCAAGCGCGGCGAGCGTGTCGATCAGGTAGGGGCAGCGCTTCAAATACTCGGTCGGCCGCATCGGCCCTTCGAACGCTTCGTTCGTCGCTTCGCCGTATGCGGATATGAGCGGGAGAAAATCGTTCCCTTCGTAACGCTGCGGGTGCGGCAGCCAGGCGTTCTCGCCCAACGCTGCGATCTCCTTGGCCAGGAGATCGGCGTCGAACGAGATCGGCAATTGAACGAAGCGGGTCTGCAGTTTCATGCTGCGCGTCGCTTACCAAGCGGGCTGGCGCCGCCGCAAGCTTCAACTCCCGCACGGACCGTGCTTACGGCGATTGACCCGTGGCGCCACCTTAGCGGCGCGCGATTCAGAGCGTTTTCGCCAACTCCTCGAGTTGGCGTGCGCAGGCGCCCCAGCCTTCGTGAAAGCCCATCTGGATATGCGCCTGCTTGGACTCCTCGGTCCAATGGCGGGCGACGGCGCGATATCGGGTCTTGCCCTGGCTGGCGTCCTCGAACGTGACCTCGGCGACCATGAACGGCCTTCCCGCGGGCTCCCACCCGGCGCTGAAGGCGTCGGTCATGACGATTTTTTTGTTGGGCACGATTTCGAGGAAGACCCCGGGGTTCGGATACTCGTTGCCGTCGGGATCGCGCATCACCACCAGCGACGCGCCGCCCGGACGAAGATCCTGTTCGACCTTGGAGATGGTCCATGGCCGCGGCACGAACCATTGCTGCAGCAACGTGGGCTCGGTCCAACAACGATAGAGCTTCTCTTTCGGCGCATCGAGCGTGACATCGAGAACCAGTTCGTATTGCGACATCGGTGGCGGCCTCCTGCCGTCGAACGTAGGGCGCGCCCCGCCATCGCGTCGAGCCCCAGTCGTTAAGACGCGTTCATTGCTTAAGAGGCAGCAATGTTTCTACGTCGCGCTTGACGATGACGGCGCCGCCCGGGCGAAGTCGTGACGCATGGCGGAGGTCTTCATAGCGGCGGCGCAGAGCGAGGACGCGCAGGCGCGCGGCCTTGGCGAAGCGCTGGCGACACTGGGCTTTGACGTCGCCTACGGCGCGCCCGGCGAAGCCGATGTCGCCAACCTCGTGGGCGAAGCCAAGTGCGTCGTCGTGCTGTGGTCGCGCGCGGCTGCGGCTGCGCCCTGGATGACCGCGCTCGCAGTGCTGGCGCAGGAGCGCAAGAAGCTCGTCTCTGCGGAGTTCGAAGGCCGTTCGACGCCCGCGATGCTGACGGCGGCGCCCAAGATCGCCCTGACTGCGCGCGACCGCGCCGCCTTCAAGGCGCGCTTCCAAGCGCTGGTGGTCGAAGTCGACAAGCTCACGCCGACCAAGGGCGACCCGGCGGCGCTCCCGGCGGCGCTCGCGGTCGCGCGCGGCGCATTGCTGAAGCCGTCGACACCGATCACCGCCCCGCCTTGGCGAACGCTGGCGACATTCGCGTTGGCGGTGGCGGCGCTATTTGCGGTGGGGTTCGGCGCCGGGCGCGTGATCGGGGCCATTCGCGACGGGAGTTTCTTGGTCGCTGCGGCGCCGCGGGACGCGGATGCCGCGCCGACGGCGCTCGCCGAACCGCGCTACGGGGTGACGCTCGCCGAACTGCAAACGCTGCCATGGCGCGAGGCGGCGGCGCGGATCACCGCGGACGCGGCCGAGCGGATCAAGGCGGACGCGGCGCGCGGCGAAGCGCTCGCGCAGGCGGTCGCCTGCCTGGGCCATCTCGCGGGCGCGGAAGGCTTCCTGCCGAGCCCGGCGTCAGCAAAGTCGGAATGCGACGCCGCGTCCGCACAGGGCGCCGCGCCGGGGCTCTATCTTTCCTGGGTGCTGCACACCACGGCGGCGTACGCTCCGATCGACGCCGTCACGGCGCGCGCACGGCTGGCGGAGGCGGCGCGCCTCAACTGGACGCCCGCCCAGCTCGACTACGCATCCCTGCTTGAGGCCAATTTCCGCGGCTCGATAGCCGACCAGACCGAGGCTGGCCGCATCTGGCTGGCGGCGGCGGAGCAGGACAGCGCCTTGGCGCAATTCCGCTACGCGCGCTGGCTGCGCGACAGCCCAGCGGGCCCGCGCGACCCGACGGCGGCGATCCCCTATCTCGAGCGCGCCGCCGCGCACGATCAAGTCGAGGCGCTGCACATGCTGGCCACGCTCTACCGCGACGGCGTCGGCGTGACGCGCGATGCAGCGCGGGCGCGCCAGCTCTATGAGCGCGCGGCGGAGCGCAACCACGCGCCGTCGATGTTCAATCTGGCCGACATGCTGCGCGGCGGACCCGACCGCGCCCGCGCCATCGCGCTCTATCAGCGCCTCGCCTGCATGCCCGATGAGCGGCAAATTCAGCCGCTCGCGGTCCAACGCCTCCGCGCATTGCGCGAAAGCGCCGCCTGCCGCTAACAAGCGGGCGATGACTTGGCGCAAGACCTATCAGGGCGCGGAGCCGGTGCGCGTCAACAAGTGGCTCGCGCTCGAAGGCGTGTGCTCGCGGCGCGAGGCGGAGGCTCTCATCGCCAAAGGCCTGGTGACGATCGAGGGCGCGAGCGTCACGGATCCGGGACGCAAGATCGAGCCCGGTCAGACGATTGAAGTGACGAGCGGCGGCGCGCGTCCGGCCATCAGCATCGCGATCAACAAACCTGTCGGTTTCGTTTCAGCCCAGCCGGAGCACGACCAGATCCCGGCGGCGCGCCTGCTCACGCGGACGAACTTGGTCGGACCGCCGCGCAACATGCCCACCAAGCGCACGCGGCTCGCGCCGCTCGGCCGTCTCGATCAGGATTCGCGAGGCCTCTTGCTGCTCAGCGAAGACGGCGTGCTGGCGAAAGCGGTGATCGGACCGCGATCGACAATCGACAAGGAATATGTGGTCGAGGTCAAAGGCCAGATCACGGATCGCAAGATCACGCTGCTGCGGCACGGGCTTTCGCTGGATGGGCGCCAGCTCAAGCCGGCCAAGGTGCGGGTGGAGCGCGGTCACTTCCTGCGCTTCACCTTGATCGAAGGGCGCAACCGCCAGATCCGTCGCATGTGCGAACTGGTCGACCTCGACGTCGTCGACTTGCTGCGCGTGCGCATCGGGCCGATCGAACTTGGCGATCTGCCCGAAGGCAAGTGGCGCGCGCTCACCGAAGATGAGCGCGCCGCCTTGCTTGGGAAGCGCTAGGCTTACGGCGCCTGAATGGCGCGGCCGCCGATATAGCACGGCGCCTGCGTGCAGCTGCGCAGGATCAAGCGCACAAAGTAGCGCCCCTCTGGCTGGGCGCGAAGGTCACGACCGGGAAGTCGTCATCGAGCAAATCTGAGCCAACCACCGCGCCGTTCGTGGCGTCGAGCAGTTCGAGATCGATGTTGTTGCAGTCGGCGTCGCACACGCCGACGAACACGTAACGCGAGCCGCCTTGCAGGTTCACGGCGTATTGATAGTCGGTTCCCGGCTGGATCGCCGTGATCACATCCTGCACGCCCGCCATCGGTTGGCCGCCGGCGCCGAATTGCGTTGTCGCTTGGCCGAGCATGTCGCGGATGTTGCCTTCGACCTGGCGGCGATTTTCGTCGGTGATTTGAATCTGGCGGGTTTCACCGGTCGCGGTCCCAGCGCTTTGCGATGGGTGCGCCGGCGCGCGCGTGGCGTCGCTGGACACCGTCGTCGCGGCGTTGCCCGTCTTGGTATCGCCCGCCGGCGCGTTTGCGTTCTGGCCGCAAGCGGCGAGCGTCAAAGCCAAGGCGGCTGCCAACAGGGACGTGCGGATCATATCTTGTTCTCCGTAGCGCCCGCGTGGCGCGACAGAACCGCTACGCAATCGCCTCCCGTCTGTCACGCAGGGAGACGGTTACGTCGGCGTAACTCCGCCAACAATGCGGCGTCGAATACGTCGGCCGGCGCCAAATTCAACGCCCGGATGAAGTCCGTCATGTCGGAGCGCGCATGCGCGTGGTCGAAGCGGTCGCCGGGAATGACGCCGGTCTCGAACAGGTATTCGTCGGCGCGCCCTGTGAGAATGAAGGCGGGCGCCCAATCGAAGCCTGCCGCTTTGGCCAGTTCGTTGGTGCAGTTGGAAAAGAGCGTGTTGTAGTAGCGCGGGCGCGTTTCGAGCGAGTGCGTGCGCTCCAACAGACGGCGCAGCAGAGTCCGCGATTGTTCGGCGTCGATCGCGACGGGATAGAGAAACACCTCGTGGTCGAGCATCACGGCGCGGCGCGTCAGCAGATCGCGGGCGCTGGCCCAGACATAGGCCAACTCGAACGTATTGAAGATGCCGCGTACGGCGGAATACTCCTCCCCCACTTCGCGGCGCGCTTCGATGGTCAGCCCGAGCAAGCGATCGCCTTCGAACTCGAACAGCAGCAACGTGTGCGCCGCGAGCTGCGAACCTGGTTGCGGCTCGAGCATGAACCACACGCCGCGCAGCTGCGAAAAGTCGTAGGCGGCGGAAACATAGCTGCGGTCGACAACGTCCGGGCCGCGATAGCTCCAATCGCTGACCGGACTGACCGCGAACCGATCCCGTTCTATCTCCACCTCCGCGGTGCGGCTCAGGTAGGGATACCAGTTGCGGTCGTTGCGCGGCGGGCCGGTGTAGTGTGCTGCGGCGCCCAAAATGAGGATCGCGGCGATGGCGCCGGCCGCGGGACGCAACGGATTGCCGCCAAGCCAGGACAACAGCCTCTTCATCGCCCGACTTGTCCGGTGCGGCGCAGATTCGATCAAGCGGCCTTGCGGAGCACGCTGCGCGCTTCCCATGTTGCTCGGACGGGCCCGAAGCCGGCGCCGCTGGCGGCGCCCCACCCCCTCGTGCTATCGGGCCGCAAACGGCTAGGAGACCCCCCATGGCTCTTCGCATTGGCGACAAGGCCCCGGATTTCGAAGCTGAGACCACCAAGGGCCGCCTGAAGTTTCACGAATGGATCGGCGACAGCTACGCGGTGCTCTTCTCGCACCCGAAGGACTTCACGCCGGTCTGCACCACTGAGCTGGGCTATCTGGCGAAGCTTGCGCCGGAATTCGAGAAGCGCGGCGTGAAGATCATCGGCCTCTCGGTCGATCCGGTGTCGGATCACGAGCGCTGGCGCGGCGACATCAAGGAGGTCACCGGCGGCGACGTTCAGTATCCGATGATCGGCGATCACGATCTGCATGTCGCAAAACTCTATGACATGCTGCCGGCGGACACCGCCGGCACGTCGCAAGGACGGACGGCGGCGACGAACGCGACCGTGCGCACCGTCTTCATCATCGGCCCCGACAAGCTGATCAAGGCGACGCTGCAATATCCGATGTCGTCGGGCCGCAACTTCGACGAAGTGCTGCGCCTGGTGGACTCGATTCAACTCACGGCGAAACATAAGGTGGCGACGCCGGTGAACTGGAAGCAAGGCGAGGACGTCATCATCGTGCCGGCAGTCTCGGACGATGAGGCGCGCGAGCGCTTCCCGAACGGCTGGACCACGGTCAAGCCGTACCTTCGCGTCGTGCCGCAACCGAAGGGCTGAACGATCGCGCTTGGGCGCCGGGGCGTCTGCGACACGGCGCCCCCCTTGCGAACACACACGCGCGCACCAAATTCTGGCGCACCACAACTTTATGGAGGCGTTCATGCGCGACGAAAAAAACGCGCCGCTCGCCCGGCGCGCGGATACGGTTCCGGACACTCGACGCGATCCATTCGCGGCCTTCAGGATCGAGATGGACCGGTTATTCGACTCGTTTCTAAGCCCGGCCCGCTTCGGCCAATTCGGCATGGCGTTCAGCCCAGCGCTCGATGTGACCGAGAACGGCAACGAGGTGCGCGTTCGGGCTGAGCTGCCCGGCGTCGACGAGAAGGACGTGGAGATCCACGTCGACGGCGACATGTTGACGATTCGTGGCGAAAAGCGTGAAGAGCGGACGGACGACAGCGAGGAACGCCGCGTCGTTGAGCGCGCCTATGGCGCGTTTGAGCGCAGCGTGCGGTTGCCGTTCACGCCGGACTCCGAGGCGGTGAAAGCCGTGTTCAAGGATGGCGTCCTTACCGTCACCGCGAAACGGCCGAAGGGCTGGGTGCGGCGCGACATGCGCATACCCATCGTCAAGCTCTAGGCTTCCACGCCGGCGACTTCCGCTGCGTGGCGCTTGAAATAGGCCACGGCAAAGGCGCAGCTGGCGCGCAGCTTTCGGCTGCGCGCCTTCGCGTCTGCGACCACGTGCGCCATCAGTTTGGAGGCGAGGCCGCGGCCGCGCGCCGCGTCGGGCGATTCCACGTGCAGAATGACGCGCACGTCCGCCACGTCGCGATAGTCGGCGAAAGCCAGAAAACCCTCGGCCTCGAGTTCGTACCGGTGCGCGGCGGTGTTGTCGCGGAAGCTCATGCCTGCTCCGGCATCGGCTTCGGCTCCCAGAGTTCGATCTTGCGTCCCTCCGGGTCCATGATGTGGGCGAAACGGCCGTCGCTCTCTTCTTGTTGCTTGACGGGCTCAACGCCCTCGGCCTTGGCGCGCGCCAGCATTGCGTCCATGTCGTCCACGATCAGGTTGAACATGAACTCCTTCGTCGACGGCGCGAAGTAGTCGGTGTCGGCCTTGAAGGGACTGAACACAGTGCCTGACCCGGGCTTGTCCTTCACCATGTCCGGCGTGAAAAACATGCCCCAGTCGCCGACCTCCAACCCAAGCACCCGCCCGTACCAGGACCGCAGCGCGGCCGGGTCCACACTTTTGAAGAAAATCCCGCCGACGCCCAGTACCTTGGCCATTCGCCGATCTCCCGCTACGAGGCGCGCGTGAACTATCGTCACGCCTTCCACGCCGGCAACCACGCCGACGTCCTGAAGCACGCCGTGCTCTTGTACTGCTTGGATTCGCTTAAGCGCAAACCAGCCCCGTTCGCGGTGCTCGACACGCACGCGGGACGCGGCTTCTACGACTTGCTCTCGGACGAAGCCCTGCGCAGCCCGGAATGGCAGGACGGCGTCGGCCGGCTGTGGGATTGGCCGGCGCCGCCGCCACTGATCGCGCGGTACCTGGAGGCGGTGCGCCGTTTCAACGCCGATGGCGCCTTGCGCACCTATCCAGGCTCGCCGGCGCTGGTGACGAGCAACCTGCGCGACGACGACGTGCTGAGCGCCTGCGAACTGCATCCCGGGGAGCATGCCGCGTTGCGCCGCGCCCTGCCGCGCCAGACCAATGTGCAGGTCCATGCGCGTGACGGCTGGGAAGCGCTCACGGCCCTATTGCCGCCGCCGCAACGGCGTGGGCTGGTGTTGATCGATCCGCCATACGAAGCGCCGGACGAGTTGCAGACCTCGGCGCGCGCGATCGCGGGCGCGCTGCTGCGCTTCGGGCACGGCATGTACCTCTGGTGGCGGCCGCTGAAGAGTGTGCCGGCGCTCGATCGTGCGGACGCCGAGCTTGAGACGCGTGGCGCACGGCCAACGCTGCGTGCAGATTTTTGGACAGCGACCCCCACACCCGAAGGCAAACTGACAGGATCGAGCGTGTCCCTGATCAACCCGCCATTCGGCCTGGAGGCCGCGCTGCGCGAAGCGTTGCCGTTTCTTGCCGAGGCGCTCACTAAGGGCCAAAGCGGCTGGCGCTTGACCTGACATGCAAAAGGGCGCGGATTGCTCCGCGCCCTTCCCCCCTCGCCACGCGCGTCGCGGGATACGCGACGATCGGCGCGGCTTGGTTCAGTTGCGGCGCCGGCCCACAAGAAGAAGCACACCGCCTTGCTACAGTGAAGGTAGCAATGGCGCCTGCGCGGCGCACGTGACAGCCGTCACGAGGCTGCTGGACGCCGCCGCCAGACGCAGGCAGGACACACGTCCATGAGCGCCAGCAACATTCTCGCATTTGTCCAACAGCCGCACATCGCCATCCCCGTGGTTGCGGTCACCGTGGCGGCTTTCTTGCTCGCCCGGAAACCGGCGACGGCGATCTATGTCGGCCTGATGCCGCTGATCAATTGGGCCTTCGCCGGCATCGACACGATTTCTATTCCGCCTGATCTCGGCGGTGGCGAGTGGCATCCCTTCACCATCGTCACCGGCCTGGTGCTGGTTGTCCGCGACTTCGCCCAGCGCGAGATCAAGCACTGGATTTTCGGCGCCATGCTTGTCGGCTTGGCGCTCTCGACGCTAACGGCGTGGCCGGTGATTGTGGTGGCCAGCGGCGTCGCCTTCTTGATCAGCGAGACCGCGGACTGGGCCGTCTATACCTTCTCGAACCGCCCGCTCTCGCAACGGATCATGATTTCCAGCTTGGTCGGCGCGCCGATTGACCAAGTGGCGTTCATCGGCCTCGCTTCTTTCGTCGTGCCCGACATTTTCGCCTGGGGCACGATTCTAACGGGCATCGTGTCGAAGCTGGTGGGCGCTTGGGTGGTCTCTCGGATCGTCGCGGCGCGCGAGGCCCGGGCTGTCAAAAACGAGATGAATCCGGCGTAAAGCTGAAGTTTGCCGCTTGCCTGCGGGGAAACGCTCGCTCATAACCGCTGGCGTGAAGCGCTGGCCGTGTC
This sequence comes from Hyphomonadaceae bacterium, assembly GCA_050182055.1. GTDB lineage: Bacteria > Pseudomonadota > Alphaproteobacteria > Caulobacterales > Aquidulcibacteraceae > Vitreimonas. The sequence goes on from JBFXCP010000005.1 coordinate 12,939, forward strand.
GGCCGGCAAAGTGGTGCGAAGTTCCGCGGCGTGCGGCAAAGTCCAATCCCCCAACAAAGCAGAAATTCGCGGTGACGTGCGTGCGCAAATGCGTGCGTGCGGCCGAAGGCGTGCGCCTCGGCCTTGAGCAGGAATAGTGGAAATGAGTTTCGACGACGATTTCAGCGACGACAACGACAACGACGACAAGAAGAAGGACAAGCGCGGCGGTCGCGGCCGCGAACGTGATCATCAAGAATTTGGCGGCGGCGGCGGCGGCGACTTCGGCGGCGGCGGTGGCGGCGACCGCGGCGGCTTCGGCGGCGGCGGCGGCGGCGGCTATGGCGGCGGCGGTGGCGGCGGATATCGTGGCGGCGGCGGCGGCGGTGGCTACCGCGGCGGCGGCGGTGGCGGCGGCGACCGTGGCGGCGGCGGCGGTTATGGCGGCGGCGGATATCGCGGCGGCGGTGATCGCAGTGGCTTCGGCGGCGGCGGTGGCGGCGGATATCGCGGCGGCGGCGGTGGCGGCGGCGGCTATCGCGGCGGCGGCGGAGACCGTGGCGGCGGCGGCGGCTTCCGCAGCGGCCCGCGTGACGGCGGCTTCGGCGGCGATCGTCCCCCGCGGCAGCCTCTCGGCGATCCGCAAGACGGCGTCGTGAAGTTCTTCAACAGCGCCCGCGGCTTCGGCTTCATTACGCCGGACGGCGGCGGCGCGGACGTGTTCGTGCACGTCAGCGCGGTCGAGCGCGCCGGCATGACCTCGCTCAACGAAGGTCAGCGCGTGAACTTCCAAACCCTGCCCGACACCAAGGGCAAAGGTCCGAAGGCCGTGAACCTGAAAATTCTCGACTAGGTCTCGCGAACGCACGGGATAGAACAAGGGCCCGCGGCGCAGTCTGCGGGCCCTTTATCTTGAGCACCCGCCCTTACTGGATCGGGAAGAAAATCTCGGTCTGCTCGATCGGATCGTCCGGCGTGCCTTGGGCCAAACGCGGGTCGCCGGCGCTGAGCGGCGAGACAACCTCCCAACGATCCGCGCCCGGACGCGAGCCGATGCGGTGCGCCTGCATGTACGCCTCGATCCGTTGATAGATAAGCGGGATCTGCGAGCGCCGCCCGACAAACTCGACACGCAACGCCGCACCTTCGGGAGTCTGGCCGACGCGCACGCCGGGCAGCGTCAACGGCAACGGCCCGCTGAACGGGTAGCCGACGCTGAACCGATACCGGCCGCCAACGCCGTTGTCCTGCGGGAACACCCTGACCAGCGCATTATCGCGGCGGATGTTGTTGGACGTGAAGAACAGATCGAGCTGAGCGATGCCGCCGCGCTCCGCGTTTTCACGATCCTGGAATGTCGGCTGATCGGAGGTGATCGTGACATCGACGAAGATCACGTCCTGTGCCGGCGTCGGCACAGTGGTGATGCCCAGGCCTTCGAAATTCTCATCCGGAAGCTGCTCTGCAAGCGTCTGCAGCCGGTTCAAACCGTCTTCCAGCTGCCGCTCGACACGGCCCTTCATGATCAAATTCATGTAGCGGCATGGGACGTTGATCCAACCTTCGGCGCACTGCGCCGACATCGTCCACTCGACATTGGCGCCGGTTTGGGTGGGGCGAAGATCGATGCGCGAGCTCAAGGTCGCGCGGTCGCTGAGTTCGAGAATGCTCTCCACCTGCTGGTTCTCGGTGGAGCTGACGATCGACATGCGCCCATTGCCGACGTCGCGCACGTCGCTGCGCCAGCGCATGCTCTGGCCCTGGCCGGGATCGCCGCTGAAGGCGTAGTCGGCATCCGGATCGCGCGCGTAGAAGGGCGACCATTCCTTGGCGATGCGCAGGTCGTTCACCATGGCGAAGACCGAGGCGCGCGGCCGCTCGATCGTCACCGTGCGGGTGACCTCAAGCGAGTTGGGCAACAGGAATTGGCCAACGAGGTAGAGCACGCCCGTCACGAGCGCGACCACCACCACCAGCCCAAGAAACCACCTCATGCGCCGCCCCCCGCGCGGAAGCGCATAGACCTATCATCGGCGGCGGCGCCCCGCCATGCGCGACCATGCATGCTTGCATGGTCCGCCCCGCCCTCGCGCCAAGCGCGAAACGGCCAACGTCCAACCATAACGAGCGTCATCACCCAACCCGGACGACGCCCCCCCAGCGACACGTGGTTACCATAAGGCAATGGGCGGCGTCAGCCGTGCGGCGCAGCCCTACTCAGAACGTTTGGCGCCGACCCGGCCCGGGGCCGGCGCGCGGAGCGCGTCCCAAACCTCGAATTCGTAGGCGATGCAGCGCTCCATCATCTCACGCCACACGGGCTCGGCGATCGACCAGGACAGGCCCTGGCGCTCGGCCTCGGCCTTCACCTTGGCGAGCACTTCGTTGATCCGCGCCTCGTCGCGGACCACATTGCGGTCCGTCTTGATGCGCGCGGCGGCGTCCATGTAGCCCTGCCGGCGGGTGATCAGCGCCACCAGCATGCGGTCGATTTCATCGACGCCCTGGCGCACGTCCTTCATATTCCGGCACGCTTCCGGGTCCGGCGCGGCGAAGGTCTTGACGGCCTTGAGAGCCGGCGGGCGCGCATCATCCATATTTCTGTCTTGGGGGCTGTGGGCGCTCCAGTCCAGGGGGCGCGAGGCCGCAGGTCGCGGCGCTCGGGGTGGGATGGCGGGCGCGCCGGGTCTATCTCAATGCGCTATCTTCACGTTCCCATGACCGGCGCCGACAAACCCATCACGCCTCCGCTGGAGGGCTTACCCGGCGAGGACGCGCCGGCGGCGGCGCTCAAGGGCGTTGCCGCCATCCGCGATGCATGGAAGCGGCTGCCGGCGAAACCGGGCGTCTACCGGATGATCGCCGCCGATGGCGAAGTGCTCTACGTCGGCAAGGCCAAGAGCCTGAAGAACCGCGTCGCGATGTACGCGCAGGGGCGCGGCCACACCAACGCGATCTACCGGATGATCCACCAGACCGCGTCGCTCGAGGTGATCGTCACCGCGACCGAAACCGAAGCGTTGCTGCTCGAAACCAACCTGATCAAGCGTCTGAAGCCCCGCTTCAACGTGCTGATGCGTGACGACAAGAGTTTCCCGTTCATCGCCATCCGCACCGACCACGCAATTCCCGCACTGCAGAAGCATCGCGGCACAAAGAGCTTCAAGGGCCGATTCTATGGCCCGTTCGCCAGCGCCGGCGCCGTGAACCGAACCTTGAACACGCTGCAGAAGGCGTTCCTGCTCCGCTCGTGCTCGGATTCGACATTCACCGGCCGCTCGCGCCCCTGCATGCTTTACCAGATCAAACGGTGCGCCGCGCCGTGCGTCGGTTTGGCGACGGAGAGCGAATACGCCGCGCTCGTCCGCGACGCGGAAGACTTTCTCGAAGGCCGTTCCGTCGAGTTGCAAGATCGTCTCGCTGCGGAAATGCGCGAGGCGGCCGACAAGCTGGAATTCGAGCATGCCGCACGACTGCGCAACCGCATCAGGGCCCTGGCCTCGGTGCGCGCCGCGCAGGGCGTCAATCCCTCGACGTTCCAGGAAGCCGACGTGTTCGCCCTCTTTCAGGAGGGCGATCAGAGTTGCGTGCAGGTGTTCTTTTTCCGGGCCGGCCAGAACTGGGGCAACCGCGCCTACTTCCCACGCCACAGCGCGGGTGAAACGCCGGAAACCGTGCTCTCGGCGTTCCTGGCGCAATTCTACGACGAACGCGAGCCGCCGAAACTCGTGCTGACCAGCGTCGAGCCCGTCGATCGCGAACTGCTGGAAGAAGCCCTGTGTCTGCGCGCGGAGCGCAGCGTCGAAATCCGCCGGCCCGAGCGCGGCGAGAAAAAGGACATCGTCGACGCCGCCCTGCTCAACGCGCGCGAAGCGCTGGGCCGCAAGCAAGCGGAGAGCGGCAGCGTGGCGAAATTGCTGGATGGCGTGGCCGAGACGTTTGCACTGGCGCAGCGGCCTGAGCGAATTGAAGTCTACGACAACAGCCACATCCAGGGCTCGAACGCGCTCGGCGCGATGATCGTCGCGGGACCCGATGGATTCGTGAAGAACCAATACCGCAAGTTCAACATGAAGGCGGACGAGTTCGGCGGCGATGATTTCGCGATGATGAAGGCGATGATGCGCCGCAGGTTCGCGCGCATGCTGGCGGAACGGGAAGAGCTGAATGAAGCCTCCCCCTTTGCGGGGGAGGCGGCGAGCGCGAGTGAGTCGGAGGACGGCGCGGCTGATCGCCCCCCACCCCCTGCCCCCGCCCCGCAAGGGGGCGGGGGTCAAGTCGCCGACGGCGGCGTCGATTTCTCCAAAGAGCGCGACGATGCTGACTTGCCTGAATCCAAGTTCGGCGCGTGGCCGGACTTAGTTCTGATCGACGGCGGGGAAGGTCAGCTCAACGCCGCGCTGGAAGCGCTGGACGAGCTTGGCCTCAAGGGCCGCATCGCCATCGCCGGCATCGCCAAGGGCGTCGATCGCGACGCCGGGCGTGAGCGCATCTTCTTGCCCGGCAAGCCGGCGTTCCGGCTCGATGAGAAGAGCCCCGTCCTCTACTACCTTCAGCGACTGCGCGACGAGGCGCACCGCTTCGCCATCGGCGCCCACCGCGCCAAGCGCAAGGCCGGCATCGCCAAGAACCCGCTCGACGAGATTGGCGGCGTCGGCCCGTCGCGCAAACGCGCGCTCTTGGATCGCTTCGGTTCGGCGCGCGGCGTGTCGCGGGCGGCGCTGGCGGAACTGGAAACAGTGGACGGCGTCAGCAAAGAACTGGCAAAGCGCATCTATGACTTCTTCCACGACAAGCACTGACGACCCGTCGCGGTCACCCGCCAAGAAGAGCAACCTTCCCACCCTGATTACCGTGTTCCGGATCGTGATGGGACCGGCGATCGCGGGCCTCGTTCTGTGGGCGGCGAGCGTCACCTATGCCGACCCCTACCTCGCGGGCTTCATTTATACCCTCGCCCTCGCGCTCTTCATTCTTGCGGCGGCGAGCGATTTTCTCGACGGCTACCTCGCGCGCAAGCTCGATGCGGTGACGCCGCTGGGCGCGGCGCTGGATCATTCCGCCGACAAGGTGCTGATCACCTGCGTGCTGGTGGCGCTCGCCTACGCGGCGCTGCCGTTCATGCTGGTGGTCGCCGCCGTGTTGATCCTGGGCCGGGACGTCGCGGTGGCGGGACTGCGCGAGGGGCTCTCGGCGCAAGGGCGTGCGATGCCGGTCGGCCAGTTGGGCAAGTGGAAGGCCGCCGCAGAGATGGCGGGTGTGGGCGCGTTCCTGACGTTTCAGACGCTGGCGTTGCTGCGGATCACGCCCCCGAGCGTGGTTCTGGGCCTGGACTGGGCGGCGCGCGCGTTGTTGTGGGCGGCCGCTGGGCTGGCGCTGATCAGCGCCGCGCAATACGTCGCTGCGCTTTTGAAGAAGCCTTAGTCCGGGCGGCCGAACTCGATCCAGTTCAGCGCGATGATCGCAGCAACGAAGATCAGGATGGCGATGACGGCCGGGTTGCCGAAAGGACCTAATTCCACGCGCCTACCCCCCAATGGACTCAATGTCGGGATTCGGATTTCGCCTTGACCTAACCGATCCGCCCCGCCCGCGCCAGGGCCAGAACTCCGCGTGAGCCGGGGCGAGAGGTCACACGTGCTGAACCACCGACAGCAGATTCAGGTCCGGGTCATGAAACCAGGCCACTTTCGTGCCGTCGGGGGCAGTCCAGATGCCGCGCGCGTCCTGCACGAAGAAACCGAAACGAGCGAACACGACGCCCTTGGCGGTGAGACCGTCCACGGCCTTCTCGATATCATCCACCGTGAACGCAAGCACCGCGTACGCTGCCGGCGTGACGCCTGGCACGCGCGACACCCGTACGCGCGCGTTCTTGCCTTCGAACACAAGCGCAAAGCCGTCGTCGGACACGAACTTCAGCCCGAGCGTGTCGCCGTAAAACGCCTTCGCGAGCTCCGGCTTCATCGTGCCGACGAGCGCAGTGACAGTGGCCGATCCGAGCATGCGCGTCTCCCGTCAGCGATGCGCCATCAGTCCATCAGCCTGGGCTGGGGATCAACCCCATCGCCTGGAAAATCGGCAAGTGATCCGCGTGCAGCGCCGCCGCGACCTGCTGGGCGCTGCGCCCGCCGAGTTCGCCCCTGCATGTGCGCTCGATCTCGTCCGCGCACGCGTCGACAGATCGGCCTGCGGTGGCCACGAGCGCGCGCTCCAGCGGCGAAAGTTCGACCCCAGCCCCCAGCACCGGCGACGCCAGCACGACGCGGTCGCCGCCGGATAGCGCCAGCACATGCGCGTTCAGCGCCGCGCATGCGCCGGCGGCGGCCGCCGCCTGCTCAGCAGGAAGCGCCGGCCGCACGACGCGCACCGCCGCCAGCAACACGATCCGGTCGATGAGATCGTCGATCGGCACGGCAGGCAGCCGCGCTTCGACGGCGCTCAGCAGGTGCGCGCCCGGGCCGAGCGCATCGAGTGCGTGCATGACTGGAACGCAGCCCTTCGCCTCGAGATCGAGTTCGCCCCACGGACTGCCGCCTTTCAGCATGACGTTGCGCGGTTGTGTCGTCAGCAGGAAACGCTGCCGACGAAACGCGGCGCGGCGCGCCTCCGCATTGAGCGTCTCAGGCGCTTTGACGAAGATGTCCTGCCGGAATCCCATGCCCTGGAACGACTCGCGCACCGTCTCGCGCAGCAACCTGCTGTGCAGCCGGGACAAGATCGCCTGGCCTTGCGCGCCGAGCACCAAGTTATCGTCATGCAGCACAAGCGGGAATTGGGCGCCGAATTGCAAACCGGCCGGCTCCAGCGCCGCCTCGACCTCGGCGAGAGACATGAGCTTCCAGTCGTCCAGGAAGTATTCCTGCTGCAGATAGACGAGATTGCGCCCCGTCATCATCGCCGCCTCCGCAGCGGCGGTCGGATTCTCCTTGAAGTAGGCCGCGCCTGCGGTCTGGAGGCTGCGCACGAACGCGATCGCGCCGGCGACGTCGGCGCTGTCGCCGCCTTCGGCGAGATAGAGCTTCATCATCTGCCGCAGGAACACGACTGACGACCAGCCCGCTGTGTTGTTGTAGCTGACGTAGAAGATCCCGCCCGGCGCCAGCTTGCGTTTCAACAGTTCGACAATAGCGGCGCGATCGCCGTCCGGCACCCAGGTCCAAATGCCGTGCGCGGCGATCACGTCGAACATGGGCAGGTCGTCGCGCTTCAAGAGGTCCGCAAACGAGTCCGGCAAGAAGCGTGCTTGGGCGCCAGATGCCGCCGCGACAGAGGCCGCGCCGTCGACGTGGGTGCGCACGAAGTCGTTGCCCCAGAACTCGCCGTCATTTGCCGCCGCGTGGACATTCAGCGAGAAGCCGGAGCCGAACCCCAATTCCAAATAACGGAATGGCTTGCCCGCCGGCGGAAGAATGCCGCGGCTCAGCAGCGCCAGACGCATTTCCTGCGGCGCGAGGCCCACGAAGTACGTCTCCGGATAGACCAGCTTACGCAGATCGGCGGCGCTTTCGGATGTCATGCCCGCCCTTCTAGACGCCCGCCTCGACGCCGCGGAAGTGCAAAACAAAACCGCCGACCCTCCTGGGGCCGGCGGTTTCAATTGCCTGCGCGCGGATCAGGCGCCTTGCGGAGCAGGGCCCCCGGCCCAGCCGCCGCGCGGCGCTTCTTCCTCGTCCGTCACCGGCAGCGCCGGCGTCGGCGGCAGCGGCGCCTGTGGCGCGTCTTCCGGACGATCGAGTTTCTCGCCCTTCAAGACGCGCATAACCTCGTCGCCGGACAGAGTCTCGTACTCCACCAGCGCCTTGGCGAGCGTCATCAGATCGTCCTTGTGCTCCGTCAACACTTTGCGCGCGAGTTGCTCACCCTCGTTGACGATGCGGCGCACTTCCTGGTCGACCAGTTTCGCCGTCTCGCTCGACATATTCTGGCGCTGCGTCACCGAGTGCCCCAGGAACACCTCCTGTTCGTTCGCCGCGTAGCGCAACGGGCCGAGCACGTCGCTCATGCCCCACTCCGTCACCATGCGGCGCGCGATATTGGTCGCCTGCATGATATCGTTGGAGGCGCCGGTGTTCAGATGCTCTTCGCCATACGCGAGCTGCTCGGCGACGCGTCCGCCGAACGCCATGGCGATCTTCGCCTCGCACCATTGCTTCGAATACGAAAGCTTGTCGGCTTCCGGCAGCGACCAGGTCACGCCCAGCGCCCGGCCACGGGGAATGATAGTCACTTTGTGCAGCGGATCGTTGCCGGGCACGAAGATGTTCACCAACGCGTGCCCTGCTTCGTGAATCGCGGTGGCGCGCTTTTCCTCTTCCGTCATGGCCATGGAGCGGCGCTCGGCGCCCATCATGACGCGGTCCTTGGCGTCCTCGAACTCCTTGTTCGTGACCACGCGCTTGCCCCGCCGCGCCGCAAGCAGCGCCGCCTCGTTGACGAGATTGGCGAGGTCGGCGCCCGAGAAGCCCGGCGTGCCGCGCGCGATCGCCTTCAGGTCCACGCCCTGCGCCACCGGCACGTTGCGCGTGTGCACGCGCAAAATTTTCTCGCGGCCGAGGATGTCGGGGTTGCCGACCACGATCTGGCGGTCGAAACGGCCCGGGCGCAGCAACGCCGGATCGAGCACGTCCGGCCGGTTGGTGGCGGCGATCAGGATGATCCCTTCATTGGCTTCGAAGCCGTCCATCTCGACCAGCAATTGGTTGAGCGTCTGTTCGCGTTCGTCGTTGCCGCCGCCGAGGCCGGCGCCGCGATGGCGGCCGACCGCATCGATTTCGTCGATGAAGATGATGCAGGGCGCGTTCTTCTTGGCCTGCTCGAACATGTCGCGCACGCGGCTGGCGCCGACGCCGACGAACATTTCGACGAAGTCCGAACCCGAGATCGAGAAGAACGGCACGTTGGCTTCGCCGGCGATGGCGCGCGCCAGCAGCGTTTTGCCGGTTCCGGGCGGACCGACCAGCAGCGCGCCTTTCGGAATCTTGCCGCCGAGGCGTTGAAACTTGCCGGGATCCTTCAGGAACTCGACGATCTCGCCAAGTTCTTCCTTGGCTTCGTCGATACCGGCGACGTCATCGAACGTGACGCGGCCCTTGGCTTCCGTCAGCAGCCGCGCTTTCGAGCGGCCGAAGCCCATGGCGCCGCGCCCGCCGCCCTGCATCTGACGCATGAAGAAAATCCACGCGCCGATCAGCAACAACATGGGCAGCAAGCCGATCAGGATGTCGCCAATGCTCGGCCCCTGCTTCGGGCGGGCCGTGGTGACCTCGACGTTGGCCTTGTCGAGTTCCTCGACGACGTTGGCCATCGTCCCGGACGGCAGGTAGGTGACGAAGCGCTTCTGATTGCGGTCGATGCTAATGAGCGTTTCGCCTTGCGTCTGCACGGACGCGATTTCGTTGCGCTCAACCCGGTTGAGGAGCTGCGAGTAGGAGAGTTCGTCCGCATTTCGCGCGGCAGAATTGCCGCCGTTGATGCTCATGTAGAGCACGACCATTACCAGGGCGACGACGCCCCAAATCAACAACGAGCGGATGGGCATTGACCGACCTTCTGCGCGGCGCGCGCCGCCTTGAGCGCGCCCGTAAAACACTGCCTTCAGCAAGATAGGGACCGGGCGCGCCCCTGAACACCCCTTACCCTGCCACGGGGCGGGTCAAAGGCGAGTGAACGCGCCAGCAGAAAATTCACAACGGTTTCGCGGCGTTAATCTTGCCCAAGCAGATGTTCCACGCGCGCGCGGAGCAGCCAGCGCGGCGCCGCGCTGGCAATCGCGGCGCGCTCGGCGCGGCGCGCCAGCGTGGGCTGACCCGCCTCCACGATGACAGACCAGCCCGGCTCTGGCGCCGTCAACGCCAGCCGCCCGTCCCACACCGTTTCAACACCCGCCGGCAGCGGCAACGGCGCGATGGCGGCCGCGCCGTCGGCGCGCCCCACCAACGCGCCCGGGTCGCGCCCGATGCGAATGGCGCCGCCCGCTCGCGCGGCGAGCGTCGCGCCGGCGAGTGTCGCGCCCTTGAAGCCGGCGCTTTCAATCTGTTCGGCCAGTTCCGCCGCCTGTTCCGGCGCCGGGCCGCGCGGATGCGCGCCGGCGGCGGTGATGAGCACGGCGAGCGCGCGCTCGCGCACGGCGCGCGAACCGCGCCATGCCGCGCGGGCGATGGCGACGCGATCTGCGTCGAAGTTTGTTGCTTCGCCAATCAACGCCAGCGCTTGCGCGTCGAGCGCGGCCGCGCGCGGGGCGAGCCGCTCGGCGAGCGCCGCGAGCCGCATGGAGTCGAACCCCGGCATGTCCGCCAACGCAGCGCGCGCGCGGACGCGCGCGAAAGCGGTGTTGGCGTTGGCGGGATCTTCGATCCAGCTGGCGCCGCGGGCGCGCAGTGCATCGCGCAGCGCCGCACGGCGCTGGCCGAGCAGCGGGCGGGCGAGGCGCACGCCGCGCCCTTCTGGCCAAACAGGCGCGGGCGCAAGCGCTGCCATGCCCGAAAGCCCGCGCCACCCCGAATCCCGCGCGGCGCGCAGCAGCACCGTCTCGGCCTGATCGTCGCGGGTGTGGCCCAGCAGGATGAAGCGCGCGCCCGCATGGCGCGCTTCGGCGCACAGCGCCGCGTAGCGCGCGGCGCGCGCCGCTTCCTGGGTGCGGCGCGTCTCGCCCTTCCAGGCGAGCGTCAGGACGCGCGCGGGAACGCCAATCGCCTCGGCGAAGCCGGCCGCACGCATGGCGTCGGCCTCGGAACCCGGGCGCAAACCGTGATCGACACATGCCGCCCGCAGGCGCGGCGCGCCCAGCGCCTCAACGGCAAAGTGCAACAAGGCGACGGAGTCGCCGCCGCCGGAGAGCGCGATCAGGAGCGGCCCGTCGCCGAGACGCTCGATCGTTGGGCGATCGAGCATCGGCGCGGCTCACGCCGCGCAGTTGGCGGCGCGTGCTTCGCGGGTGGCGAGGTCGCGCACGTCGCGCGGCGCGTTTGGATAGCGGCGGGTCAACGAACTGAAGGCCATGCAGCCCTGCCGCGTTGCGTTGGCGTTGTTTTCCTCGCGTCCCTTGCCGATCAGCGCAATGCCAAGGCGCACCTGCGCCTCCGGCGCGCGCGGCCCCTGTGGATTGCGCTCCAGGTAGGCGATGAAATTCTGCGCGGCGCTGTTGTAGTTGTTGCGCGCCAACAGCGTGAACGCGAACCAGTAGCGCGCGTCTGCAGCCGTGTCGGCGTTGGGAAAAGTCTCGAGGAAGTGCTCGAACGCCGCTTCGGCTTCCGCATACTCGCCGTTCAGCAGGAGTTGACGCGCGCGACTGTAGGCGGGGCCTGCTTCGCCCGGGAGCTCGCTTGCCGGCAGCGTGCCGAGCGAGCCTTGCTGTTGGGGGGCGCTGCGGGGCTGCTGGGGGGCCGCCGGCGTCTGGTCGGCGTCCGCGGCGGGCGGCGTCGCCAGTTGCTGGTTGACGCCCGCGAGTTCGCCAACCATCGCGCGCAGGCGCGTGATTTCGCGGTTCGCCTCGTTCAACTGCCGCTGCAGGTCCTCATTCTCGGCGGTCGCCTGCGTGAGCTGGCGCTCCAGCTCCTCGATGCGGTCCTGGCGGGCATCCGCGTTGCCGTACGCCGGCGGCGGCAGCTGCGTCTGCGCCGAAGCCGTTGCCGCAAGAAGAAACCCGGCCGCGGCGAGGCACGCCGCGAACCGGGTGATGGATTTGTGCGCCGATCGATACGTCATGGGCGGATTCCTTGCCGTCCCGCTCGGGCCAAATTTAGGCGCTTACGAGGTCGCGCCGCTGACGATTTGGCTGTGAGCGTTACGGTTCACGCTCCAGGCCTCTTCGTTGGCGCGCGGATCGAGCGGCCGCTCCTTGCCGTACGAGACCGTCTCAAGCCGGTTCGCGGCGACGCCGAGCGACACGAGATAGTCGCGTGCAGCGGCGGCGCGGCGGGCGCCCAGCGCGAGGTTGTATTCGCGTGTGCCGCGCTCGTCGCAATTGCCGGCGATGAGCAGGCGCACATTCGGATAGCGGCGCAGCCAGGCAGCTTGACGCTCGAGCACCGAGCGGGCTTCGGCGGTCAGATCGAAGCGGTCGTATCCGAAGAAGACGCGGTCGCCGACGGAGACGCGGAAGTCTTCAACCGATCCCGGCGTCGGGCCGGACGGCTGCGTGACAGGCGGCGTGGTCGGGCCGGTCGGACCCGGGGTCGGCGCCGGATCGGGACGGCTGGCGCATGCCGCAAGCGCGGCGACGGCGGAAAGAGCGAGTATGGTTTTACGCATCAGAACAATTCTCCCCTAATCAGCGGCGCGTTCGGCGAACGCTGTAACCCCCCGGTTGAACTTAAAGCTTACAAAGCAAGTTCTTAGCCGACAATCATGTTCCCTTTACGGCCTAAGCGGCGACCAAGCAGGGTCGGACGCGTCGGTTTGCGTTGGAATCTGGCGCAAATTTCGCCCGGTAAGGTCGACGGACCAAAGCTGCGGCCCCTGCCCGCGGCCCTCGCGGAAGAACATAATCACGCGTCCATTGGGCGACCAAGTGGGCGCTTCGTCGAGATAGCTTTCGGTTAATATGCGTTCACCACTCCCATCGGGGCGCATCACCCCGATCGCAAACCGGCCGCCGGATTGACGCGTGAAGGCGATCAGATCGCCGCGCGGCGACCAAACCGGGGTCGAGTAGCGGCCTTCGCCGAAGCTGATGCGGCGCTGCCCCGATCCGTTGGCGTTCATCACATAGAGCTGCGGGGAACCGCCGCGGTCGGAGTTGAACACGATCTGGCTGCCGTCCGGCGAGTACGACGGCGATGTGTCGATCGCAGGATGGTTCGTGAGCCGCGCGCGCGCGCGGGTGTTCAGATCCATCGTATGGATCTCGGAATTGCCGTTCATATCGAGCGTGAACACGATCGTTCCGCCGTCCGGCGAAAAGCGCGGCGAGAAGGTCATGCCGGGGAAGTCGCCGAGCACCTCCCGGCGGTTGGTGGTGAGGTCGTAGAGAAACACGCGCGGCGCGCCGGTCTCGAACGACATGTAGGTCAGCCGCTGTGTCGACGGCGAGAAGCGCGGCGTCAGCACCATCGATTCCGGACCAGTGAGGAAGGACGGGTTGGCGCCGTCCTGATCCATGATCATCAGACGCTTCACGCGGCGCGTGCGCGGTCCGCTCTCGGACACGAACACGATGCGGGAGTCGAAGTAGCCGCTCTCGCCCGTCAGCGCCTGATAGATCTGGTCGGAAATGCGGTGGGCGATGCGCCGCCAATTGTCCGGCGTCGTCGCGTATTGCGTGCCCGTAAGCAATTCTTCCGAGAAGGGATCGTACAACCGGAACTCGATGCGGATGCGGCCGTCCGGCAGGGGCGTCACTTCGCCGATCACTAGGCTCTGCGCATCAATGATCTTCCAGTCGGCGAAGCGCGGCGGCACCGTCATGGACTGGATGCGCTCGATGAAGGCGCCGGACTCGATCGGCCGGAACAGTGCGGAGCGTTCCAAATTGGCGCGAATGACTCCGGCGACGTCGCGGCCGACCTGTTGCGCGGCCGGGTTCGAGCCCAGGAAGTCCACCACCGCGATCGGCATCGGGTTCAGGTGCCCGTCCTCGACGCGAATGCGTACTTGCGCATGCGCCGGTGCTGCGATCGCCGCAGCGACCGCCAGCGCAAGGGCAATGAAAATCCGTCTCAACATGGCCTCATGCCTTCTCATCATCTTGCCGCATTCAAGCTAACACCGAACTCGACTTCCTGGTCGCGCCACAGCTCATAATGCTCGCCGACGAGCCGGTCCTCGGAGAGCCGGGTGAAGTCGCCACGCTGGTCGCACACCCGGACCGCCGACGTGGCGCGCCGCACCGCTTCGGACATTTCCGGATCGAACGTGGTATTGGTGGGGCGAACGACCGTCGGCTGCCCGTTCAAGCTGCCATTGCGGTTGAGCCGGAACCTCACCACCACCACGAGCCGCTCCGGGTCGCGCATGTCGGCGACGGTGCGCCAGCAGCCGTTCAACACCCGCAACGAGATGCTGTCGGCGCGCGATTGGAGGGTGATGCGCTCGTCGGTGCCGAGGCCGACACCGGCGCGAGTCGTGTCCGACGGCTGGCCGTCCCGTTGGGGCCGGCCGCGGTCGTCATCGTGATCGACCAGGCCGGACGCATCCGAAGGATCCCAATCCTCATCACGCTGACGGGGCGGACGGCGGTTCGGCGGCGCGGGCGTCGACGCTGGCTGCGGGCGCGCCTCTTCGCTCTGGTCGTTCTGTTCCTCTTGCGGCGAGAGGTCTTCGTCGGGAACCTCCTGCGCAAGCGCACGAACGTTCGCCTCGGCGCCGATGTTGACGATCTCCACGGGCACAATCTGCGTTGCGCCCATCTCGAAGCTCGAGCGCGTCTCCCAGGCCAACAGCGTCATCATAACGGCGCCGACGTGGCCGATCAGGGAGACGACGAAGCCCGCGCGCATCTCAGCCTCCGCGCGGCGCGCGGCCTTCGCGCGTATCGGTGACCAGCTGCAGCTTGCGGAAACCGCCGGCGGAAACGTTGGCCAGCACTTGCGCCATCATATCCCAGTTCGCGTTGCGGTCGCCGCGAATGTAGATGTGGCGGTCGTAGCCTTCGCGCGAAATGGCGCGCAGGCGCGGCACCAATTCCTCGAGCTGAACCTCGGTTTCCTGCAGATAGATCGTACCGTTGGAGGTGACAGTGATCGACAGCGGTTCGGTTTCCGACTGCGATTGCTTCGCCTCGGTCTGCGGCATCTCGACCGGGATCGACACGGTGAGCAGCGGCGCCGTCACCATGAACACGATCAGCAGCACCAGCATCACGTCCACGAACGGCGTGACGTTGATTTCCGAGAGACGCCCGCGCCGCGCCGATCTGCGGCCGCGACCGCGCCGTGACGAGGCGGCTGTGCTCGCGCCCATCAGCCGCGCTCTCCGAGGCGGCGGGAGATGCGCGCCGCGACCTCATCGCTGAAGGTCTCGAGCCGGTCGCCGAAGCGATCCAGATCGCCGGTGAACTTGTTGTAGAAGATGACCGCCGGAATCGCCGCGACCAGGCCAAGCGCGGTGGCGAACAGCGCCTCGGCGATGCCGGGCGCGACGACCGCGAGGTTGGTCTGCTGCTGCTGGGCGATGTTGGTGAAGGCGTTCATGATGCCCCACACCGTGCCGAAGAGGCCGATGAAGGGGGCCGACGCGCCGACGGTGGCGAGAACGCCGAGGTTGCGCGACGCGCGTTGCATCTCGCGCGAGATCTGCGCCTGCATCAGCCGGTCGACGCGTTCCATGAGCTGCTGGGCGCCGTCGCCGGCGAGCCCTGACCGGCGCGCTTCGCGAAATTCGCGCGAGGCGGTGGCGAAGACACGCGAGAGCGCGTCGCGCGGACGGTCGCCGGCGCCGCGGTCGTCGATTTCGTCCATCGAGCGGCCCGACCAGAAGTCGCGCTCGAACTTGCGCGCGTTCTGCTCGAGGTCGCCGAACTGCAGCCACTTGTCGACCGCCACCGCCCACGACCAGACCGAGGCCACGGCCAGAATGAGCATGACGCCCTTCACCACCGGATCGGCTTCGAGGAAGAGCGTCCAAATCGTGATTTGTTCTGCGCTTGAAGGCATGCTCGCTCCCGCATCCGCGGCCCACAACTCAGCCGCGCCCCGCCATGGTCTAGAGCCGTATGAGTTTGTCAAAAGCTGGACGCCAAGGGCTCTAGAAAGGGTTTAGGCCGTGCTCAAGCCGCGATTTACCGCGTTCGCCGGGGCGCTGTGCGGGCCGGGACACAGCGCGAACGTTTTGCCGCTAGACCGATCCAGCTGCGTCCAAGAATGGTGTGAGCTGCTGGATCAGTTCGGGCGGCGGCTTCCGCGGGCGCCCCGAGAGGCTGATGGTGCAGACCTCGACGGCGGCGGTCACCAGCGCGTCCCCGCCCCGCAGCAGAGTCTGCGAAATGAAGATCCGGGGCCCGCGCATCCGGTCGAAAGCGGTGCGGACGACCAGCGCGTCGTCGATCCGGGCGGGCTTCAGAAACTCGAGCGTCAGACGGCTGACCGCGAAGCCCTGCGGCTCGGGGGCTTCCAGCAGCGACGAATGGCTGACACCGGCTAGGCGCAGGAAGTCGCTGCGGCCGCGTTCGAAGTAGCGCACGTAATTGGCGTGGTAGACGAGGCCGGTGAAATCGGTGTCCTCGTAGTAGATTCGCACCGGCAGATAGTGGAGGCGCCCGTCGAAGCGGCCGGCGCTGGGAACGTCGCTAGTCATGCGACTGCGTTACACGATCTCCGCGCCGCGCCACAGCCATCCAGGCCGCCGCAGCCGCTGCAATGGCCACGATGCGCGCCGCAAGGCGGCTGGAGACCATGTGCAGCTGGCGCAACGGCCGGGCGAGGATGTCGGCCGCGATCAAGTTGGCGGCGAGCGTCAGCGCAAACAGGCCAATGAAGAAGATCACGCCCTCGCCCGGCACATGAGGGACGACCCAGACCGCCACGGCGATGTTGCCGATATGCAGGAAGAGGCAGTTGGTCACCAGCAAATTGAGCGAGTTGCGGCCCCACGATTCGAGCCGCGCCGCGACCACGCCGCCAAAGCGCGCGAGCAGGATCGAGATCGCGGATACGAAGCCGATGCCGGCGGCGGCTGACACCGCGAACAAGGCCAGGTTGCCGAATTGGCCGATGATCATCGACACGCCGAAGCGGTCATTGAGCCAGTCCACGCCGCAGCGCGCGGCGACGTCCCAGCGGCACCCCTCGTTCAGGTGGAAGGTCGCGACGAGCACGGCGCCGCTCAGCACCAACAGCCCGTACGCAGCGGCGGGGCGGCGTTCCAGAAGCGCCAGTTGGCCGCGCGCGGCGTGGCCGGCGAGAAAGCAGACCAACGCAACACCGATCAGGTTGAGCTGATAGACGTTGCGCCAGCCGAACTCGGTGGACGCCAGCGTCGCGGCCAGAAGCAGCGTCGCGCCCGCCGCGGTCGCCGCCGGTCCGAAACGGCGCAGGACCGCAGCCGCCACGCGCACGACGCCCAGCGCCGCCAGGAACCAAAGCGCCGACAACGAATAGGCGTCGCCATAAACCGCCATCCGCGCCAGTCGGCGCAGGAACTGCAGCGGCGTAATCGGCTCCGCATGCAGCGTCTCGGCCAAACCCGCGAGCGAAATCGCGAGGTGGCCTATTTCGAAAACGGCGCTCGCTAGCCAGGCGATGATCACCAGCGTGCCGGCCTGGCGCAACGTCGTCTCGAACGACTTGTCTTCCCGCCAGCTCGCGCCGGACAGGAAGAAGAAGAACGCCATCATGAACGCGGCGCCGAACTTCCACTGGATGAACGCGCCTTCGCTGAAGTGCGCGCCGGCGTTCATAAACCACGGCGCGAGCGCGTGACCGTAGATCACGGCCAGGATCGCGATGCCGCGCCCAATGTCGAGCGCGTTCATCTTGGCGTCGCCGTATCCGCTCCATCGCGCAACGCGCGCCAACATCTCGTTCACCTTGGGCTTCTACCAAACACGCCCCGCCGCAGCGCGGAAACGCTCGCCCGCGCGGCGCGAAAGCCGAATGGCCGTATCGCGGCGCACGCGCGGATTAACCGTCTTGCTTCAGATGATGTCCGCGAGCGCCGCTGCGCGCGCGCGGATTTCCGGCACGGCCGTGCATTCCCAGAACGCACCCTGCGTGATCGGGCCGATGGCAAACAGGCCCCGCTGCGCAACGCCTTGTGCATCGATCAAGCGGCAATCGCCGTCGACATCGAATCCCATGCCATTGGGGTTCGGCCTCACCGCGCCGTCGGCGAGCAGCTGACGGATCACGGGATCCTGGGCGCGGGTAACGTCCGGATTGGCGCCGGTGCAGTTGATTACAGCGGCGAGGTCGAGATTGTGCCGCACCAGGCTGCCGCGCTGGCGATGCTGCAAATGAACGCCGCGCCCGCTCCGCGCCGCGTAGACGACCTCGCCGGCCAGCACGCGCAATTTGCCGCTGGCGCGCAGGGCGGCGACGCGCTCGGCGATCTGGGGGGCGGCCCGGTGGCGGTGGACGTCCCACCACGGGCGCAGGTGGCGGAGAAAACGCTGCTGCGCCTCGAGCGGCAAGCGCCGCCACAAGTCTGGCGTCCGCGCCCGCAGGCGATCGACCGCCAGCTGCCACGGCTCGCCGCGCTGCGCCATGCGCTCGGCTTCCTGGCGGAAGGCCAGCACGGCTTGGCTGAGCTGAAGCGGCAAGTCGAGCGGGTCGCCCGGGGCGGCGCGCGGCGGATCGAGGTGTTCGCGCGGGGTGAGGCCGCGGCGCGAGAGCGCGTAGATCACGCCGGTTTTGCGCCGGCCGGCCAGCGAGAGCGCGACGTCCACCATGGTGAGCCCGGCGCCCAACAGCAGGACATCGCCTCGCGGCAGCGCGCGCAGCGCCTTGACGTCCCACGGACTGAGGAGTTCGACGCCGCGGTCGGCGAACACCTGGGGCGCGCTGGGTTTGGCATGCCCTGTGGCGAGCACGACGGTGTCAGCGTCCAGCGTACGGCCGTCGCCGAGCGAGAGACTCCAGCCTTGGCCTGCGGCGGCGCAGGCGACCACGTCGCCCCGCACCCGGCGGACAGCCTTCGAGAAAAGACGGCCG
Source organism: Hyphomonadaceae bacterium (assembly GCA_050182055.1). GTDB lineage: Bacteria > Pseudomonadota > Alphaproteobacteria > Caulobacterales > Aquidulcibacteraceae > Vitreimonas. The sequence continues at coordinate 31,505 of JBFXCP010000005.1, forward strand.
CGCCCGGCGCGGCGTGCGACGTCTTCGACGTAGGCGCCGAAGCGCCCCCGCGCGACGAAGCTCGCACCATCGCCGCCGCCATTGCGCTTCAGCCACTGCACGAAATCGTCTGGGCGGTCGGCGAACGCGCTCATGTTGCCGGCGCGGACATTGAGCAGGTGCGCCCGATCGCCGGTGGCGTAGGCGACGCCACGGCCCACGCGTTCGCTGCGCTCGATCAGCAGCACGTCCGGCGCTTCACGGCCGCGTCGCGCCAGCTGTGCAGCGAGCGCAACCCCGCTGAAGCCGGCGCCGATGATGGCGACGCGCCGCCGCTTCATCGCAGCCTGCCGTGCGATCCGAGCATTTCAAGCCAACGCGCCAACGCCCCTCTCCGGCCGGGCATCTTGCCCGCACAAGCGTCCATTGTGCCCATCCAAAGTCGCATAGCTTAGCCGTTTCTCCGGGCAGTGCGGGGACACGCTCGCCTTTTCGGCCATCCGCCAGACGTGCCGGACTCCTTGTTTGGGCGCGGCGCCGCTCGCCTGAAACGGGTAACCGCGGCGCGCCGCGCTAGTGCGATAACGCTTGGAGCGCGGCGTTGCCAGTGTCGGCGTGCCGATGAGCGCTTCGTATTGGGCGGGCGGCAGATCGGCGATGGCGATCACTTCGAGCGACACCGCGAGATCGCTGCACGCCCAGCCTTCCGTCGAGCCGCGCAATGCGCGCACTTCGCGCGGCGCGAGGCCGCACCGGTACCGGCGCAGCGCGGCGGCCATTTCCGGCAGGTTGGCGCGGAACGCATCGAGCGCGGCGCGCTTGGCGGCGTCCGTTGCGATGTCGAGCGAGCTATAGAGCATCTCGCCGCCGCCCGGGCTCGCGGCGTCCAGCTGGAAGTCGCGCGCACGGATGTATTCGCTGTTGACGACGAGGAACACGATGCGGCGCGCACGCACGGCTTCGCGCGGTGTGAGTGGCGCAGGCGCGCCGAGAGCGGCGTGCGCCACGGACAAGCTGGTGACGCCCAGATTGTCGACCACGCCGCCATCGACCAAGTGCAAGTAACGCTGCCGCCGCGGCGCGCGGTAATTGCGGAACGCCCGCGCAGTCATGCGCAGAAACTCCGGCGCGTGGCGGTCGCTCAGCGCCGGCGCGATCCAGTCTGGTTCCGGGCACGTGTCGCCGGGAAAGGCTTCGACCAGCACCGGCCGGAACGCCATCGGCACCGCCATCGAGGCCGCAACCGCGTCCGCGACCCGCACGCTGGAAAGATCGCTGCAGACGCCGTCGAAGTAGAAATTTGTGAACGCGAACGGCGTGGCGTTGTAGAGATCGGCTGCGTTGAGCGCGATGCGCGGGCCGCGCAAGGCGGCGAAACGCGCGCCCCGATAAATTTCGCGATCGAGCCAATCCGCCAGGCGGTTCGGCCCATTCACGCCGCCACGCGCGGCGTTCCACCAGCTCACGGGCGAGAAAGTGCTGTTCAGACGCCACTGCTTGTCGAGATACGCCGCGCGGAAGGTGTCGAGGCCATCGGCGCCATGCAGGCCGTAATACGCCGAGAGGATCGAGCCGCCGGACACGGACGAGATGAGCACGACGTGATCGAGCAGCGCGCGTCCATCGCGGGCGCGCATGGCGCGCATGCCCTGCATGACCCCGAGCGAGAACGACGCCGCCCGCGCGCCGCCGCCCGAGAGCGCCAGCACGATAACGTCGTCGCCGGCGTCGACCTCGCGCTCCACGTGCGGCCCGCGCGGCACGGACGCGGGCGCGTTGACGGGCGCCCCTGTCGCGCACGCCGTCAGCACCCACGCGAAAAGAACCGCCGCCAACCTCACGCCGCGATCTCCGCACGAGGCGAAGCGGTTGCCAAGCACAATCCCCCAACCCTCAGGAGCGCGCCGCCACCCGCTCCGCGGCACGAAGGGCGCGCAGCAAATTGCCCCCAGCGAGCTTGGCGAGATCGGAATCGCTCCAGCCGCGGCGCATCAATTCCACGAACAGCTCGGGATAGTCCTCCACCCCGTCCAAGCCCACGGGCAGGAACGGGACGCCGTCGAAATCGGAGCCAATGCCGACGTGATCGCGGCCCGCGATGCGGGCGATGTGTTCGATGTGATCGGCGATCACGCCAATATCGACTTGCGGGCGCGGATTGGCCGCGACCCATTGCGCGACGCCGCTGGTCACCGCTTCGGGATTGCCCGGGTTCAGCGCCTTGAGCCGCGCCTCTTCCGCCAAACGGCGCGACCCCCATTGCCAGACCTCTGTCGAGGTGAAGGCCGGGAAGAAATTGACCATCACCACGCCGCCGTTTGCGCGCACCAATTCCAACACATCGTCGGGCACGTTGCGCGGATGCGGCGTCACGCCGAAGGCCGAGGAGTGCGAGAAAATCACCGGCGCTTCGCTCACCCGCAACGCGTCGCGCATGGCCTCGGCGGAGACGTGGCTCAGATCCACCAACATACCGACCCGGTTCATCTCGCGCACCACCTCTTCGCCGAATGGCGAAAGCCCGCCGTGACGCGGCGCGTCGGTGGCGCTATCCACCCAGTCGATAGTCGTGGAGTGCGTCAGCGTCATGTAGAGAACGCCGGCGTTGCGGAACTCGCGCAACAGCGCGAGATTGCCGTTGATCGCCTCCCCGCCCTCCATGCCGAACATCGACGCGATACGGCCCGAGCGATGGATGCGGAGGATGTCGTCGGCGCTATCGGCCAGCTCGAACACGCGCGGATATCGCGCGATCATGCGGCGGGTGAGATCGATCTGCTCCCACACCGCGCGCGTCGCGTCGGCACCCTTCAACGACGCCGGCACATAAACCGACCAGAATTGCGCACCGAGCCGGCCCTGGCGCAGGCGTGGAATGTCGGTGTGCAGCGGCGGCGTGAGGGTCCGGGTGTCGCGATTGAGATCGACGGCGGCCAGATCGCTGTTGAACGAGGAGCGGATTTCCCAAGGCAGGTCGTTGTGTCCATCAATCAGCGGCGTGCGGCGCAGGATGCGGTCCACCCGCGCGAGCTCTGCGCGCGTCGGCGCGCCCGATTGCGCGGCGGCGCCCGCCGGCAGGCCCAGCAACAGAGCGGCGAGGAGGAATGCACGGGCGTGCTTGAACATCATGGCTTTGCTCATGCGGCTTCGCCGCCGCGCCGGCAAGAGCACAATCTACCGGTTCACCCACCCCCCGATTGGCGCAGAGCGCCGGGTCCGGGCCCCGTCAACACGGTCGTTCAATTATGCGAGTCTGTCTCCGACACGACTGTGTTCTTTGGCCCCGGACTGCGCTGCGCGCATCCGGGGATGGGTATCGACGCACGCTGCAATCGGACGCGCTCAGGCGGTCAGGTGGCCCGAGAACAGCACCGTGAGCGTGAAGTACATCACGGTGACGATGGCGAGGCTGAAGGCGTACTTGGCGGTTTTCATACGCGCCAGATAAGCACTTGGAGCGCGCGCTTAGCGTGACGAGAGTCACGCGGCCTCAGTTAGAGCCCGTACGCGGCCTTCATCTCCGGCTCTTTCTCGGCAACCAGGCGCGCGAGATCGACGATCACTTTGGCCTGTTTCCAGGTGGCGTCGTCCAGCATCTTGCCGTCGACCAGCGCCACGCCCGTGCCGTCCGGCATGGCGTCGAGCATGCGCTTGGCGAGCTTCACCTCGTCCACGTCGGGCGTGAACACGCGTTTGGCGATGGCGATTTGCGACGGATGCAGCGTCCAGGCGCCGACGCAGCCCATGAGATAGGCGTTGCGGAACTGCTGTTCGCAGGCGGCCTCGTCGGCGAAATCGCCGAATGGGCCGTACATCGGCTTGATTCCATGCATCACGCAGGCGTCGACCATGCGCGCGAAGGTGTAGTGCCAAAGATCCTGCTGCGCGGCGTCGCGCGGCTGGCCGTCCACGGCGTCGCTCAGCACCTTGTAGCCGGGATGGCCGCCGCCGACCCGCGTGGTCTTCATTTTGCGCGAAGCGGCGAGATCGGCGGGCCCGAGGCAAATGCCGTGCATGCGCGGGCTGGCGCCGGCGATGGCTTCGACATTGGCGACGCCCTGCGCAGTTTCGAGGATGGCGTGCAACAGGATCGGGCGCTGCACATTGTGCTTCGCCTCAAGCAGCGCCAGCAGCTGATCCATGTAGTGGATGTCCCACGGCCCCTCCACTTTCGGGACCATGATCACATCGAGCTGGTTGCCGATCTGGGCGACGAGTTGGGTGACGTCGTCGAGGTGCCAAGGCGAATTGAGCGCGTTAATCCGCGCCCAATAGCCGGTGTTGGTGTTCGCGAAGTCGACGCTCTTGCCGATCGCGATCGCGCCGGCGCGCGCGGCGTCCTTGGCGTCGGCCGGAATGGCGTCTTCCAGATTGGCGAGCACCACGTCGACTTGCCCGGCGAGGTCGGGGACCTTCGCGCGGAGCTTCTCCTGGTGCGGCGGCACGAAGTGGATCATCCGCTCGAGCTTGACCGGCAGCTCGCGCAGCGGCGCCGGCGCGCCGGAGGCTAGCGGAGCGAAAAACTGGCGGGGGGGTTTCAAGCTCATTGACCTCCCCCCTCGCGAGGGAGGTGTCGCGCGCACGCGCGACGGAGGGGGGGCGGGCCGACGCGCGAATGTTGGCCGTCGGAGGCGCGTTGGATCGCCCCCCACCCCCTACCCCCGCCCCGCGAGGGGGCGGGGCGGATGTTTCTACCGCCGTCGTGCAATGCGGCCTCCAAATTCGCATGCGCAGCATGGTCTGCGCCGCGCGGGGGCGCAATGCGGCTATCCAGGCTGGCGCTTTACCTTGATGGAAGGGTCGGGGCGAGTATTGTCCGGCCCTCTTTCCGGTCCGGGCCAGAGTTTTGCGCACTTATCTCGACTTCGAAAAATCGGTCGCCGAGATCGAATCCAAAATCGAAGAACTCGCCGCTCTGGCCGAGGCCTCGGGCGCGGACGCGATCTCGCAAGGTTTCGAACTGGGGCGCCTGAAGACGAAGGCCGAAAACCAGCTGGCGCAGATCTACGCCAAACTGGAGCCGGCCCAGAAGGCCCAGGTCGCGCGCCACCAGGACCGGCCGCATTTCCGCGATTACATCGCCGCCCTCGTCACCGATTTCGTCGAGCTCTCGGGCGACCGCACCTACGGCGAAGACGCCGCCATCCTGGGCGGGCTCGGCAAATTTCTCGGCCGCCCCGTGCTGGTGCTGGGCCACGAGAAAGGCCGCACCACGGCCGAGCGGCTGAAGCACAATTTCGGCATGGCCCGTCCCGAAGGCTATCGCAAAGCCGTGCGGCTGATGGACCTCGCCGAGAAGTTCGCGCTGCCGGTGGTGAGCTTCGTCGACACCGCGGGCGCCTATCCCGGCATCGGCGCCGAAGAGCGCGGCCAGGGCGAAGCGATCGCCCGCTCGACCGAGCGCTGCCTGACGCTGGGCGTGCCGATGGTGGCGGTGATCGCCGGCGAAGGCGGGTCCGGCGGCGCCATCGCCATCGCCGCGGCAAACAAGGTGCTGATGCTGGAGCACTCGATCTATTCGGTGATCAGCCCCGAAGGCGCGGCGTCGATCCTCTACAAGAAGAAGGAAGGCGACGAGCCCAGACCGGACCGGATCAAGGAAGTCGCCAATTCCATGCGCATCACGGCGCAGGATCTGATCCAACTGAACGTAATCGATGAGATCGTGAAAGAGCCGGTGGGCGGCGCCCATCGCGAACCCGGCGCGGCGGTGGCGGCCGTGGGCGCGGCGGTGGCGGCGGCGCTCGACGCGTTGGCGCCGCTTTCGCCGGCCGAGCTGCGCGAGCAGCGCCGCGCGCGCTTTATGGCCATCGGCCGCTTCAAAAACGGCGTCAGCCCGTTCGCATAGCGCCGTTCAGCTTCGGCTCAGGGGCCGTCCGCTGAACTGGATTCCGCGCGCCGCAGGCTTATGTTGGCCCCACGCATTCCGGAGGCTTCCCATGTCCGACGATCTCACCCGCCGCGCTGTCGCCATTGGCCTGGGCGCGAGCGCGCTGGCGCCTGCGTCCGCGCTGGCGCAAGCCGAGCAGACATACTCGCGCGACGAAGTGTTGGCCGCGGCGCAGCGCTTCTTCGGCGCGGGCGCGGAAGGCCTGGCGACGGTGGTCGACCACGTGTTCGCCGACCTTGGCCGCCCGAACGGCTACATCGAAGGCAACGAAGGCTCGGGCGCCATCGGCGTCGGCCTGCGCTACGGCGACGGCTATCTGCGCATGAAGGGCCGCAGCGGCGCCACGCGCGTCTACTGGCAAGGCCCGTCGATCGGCTTCGACACCGGCGGCAACGCCGCGCGCGTGTTCACGCTGACGTACAACCTCCGCCGGCCGGACAGCATCTTCCACCGCTACGCCGGCGTCGACGGCTCGGCGTATTTCGTCGGCGGCGTCGGCGTGAACTATCAGCGCCGCGAACAGACCACCCTGGCGCCGATCCGCTTCGGCGTCGGCCTGCGTCTGGGCGCCAATGTCGGCTACCTGCACTACTCGCGCCGCCGCCGCATCAATCCGTTCTAGGGGCGCGGCTCACGCACGTGTGAGCCGCCATCACAAGCCTGTGCATCGCGCTGCGGCGCGAACTATGGCGCACTCCCATCGCGGGAGGGCGCATGCGAGCGAGAATTGCACTTGGGCTGATCGTACTGGCGCTCACCGGCGCAGCGACAGCGCAGACGAAGCCACCGCCGTTTGCGCCGCCGACATGGCCCACGCTGGAGCGCTTCGCCGACGACGCGGAGTTGATGGAGTATGTCCGCACGGTGCAAGCGCTGAACCGTCCGCCGCGGCGGCGCCCTGTTCAGCCAGCGGCGCCGGCCTCAAGCGCGGCAAGCGACGACGAAGCCATCGTCGTCACCGGCACGCGGCTGGTGCGCCAGGATTTCGAGGCGATCAGCCCAATCACCACGGCCGGCGCCGAGCAGCTGGAACTGAGCGCGACACTCACGACGGACAGCCTGCTGAGTGAACTGCCGCAGGCCGAGCCCTCTTCGATCACCAACGTCCAGACCCAAGGCGTCGACGAAGGCGGCATCGTCAAGATGATCGGCCGCTTCCTGATCATTCTGCAGGATGGGCGCTTGTTCGTGACCGATACGCGCCCTGACGGCGCACCGGGTCTGGCGCTGGCCGATCGCGCCGACGTGTATCGCCATGCGGACGCCGACACCTGGTACGACGAGATGCTCGTCAGCGGCAATCGCATCCTGGTTACCGGCTATTCGTACGACGAGAACGCTTCGGAGATCACCGTCTTCACGATCGACGACAACGGTCAGCTCACGCGCGAGACGGCGTTCTACATCACGTCGGGAGATTACTACGACACCGAGAACTACGCCACGCGCCTGGTGAACGGCAGTCTCGTCATCTATACGCCGCTCAATCTCAGTTACATCGACACCGATCGGCCACTGCGCGCGCCCGTGATCCGGCGCTGGCTGCGCGATGACGAGCGCCGCGCCGTCACCAGCGCCGGACGGCCGATGTTCGACGCGCAGGATATCTTCAAACCCATTCAGCCCACGCGCGCCCCGGTAGTGCATTCGATATCGGTCTGTCCGCTTGGCGATCTGCGCAGCGGCTACGAACTCCAATGCGAAACCACGGCGTTCGTCGGCCCGACGCGGCGCGAGTTCTTCGTCTCGAACGCGGACATCTTCTTGTGGGTCTCGCCTTCCCCCTGGTTCGACGAGCGCTACAGCGACCCATGCGCCGCGATCGGGTCCGGGCCAGACCGGTTCGCGGCGCACGCCGCCCTTTTTCGTATTCCCTTCGACGGCGGCTCGCCGAGCGCATTGCGCACGCGCGGCATACCGCCAAGCCAGATGGCGATGGATGCAACGGAGACCGAGTTTCGCGCGCTGCTCACCTGGAACTCGTCGGCATGCGACGATCGTGACGTGGTGGAGCTTCGATACTTCCGCACGCCGCTGGGCGCGCTCGGCTCGCGCCCTCACGATGCGCCGCGCAACGCGTATACGACGCTGCCGGCGCTCCAAGCCGACACGCTGGAAGTTCGCTTCTCGGCGACGCACCTCGTGTTCGGGGGCAACAAGGGCTATTCGGATGCTCCGCCGGATGACGACGAGGCGCGCACGGCGCGGCTTACCATCGTGCCGCTTGCGCGCCCGTCGGCGGCCGTGCAGCTGACAGCGCCGCATAACATCCTGCGCGTTGATCGTGCGCGCGAACGCTTCGTCATAACGGGCTATCGCGACATCCGGGGCCTCAGCATCTCGACCTTGGACCTCGGCCGGCGCCCCCGCATCGCCGATACACGGGTGCTCGACGGGCGCTATGAATCCGAAAGCCGCACCCACGCCTTTAACAGCCTTGTCGACGCCGACGGCGCCGGCGTGTTCGGCCTGCCGACCGTCGGCGGCGTCAAAGAAGGCACACGCTGGTATTGGCGCAGCGAAGCGTCGGACCTTTCCTTCCTGACCTTGGCGCCCGATGGCCGCATCGCGCGCGCAGGCGAACTGACGGTGAGCACCGAGGCGGTCGATTCCGGGTATCGCTGCGAGGTCTCGTGCGTGGACTGGTACGGCAACACCCGCGCGCTGTTCGTCGGCCGGCGCATCCTCGGCCTATCCGCGACCGAGTTGATCGAAGGCGAGCTTGTGGACGGGCGGATCGTCGAGCGCCGCCGGCTCAATCTTTCTGTGGCGCCGTAGCGACAGCGCTTCCGCTTTCACGTGGGCGCCTTATCGGTCTGTTCCGAGACACGCGTCCAACAGAACGGCGCCACAATTCGATGGCGGCGTAGAGACGCGGGAGGATGATGCAATGAATCGTTGGCTGGCGGGCCTCGCGGCTCTTGCATTGATCGGTACGGCGACGGCGCAGACCCGGGGCGCAAAACCTGTCACGCCGCGCGAGCCGCCGGTCTGGGACCGGCTGGAGCGCTTCTCCAGCGACGCCGAACTCATGCAATACATCCGCGACGTGCAACGCATCAGCGGCATGCGTCCGCGCCGCGGGTACGACGACGGCGTCGCCGACTCGGCGGTCCCGCCGCCGCCCGCGCCGCCGCCGCCGCCCGCCGCCGCCGCGCCCTCAACCCAGGCGACGACCGGCGCCGCGCAGGAGGCAACCTCCATCACCAACGTGCAGACGCAAGGCGTCGACGAGGGCGGCATCGTAAAAATGGTGGGCCGCTTTCTGATCACCTTGCAGGACGGGCGGCTGTTCGTGACCGACACGCGGCCGAACGGGCAAGCGGGCCTGCAATTGGTGTCGCGCACCAACGTCTATCGCAACCCGAATGCGGGCACCTGGTACGATGAATTGCTGACGTCGGGAAACCGCGTTCTGGTGACAGGCTATTCGTACCAGGAAGGCGCGTCCGAAGTGAGCGTGTTCGCGTTGAGCGAAACCGGACAGCTCACGCGTGAGGCGGTCTACTACATCTCTTCGAACGATTATTACGACGTCGAGAATTATTCGACGCGGCTGGTGAACGGCAACCTCGTCATCTACACGCCGCTGAACCTCGCCTACATGAACCCCGATGCGCGCATCCGCTGGCCGCTGATCCGGCGCTGGCTGCGCGACGATCAGCGCCGCGCGGTGACGACATCGGGCAGCCCGCTGTTCGACGCGCAAGACATCTACAAGCCGATCCAGGCGACGACGCGCCCGTTCGTGCACTCGGTGTCGGTGTGTCCGCTGGGCGACCTCCGCCAAGGCGATGAGCTCGACTGCCGGACGACGGCGTTCGTGGGCCCGTCCGAACGCGAGTTCTTCGTGTCGACGACGGACATCTACCTTTGGGTCACGCCAGGCTACGGCGACTACCGCACCGCCGACTGCCCCGATAGCGCCCGGCCCGGCGCCGATGCGTTCGCACAGCCCGCGACGCTCTACCAAGTGCCGCTCTCCGGCCGCGCACCGCGCGCCGCGCACGTGCGCGGGCGCCCAGACAGCCAGCTTGCGCTCGATGGGGACGCCACCGAATTCCGCGCGCTGCTGGGCTGGAACACCTCGCAGTGCAACCGCAGCGCCGGGCGCGATCTGCGCTACTTCCGCCTGCCGCTCAGCTCGCTCAGCACGCGCCCGCGCGCAGCGCCGGCGTCGAGCTACACCGCGGTCCCGCGCCTCGACACGACGAACTATGAAGTGCGCTTCACCGGCACGCACGTGGTCTATGGCGGCCGCCGCGGCTACGGCTCCTTCCCGACCAGTGCGGACATCGAGACCGCGCGCGTCGTGGCCGTGCCGCTGGCGCGCCCGAGCGCGGCGGTGACGCTGGAAGCGCCGCACAGCATCCTGCGCATCGAACGCGCCGGGACAGACATCGTACTGACCGGCTATCGCAACGACGAAGGCTTGAGCCTCTCGCTGGTCGATCTCGCGGCGCGGCCGCGCATCACCAGCACGCAGCTGCTGCGTGGCCGCTTCGAAGCGGAGAACCGCTCGCATGCCTTCAATGCGCTGATCGGCGCCGATGGCTCGGGCCTGATGGGGCTGCCCACGGTGCTGATGGTGAAGGAAGCCGGACGCTGGGTGTCGCGCAGCGAGGCCTCGGACCTGAGCTACATCGCTGTCAACGCGGCGGGGCAATTGAGCGACGCGGGCGAACTCACGTCCAACCCGCGCGCGACCCATCCGAGCTATCGCTGCGAGGTCTCCTGCGTGGATTGGTACGGCAACACGCGCGCGCTCTATATCGGCGCCCGCGTCTTCGCGCTCTCCGGCACGGAGCTGGTGGAAGGCGCAATGAACGACGGGCGGGTCGGCGAAATCCGGCGCATCAATCTCTCGGCGCCGCCGCCAACGCGCTGATCACTCCACTTCGCCTTTGCGGCGCTTCTGTTCGGCTTCATGGCGTTCGCGGAATTCCTCCGCGAACGCCGACGCTAGAATGCCGGTCGGCAGCGCGACGATGCCGACGCCGGCGAGCGCCACCAGCCCGGCGGCGACACGGCCCCACGCCGTCACCGGGTAGGCGTCGCCGTAACCCACGGTGGTCAATGTCACGATCGCCCACCACATCGCGCGCGCGATCGAGCCGAAGGCCTCCGGCTTGTTGTCGCCTTCGATGAAGTACAGCATCATCGCCGCGATGTAGAGCTGCGCGCCGGCGATCGCGAGCGCGGCCATCAACGGCGCCCACGCACGCTTCACCGCCGCGCCGACAATCGCGAACGCAGAGATGTAGCGCGCAAGCTTGAAGAGGCGGAACAGGCGGAACGCCCGCAGCGCCGCGATCCAGGTGGCGTCCAGGTGCGGGAAGAACACCATGGCGACCAATTCGGGCAGGAACGCCAGGAGATCGGCGATGGTGATCGGCTGGGCGAGAAAGCGCAGCCGGCCGACCACGCCCTTGTGGCGCGGGTTCTCGCCCTCGGACCAAAAGCGCAGCACGAACTCGATGGCGAACGCGCCGATGACGACGACGTTGATCGCCGCCAGGGTGTCGCGCAGGTGAAAGCTGATCGGCCCCCAATGCACCACGGCGGGAAACGGCGTGTCAGCGCGCGCCGCTTCAGTCTCCAGCATCAGCGACACGAGCGACAGCAGCACCAGAAAGATGATCGTGCCGGAGAAGACGTTGATGCCGCCCGGCCGATCCGGCTCCAGCCAGTCGTGCACGTAGCCTTTGACGGTGTCGTGCTTGCGCTTGATCAGCGGCATGCGCCCAGGCTCCCTCGGAAGCGGTGTTTGAACCGCGTCTGGGCGCCCGGCAAGGCGGTTCAGGCGGGCGTTGAAAGTTTGAGGCCGACTATCCCCGCAACGATCAGCGCGATGCAGCCGAGCCGCGCTAGATTGGCGCTTTCCCCGAGCAGCATCATGCCGAAGAGCGCCGCGCCCACCGCGCCAATGCCGGTCCAGACGGCATAGGCGGTGCCGATCGGCAGCTCGCGCGCGGCCTGCGCCAGCAGCCACATCGACGCCGCCATGGCGGCGATGGTGATCGCGGACGGCACGGTCTTGGTGAAGCCGTCCGTGTACTTGAGACCGACCGCCCAGACGATCTCCAACAGGCCGGCGGCGCCGAGCATGATCCAGGCTTGCATCACGACTCCTTTCGCCCCGTGTGTAGGCAACGTGAGCGCAACAGGCCACGCCTCCCGGCCGAAAGGCCCGCGAAAGGCGGGGCGAAGAGCCGGGACCCAGAACAACACCCGCAAGCTGCGACATTTCGGGGTCCCGGATCGCACCCCGGCTTTTCGCCGGGACTGCGTCCGGGAAACGTCGGACCCTACCCCCGCAGCGTCCCGCCCGTCGCTTTCACGACAGCGCTGACGATCTTGGCGCTGGCGGCTTCGATGTCGGCGTCGGTCAGCGTTTTCTCGCGCGGCTGCAGCGTGACTTCGATGGCGAGGCTCTTTTTGCCCGCCGCCATGCGTTCGCCGCGATAGACGTCGAACAGCGCAACGTCGGCGATCAGCTGCTTGTCGGCGCCGAACGCGGCGCGGACCACGTCCTGCGCCGCCACGCCGTCATCGACCACGAACGCAAAGTCGCGCGTCAGCGGCTGCAGATCGAGCTTCTCCAGCGGCGGCTTGCTGCGCCCCTTGGCGCGCGGCGCAGGCATGGCGTCGAGGAAAATCTCGAACGCCAGCGCGGGCGCTTCGACATCGAGCGCCTTCAGCGCGCGTGGGTGGATTTCACCGAAGTATGCGATCACCTTGGGCCCGAGCTTGAGCGCGCCGACGCGACCCGGACGCCAGTGCGCGGGCGCGTCGCTGGCGGTTTGCAATGACGCGACAGGCGCGCCGATGGCTTCGAGCACGCTCAGCACGTCGCGCTTGGCGTCGAAAATGTCCGGCTGCGGCGCGGCGCGCCAGTGACGCGGCGGACGCGCGCGCCACACCGCCGCCAGCGTGCGTTCCTGCCCGGCGTCGGCGGTTGAGCGATAGATCGGGCCGGTTTCGAACAGACGTGCATCGTCAAAGCCGCGATTGGCGTTCTGCTGCGCGGCGACCAAGAGCTGCGGCAGCGCGCTCGGGCGCATGCAATCGAGATCGGCCGCGATCGGGTTGGCGAGCAACATCTCCTCGCCGCCGCCGCCGAACGCTTGCGCCTGCGCGCGCGAACAGAAGCTCCAGGTGATGGCTTCGAGATAGCCCGCGGCGGCGGCGGCGCGCCGCGCCAAGCGCGTGCGGCTCTCGCCCACGCTCGCGGGCGGCGGGCGAAACCCTTCCGCGCGCGGCGGCGCCATTTCCGGCAGCTTGTCGAAGCCTTCGATCCGCGCGACCTCCTCGACCAGATCGGCCGGCCCTTCGACATCGCGCCGCCACGTCGGCGGCTGCACGATCAGCTTCTTCGAGTTGGCGCCCTCCGCCGTGGTCTCGAAGCCAAGGTCTTTCAGGATCGCGCGCACGCGCGTCGGCTTCACGTCGATGCCGGCGAGCTGACGCACCCGGTCAGGATCGAATGTGATCGGCGCGGGCGGCGCGGGCGGCGCACCCGCGATCACCAGTTCGCTCGGCTCGCCGCCGCAAAGCTCGAGGATGAGCCGCGTCGCCAGCTCCATGCCGGGCACGACGAAACCGGAATCCACGCCGCGCGCGAAGCGATATTGCGCGTCAGTGACGAGGCCGAGCGCCCTGCCGGTCTGGTGCGTGAGTGTGGGATCGAAATAGGCGCATTCGACCAACACATCGGCCGTGGTTTCGCTGACGCCGGAATACTCGCCGCCGATGACGCCGCCGAGGCCCAGCACGCGCGCATCGTCGGCGATCACGCACATCGCCGGCGTGACGTTGTAGACGTTGCCGTTGAGCGCCATGAAGCTCTCGCCGTCGCGGCCCATGCGGGCGCGGACGACGCCATCGAGCTTCGCCGCGTCATAGACGTGCAGCGGGCGGCCGCGGTCGTGGGTGATGAGGTTGGTGATGTCGACCAGCGCGCTGATCGGCTTTTGCCCGATGGCGCGCAGGCGCTGCTGCAGCCACGCGGGCGACGGGCCGTTCTTCACGCCACGGATGAAGCGGCCGACAAACATCGGGCAGGCATGCGTGTCTTCGGTCGCCACCTTTTGCGGCGAAGGATAGCGGCCCGGCACGGGCAGCACCGGCTTGGTGACAAACTTGCCGGCGCCGGCCGCGGCGAGATCGCGCGCAATGCCAGAGACGCCCAGCCAATCGGGGCGGTTCGGCGTGACTTCAATGTCGATCACCGGATCGTTGAGGCCGAGCGCGTCGGCGAGCGGGGTTCCAACTTTGAGATTGGAGTCGAGTTCGAAAATGCCGTCGGCGTCGGTGTCGAGTTCAAGCTCGGCGCCGGAGCAGAGCATACCGTTGGAGACGACCCCGCGCACGGGGCGCGCTTCGAGCGTGATGCCGGAGCCAGGAATGTACGTACCGATCGGCGCGAACGCGGTGACGAGGCCCGCACGCGCATTGGGCGCGCCGCAGACGATTTCGAGTTGGCCGAGCGCGGTTTCGACTTGGCAGACTTGCAGCTTGTCGGCGTTCGGGTGCTTGGCCGCGCTGATGATGCGCGCGACGGTGAAGGCCTTCAGCTTCTCGCCGGCGTTTTCGACAGATTCCACCTCGAGACCCGTCATGGTCATCGTTTCAACGATGGCGTCGATGCCCGCATCGGTGGCGAGGTGCTCCTTGAGCCAGGAGAGCGTGAATTTCATTGGCACAGCTCTTTGCAAGTTGGAGCGCGCGGCTCCTGCCGCGCATTACTCAAGCGTCGCGGGACGAAATGAAGATGCGCGGCGGAGCCGCGCGCTCCAACCTGCATGCGTTCGGGCGCAATCATCACCCCACTCCCTGCGCCAAGCCCGGCAACAGATACGGGCTGAAGCCGTAGTGCTTCAGCCAGCGCGTGTCCGCGGCGAAGAAGTCGCGCAGGTCGGGCATGCCGTATTTCAGCATCGCCAGGCGATCGATGCCCATGCCGAAGGCGTAGCCTTGGTATTTCTCGGGATCGATGCCGCAATTCTTCAGCACGTTCGGATGCACCATGCCGCAGCCGAGAATCTCGAGCCAGTCGGCGCCCACGCCAATCTTGATCTGACCGCCGGAACGGTCGCAGCCGACATCCATCTCCGCGCTCGGCTCGGTGAATGGGAAATGGTGCGGGCGGAAGCGCACGGCGACGTCGTCGATCTCGAAGTACGCTTTGATGGCCGCGATCAGCACGCTCTTGAGATCGGCCATGGTCGAGGTCTCGTCGATGACGAGGCCTTCGATCTGGTGGAACATCGGCGTGTGCGTCGCGTCGCTGTCGCAGCGGAACGTGCGGCCCATGCAGATCATGCGGATGGGCGGCCTCTGCTTCAGCATGGTGCGCACTTGCACCGGCGAAGTGTGCGTGCGCAGCACTTTGCGCGCGCCCTGCTCGTCGGTCGCATTCAGGAAGAACGTGTCGTGCATCTCGCGCGCGGGATGCTTGGGCGGGAAGTTGAGCGCGGTGAAATTGTTGAAGTCGGTCTCGATGTCGGGACCTTCTTCAACGCTGAAACCCATCTCGCCGAAAATGCGCGCGAGCTCCTCCATCACCTGGCTGACAGGATGGATCGCGCCGGCGCGCGGGCGCACCGGCGGCAGCGTGACGTCGAGCGCTTCGCTTTGCAGCTGGCGATCGAGCGCGGCTTCCGCGAGCGCAGCTTTCTTGGTCAAGATCGCTTCGGTGACACGGTCCTTCAGGCCGTTGAGTTTGGGGCCGAATTCCTTGCGCTCCTCCGGGCTCATCGCGCCCAGATTCTTCATCAGCGCCGAAATCGAGCCCTGCTTGCCGAGCGCCTCCACGCGCAACGCTTCGAGCGAAGCCTCGTCGTTGGCGGTTTCCAGGCGCGCAAGCAGATCGCGTTCGAGAGATTGGAGATCGTTATTGGACATTCCGGGTCCTCACCCACTCCACCCATTCCCGGGGCGCGGCGAAGCCGTGAGCCCGGGACCCATAAACTCGACCAGTTGTGTTTATGGGCCCCGGACTGGCCTTACGGCCATCCGGGGATTGGCGGCGCCAAAGCAAACGGCTGCGCGACCCGTGTCGCGGAGCTTACTTCAGTGCGGCTTGGGCCTGGGAGATCAGACCTTTGAAAGCCGCGGGCTCGTTCATGGCGATGTCGGCCATGACCTTGCGGTCCAGCGCGATGCCCGCCTTGGCGAGCCCGCTGATAAATCGGGAATAGGTCAGGCCCTCTTCCCGAACCGCCGCGTTGATGCGCACGATCCAGAGCGCGCGGAAGGTGCGCTTCTTGGCCTTGCGGTCGCGATAGGCGTAGAGGCCGGCCTTCTCGACCGCGGCGTTGGCCGCGCGGAAGGTGTTCTTGCGGCGGCCGTAATAGCCCTTCGCCTTCTTCAGAACTTTCTTGTGGCGGGCGTGCGCGGTGACGCCGCCTTTAACGCGTGCCATGTCAGTACTCCGTCAGATTGAGGGTCAGTCGAGGCCGTACGGGATCCACAGCTTGACGCGCTTGGCGTCAGGCGCTGCGAGAATGTCCGTGCCGCGGTTTTGACGGATGTACTTGGCGTTGTGGCTGATCAGGCGGTGGCGCTTGCCGGCGGGGCCGGCCTTCACTTTGCCCGAAGCCGTGAGCTTGAAGCGTTTTTTGACGCCGCTCTTGGTCTTCAGTTTCGGCATTTCATCCTCCAGCGGGATAGAGGGCGCCACCGGACCGAAATCCAGACGCCAAAAAGGGCCGCCACGGCATGCCGTTTAGCCGGGCCGCCCACGAAAGGCGGGGCGTGTATCACGGGGGTTCCGGCCGGGCAAGCATCCGCTGGCGCTCGGCGGCGGCGCCGCCTAGTCTCGCCCTGGCATGGCGCAGCAACCGACATCGCTCAGCGAGGCCCGGGAGATGGTCCGGGCGGAGGCCGGCAAGGTGCGGTCTTCGCTCTCCGCTATTGCCGGCTCGCGCTGGCTGATGGCGATCTTGGCGACCTTGGCGATCGCCTTCGGGACCCACCTCGCCTACGCGCCGGGCCGTCTGCCGCCGGTCACTAACCTCTCCATCGCCGCCATCGGCCTGCCGACGAGCCTGGATTGGGGCGCCGCCGGCGAACAGGCGCAGGCAGCGCGTGAGGCGGCCGAGCGTCAGGATGCTGAGGCGAAGGCGCGTGCGGCGCTGAACGAAAACACAGATCGCATTCCACTGATCAACGCCATCGGCTTCGGCCTCGCGCTCGTGCTGCTCTTGGGCAACATGTGGGTGATGACGAAGCGCCGCGCGTTCAGCCGGGGCTAGGCGCGGCGGAAGCCGAAGCGATAGGGCACGGCGCCTTGCGGCAGGTCCGTCCAGGGGCCAGGCGAGGCGACGACGAGCGCAAACGACCCGCGCGGCGTTTCAACGGCGGCTTCGTCGAGCGTGATTTCGCGCTCGCCCACGCCCTCGACGTCCACCCGCAGGCGCAAACGGCCTGCCCACACGCAGCGCGCGTTTTGCGGGCAGCGGCTGTCTTCCAACACTTCGAGCGGGCGCACGACCAAGCCGCCGCCAAGGTCGGCGCGTTGATTGAGCCCCGCCGCAACGACTCCCGGCGCGCGCAACGCGGCGTCGCGCTGGGCGAGGTCCTCGCGGATGTGTTGGGGCAGTTGAGGCTGGGCGGCGCCGCCGCCCGACGGGGCGACGCACGCGCTCAGCATAATGGCGGCCAACAGAATGGCGCGCATCGGGAAACTCCTTGGTTGCACGGCCATCCAACCCGGTCTCGTCTGAATGACGGCTTATGGGGCGGCTTCGCGATGCGCGCCAAGTGCGTGGGTTCGGATTGAGGATCGTCGCCGCGTATGCTATATGTGCTAGCAAGGATAGCAAGCGCATGCCCGTCAACCTTCTTGTCCGCAATGTCGAGGAAGAGCTGGTCGCCCTGCTCAAGCGCCGGGCCGCGCGTCATGGGCGGTCCGCAGAAGCGGAGCATCGCGAAATCTTGAAGCACGCGCTGGCCGCGGAGCCCGAGCCTACGTTCGACGACCTCGCCGCTCAGCTTCGCGCGCTGACCGCCAAGCGGCGGCAGACCCCATCGGAAATCCTTCTGCGCGAAAGCCGCGACGAGCGTTGACCCGCGTTGTCATCGACGCCAGCGTCGCGATCAAATGGGTCGTTGAGGAGGACGGCACGACCGACGCCCTGGCATTGCGCCGTCACGTCTTGGCGGCCCCCGACCTATTGACCGCGGAATGCGCGAACATCCTCTGGAAGAAGAGCATGCGTGGCGAGCTTGATCGCGCCGAAGCGATCCTCGCCGCGCAGCTGCTCGCGCGCGCAGACATCGAGCTGGCGCCAATGCGCCTCTTGCTCGATGCAGCAACCGATCTTGCGATGCAGCTCTCGCACCCCGCGTACGATTGCATGTACCTGGCGCTGGCGCGCGAACGCAACGCACCGTTCGTGACTGCCGACGCTACGCTGGTCACAAAGGCCAGCCAAACGCCTTCGATCTCCGTGGCGGTCCTGGAATTGCGCGAAGCCGCTGCGCATTTGTAGCGCGTTCGCTACGCGCCTATCCCGCCCGCGGCGCCATCACCATGACGACTTGGCGGCCTTCGAAGCGGGGCTCGTGCTCCACCTTGGCGATGCCGTCGAGCTCCTGGCGCATGCGCTCCAAGAGTTCCATGCCCAAGTGCGTGTGCGCCATTTCGCGGCCGCGGAAGCGCAAGGTGACCTTCACCTTGTCGCCTTCTTCGAAGAAGCGATGGATGGCCTTCATCTTCACTTGGTAGTCGTGGTCGTCGATGTTGGGACGGACCTTGATCTCTTTCAGCTCGATGCGCTTGGCCTTTTTGCGCGTCTCGGCCTTCTTCTTCTGCTCCTCGAAACGGAATTTTCCGTAGTCGAGAATCTTGCAGACAGGCGGCACCGAGTTGGGCGCGACTTCAACGAGGTCGAGGCCGGCTTCGCGTGCGGCGTCGAGTGCGGCGCCAATCGGCATCTCGCCTTGCTTTTCCCCGTCGGCGTCGATGAGGAGGACGCGCGGCACTCCGCGAATTTCCTCGTTCACGCGCGGCCCGTCCTTGGAGGGCGGCGGCGCGGCATACGGACGTCTGGCTATCGGGCATTCTCCTGTTGCTGTTGATAACACACAGCAAGCCCGCACCCTCGCGGGCGCGGACTCACTGGATCCAATATCGCGTGTGAACGGGCCCGCATCAAGCGGTCGCGGCTTGGCGCAGGATGCCCGAATTGCGCAGCTGGCGCTCGACCTGCTCGACCGGCAGGTCGGCGACCACGGTGGCGGTGAAGGCCACCACCCCGCCCCTGCCCTTGGGCGCGGCGCGCTCGGGGTTGGCCTGCGCCGACAAGAACACCAGGCTGGACACGCCCGCAGCGGCGGCGACGTGCATGAGCTCCACGTCGTCGCCCACGGCGAACGAGGCGCGCTCGGCAAGCCCGATACACTGGAAGAGGTCCGGCCGGCTGACGAGGTTCTTGGCGCGCGGCTCAGCCCCGGCGATCGACGTCCCGACCGGGCGCTCGTCCACGCCGCCCAGCACAACCGGCGTCACCCCGTGCGCAGCGATGCGGCGCGCGATCTCGACATACTTTTCTTCCGGCCAGCGGCGATTGGAGTCGGCGCTCGCGCCGCGCGGCAGCAACAGCACGTAGGGTCCGCGGATGCCGAAATAGTCCGGCTGCAGGCGCGGCGGGTCGCGCAGCACCTGGCGCAGCCAGGTGACATCGGGGATCAGTTCCTCGCCGCCGCCCACGCCGGCGGCGGCGAGCTGGCGGGCGTAGCGCGCCAGCGGCGGCAGCTGCGTGCGTTCCGGTTCGAGATAGGCGTGGCTCGCGCCGGCGATCGGCCCCGACCATTTCGGCGGCCACGGGCGCAAGCCCTGGAAGTAGTTGCCGGTGCGGTTCGAGCCTTCGAGGTCGTAGACCATGTCGTACTTCGCCGCGCGAATGCGCGCGATCAGCTTGGTGATCGCCTGCGGCTCTTTCGGGCGGCCATCGCCTTCGACCGTATCGAAGTACGGGCACTTCTCGGCGAGCTCGCGTGTGACTTCAGTCGTCAGCAGCGTGATGCGCGCGCCGACGTGATGCTCGCGGATGCGCTGCGCGGCGGCGAGCGCTTGCACGAACTCGGCGATGCCGCCGAGCTGAATGACGAGCACGCGTTTGGTCGTATTCGTTTCGCTTTCGCGCGACGAGGACGCCTTACGCCAAATCATCCCTCTCCTCCGCTCAGTGCACGGGGCTCACAATACCGCCCCGGGGCGCGACGCTGCAGTTTTCCGCTCTTCCGCTTCGCGCAGCAGGCGTTCGTAAACTGCTAATGTGGCGGTTTGGAGCGCGGTTTTGGAATAGAGCGCCCGCACCCGGTCCCGGCCCCGGCGGCCCATCTCGGCGCGCGCCTGGCGGCCGAGATCGATCATGCGCTCCATCGCGCCGGCGAGCGCCTGGATCGCCGCTGGCGGAACGAGATAACCGGTTTCGCCCTCGAGCACCGTTTCGGTATAGCCGCCAAGATTGGTTGCGATTACCGGCACGCCCATCGCTTGCGCCTCCACCGCGCCGCGCCCGAACGCCTCCGGCTCGATCACCGGAAACACGGCGACGTCCGACGCCGCGAACGCCACCGGCATTTGCCCGACATGGCCGACGATGGCCACCACTTCGCGCAGTCCGGCCGCGTCGATGGCGGCGTTGATTTCCTGCACGTAACCGAGACGGCTTTGTGGATCGCCTGCAAGGATCACCTTGATTGCGCCCGGCCTGCGCGTCTCGATCAGCTTCAGCGCCTCGACGAGCACAAGCTGGCCTTTCCAGCGCGTCAGCCGCGCGGGCGCAATCATCACGCAGCGCGCATCGTCGGGCGCAATGCGCCATGCCGTGCGCATCGCTGCGATGTCCTCGTCGCGCACACGCTCGCGGTCGAACACGTCGATGTCGACGCCGCGCGGAATGACCACGATGCGGTCGCGTTCGGCCTGGCGGTAATGCTCGAGGATGTGCTCGCCGGTGTAATGCGAATTGGCGATCACGAGGTCGCCGCGCGCCATGATGGAATTGTAGAAGCGCTTCAGCGGCGAGCGCGCATTGTAGATGCCATGAAACGTCGTCACGAACGGCACGCCCGCCATGCGCGCCGCCCAGAGCGCGCTCCACGCCGGCGCGCGCGAGCGCGCGTGGATGATCTGCACGCCGCGCTTCTTCGCAATCGACGCCAAACGAAACGCGTTGGCGATCGCGACAAACGGATTCTTTGTGTGGGTCGGGAGCTTGATCAGCTCGCCGCCGGCCGCCTCGAGGTCCGGCTCGAGACGGCCGCCGGCGCTAGCGATCAAAGCGAGCCCCCCGGCGCGGCTGATCGCCTCCGCCATTTCAACCGTGGTCCGCTCGACGCCGCCAGCGTTTAGCTCAGGCGTAACTTGCAGAACCGTGAGTCTGTGACCTTGTTGCAATGCTTTGCCGACGCCCGAAATCCGCCCCTTCCGGCTAAACCGATGTTTGATAACGGTTTTGCTTAATAAGGCGCTGAGATTCGTTAATGACGCGCTTTCAGCTCTCATTCTAAGAGCCGGTTTCGCCTCGGAGTAGAGCCATGGGGTTCGGCCAAATCGAGGCCATGACGCATCGTGGGCTGCACTTGGCGTTCGAGCGCCAGGCGGGCGACGCGCCTACATTCGTGTGGCTGGGCGGTTTCATGTCGGACATGGCCGGGACCAAGGCGCAGATGTTCGCCGAATGGGCTCGGGAGCGCGGTCAAGCCTTTGTACGATTTGACTATTCTGGCCACGGTGCGTCTGGCGGCGCCTTCACGGACGGCACGATTTCCCTCTGGACCGGCGACGCGCTGGCGGTGATCGACCAGCAGACGGAAGGCCCCCTGGTGTTAATTGGCTCGTCCATGGGCGGGTGGATTTCACTGCTGGCGGCGCGGGCGCGGCCTGCGCGGGTGAAGGCGCTGCTGCTGATCGCCCCCGCCGCGGACTTCACGGAGCGGCTGATGCTGCCCGCGTTTCCGCCGGAGGCGCTGAAGCAGCTGGCGGAGACCGGCCACTGGGAGCGGCCGTCGGCGTACGATCCCCAGCCCTACGTGATTACCCGCGAGCTGATCGAGGACGGGCGCGCCAATCTGGTGATGGATGCGCCGTTTCCCTTCGCCGGCCCGATCCGGATCGTGGCCGGCGCGCGAGACCCCGACGTGCCGCTGGCGCACGTGCAAGCGCTCCGTGGCGTCATCCAGTCCGGCGATCTGGAGATGCACGTGATCCCCGACGGCGATCATCGCCTGTCGCGCCCGCAAGATTTGGAACAGCTGCGGGCGCTGGCCCAGAGCCTGGCCGCGCTCGCGTGCTGAGAGAACGGCTTGGCTTCCGCCCCCGGTTCGGGCATCGCTCCAAGAGCATCACGCGTGGGGAGACGCACCCATTATGACATTCGCCGCACTCTTGCTGCCGCTGGCGCTTCTGCAGACGGGCTTCGCGACCGCCGCCAGCAGCGATGCGCGGTTTGCGCAATGCTTGGCTCTGATCGAGCAAGATCCTGCGCGCGCCTATGAGGAAGGGATGGCGTGGGCGGCCGAGGCACAGGCGCTGAACGCGTATCGCTGCGCGGCGTATGCGCTGGTGGCGCAGAACCGCGCCGATGAAGGCGCGCGCCGGCTGGAGTCGCTGGCGACGGCGGTCAATCCCGACGACACGGCGATGCGCGCCGAGCTGCTGAGCCAAGCCGGCAACGCGTGGCTGCTGGCGCGCGAGCCGGCGCGCGCGCGCGCCGTGCTGACACGGGCCATCGCCGTGATGGACAGCGATCCCGCGCAATTGCCGGACCTCCTGATCGACCGCTCCCGCGCCTACGCCATGGAAGGCGAGTGGCGCCGCGCGGAAGAAGATCTCTCGCGCTCGCTCGATCTCCGCGCGCAGGACGCGCTTGCCCTGCGGCTGCGCGCCTCAGCGCGCATGCATCAGAGCGCGTTCGATCTCGCCGAAGCCGACGCGATGGCGGCGGCTCAACTCGAGCCGGACAATGTCGACAATTATCTCATTCTCGGCCACGTCCGCGAAAGCCGCCGCATCGGCGCGCCGGTGGACGAACAATAGCGTAATCCAGATTTCGCAAAGCCGCGGCGACGGACTTCCAGCGAAGCGCCGTTTGATGTCTCGTGAGGGCCCTGCCTGACGGGAGGCTGCAAAGTGAAATTCAAAGCTCTGATGCTCGGTGCGTTCATGGCCGTTGCGGCGTGCGCGACGACCACGCCTGCTGCGGCGTGGACGCAACTCGGCGTGCGTGAAGTGCGCGACCGCACCGAGCGCGACACCATCGCCGTCGAAGGGCGCCGCCAGTTCGAGCGGATCAAACTCTGCGTGTACCGCAACCCGGTGCATTTCATCGATCTCGACGTGCGCTACCGCAATGGCGGCCACCAGGACGTCAGCGTGCGCCAACGCGTCAATCCGGGCGAGTGCACGCGCGCCATCGATCTGAACGGCGCCGATCGCGACATCGTCTCGGTGTCGATGCTCTACGAAGAAACTAGCTTCCGCCGGCGCACCGCCACCGTGCGCCTGTTCGGCGAGTGAGGGCGAAGCCGGCGCCGTCCTAACGCGGCGCCGGCTCAGCCGCGCGTTGTTCGGCAATCTGACGCAAATCCCAGCCGCGGCCGCGGATGTTGTCGACGCGCCAGGATTCCTGCTCCCAGATCAGGTCGTACACGATCTCTTCGCGCTGGCCGAGATTGGTGAAGCTCACCCGCACCACCGCGT
The DNA here is from genome assembly GCA_050182055.1 of Hyphomonadaceae bacterium. Taxonomy (GTDB): domain Bacteria; phylum Pseudomonadota; class Alphaproteobacteria; order Caulobacterales; family Aquidulcibacteraceae; genus Vitreimonas. The sequence goes on from JBFXCP010000005.1 coordinate 55,090, forward strand.
GCTCAGACGACGGCGCGCCGGACAGACGCACGTTGAGATCGGAAAGACGATGATCCTGCGCGCCGGTCAGCGGATCGAAGTCGAGGATCGGCGCGCCGCGCGCAGCGGCGCGCGCCGCCATCGCCGAGAGTTCGGCCCCTAAGTCGGCCGACCAAGGCGCTTGTTGCGCGAACGCCGGAAACTGCGCCCCTGCCTCAAGGTAGGGCGCATAGAGCGGCGCAATCACGGCGGCCGGATCGGGCCGCGATGCCTCTGCAGAAGTGTTCACCGGTTCGGGCGTGCACGCGGCGAGCGCAGCGGCGGCCATCGCGAGCGCCATGAGACCGTGCTTCATGCCCGCACGCTAGCGCGGCGCTAGCTGGGCGCAACCGTCAGCTCCGGACCCAGCGCACCGCCGGATCGTCGAAATCGACGATGTCGCCGAGTTCGTACACGTTGCGATAGCCGTAGCCGTAGAGGTTGATGAACGTCTGGATATTGAGCGCCAGCTCCACGCGCTTCAGGACCACGGGCTCGGCGTTGTTGGAGAAATTGTTGTTGCAGTAGATCAGGATGCGGACGTTGGGATCGCGCAGCGTCGCGCGCAGGCTCTGATCCGTGAAGTCCGTGAACGGCAGATTGACCGCGCCGTCGATGTGGCCGCGCGCGTAGGCGTCGGCCGAGCGTGCGTCGAGCACGATGGTGTTCAGCTCGCCTGCCATGCGCTCGAAGGTGGCGTGATCGATCAGGCGATCCGCCCGGTAGCCGTCGACCTCGGAAGTCAGGTCGCGGAAGCCGCCATAATCGACCTGCGACGAGGCCGAGCCGGACGCCTTGTCCTGCGCCAACGCAAGCGGCGCGGCGGCGAGGCACGCCAGAGCAAGAACAGTAAACGCGGTGCGCATGAAGTCCTCCGGTCGGGGGAAGTCCGATGCGTGCGCGCCAGCGTCACTCCCGCGTTTTGGGAGCTTGCGCCGCCTTTGCGGCTTTTAGGCGGACGGATTGATCTGATTGAGCAAGTACGGAACGCCCAGCGTTAACGCACCACCGACCAGCAGCCCCACCGGCATGCCCATAAGCGCGCCGACATAGCCGTTGCCGATCCGCTCGCCCCAGTCGAGGCCGCGCCCGCCCAAGCGAAACACGAAGCCGACTGCGCCGCCGATCAATCCCCCGGCGCCGCCGTAATTCCAGCCGATCACGCACAGCGCGATCATGCCGGCGAACGCCGCCGTCGTGAGAATGAGCCTAAGTCCGTTCACGCCGCGCCGCTCCGCCCCGCCTCAATGCTGGCTGTTCATGGCAGGGCGCCCCCGCCCCGGGCAAGCGGCAGAGGCGCCGCAGCGCTTTAGCCGCGATTGTCCGCGCGGTAGCCGCCGCCGTTGGCTGGGGCCGGCGCGCTCGAGAGCGACGGCGCTGCGGAGTCGGTAGCGCGCTTCAGCAAGGCGTCGCGCTGGGCCGTCGCCCCGATCAGGCCCAATTCCTGCGGCGTCACCACGATCAGCTGGCCAGAGGCGGCGAGCGCTTCGGCGATGTTCTGGCGCGTCTGCATTTCCAGGATCGCCAGCAGCGCCTTGGTTTCCTCGGTGGGGCGGCCTTTGAACTTGTCGGCCAAGCGGTCGATGTGTTGGGGATTCACCGCCAGCACGCCGGCCGAGAAATGCGCCACGCGCCCAGGTCCGCGTTGGCCGTCAGCCGCTGCCCCGGCAGGCATCGCCTGGCCTCCGAACGTTGCACCCTGCTGCACTTCGTCGGCCTCGAGATAGGTGAAGGAGGCGTGATGGAAGTTGACGCCAAGCGCCATGCCTTCCTCGCCCTCCTCGTCACCGGCGCGCTCGGCGCGGCGCAGATGGTCGAGCACCTGCGCTTCGACGTTGTCGAGCGAACCGCGCAGCTCCTCGTCGTGACGGCGGCCGATCTCGGCGCGGAACGCGCTTTGGATGCGCGTCTCCAGCGCGATGCCGAAATCCTCGATCTGATACACATGCTTCAGCAAGTCGCGGTTCAGCGAGAACATCACCCGCGCGTCGACGATGATCTTGTGCCCATCGATGGTGACCGCCGTGAAGGGTCGCGGCGTGCAGTGCTGCGGGCGCAGGTTGATGGCGCCCGAGCGCGCGTCGAGCAGGCGCACGTTGCGCCGCTCCCCGGTGGCCGGATCGGAGCCGACGAACTCGATCGGCGGCGCCGTTGCGCCGCGCACGATCGACTCTTCCCAGTCCCACAGCACGCCTTTGCCGCGCAGCGCGCGCTTAAAGCCGCGCTCGTCGTGGGTCATGTAGGTGCGGTCGGAACGCGCCTCGAAATACCGGGAGATAATGTAAGCCAGGAGCGCCAGTACGACGACGCCCAAGAGCCCCATTCCAATGTAAAAGCCGATCGTCGACATGGCCGCCCGTCCTGCACTTTATGGTTTCCGCGCCTTAACCATACCGCAAGCGCAACAGGATTGCAGCCAAAACTCCCGCAAGGAGGGAAATGCGCGGAGCCGGCCGCCAACCGGCGCCCTTAGGCCCCGGGCTGATCCAGCAGCAGCACGCAACTCGCCAGGCCTTGCGCGCGCACATCGCGCGCCCGCGCCATCAGCATCTGCGCGCGCTCGCGCGTCCGTGGGCCCGGATTGTCGGCGCGCCATTCGTTCGGGTTGGGCAGCACTGCGGCGAGGCGCGCGGCCTGCAGCGGGGTCAGGTCCGCGGCGGAGACGCCGAAGCGCGCGCGCGCGGCGGCTTCAATGCCGAAATTGCCGTCGCCCCACTCCGCCGCGTTCAAATACGCTTCCATGATCCGCCGCTTCGGCCACATGAACTCGATCAGCGCCGTGAAATAGACCTCGATGCCTTTGCGGATCCAGGTGCGGCCCTGCCACAGGAAGAGGTTCTTGGCCGTCTGCTGGCTGACAGTCGACGCGCCGCGCACCCGTCCGCCCTGCGCGTTGCGCTCCATCGCGTCGCGGATGGCCTCGAAATCGAAGCCGTCATGGCTGCAGAAGCGCGAATCCTCCGCGGCGATCACCGCGCGCACGACGTGCGGCGAAATGCGACTGATCGGCACCGGGTAGTGGCGGATCGTCTGCCCCTGCGACGCGCGCTGCATCATCGTGATCGTCGGCGGATCGATGAAGCGATAGACAGCGACCCAGGTCACCGGCGCCAGCACCAGCGCGATGAACAACACGCTGACGATGGTGATGAGCCAGCCGAAACGCTTGCGCCGCTTGATGCGGCCGAGATCGTGATCGAGGTTCTTGCGCGCTTCGCGGGCGCGAAAGCCGCCCTGCCGCTCGCGGCGCGGCATCGGAATCTCTGGCTCGGGTTCGTCGCTGTAGGATCGCGGCGGCGGCTCTGGCGCGCGCGCCTGCGGCGGCGGTTCTGGCGCCTGCGGCGCCGGCTCCTCGGGCGGCGGGGGCCTGTCCTCCTCGTCGCCGCTCATGCATCCCACTCCCTGGCCGCGCCGGGATCGGCTTCGCGCGGCGCCCAGGCCGATTTGAGGCGCTGGAACGCATCCGCGTCAAGCAATTGGCGCAACGCCCACGCCGCCATGCCGCGCACCAAAGGCGAAACGTCGTCCAGGCGTGCTTCAGCGACACGCGCCAGCGACGCGTCGCCTGAGTTTCCCACTGCGCACATCACGTTGCGCACGAAACGATCGCGTCCAGTGCGCTTTACAGGCGTGCCGGCGAACCGCGCGCGAAAGGCTGCGTCGTCGAGTTCAGCCAAGTCCTCCAGCGGCGCGAGGCGTAACTCACCGCGCATTGCCATACGCTGTTCGCGCGCGTCCTGCGCGAATTTGTTCCATGGGCACACCGCCAGGCAGTCGTCGCAACCGAACACGCGATTGCCCATCGGGGCGCGAAATTCAGCCGGGATCTGGCCTTTGTGCTCGATCGACAGATAGGCGAGACACCGGCGCGCATCGAGCTGGTAGGGTGCGGGAAACGCCGCCGTAGGGCAAATGTCGAGACATGCGCGGCACGAGCCGCAATGATCCTCGTGCCCCTCGTCCGGCGCGATGTCAGCCGCGGTGAGGATTGCGCCGATGAAGAGCCACGAGCCGTGCGTGCGCGACACCAGGTTGGTGTGCTTGCCTTGCCAGCCGATCCCAGCGCGCGCGGCAAGCGGCTTTTCCATCAGCGGCGCGGTGTCGACGAACACCTTCACCTCGGCGCCGCTCTCGCGCGCGAGCCATTGCGCGAGCGTCTTGAGCTTGCCCTTGATCACGTCGTGATAGTCGCGCCGCGCCGCGTACGCCGAGACGAGCCCCGCGCCGCGTTCGGCGAGCAGCGCAAGCGAGTCATCGCTCGGGGCGTAGCTCTGCCCGACCATGACGGCGCTCTTCGCTTCAGGCCAAAGCGCTTGCGGATGGGCGCGGCGATCTTGCGCCATCCAGTCCATGTCGCCGTGCCGGCCCTGGCGCAGAAAGTCCGCGAGCCGCGCCTCGGCGGGCCACGGCGCAACCGCCGACGCCACACCGCATGCGTCGAAGCCGAGCGCTTCCGCTTGCTGCAGCAGCTTGCGGCGCAGCGCGCTCACACTGGCACACGTTCAGACATCGGCGCTGCTTCTAGTCGCGCGCGCCGGTGAGGTCCATGCCGCGCGTCAGGGCGCGAGGCTTTGGTGGCCCGGATGCACGACAACGCCGGGAATGCGCGCCGCCAACGCCTGCAACGCCGCCAGTGAGGCGTGAACTTGCGGCAGGTCCGCTTCGAAGCCGTTGGCTTCGATGAGTTCGCCCGTCCACGCCTCGCGGCTGTGGACGGCGTCGCCAGTGACCAATTGCGGGCCGTCGGCGGCGTTCACCAGATACGCCGTCGAGCCAGGCGTATGCCCGGGAACGTGGAGCGCAAATACCGCGCCATCGCCGAACACGTCGAGCATCGCCAGTTCGCCCGCCGCGGGCGTTGCGAAGCGCCACGCGCGAACGGCGCGGCCCGCCAAGGCCTCGCGTGTCGGCTGATTGATGAACCGGTAGAAGAAGCTGCGGTGGCCGCCGTCGCCCGGGCCGAGATAGACCGGAATGTCTCGGCTGAGCGCAGCGACACCAAGCACATGGTCGTAGTGCAAGTGCGTGACGAACACTGCGCGGGGCGCGCCGTGCGCCGCCGTCCAGCGTTCGGTCGCTAGGCGAAGCTGCAATTCATAATCGCGCGCCACGACGCGGCGCAGCAGCGGACCCATGTGCACGGCATAGTCTGCGGGCATGCCTGCGTCGATCAGGTAGAGCCCGCGTGTCGGGTGGCGCACGGCATAGAAATAGATCTGCGCCTCGAGTTGACGAAAGGTCCACTCCCCGGCCTCCTCGGTTCGCACGCCGTGTGGAAAATGCCAGTCTGCGGCGACAATCTTCTCGAAGCGGACCGCGCCCGGGCGCGTCATGGCGTCGAGCAGCGCGGCCTGGTTGACCGGCGTTCCAAGATCGGACGGTTCTGTCTCGTGCGTATTCAGTCGTGTCGCGCACGCCGCGAGCGGAAATGCAGCGCATGCTGCAAGCGCCTGACGTCTGTTCATTGGACACACCCCTTCCTTCGCCGCGCGCAGGCGCGGTCGTTGCCGTTACGATGCTGGTTGGCTCAGGCGCTTCTTCGCGCGGGTTTCTTGGTTTTGTTGGGCACGTGCTCGAGAATGTCGCCGGGCTGGCACTCAAGGTACTCGCAGATCGCATCGAGCGTTTCGAACTTGACGCCCTTCACCTTCCCCGACTTGAGCAACGACAGATTCGACGGCGTAATGCCGATGGCGCGGGCAAGGTCGTTGGAGCGCACCTTGCGTTGCACCAGCACGAGATCGAGACGGACGACGATCGCCATCAGATGTACCCTTGCCCTTCTTTCTCGATGTCGCGGCCAAGCGCGATGACGCTGGCGAGCACGAACAACGCTGCGCCCACCAGCAGCGCCGCGATGGTGTGGCCATGCAGCCAAGCGCGGTCCATGAGGCCCGCCCCGCGCACAAGCGGTTGAAACAGACCGGGCGCAATCGCGAACATAATGAGCGCGAACCCGGCGCGGCGCATCCAACGCACGGGCGCCTCGTCGAACACGACGCCGCGGCGATAGGCGCCGAACAGCCGGTGCAAGAAATAGAAGGCAGCGATCAGCGCGCCCTGGATGACGGTGAGCGGGAAGAGACCGATGAGCCGCGCCGTTAGCGGCACATCGGAAATGGCGATGCTGCCCGGTGCGAACGCGTCGCTGCCCAGATAGAGCGTCGGTCCGGCTTCGGTGAGCCGGAAATGTTCGCCCGTGTAGAAGAGCGCCGCGAGGACGGCGCCGGCATAAACCAGCGTCACCAACATGGCGAGCAGCGCAAACACGACCTCGAACGGAAGGCTGAGACGGCGAATGCGCCGCAGCGCAGCGGATTCAGGCTTTGCTTCAGCGTAGAGGTGTTCGACGACTGCCATGGCGGCGCTCCACTATGCGCCATATCTGTAATACAGATATCACTTGCTGTTCAACAGAAAGTTTTTGCGAATTTGCAGAAGCGCATCGCGGCGCGCGGCGAACGCATAGCGGAACTGCTTGCCCGCCTGCCGAAGGCCGCTAGCTTTCGCGGCGAGCAAGCGGAGACAGCGATGCAGGCCATGCGGCGGGTTATTCTGGCGGCGGCGTTGTTGGCGCTGGCGGCGTGCGGGCAGGCGACGGCGCCGAACGAAGGCGCGGCGACGGACAGTGAGCAGGCTGCGCCAAGTCCATCGCCGCCATCCGCCGCCGACACAATGCAATATTGTTCCGAAGTCGGCCGTCGCGTGTCGGAGGCGGATTGCGCCGTCTATGGCGAACTCGCCGCGAGCGCGACGCGCGGCATGGCGGCGTTCAATGCGCCGAGCCCGATGCAGCGCGGCGAAACGCGCATGTTGCAACTTGCCATCAGTTTCGCGCCGCCAGAGGCGCCGACGCCGGATGCGGAGCCGAATGAAAGCAACCTCAATCCGCAGACGCCCGCCGAGGTGATCGATCCGCTGCCGGGCGACACGGTGCAGTTTCAGCCTTTGGTCGGCCGCTTCATGCGTGCAGAGCTGAGCGGCGTCGGCTTCGACATTTCGCCGCAAACCCCGGCGCGCCAGGAAGTGACGCCGGAGAGCGTCACGACCTGGACATGGCAAGTCGTCGCCCGCCAAGGCGGCGAACGCGCGCTGACGCTGACGACCGTGGTCGAAGGCTGCACCGAAAGCGGCGAATGCCTGCCGCTGCGCAGCACGACGCAGAATTACACCGTGAACGTCGAAGTCGGCCGCATCGATCAGGTGCGCGACTTCATGTCTGGCGTGCCGGACTGGATCAAGATCGTGTCAGCCATCGTCGCAGCGCTGGCGGGACTGATCTGGGCCGGCGTGAGCCTGCGCAGCGCGGTGCGCAAGGCGCGGGATAAGTAAAGATCAGGTCGGCGGCGGCGGCAGAGAGTCAGCGTACTCCATCAATCGCACCATGAGTGATGGCCAGTCACCGGACTCGGCATCAAGCGCATCTGCGACCGTGAAGGACGGCCATAAGACGACATAACGCTCGATTTCGGACAAGTGCGCCACGGCGACCTCGGGGAGGTGCGGCAACGCACGTGTGAAGCGTTCGAACTGTGCAGCACGCTCTGGGTCGATCACCCCCTCAACCATGGGAGGCCGAAGAGTGGACAAAACCCGCAGATCAGGTAGTCGGGCGTGCAGCTGTTCTATTACCTGTTGAGCTTCCGCGCGCGCGACTGCCAATTGCTCTGGTCGGCCCAGCATCACAGCTATCCACATATCGTGGTTGGCCAGTGTACCGCGAGCATCCAGCTCCGATAGCTCAAGCCATAGATCAACAGCTGGGTTTCCGGGGCCGAGCCTCGCGCGGTCGATCCTCAACAACTCCACGAATATGGCAACGGATTCTCGGAACAGCCCTCGGAGGGACACGCCAAATGGCCGCATCGTGACATCGCGCCGGCCTACTGCGGCGACAAAGAGTTCTTCGTCGCGCGCACTCAGCGCCGCTACTCGATCCAACAGCTCCAGCTGCCGCGCTGGGGTCGCGAGGACGGCTGCGGCCAAGCGTGCCTCTTGATAGAAATGAGCGTCCGGCGGTGGGCCGGCAGCGACGATGTCCGCTCGCAGAGCCGCCAACGCTTGGTCGAAATCTCGGCGTAGCGCGCGCACACGATCACGGGCCTCCTGCTGCTCCGCTTCAGTCGACTCAAAACCAACGGACGGAATCCTCCCGATTTGCGCGACGATGATCGAATGGATCGTTTGCCAACGGCCAAGGGTACGCACCGTCCATTCCACTGCCGCTTCGTCAGCGGTTTGCGGCGAATCTTCTTGCGCGCTCGCATAGCGTGGCGCGACCAGGGCGCATGCAAGCACCAACGTCAAGATCGCAGTGAGCTTGCTGAGAAGTTGACCCATGTCCGCTCCGCAGACAACCTACGGAGCGGATCGCGCGTTGTCGACTACCGCAAAGCGGCTGCGATCGCCGCCTCTGCGGGGTCGCGGCCGGCGCGGTAGTCTTCGATCGTCCATGGCGCGGCGATATCGGGCGCCAGGCTCTCGACCGCGATGGGATGGCGCACGACTGAGCCGTGGCAATTCTCGATGCCGCGACAACCGGTGCGATAATCGTGCCGCTCCGTGGCATAAAGGATCGCCGCCCCGGAGTGCGGCAATGAGATGACGTCGCCTTCGGAATAGAAGTCGAGCCGATCCCCGACCATCTCGCCGACGATGGTCACGCGGTCCGGCGCGGATTGTTTCAGGTAGCCGATCGTGGAGATGGCGGCGGAGAAGGTGTTGGGGCTGGTCAGCACGAACACGCGCCCCGGCACGGCGCGCGGCAAACGGCGCACCCAAGCGCGCGTGATGTTGAGATCGCCGCCGCCGTTCATGCGCATGTCGAGCACGATGTTGCGCCGCCCCGACGTGCGCGCGGCTTCGAGCGAGTCGAGCATGAACTCGGCGATGTCCATCTCCTCGTGATTGAAGTTCTGACGCATCTCGATCCAGAACGCGTCGAGCTCCGGCGCGTCACGCATGCGGAACGGCGTGTCGGGATCGCGCAGCGACCAGGGCGCGGCGTCGGCGGAGATCAGCGTACGCCAGGCATCGCCCTCTTCCGCCATCAGCGCCGGGTAGTACCAGCGATCCGTGTTGGCGCGGATACGGTCGGGATTGGCGCCTTCGGGCGTGAACCGGCGCGTCACGCTGCGGCCGTTGGCGAGCTGGAACCGGTAGGTGACCCGATCGGCGCGTGCAATCACGTCGAGCGCCTGCATCTGCTCTGGGCTTTCGAGGAAATACGCCGCGTTGCGATCGCGCCAGGCGTCCGTGCCGCCGGCCAGCGTGCGCGCCACGGCGCGCGCTTGTGCCACCGGGCGTCCGTCGATGGCGACCAGCCGCGCGCCAAGCAGGTCGGCGTTCGCCGGGCTGGCGCGCAGGACGTAGAAATCCTCGCCGAATGGCGCAAGGCGCACGTCGGCCACGCGATTGAAGCGGCGCGAGCGCGGGCCGGGGAAGTAGGCGGTGTGGCCATTGTCAGCCAGCGCGACAATGCGCGCGAGCTCCAACTCGAAATAGGCTTGGCTTACCTCCCCCACTTGCCCCTCGAGCACGGTGAGACGGCGATCGGCCTCGGCGCGCGCCGCGGCCGAATAGGACTGATCGACGTTGAAGAAGTGCTCGCGGAAGAAAGCGATGTCCGCGCGGCGCGCTTCGGTGCTGGTTGGATCGAGGGTCTGGTGCTGCGCCGGCCGATCGTCGTGTTGTGCGGCGGCTGGTCCCACTACGATCAGCGCCAACGGCGCGGCGAGCGCCAGTGCGGCGTGATTCAACTTGAACATGCGCTCCTCCCTCAGCGCGCCGACTCGTGCAGCGCGAGCAGGATCGACCCGCCCATGGCGCCGAGCGTGATCCCGGCGCCGACCACCGCGGTCACGACCAGCAACGCCAGGCGCGCCAATCCTTTGCTTCTCATGCTGGTGAGATGCGCCGCACATTGCGCTTGGATGTCAGCCGCCGCGCGGCGCGACGAATGCGCAAAACGGCGCGACCAACGTCAAGCGACGGCGGCCTCGGCGTCGCTCAACGGGTGTGCGAGGCGCGGGAGCATTTCTTTCGGACACACTTGCCAGAAGCGGGCGCGCGCGTCGTTCCAGTGTCCGAGGATGTGCGCCGCGCGGACGCTGGCGGTGCGCTGCGCGTGCTCTTCGACCAGCGCTCGCAGCGTGTCTTCCCAATGCCGCGACGCCAAACGCTGCCAAACGACCGAGTCCGGATTGGCCATCAGCGGAAAGCGCCCGCTCTCGTCATACACAAACGCCATGCCGCCCGACATGCCCGCGCCGAAATTGTCGCCGACGGCGCCCAGCAGCACCACTATGCCGCCGGTCATGTACTCACACGCGTTGGCGCCTGCGCCTTCAACCACAGCCGTCGCGCCCGAATTGCGCACCGCGAAACGTTCGCCGGCAAGACCGGCGGCGAAGAGCTTGCCGCTCGTCGCGCCATAGAGGCAGGTATTGCCGATGATGGCCCCGCTCGGCTCGCCCGGCGCGGGCCTGAGCGTGATGAGCCCGCCGGAGAGCCCCTTGCCGACGTAATCGTTGGCATCACCCGTCACATGCAGCGCGATGCCCTGCACCAGCCATGCGCCCAGGCTCTGCCCGCAAGAACCGCGCAGATTGACGCTCAGCGTCTCCGGCGCGAGCGCGTGCATGCCCACGCGCCGCACCACGTGCGCCGAAGCGCGCGCGCCGATGGCGCGGCTGGTGTTGCGCACGGCGAAATCAAGTTGCCGCTTCTCGCCGCGTTCGAAGAACGCCGGCGCCTCAGCCGGGAATTGGTGATCCAAAGATTGCGGCGGCTCGTTGCGGCCGAGTTGCGTGCAGTACGGTGGGTATGGGCTGTCGACGCGCACCAAAAGCGGATTGAGGTCGAGATCGTCCAGGTGTTCGGCGCCGCGGCTGATCTGTTCGATCAGATCGGTGCGGCCGATGATCTCCTCCAAGCGCCGGAAGCCGATCTGGGCCAGGATTTCGCGGACTTCCTCGGCGATGAAGCTCATCAGGTTGACGACCTTTTCCGGCGTTCCGGTGAAGCGCTTGCGCAGGTCCTCGTCCTGCGTGCACACGCCGACCGGGCAGGTGTTGGAGTGGCACTGCCGCACCATCAGACACCCCATCGCAACGAGCGACGCTGTGCCGATGCCGAACTCCTCCGCGCCCAGGATGGCCGCGACCACAACGTCGCGCCCAGTGCGGATGCCGCCATCCGCGCGCAACCGCACGCGGTGGCGGAGGTTATTGAGCATCAGCACCTGATGCGCTTCCGCCAGCCCCATCTCCCACGGAATACCCGCATACTTGATGGAGGTCTGTGGTGACGCGCCGGTGCCGCCGACGTGGCCGGAGATCAGGATCGTATCGGCGCCAGCCTTGGCGACGCCCGCGGCGACCGCGCCAATGCCGGACTGCGCGACCAGCTTCACCGTGACCCGCGCCACCGGGTTGATCTGCTTCAGATCGTAGATCAGTTGCGCCAAGTCCTCGATCGAGTAGATGTCGTGATGCGGCGGCGGGCTGATCAGCGACACGCCCGGCGTCGCATGGCGCAAGCGCGCGATCAGCTCCGTGACTTTGAAGCCTGGCAATTGCCCGCCTTCGCCGGGCTTCGCCCCTTGTGCGATCTTGATCTCGATCTCGCGGCACTGGTTCAGATATTCCGCCGTGACGCCGAAGCGGCCTGACGCAATCTGCTTCACCGCCGAATTTTCGTCGTCGCCATTCGGATGGGGCGTGTAGCGCGCCGGGTCCTCGCCGCCTTCGCCGGAGACGCTGCGCGCGCCGATGCGGTTCATGGCGATGTTGAGCGCGCCGTGCGCTTCGGGGCTGAGCGCGCCCATGCTCATGCCGGGCGTCAAGAAGCGCTTGCGGATATCCGTGACGCTCTCGACTTCGCTGAGCGGCGCGGGCCGGAGCTTCTCTTCGCGCACTTCGAGCAGGTCGCGCAGCTGGATCGGCTGCGCCAAGCGCCGGTCGCGGATCACGTCGGAGTACTTGCGATAGGCCCTATAGTCGCCGGTGTCGCACGCACGCTGCAGCTGATGGATCGAGTGCGCCTCCAGCGCATGGCGTTCGCCGGACGCACGGAAGCGGTAGAGCCCGCCCGGCGGGAGCGCGGCCAGCATATCGTCGAATGCGCGTGCGTGCTGGTCCACCGCCTCAAACGCAATGCCGGATAGACCGATGCCCGAGATGCGGCTGGTAAGGCCCGGGAAAAACTCGTCCGCCAACGCACGCGAGAGGCCGATCGCCTCGAAATTCAGTCCGCCGCGATAGGACGAGATCACCGAGATGCCCATCTTGGAGATGATCTTGAGCAGGCCTGCCTCGAGCGCCGCGCGATAGTTCGCCGTCGCCTGCTCTCGCGTCAGCTCGCCGGCGAGTCCGCGCGCGGCGCGGTCGGCGATAGTGTCAAGCGCCAAATACGGATTCACCGTCGTCGCGCCGCAGCCGATCAGCACCGCGGCGTAGTGCGGATCGAGGCACTCCGCGGAGCGCACCGTCAGCGAACAAAACGAACGCAGCCCGCGCGCCACGAGGCTCGAATGCACCGCGCTCGCGACCAGGATCATCGGGCACGCGATCCGGTCCGGCCCCTGCGCCTCATCGGTCAGCACCAGATGGCTACGCTTGTTGAACGCGACCGCCTGCTGCGCTTCGGCGCGGATGCGATCCAGCGCCTTGCGGAGGACCGCGCCCGCATCTTCGTTCGCCGCCGGCGCCGCGAAGGTGCAATCGATGCGCGCCGCCTCCTCGCCGAGCTCACGCATCATGCGCGCATACATGCCGTTGGTCAGGATCGGACTTGACAGCACGAACACGTCGGCTTGCGCCTTGTCTTGCGCCAGGATGTTGCCGAGATTCTTGAAACGCGTGGTCAGCGTCATCACCCGGCCTTCGCGCAGCGGGTCGATCGGCGGATTGGTGACCTGGCTGAAGTTCTGCCGGAAGTAATGCGACAGTGGCCGGTTCTGCTCCGACAGCACCGCGAGCGGCGCATCGTCACCCATCGACCCGATCGCCTCCTTGCCCTCCTCCAGCATCGGCGCCAGCAGTAGTTCGACATCTTCCAGCGTGAACCCCGCCGCCGCCTGCCGGCGCAACAGCTCGGCGCGATCCGCGAAGAGACGCGGCTCATCGCCCTTCAGCTTTGCATCGAGGTCGATGACGTTCTCAAGCCACGCGCCGTACGGATGCTGCGCGGCGAGCATGTCGACCAATTCTTCATGGTGGTAGAGACGGCCCTCGTGGGTGTCGACCGCCACCATCTGGCCCGCGCCGATGCGGCCGCGCTCGAGGATCACGCGATCATCGAGCGGGCACATACCGGTTTCGGAGCCGACGGCGAGCAAGCCATCCTGAGTCAAGGCGTAGCGCAACGGTCGCAGGCCGTTGCGGTCGAGGCCCGCGACAGCCCAGCGCCCGTCGAACATGGCGAGCGCCGCGGGTCCGTCCCACGGCTCCATCACTGCGTTGCAATACGCGTAGAGCGCCTTGTGTTCGGGTTTCATCGTCCGCGACTTCGCCCACGCTTCCGGCACGAGCAGCGACTTCGCCATCGGCGCAGCGCGGCCGGCGCGGACGAGCACTTCGAACACGTTGTCGAGCGCGGCGGAGTCCGAGCCGCCGGGTTGGATGATCGGCTTCACGTCGCCATCGGCGTCGCCGAACGCATCCGACGCCATGCGGATTTCGTGGCTCCGCATCCAATTGACGTTGCCCTTCAGCGTGTTGATCTCGCCATTGTGCGCGAGCATGCGGAACGGCTGCGCCAGACGCCATTGCGGGAACGTGTTGGTGGAGTAGCGCTGGTGATAGAGCGCCACGCACGAGACGAACCGCTCGTCGCGCAGATCGGGATAGAAGGCGTCGATCTGCGCGGCGAGGAACATCCCCTTGTAGACCAGCGTCTGCGCCGAGAGTGAGCACACGTAAAGCTCGGCGATGTTCGAAGCGAGCGCGCGCTTTTCGATCCGACGGCGCACGATGAAGAGATCACGGTCGACGGTATCGTCGTCGCGCGCTTGCGGATCGTAGAAGAGAATCTGCTCGATCTCGGGGCGGGTCGCGTTCGCCTTGTCGCCGATCTGGCTGATATTCACCGGCACCTGGCGCCAGGAATAGATCACGAAACCCGCCCGGATGATCTCGCTCTCGACGATCACGCGCGCGCGCTCCTGCGCGCCCAGATCGAGCCGCGGCAGGAAAATCTGGCCGACAAAAATCGGGCCGTCCTTCGGCGTGTGGCCGGTCTTGGTGACGACTTCGCGGAAGAAATCTTGCGGCGCATCGAGGAGGATGCCCGCGCCATCGCCGGTCTTGCCGTCGGCGTCCACCGCGCCGCGGTGCCAGACCGCCTTCAGCGCCGCGATCGCCAGCGTCACCACATCGCGGCGCGGCGTGCCATCGATCGCAACCACAACGCCAACGCCGCACGCATCGCGCTCGTCGGCCGCGCTGTAGAGGCCATGGCGTTCAAGACGCGCGCGCTGTTCAATGTAGCAGCGCGCTTCATGGACCGCCGGCGGCTCGCCGGCTGGCGCGGCGCTGGCCGGAGGGGACGCCGGCGGTCTATGACAGCCGCTCATTGCGCCGCCACCTTCGCTTGCGCCTGGATCCAGGCGTGCATCGCGTCGGCTGCGTCGCGGCCTTCGCGGATCGCCCACACGACGAGCGAAGCGCCGCGGACGATGTCGCCGGCGGCGTACACGCCGGGCTGGTTGGTCGCGTAGGTGATGGGATCGGCCTGCACCGTGCCCCAGCGTGTGGTTTCGGCCCAGGCGCTGACATCCTCCGCATCGAAGCCGAGCGCGGCGATGATGAGATCGCCCGCGACCTCGTAAGCGCTGCCCGGCGCTTCTTCCGGCGCTTGGCGGCCACTTTCGTCCGGCGCGCCGAGACGCATGCGCACGGCTTTCACCGCAGGAGAATTACCGGCGCGCACGGACTTCGGCGCCGAGAGCCAGTCGAACGCGACGCCCTCTTCTTCGGCGTGGCTCACTTCGCGTTGCGACCCAGGCATGTTGGCGCGGTCGCGCCGATAGAGGCAGGTGACGCTCGCCGCGCCCTGACGGCGCGCAGTGCGGACGCAATCCATCGCCGTGTCGCCGCCGCCGATGACGACAACGCGGCGGCCCTTGGCGTCAAGACGGCCGTTGGCGAAATCAGGCGCCTCATCGCCCAGGCCCACGCGGTTGGCGGCGATCAGATATTCCAGCGCCGGGATCACGCTGCGATCGCTCGGCGCGTTGAGCGGCTTAGGCTTGTACACGCCGGTGGCTATCAGCACCGCGTCATGCTTGGCGCGCAGATCGGCGAACGCGATCGTCTCCCCGACATTGCAGTTCAGTTCGAATTTCACGCCGCCCTCGATCAGGCGTTGCGTGCGGCGTGCGACCACATCTTTTTCGAGCTTGAAGTTGGGGATGCCATAGATCAGCAACCCGCCCACGCGATCATGGCGATCATACACAGTCACCTGGTAGCCGCGCTGACGCAGGCGCTCCGCCGCGGCGAGCCCCGCTGGGCCGGCGCCGATAACGCCGACGCTCTCACTGCGCTCTGTGCGCGGCGCGAGCGGCGCCACCCAGCCCTCGCGCCACGCCGTCTCGGTGAGATATTTCTCGACCGCGCCGATCGTCACCGCGCCGTGCTGCGACTGCTCGATCACGCACGCGCCTTCGCAGAGACGATCCTGCGGACAGATGCGGCCGCAGATTTCCGGCATCGGGTTGGTGGCGGCGGCGGCGCGGTACGCCTCCTCCAGCTGCCCCTCGGCGGTGAGCTTCAGCCAATCCGGGATGTTGTTCTGGAGCGGACAATGCGTCTGGCAGAACGGCACGCCGCATTGTGCGCAACGCGCGGCCTGTTCAGCCGCCTTTTCAGCAAGGAACTCTGCGTGGATTTCGTGGAAATCCGCCGCGCGCGCGGCTGGCGGGCGCTTGTCGGGCATTTTTTGCCCAACAGACACAAATTTCTGCATGCGTTCGGCCACGAACGCCCTCCGATTCGGCGCTTCCAGGGAGAATATTCCCATATGATCGGATTCCCTGCGAGTTCAAGCAAACCGCCGCCGCGGGAACCGGCTTCGCGCTGAATTTGCCGCTTCCGGCGGCGGGCGACGCACTTCATGGTCCGGCGCGGCTCAATTAGGGGGCGCCTCCGTGGACTGGCTCGATCTCCTGCGCGCGGCGCTGCTCGGCATCCTGCAAGGGCTGACGGAATTCCTGCCCGTCTCGTCCACCGGCCATCTGCTCATCTTCGGCCGCGCCATCGGTTACGACGACCCCGGCGGCGTCTTCACGGTGATGATCCAGTTGGGCTCGATCCTCGCGATCATGTGGCTCTACCGTCAGCGCATCTGGGATGTGGTGACCGGCCTGCCGACGAAGCCGGAAGCGCGCCGGTTTGCGCTGATGCTGTTCTTGGCGTTCCTGCCGGCGGCGTTCGTCGGCCTGATCGCCAACTCCTACATTCGCAACGAGCTCTATGAAAGATTGGACATCATCGCCACGGCGCTGATTCTCGGCGGCTTCGCCATGCTCGCGCTGGAGAAATGGCCGCCGAAAGTGGAAGTGAAAGAAGCGGCGGAGACGCCGATCTGGCGCGCCATCGGCGTCGGCGCGTTCCAGACGCTCGCGTTGATCCCAGGCGTGTCGCGCTCGGGCGCGACCATTTTCGGCGGCCTCGCCTTGGGACTCGACCGCCGCGCGGCGGCTGAATTCTCGTTCTTCCTCGCCATGCCAACCATGGTCGCCGCGTTCATTCTCGATTTCATGACGGTGAAGGATCACATCACCAACGAACGCATCGCCGAGATCGCGGTCGGTTTCGTGTTTGCCTTCATCTCCGCCTGGATTGTGGTGAAGCCGTTCCTGAACTTCGTCACCCGCGTGGGCTTTGGCCCCTTTGCGTGGTATCGCATCGTCTTCGGCGCCGTCATTCTCGGCGTCCTGGCGATGGGATGGTTGTGAGCGGCAAACTCTGGACCATCGGCTACGAAAAGGTCGGGCAGACCGATTTCGTCGCCGCGCTGAAGGCGGCGAAGATCAAGACGCTGGTCGACGTCCGCGAGATCGCCAATTCGCGCCGCGCCGGCTTCGCCAAGAAATCGCTGGCGGTCGCGCTCGACGAAGCCGGCATCGCCTACGTGCACATGAAGCCGCTGGGCACGCCGAAGCCCGGCCGCGAAGCCGCGCGCCGGGGCGATACGCAAACCATGCGGCGCATCTTCGAAGCCAAGCTCGCCGAACCGGAAAGTCAGATGGCGCTGGCTGAAACGGCGGAGCTCGCCGGCAGCAGCCGCACCTGCATCATGTGCCTCGAACACGATTGGCGCGGCTGTCATCGCGCCATTGTCGCCGCGCACATCGAGCGCGGGTTCGGCCTCAAGCCGGCGCACCTCTCCCCCGAACCATCGCGATAGCCGCGGCGATCAGGAGCGCGATCCAGTAGAGGCCGAACGCGCCCGCGAAGAAGCGCGTGCTGACAACGTCCGCGTAAGCGAGGGCCACCAGCGGCAGCGGCGCCAAAGCGATCGCCGCGAGGATCACGTTCTTGCGTTCGCCCAGCACCAGCAGCGCCGCGACCGCCAGGCCATTGCCGGCGAGCGCGGCGTACTTGAGCCAGTGCCAAGTCGCGATCGGCAGATACGTTTCGGCGTTTGCGTAGTCGGCCGTGATCTGAAGCTGGTTCCAGGTTTCGATCGCGTCGAAGACGCCGCCGGCCATGGCGAAGGCGATCGCCGCCCACACGAACGGACTGCGCAGCCCGCCCAACATCACCGCCGCCGCGCAAAGGAAGATCACGTACGCGGCGATGAACGCCTGAAGGTCGAGCGTGTTGAGCGCGTCCATCGCGGCGATCGCGGCGGGGTTCGGCGGATCGCCGAACACGCCCACCAGATCGTCCATGGTCGCGGCGCGCTGGAAATCGCTGACGACGCCGGACACTTCGTTCGCCTGATAGAGCGCCGCCACGTCCGGCTGCCGGCCCAGCATCACGAACACGACGAGCGTCGCCACGCCCGCAAGCAGCGTGATCAGCGGCAGAATGCGCCCCTTCACGTCGGATTCTGCCGCGTCTGAAACTGGCCGTAGGGCCGATAGGGCCAAAGGTAGGCCGGCGTGATCGCTTCGACGCTTTCCAGCGACGTCACGCCGAGATCGGCGATCACGCCCGCATTGGCGTCGAGACCGACCACATTGTCGCGCTGCAGCAAGGTCACCTGGTCGCCCGTCAGCGGCGGATCGAACGGGAGCAGGCCAAATATCCAACCAACCAGCAACCCGAGCGGATGCGCGATCACGAACGGCAGCGGCAGCATGGGCGCCGGCCGATCCGTCTCGGCGCGCACGTACTCGATGAGTTGCCGGAACGAATACACGCTCGGCCCGCCCAGTTCATAGATCCGCCCGCGCGCATCCGCGCGTTCAAGCGCGGCGCACACGGCGTCGGCGACATCGCCGACGAAGATCGGCTGAAAACGCGTCTTGCCGCCGCCGATCAGCGGAATGAAGCCGAGCAGGCCGTGCAGCCACGGATTACGCGCCATTTCGGCGAAGCGATTGAAGAAGCGGTCCTCCGGACCGAAGATGATCGAGGGCCGCAGGATCGTCGTGCTCGGCGCATGCTCCTGGATGGCGCGCTCGCCGGCATATTTGGTGCGCGCGTAGTGTGCGCCCTTGGGGGCTGCGCCCAACGCCGACATATGCACGATCCGTTTGATCCCGCGCTTGGACGCCGCCTCGCCGATCGCGGCGGCGGCGTCGACGTGCAGGGCCTGGAACGTCTGCTTGCCGCCCTCGTGCAACACCGCGACGAGATTCACGACCGCGTCCGCGCCTTCCAGCGCCGCGTCGATCGATTCCGGGAACCTGACGTTCGCTTGGACGAGTTGGATCTGCCCCACATCGCCCATCACCCGCAACTCGTGTCCAAGATGCGGGCGGCGCATCGCGACGCGCACGCGCGCGCCGCGCTTGGCCAACGCGCGCACGACGTGCTTGCCGACGAAGCCTGAGCCGCCGAACACAACGACCAATTCGCCGTTCATGAGTCGCTCCATCATCGCCGGTTCAGTGCGCGCGATGCAGACTCACGCACTTGGCCACCGGAAGTTTGTCGACGTGTGTCGCGTATGAAGCGTTTGACACAGCTTGGCAACATCGCGGGAACCGAGGCGGCGCGACAGCTTGGCTCATGTTCCTGCGGAACGATGCCGTCGCGCCGATCTTGAACCCCTAAGGCCCTTCCCCTCCGGGCCCGCAACTGAGGACCAGACATGAAAAACCTTCTCGCCATCGCCGTCGCGGCCAGCGCGCTCGCGATAGCCGCACCCGCCGCGGCGCAGTCGTGGCAGTCGATCAACCAACGCCAAGAGAACCTCGACCGGCGCATCGATCAGGGCGTGCGCAATGGATCGTTGACCCGTGCCGAAGCGGCGCGTCTGCGCGCGGAGTTCAGGGACATCGCGCGTCTCGAAGCGCACTATCGCGCGAGCTACGGTCTGTCCGGTTCCGAGCGCCGCGATCTGGATCGCCGCTTCGACGCCCTCTCCCAACGCATCCGCTGGGAACGCCACGACAGCCAGGACCGCGACGACCGCTGGTTGTCGATCAACCAGCGCCAGCGTCAAATCGACAACCGCATCGACGCAGGCCGGCGCGACGGCTCGATCTCGCGCGATGAAGGCGCGCGGCTGCGGGCCGAGTTCGACTACCTCGTCCGCCTCGAAGCGAACTATCGCCGCGGCGGGCTGAGCAACGCTGAACGCCGCGATCTCGATCGCCGCTTCGACCGGCTCGAGGGCCGCGTCGTCGCCGAACGCAGAGACGGCAACAACCATTACGGCTAAGTCAGCCGTAGTGCGTGAGCAAGCCGCCGGCGGAGCGCCGGCGGCTTCGCCACATCCTGGCCGCGGTTTGTGCTAGACTCGCGCCGCGATGACCAAGCCGCTCCGCCTCAAGGAAACGCCTGACGCGGCGCCCCTCGGCGCCAAGATCATCGACGCCCGCTACACCGAAATCGCGCCGAAACGGCGCGCTTGGCTGGGCAAAGTGTGGACCGCGCTCGTGGCGCTCTTCTGGGCGGCGGTGTTGGGTTTCCTGGTTCCGCCGGCGTGGATCGCGTTCCAGCGCATCGGCGAGATGTTCTCGAACCAGTGACGCGTGGATCGCGGGCCTTCAGGCCCGCTCTTTGGCGCCGGCGACACTGCGGGCTTGAAAGCCCGCGGTCCGTTACTGCGCGAGGCGCGCCAGCTCTTCGTCGCTGATGTCTTCGTTCGAGTAGACATCCTGCACGTCGTCGAGATCGTCGAGCTGATCGAGCAGCTTCATCAGCGTTTCAGCGTTGTCGCCTTCAACCGGGATGGCGATGTCGGTGCGCCAGGCGAACTTGGCGCCGGCCGGATCGCCGAAGCGCTTCGCCAAGGCTTGCGATACGCCCGCGAGCGCCGCCATGTCGCAGCTGATGACGTGGGTTCCGTCCTCGACAGCGCAATCGTCGGCGCCGGCTTCGATCGCAGCTTCCAGCATGGCGTCTTCGCTGGCCTTCTCCAACGGATAGCGGATTTCGCCGATCTTCTTCCAGGCGAACGAGACCGAATTGCTTTCGCCCAAATTGCCGCCGAATTTCGCGAACGCGGCGCGCACTTCGCCGGCCGTGCGGTTCTTGTTGTCGGTGAGGCACTCGACGATGACGCCGACGCCGCCCGGGCCGAATCCTTCGTAGCGAATTTCGTCGAGGCTTTCCGCGCCCGCGCCGCTGCCTTTGTCGATGGCGCGCTGGATGTTGTCCTTCGGCATGTTGACCGCGCGTCCGGCCGCCATGGCGCGGAAGAGACGCGGATTGGAGGCCGGGTCGGCGCCGCCGAGCTTGACCGCGGCCTGGATTTCGCGCGCGATCTTGGTGAACATCTGCGCGCGTTTCTTATCCTGCGCGCCCTTGCGGTGCTGGATGTTCGCGAATTTCGAATGGCCTGCCATGACGGGGCGGCTTCTAGCGGGCGGCATGAACAAACGCCAGTGGGGCGGGTTTCCGGACCGCCGGCGCCTCGCCGGCATAAAGCAGATCGAACAACCTCCGGCGTTTGTCGGTGGCGACAGCGCCGCGCCGGCGAGGGCGCCGGCGGGCCGAGTCTAGCTGCGTCCGCGCAGGCCCTCGACCCGGCAGCGGATCGCTTCGTTCGGCGTGATCACCCAATCGAGGTGCGCGTCATGCGGGCCCGCGGGGACCTCGCCCATCTCCTGTTCGGCGTAGGCCAAGCCCGCGGCGATGCAGCCATGCGCGCGATAGAGCGAAATGATGCGGTCGTAGTGGCCCCCGCCCTGCCCTAAGCGCCGCCCGGCGCGGTCGAACGCCAAGAGCGGCGTGAGGATCAGCTTCGGCGTCACGTCCGCGGCTCCGGCCGGCGGCGACGGCACGCCGAACGCGTCCGCCGTCAGCGGTTCGCCGCGCCAGGCGAGGAAACGGGCCGGCCCGTTGCGCGACACCATGCGCGGCAGCGCGATGGTGCGGCCGACTTTGGCGAGCGCGGCCAGCAGCGGCCGCCCGTCGATCTCGCCGCCCACCGGCCAGTAGCCGGCCACCGGCGACAGCTTGGCCAACTCGACCGGAAAATTCTCGATCAGCCGCAGCGCGTGATCGCTCACCTCGACAGCCGCGCGCTCGGCGCGCATCAGCATGCGCGCGTCGGCCTTGGCGGCTTCGAGATCGGGGGAAGTCACGGACCGCGGGCCTTCAGGCCCGCATGGTCGCCGAAGGCGGGCCTGAAGGCCCGCGATCCGGTTGGGCGGCACCACAGTCGCCGTAAGCGATGCTCATCCTCTCGAACCCTAGCAAGTGTAGGTGGGCGCCAGGTGCTGCGGACCAGGGTCCGCGACAGAGCCAGCTCCCGAGAGAGATGATACGGTCCCAGGGATGCAAGCAACTCACGCACGCCGCAGAAACCGCCCGCGCCGAATCTAGGGCGTGTCGGCGCGGCTCTCAAGCCGCTCCTTGCGCCACGCGCAGCGCGGCGACGCGGCCGCGCTCGTCGCTGTCGGCCGGGGGCGCGCCGGCGGCTTCGAGCTTGGCTTCGACGACCATGTCGGTCAGCCGCTCGATCTCTGAGCGGGCGCGCGCCAGGGCGGCGCCGGTCGCCTGCGCCTCGTCCATCAGCGCCAGCGCCGTCAGCACCAAGCGGCGCATGGCGCCGGAATCGCCGGAAAATCCCGCCAGCCGCGCATCGAGCGCGCGGGCGAGGTCCTCCAACCGCCGCTGCTCGTGGTCGGCGCAGTCGATGGGAAATTCTTCGTTCAGGATACGCAGGATGGTGTGCATCAGCGGACCGCCTCCTTGGCGGCGGCGTGGAAGGCGCGGAGCGGCGCGGAAAGCGCCTCGGCGACATGGTCGGGATCGGCCCCCAGCGCGAGGCCGTCCAACCGCGCCTCGATCTCGTCGAGGGCCAGCACCAGCGCCCGGGCGGCGCGGTCGCGAACCTCGGAGAGGGAATCGCTCGCCATTGCGACGAATTGTTACGCCGGGAAGCGATTCGGTGAAAGGCTGTGTTGCGGTTTGTGACGTGGACGCAAGCAGGCTTTGCAGCTAAGCGAACGCTACCAAAACAATCGATTTTCGGGAGCGGCATCCATGAGCGTGAAGGTGGCGATCAACGGGTTTGGGCGGATCGGGCGCAACGTGCTGCGCGCCATCTACGAATCCGGCCGCACCGACATCGAGGTCGTCGCCATCAACGACCTCGGCCCGGTCGAAACCAACGCCCACCTGCTGCGCTACGACAGCGTGCACGGCAAGTTCCCGGGCGAGGTGAAATCGGGCACGGATTGGATCGACATCGGCCGCGGCAAGATCAAGGTCACCGCGATCAAGAATCCGGCCGAACTGCCGCACAAGGATCTGGGCGTCGCCATCGCGCTCGAATGCACCGGCATCTTCACCGCGCGCGACAAAGCCGCGCTTCACCTCGACGGCGGCGCCAAGCGCGTGATCGTCTCCGCCCCCGCCGACGGCGCCGACTTCACGGTGGTGTACGGCGTCAACCACAAGAGGCTGACGAAAGAGCATCAGGTCATCTCCAACGCCAGCTGCACCACCAATTGCCTGGCGCCGGTAGTGAAGGTGCTGCACGACGCGATCGGCATCGATCACGGCATGATGACGACGATCCACTCCTACACCGGCGACCAGCCGACGCTCGACACGCTGCACAAGGACCTCTACCGCGCCCGCGCCGCGGCGCTGAATATGATCCCGACGTCGACCGGCGCGGCGAAGGCGATCGGCCTCGTGATCCCGGACCTTAAGGGCAAACTCGACGGCATCTCGATCCGCGTGCCGACGCCGAACGTCTCGGTGGTCGACTTCAAGTTCGTGGCGCGGAAGGCGACGAGCAAGGACGAGATCAACGCCGCGATCAAGTCAGCCGCCGAAGGCGCGCTCAAAGGCGTGCTCGGCTTCACCAACGCGCCGAACGTGTCGATGGACTTCAACCACGATCCGCACTCGTCGATCTTCCACATGGATCAAACCAAGGTGATGGACGGCCGCTTCTGCTCGATCCTGTCGTGGTACGACAACGAATGGGGCTTCTCCAACCGCATGGCCGACACCGCCGTCCACATGGCGACGCTGATTTGACGAGCTGTTCCGCGTTGCTGGCTGAGGCAATACGAACCGCGAGGACATCATGACAGCAGCGTTTTGCTGCTCGTTGCAGCACTGGCCGTATTCTGGCTCAGCACG
Organism: Hyphomonadaceae bacterium; assembly: GCA_050182055.1. Classification (GTDB taxonomy): domain Bacteria; phylum Pseudomonadota; class Alphaproteobacteria; order Caulobacterales; family Aquidulcibacteraceae; genus Vitreimonas. The sequence continues at coordinate 78,837 of JBFXCP010000005.1, forward strand.
CGGCAGTTCCGACACCAATGGCGGCTGCTTATTTGGATCGCGGGAGCATTTCTCCTTGCGCTGTCCATCTGGAAACTGGCGATCGCCCACGATCATTTTGGCCTGTTTCGGGCCGTTGCAGACGCGTGGGTCCACCGAGGAGACCTCTCCAACAGCGTTCTCTTGCAAGCCTTTTCGAGGAATGCTTCGTCGATTGGCGGCTACATTCCCCAGTTGCTCGATTTGTTCGTCGTCGCGGCCGTGCCCATCTGCGTTTTTGCGTTACTCGCATTTACTCGCGGCGAACGCATAGAGCGCGCACTACGTCCATCGATCTTCGTGCTTTGGGGATTCATGGCAGGAGCGATAGGGGCGCTAGTAGTGGTTGCAATAGGATTCGGTGGCCAAGTGCGCCAGCGCGGATACTTTGGACAGCTCACGACACTCGATGACGTCCATGATGGAGACACTTTCTGGATCGGCGAGATGCCGCTCCGCTTGTGGGGTGTCGACGCTCCCGAACTCAGGCAAATCTGCGCTGGTGTCGAAAATTGCGGTGAGGTCGCGCGCCGAAAATTGTTCGAAATCGTGGGCGATGGATTACTTCGCTGCGAGCAAAGACAGACCCATAGCGGGTCGTATGTCGAATCGTTCGGACGACCACTTGTACAGTGCTGGGTCCGCAAAGAGGGTGAGCCAGAAGAGTTCGACCTAGGCAAACGGCTCATTGAGGAGGGTTACGCCATACAATACGAGGGAGACACAAGGTTCGGCTACGCCGACGCAGAGAACCAGGGACGCGATCGCGGGGTGATGGAAGGTTGCTCCTTGGCGCCCGAAGAATGGCGCAGGAATCAAAGTGCGAGGCAGCAGTTCATAGAAGTTCAGCGCCCCCCGACGGGAGTTCGAACAATGGGACGCTGCTCGACTTGAATTTGATGGGCCGATGTCTCTGCAGCAGAAGGCAACCATGAAGCTCCCGAAAATCCGCCTCCCCCACCTGCCGCCGATGGCGAAGGCGCAATTGTGGGGGATGGCGGTGGGATTTGCGCTGGGGTTGCTCACCATCGAGCACGCCGCGCTCAGCTACCGGATTTTCTTCGTCGGCTTCGCGGCGACCTGGGTGGCGAGCGAATTCGTGCTGGCGCGCCGGCTCACCGGCAAGACCGACGGCCGCTCGCTCGCGTTCGGCGTGCTCTCGGGCTTCCTCATTCCCTGGGGCGGCGTGGCGCTCGCCTTCATCCTCGAGGCGCTGCGGCCGTGAACGCCGGGACCGCGGGCCTTCGGGCCCGCGGTCCGGGGCGGCGCTCTGCACGTCGGCCACGAAAATTGCATCGACGGGTTGTGTCATGCGGCGCAGACGGCGGCCGCGTGGCTCCATGCGTTCATGCGCGCGCGCCGCAACCATGAGCTCGCCATCGCCTTCGGCGATCTCGGCTTCGCAATCGCAGCATTCGGCTGCGGCCTCTTCAACGCGCCGATGTGGCTGACGGGGCTGGTGGCGTTCTCCATGCTGGCCTATTGGAGCGTGTCGCGGCGGACGATCCTTAATCGGCTGCGCGGCGCGGCGTGGGCGAGCCAGACCGGTCTCGCTGTCGCCGTGATCATCGCTATCCTAGCCGGCTCATATTGGCTCGGCTTGGGGATGGGCGGCTCGATTTAGGGGACGTTAGTCACATGACCAAGCTTTCGATGCACGCGATCAGCGCGCCCGTCTTCGCGCGCATGTTGCGCAACCTCTCGGCCATTCTGTCGAAGGCCGAACAGCAGGCGAAGGCGAAGGGCTACGATCCCACGGTGCTGCTCAATCTGCGCCTGGCGCCGGACATGCTGCCGCTGACGCGCCAGATCCAGATCGCCACCGATCACGCCAAGGGCGCGATGTCGCGTCTCGCCGGCGAACTGCCGAAAGCGATCGAAGACACCGAGACCACGTTCGCCCAGCTGCAGGCGCGCATCACCAAAGTGATCGACATGGTGGAGAGCTATTCCGAGGCGCAGCTCGAAGGCAGCGAAGCCCGCCAGGTCACGATCAAGATTCCGGGCTCGGAACTCAAGTTCGACGGACTGAGTTATCTCACTGGCTTCGCCCTGCCGAACTTCTATTTCCACGTCACCACCACCTACGACATCCTGCGCGCCAATGGCGTCGAGCTCGGCAAGCGGGACTTCCTGCTGAGCTGAGCGCGTGCGACGGCGCATCAACATCGCCTCGGCGGGTGCGGACCTCGCGTTCGCGCTGCTGGCGCTCGTGGCGGGGCTCTTCGGCGCGCCGCCGATGTACGCCGCGATGGTGTTCGCCGGTTCGGTGGCGGCGTGGGGCTGGACCCGGCGCGCGCCGCTGGCGGCGATGGACCCCGCACACCGGCTCACGCAGGGCGCGATTGCGGTGGCGATGATTGCCGTCGTGCTGGGCCTCGCCTATTGGATCGGCCTCATTTTTGGAGGTCACACGTGAGCTTTCGCCGCATCGAAGACGCGCCGTCGGGAAAGACCGCTCTGGTGCGCGTGGACTTCAACGTGCCGATGGCCGAAGGCGCGGTCAGCGACGACACGCGCCTGCGCGCGGCGCTGCCGACGATCCGGGCGCTGCAAGCGAAAGGCTGCAAGATCGCGCTGCTGGCGCACTTCGACCGGCCGAAAGGCAAGCGCGTGCCGGAGATGTCGCTGAAGCCGGTGGCCGCCCCGCTCGCGGCGCTGCTCGGCGCGCCTGTGGCGTTTGTGGAGGACTGCGTCGGCGACGCGGCCCGCGCAGCGATTGATGCCCTCCCCTCGGGTGGCGTGATCTTGCTGGAAAACACCCGCTTCCACGCCGGCGAAGAGAAGAACGATCCGGAATTGGCCAAGCAGATCGCCGCGCTGGGCGACTTTTACGTCAACGACGCCTTCTCCGCCGCGCACCGCGCGCATGCGAGCACGGAGGGCGTAGCGCACATCCTTCCCGCATACGCCGGCAAGCAGATGGAGCGCGAACTCGATGCGCTCGAGGCGGCGCTCGGCACGCCAAAGCGGCCGGTGCTCGGCATCGTCGGCGGCGCCAAGGTGTCGACCAAGCTCGACCTGCTGCGCAACCTGATCGCCAAGCTCGACAAGCTCGCCATCGGCGGCGGCATGGCCAACACATTCCTCTACGCGCAGGGCGTCGAGATCGGCGGCTCGCTCGCCGAGAAGGACATGGCCGACACCGCGCGTGAAATCCTCGCCGCGGCCAAGGGCAAGTGCGAGATTCTTCTGCCGATTGATGTGGTGGTGGCGAAAGAGGTGGCGCCTCATGCCGAGGCGCGCATGACGGGGCTCGACGATATCGCCGCCGATGAAAAAATTCTCGATGCCGGCGAGAAGACTGTCCGCAAGCTGCGCGAAGCCATGAAGCACTCGCACACGCTGATCTGGAACGGTCCGCTCGGCGTGTTCGAAGTGCCGCCATTCGATCAGGCGACGGTGATCGCCGCGCAGGAAGTCGCCGAGTTGGTGAAGGCGGGCAAGCTCGTCGCCGTGGCCGGCGGCGGCGACACCGTCGCCGCGCTGAACCATGCGGGCGTCGCGGACGGCATGACCTTCGTCTCCACCGCCGGCGGCGCGTTCCTGGAATGGATGGAAGGCAAGCCGCTGCCGGGGGTCGAAGCGCTGAAGGTATGAGCGGCGACAAGCTCACCGTCATCGGCAAGGCCGCGCGTAACGAGCAGATCAAGCTACGCGCCGGAACGTTCAACGCTATCGGCCTTGCCTTCGGCGCGTTTGGCGTCATCCAGCCCATTGTGGTTGGAACGCTGACCCTCGAGAGCGCACTCAAGGTGGCCATTTGCGCGCTGATCGCCTATATTCTTCATCGTCACGCAGCGCGTCTATTGGCGGCGCTGGAGGATTGAGATGAGCTGGCCAGTATTCCTGACGGTGTGCGCGGGTCTGCTATTTTTCGCGTTCTTGGTCTGGTTGGGCGGACGCTCTGACGATCGGCGCTGGGAGCGCCAAAAGGCGGCCGAGGAAGAGGCGCGCCGCGCCACGGCCGAGTAGCCCAGACTGGCCCTGCCCGCCTGCGATATTTTTCCCCGTGGCCTTGCCCGGCGTAGCGTTTTTTGGGGCCCTGGGTTAGACACCCGGCCATCCAACATTCTGACGGGGCGCGGACAGTGAATCTCGACGCATTGAATAAGGTGGCCGAAGCCATGGTGGCGCCGGGCCGGGGCATTCTGGCGGCGGATGAATCCACCGGCACGATCAAGAAGCGGTTCGACGCGATCGGCGTCGAGAACACCGAAGACAACCGCCGCGACTATCGCGAACTGATGTTCCGCGCGACCGAGGCGATGAAGTACGTCTCGGGCGTGATCCTGTTCGACGAGACGATCTGGCAGAACGCGAAGGACGGCGCGCCGCTGGTCAAGCTGATCGAACAAGCGGGATCCATCCCAGGGATCAAGGTCGACGAAGGCACGCGCGCGCTGTCGGGCGCCAAGCCGGGCGAACTGATCACCAAAGGCCTCGACGGGCTCGATAAGCGGTTGCCGAAATACTACGACCAGGGCGCGCGGTTCGCGAAATGGCGCGCGGTCATCGATCCGACCAACCTCTCCTACGCCGGCGTGCTCGCCAACGCGCACGCGCTCGCGCGCTACGCCAACCTCTGCCAGGAGTTCGACATCGTGCCGATCGTCGAACCCGAAGTGTTGATGGACGCCGATAACGACATCGACACCACCTACGCGGTCACCGAGTGGGTGCTGAAAGAGACGTTCCAGCAGCTCTACTATCTGAACGTGAAGCTCGAAGGCATCGTGTTGAAGCCGAACATGATCGTGCCCGGCAAGAAGGCGGCGCGCCAAGCTTCAGTTGACGAAGTCGCGGAAAAGACCATCGCATGCCTGAAAGCCTGCGTGCCGAGCGCAGTGCCGGGCATCGCCTATCTCTCGGGCGGCCAATCGGACGAACTCGCGACGGCGCATCTGTCGCGCATGAACGAGATCGGCGGCTTCCCCTGGAAGATGACCTTCTCCTACGGCCGCGCGCTGCAAGCGGCGCCGCAGAAGGCCTGGGGCGGCCGCGCCGAAAACGTCGCCAAGGCGCAAGCGGCATTCTTGCACCGCGCGCGCATGAACGGCCTCGCCAGCCTCGGCAAATGGAACGCCGGCCTGGAGAAGCAGGCGGCGTGACGCGCGCGCGCTGCCGACTCTATCTGATCACGCCGCCGGCCTTCGAGCTGGCGGCGTTTTCGCGTCAGCTGGAAGACGCGCTCGGCGGCAGCGACGTCGCGTGCGTACAACTGCGGCTGAAAGACGTGGCCGACGCGGACATCCTGCGCATCGGCGCGGCATTGAAACCTATCGTGCAAGCGGCGGGCACAGCGTTCATTCTCAACGATCGCCCCGACCTCGCCGCCAAGCTCGACGCCGACGGCGTGCATATCGGGCAAAGCGACGCCAGTTATGCAGAGGCTCGCGCGGCGCTCGGCAGGGACCGCATCGTCGGCGTGACCTGCCACAACTCGCGCCACCTCGCGATGGAAGCTGCGGAAGCGGGCGCGGACTATGTCGCGTTCGGCGCATTCTATCCGACGGGAACCAAGGACCCGTCACACTGGGCCGAGGCTGAGATTCTCGAAATCTGGAGCGAGATTGCAGAGACGCCCTGTGTCGCCATCGGCGGGATCAAGATTGATAACGCTGAAGCGCTCGTCCGCGCCGGCGCCGATTTCCTGGCTGTTTCGGCCGGCGTCTGGTCGCATCCGCAGGGACCGCGCGCCGCCGTTGCGGCATTCAACGCGCTGTTCGACCGGCTCGCGCAGCCCGCCGCCTGAGGGCGGTTCAAGGATCCTGCGGCCAGCTCGACGCGCGCACGCGTTCGAGGTGGCGTTCGAAGACGCTGCGTTCGAGAGCGTCGTGGCCGCCGGCCAGAAACACGTGCTTCTGAAAATAGCCGCGCCCGGGCAGTCCGTCGGACTTGCCCACCACGAGCGCGCCCAGCGGCGGCTCGCGCCGCTTGCGGTTCTGTTCGGCGACAGAGTCGAGCGCGCCCCACAGCGACTGCTGATCGAACTCGCCGAGCTTCAACCCTTCCGCCGCCGCCGCCGCGCGCAAGGCGTCTTCCGCCTCCGTATACGTGAACGGCGGCCCGCCCGAACGCGCCCGCGCCACCAGCAGCGCGCGCAATAGCGCCACCAATTCCGTGTGCTGGCCGCCCGCGCGCAGCCGCGCGTTGCGCGCCAGCGCCTTGTTGCCGGTCAGCACGGCGAGCCGGTCGAGTACTTTCTGCACTTCCGGATGATCCGGCGCGCCGTCCCATTGCGTGAGATCGGCTGCTTGAAGGCGATCGAACGGCGCAACCGGCGTGCATGCCAGCAGCATGACCGGCACGAGCACGCTGCGCTTCAGACCGATCTCCGCCTCACGCGTCACCCAGGGCGAGGCGCACGCGGCGAAGGTCCAGCACACAAGCACGGCTTTCGCGGCGTGCGCCTCCTCCATGATGCGCGCTTCCCAAGCCGCGCCGACCTCGATGCCGCTATCGAACCACGCCGTGAGCTCCAGATCGAGCAACAGCGCGTGCAACGCTTCGACGCGCGGGCGATCCTCGCGCTTGTAGGAAATGAAGACGTCGCTCATCGATGGCGTTGTCAGTTTCCGGCGTTGATGGTCACGCGATGGGTCGCGATCGGCGCCGCGCCCTCGGCGGCGTCCGGCGCGCGCTGCTCCAGCTCAATGTCGCCAATTCCCACGCGCGCCACGTTGAAGCGATACATGTAGGTCTTGGCCAACAGCGCGCTCGATCCGACGACCGAGGCGTACGACACCAGCCTGCCGTTGGCGGTGAGAAACTCCGGCGCGCTGACCACGAACCACTCGGCGTTCGACGTCTCCGGCACGTCGAGCGCCACGACGATCGTGTCGCCCGGCGCGACCGTCACGGTCTGCAGATGGCTCTCCGCGTCGAGCCGGTACAGCTGTTGCGCCATGGCGGGCCCGGCCCCGAGCATGACGGCTGCGGCCGCAAGCAATGCGCGCATGGGAAGCCTCCTTAATCTGGCGCAGTCTAGCGGCGATGCGCTGGCGCTCAACCGCACCCGCTCAGTTCAACGCCTTGATGGGTTCGGGCCAAGACAGCCGGCGCACCCCCAGCTGGTCGCGCATGTCGTTCACCATCGCCAGCGTCCGCGCGTCGAGATCGGCGACCCACGTTTCGGCGCTGACCGAACGATAGAGCGTGATGAAGCGGCGGCAATCGCCGGCCGGCAGCACGACCTGATCGAACAGGTTCTCGTTCAGCGTCCAGATCGCGCGCGCATCCGCGTGCATCTCGGGCGGGAACGTCACCAGGGTGCCCGCGTACGCCTTGTGCAAATCCTGCGAGCCTTCCCGGAACGGCCGCGCCAATTCGCGATAGTCGCCGGGCTGCTCGACGACCTCGCCGTTCAGCCGCGCAGCGCAGTCGTTGTGGAGATTGATGATGCGCACCCATTGCTCGTGCGCGGCGCCGCTGAAATCGCCGGCGACTTCGAGCTGGCGCACGTAGAGCGCCGTGCGGTAGGGCGTCGCCCGCTGCGAGAACAGAAGCCCGGCCTGCAGCGCGGCCACGACAACGGAAACCAGCGCAATCGCCATGCTGGCGAGCGCGACCCCCGAGGAAATCGGCCGATCCTCCTGGCGCAGCCAGGCCAGGACCCTACGGAGCGCCATCGAGCCCTCCCCTGGTGCGCAGTTTATGGCGCCGTTCCGGGGCTAGGAAAACCGGGCGAACCCGCCTACCTCAGGGCCTGCAGAGTCCAGGGAGCCCCCATGACCGTCTTCCCCACCCGGTTCGACGACGAAGATGACGACAAAAAGAACCCGGCCGACGCCCGCAACGCCCCGGACGTGATCGAAAAGGCGCTGTTCGACGCGCGCGTGGTGATGCTGACAGGGGAGGTGAACGACATCCAGGCGCGGCGCGTCACGGAGCGCCTGTTCGCGCTCGCCTCGCAGAACGCGCAGCCGATTACGTTCGTCATTTCCTCGCCCGGCGGCCACGTCGAGAGCGGCGACATGATCCACGACGTGGTGAAGTTTATCAACGCGCCGGTGCGAATGCTCGGCACCGGTTGGGTCGCCAGCGCGGGCGCGCTGATCTATTGCGCCGCCCAGCGCGAGAACCGCTACTGTCTGCCCAACACCCGCTTCCTGCTGCACGAACCGCGCGGCGGCGTCGGCGGCATGGCGAGCGATGTGGAAATCCAGGCGCGCGAAATCCTGAAGATGCGCGAGCGTCTGAACCGCATATTCGCCGACGCGACCGGCCAGCCGGTCGACAAGATCAAGCGCGACGTCGATCGCGATTACTGGATGCAGGCCGAGGAAGCGAAAGCCTACGGCCTCGTCGGCAGGATCGTCCGCAGCGCCACGGAAATCAGGTAACGCGCACGCGGCATGGTTTGTGCCGCTTAACCGTGTTCGCGCGCCAGCGCCTTGAGAAACGCCGGGTAACGTAACCCGGCCTTAAGCGCGCTCGCGTATGAGAACCGCTTGTCCCGCAAGACCGAAAAGGCGCGGGGCCTGGGGTTCTTGGCGGAGACTTCTCACATGCGGTTCGCACCGGCGGCGACGGCGCTCGCCCTCATTCTCGCGGCTTGCGGCGACTCAAGCGACAGCGCCCACCATGGCGACGGCGGCGATCAACACGCCGCAGCGGACGCGCACAACGAGGATCACGGCGGCGGTGAGCACGGTTCGCTGATCGGCCCGGCTGACGCACACGCGGCGACGCCGGCGCCACAACAACACGGCGGCGACGCGACGCATTGGAGCTACGCCAACCAGCGCGCCTGGGCCGGCGTCAGCGGCATGTGCGGCCGCGGGCGCGAGCAATCCCCCATCAACCTCGCCAGTGCTGCGCCGATGGCGGAAATGCCGGACCTCGTTCCGCACTATCTGCAAGTCGCCGGCGGCTTCGCCGACACCGGCCACACCCTGCAATTCACGCCCGCAGAGAGCCGCGCAACGCTCAGCATCGGCGCGGATACCTACACGATGGCGCAGATGCACTTTCATTCGCCGGCCGAACACACGCTCGACCGCCGCGCCTATCCCGCTGAACTGCATTTCGTGCATCGCAACGCCAACGGTCAGCTCGCGGTCGTCGGCGTGTTCATCGAAGAGGGTGAAGAGAACCCCGCGCTCGCGGCGTTGCTCTCGCATCGCCCTGCCCAGCAAGGCGACGAGCACGCGGAACAGCTTGAGGTGAACCTGATGGCGCTCTTGCCGCCCGATCGCGCGTACTTCGCCTACGCCGGCTCGCTCACCACGCCGCCCTGCAGCGAAGGCGTTCGCTGGAACGTGTTGCGCACGCCCATCACTGCGTCGCCGGATCAGATCGCCATGCTGCGCGAAGCGTTGGCTGCGACGTCCCGTCACGTGCAGCCGGCCAACGAGCGCACCGTCCTGCTCGGAAGCTGACGAACAACCGCGCGCCCGCGCACGCCTGGGGCGATTTGTGGAGAACTCTTAACGGGCGCGCCACGCTGTGGCGCCGCACGCGCCGCATTTCCGGCGCCTCCCTCCCTACAACCGCGCCCACACGCTGCGGGCGCATGACCCGCCAACCAAAGGAGCGGACGGGTCATGGCAAAGCGATGGGTGGGGTTGGCGCGGAAGCGCCGCAAGCAACGTGTGTGCAAACATCGCGTGGCGCGTGAAGGCGTGCGCGCCCTCGGCGCGGCCGGCGTACTGGTGATGGCGGCGGCGATGAACTTCGCGCTCTACCCGACGGCGCTCGCCGAGGTGATCTCCGGCGAACGCCCCGTCATCGGTTTCGTTCCGTCCGAACCCGCCGGCGCCATTGAGCCGACGCTGACCCTCACCCTCGATGAGGAAGACGTGCGCCTGCTCGCGGCGACCGCCTGGGCCGAAGCGCGCTCCGAGGGGGAAGAAGGCATGCGCGCGGTGGCGCATGTCATGGTCAACCGCATCGGCGAGCGTTTCGGCGGCGACCTGCGCACGGTCATTCTCGCGCCGCGTCAGTTCTCGGCCTGGAACATCGGCGATCCGAACCGGCCGCTCGCGCGCAATCCGGAGCGCTACGCCCGCGGCGGCGTCAATCTGGAGACCTGGACGCTCGCCCAGCAGATCGCGCGCGAGGTTCTGTCCGGCCAGTCCGTCGACCCGACGGACGGCGCACTCTTCTATCACACCACCGCGATCCGTCCGTACTGGTCGCGCCACGGCGAAGGCGCGCGCACCATCGGCGCGCACATCTTCTATCGCGATGTGCCGGATCAGCGCGCGCGGGGCCGGGCGCCGCGCGTGACGCAAGTGGCGGACGCAACGCCTGCGATGACCGCTGCGCAGCGCGGCCCGCGCGCGGGCCGCGTCGGCGGCGTGATCCAGTACGCAACGCCGGATGCGGCGGGTCAATTATTGCCGAGCGAAGTTGAAGCCGCAGCTAGCGAAGAGCCCGCGTCCTAGCGTCCGTTTGAGCTAGAGAGCACCGCGTCACCGCCCCACCCGTCGCGAAGCAAGCTTCGCGACACCCTCCCCTCGCGGGGAGGGATGAAGGCCGCGCTCCTAATCCCTCCCCTTCAGGGGAGGGTGTCAGGTTGTGCGTGAGCACAAGCTGACGGGTGGGGTGGCGGCGGTGAACTTTCAGGTGAGGCGCGCCATCGCCCACCGTCGCAGAGCAAACTTCGCGATACCTCAGGGGGAGGGATCGCCAACACTGACGACTGGACGCCGCGCGTTAGTGGCTCTCGCCGCGCCAGACTTGCTTATAGGCCAGCCACAGCAGCGCTGAGAGCGCGAGCAGGAACGCCAGCACGACGATCCCCATGCGCTTGCGCTCTTCCATGTGCGGATCGGCCGCCCACTGCAGGAACGTCGTCACGTCCGCTGCGTATTGGTCGACGGTCTGCGGCGTGTTGGGATCGCTGTACGTAATCAACCCATCCGACAGCGGCGGCGCCATCGAGATGTAGTGTCCGGGGAAGTACGGATTGACGTGCTGCGTGCCGTGCTTCTCACCGGTGTAGCCGGTCAGGATCGAGAACACGTAGTCGGCGCCGCCATGGCGCGCGTGCGTGATCACCGAAAGATCCGGCGGGTAGGCGCCGCCATTGGAGGCGCGCGCTGCGATCTCATTCGGGAACGGCCGGCGGAAACGATCGGAGACGCGCCCAGGGCGATCCGCCAGTTGCCCCGAATTGGGGTCGACATCGGTGATGGTCGCGGCGGCGGCGATCTCGCGCACATACGGGTTGTCGGTCACTTCGACGAACGTGCCGCCGTGTGCGGGCTTGCCGATGTGCGGCGTCGGTTCGCCCGTCTCATGGTCACGCACCATGTAGAGCGCGAACGGGCCGCCCTCTTCGCCGAGATGGCGATACGAGAGATGCTCTAGCGCGTGGCACGACGAGCAGACCTGGTTGTAGACCTGGAAGCCGCGCTGCACGGCGGCCATGTCGTAGGAGCCGAACACGCGCTCGAAGCTGAAGTCGTGATCGCGCGGATGTTCGGCGTTGCCAGCGGCGGACGCCACGCCAAGCGCAGCGATGGCGACAGCGGCGGCGGCGGTTAGAGCGCGCAACATCTTACGAAGCCCCCTGCGCTTGTTCGGTCACCGGCTTCGCGATCGTGTCCGGCACACGCCCCGGCTTTTCGCGCAGGCCCAGCACCGGCAGGATCACGAGGAAGAAGAGGAAATAGTAGAGCGTCATCGCCTGCGACAGGCTCGTCACCGTGAAGGTGTACGGCGTGCTGCGGACCACTTGATAGAATGGCGCCGCCGCGCCGACCTCGGTCTTCAACGCCGTGATCGCTGCGTCGAGTTCTTCGGTCGTGCCGCCGCGCACGGTGCGTGTCTGCTCTTGGCCGCCGCTGACGCCTCGGATGAGAGCAGTCGTCGGACCTTGGCGGGTCACCGCGACCATGCCCGCGCCCTGCATGCGCAGCGCCTCTTCAGCCTGCGCCACGGCGTCGTCGTACCCAGCTTCGGACGGCGCGGTGAGCGTTTGCTCGGACACCGTCCCGCCCTGCACCCAGGTCAGCGTTGCGGTGAAGTCGGCCGCCTTCGCCAGAATTTTGCCGGGGTTCTGACCGCCGCACCAGCCGAGCACCACACAGACTGCCACGAAAATGAAGAAGAACTGCCGCGCCACCGGGCGGTAGCGCATCGAGCGCACGCGCGAGGTGTCGAGCCAGGGCAACAGGAACAGGATGCCGATCGCGGCGAACATCGCCAGCACGCCGGCGAGCTTGGAGTCGATCGGGCCGATGTTGAAGTCGAACGCGCGCAGGATCGCGTAGAACGGCAGCAAGTACCATTCCGGCACGATCTCCGGCGGCGTCTGCAGCGGATTGGCCGGGATATAGTTGTCCGCGTGGCCGAGCGCATCCGGCATGTAGAACACGAACACCGCGAACAGGATGAGGAACAGCGAGGTCGCGAACAGGTCCTTCATCGTCGCGTGCGGCGTGAACGGGACCGTGTCGGCCTTCGACTTCACTTCGACGCCGGCCGGATTGTTCTGGCCCGACTCGTGCAGCGCCCACACGTGCAGCGCGACGACGCCGGCGATCACGAACGGCAACAAGTAGTGCAGCGAGAAGAAGCGGTTCAGCGTCGGTTGATCGACCGAGAAGCCGCCCATCAGCCAATTCTTGATCGGCTCGCCGATCAGCGGCAGCGCGCCCAGCAAGTTGGTGATGACAGTGGCGCCCCAGAACGACATCTGGCCCCACGGCAGCGTGTAGCCAAGGAACGCGGTCGCGACCATCAGCAGGTAGATGATGCAGCCCAGGATCCAGAGCAGCTCGCGCGGCGCCTTGTAGGACCCGTAATAGAGACCGCGGAACATGTGGATGTAGACGGCGAGGAAGAACATCGACGCGCCGACGGCGTGGATGTTCTGGATCAGCCAGCCGTAGGGAATGTCGCGATCGATACGCTGCACGCTGGCGAACGCCATGTTGATGTGCGGCACGTAGTGCATCGCCAGCACCACGCCGGTGACGATCTGCACGACGAGGCAGAGCGACAACATCGCGCCGAACGTCCACCAATAGTTGAGATTGCGCGGCGTCGGGTACGCGACGAAGCTGTCGTGGGCGAGCCGGATGATCGGCAGGCGCTTGTCGAGCCAGCGGGTCAGTCCCGATTGCGGCTCGTAGGTCGAAGGTCCGCTCACTTAGGCGCTCCTTAGCCGATACGGATGGCGGTTTCGCCGGTGAAGACGTACGGCGCCGGAAACAGATTCTTCGGCGCCGGGCCGCGGCGAATGCGGCCAGACGTGTCGTAGTCCGAACCGTGGCACGGGCAGAACCAGCCGCCATAGGACGAGCCTTCGACGAACGTCGGCACGCAGCCCAAGTGCGTGCAGCTCGCCTGCAGGATCAGCCACTCGGGCCTTCCCGCCTCGCCCGTTTCCTGGACGATCCGCTCGGCGTCGGATTGCGGGTCCTTGAGCTGGGCGTAGTCGTCGCGCTGGGCGCGGGCGATTTCGTCCGGCGTGCGGTGACGCACGAACACCGGCTTGCCTTGCCACATCACCTTGATCTGCTGACCGAGTTCGATGGCGCTCAAATCGACTTCGGTGGTCGACAGCGCGCGGGTGTCGGCGGCGGGATTCATCTGGTCGATGAACGGCCACACCGTGGCGGCCACGCCGACGGCGCCGACGGCGCCGGCAGCGATGAAGATGAAGTCGCGCCGCGAGGTGTCGTCCCCGTGCGCGCCGTTCGGCACTGCGTCTGCCACCGCCTGAATCTCCCAGGGCCTTGGTTCGCCGGCGAAGCTAAGCTAGTCCGGTATGGCCAGCGCGCGGCGTGAAGCCGCATGCTCGACCGATTCCCCGATTTCGCCCCGATTCTCCGGCGCCGGAGGCCTTACCGTGCGGCTCGCGCTCTATCAACCTGACATCCCGCAGAATCTTGGCGCGGCCATTCGCCTCGCCGCATGCCTGGGCGTGCGCCTCGATGTGATCGAGCCCTGCAGCTTCCCGCTCACCGACCAAGCTCTGAAGCGATCCGCGCTCGACTACGGTGCGGCTGCGAACATCTCGCGTCACCCGAGCTTCGCCGCCTTCCGCGCCGCGCCGGAACGTCAGGACGGCCGCCTCGTCCTTGTGGAGACGGATGGCGCGGTCGCGTTCCAGAACTTTCAGTTTTCCACAGGCGACACCCTCATCCTCGGCCGCGAGAGCGCGGGCTCGCCCGGCGAACTCTACGAGGCGGCCCAGGCCAGCCTCCGCATTCCGATGCGCGCAGGCGTGCGCTCGCTCAACGTCGTCGCCGCCGGCGCGATAGTATTGACCGAGGCGATGCGCCAAACCGGGGCATGGGAGAAGCTGACGTGAACACCGAGCGGCGCGCGCGCGCCAAGGCCTGGTTCGAAGCATTGCGCGACCAGATTTGCGCCGCGTTCGAGGACCTCGAGGACGAAGCCCCGGCGGACCTCTACCCAGGCGCGCCTGGCCGCTTCGAGAAAGCGCCCTGGCGGCGTGGCGACGGGGCGGAGGATCAGGGCGGCGGCGTCGCCGGGCTGATGCGGGGGCGCTTCTTTGAGAAGGTCGGCGTGCATGTGAGCACGGTCTACGGCGTCTTCAGCCCGGACTTCGCCAAGCAGGTCCCCGGCGCCGGCGAGGACCCTCGCTTCTGGGCCTCAGGCATTTCGCTGATCGCCCACATGCGCAATCCCCACTGCCCCGCCGCGCACATGAACACCCGCCACATCGCGACCACCCAATGGTGGTTCGGCGGCGGCGGCGATCTCAATCCAACGCAGAGCTATCAGCGCGATGAGACGAGCGCGGATGCGCAGGCGTTCCATGCGCCCTACCGCGACGCCTGCGAGAAGCACGCGCCGGGCTTGTACGCGCGCTACAAAAAGTGGGCGGACGAGTATTTCTGGCTGCCGCACCGCGGCCAACCGCGCGGCGTCGGCGGCATCTTCTACGATCACCACAATAGCGGCGGCGTGAACGAAGATAGTTGGGAGCGCGACTTCGCCTTCACTCAAGACGTTGGCCGCGCCTTCCTCGCCGCCTACCCGCCGCTCTTGCGCAAATACATGGCGACGCCCTGGAGCGACGCCGACCGCGAAGAGCAACTCGTCCAACGCGGCCGCTACGTGGAGTTCAACCTGCTCTACGACCGCGGCACCACGTTCGGGCTGAAGACCGGCGGCAACGTCGAGAGCATTCTGAGCTCGATGCCGCCGGTGGCGAAGTGGCCTTGAACGAGTTTAAGTGCGTTAACGCGCCCGCACGTTCTCGCGCAGCCACGCCGCGAACTCGGCGTCATCGATCTCGCCAGCGGCGAGCGCCAAGCACTGCACGATCACTTCCGCCTCGCTGGCGACGACCTCGATCCCGTTCACGTACAAGAACGCATACGCCGCCAGAAACCCGGTGCGCTTGTTGCCGTCGGCGAAGGGATGGTTGCGCATGATCCCGGCCGCGTAGAGCGCAGCCAAGGCGACAAGATCGCCTTGACCGTAGCTCCACGCATTGCGCGGACGCGCGAGCGCCGAGTCCAGCAGCCCAAGGTCACGCTCGCCAGCCAAACCGCCGTGTTCGGCGATCTGCTCCTCGTGCATGACAAGAACCGACTCGACGCCAAGCCATTTCGGCTCGGTGGTCATTTAGCCAGTTCGCGCAGCGCGTTGCGGTAGCGCTTCATCGCCCGGCGCGCCGCTTCGATCTGCTCCTGGATTTCGGCGTCGTGGCGCTGCAGCGCTACGCCGTTCGGCGTTTCGCTGACGGTGAGCTCATCGCCCTCGCCCACGCGCAGCTTGGCCAGCACCTCCTTGGGCAGCACGACTCCCAGGGAATTGCCGATCTTGCGCACTTTGAGGGTGCGGCCCGCCGGCTTGGCGGCGAGCTTTTCGGTCTCGAGCGGCGCCTGTTCGACATCGGAGACGCCGGGGGGTTTTCTCTTGTCGGTCATGCCCCACAATCTAAGTTATAACACATGTTATAACAAGCCTCGCCTCTCGGCATTTTTCTTGCGACGGGCGAACCGCCATGCCCCAGCTCGCCTATCCACAAGACCTCAAGCCGTTGACTTCGCTGCGTTTTATTGCAGCGTTCTGGGTGCTCTTGTACCATTTCAAGGACCATTTGGGCCTTGGCATGGACCAATTCGGGCTGGTGGCGGACGGTTACCTCGGGGTGGATCTCTTCTTCACCCTCTCCGGCTTCATCCTGGCCCACGTCTACTTGACCAGCTTTGAGGACGGCCGCTTCGGCTATGGCGGCTTCCTCAAGAACCGCATCGCCAGGGTCTATCCCATGCACGTGGCGGCGCTCGGCGCGATGATCGTGCTGTTCGTGGGCGCAACCGCGATGGGCGCGGGCGTCGGCGCCGCGGACTCGTTCAAATGGGCCGATCTGCCCGCGCACCTGTTCATGGTGCACGCGTGGGGCGCGACGCCGGCTGTGGGCTGGAATTTCCCAAGCTGGTCCATCAGCGCCGAATGGGCGGCCTATCTGCTGTTTCCGCTGGTCGTTTGGATCGTGATCAAAGCACAGCACATTCTCCCTTCCCCCTTGCGGGGGAGGGTTGGGGAGGGGGGGCGTGCCGACGCGCCTCCGTTCGAAGGCAATAGCGCGACGGATCGCCCCCCACCCCCTGCCCCCGCCCCGCGAGGGGGCGGGGGTGTTCTTGTCCTGCTCGCGCTAGCGCTCTGCGTTGCGAGCTTCTGGGCGCTTTCCAACCTTCACCACGTGCTGCCGTGGGTCGGGCGCGACTTCAGCCAGATGACCGCACAGATCGGCGCGCTGCGCATTCTGCCGTCCTTCCTCTTGGGCGTGGCGCTCTACGCGTTCGGCCGCAACCACGCATCGCCGAAGAGCTGGGCCTGGCCGATCGTGGCCGTCTCCGCCGGGTGGGTGATCGCGGTGACGTCGCTCGGCTGGTGGGAGGGCCTTGTGTGGTTCGGCCTCGCCGGCCTGCTCTACGGCCTGGCGGAAACGTCGCGCCATGGACTCGATGCGCCGATGAGCGGACGCGTGTTCGTGTTCCTCGGCGCAGCCAGCTACGCGCTCTACATGATCCATCTGCCGGTCGACATCGTCTGGTTTCACGCGCTGGAGCGGTTTGGCGTCTCCGAGACAAGCGATCTCACAGTGCGCATCGGCGCGATCATTGGCGTGTTCGCCGTCTGCATCGCGGCCTCGGCGCTGGCCTATCTCTGGATCGAAGAACCGGCGCGGAAATGGGTGCGCGGGCTCGAGCTCAAACTCAAGAGAGCCCCTGCGCCACTGCCTTCAGCCGTTCGATCACGCTGAGCTTGTCGTCGGGAAAATCGGCGTCGATCCACCAATCTTCGACTTCGCGCATCACGAGGCCGACCTTCGGCCCCGCCGGCACGCCCGCGGCCATCACTTCGTCGCCGCTGAGCGGCAGCTTCGGCGGCGTCCACATCTGCGCGTGCGCGACCAGCGCGCGCCACGCTTGCGATTTCTCCAGCCCCGCGCGCGCCCACGCCAGCATCACGCGATCGCGGAACGCCTCGTTGCCGATGCGATAGATCGCGCGGCGCATTTCGCGCAGCGACATGTACGAGGTGATCTTCTCATCGTCGCCCAGCGCGGCGATAAGCCGGTCGCGCTCCTCGTTGGAGAGCTTCAACCGCCGCGCCAGCGCTCGGGCGCTCTCCTGATCGGGCAGCGACGCCGCCACGCGCGTCATCGCGTCCACCGGCAGCATCAGATCCGCCTCCAGCGTGCAGAGCGCGTCGAGCCGCGCTTCGTCGGCCATTTCGGGCAACGCGCGCGCGCGTACTTCAATGGCCTTCATGCCCTCCCACGCCGCGCGCGGATCGGGCGCGGCCAGCAGCTTCTTCACTTCCTTCCAGACCCGCTCCACCGAGAGCGTATCGAGCCCCGCGACGAGATCGGCGCAGGCGGCGAGCCCATGCGGATCGATCGGCGTGCGCGCATACCAGGCGTTGAAGCGGAAGAAGCGGAGGATACGGAGATAATCTTCTTTGATGCGCGTTGCGGCGTCGCCGATGAAGATGACACGCCCGGCGCGCGCGTCGTCCAGGCCGCCGCCAGTCGGATCGTGCACCGCGCCTGCCGCATCGGCGTAGAGCGCGTTCATGCGGAAGTCGCGGCGTTGCGCGTCCTCCTCCCAGCTCTCGGTGAAGGCGACGGTGGCGCGGCGACCGTCTGTCGACACATCGCGGCGCAGCGTCGTCACTTCGAACGGCTTGTGATCGACCACGACCGTGACGGTGCCGTGCTCGATGCCGGTTGGGTGCGCCGCGAAGCCGGATTTGGCGGCAATTTCGGCAACCCGATCAGGCGTCAGCTGCGTGGCGATGTCGATGTCATCGACTGGCCGGCCCATCAGCGTATTGCGCACGCACCCGCCGACGAACCGCGACCCGCCCGGGCGCGCCGCCTCGAGCGCGGCGACAAGCTTTTGCGTCTCCGGCGCTTTGAGCCAAGGCGCGTGGGTGATGGCGGCGGTCATGCGCTCGGTATGTCGCGCAGTTTCCCGCCGCCATCAACCAGCGGATCGCGGTCAACGACTGAGATAATCCTCGCGCACGTGCGACGAGTAGAAGTCCGGCATCGCCAGCAATTGCAGCGCCATGTAGATGACCGCCCTGCGCCCGTCTTCGTCTGCGACCGGCGCGGTAATCGTGCCGCGGCTGACGGAATTGCCCTCAAAATCGATGCGGCCGACCGGCTGGCCGCCGCGGCTGATGATGAAGCCTTCGACCACGCGCCGATCCATCATCACGCTCTCCTCGCTGAACCCGGTCGGCGCGGCCTCGTAGACGACGCCTTCGAACGACATGCGCGCGTGCAAGATGGCCTGGGTCTCGGGGCCGATGTCGTCCTCGCCGGCGGTCACCGACATGCCGCCGATGCTGAAGCTCGCTTCGCGGAAGGCGGGCAAGGTGACTTCAATGGCGTATGCGCCCTCAGGCTGATCGCGCGCCGCGCACGCATAGAGCTGCGACGTCGCTTGATCCCAGCGGACGCCAAGCAGCGACCGGCCATCTGACTGCAATCGGCAGGCGCCGCGCAACAATTCAGCGTCGTCCGCGCCGGTATAGCGGTAGTTCAAGGTGACGCGTGAACGATTGCGGGTGAACAGGTTGGTTGTCATCACCGAGGCGCGAACCATGACGGAATAGCCGCCCGCCGAGCCGCCGGTCTCCAACAGCCGCGCATCGGCGCCGCCGATTTCCAGACTCTCCACCGGAACCGCATAGGCCGGCGCCTCGGTTGTTGTGGTGGCTGTTGTGGCGGGCTCCTGCGCAAAGGCGGAAACCGGCAGCAGCACGCACGCTGCAATCAGGCACGCATATCTCATCAGGGAATCGCTCCCCTAGACCGCGCCGAGCTTGGCGCGCGGGGCCGCGCCTAGCAACTCGCACTGACGGCGCGCGCATAGCGCGCATCAATAGCCCTCGAGAATGCGCACGCCCTCTACCTCGGCGATCCGGGATTTGAAATCATCCAGGAAGGCGTAGAGATCCGCATGCGGGCCGAACATGAGCCAAATGTCGGTGCGGTGGTAGAATGCCGCGAAATACGTGTTCGCCTCGGAATGCGCCATCCTGAAGCGCGAACGCCAGCCCTGGTATTCCGCGTCTACGGCATTGGATGCAGACGCTGCGACCCGGCGGTACACCCGTACGCGCGCGTGAAGGCTTCGACCACCTCAAGCAAGCGCGGCATCGCATCCGGCGTCACGGTGAAGCCGACATCGTAGGCCATGCGCGTGCACCCGCCCGCGAGCGCCGGCACGGAGAGCGCGAGCACCGCGCGGCGGGTGGGCGAGTCAGTCACGATCCCGCGCGACGCGGATGCCGGTGTCGTCGCCGCGCTCATTGGGGCGTCCGCCGCCGCGCCCGCCCAGGCTCGGCAAATCCGAACGCCACGACGAGCCGATGATGGCGCGGCGCGGATCGCCGGGCGCGTATTCGTCCTCCAGCCATTCGCCGACATTGCCGATCATGTCGTAGAGCCCGAATGCATTCGGCTGGAACGTGCCGACGCGGCGCGGACCCTCGGGCCAGCATTCATCGTGGTAGGCGACGCCATTGCGTGCGCCGCGATCGCATGACGGCGTCTCGTTGCCCCAATAATAATTCTGCTGCCGCCCGCCCGGAAACGCGGCAATCACCCATTCGCTGGTCGTCAGCAAGCGATAGCGATGGCCCGCCCTCTGGCTCAGCCAGCGCACGTAATCTTGCGCGTTCTCCCAGCTGACATTGAAGGCCGGCAAATCCGCGTACTCGCTTTCCATCCAGCCGCCCCAGCCTGCGTTGTCGGGCGCATAGCCGCGGCAGCCGCCGTCCTCCACGCACGCGGTCCATTGGGCAAACGTCACCTCGTACTGGCTGACGGCGAACGATTGCTCGGGGATCCACACCATCGAGGGGCAATCCGCGCAGTCGCGGAACGGCGCGGGCGTCGGGAATGTCGCCGTCACTGGCGGCGCGCGGCGCCGCAATTCCTGACACGGCCGGGAAATGTCGTACGCGGGGCAGATGTCGGCGGCAGCCACGGGTTCTGGCGTCGGCCCGTCCATTTGCGCGGACGCGCTGCCAACAATCAGAAACACCGCCGCCAGCGCCAAACCAAACCGCATCCGCGTCCTCCCGCTCGATTCTTCCATGATGCTAGCCGTGCAAACACGCGGCGTCATCCATGCCCCGCCAGCGCATTGCACCGGCAGACGGAGCGAGCGCATTGACTACGAGCAGAAGCGAACACCGTTGACGAGACCGGAGCGCGCCGTTTGGACATTTGCCTCCAGGACGATGTGCGCAAAGCGTCCCGCTGGCTCCGCCAGGATGAACTCGTTCTCGCGGCCTTCCATCGCAAGCGCGTGTCCTGGGGAGGAACGAGCGCGCTCGGCGTCGCGTTGGCCAACAGCAACGTTGGGGCCTGCAGTTATCGTCATGACTAAGGCGCCTCGCCCTCGAACGAAGATCACTGCTTTGCCCTCCTGCACCGTCCCCTCAAAGCTGTAGTCCGGCCCGGGCGGACTGATGCAGATGCCATCCTGCTCGTAGTCGATCACTTCGTCCGCTGTGCGCAGCCATGCGAAACCTGCCAACAGCAGCAGGAGGGCGATCACCGCGATCCCGATTTGCCTCTCGCCCATGCAGCGACCTCTTGAGATTGCCATATACCCATACATATGGTATGGCTAGCCATATGAAAACCACGCTCAACATTGACGACCGCGTCATGACCGAACTGAAGCGCGAGGCCGCGCGGCAAGGGCGGACCATGTCCGAACTGGTAGAAACGGCGCTGCGTCTTTTTCTCCGCGCGCCGCGCCGCAAAGAGGCGCTGCCGCCGCTTCCGTCTTTCCACAGCGGCGGCGCGCTGGTCGACATCGCCAATCGCGAAGCGCTCTACAACGCCATGGATGACACGACCTGATCGTCGTCGACACCAACGTGCTCGTCTATGCCGCCGATGCGGACTCGCGGTTTCACGCGCCCTGCCGCGATTGGATCGAGCGTCAGCGCGCGCGGCCGGACGCATGGTATCTCACTTGGGCGATCGTGTATGAGTTTCTGCGCGTCACCACCCATCCGCGTGTCCTGCGCCGGCCTTGGAGCGCCACCGAGGCTTGGGCCTTCGTCACGGCGTTGCTCGCCTCGCCTGGCTTGTCAGTCCTAGTCGCCGGTCCGCGCCACGCCGATGTTGCGACCGACGTGGTCGCTGAGCTTCCGCACATCGCCGGCAACCTGCTGCACGACGCGCATACGGCGATTCTGATGCGCGAACATGGAATCCGGCGCATCTGCACGCGTGACGCTGACTTCCATCAGTTCCGCTTTCTCGAAGTGATCGATCCGCTGACTCAGGAATAGAGCCGCTCATAGAGCGCGCGCACCATGCCGGCGGTGGCGCCCCAGATATTTCGGCCCTCCCAGGGCATCGCGTAATAAGAGCGCGTGCGGCCTTGCCATTGGGCTTCGCGGACTTCGTGGTTGGCCGGGTTCATCAGGAAGTCGAGCGGCGCTTCGAACACGCCGGCGACCTCGCGCGGATCGAGCTTGAGTTCGAAGCCGGGTTCGACAAGACCGACAATCGGCGTGACGCGATAGCCGGTGATGGTGTCGTAGCGATCCCAGGCGCCGAGCGGTTCGATGAACGCGCGCGCAAGCCCGATCTCTTCGAAGGTCTCGCGCAACGCGGTGTCGAGCGCGTCGGCGTCGCCTTCCTGCACGCGCCCGCCGGGGAAAGAGATTTGCCCCGGATGCGCGGGCGTTTCCTGCGCGCGTTGGGTGAAGAGCACCGTCCAGCCGCTGGCGCGCTTGATGATCGGCGCCAGCACCGCGGCGGGGCGTTGCTCAGGATGATTGTCGAAGCCGGGGTTCAGATCGTTGTCGCTGCGCGTGCGCGCGGAGGCGATCGCTGAGAGCGGATCGAGTTTTTCGCGCAACAACCGTTCGATGCTCACGTTCCCCTTCTCCCTTGCGGAGAAGGGGTCAGGGGATGAGCGGCGAACATGTGCGTGCGGTGCGATGGGGTTGGCCGAGGTTGTGCCGGCAAACAACGCGACAGCTTCACGTCCCTCACCCCCCGCCCCCTCTCCGCAAGGGAGAGGGGGTTCGCGCCGAGCGGATCGAGGCGGATGTGGAGGAAATTGTCGATCTGGGAGGACACATGAAATGACCTAGTGGCGGAGCGGCGCGCGCGCAATCTCGATGGCCAATAGAAGCGGCCGGCGCTAACTTCTGATGATGAGAGCCCTCCTTCTCCTTGTGGCGTGCGCTATCGTTGGTTGCGCGACGGTCGAGGCGACGGGCGTGCAGGACCGTGGCAACGGCTACTATCGCATTGTCGGCCGCAGCGATGGCGATCGAGGCGCGCTCGGTCAACGAACGCGCCAGACCGCCGAAGCGCATTGCGCGTCCGCTCAAGGGTCGTTCAGGATCATCGCAAGTAGTGATGTCCAGCCGAAGATCGACCTCGGTGACGAAGACTCGGTGCAGATTTGCTTCCGGTGCGACACGCGCGAGCAGACGCCGCGCCTCGATCCGCGGCAGATGTATGAAGCTTGCGGCCTTCCGTATCATCAGTCGTTGTTCGGGCGCTGACGTCGAACGCGATCGAAACCCGCCGGACGATCCTGTTGCGCGCCTAGCTCCCACCACACCCCACCACTCCAAACCCCAAGCCTCCCCTCCCGCGGCTCCGCCCATTCCACCAGTTCGTAGAACGGCGCGCGCAGGATGCGTGCTTCGAGCCGGCCGCGTACCAACACGTAGGGGCGCGGCTCATCCCCTCGTCGCTCGACGCGCAGCGGGTGATCGGGGCCGGCCGTCACCACGTCGCCGACATTCGTGGTGAACACGATCGCTTGGTCGCGGCCTTCGCCCACACGATCCGCGCGGATCGCCACGAACGGGGCGTCTTCGACTTTCACCACGATCTTCTCGACCGGCGTCACCAGGTAGGTCAGCCCGTCATCGTCCTTGCGCAAGATCGAGGCGAACAGGCGCACCAAGGACTCGCGCGTGATGCGCGTTCCCTCGTGCTTCCAGGCGCCGTCGGCCAGGATTTCCATGCCGATATCGCCGCAATGCGCGGGGTTCCATGTGTCGACGGGAGGCAGGGCTTTGTCGCTGCCAGCCGCTTCGCGCTTGAGCGCGGCGAGCAATTGCTCCAGGGACGTCGACGGACGCGAGGTTGAATCTTGTGACACGCTTTCTCCACCGTCATTCCGGGGCATCGCGTAGCGATGAGCCCGGAACCCAGGGGCAAACGCACAGCTCGCAGCCCCTGGGTTCCGGCCCGCGCTCCGCGCGACCGGAATGACGATACTAGATGAACCGATATTCGCCAGCGTACCCCAATGAGCATGCGGGTCATAATTAAGCCGCCAAACGATTGAGCTTCACATCATGAGCAATTCCGATACGCCGCAAGCCCTGGTCGCCGAAGCCGAACGCGCGGGCGAAGCGCTGGCGCGGGCGCGCGCCGAGATCGGCAAGGCGATCTTCGGCCAGGAGCGCGTCATCGAGCTGGTGCTGGCGGCGGTGCTCGCCGGCGGCCACGTGTTGCTGGTCGGCGCGCCGGGCCTGGCCAAGACGCGGCTCGTCGAAGCGATGGCGCGCGTGTTGGGGCTCGACTGGGCGCGCGTGCAATTCACGCCCGACCTGATGCCGGCCGACATCCTCGGCTCCGAAGTGCTCGATCAAGACGATGCGGGCCGGCGCCATTTCCGCTTCGTCAAGGGGCCGATCTTCACCCAGCTCTTGATGGCAGACGAAATCAACCGCGCCAGCCCGCGCACGCAATCGGCGCTGTTGCAGGCGATGCAAGAGCATCATGTGACGATCGCGGGACACGCCTATGACGTGCCGCGCCCGTTCCACGTGCTGGCGACGCAGAATCCGATCGAACACGAAGGCGCTTATCCGTTGCCCGAAGCGCAGCTCGACCGCTTCCTGCTGCAGGTCGACGTGCCCTATCCGGACGCCGAGACCGAGCGGAAGATCCTGATCGAGACAACCGGACTCGGCGACGCCACGCCGCACGCCGTGCTCGATGCCGACGCGTTGATGCGGATTCAGCAATTGGTGCGCCGCATGCCGGTGGGCGAGAAGGTGCTGGCCGCGATCCTCGAGTTGGTGCGCTCGGCGCGTCCGGGCTCGAGCCACGATCCGCGCGTCAACCAGCACGTGGCGTGGGGACCCGGCCCGCGCGCGGGGCAAGCCTTGATGCTCGCGGTCCGTGCGCGTGCGCTGCTGCGCGGGCGCCTGGCGCCGGCGGTGGACGATGTGGCGGCGCTGGCGCGCCCCGCGCTCGTGCACCGCATGCAGCTTTCCTTCGGCGCGCGCGCCGAAGGCCTGGACATCGACACTTTGGTGGATGCGCTCGCGGAGCGCGCGGCGTGAGGGCAGGATCCAGAATCCAGAAGTCAGAAATCAGAACGTCCTTCGGCTTCTGGCTTCTGATTTCTGTTTTCTGCGTTGGCAAAGCCAATGCCTGACCCCGCACGCCTCGATGCACTCGCGCTGGCCAGCGATCTGCCGGGCGTGCTGCTCGATGCGCGGCGGCTTGCGGCGAGTGCGCCGGGCCTGCACGGGCGCAGACGCGCCGGCCAAGGCGAGGCGTTCTGGCAATACCGCGATCACCGCGCCGAGGACGGCGCGCGTCTCGTGGATTGGCGCCGCTCGGCGCGCGGCGACCGCTATTTCGTGCGCGAACGCGAGCGCGAGGCCGCGCAGACTGCGTGGTTCTGGATCGATCCCGAGCCCGGCTTCAATTGGACGAGTGATGTGGCGCGCGTGACCAAGCTCCGCCGCGCGCAGACCATCGCGCTCGCGCTGGCGACGTTGCTGACGCGCGGCGGCGAACGCGTCGGCGCCTTGGGCGGCGCTGCACGCTTGGGCGCGCGCGCGGTGGAACGCCTGGCGCACGATCTCCTCGTGCCGGTGAGCAACGCATCGCCGCCGCCGCGCAGCTGCATTGTCTTCTTCAGCGACTTCTACGCGCCGGTTGAGACCTGGCGCGCACGTCTCGCCGCCGCCGCCGACGCGGGCGCCACCGGCGCGCTCGTCATGGTCGCCGATCCGGCGGAGGAAGACTTTCCCTTCCAGGGCCGCACGCTGTTCCTCGAACCCGGCGGCCGGCGCGAGACTTTGTTGGGCCGCGCCGAGGCCGCGCGCGACCTCTACGCGGAGCGCCTCGAAACGCATCGCCGTGCGATCCGCGAATTGGGCGCGGGGCTCGGTTTCCCCGCGCTGCTACATCGCACCGATTACAGCGCCGCGCCGGCGTTGGCGCTGCTGATCGCGCTCGTCTCGGAGCGCTCTGCATGACAGTTGCGCTGTCGCCCTGGACTGCGGACCTTCAGGTCCGCAACCGGCCGCCAGTGCGCGCGGGCGGACCTGAAGGTCCGCGGTCCGTTGGTTGCGCGCGTGCGGCGGCGGAGCGCTTCGTTTGAACTTCGGCCCGCTTCTGTTCGCGGCGCCCGGCGCATTGTTCGCGCTGCTGGCGCTGCCGGCGCTGATCTGGCTGATGCGCGCGACGCCGCCTGCGCCGCAGCGCCAAGTGTTTCCGCCGTTGCGCTTGCTGCTCGGTCTCAGCACCGACGAACAGAGCCGCGAACGCGCGCCTTTGTGGCTCGTGCTCTTCCGCGCGCTTGCGGCGGCGCTGCTGATCGTCGCTTTTGCGCGCCCCAGTCTTGCGCCAAGCGCCGCCGCAGAGGCGGCGTCCGGCCGGACGCTGATCGTCATCGACGATGGCTGGACTTCGGCGCCGAACTGGAGCGAAGCGCGCAACGCCGCTATCGCGGCGGTGAGCGAAGCCGAGCGCGCCAATGCGCCGGTGTTCCTCCTCTTCACCGCGACGCACGCGCAAGCGCGCGACGCGGGCGAAGCGCTGACCGCCGCCGACGCCAAGTCGCGCATCAACCGCCTCGAACCGCAAGCGTGGCGCCCCGACCGCGCCGACGCAGCACGGCGTCTCGCCGCCACGCGCGGCCGCTTCGATCGCATCGTCTGGATCACCGACGGCCTCGAAGATGCCGGCGCGCGCGATCTGGCCGCCGAGTTGATGCGCCGCGGCCCGGTGACCGCACGCGTGCCCGGCCGCACCGCGCGCGCGATCGTGTCTGCAGCGGTAACGCCGCGCGGCGTCGTCTCCGAGATCCGCCGCGCGCCGGGCAGTTCACCGGTCGCCGCTATCGCCGCGGAAACCGCCGAGGGCCGCTCGCTTGGCGCCGCGGAAGTCGCGTTCGCGGGCAACGCGCTCACGGCCTCGGCGCGCATCGACTTGCCGCCGGAGATCGCCGCGCGGGCGGCGCGCGTGCGCATCGTCGGCGAACAGAGCGCGGGCGCAGTGCGCTTGTTGCCCGCCGGCGCGGGGCGGCCGTTTGTCGGCCTTGTCGATCCGGGCGGCGCGGGCCAGCCGCTCATCTCCGAACTCTTCTACGCCGAGCGCGCGTTGCAGCCCTATGCGAGCTTGCAGCGCGGCGGCGTCCGCGCGTTGCTCGATGCGCGCGCACAAGCGTTGATCCTGCCGGACGCGGGCCGCATCGCCCCCGCCGATCGCGCGGCGCTCGAGCGCTGGATCGAGGCTGGCGGCTTGCTGGTGCGCTTTGCGGGACCGCGCCTCGCCAACGACGCGGACGATCTGTTGCCGGTGCGCCTGCGCCCGGGGTCGCGCACCCTGGGCGGCGCGCTGGCGTGGGAGAACCCGCTCGGCATCGGCGCATTTCCCGACGACTCGCCGTTCGCCGGCATCGCCGCGCCCGCCGACGTGAACGTGCGCCGCCAAGTGCTCGCCGAGCCCGCCTCGCTGCAGGAAGCGCGCGTGTGGGCGACGTTGAGCGACAGTTCGCCGCTCGTCACGGCGCGCCCGCGCGGACGCGGGCTGATCGTGCTCTTTCACGTCAGCGCGGGGCCGGATTGGTCCGACTTGCCGCTCTCGGGTTTGTTTGTGGACCTGCTGCGCCGGACGCTCGCGTTCGCCGCGCGCCCCGACGGTGCGGGCGAGCGCGCGATTACCGGCGGGCCGTTCGTGGCGCAGCGTGTGCTCGACGGCTACGGCGCGTTGAGCGATGCGCCGCCGGAGATTCAACCGGTCGCCGCCGATGCGTTTGCGCAGGCGCGCGCCGGCCCGCTGACGCCGCCCGGTTTGTACGAGCGTGCAGGCGTGACCGCCGCCATAGATGCAGTGCGCGGCGACGAGGCGCTGGCGCCGCTGCAATTACCCGATGGCATTGCGCGCGCTGGGATGGGAGCGACCATCACCCGCCCGCTCGCGGGCTGGCTGTTCGGCGCGGCCGCGTTGCTGCTCGCGCTCGACATGCTGATCGCGCTCTTTCTCATCGGCAAACTGCCGCGCCTGCCGAAGCTGCAGCGCGGCGGCGCCACAGCGGCGCTCCTGCTTGCGCTTCTCGTTGCGCCGGATGTCCAGGCGCAGAATCGCGAGGACCCGACGCAGACATTGCGCCTCGCTTATGTCCGCACCGGCGATGCGCGGATCGATACCGCCTCGCGCGACGGCTTGACTGTGCTCAGCCGCTTGCTGCGCGAGCGCACCTCGGTTGAGCCCGGCGATCCAGCGCCCGTCGACCTGGCGCGCGACGATCTCTCGCCCTATCCGTTCATCTATTGGCCGGCCACGGCCTCGCCACAGCGTCTCTCGGATGCGGCGCTCGCCAATGTCGACCGCTATCTCGCCATCGGCGGCTTGCTCCTGGTCGACACCCGCGACGCGGGCCGCAACGGCGGACGCAGGCCCGCTGCTGTGATGCTCGCAGGCGTCGACGTGCCGCCGCTCGAATTGGTCACCAGCGATCACGTGCTCGCGCGCGCGTTCTATCTGATGCGCTCGTTTCCGGGCCGCACGCAGGCGACGCAATTATGGGCGGAGAGTTCATCGGCCGCCTCCGCACGCGATGGCGTCGCCTCGATCTTCGTCGGCGACGGCGATTGGGCGGCGGCATGGGCCGGTCAAGGCGATGGCGGCCCACGTCAGCGTGAGCTCGCGCTTCGCTTCGGCGTCAACATCGTGATGGTGGCGCTCACCGGCAATTACAAAGCCGACCAGGTGCACGTGCCCGCACTGCTCGAACGCATGGGCCAAGAGTGATCTTCGGCGCGCGCATCGGCTTCGATCCGGCGTTGCCGCTGGCGGCGATGATCGCGCTTGGCGTTCTCGCGGCGATCGCTTGGGGACTCTATCTGTGGCGTGGCGGCGGCGCGCCGATCCTGCGCGCGCTCGGACTCGGGTTTCTGTTTCTTGGTTTGATGCAGCCGCAATTCGTGCGCGAAGCGCGCGAGCCGGCTGACGATGTCGCCCTCGTCGTCATCGACCAGAGCGAGAGCTTGGCTTTGGCCGGCCGCTTGCAAGCCGCGCGTGCCGCCGGCGATGCGATGGCCGCGCGACTGGCGCGCGAGAGCGGTCTCGATGTGCGCGTGCGCGAAGCGCGCGGCGGCGCCGACGGGACGATGATCGCCTCCGTGATCGAGGATGCGCTCGCCGACGTCGGGCGCGACCGCATCGGCGGCGTCGTGGTCGTGACCGACGGCCAAGCGGCCGATCCGCCGCCGCAGCCGCGCCGGCTCGCGCATCTTGGCCCGGCGCACATGCTGATCGTTGGCGATCCTGATCGCGGCGACCGGCGGCTCGAACTCGTCTCGGCGCCGACGTTCGGCATCGTCAACGAACCGATGCGCATCGTCGGGCGCGTGCATGACTCGGCAGGCAACCCGCAGGTGCGCGTGCGCGTCAGCATCGACGGCGCGCGCGCCGCGGACGTGGTCGCGCGCGCCAACCGTGAGTTCAACATCGACGTGCGCCTGCCCCATCGCGGCCGCAACATGGTGATTGTCGAAGCCGAGGGCGGGCCTCAGGAAATCAGCCTCGCCAACAATCGCGCCGCCTTCGCCGCCAACGGCGTGCGCGACCGGCTGCGCGTGCTGCTGATCACTGGCGAACCGCATGCTGGCGCGCGCGTGTGGCGCAATCTGCTGAAGTCCGACCCCGCGGTCGATCTGGTGCACTTCTCGATCCTGCGCCCGCCGGACAAGGAAGACTACACGCCGCTCGGCGAACTGGCGTTGATCCCGTTCCCGACCGAGGAATTGTTCGAGCGCAGGCTCGACGATTTCGATCTCATCATCTTCGATCGCTACAGCCGGCGCGGCATCCTGCAGGCGTATTATTTTTCGCGCATCGCCCAACGCGTCGAGCAAGGCGGCGCATTGCTGGTCACTGCGGGCGAACACGAAGCGGGGTTGGATGGACTCTCGCGCACTGCGCTCGCGGGCATTCTGCCGTCGCAGCCCACCGGCGCGGTGATCGCCACGCCCTATCGCCCGGCGCCGACCGCGCTCGGCTTGCGCCATCCTGTCGTGCGCGGCTTGCCGCAGCCGGCGCGCTGGGGCCGCTGGACGCGCCAAGTCGACGCGCGTGCGCCGAGCGGGCAAGTCGTGCTGCAAGGCTCGGGCGGGCGCCCGCTCTTGGTGCTCGACCGCGCCGGCGACGGGCGCGTTGCGCAATTGTGGTCGGATCAGCCGTGGCTGTGGGCGCGCGGCTATGACGGCGGCGGGCCGCACGGCGAATTGCTGCGCCGTCTGGCGCATTGGCTGATGCAGGAGCCGGAGCTTGAAGAAGAGCGGCTGTCGCTCGATGCGGGCGCGCGCGGCTTGGAGATCGAACGCAGCACGCTCGCCGCGAGCGCAAGCGACGTGCAGCTCATCTCGCCCACCGGCGCGCAATCCAATGTGCAACTCTCCGAGGCGGCGCCCGGTCTGTGGCGCGGCGAGGCGCCCGCGAGCGAGCAAGGTTTGTGGGAGGCGCGCAGCGGCGACTTGCGCGCCTTCGCCGCCGTGGGCCCACTCAATCCGCGCGAAGCGGCCGCGCTCAACGCCACCGGCGACATCCTGCGCCCCTTCGCGCAAGCCACGGGCGGCGGCGTGTTTTTCACGGGCGAGGACGGACGCCGCTTGCCGGACGTGCGCCGCATCGATCGCGGCGCCAACGCGAGCGGCGGCGACTGGATCGGCATTGAGCGCAATGGCGCCTATGTCGTCCGCGCCGCCCAAGCCGCCCCGCTCGGCCCCGGCTGGGCCTGGGCCGCAGCGGGCCTTATGCTTCTGATGCTGGGCTGGCGGCGCGAGAGCATCTGAGTCTTGCGATTTCAGTTGGCAACGGTCAGCGCGCTGGCGCAGTGAGCGCGCCTTGGACTTTGTCGAGGCCGCCGGGTTTGAGTTCGCACCAGAGGACCCGCGCGGGATCGACCGGGCCCGGGAGCTTCAGCCGGTCTTTCGGCGCAACGCTGAAGCCGAGCGGACGGAAGAATCTCTCCGCGCCGACAAGCACCACGCCATTGCCGCCGACGGTGCGGCACGCCTGCACCGCTTCGCGCGTCAGCGCCGCGCCCAGCCCCGCCGCCTGCGCCGCGGGATCGACCGCCAGCGGCCCCAGAAAATAGACCGGCGCGCCGGCCTCGACGCGCCAGATGCGGCACACGCCGATGACCTCGCCCTCCGGATTGAGCGCCACGCGTGAGAGCGAGGGTTCGTGCACCGCGCCCTGCTCGCGCACGCGCTCGCTCGTTTTGGCGAAGCGGCCGGGGCCGAAGGCGCGGTCGAGCACCCGCTCGATCGCGGCGGCGTGTTCCGGCTTTTCGGCGGCGAGCGTATGACCCATGGCGGCGCGAGCGCTTACGGGTCGCGGCGTGATGCGTCAACGACAGCGCCGGAGGGGCGGACGCTTCCCGGACGCATCCCCGGACCCGATCCGGGGTGCGATCCGGGACCCAGACCTGGCGCTTGCGAACTCTGGATCCCCGATCTCGCCCCGCTTTCGCGGGGCATTCGTCGGGGAAGCGTAAGCATTGCGCTCTGCACCGGCTGCGCGCATACCGCGCCGCTTGGCCGCGCTGCGCATCCCCTCGCTCGACATCTTCCGGCATCGCCAGTTCGCGCTCTTTTGGGGCGGGCGCTGGTTCGCGACGCTGGCGGTGCAGATGCAGCTGACGGCGATGGGCTGGCAGGTCTACGACGCCGCGCGCGGGCACGGCCAAAGCATCGCCGAAGCGGCGTTCGTGATCGGGCTCGTCGGCTTGGCGCAATTCCTGCCGCTGCTGGTGCTCTCGCTGTTCGGCGGCCAGGCGGCGGATCGCTACGACCGGCGCCTGATCCTGATTGCCTGCATGACGGCGAAAGCGGCGATCGCGCTTTGGCTGGCGTTCGTTTCGAACCTGGCGCCCACGATCGTCGTGCCTGCGGTGTTCGCCGCCGCGATCGGCGCCGGCGCCATCAACGCGTTCATGCCGCCGGCGGCGTCGGCGCTGTTGCCGCAATTGCTGCCGCGCGAGGAGCTGCCGCAGGGCATCGCCTGGTCGTCGCTCGCCTTTCAGTCCGGGCTGATCATCGGCCCCGCCATCGGCGGGCTTCTCTACGGCGTCAGCCCGGCGACGCCCTACTTCACGGCCGCTGCCCTGCTGCTCATGTCCGCGGCGTTGCTCTTCATGGTGAAGCCGCCCGCGCGCGAGCCGGTCAAGGATGCGCGCACGGTGAGCATGATCGTCGAGGGGTTGCGCTTCGTGTGGTCAAACAAGATCGTGCTGGGCGCCATTTCGCTCGACCTCGTGGTGGTGCTGCTGGCCGGCGCGGTGGCGCTGCTGCCGGTGTTCTCGCGCGACATTCTCCACGCCGGGCCGGCGGAGAACGGCATCCTGCGCTCCGCCATGGGCGTTGGCGCGGCGGCGGTGGCGCTGATGCTGGCGGTGAAGCCGATCCGCACCCGCGTCGGCCTGTGGATGTTCGGCTCGACCATCGCCTTCGGGCTGGCGACCATCGTGTTCGGGCTTTCCAAGTCGCTGCTTCTGACCTCGGTTGCGTTAGCCATCGCCGGCGGCGTCGACATGATCTCGGTCTATGTGCGCCAAAGTCTGGTGCAGCTGGCGACGCCCGACCCGATGCGCGGGCGGGTGGCGGCTGTGAATTTCGTGTTCATCTCCGCCTCCAACGAATTGGGCGATTTCGAAGCCGGCCTGATGGCGCGCATTTTCGGCCCGGTCATCGCGGTGACCGCCGGCGGCGCGTTGGCCGTGCTCGCTTCGTTCGGCTGGATGAAGCTCTTTCCCGAACTCGCGCAAGCGGACGGGTTCGAGCCGAAGGCCTGACCTCCACGCCGGAGAAGACCAGCGCTGCAGCGGCGGCGCATTCCAATTCGCGCGGCGCGAGGCTAAGTCAGCGCAAACGGAGGAAACGCATGGGCGTGCTGGACGGAAAAGTCGTCGTTGTCACCGGCGGCGGCAACGGCATTGGCAAGGAATGCGCCTTGCTGGCCGCCCGCGAAGGCGCCGCGGTGCTGGTCAACGACCTTGGCGGCGGATTGAAGGGCGACGATTCAGGTTCGGCGGGGCCGGCTGAACAGGTGGCGCAGGAAATCCGCGCCGCGGGCGGCAAGGCGATCTCCAATTCCGACAGCGTGAGCGACTACGACGCCGTCGTCGCCATGATGGCGCAAGCCAAGAAGGAATTCGGAGCGCTGCACGGCGTGATCAACCCGGCCGGCATCCTCCGCGACGGCATGTTCCACAAGATGACGCCCGAGGATTGGCGCGCGGTGATCGACGTCCACCTGCACGGCGCATTCAACGTCACCCGCGCCACGATCGAGCACTTCCGCGAACAGCAGGACGGCAGCTACGTCCTGTTCACCTCCACCTCAGGTCTGATCGGCAATATCGGCCAGGCCAATTACGCGGCGGCGAAGCTTGGGGTGATGGGCCTCTCACGCATCATCGCCATGGAGAACCTGCAGAAGAATGTGCGCTCCAACATCATCGCCCCGTTCGCGTGGACGCGCATGATCGCCTCGATTCCTGTCAAGGACGAAGCCAGCGCCGCGCGCGTGGAGCGCTTCAAGCGCTCGATGCGCGCCGACCAGGTGGCGCAGCTGGCGGTGGCGCTCTGCGCCGACGGCGCCAAGGAAACCACCGGCCAGATTTTCGCCGTGCGCGGCAACGAGGTGTTCCTGTTCAACCAGCCGCGCCCGGTGCGCGGGTTGGCGCGTTTGGAAGGCTGGACGCCGCAAAGTCTGATCGAGCAGGCGCTGCCGGCGCTCAAAGGCAATTACACGGACGCCGGCGCCAGCGCCTCGGTGTTTCCCTACGATCCGGTTTGAGGTCCATGATGCGTTTTTTGACGGCCGCATTCTTGATCGCCGCGCTCGCGGCCTGCGCGACGCCGCCGGCGCCGCCGCAGGCCCCCGCCGCGTCGATCCAACTCGCCGGCACGGGTTGGCTGCGCATCGATGACGAGAACGCCAACCCTCACGGCGCGACGCTCGACTTCGAGGCGGCGCGCGCATCGGGCTACACCGGCTGCAATCGCTGGTTCGCGGCGGTGACGCAGACCGGCGACACGCTGCGCTTCGGCGATGTCGGCATGACGCGCATGGCGTGTCAGACGCCGATGCAGCGCGATACGGAGCGCAGTTTCCTCTCCGTGCTCGAACGCACGCGCTACGCCCGCTTCGATCGAGACGCGCTGGTTCTGCTCGACGAGAGCCAGCGCGAGATCGCGCGCTTCGCGAGAAACTCATGAACCGCCGGGCCTTGATCCTTGCGCTTACGCTCGCGGCGTGCGCTGCGCCTCCGGCGGAGAAAGAGCGTCCAGCGCCAACGCCGCTGCCGTTGGCAAGCACGTCGTGGACGCTTGCCGGGAGCGGCGCGGAACCCGGCCAAGAACCCACCATCACCTTCAGCGCGGAGGGCCGCGCGGGCGGCTTCACCGGCTGCAATCAATGGTTCGCGCAAGCCGAGACGCACGATGGCGGCTTGGCGTTCCGCTCCGTCGGCA
Organism: Hyphomonadaceae bacterium; assembly: GCA_050182055.1. Taxonomy (GTDB): domain Bacteria; phylum Pseudomonadota; class Alphaproteobacteria; order Caulobacterales; family Aquidulcibacteraceae; genus Vitreimonas. The sequence goes on from JBFXCP010000005.1 coordinate 113,100, forward strand.
TGACGCGGCGCGCGTGCGGCGAGCCGGCGGCGACGGTGGAGCGCGGTTTTGGCGAACTGCTCAGCAATGCGCGCGGCGGGCGCATCGAGGGCGACACGTTGATCATCCTCGGCGAGAGCAACGCGGAGTTGGGACGGCTAACGCGCGCGCGTTAGCGGACGCTTCTGCGCTGCGCATGTGGCGTGCACACCGGTAGCAGAGTGCGCGTCTCTGCGATCACAGCATTGCGCCAGCGCGCGATCTCCGCCTGGGTTAACCCTCTATTTGCTCCTCTCACGCTTTCTCTGAAGTTCCATTGGTCCCGGAGATCGCATGACGTCGCTGAGCGACATCCATGTGCTTGTGGTCGACGACAACCAGCAGATGCGCTTCCTCCTGCGCTGTCTGCTGCGCGCCGCCGGCGTCGTGCGCGTCACCGAGACGGCGACCGCCGCCGCGGCGTTCGACACACTGGGCGTGTCGACCGTCGATCTCGTCATCCTCGACTGGAAGATGGCGCCCATCGATGGGCTCGAGTTTGCGCGCATGGTCCGCTGTGACCGCAACAGTCCAAATCCCTTTGTACCGATCCTCATGCTCACCGCCCACACCGAGATCTCGCGCGTCGCCGCCGCGCGCGACGCGGGCGTCTCGGGCTTCATCAAGAAGCCGATCAGCACCCGGCTGCTGTTCGACCGCATTTCGAGCGCGCTGACCGACACCCGCAATTTCATCCGCTCGGACGATTTCTTCGGTCCCGACCGCCGCCACGGTCAGCTGACCAACTACGCCGGGCCCTACCGCCGCGCGGGCGACCCCGGCCTCGCCGCGGGCGACACCTTCGACATCGAAGACGCGTGCTGAGCGCCGCCTCGCTGCAGCTTTGCCTTGCGCGCCCGCGCGCGGACGCGCAGGTTCCCGGCCGCGTATTCGCGGGGTGACGTCATGAGATTGGCGCTTGTCGCATTGCTGTTGATGCTGCCGCTGCAGGGCTGCTTGGCCGCGACCGTCGTCGGCACGGCGGTGTCCGTGACGGGCGCCGTAGTCGTTACAGGCGTGAAAGCTACCGGCGCGGTGGTCGATGCGGTCGTGCCGGGCGACGACGATGACGAAGATGAGGACGACGACGATTGACGCCGCTGTGACAGGAACGTGAATAGCGCCCCTCCGCACATCGCGGCATAATGGGTGGAATACGTCCCGCTGGAGGGTCCGTGTCCATGCGTTTCACACCCGTATTGTTAGGCGCTGCGGCGCTCGCCTTTGCATCGGCCGCGTCCGCGCAAGTGTCGCTCGCGCCGATTTCGTTCTCGCCCGAATTCCAGGAATCTCTAGATGACGAGCTTGGCGCACGTGAAGGCGACGTGCTGCGCGCGGCCGTCACCGACGCCGTGCAGGCCGCGCTCGCGCGCCGCGGCGTCAGCGTCGGCGGCGGCGGTCTCGTGGTCGAGATCTCCATCATCGACGCCGATCCCAACCGCCCCACTATGCAGCAGCTGATCGACGAACCGAGCCTGGACGCGACCGGTTCGGTGTCCATCGGCGGCGCGGAATTGCGCGCGGTGCTGCGCGACAACGGCGCGGTCGTGGGCGAAGTCACCCACCGCCGCTACAACCATAGCCTCGCCGATCTGTCAGGCCCGGCCTCGACCTGGACCGAGGCGCGCCGCGCCATCCGGCAGTTCGCCGAGAAAGTCGCCGACGCTTACGTGGCCGCACGCGGCGCGTAGGCAAGGCCGCGTTAGGGCGGGCGAGTCCCCGTTCAGCCCAAAGCCCGCCCTGACGCACATGGCGCCGTAGCGAGGCGTCCGCCCTTCACTCCGCCGGCAAGCTGGCCAGCAAACGCCGCGCCTGCTCGGCGAACGCCGCATCGCCGAGTTGCTGCGCGCCCTGCAGCGCGTTCGCAGCGGCGGCGCGCGCCTCGCGCGGCCGCCCCAGGGCGCGATACGCAAGCGCGAGATTGTGTTGCGTGTTGGCCCAGCCAACAAGGTCCGCCTCGCGCGTGATCACCGCCAGCGCCGCTTCGAACGATGACACGGCGCGCGCCAACGCGCCCGGCGTCCCGCGCACGCCCTGCACATAGAGCGCGCCGCCAAGGTTCACTTGCGTGCGCGCCCAGCCCAGCGGATCGGCGTCCCGCGGCCGCACGCTGAGCGCCGCCTCGAACGCCGCGATAGCGCGCTCCAACGCGCCCGGCGCGCCGCGCTCGCCTTGGCGGCGCAGGGCGAGGCCGAGATTCATCTGAGTCATCGCCCATCCGTCGGGATCGGAGTCGCGCGTCTGCACCGTCAGCGCCGCCTCGTAGGCCGCCACGGCTTGCTCCAAGGCGCCCGGCGCGCCCCGCTCGGCTTGCCGACGCCGCGCATTGCCGAGGTTCATTTGCGTCATCGCCCAGCCAACTGGATCGGCCGCGCGCGTGCGCACTGTCAATGCGGCCTCATACGCCGCCACCGCGCGCTCGAGCGCGCCCGGCGCGCCGCGCTCTCCCTGCCGCTGCAACGCCACGCCGAGATTCATCTGAATCTGCGCCCAGCCAGCCGGATTGGCTTCCCGCGTCATCACCGTCAGCGCCGCCTCGTAGGCCGCGACCGCGCGCTCCAGCGCGCCCGGCGCGCCACGCTCGCCTTGAAGCTGAAGCGCAATGCCAAGATCGTTTTGCGTCTCGGCCCAGTCCGACGGCGCGGTCTCGCGCGGGCGCAGACTGAGCGCGGTCTCGTAGGCGGCGACCGATTGCTGCAGCGCCTCCGGCTCGGCGAAGAGACGTCCCCGCTGATAGAGCGCCGCCGCGCGCCACAACGTGTACTCCCATCGCTCGCGGACCGCGCGCTCCGGCAGAATGTCCGCCGCACGCTCGTAGTGCTGTGCGGCCGCCAGGTAGTCCGCCTGCACCAACGCCACTTGCCCGCGGCTGGCGATTGTCGCCCCAGCGCGTAGCCGGCGGCGCGCCGCCTCAGCGTCGGCTTGCTGGATGGCGGCGAGGTCGCTTTGCGCGACCTGCGCCAGCAGACGATCCGCGTCGTCGAGACGTCCTTCATTCAGCGCCGCGCGCGCCTGCGCAAACTGCGCCGCAACGCCCGCATCCGAATCTCCCGTGAGCCCATCGAGCCGGCGTTGCAGTTCGGCGATCTGATCGGCCTGTTCGGTCAGGGTTTCGAGGATGATCTGCTGCAGGCGGGGCGCATCGAACCGCCCTGAGCGCGCCAGGCGCACCGCCGACGCCTCGGCCGCCGCCAGCAGCGCCGCTTCCGAAATGCGCGCCCGTTGCGCTTGCGCGCGCGCCTCGCGGCTCAACGCATCCCATTGCGCCTGCGTGACCCCCGCGGAGCGCAATGTGTCGGGCAAGGGCTGCGCCGACGCTTCGCCCGCGCCCAGAAGCATCACCGCGCACGCGATCGCCGCAATCAGCCGCATTGGCTTTCCCTTTGCCCCGCCCTCGGAGCCAAGCATCGCGCGCGCGACGCGGCAATGCGGGCGCGCAGCGTCCCTGTCACGCCGCCCATGCGCTCCAGCCCTTCGCCCGCAGATCGCACGCGGGACACGCGCCGCAGCCGTAGCCCCAGGCGTGGCGGTGCGAGCGGTCGCCTTCGTAGCAGGTGTGGCTGTGCTCCACGATCGCATCGACCAGCGCCGCGCCGCCCAGCTCGTGCGCCAGCGCCCATGTCGCGCGCTTGGTCAGATGCATCAGCGGCGTTTCGATCTTGATCGGCCGGTCGAGGCCAAGCGCCAGCGCGCGTTCTTGCGCATCCAGCGTCTCGCGCCGACAATCGGGATAGCCCGAATAGTCCGTCTCGCACATGCCCGCGACCAGCACGTCGACGCCGCGCCGGTAGGCGTGCGCCGCGGCCACGGTGAGAAACACCAGATTCCTGGCCGGCACGAAGGTCGTCGGCAAGCCGCTCTCCGCCATCTCGATGGCGCGATCCGCGGTCAGCGCGCTTTCGGCCAAGGCGCCGTAGCCCGAAATGTCGACGACGATGTCGGACCCCAAGCGCGCGCGCCACGCCGGATCGCACGCGGCAATCGCCTCGCGCAGCGGGACGCGCTGGTCGAGTTCCACCGCGTGACGCTGGCCGTAGAAGAAGCCGATGGTCTCGACCCGCGCGAATCGCTGCAGCGCCCACGCCAGGCACGTCGCCGAATCCTGGCCGGCGGAGAAGAGAACGAGCGCGGCGTTGGCCATGCCCCTCCCTATAGGATGCGGCGCCGCCCGGGGCGACAGGCGCTTGCGCGGTACGTCGATACCTCTTTCGCGCGTTGCGGTTGAGCTGCGCGCCGGACGCACGCAGCAGGCCTTGTCGCTTGTTTTCACATGCGCAACGGAAGTGTGGCGCCGCCGCCGCAGGGGACCGACGACCTGACGCTGGCGTCAAGATTATGGCGGCTGGCGCCGTTGACACCCATGGGGGGCGTGCCTGCTATAGCAGCCTTGGACAGGTAGGGCGCCGGGGGAGCACCCGCTCGCCGCCCCGCATGCCGAGAGTAAGTACGCCGCGGACGCCCAGAGAAGGCGCGCCTGGGCACTGGGAGGACGGCAATGAGCAAGAAGTCAAATTGGGGTCGGATTCTGCTTTCGGGCGCCTCGCTCGCGGCGATCGGCGCGGTCACGCCTGCGTTCGCTCAGGACGAAGACGTCAGCGACGAAATCGTCGTCACGGCCACCGGCCGCGCGGCGGCGATCCAGGACGTTCCTCTCGCGGTGACCGCCATCGGCGGCGAAACCCTCGAGAACACCGGCGTGCAAGACCTGCGCGACGTCACCCAGGTGGCGCCCTCGCTGCAAATGGGCACCGGCCAATCGAACTCGTCGGGCACGATCGCGCGGATCCGCGGCATCGGCACTGGCTCCGACAACCCCGGCTTCGAAGCCGCGGTCGGCATCTTCATCGACGGCGTGTATCGCGCCCGCGCCGGCGCGGCGCTGGCGGACCTCCCAGAACTCGTCCGTGTTGAAATTCTGCGCGGCCCGCAAGGCACGCTGTTCGGCCGCAACACCTCGGCCGGCGCCATCAGCGTCGTGACCGCCGGTCCGGATTTCGATCCGGGCATGTACATCGAAGCGCTCTACGGCATCGAAGACCTCGAAGAAGGCGGCCTGCGCGCAGGCGTCAACATTCCGGTCACCGATAGCTTGGCCTTCCGCCTCGACGGCTCGATCCGCCAGCGCGACGGCTACATCACAGACCTCGTCTCCGGCAGCGACATCAACACCACCGACCGCTGGTCGGGCCGCGCGCAAGTGCTGTGGGACATCAATTCCGACGCGTCGCTGCGCATCATCCTCGACGGCAGCGAATCCAACGAAGTCTGCTGCGGCATCACGCCCCTGCAATACGGGTCGACCCAAGGCGCGATCAACGCGGTCGCCACCGGCGGCGTCGTCACCAGCCCGACCGCCACCACTATCGCCACGCGCCCGATCAACCTCGAGCAGCGCGGCATGACGGTGTCGCCGGGCCGCGGCTACGGCGAGCAGACCGAAGAGTTCGGCATCTCCGGCGAGCTCAACTGGGACATCGGCGGGATGAACTTCACGTCGATCACATCGCTGCGCGACTGGAGCGCGGTGCGCGATCAGGACGTCGATTTCAACTTCCTCGACATCACCTATCGCGACGGCCTGGAAGTCGGCTTCAAGAACCTGACGCAAGAGTTCCGCCTGCAGGGCGAAGCCGGCCGCCTGAACTGGCTCGTCGGCCTCTTCTACGGAAACGAGGAACTCGACACGACTGACCGCATTCAAGTGGGGGCGCACGCCGCCTTCTTCACGAACACCGCGTCCATTGGGGCGACAGACGCTTTCGTCCCGGGTCCCGGCACTGGCTGTGAGCTGTACGCCTTCTCGGCCAACCCATCGATCTTCCAATGCGTTGCAGGCCTAGTAAGCCCGGCGCTGGTGGCTGCGGTCAGCACCCCGGCCAACAATTTCGGCCACCTGATACCCACGGTGAGCGGGCAAGGCCAGCAGAACGACCGCTGGAGCGTCGAGACCCAGAGCTTGTCGGTGTTCACACACAACGAGATTTCGATCTCTGACAATCTCATTTTGACGGTTGGCCTCCGCTACAACCAGGACAACAAGGACGTCGCCGCGAATCTGTTCGCAATCAATTCGTCGTGCGACAGCCTGCGCCTGATGGAGACGAGCACAGCCGGCGTCGGAGGCTTGCCGCCCGGTGTCGGCATCGTGTCCTTTATCCAAACCGTGGATCCCGATGGTCCCGGCCCGGCGCTGGCAGGCGCGCTGTCTCCGCTCATGAACCTGGCCTGCAACCCGGCGGTCAACACGATCGCCAACGGGACCTACGCGGGCGACCGCGAAGAGGAAGAGTTCAGCGGCACGGCCTCGCTTGCCTATCATGTGAGCGACGACCTGATGATCTACGGCGGCTACTCGCGCGGCTACAAGGCGGGCGGCTTCAACGTCGACCGTTCGGGCTTCCCGATCACGCCGGCGACCACCAGCGGCGCGGGGCTCAATGTCTCGCAGCTGGCGTTCGAGCCGGAATTCACCGACGCCTTCGAAATCGGCCTGAAGTCGACGATCTTCGGCGGAACGACGACCCTCAATCTGGCGGCGTTCTACCAGCAGATCCACGACTACCAGTCGAACAACTTCAACGGCTTCAACTTCATCACGCGCAACGTGCCGGAAGTGATCAGCCAAGGCGCCGAACTTGAAATCTCGGCTCGTCCGACCGACGCGCTGACGATGAACCTCGGCGTCGTTTACACGGACGCCTATTACGACAGCACGGTCGTGTTCAACACGCTCGACCCGGTGCCGAACACGATCACGTCGGGCGATCCGCTCACGTTTGCGGCGGAATGGACGGTCACCGGCGGCGTGTCGTACGAAGTGCCGCTGGGCGGCGACTTCCGCGCCATGTTCTATCTCGATGGACGCTGGAACAGCGGCTACCGCACCCAGACGCTGAACCGCAACCCGATCACCGACAACGACGCGTTCGCGATCTTCAACGGCCGCATCGCGGTCGGGCCGCAAAGCGAGCGTTGGTCGGTCGAGCTGTGGGGTCAGAACCTCACCGACGAGTTCTACTATGTCGGCGCCTTCGCGCCGCCGCTGCAGAACTCCACGGTGATCTACCCGAACGCGCCGCTCACCTACGGCGTCACGCTCCGCGCGCGCTACTAAGCGCTCGCCTCAATGCTGAACTGGCGACGGCCGGAGCGCATGCTCCGGCCGTTTGCTTTTGCGCCCAGGCGCCGTTAGCGGGACTCATGCGCGTGCTCGAAGCCTTCGACGTGCTGATCGTGGACGACCACGAACCGACGCGGCGCATCTACGCCCATGCGTTGCGCGAAGCGGGCGTGGCCCACGTGCGCGACGCCGCCAGCGGCACGGACGCGCTGGAGCGCCTCGGCGACTATCCGGCAGCGGTGATCGTCGTCGACAACAGGATGCCCGGCGTGAGCGGCCCGGAATTCATCGCCGCCGTGCGCGCCAATCCCGTCTGGGCGCACGCCCGCATCGTCATGGCCACCGGCAGCGCCGAGCCCGACGTCGCGGCCGCAGCGCGTGCGGCCGGCGCTGACGCCGTCGTGGTGAAACCGCTGACGCCGCGCGCGCTGCTGCAGGCGATCGAAGCGGTGCTCGGTGCGTGAAGCCTCGGGAGACGCCGGAGACGGCGCGTTCGAATACTCCAAATATCAGCGCCATCGCCCCACCCGTCGCGCGCTGCTTCGCACCACGCGACACCCTCCCCTCCGGGGAGGGAAACTGTGGGCGCGCGGCCGCCGCATCCCGCCGCGAGGGGAGGGTGTCGGCAAGCTTGCTTCGCGCCGGGTGGGGCGGGCCGACGCGCAGCGGCTCTGGGCGCTTCAGAGCGTCCCGCGCAGCATTTGCAGCATGATCGAGAAGTCGCGCTGGCCGTAGCCGCGGTCGACCAGCTCGCTATAGAGCGCCTCGGCGCCGCCGCCGAGCGGGGTCGGCGCGCCGGCCATGTCCGCCGCGTCCTGGGCGAGCTTCAGATCCTTCAGCATCATCGCCGCCGCGAAGCCGCCCTCGTAGTCGCGGTTCGACGGCGCCGCCGGCACCGGGCCCGGCCACGGGCAATACGACGTGAGCGACCAGCACTGGCCCGACGCTTTCGAGGCGATGTCGTAGAAACGCTGCGCGTCGAGCCCAAGCCGCTCGGCCAGCGCGAACGCCTCGCACGTGGCGATCATCGAAATGCCGAGCAGCATGTTGTTGCAGATCTTGGCGGCCTGGCCCGTGCCGCTGTCGCCGGCGCGGATCACCGCCTTGGCCATCGGCTTCAGCGCCTCTTCGAACTCGGCGAAATCCTGCTCGCGGCAGCCAACCATGAAGGTGAGCGTCCCGCCCTCCGCCGCCGCCGTGCCGCCCGAGACCGGCGCGTCGGCGGCGCGGAAGCCCTGCATCGACGCATCGCGCGCCACCGTGCGCGCGGAGTCCACGTCGATGGTGGAGCAATCGATCAGCAGCGCGTCCTTCGGCGCGTTGGGCAGAATCGCGTCCATATAGACTTCGCGCACGTGCTGGCCCGCCGGCAGCATGGTGATGACGATGTCGGCGTCCTTGCACGCCGCGCCTGCGCTGGCGGCGGGCGTCATGCCCTGCTCTTTCGCGCGCGCGAGCGCCGCCTCCGAGAGGTCGAACGCCATCACCTCGCGCCCGGCCTTGGCCTGATTGGCGGCCATGCCGGAACCCATGTTGCCCAAGCCGATAAATGCGACGCGCGTCATGGGATGCTCCTTGCGATGTGGTCGCTGTCATACGACTGAACGCGCGCGGCGCAACTGCGCCGGTTGCCAAAACAGCCCGCTTCCCGGCCGGATGCCCCGCGCAAGCGGGGCGGAGCGCCGGGACCCAGGGCGACGGCGCCGCCTTACGGCTCCTGGATCCCGGATCGCACCCCGGCCTTCGCCGGGGCTGCGTCCGGGAGACGTGTGGTTCTGGCGTCTGGTTCTATAACGGCGACCATTCCTCGTCCGCGGGCAGCGGCGCGAACAATTCGTCCAGAAGCGCATCGCTGACGCCGTCGAGCGCGGCGGGGTTCCACACCGGCGCGTTGTCCTTGTCGACGATCAGCGCGCGGACGCCCTCCTGAAAGTCGTGCCGCGCACAGACGCGTGAGGCCAGGCGATATTCGCTGCGCATTTCGTCGGCGAAGCTCGCCATGCGCGCGCCTTCGCGCATCTGCCGGAACGTGACCTTCAGCGCTTGCGGCGACTTGGTGCGGAGTGTGGCGAGTTGGGCGACGGCCCAGTCCGAGCCGAGTTGCTCAAGCGCCGCGAAAACATCTTCGAGCACGTCATGCGAGAAGCATCGCACGATGTTCTCGACATTCTCTTCGGCCAGCTCCCTGCAGGGGCCCGGACTCTCGGAGAGTGCATCAAGCCCGGATCGTAACGCGGCCCCTGGGTCATGAGCTTGCATCGCGCCGGCGATCTGCGCGCGTGCGGCGCCGAGGATTTCAGTGGGCATGTAGAAGCTGGCGATACCGGCGCGGAGGCAGTCCGCCGCTTTCAAGCGCGCGCCGGTGAGCGCAAGCCACATGCCGATATTGCTGTCCATGCGCGGCAGATACCAGCCGCCGCCGACATCGGGGAAAAGGCCAATGCCGGTTTCCGGCATGGCGTAAGTGGTGTTCTCGGTGGCGATACGGAAGCGCGCCGGCATCGAGATGCCGACGCCGCCGCCCATGGTGACGCCGTCGATGAGTGCAATGATCGGCTTGGGGTAGTGAAAAAGCAGATGGTTGAGCCGATACTCGGTGTGGAAGAACGCGCGCGCCTCTTTGCCGTCGCCCGCCCCGCTCTCGGCGATCATGCGAATGTCGCCCCCGGCGCAGAAGCCGCGCGTGCCGGGCGCGTGATCGAGCAGAACGGCGTGAACGCCCGGATCGTCGCGCCACGCCAGCAACGCCTGGATCATGTTCGCGCACATATGCGTGTTGAGCGCATGCAGCGCTTGCGGGCGGTTCAGCGTCACGCAGCCAAGGCCGTCTGCGGCGGTGGTGAGGATGTCAGTCATGAGGCCCTTGCCAACCTGAACACCGGCGTCTTGTTCGCTTCTGCGGCCTTGATCAGCTGCTTGTCCCGGCTGACCAGCGTCGCCTGCCGACGGATGGCGAGTTCAAGATACGCCGCATCGTAAGCGGTCAAGCCCGTCCGTCGCGACAGCTCGGCCGTTTCACTCCAAGCTCGACGCGCCGTTTCCGCGTCGATTTCGATACGCAGCGACTCCACCAATGCGATGAATGCCGACGCTTGTTGCACAGTGAGCCGGCGCTCCCGCTCACCCACACGAATAATGTTAACACACTCCAGGGGAAAGTGCGCCGGCGCGGCCATGCCGCCTTTGGCAAGGCGGCGAAGAACCGTCTCAGCGTTTCTCGGCTTTTCGTCGTCGAAGCACCACGACAACATGGCCGAGGCGTCGATCACGAACATCTACTTTCGGCCCTCATCGCGCATCTTGAGCAGATCGAGGCCGCCAAGGGTGATGCCCTTGGAAAAGGTCGCGAGTCGCCGGACCGCCTCCTCTTGCGACATGCCCGGCTCATTGGCGGGCACAATGCGCGCGACCACCTTGCCATTGCGGGTGACGACGATCTCCTCGCCGCGCTCAACGGCGTCGAGCACGGCGCCGAATTTCACCTTTGCTTCGACGGCGGTGAGCTGCTTCATGCGCCGACATTAATCGATCAGTGATCGATCAGTCAAGGGGAGGCGGCGGCTCCCAGGCCGTTGGTGGCGGCGGTGAGGATGTCGGTCAGGCGCCCAGCCGCATCGCCGGCCGCGCTACAGCACGTCGTTGAGCTTTACGGAAACGCCGGGCGCAGAAATGGCGCTGAGCGACTCGTCAAATCCAACCGCTGTCGGCTCGGAGAAAGCTCCCGCGTTGGGCGCCCGGTGCACCAGCGTCGTGCGGCTCGTGAGATCGATGATCCAGTACTCCTGAACGCCGTGCGCAGCGTAGAGCGGCGCTTTCACCAGCTTGTCCTTGCTGAGGCTGGTATCGGAAATCTCGACAACCAGGAGCACGCTGTCGCCGCGCACGTCATTCACATTCATGGCAGCGGGATAGAGATAAAAATCGGGCTCCGGTTCGTTCTCCGCCGAAAGCCGCAACGGGCCATCGGGCGCAAGCATGATCGACTCCGGCAGCCGCCGTACGAGCCAGTTCACGAGCTTCGCGCGCGCGTTCCAGTGCGCCTCCCCTTCGCTGCCCATTTCGATGATTTCCCCGTTGAGCAGTTCGATCCGTTCATCGGGATCGATCAGGCCGGCCTCGACCATCCGGGCCAGATCGTGGCTCGTGAAGCGGCGGTGCGGGAGCTGGGCGACTGATCCGTCCATGGGGGCAGTGTAGCACGAGCTGTCCGGTCCGTCATTCCGGACGCGCGGAGCGCGATCCG
>JBFXCP010000005.1:124580-183201 GCA_050182055.1 Hyphomonadaceae bacterium
TACTATGGGGAAGGAGCGCGTCGCTCCGCGACGCATGCGCGGCGGAGCCGCGCGCTCCAACCTGTAAACGCCACGTCCGCCTGACGACGCTCTTACCGCATCGTCGGAATGACGAAGCTTGAATCGTCCGTCATGCCTTCCGGCCAGCGCGCGGTCACCGTCTTCACTTTGGTGAAAAACTTCACGCCTTCCATGCCGTGCTGGTTGGTGTCCCCAAACGCCGAGCGTTTCCAGCCGCCGAAGGTGTGGTAGGCGACCGGCACTGGGATCGGCACGTTGATGCCGACCATGCCGACATTGACGCGCGCGGCGAACTCGCGCGCGGCGCGGCCGTTGCGGGTGAAGATGGCGACGCCGTTGCCGTATTGGTGTTGGCTCGGCAGCGCCACGGCTTCCTCGAAGCTTTCCGCGCGCACGATCTGCAGCACCGGGCCGAAGATTTCTTCCTGATAGGTGCGCATGTCGGTTTTGACGCCATCGAACAGCGTCGGGCCGATGAAATAGCCTTCTTCATAGCCTTGCAGCTTGAAGCCGCGCCCGTCGCGCACCAGCTCCGCGCCCTCTTTGACGCCGAGCGCGATGTAATCTTCGATTTTCTGCTTGTGCTGGCTCGACACCACCGGGCCGTATTGCGCGTCCGGATCGGTGGAAATGCCGACCTTGAGCTTCTCGATCTCGGGCAACAGCCGCGCGCGCAGTTCGTCGGCGGTCTTCTTGCCGACCGGCACCACCACCGGCAGCGCCATGCAGCGCTCGCCGGCGGAGCCATAAGCCGCGCCGACCAGATCTTTCACCGCCTGATCCATATCGGCGTCAGGCATGATGATGCCGTGGTTCTTGGCCCCACCCATGGCTTGCACGCGCTTATGGTTCGCCGTGCCGTGGCTATAGATGTAGTGCGCGATGTCGGAGGAGCCGACGAAGCTGATCGCTTTGATGTCGGGATGGGCGATGATGGCGTCGACCGCTTCCTTGTCGCCGTGGACGACATTCAGCACGCCAGCCGGCGCGCCGGCTTCCATCATCAGTTCCGCGAGCCGCACCGGCACGGAGGGATCCTTCTCGCTCGGCTTCAGCACGAAGGTGTTGCCGCAGGCGATGGCGACGCCGAACATCCACATCGGGATCATGGCCGGGAAGTTGAACGGCGTGATGCCGGCGACGACGCCCAAGGGCTGGCGCATCGAGTAGACGTCAATGCCAGGACCTGCGCCTTCCGTGTACTCGCCCTTCAGCACATGCGGGATGCCGCAGGCGAACTCGATCACTTCGAGGCCGCGCTGAATGTCGCCCTTGGAATCGGCGATCACCTTGCCGTGTTCGGACGACAAGACATGCGCCAGCTCGTCCATGTTCTTTTCGACCAGCGCCTTGAAGGCGAACATCACGCGCGCGCGGCGCTGCGGGTTGGTGGCGCTCCATTCGGGCAGCGCCTTCAGCGCCGCCTGCACGGCGGCGTCCACGTCACGCGCGGTGGAGAATGCGACCTCCGCCTGCTGCGCGCCGGTGTTGGGATTGAACACACGGCCAGCGCGGCCGCCGGAGGCGGGCGCGCTCTTGCCGTTGATGAAGTTTTCGATCGCGTGCATCGGCGGGCCTCCCAAGGATCGGATTTTGCGCCGTTATGGCGCTAAACCGGACCTTGGACAATGCCGCGCCGCCGCGACCGGTTAGCCCCGTCGCGCCATGCCCATGATCAGGCTGACCACGAACAGGACGATGAAGAGGAAGAACAGGATCTGCGCAATCCCGGCTGAGGCCGAGGCGATGCCGCCAAACCCAAACACGGCCGCGATGATCGCGACGACGAAGAAAATGAGCGCCCAGCTCAGCATGTGCGGTGTCTCCAGACCTAGCCTGCGAGAAAAACGCGACAACCCGGGCCGGGTTCCGCGCCCTTAGCCCGGGAAGACCCAGGCGCCTTCGCCGCCGCGCTTGGCAGCGTCGTACTGGCGCTCGGCGAAACGCCAATTGGCGATCTTGTTCAGGAACGCCTCGAGAAACGCGCCGCGCTCGTTCTTGAAGTCGAGATAATAAGCGTGCTCCCAAAGATCGCACACCAGAAGCGGCGTCTCGGGCGCGTTCGCGTGTTCAACCGGCGTGTGCGCGTCGTGGGTGTCGCGGAGCGAGACTGCGCCCGCGCCATCGGCCATGAGCCAGAGCCAGCCGGAGGCGAAGTGGCTCTCGCCTTGTGTCTTGGCGGCAGTGCGGAACGCGGCGAGCGAGTCGAAGGCGCGCTCGAGCGCAGCGCGCAGCGCGCCTTGCGGTTCGACCGGCCCATCCGGCGTCAGCGACTGCCAGAAGAAGGCGTGATTCCAGGCTTGCGCGGCGTTGTTGAAGATCGCCTTGTTGTTCTCACGCGCGCCCAGGCGGACGGCTTCTTCGAGCGCCGCCGGCTTCCCCGCGCGGGTCTCGAGCGCGGCGTTGAGCTTCTTGATGTAGGCGGCGTGGTGCTTGCCGTGATGCGTTTCGAGCGTCTGACGCGACATGAACGGTTCGAGTGCGGCTGTGTCGAACGGCAGGTCAGGCAACTTGAACACGGGCGCTCCTATTGGACGTGATCGTACTTCTCCGCGCCCTTCTCGGGCGACACGGGCCAGAGCTCGCCCTGCACGCCCTGCATGATCCAATCGCCAGGTTCGGCGATTTGCGGGCCTTCGAGCGTCTCGACCACGACGCGCCGCGTCAGCGTGAAATAGCGAAGCAGCACGTCCGTGCGCTTCCGATATAGGCCGCCGCCGAGCGGTTCGTAGGTCTTCTCGAAAATATCGGCGCGCACCACAGCGCGTTCGCCGCCATCGTATTCCACGATGTAGTCGCGGCCGCGCACCGCGCGCAAAACCCCATGCTCGGTGCGGACATCGGCGTTGGCCTCCGCCAAGGCGGCGCGCACCGCCGACTGCGGCTTGGCGACGACGGTGCGCCACTGGGCGTTGGCCGGCGGCGCCGCGATGTGCTTCTCGCCCTGCTTGCGGAAACCGCGGCGGCCGAGGTTCATCATAACACCGACTGGCCGCGGATCGCGCGCGCAGCGAAGCCGATCACGAGCAGCGCGAGGAAGACGAGGAATAAAATCTTGGCGATGCTGGCCGCGAGACCCGCCAGCGCCACGAATCCGAGAAAGCCGCACACGAGTGCGAGGACGAAGAAGACAAGCGCCCAGCCCAACATGGTCGTTACTCCTTTGGCTGACGATGTGCGTGCAACGCGATGAATCCATGCGCTGTTCCTGCGCGCCATGTCGCGGGAACCAAGTGCGGGGGCGCGGGTTGGCATGGCACCTCAAAGCCAATGGAGAGACGGCAATGGCACAAGCGATGGAGACAGGCGCACGCGGCCGGAAGAACGGCGCCGCTCGAGACGCGCTGCGTTCACGGGCGACCGATGTGCTCGATGATTTCAGCGAACTGCGCAAGGACATGGGCCGCTTGGCGCATGCAGCGTCGAAGGCGGCGCGCGTGGAAGTCGGCACTGTGGGCAAGCGCCTCGAGAAGGCCGGCCGCGACCTCCGCGCGCGGGCGGCCGCCGGCGCGCACCAGGCAGCCGAACAGGTGCGCGCGCATCCAGGCGCGGCGATCGGCCTCTCGCTCGGCGCCGGCCTCCTGATCGGCATGCTGCTCGCACGCCGCTGAGGTCAGCTGGCCGCCAGCGGCGGCACACGCACCCACAGCATGTACGGACGCTCGGCGTCGCGGCCTACCGCGGCGCCGAGTTGGCGTGCGAAGGCGTCGATCAAGCGCACGCCCGGGCCGGGCTGGCCGGCGCGCTCAGCCTCGAGGCCGGCGTCGATGGCGATCCGCACCTCGCCGTCTTCGTCCTGCTGGAGCATGACGCACAATACGGCGCTGCCGGCGTTGGCCAGCGTGTCGAGCGCCGAAGACACCCCCTCGCCGATCAGGAAGGTCAGCGGCACGGCGCGGTCGACGTCGCACTGGGCGGGACTAAGCATCAGCTTGAGGTCGATGTCGCGCCCCGCCGCGCCGCGGGATTGCAGCAAGGTGCGCGCGATATCGGCGGCGAGTTCGTCCAAGCGCAGCCCACGCACCTCGCCGGAGGCGTAGATGCGCTGGTGCGCCAGCGCCAGCAGCTGTACGCGATCGTGCGCGCGCGCAAGCCCCATGGCCTCGCTTTCGTCGCTTGCCGCACGCGCCTGTATGTTGAGCAGGCTCGCGACCATTTGCAGATTGTTCTTCACGCGATGGTGCACTTCGCGCAGCAGCGCGCGCTCCTCGCCCAAGGCCTGCACCAGTCTTTCCTCGCGCCCGCGCAGCGTTTTCGCCATGGCCGAGATGGTGCGCCGCAACGACCGGATTTCGTCCGGCGCGCTGCGCAGCGCCAGCGGTTCGCGCACGTCATCGCCGCGGGCGAAGCCGCGAGCGGCGGTTTCGAGGTTCGAGAGCGGACGCGTGACGAACACCTCGATCGCAAACCATCCCGCCGCCATGGCGAGCATCCAGATCAGCAGGGGGGCCGCGATCGAGGTCGCAATCCCGGCCCACCGCCGCCACGCCGGCGCCGCGTCACGCCACGCCACAACGGCGTAAAGATCGGGCGCATGCAGGGGCATCACCACGGCTTCGCCGTTTTGCACGCGAAGGAAGACCGGACTGGCGCCCAGGTGATTTCGCACCTGCGCTGGCGTTGGCAGCCCCGGCATGTCTCGCATGTCGCTCGAAGCGGCCTCGGCGACGACCCGGCCGGTGAAGTCGATGATCGCCGCGCGCGCGTTTTCGAGCCCGCGCCGGTCCCGCAGCAATTCCTCCAGTCTGGGGATTGTGATCGACGCGCCGATCATGCCCACTTGACGGCCGCTCGCATCGCGCAGCGGCTCGAGCGCGCCCAGCACCGGCTGCCGGGCGAGCACGCCGTAGGACACGTAACCCATTGTGAACGCGCCGCGCACCATGGCGCGGCGGCGCAATTCCGTCGCTGGCGGTCGATAACCAGGCGCCGCAGCAGGAACGCTGCATCGGATGACGCCTGCGTTGTCGGTGACGGCAATCGACGCGAGATAGCGGTAGCGCTCGATGACGCTGCCGAGCCACGCTTGGCAATCGTCAGCGGCAAGTTGGCCGAGCGCGGGCGTCGCGGCGAGCACACGCAACACCTCGCGCGTCTCATCGACGACGGATCGCTCCGAAACGATCGATTGCAACGCGAGCCTGCCATAGCTTTCGCGCTCGGCGGCTTCGCGCACGGCGACGGCGTTGAGGCCGACTTGCATGGCGATGGCGCCGGCAGGCAGCATGGCCAAACCCAGCAGCAACGCCATGCGCCCGCGCATCGACCTGAGCGACAATGCGCGGGGCCACCCCCAAGTCCACTTCAGTTTCACACGCTCGCCGAATCCTGAACTACCCGCCCCTCAAGGCGAAAGCCGTCGTCCTCGCCCTCAAGGCCCAGAAGATCGGCCAGCTTCCGGCGAGCCCGGTTGACGCGGCTCTTGATGGTGCCGACGGCGCAGCCGCAGATCTGGGCGGCCTCTTCGTAGGAGCATCCCGAAGCGCCGACAAGCGTCAGCACTTCGCGGTGATCCGGCGCCAATTGCGCGAACGCTGCCTTGAAGTCCTCGAGGTCGACGCTGCCGTCTTGTTCGGGGCGCGAGGTGAGACGTGCGGCGAACTTGCCGTCGGCGTCCTCCACTTCGCGCTTCGACTTGCGCAGCTGCGAGTAATAGTGGTTGCGCAGGATGGTGAAGAGCCACGCGCGCATGTTCGTGCCAGGTTCGAACCGCTCGATGTTGGCGAGCGCCTTTACCAGCGTGTCCTGCACCAGATCGTCGGCCTGCGCGGGGTTGTGCGCGAGCGAACGCGCGAACGCGCGCATGCTCGGCAGGAGCTCGATCAACTCCGCCTTGAAGGCCGCGCTCACGGCTTGTCCTCCGGGGCGGCCTTGTTCTTGGCGCGCTCCTCCTCCAGCCTCTGCTGGGCGGCCTCCAATTGGTCGAGCAAGTCCATCATGCGCGCTGGAACCTGCTCGGCCGGCTCAGGCCCGTACGCGATGCGCAGGATGCGCGTCAGCTCCGCCTTGGTTTGGGCGGACGCCGACTTTCGGGCGGACCTGCCTTCGCCGCGTTTGCTTGTTTGCGTGTGCATGTCGTCCTTTTGCGCCATCTCACCTGCTCCCCAGCGGGTGGTTGTTGGGGCCGGTTCCCCCGGCCAGTTCTCGGGGTCAACGCAACCAGACGGAACCTGTTCCGGGCCGCCGGAACTTTTTTCACCGGCATACGTTCTCCCGGTCACGGCGGGATGGGAGTATGCCATGCAAAACATCCACACTGAGCCAGAAAATTTCAATCAAAACAAGGGATCGTACATGTCGCTTGCCCGGGAAATCGCGCCGCACTTGCCGCTACTGCGCCGGTATGCGCGGGCGCTGACAGGCGCGCAGTCGAGCGGCGACGCGTTCGTGGCGGCGGCCCTGGAGGCCATTGTCGCCCGTCCAGACGAGTTTCCGGCCGACCTCGAGCCCCGCGCCGGACTCTACAAGGTCTTCCATCGGATTTGGGACAGCGCCAACATCGAGCTGAACGGTCCCGGCGAGGAAGCCAGCGCCGGCGCGCGCAAGGCGCACGAGCGGCTGAAGGCGCTCTCGCCCATCAGCCGCCAGGCGCTCCTGCTCACCACGCTCGAGAACTTCACCCCGCAAGAAACCGCCGACATTCTCGGCCGCTCCGCCGACGATGTGGCGGCGCTGCTCGACGAAGCGATCGAAGATCTCAACGATCAGACGCGCGCGCGCATCATGATCATCGAGGATGAAGCGGTGATCGCGCTCGATCTGAGCGATCTCGTCACCTCCGCCGGTCACGACGTCTGCGCCACGGCGACCACCGCGTCGGCGGCGGTCGCGGCCGCCAAGCGCGAACGTCCCGATCTCGTGCTCGCCGACATTCAGCTTGCGGACGGTTCGTCCGGCATCGACGCCGTGCGCGAGATTCTGGAGTCGTTCGAGGTGCCTGTGATTTTCATCACCGCATTCCCGGACCGCCTGCTTACCGGCGAACGTCCGGAGCCGACGTTCCTGATCACCAAGCCCTACTCGCCGGACATGGTGCGCGCGGCCGTCAGCCAGGCGCTGTTCTTCGAGACAACGGGCGCCGTCAACTAGACGCGGCGGAACTCTCCCAGGCGCGCAGCGTTCAACCGCTGTGCGCCATTGGGGCGCTCGATGGAGTTCCGCATGACGAAGATCTCGCCGCTTCTCGCCATCGCCGCCCTGATGGGCGTCGCTTCGCTCGGCGCCTGCAACACGGTTCAGGGCGTGGGCGAGGACGTCCAAGCCGCCGGCGCGGCGGTTGAGGAGGCCGCCGAAGAAGCCAACGACGGCGATCCGAACACGCCGTAATTTGCAGACCCTCCTGGGGTGCGCCGTTCGGGCGCACTCCACTCTGCGCCGTCGCTGCCGCATACGCTCTCGCATGAGAGCGATTTTTTTTGCCGCCGCCCTGGTTCTCGCCGCCTGTAGCGCACCTGAACCCGGCGCGCTGGAAGTGCGCGACGCCTGGGTCGCGCCGACACCCAATGGCGTCGATGTCGCCGCGGGCTTTCTCACCATCGCCAACCCTTCGAACGAACCCGATCGTCTCCTCGCCGCGTCGAGTCCGCGCGCCGCGCGCGTGGAGGTGCACGAAATGACCATGACCGATGGCGTGATGCAGATGCGCCGGGTCGACGCGCTCGCAATCGCAGCCAACGGCGAAGCCGTGCTGGCGCCGGGTGGCGCCCATCTCATGTTCTACGGCGTCACCCAGCCCTTCGTGGAAGGCGAAGAGATCGGCGTGCAGCTGACCTTCGAACACGCCGGCGCGGTGAACGTCACGCTGCCGGTGCGCAATCAGCTCACTGGCCGCGGCGGCGGCCACTAAAGCGGCGCGCCCCACCCCGCAGCCGGCGGAAACAGAACGCCGTTCTCGAAGCGCATCGCCTCGGCGCGGTCGCGTGCAAGCCACCACGGACCGTCGAGATCGGCGAACGCGGCTTCGCCTGCGATCAACAGCGCGGGCGCAATCGAGAGCGACGTGCACACCATGCAGCCCACCATCAGCGTGAGGCCCAGCTGCTTTGCCCGCACCGCCATCGCCACCGCCTCGGTGAGCCCGCCCGTCTTGTCCAATTTGACGTTCACCGCCTGGTAACGGCGCGCAACACGCTCGAGGTCCGCCGTCGTGTGCGCCGCTTCGTCGGCGCACAGCGGCACGCATGGCGTCATCGCCTCCAAAGCCCCATCCGCATCGGCCGGGATCGGCTGCTCGATCAGCGCAACATTGAGCGCCGCAAGTTCGGGCAAGAGTTGCTGAAGCATTGCCAGCGTCCAGCTCTCGTTGGGGTCGACGATCAGCTTGGCCTCCGGCGCCGCGCCGCGCACCGCGCGCACCGCAGCCAGCGGGTCGCCCGCGTCCACCTTCACTTTGATCAGCGGCGCGCCGGCAATCGCCGCGGCCGCTTCAGCCATCCGCGCGGGCGTGTCGATGGAAACTGTGACAGCAGTTGCAACAGACGCGGGCGCAGCGACGCCAAGCCGCTGCGCAACCGAAACCCCGCTCTGCTTCGCCTCCAGATCCCACAACGCGCAGTCAACGGCGTTGCGCGCCGCCCCCGCCGGCAGCGCCTGCTGCAACGCGGCGCGGTCCATGCCAGCGGCGAAAGCCGCTGATACAGAAGCGATTTGCGCCAGCACGGAGTCGGTGCTTTCGCCGTAGCGCGCATACGGGACAGCTTCCCCCACGCCCATGTGCGCGCCACTGCGCGCCTCGGCGACCACCACCTCCGCCGCCGTCTTGACGCCCCTCGAAATGCGGAACGGCCGCGCCAACGGCCACGTCTCCGCGCGGGCTGTAAGCGTTCGCATCACGACGCTCGTTCCAGATCGGCAATCATGCAGATCTCCGTCACGGTTAACGCTCGCTTTAGCGTAACCGGCTACACCTTGGATTGTGCGCTCGCCATCGGGCCATACTCATGCAGGGCGAGTCTAGTCGATGTTCCGGCGGCTGCGCGTCAAACTCACGGTTCTCTACGCGGGCTTGTTCTGCGCCGTGCTCGTTCTGATCGGCGCGACCGCGTATGCGGTGATCGCAAGCAACACCCAGACATTGGCGCGGACACAGATGGCGAGCACCGGCGCGGTGTTCGATCAGTTGTGGCGCCAGCGCCTCGATCATTTGCGCGACGGCGCGTTTGTCGCCGCCTCGCAAGCCGCGCTGCAGGAAAACATCAACGCACGCGACGATGACGCCGTGCGCCACGCCCTGGCCGAGCTGAGCCGGCGCGTGCGCGCCGACCTTGCCTTCGTCGTCACCCGCGAGGGCCTGGTGATCGGCGAAGGCGGCGTTGCGGCGTCGGTCCCGCCGGGCGTCCAGGCCGCGCTCGCCCGCGAGCGAGCGCCAAGCGGCGTGATGCGCTTCGGCGAAAGCCTCGTCCAAAGCGCGACCGCGCCGATCCCGGGCGGCGGCTGGGTGGTCGTTGGCGTGAACCTCGACGACTCGCTCGGCGCGCTGGAGAAGCTCGCCTCTATCCCGCTGCAGGCCAGAGCGCTCACCCACGGCCGTAACGGCTGGAGCGACGCGGCCGACCCCGACCATGCCGCGTTCGACGCCTTCGTCGGCGCAGCAGTGCAGCGCGAAACCGCTTCGCCCGAGTTGCTGCGCGCGCCCAGTGGCGAGGCGCTGATCCTCGTCAAACCGCTGCCCGCCCTCGACGGCGCGCGCAGCGTTGTCGTGCTGCGCTATCCGCTATCGATGGCGCTCTCGGCCTACGCCGGCCTCTTTGGCACGCTGGTGCTGATCGCTCTGTTCGGGCTGGCGCTCTTGGTCGTAGGCACTTGGCTTCTGGCGCGCGGCATCACGCAACCGCTCTCGACGCTGGAAGAAGCCGCCAAGCATTTGCGCGAAGGCGTTTACGACACGGTCGTCGTCGGCACGAAGGACGAGCTGTCGCGGCTGGCGGAGAGCTTCAACGCCATGATCGAGGCGATCCGCGAGCGCGAACGCCGCATCACGCAGCTGGCCTATCACGATGGCGAGACGCGGCTGCCGAACCGCGCGGCGCTCGAGCGCAATCTGGCGCGCGCCAAGCAGCCCGAGCGCATCTATCTCGCGGCGATCGGCGTCGACCGCTTCACGCATGTGCGCGGCGCCATCGGCTATACGCTCGCCAACGCGCTGATCCGCACGCTCGGCCAACGCCTGCTCACGCTCGTTCCGAATGCGCCGCTCGGGCGGGTGTCGAGCGACGTCCTCGCGGTCGCCTTTCTGGCCGCCGACGCCGCCGATGCGCGCCGGCGCGCCGGCGCCCTGATCTCCAACCTCGAACAACCGCTGTCGCTCGACGGACAGGTGGTGGACGTCACCGTGACGATCGGCGTGGCGCAGCCGCGGGCGAAGGGCGAAAGCCCCGCCGCCATGATCGACCGCGCCAGCGTCGCTCTCGATCAGGCGCGCGCCGCGTCGGTCAAAGCCGCCATGTTCGACGAAGCCGCGTACGGCGATCCGGCGCGCAACCTTTCGCTGATGGGCGAAATGCGCGCGGCGCTGGAGAACGGCGACATGACGCTCGCCTATCAGCCCAAGTACGACTTCCGCAGCGCTCGCATCGCGAGCGCCGAGTGTCTGGTGCGCTGGCGCCATCCGACGCGCGGCATGATTGCACCCGACCTGTTCGTACCGATGGCGGAAGAGACCGGCCAAGTGCGGACGCTGACGGAATGGTCGTTGCGCCGCGCCGTGGCGGACCAGAAGCGACTCGCCGCGGCGGGGTGGCCGCTCACGTTCTCCGTCAACATTTCCGCGCGGCTGCTCAGCGACGCCGACTTCGCCGAAGCCGCGCTCGAGATCGTGCGCCAGGCGCGCCATCAAATCTGCTTCGAGATCACGGAAACGGCCGTCATCGACAATCCGAAGCTGGCGCTGGAGAGCATCGAGCGCTTCGCCGCCAGCGGCGTGCGCATCGCCATCGACGATTACGGCTCCGGGCTCTCCTCGCTCTCGTACCTGAAACAGCTCCCCGCCCAGGAGCTCAAGATCGACAAGCTGTTCGTGCAGAACATCACCAACAGCCAGCGCGATGCGCTGCTGGTGCGCTCCACGATCGATCTGGCGCACGGTTTGGGCATGGAAGTGGTGGCCGAGGGCGTCGAGACGCCGGCGGCGTTCGCGCTGCTGGCGCAGATGCGGTGCGATCATGCGCAGGGCTATCTGGTGGCGCGCCCGTCCAGCGTCGAAGAGCTGGCCGCGATCCTCGCCGACGAAACGCGTATCCGCTTCTACCAGCAAACCGCCGCGGTCGGCGCGGCCGCGCAACTCCGCACTGCCTAATCCGCGTGGTCGAGCGGCAGCTCGGTGGTGTCCTTCAGGTGCTCGAGCACGATCGAGCTTTCGAGATGCGCGATCGCGCCGCAGCGCAACAGCTTCTGCTGCACGATCTCCTGGAAGTGCGGCAGGTCGCGCGCGACGATCTTGATCAGATAGTCCGCCTCGCCCGTCAGCATCACGCAGAGCGTGACCTCGCGCATGCGCGCCACGAGATCGCGGAACGCCTTGACGTTGGCGCCGGAATGGTCGCGCAGCCGCACCCGGATGATGGCCGCGCAGGTGAGCCCCGCCTGCTCGGCGTCGACGAGGCCGACCACAGCGCGCAGCACGCCGACTTCTCTCAGCCGGCTGAGCCGGCGCGAGACCAGACTGGGCGACACGCCCGCGGCCTCGGCAAGTTCGGCCTGCGAGGCCGAGGCGTCCCGCTGCACCGCCAACAACAGGCGCCGGTCCGCGTCATCGAGGGCCGGTCGTTCACGTTTCATGCGCGCATACCACTTTTTTTGCACAACTCGTGCGGATTGTAGGCCTGTCTCGCCTTGATTGGAACTGAAATTGCGGCCGGATGCGGATATCCTCCGCTCCATGAGCGCAAAGCCCAAGGCCGCCGCCCGCCCGCAAACCGAGACGGACTGGAAGCGCGTCGTCGAGATCGTCCAGACCTCGCGCGCCATGGACGCGATCGAAGAGCGCGAGCTCGTGCCGGGCAAGAAGATTTTCTACCAGTTCAGCGCGCGCGGCCACGACATGGCGCAAGTGTTGCTGGGCCTGCACCTCACCCACCCTAAGGACGCTGTGTGCGGCTATTACCGCTCGCGTCC
Organism: Hyphomonadaceae bacterium; assembly: GCA_050182055.1. Taxonomy (GTDB): domain Bacteria; phylum Pseudomonadota; class Alphaproteobacteria; order Caulobacterales; family Aquidulcibacteraceae; genus Vitreimonas. The sequence continues at coordinate 136,713 of JBFXCP010000005.1, forward strand.
CATTCTGCTTTCGCTGGGCGTCGCGCTCGAAGATGCGCTCGGCTCGGCGATGGGCCGCGCCGGCGGCTACAGCGACGGGCGCGACATCGGCGTCGTGTTCAACTATCCGAACGCCGTGGGCGCGTCCGCGTTGCCGATGTGCGGCGGCGTCGGCGCGCAATACACGCCGACCGCCGGATATGCGCAGGCGATCGAGTACTCCAAGAACGTGCTGGGCGACCGCGCCTATGACGGCGCGATCGGCGTGGTGCTCGGCGGCGACGCCTCGGTCGCCACCAACGGGTTCTGGTCGGCGCTGACAATGGCGGCCACGTTGAAGCTGCCGATGTTGTTCTACATCGAGGACAATGGCTACGGCATCTCGACGCCGGGCTGGCTGCAGACCCCCGGCGGCAACATCGCCAAGAACCTCGCGAGCTTCCAAGGCGTGAAAGTGCTCGACGGCGACGGCACGGACCCGGAAGAAGCCGCCTATCTCATCCGCGAAGCCGTTTCACATACGCGCGCCGGCCGAGGGCCAGTGTTGCTGCACCTCGCCGTCCCGCGTTTGCAGGGTCACAGCTTTCAGGACACCCAGGCTTACAAGTCGAAAGACACGCTCGACGCGGAGTGGGCGCGCGATCCGTTGCCGAAGCTGAAGGCGCATGTCGTGCCCGCGCTTATGAGCGAACAAGATTGGGCGGCGCTCGAGGCCAAGGCCGAAGAGCGCGTGCGCCGCGCCGCACAGGTCGCCGATCAGCGGCCAGTGAGCGAAGCCTCGCAGGTGACCCGCTTCGTGTTCAGCGAAGACGATGCGCTCCAGGACGAAGGCGGCCTTTGGAACACCGGCTATGATACGCCGCGCGCGAGCGACACGCCGAAGCCGGAAGGCGCGCGCATCAACATGATCACGGCGATCCGCCGCACGCTCGATCACGAACTCGCGGTGAACCCGCGCGTGCTGGTGTTCGGCGAAGATGTCGGGCCGAAAGGCGGCGTGCACGGCGTGACGCTTGGCCTGCAGGAGAAGTACGGCGAGGCGCGCGTGTTCGACACATCGCTGTCGGAGGAAGGCATCATCGGCCGCGCCGTCGGCATGGCGATCGCGGGGCTGATGCCTGTGCCGGAAATTCAGTTCCGCAAGTACGCCGATCCGGCCTGCGAACAGATCAACGATTGCGGCACCATGCGCTGGCGCACCGCCAATCGCTTTGCCGCGCCAATGGTGGTGCGCATGCCCGTCGGCTTCTTCAAGTGCGGCGACCCGTGGCACTCGCAGACCAATGAGGTGCAATTCGTGCACAGCCCCGGCTGGCGCGTGGCGTGCCCCTCCAACGCGGAAGACGCGGTCGGCCTGCTGCGCACGGCGCTGCGCGGCAACGATCCGGTCATGTTCCTCGAGCATCGCAACATGCTCGACGCCGCCAGCGCCCGCCGTCCCTATCCGGGCGACGCGTTCGCGCTGCCGTTTGGCGTGGCCAAGCGCGTGCGCGAAGGCGGCGACATCACCATCGTGACGTGGGGCGCGATGGTGGAGCGGTGCGAAGCGGCGGCGGATATGGCCGCCGTGAGCGCCGATATCCTCGATCTCCGCACGCTGGCGCCCTGGGATAGCGACGCGGTGCTCGCCTCGGTGCAGCGCACGCATCGCTGCCTAATCGTGCACGAAGACATCGGCACGGCCGGCTTCGGCGCGGAAATCGCGGCAGTGGTCGCGGATCGGGCGTTCCTCGATCTCGACGCGCCCGTTGCGCGCCTCACCATGCCGGACATTCCCTCGCCGCATCATCCGGAGCTGATGGAATGGGCGCTGCCGTCGGTCGAAAAGATCGCGGCGAAGATCGACGACCTGGTACGCTTCTGATGGCGGGCGCGATGAACATCGTCATGCCGATGGAGCAGGAAGGCTCGAAGTCCGTGGTGCGCGCCTGGCTGAAAAAGATCGGCGACGCGGTGAAGCAAGATGAGCCGATCGTCGAGCTGGAAACCGACAAAGTGGCAGTCGAAGTGCCGGCGCCCGCCGATGGGATGCTTACGTCGATTACGCTGAGTGAAGGCGATGAAGCTGCGCCGGGCGCGGTGCTAGGTGTATTGGCGCTTGTCGTTGCCGCCAAGTCCGGACCGCCGGCGCCCTCGCCAGCAACCTCGGTGCTGGCTGGCGAGGGCGCCGGCGGTCCAAATGTGCGGCAACGCCTCTCCCCGCTGGTGAAGCGCCTGCTCTCGGAACACAAGCTCAACGCCGCCGATATCGTGGGCACCGGCCGCTACGGGCGCATCACGCACAAGGACGTCGAAGACCATGTTGCGCGCGGTCCTCTTGGACCGCCGGCGTCCTCGCCGGCCAGCGCCGATGCACGCCGGCGAGACGCCGGCGGTCCAAGGAATATCCCGCATGACGCCATGCGCCGCTCGATCGCCGAGCACATGACGCGCTCCGTCGCGGTCGCGCCGCATGTGACGGCGGTGTTCGAGGCGGATTTCTCCGCCATCATCGCCCATCGCGCAAAGCACAAGGACCTGTATGCCAAGTCAGGCGCGCAGCTCACCTACTCCGCCTACATCGTGCGCGCGGCGGCCGAGGCGATGCAGGTGTCTCCAAACGTCAACGCCCGCTGGCACGACGACTTCCTCGAAGTGTTCGAGGATGTGAACATCGGCATGGGCGTGGCGCTGGGCGACAGAGGCTTGATCGTTCCCGTGATCAAGCGCGCACAGGCGTTGACGCTCAAGCAAACCGCGGCGGCGCTGACGGACGTTACGGAGCGCGCGCGCCGAAACGCGCTGAAACCGGCCGACGTGCAGGGCGGCACCTTCACGATTTCCAATCACGGCGTCTCCGGCTCGCTGGTGGCCACGCCGATCATCATCAACCAGCCGCAATCGGCGATCCTCGGCGTGGGCAAGCTGGAGAAACGCGTGGTCGTGCGCAGCGTCGGCGGCGCCGATGCGATGGTGATCAAGCCGATGACGTACGTCTCGCTGACCATCGATCACCGCGTGCTCGACGGGCATCAGACCAATGCCTGGCTGACGCGCTTCGTCGAAGTCCTTGAAACCTGGCCGCTGGAAGAGTCGCAATGATCGAAACGCTCGCGCCGAAGGCGCCCGACCCGCTGCTCAAAATCATCAAGATGTTCCGCGAGGACCCGCGGCCGGACAAGATCGACCTCGGCGTCGGCGTCTATAAGGACAGCGCCGGCGACACGCCGGTGATGCGCGCCGTGAAGGACGCCGAGACCGTCCTGCTCGCCAGCCAGAAGACCAAGACCTATGTCGGTCAGCAAGGCGACGTCGACTTCCTGCGTCTCGTCGGCCAGCTCGTGTTCGGCGAGATGGCGCGCGATCTGGTGTCCATTCAGGCCGTCGGCGGCACCGGCGCGTTGCGGCTCGGCTGCGATCTCCTGCGCGACAGCGGCGCACGGCGCATCGTGCTGCCGCAACCGTGCTGGCCCAACCATCCCGCGATCGTGCGCGCGGCGCGGCTCGAACCGGTCGACGCGCCCTTCTTCAGTATCGCCGAGCAGCGCATCGACCTGGACGCGCTGATCGGCGCGTTCGCGCACGCAGAGCGCGGCGACGCTACGATCTTGCAGGCGTGCTGCCACAATCCGCTCGGCGCGGACTTCTCGATGGCGCAATGGGTCGAACTGGCGGATGCTCTGAACGCGCGCGGAATCATTCCGTTCCTCGACCTCGCCTACCAGGGGTTCGGCGACGGCGTCGACGAAGACGTCGCCGGCTTGCGCGCGCTGGTGGCGCGCGTGCCGGAGGCGGTGATCGCGGTCTCGGAAGCCAAGTCGTTCGGCATCTACCGCGAGCGCGTCGGCGCCTTGTTCGTCAAGGTCTCGGAGAAATCCCGGCCCGCGGTGATGAGCAATCTCGCCGCAATCGCCCGCGCGAACTACTCGATGCCGCCCGATCACGGCGCGGCGGTGGTGCGCGAAGTGCTGGGCGATCCCGCGCTGCGCGCCAGCTGGCGTGAAGAACTGGACGCGATCCGCGCCCACATCAAGCGCACGCGCGCGCTGTTGGCGGAGGCGCGCGTGAACTCGATGCCGATGCATCTGATCGCGGCGCAGAAGGGCATGTTCTCGACGCTGCCGCTCAGCGAGGCGCAGGTCGGGACACTGCGCGAACAGCACGCCATCTACATGACAGACGCCGCGCGCATCAACGTCGCCGGCTTGCGCGAAGCGGACATCCCGCGCTTCGTCGATGCGCTGAAAGCCGTGGCTTGAGCAGAAGTCAGAAGTCAGAGGGCAGAAATCAGAAATCAAACTCCATTTCTGGCTTCTGATTTCTGCCCTCTGCCTTCTGCTCAAGCCGCATTCATGGTCAGCAGATCGTAGGCCGCGACGGTTTCGCCTTCGCGATTGGTGACGACGACGTCCCAGCGCACTTCGCCCTGATCGGGTTTACGCAGCGTCTTGTCCTTCACCGTGAGCGCGACCTGGATCGCGTCGCCGGGCTTCACCGGTTTGACGAACCGCAGATTGTCGAGCCCGTAATTCGCCAGCACCGGGCCCGGATCGGGATCCACAAACAGACCAGCCGCGAATGCCAAAATCAGATAGCCATGCGCGACGCGGCCGCCGAACAGCGGATTGGCGCGCGCCGCTTCTTCGTCCATGTGGGCATAGAAGGTGTCGCCGGTGAAGTGCGCGAAGTGCTCGATATCGTCGAGCGTGATCTCGCGCGCCTTGGTCTTGAGCTGATAGCCGATCGGCAGATTCTGGAACTTGCGGCGGAACGGGTGCTCCTCGGCGCTCTCCGTCGGCATGCCGGCGATGTAGCGCTTCACGATCGCAGAGAGCACGCGCGGATGGCCCTGCAGCGCGGTGCGCTGCATGTAGTGCGTGACGCCGCGAATGCCGCCCATCTCTTCGCCGCCGCCAGCGCGGCCCGGGCCGCCGTGGATCATGTGCGGCATCGGCGAACCGTGGCCGGTGCTTTCCTTGGCGCTATCGCGATCGATGAAAGCGAGACGGCCGTGGAACGCGCCCGCGCCGAGCACCACATCACGCGCGAATCCGGTGTCGTAAGTGAACGCGCTCATGACGAGCGAGCCTTTGCCGCGATTGGCGAGCGCAATGGCGTCGCCGGCGTCCTTGTACGGCATCAAGGTGGAAACCGGACCGAAAGCTTCGACATCGTGGACCGCCTTCGCATCCCAGGGACGTTCGCAGCGAAGCAGCACGGGCGAGATGAACGCGCCCTTCTCGTTCACAGGCGCGGCGCTCGGATCGCCAAAAACAATCGCGCCGTCGCGCGCCAGCTCGGCGATCTTGGCGCGCACATCTTGGCGCTGGCTGACGCTGACGAGCGCGCCCATACGCGTGGCCTCATCGCGCGGATCGCCGATCGTGGTCTTTTCCAAACGCGCGATCAGCGCCGCCTGCGCGGCGTCCATGAGCGTCGCAGGCACGAGCGCACGGCGGATGGCGGTGCATTTCTGGCCCGCTTTCACCGTCATTTCCTTGGCGACCTCTTTGACGAAAAGATCGAACTCGGGCGAGTCCGGCGTTGCGTCGGGGCCGAGCACCGAGGCGTTGAGCGAATCCTGTTCCGCCACGAAGCGCACGCTCTCGCGCGTGATCACCGGATGCGTGCGGAGTTTCGCCGCCGTTACGGCCGAACCCGTGAAGGAGACCACATCCTGCGATGTCAGATGCTCGAACAGATCGCCGGTCGCGCCGACGATGAGTTGCAAAGCGCCCTTCGGCAGCACGTTTGCTTCCAGCATGATCCGCACGGCGGCTTCGGCGAGATAGGCCGTGGCGCTGGCAGGCTTCACGATCGCCGGCACGCCAGCGAGGAAGGCCGGCGCCAGTTTTTCCAGCATGCCCCAAACCGGGAAGTTGAACGCGTTGATGTGCACCGCCGCGCCTTGCAGCGAGGTGTAGACGTGCAGGCCTTGGAATGTGCCGTTGCGTGAGAGTGCTTCGACATTGCCGTCGATCAGGATGCGCTCGTTCGGCAGCTCGCGGCGGCCTTTGCCTTGGTACACGGCGAACGTGCCGACGCCGCCGTCGATATCGATCCAGCTGTCCGCCTTGGTGGCGCCGGTGTTGTAGCTGAGCTCGTAGAGCGACTCCTTGTTTGCGGTGAGCGCGTCGGCAAGCGCCTTCAACATGAGCGCGCGTTGATGGAACGTGAGCGCGCGGAGCGCAGGCCCGCCGTGCTCGCGCGCGTGGCGCAGCATCGCGGCGAAGTCCAAGCCTTGCGAGGACGTGAGCGCAATGACCTCGCCATCGACGGCCGAGCGCAGTTCGGCCAAGCCGCCTGACCCCGCGACCCAGCGGCCTTCGGCGTAGTTTTGAAGAGTGATCGGCTTCATGGTCTTGCTCCGGCGGTTATGAGCGGGAGCGCGGCGCTCCGCGCCGCAAGCGCCACGGAGTGGCGCGCTCCAACTTGCACAGGCCTGTTCTAACTCCCCGTGAACTTCGCCGCGCGCTTTTCCATGAACGCCGCGACGCCTTCCTTGTAGTCCGCCGTGCGGCCCAGCGCGCGCTGCGCGTCGCGTTCGCAGTCGAGTTGATCCGCCAAACCGCGCGTGGCGCTTTCGCGGATGAGTCTCTTCGTCCTGGCCAACCCTTGTGTCGGCGCAGCCGCGAATTTCGCGGCGAGCGCCGCCGTCTCTTCGCCGAGCTTGTCGTCGTCCACGCACTTCCAGATCATGCCCCACGCCTCGGCGCGCTCGGCGGTCAGCGGCTCGCCCGTGAGCGCCAAACCCATGGCGCGCGCTTGGCCGGCAAGGCGCGGCAAGGTCCAGGTGCCGCCGCTGTCGGGGATGAGGCCGATATTGGCGAAGCTCTGGATGAACTTGGCGCTCTTCGCGGCGATGACGATGTCGCAAGCGAGCGCGATGTTGGCGCCGGCGCCGGCGGCGACGCCGTTGACAGCGCAGATCACCGGCATCTCCAGGGACGCCAACCGGCGGATCAGCGGGTTGTACCGCTTCTCCAGCGACTCGCCCAGATCGACGCCCTCCCCGCCCGGCGCCACGGCTCGGTCGGACAAATCCTGGCCTGCGCAGAACCCGCGCCCCGCGCCCGTCAGCACCAGCACGCGCGCGCCGCTCTTCGCCACCGTCTCCAGCCCGCGCGACACTTCGTCGTGCATCTGCACGGTGAAGCTGTTCAGCCGGTCGGGGCGATTGAGCGTGAGGCGGGCGGCGCCGCCGGCGATCTCGAGCAGAATGGTCTCAAAGTCCATCGGCATCCTCCTCGCGCGTGTGCGTGGCGTATGATAGAAGCGGCGCACGGTCAATTGAGGCGCGCGATGAACGAAGCAGACGGTTTGGCCCGGCGCGTGGCGGACGAAATGCTGCGTCGCGAAGGAACCGGCCCCGCCTGGGGCGTGACGATCGAGGACGCGCGCGCAGGCTACGCGCTCATCCGCATGAAGCTGCGCGACGATATGTTGAACGGCCACCGCATCGCCCATGGCGGCATGATCTTCGCGCTGGCCGACACCGCATTCGCCTATGCCTGCAACTCGCGCAATGAGACGAGCGTGGCGCAGAACGCGACGATCTCGTTCCTGGCGCCCGCGCACGCTGGCGAGACGCTGTACGCCGAAGCGAACGAGGCCGCCCGCAGCGGGCGCAGCGGCGTCTATCACGTCAGCGTGCGCGCCGCAGATGGACGTGTTATCGCTGAATTCACAGGCCTTTCGCGAACCACCGGCGGGACCGTGATAAATTGACCGATCGGTCAGCGAATGTTAGATTACGACCTTCCCAGAGGCGCGCATGTACACCACAGATTTGAGCGGCAAGACCAAGGCGGAAGCGGTCGCGGAGGATCCCGCGAAAGTCGCCGCGTTCGAGGCGCGTGTCGCCGCTGACGAGTTCATCGAGCCGAAGGATTGGATGCCGGAGGCGTACCGCCGAACGCTGATCCGCCAAATCTCACAGCATGCGCACTCGGAAATCGTCGGCATGCTGCCGGAAGGCAATTGGATCACGCGCGCGCCGAACCTGCGCCGCAAGGCGATCCTGCTAGCCAAGGTGCAAGACGAAGGCGGCCATGGGCTCTATCTCTACGCCGCCGCGGAGACGCTCGGCGTCACGCGCGACGAGATGACCGAAGCGTTGCTCAGCGGCAAAGCCAAGTACTCGACCATCTTCAACTATCCGACGCTCACGTGGGCCGACATCGGCGCCATCGGCTGGCTGGTCGACGGCGCGGCGATCATGAACCAGGTGCCGCTGCAGCGGACCTCGTATGGCCCCTACGCGCGCGCGATGGTGCGCATCTGCAAGGAAGAGAGCTTCCATCAGCGCCAAGGCTACGAGATCATGATGCATCTCGCCGCCGGCACGCCGGAGCAGAAACGCATGGCGCAGGATGCGCTGAACCGCTGGTGGTGGCCCTCGCTGATGATGTTCGGCCCGCCGGACGACAAGTCCCCCAATACCGAGCAAAGCATGCGCTGGCGCATCAAGCGCGACACCAACGACGAGCTCAGGCAGAAATTCGTCGACATTACCGTACCGCAAGCTGAGGCGATCGGGCTCACGGTTCCAGATCCGGCGCTGAAATGGAACGAAACCCGCAGCGCGTACGATTTCGGCGACGTCGACTGGGAAGAGTTCTACGCCGTCGTCAAAGGCGAGGGCCCGGTGGCGAAGGAACGCATGCAGGCGCGCCAGAAAGCGTGGGACGAAGGGGCCTGGGTGCGCGAAGCCGCCCGCGTGCACGCCGAGAAGCGCGCCAACGCGAGGGTGGCGGCGGAATGACGTGAGGCAGTGGGTACTAGGCAGTAGGCAGTAGTGAGATCGGAGCGTCCTATTGCCTATTGCCTGCTGCCTACTGCCCAAGGAGCGAACGAAGTGAGCGACATCAGCAAAGAATGGCCTCTCTGGGAGGTGTTCGTTCGCGGCAAGGGCGGGCTTTCGCACCGCCATGTCGGTAGCGTACATGCCGCCGACGCCAAGATGGCCATCGAACATGCGCGCGACACCTACACGCGGCGGATGGAAGGCGTGAGCTTGTGGGTCGTGCAATCGGCGCAGATCACGGCGTCCGATCCGGGCGACGCGGCCGCGCTCTTCGAACCGGCAGAGGACAAAGTCTACCGCCACCCGACGTTCTACTCGATCCCAGATCACATCAAGCACATCTGATGCCGGCGCTCCCTCCTCTTGCGGCCTACGCGCTGCGCCTGGGCGACGACGCGCTCATTCTCGGCCAGCGCCTCGGCGAATGGTGCGGCCATGCGCCCGCGCTCGAAGTCGATCTCTCGCTGGCGAACGTGGCGCTGGATCAGATCGGCCAGGCGACGCACTTTCTCGGCCTCGCCGGCGCGATCGAAGCGCAAGGCCGCGACGCCGACGCGCTCGCCTTCCGCCGCGACGTGATGGACTTCACCAATTGTCTGCTGGTCGAGCAGCCGAACGGCGACTTCGCGCAAACCATCGCCCGGCAGTTCATCTTCTCGCACTACCAGGCGCTGCTGTTCGAGCGGCTGGCGGCGGTCAAAGACGCCCGCTTCGCCGCCATCGCCGCGAAGGCGCTGAAGGAAGTGTCCTACCACGCCACGCTGGCGAGCGATTGGGTGGTGCGCCTGGGCGACGGCACGGAAGAGAGCAAAGCGCGCATGATCGCCGGGCTCGACTGGATGTGGCGCTTCGCCGACGAGTTGTTCGCGATGGACGGCGTCGACGCAGCGGCGATCGAAGCTGGCGCCGGCGTCGACAAGGCGGCGCTCAAAGCCGCCTGGGATGCGCGCGTGGACAGCGTTCTCTCGGACGCAATGCTGACGCGCCCGCCGGCGCGCCGTCCCGTCTTGGGCGGCCGCACGGGCCGCCACTCCGAACACCTCGGCCACCTGCTGAGCGAGCTGCAATTCCTGCAGCGCGCCTATCCGGACGCGACGTGGTGAGCGCGCCGTCTCGGACCGCCGGCGCCCCCGCCGGCCACACGGGTTCAAACGAACCGCCGCATGCCGGCGGGGCGCCGGCGCTCCGTATCCGAGCCATTCTGGCGAACGTTCCCGATCCCGAGATCCCGTGTGTCTCCGTCATCGATCTGGGCATCGTGCGCGAGGTGAGCGGCGCGCGCGTGGTGATCACGCCGACCTATACCGGCTGCCCGGCGACGCTTGCGATCGAACAGAGCATCCGCCAAGCGCTGGATGCGAACGGCTACACTGAGGTCGCGATCGAGACGACGCTCTCCCCGCCCTGGTCGACCGATTGGATTTCCGACGAAGGCCGCGAAAAGCTGCGCGCCTACGGCATCGCGCCGCCGCCGAAGGGCGCTGCAGCTGCATCGTTGAAGAATGCGCAAGCCGCGGCGTGCCCGCGCTGCGGCGCCTCCAACACCGAGGAGCTTTCGCGGTTCGGCTCGACGCCGTGCAAGGCGCTGTGGCGCTGCAAAGTCTGCGCGGAGCCATTCGACAGATTTAAGTGCCACTGATGAGCATTGATTTTCATCGCTTGCGCGTCGCCGAAGTGAAGCGCGAGACGCCGGACGCGGTGTCGGTGCGCTTCGAACTGCCGGAAAATCTGCGCGAGCATTTCGCATTCAAAGCCGGGCAACACCTCACCTTTCGGCGTGAATTCAATGGCGAAGAAGTGCGGCGCAACTATTCCGTTTGCGTTTCACCGTCCGAAGGCCTGCTCAAGATCGGCGTCAAGAAAATCGCCGGCGGCGTGTTCTCGAGTTGGGTCAATGACGAGCTGAAGGCCGGCGACGAGCTCGACGTGATGGCGCCGCACGGCTCGTTCACGTGGAGTTTCGACCCCGGCGCGCGCCGCGACTATGTCGCGTTCGCGGGCGGCTCGGGCATCACGCCGATCCTGTCGCTGTTGAAGACTGCGCTGGCGACGGAGCCGCGCTCGCGCTTTACGCTCTTCTACGGCAACCGCAATTCGATGGGCGTCATGTTCCTGGAGGAGATCTCTGGGCTGAAGGACCGCTATCTCGACCGGCTCAGCATCTATCACTTCTTCGAAGACGAAGAAGAGGAGATCGAGCTCTTCAATGGCCGCCTCGATCGGGCCAAGGCGGAAGCGCTGCTCTCTTCACTCGTGAAGCCAGAGAACATCGACACGTTCTTCATCTGCGGCCCTGGACCCATGATGGACGCGGTCGAAGAAGCGCTGCTCGCCAAGGGCGTCGAGAGACAGCGCATCCTGATCGAGCGCTTCACCACCGGGCCGCTCTCCGCCGCACAAGCCGCGGCGGCGCGCGCGCTGGAGGAGAAGGCCGCGGGCCTGAAGATGAGCATCACGCTCAACGGCCGGCGCATGAATGTGACGTTCGACCCCGCCAAGCACTCGATCCTGGACAATGTCCGCGCTGCGGGGCTGCCGGCGCCGTTCGCCTGCAAGGGCGGTGTCTGCGCCACCTGCCGCGCCAAAGTGACGGCCGGTGAAGTCAGCATGAAGGTGAATTACGGCCTCTCCGAACAGGAGCTCGCGGACGGCTACGTGCTCACATGCCAGGCGACGCCTGTCAGCGAAGGCGTCGCGCTGACCTACGACGTCTAGTTTCGGCAATAGCGTGCATGAAACTCGCGCTCGCGCGCGCCAGGAAGATCGCGCGCACTGGCGTCACCGTCGAACGGACAGCCCTCGCGGGCGATGCGCTCCCGCAAGCGGCCTTCGTGGCCGCACGACCAGGGAATGATGGCCGCCACGCCGCCGAGCGCCACGACCGTCACCATGCCGCGCACAATCTCCGACACAACGCGCCAGCACTGCCGCGACGCGCTACCAAGCGCCTCCGGCAGCAGCGGAAGCGCGCCTGTGAGTGCGTAAAGTCTGCTCGCCATGGATGCAGCCCTCGCCGCTTCAAGGAAGCCTCACAGCAGGTGTGGATCGCGCGCAGCATGAGCAAGACTTTCCGCGTGACAGCCGTCACTTGCGTTGCGCGTATGGTTGCTCGCGGCGGGGAGTTTCTCCAAGCTGGCGTCATGACAGACACTGGCTGGGACGCCTCCGCATCCGCTTGGATCGCGGACATGGGCGCGCATGGCGATTTCGGGCGGCGTTATGTGCTCGATCCGATCATGCTGCCGCGCGCGCTGGCGCTTGCGCCGCGCAATGCGCTCGATGTCGGCTGCGGCGAGGGCCGCTTCTGCCGAATGCTCGCGACACACGGGATCGCGGCGACCGGCATCGATCCGACCGCGGCGTTGATTGCGCATGCGCGCGCCGCGGACGCGGACGGCGCATACATCGAGGCGCGGGCGGAGAGCCTGCCCTTCGCGGACGCGTGTTTCGATCTGGTGGTGAGTTATCTCTCGCTGATCGATATCACCGGCTATCGCGCCGCCATCGCCGAGATGGCGCGCGTGCTGAAGCCGGGTGGCGGGTTGCTGATCGCGAATCTCAACGGCTTCAACAGCGCCGGCGCCGAGACGGGCTGGATGCGCGGCCCCTTCGGCAAGCTCTTATGCTATCCCGTCGATCACTATCTCGACGAACGCGCGTTCTGGACCGAGTGGCGCGGAATCCGTATCGTCAACCACCACCGTCCGCTGCAAGTCTACATGCAAACGCTGCTCGCCCAGGGGCTTCATCTCACGCACTTCGAAGAACCGGCGCCCATCGCCGGCGCGCCAGAGCCGAAAGCCGAACGCTATCGTCGCGCGCCGTGGTTCTTGGTGATGGAGTGGAAGAAGCCCAGCGCTTAGCGCCAACTCTCTGGCGGCACGCCGTAGGCAAGCTGACAGCGCGCCGTCGCCGCCTCGAAACTCCGCTCGTAGAAGATGTCGTCCGGCCGCTCCGAGGCAGGCTCATCGTACACGAGGACGAGGTACGCACTGCCGTCCATCACGATGACGACGCCGTCCGGACCATCGGGCTGCGCACTGGTCCGCCACAGGATTGAGTCGCCCATCACTCCGCCGCCTTCGCCAATCCGCCTAGAACCAAATCCACCGCCATCTCCGCCAGCGCGCCGGCGCTGACCGCACCCTTCGGATCGAACCAGGTGTGGGTCCAGTTGATCGTGCCGAAGAACAGCATCGCCGCCGCAAAGCTCGCGCCGGCCTTGCGCTTCAGCCCAGGCTCGATCTCCACCAGGAGCTTTTGCACTGTCTCGATCAGCCGCCGCTGCACCTTCACGATCTCTGCGCGCCGGGCGCGGGGCAGACGGTCGAGGTCGTTCAGCAGCACCTTGTGCCGGTCGGCCGCGCCGACATAGAGCGCCATGAAGCGGTGCGCGAGCTCGCGCAGCTTGCGCTCGGGGCGCGGATCGACGGCAAGCGCTTCGCGCGCAGCCGCCTCCAGCGCGCGCACGTGCGAGATCATCGCGTCGTAGAGGATGTCCTCTTTCGAGGCGTAATAATGATAGACCAGCGACTTCGCGAATTTGCCGCGCTTGGCGATGTGGGCGACGGATGCGCCGTCGAACCCCTCGCGCGCGAACAGCGCCGCGGCCGCCGCCACGATCGCCTCCTTGCGCTCGTCATGGTCCGCTGCTCGCGTCCGCGCCATCGCCGCAGCGTACAAGCAGCGCGGGCAATGACCAGCCCTTTCACGCCCGCCAGCTCTATTCGTCGTCGATCAGCATGCGTTGCGAGTCGCCGTCGAGGTCTTCGTACTGACCGCTGCGCAAGGTCCAGAAGAAGGCCGCCAAGCCGAGCGCGCCGAGCAACAGCGCGCCGGGGATCAGCACCACCATTATGCCCATGACGAGTCTCCCTTGCGCGCCTGCAGGCGCAGCGCATTCAGCGTCACCACCAAAGACGATCCCGACATCGCCAGCGCCGCGATGAAGGGCGTGAGCAACCCCGCCGCGGCGGTCGGCGCGGCGATCAGATTATAGAGCGCGGAGAAGCGCAAATTCTCGACAGCCCGCGTGCGCGCAGCGCGCGAGACGTCGATGGCGTCGACCAGCGGCGCCAACAGCGCCCCCTGGATCACGATGTCGGAGGCTGACTGGCTGATCTCGAGCGCAGTTCCTGGCGCGGCGGAGGCGTGCGCGGCGGCGAGCGCGGCCGCATCGTTCAAGCCGTCGCCGACCATGAGCGTCTTCAAGCCCCGCGCCTTCAGCGTGGCGAGGCGCGCGGCCTTGTCGGTGGGGCTGACGCTCGCACACCACGACTCGATGCCCGCGCCGGCGGCCGCGGCGGCAACCGCGCCGGGGCGGTCGCCAGAGACCAGTTCGACGCCAATGCCGCGCTGCTTCAAAGCGGCGACGACCTCCGCGGCGTCGGCGCGCAAGGCGTCGGCGAACACGAACCGCACCGGCGGCGCAGCGCCCAGCGCGAACCACAATTCGGGCGCGTCGTCTTGCGCGTCCGGCGCGTCCGGCGCCGCGAACAGGCGCCGGCCGAGGCGCGCGGTCGCGCCGTCCAGCTCCGCCTCGATGCCTTCGCCCGGGATTTCGCGCGCCGCCGCGGCCGGGGCGCCAGGGCCCGCCGCCTCGACCAGCGCGCGCGAGAGCGGATGGCGCGACGTCCGCGCGAGGGCTGCGGCGGCGATCAGGGTCTGCGCGCCGACCGGCGACACCAGCCGCGGCTTGCCGAGCGTCAGCGTGCCGGTCTTGTCGAACACCACCACGTCGACCTGCGCCAAGCGCTCCAATGCGTCGCCCGACTTCACCAGCACGCCGCGCTTGAACAAGCGCCCAGTCGCGACGACTTGCACGGCCGGCACCGCAAGCCCCAACGCGCACGGGCAGGTGATGATCAGCACAGCGATGGCGTTCATCAGCGCGACGCGGAAGCCGGCATCCGCCACGTCGATCCCCAACATGCGCAACAGCGCCGGACCGAACATCCAGCCGAGGAACGTTAGCGCGGCCAGCGAGTGAACCACCGGCACGTAGAGCGCGGCGGCGCGATCGGCGAGGCGGCGAAACCGCGCCCGCCCCTGCTCACTGGTCTCAATCAGGCGCGCCAACTCGGCGACGGCGGAGTCTTCCGCCCGCGCCGTAACGCGCACGACGAGGCGTTGGGTGAGATTGATCACGCCCGCTTGCACCGCGTCGCCCGCCTTGGCCAGCGCCGGGAGTGTCTCGCCGGTCAACATCGAGCGATCGAGCTCGGAGGCGCCTTCGACGATCACGCTATCGGCCGGCGCGCGGTCGCCCGCGGCGAGCAGAAGGCGATCGCCCACGCGGATGTCGCGCGCGCTCACCGCCTCGGCGCGTCCGTCCGGCGCGAGACGCGTCGCCGTGACGGCTTGCATGGCCAGCAGATCGCGTGCGGCGGTGCGCGCGCGCTCGCGCAGCCGGTGATCGAGGTAGCGGCCGATCAGCAGGAAGAACAGCAGCATGGTGATGCCGTCGAAATAGGCATGCTCCCCCTGCTGCCAGGTCTCGGAAACGCTGATGCCGAGTGTCAGGAACACCGCGAGCGAGATCGGCACGTCCATGTTCGCGCTGCGCGCGCGCAACGCCGTCCAGGCAGACCGGAAGAACGGCTGCGCCGCATAGAGCGCGGCGGGTATGGCGATCAGCGCCGAGATCCAGTGCAGCAGCGTCCGCGTGCCCTCGCCCATCTCGCCATGGCCGGACCAGACCGGCACCGAGAACATCATGATGTTCATGGCGGCGAATCCGGACACCGCGAGATAGCGCAGCAGCTTGCGCCCCTCCTCGTCGGTCTTGCGCAGCGCCATCTCCGGATCGAACGGCGCGCCCGCATAGCCCAGAGCGCGCAGCGTCTCGATCACCCGCGCCGGCGTCGCCGCTCCCGGCGCCCAGGCCACGCGCAGACGCTGGGTGGAGAGATTGAGCCGCGCCTCGGCGACGCCGGGGAGCGCCAGCAGGCCGCCCTCGATCTTGCGGATGCAGCCGGCGCACTTGGCGCCGCTCACCATCAGCTCCAGCACGTCGTGGCCGGAAGGCGCGCGGCGCACGAACGCCGCGGCGTCCGGCGCGCGCTCGTCCTGCGCCGCCGCAGGCGGCGGCGCGAGCCCGGAGGGGCAGCCTTGCGCTGCGTCGAATGCGACTACCGCCATGTCAAATCCGCCTCGAAATCGAGCGAACCGCCGCCGGCCCGCGCCGCCCGCGCGCGCAACCGCCACTGTCCGGGACGCAAGCCCTCGGCGCGCGCCGCGTAGCGGCCCTCGCCCAACGGCGTGAACGTCAGCGCGCGGTCGAACCGTGTGGCGGTGCGCCAGGTCAGTTCGCCTTCCACCGTTGCGCCCTCGATCGGCGCCCCGTCGCGGGTGCGCAGCTCCACCACGACCGAAGCCGCATTTCCCTCAGCGCGCAGCTCCGCCGCCGCCTGCCAGCCCAGCGCGGCCTGAGCTTGGCGCTCGGCCAGCGTCGCGTTGTAGTTCAGGCCCTGAACATAGGAGCGGCGCACGTCCTCGCCGGGAAACGAGCGGACAGCGAACACCGCGAACGCCACGTTCACCGCAATCACCGCGCCGAAAAACGCCAGCATCGCGGCGAGCACATGCCAACCGCGCACGACATACCCGCGCCCCGTTCGCGCACTCATGGGCGGCCTCCTGCCAGAAATGCTGACGCGCTCTCGGCGTCGTCGTGGGTGTCGAGATCCTCGACGCGGAACTGCAACGGATGCGACCCTTGCGCGGCGCCGGCGGGCGCGATCACATGGACGCGGACATTGGTGACGCTGTCGGCGGGCGCGTCCGCGATCACGCGTCCGTCTGCGTCCTGCGCGCCGCCCTGCACCATGATGCGCGCGCCCTCCAGGCCGCTGACGCCGATGGCGACGCGGCGCGCCTCCGGCGACATGTTGATAATCTTGATCGCGTAGTCGTTGCGGATCGATCCGTCGGCCAGGCGCACGAACGGCGGGCTGCGATCGCGGATCACGTTGAGGTCGAGCGTTGAGCGATTGAGCAATGCTGTCAGCATGATGGCGCCGACCGCCGCCATCAGCACCGCATAGAGAATGGTGCGCGGCCGGATCAGGCGGTACTGCGCCGCCTCGCCGCGCGCGCGCCGTTCGACATTGACGTGGGTGTCGTAGCCGATCAACCCGGTGGGGCGGCCGACCTTGCGCATGATGTCGTCGCACGCATCGATGCACAGCGCGCAATTGATGCACTCCAGCTGATCGCCGTCGCGGATGTCGATCCCTTGCGGACACGCGGCGACGCAGGCGTTGCAATCGATGCAATCGCCGCGGCCTTCCCAGGTCGTCCCTTTCTTGTGCGGCCCGCGCGGCTCGCCGCGATCGGCGCGGTACGTCACCGAGAGCGCGTGCTGATCGGTCATCGCCGCCTGGATGCGCGGCCAGGGGCACATATAGGTGCAGACGTGCTCGCGCATGGTTCCCGCCAGCGCGTAGGTCGTGAACGTCAGCAGGCCGATGGAGATGTAGGCGGTGACGCTGGCCTGGCCGGCGAAGAGCTCCCTGAGCAGCGTCGGCGCATCGGCGAAGTAGAACACCCACGCCCCGCCCGTCGCCGCCGCGATCAGAATCCAGATCGCGTGCTTGGCGATCTTCTTGCCGGCCTTGGCCAGCGACATCGGCGCCTTGTCGAGACGCATGCGCGCATTGCGGTCGCCCTCGATCCAGCGCTCGACGTAGATGTAGAGGTCGGTCCACACGGTCTGCGGACAGGCGTAGCCGCACCACACGCGGCCAAACAGCGCCGCCGCGAGGAAGATGCCGAAGGATGCGAGAATGAGCAGCCCGGTGATGTAGTACACCTCCTGCGGCCACAGCTCGATGAAGAAGAAGTAGAAGCGCCGGCCTTCGAAATCGACCAGCACGGCCTGGTCCGGCCGCATGTCGCCGCGATCCCAGCGAATCCACGGCGTGATGTAGTAGATGCCGAGCAGCACGATCATCGCCGCCCATTTCAGGTTCCGGAACGCGCCCTGGACCAGCTTGGGGTAGATTTGCTCGCGCTTCTTGTAGAGCGCGCGCGCCGCCTTCGAGTTGACAGCGCGCGCGTCGACTTTGTGCTCGTCGTCCCCGTTCGAGGGGCGCGGGATGAGGGTGACGCTGCCCACGCGTCAGCGTGTAGCATCGCCCCCCGCGCCGGCGGGTTGCGTTGGCGCAAGGGAGTCCGGGTTTGCGGCAGGTCCCGCCGCCGGGACCGCCGCGGGCGGCGCATCCGGCTCGCCGCCGCCCATCTGGTGGACGTAATAGGCCAAGGCCCGCAGCGTGCCGGCGTCGAAGCGGTTTTCCCACGCCGGCATCACGCCGCCGCGGCCCAGTTCGATCTGCCGGCGAATTTCCTCGCGCGTGCCGCCGTAGAGCCAGACGTCGTCCTGCAGACTCGGCGCGCCCAGCGCGCGGCTGCCCTCGCCGCTTGCGCCGTGGCAGGTGGCGCATTGCTGCTGATACACCAGCGCCCCGCGCGCGGCCGCGGCGCGGTCCGCCTGGAGTCGCGCGCGCGCGGCGGAAATCGAGATCACGTACTCCGTCGCATCGGAGATTTGCTGGCGCGTCAGCAGCTGATCGCGCCCGTAGGCGGGCATCGCCGACATGCGTGTGTCGGGATGATCGGACCGGATGCCGACGCGCAGCGTGTGTTCGATGTCGGCCAGCATGCCGCCCCAGATCCAGACGTCATCGGCAAGGATCGGATAGCCCGGCGCGCCTGCGCCGCCGGCGCCGTGGCACGTCCGGCAATAATCGCCGAACACCGATTCGCCGGCCGCGAACGCAAACGTCTGCAACTCGGGATCGCCCGCCAGGACGTCGGGGGTTGCGCTGGCGAGGCGTTCGAACATCGGCGCGCGGGCGTCGCGCAGCGACTGCACGTCGCGCGCGACATTGCCCCGGTCGGAGAAGCCCAGCACGCCGCGCGTGTAGCCGTTGACCAACGGCCACGCCGGCATCAGCACCCAATAGACGATCGAAATCACGATCGTGGCGTAGAAGATGTAGAGCCACCAGCGCGGCAGCGGCGTGTCGAGCTCCTTCAGACCGTCCCATTCGTGGCCGGTTGTTTCCGTGCCGGTGACATCGTCGCGCTCAGCGTTGTTGGTCATTCTCGTCCCCATCTTCGAGCGGCGCGCGCGCGGCACGGTCGAACTTCGCCCGATTGCCCGGCCACAGCGCGAACACGAGCGCCGCGGCGAAGCAGACCGCCAGCAGGACCAAGCCCCAGGTTTGAGCGAAGTGCGCAGCTTGTGCGTAGGTCATGGCGCTATCTCCGGTTCGCCGGTGCGTCGGCCTGGTAGGTGGAGAAGTCGACGCCGGTGCCCAGCATCTGCAGATACGCGATCAGCGCGTCCATCTCGGTCAAGCGCCGCGGATCGCCGTCGAAGTCGCGAATTGCGACGCCCGGATAACGCTGCTGGAAATCGAACGCGGTGGGGCTGAGCGGGTTGGCTTGCGCCGCCGCATCGGCTGCGGCGTTGGCGACCTGCTCATCCGTGTACGGGACGCGCAGCGCGCGATTGGCCAGGATGTGCTGGCGGGCGTGGCTGACGTCGAGATCGGCGCGCGCCAGGAAGGCGTAGGGCGGCATCACCGATTCCGGCACGACGGAACGCGGATCGACCAGGTGCGCGCGGTGCCACTCGTCCGAATAGCGGCCGCCGACGCGCGCGAGATCAGGTCCCGTGCGCTTCGAACCCCACTGGAACGGGTGATCGTACATGCTCTCGGCTGCGAGCGAATAATGGCCGTAGCGCTCGACCTCGTCGCGCAGCGGACGCACCATCTGCGAGTGGCAGGTGTAGCATCCTTCGCGGACGTAGATCTGCCGGCCGGCCAGTTCGAGCGGCGTGTAGGGGCGCACGCCCTGCACCCGCTCGATGGTCGATTCGATGAAGAACAGCGGCGTGATCTGCACCAGCCCGCCGATCGAGACCACGACGAGGATGCCGATCAGCAGGATCAGTGTGTGCTTCTCGAACCATTTGTGCCAGGTCCACATGCGCGCCCCCTATTCCGCAGCCACGGCCGCAGCCGGCACGTCGGATTTGCGCTCGAGTGCGGGCGCATCGCCGCGCGCCGTGCGCCACAGATTGTAGGCCATCAGGATGGCGCCGATCAGGAACAGCCCGCCGCCCAGCGCGCGGATCGCGTAGTACGGGTGCATCGCTTCCACCGACTCGACGAACGAGTATTCGAGGAAGCCGAGCTCATTGTAGGCGCGCCACATCAGGCCCTGCATGATGCCGGCCACCCACATCGAGGTGATGTAGAGCACGATGCCGATGGTCGCGAGCCAGAAGTGCCAGTCGACCAGCGCGAGCGAGTACACCTGCTTGCGCTTCCAAAGCCACGGCACGAGGCAATAGAGCGCACCGAACGATACGAAGCCGACCCAGCCGAGCGCGCCGGAGTGCACATGGCCGATGGTCCAGTCCGTGTAGTGCGACAGCGAGTTCACAGCGCGGATCGACATCACCGGGCCCTCGAACGTCGACATGCCGTAGAACGCGACCGAGACGACGAGCATGCGCAGCACCGGATCCGTGCGCAGCTTGTCCCACGCGCCGGAGAGCGTCATCAGGCCGTTGATCATGCCGCCCCAGCTCGGCATCCACAGCATGATCGAGAAGGTCATGCCCAAAGTCTGCGCCCATTGCGGCAGCGCGGTGTAGTGCAGGTGGTGCGGGCCGGCCCAGATGTAGAGGAAGATCAGCGCCCAGAAGTGGATGATCGACAGCCGGTAGGAATAGACCGGGCGGTCCGCCTGCTTGGGGATGAAGTAGTACATGATGCCGAGAAAGCCGGCGGTGAGGAAGAAGCCGACGGCGTTGTGGCCGTACCACCATTGCGTCAGCGCATCCTGCACGCCGGAGAAGAGCGAATAGCTCTGCCAGCTGGCGAACGACACCGGCACCGCCAGATTGTTGACGATATGCAGCAGCGCGATGGTGACGATGAACGCCAGGTAGAACCAGTTGGCGACGAAGATGTGCTTCTCTTGGCGCTTCCAGATGGTGCCGAGAAACACCAAGAGATAGGCCACCCACACGACCGTCAGCCAGAGGTCGGCGTACCAGGCCGGCTCTGCATATTCGCGGCTCTGCGTGACGCCCAGCAGATAGCCGGTGCCGGCGAGCAAGATGAAGAGCTGATAGCCCCAGAACACGAACCACGGCCAAAGCCCGCCGGCGAGGCGCGCGCGGCAGGTGCGCTGCACCACCCAAAAACTCGTCGCGATCAGAACATTGCCGCCGAAAGCGAAGATCACCGCCGACGTGTGCAGCGGCCGCAGGCGCCCGAAATTCAGCCAGCCCAGCTGATCGAAATAGAAGATGCCGGGAAACGCCAGCTGCAGCGCGATGACGAGCCCCACCAAGAAGCCGGCTATGCCCCAGAACATCGAGGCGAAGACGCCGGCCTTGATGACGCCGTTCTCATAGCGCGACGGCGCGTCGGCGCGCGGCCCACGGCCGATGAAGTAGATCAGGCCGACGATGCCCGCCAGCGTCGCCGCCAGCAGGGTCCACATCTGGACCGCGAAGGCGCTTTCGTGGGCGTTGCCGAGGCCGAGCAGCGCAAACAGGCTCACGCCGACGAGAATGAGCAGGATGCCGAAGGCGTCGATGCCCCATCCTGTCTGGCTGTTGGTGTCCGCCATGGCTCCCCGCACGCACTAGAGTTCGCAACGGCGAGGGCCTACCAGCGGATGTCGGATCGCCATTTGACTTCGCTCAAGCCGCCAGGCGGCGCCGCGCGGTAAGCATCGGGCATGGACCACGCCCTGTTGTCGCACCCGGGCCGGCGCACGCTCGCCGGCGGTTCGTTGCTCGCCGCCGCGGCGGCCTGGCCGAGCGCCATGGGCGCGTTAACCTATGCTTTGGCTTCGCCCTATGAGCGGGCGTTGGCGAGCGCCTGGTGCGGCGCCGCGCCCCACGCCGCCAACGTCTTCGCCGCGCATTGCGCGCCGTGTTGGACCGGCGCGGCGATGTTGGCGGCCGCAGGCTTGGCGGTTCTCGTCTCCGGCGCCAAGGTCGCGCGATGACGCTGCGTCCAGCTCTCGCCCTGATCGCCGCGCTCGCGCTCTGCGCGTGCGCGAGCGGCGCCCACCAGCGCAAGGTCGCGCGCGGCCACGATCTCGCGCAAGCCAATTGCAGCTCGTGCCACGCGATCGGCCGCAGCGGCGACAGCCCGGCCCCCGAGGCGCCGCCCTTCCGCACGCTGTCGCAGAACTACCGCGTCGCCGATCTCGAGGAAGCGCTGGCCGAGGGCATCAGCGTCGGCCACCCGGCGATGCCGAACTTCGCCTTCGCGCCGGAGGACGCCGAAGCGCTGATCGCATACCTGCAGACGATCCAGGACGAACCGCCGCGCTGAGCTATTGTGCGGTGTAACCGCCGTCGATGACGAGCTCGGCGCCGGTGACGAATCTCGATTCGTCGGAGGCCAGATAAAGCACGCCGTAGGCGACGTCGTCCGGTTCGCCGATGCGCCCGACCGGGTGCAGCTTGGAGATCGCATCCTTCGCCGCCGCCGGATCGGGCTGCGCCGCGATGTAGTGCTCCACCATCGGCGTCCAGATGTAGCCCGGATGCACCGAGTTGATGCGGATGTTGGCCCCGCTCGCGGCGCAATGCAGCGCCGCCGACTTGGTAAAGATCCGCACCCCGCCCTTGCTCGCATTGTAGGCGGCGAGGTTGGCATCGCCGATCAGCCCCTCGATCGAGGAGAGATTGACGATCGACCCACCGCCACTCTTGCGCATCGCCGGGATGGCGTGCTTCACGCCGAGAAACACGCCGTCCAGGTTCACCGCCATCAGTGCGCGCCATTGCTGCAGCGTCGTCTCCTCGACATTGGCGCCAAGCGCCACGCCCGCGTTGTTGACGAGAATGTCGAGCTTGCCGAAGCGGCTCAATGTCGTGGCGATGGCGCGCTGCCACTCGCTTTCCGAGGCGACATCGTGGCGGATGAAGATCGCTTCGCCGCCTGCATCGATGATGGCGTCGGCCACGCCGCGGCCTTCCGCTTCGGTGATGTCGGTGACCGCGACGCGGGCGCCTTCCTTGGCCAGCAGCATGGCCGCAGCGCGGCCGAGCCCTGCGCCGGCGCCGGTGATCAGCGCGACTTTGCCGGCGACGCGATTCATCACGTTTCCCTCAGTGCGACAGGAGCAACGGCATCGGCGACGTCGCCAGCAGCTCGCGCGTGACGCCGCCGAACAGGAATTCCGCCGCGCGCGAGTGCCCGTAAGCGCCCGTCACGATCAATTCGGCGCCCACGGCGCGGGCTTCGTCGATCAACGCCTTGCCGTGGGTGCGGCCGATGCCGTCGATGTTGCGCACGTCGACGGTGACGCCGTGGCGCGCGAGGTGCGCGGCAATTTCGCGGCCGGGGGCTTCGCCGTGGCCATCGGTCTTCGGCTTGGCGTCGACGGTCGCGACCGTCACCTGCTTGGCGCGGATTAGGAACGGCATGGCGTCGTTGATGGCGCGCACGGCTTCACGCTTGGCGTTCCACCCCACCAGCACGCGCTCGGGCGCCTGCCTTGCGTTCCAGTCCTGCGGCACGACATAGACGGGCCGGCCCGCGCCGAACAGCACCGACACGAGCATCGCGCCGTGCGCATGTTCGCGCGCGCTGGTCCGCGCCAGCACCACGAGATCGGCGCAGCGCGCATGCGAGACGACCTCGCCGTCGATCAAGGCCACCTCCGCATCGACATCGCGCACGTCGAAGCTGCGCTCGAGGCGCTTGATGGCGGCCACGATCGCCGCCCGCTGCACCTTCGCCAGCGCCTTCGGGCCCTTGGCGATGTCCACCAGGACATCCGACAACGGCGCGTGGCGGGGCGCGAATTCCGAGCCGGGATGCACGGCCACCACGAGCGCGGTCGCCTGCGCCTCGAAAGCGGCGGCAAGCGCGGCCGTTGCCCGCAACGCGACTTCGTCCTCCTCGACGGAAATAACAGGCGTCAGGATATGCTTGTACGACATCGGCCGACCCTCTCCCGGGCTTCACGACCGCGCACTTTAGGCGCCCCGCCGGGCCCCGCGTTGATCTAACGCAATCAGCCGCGTTCGCACTTGAGCGCCATGCGGACCAGATCCGAGAGGCTCTGCGCCTTCATCTTCGCCATCACGTTGGCGCGATAAATCTCCACCGTGCGCGGGCTGATGCCGAGGCGCTGGCCCGCCGCCTTGTTGGAATCGCCGGCGACGATGGCGTCGAACACGTCCCGTTCGCGCGCCGTGAGATGCCCGAGCCGCTCGATCAATTCCGCGCGCTCGGCGGCGCGGCTCGTTTCGCTGTCGCCAAGCGCCAGCGCCGCGCGGATCGATGCAAGCAGGGCTTCCTTGGCGAACGGCTTTTCCAGGAAGTCGACCACGCCCGCCTTCATCGCCTCGACCGCCAACGCCACGTCGGCATGGCCGGTCAGCACGATGATCGGCAGTGGAACCCCGCGCTCCTTGAGCTTGGCCACAAGTTCGAGGCCGCTCATGCCGGGCATGCGGACGTCGGTGAGAATGCAGCCGGGTTCGAGCCGGTCGGCGCGCGCCATCAGCGCGGCGCCGGACTCGTAGAGCCGCGCCTCCATACCCGCCGACTCCAGGAGGAACGCCAGCGAATCGCGCATCGCCGGATCGTCGTCGACCACGTGCACGAGCGCGCTCACTCTTCGCCTCCTTCGTTGGCCAGGCGCACGGTGAAGCGGAAGATCGCGCCGCCGCCGGGATTCGGCTCGGTCCAGATGCGCCCGCCGTGCGCCTCGACGATCGAGCGCGAAATCGAGAGGCCGACGCCCATGCCCTGCGCCTTCGTGGTCACGAACGGCTGAAAAAGCCGCTCCGCCACCGCCGGGTCAAGCCCCGGGCCGGTGTCGATGACGCTGACTTGCGCCATCGCCTCGCCGGCGGCGGCCGTGGCGACGGTCAGTTCGCGCCGCCCGGCCTGGCCGCGCATGGCGTCCAGCGCATTGCGCACCAGATTGAGGATCACCTGCTGAATCTGCACGCGGTCGATCAGCACCCGCTCGGCCGCGGCGTCGAAGCGATAGTCGAAGTGGATGGCGTCCTCCTTGGTTCCGACCATCGCCAGCGTGCACGCTTCCTGCACCACCCGCGACAATGTCTCCACGCTGCGTTCGCCCTCGCCGCGCGAGAGGAAGTCGCGCAACCGGCGGATGATGTCGCCGGCGCGGAGCGCCTGCTCGGCCGCCTTGTCCATCGCCTCGAGCGCACGCGGCGCCGCCGCGCCGTCACGCTCCAGCACCATGCGCGCGCCGCTCAGGTAGTTGACGATGGCGCCGAGCGGCTGATTGAGTTCGTGCGCCAGCGCCGACGCCATTTCGCCCATCGCGCTCAAGCGCGAGATGTGCACCAGTTCGGATTGCAATTCCTGCAAACGGGTCTCGGTCTCCTGGCGCTCGGTGAGATCGCGCACGAACCCGGTGAAGAAACGCCCGCGCGGCGAGACCACCTCGCCGACGCTGAGCTCGATCGGGAAGTTGGTCCCGTCCTTGCGCGCGCCGACGACGATGCGGCCGATGCCGATGATGCGCCGCTCGCCGGTGGCGCGATAGCGATCGAGATAGGAATCGTGCTCCTGCTTGAACGGCGCCGGCATCAGCATCGACACGTTCTGGCCGATCACCTCGCTGGCGCTCCAGCCGAAAATCCGCTGCGCGGCGGGGCTGAACGACTGCACAAGGCCGCGCTCATCGATGACGATCAGCGCATCCGGCGCGGTGTCGTAGATCGCGCTCAACAGCGCCTCGCGCTCTTCCTTGTCCTTGATCGCGGTCTGCCCGTGCTGGCGCGCCCGCAGCGCCCACTCCCCGCCCGCCGACGCCGCTAGGCCCAGCGCAACGAACACCAGCATCGCCGCTTCCTGGCCCTCGCCGGCGAGCGACACCACTGCGGCCAGCGCCGCCAACATGGCCAGCACGCCCCCCGGCGCGCCGCCGAAATAGCTGGCGGCGATCATCACCGGCACGAACAACAGGTAGTGCGCGCCCACTGGCAGCAGGTCGCGCAACGCCGCCGACGCGATCAACGCGGCGAACCACGCCACGGCCACCAGCACAAAGGTGCGCCACACCGGCTCGCCACGCAAGAGCTGCGCAAGTCTAGGTTGAATCGACGCCATCGGGCGCGACCCTAAAGACCGCCCCAAGCGGCGCAAGCGCGCGGTTTGATTTGGATCACGGCGCCGGGCGCGGACGCGCGCGAAAGTGCACCGTCCCGTTCCTCTGCCCGGCTACGGGATTCTCCCTAAGCGTTCACCCCGAATTTCCCGGCTCGGTCGGGCTGCGTATCCCTGCTCCCAGGAGGACACGGGCGATGCGCGATTTGCACCTGGATACGCAAGGCAGGCCGGCTGCTGCAGCGGCGTTCGACGGCATCACGCTGGGCCGTCAAACCTTGCGCGGCGTCCACAAGCGCTTCGAGCACAATTGCGAGATTTTCGGCGCCGATGAGCGCGCCGACTATGTCTACCGCGTGGTGTCGGGTGCGGTGCGCACGCTCTCCTTTTCGGCCGACGGCCGGCGCCAGATTCTGGCGTTCCACCTTCCCGGCGACGTGTTCGGCTTCGAGCTGGCCGACGTCTACACCTATTCCGCCGAAGCCGTGAGCGATGTCGAAGTCGTGCTGGTGGCGCGTTCGGCGCTGGAGAAGGCGGCCGCTAACGACGCCGTCGCGGCGCGGGCCCTGCTCAAGATGGCGTCGGACGAACTGCACCAGGCGCACGAACATGCGCTGGTGTTGGGCCGCAAGGGCGCGGGCGAACGCGTCGCGGCGTTCCTGATGGCGATGGCCAAGCGCATTTCGGCGCGCCGCGAAATGGAACTGCCGATGAGCCGCGCCGATATCGCCGACCACCTGGCGCTGACCATCGAAACCGTATCGCGCGCCTTCACGCAAATGGAGCGCGAAGCCGCCATCGCGCTGCCCAGCGCACGCCACGTCGTGGTGCGCGACTGGGGCGCGCTGGAGAGCCTGCAGGCGGCGTAGCCCGCCGCTAGACGCTCTGCACCGAGACGACGCGGAACGTGTGCGCGCCATCGTCGTCGAGAATGGTGACGTATTCGCCGAGCACGAAGCGGTGCGCGCCAAGGCGATAGCCCGGATCGTCGTCAGCGCCGCCATCGGCGAGATCGTAGTGAAACGCCCACGATCCACCCGGCCGGCGGCGCAGGAATCCCGTCTCATTCTCGCCGCCGCCGCCGAACTTCACGACGCGGCATGCCTCCTTGTGGTCGCGCCACGCGTCCGCATCCAGCCGGCCCTCGCGGTCCAGCGGCGCGACCAGCGTGTAGCCGGTGTCGCTCGCGCCTTCGGGATGGCCCGGCTCGCGCGCCAGTTCGAGCCGGATGCGCCGGAAATTCGTGGGCAAACGCGTGGTCATTCGGCGGCCTCCTCGAGCGAACCGCCGCATCTTGACGTCCGCACGCCGTCGCCGCCTTGCGGCGAATCAAGCACGCGTTCCGTCCAGCAGCAGCGAAGAAGAAATGGTGGTGGGGGAGAGAATTGAACTCTCGACCTTGGGGTTATGAATCCCACGCTCTAACCAACTGAGCTACCCCACCCCGCAGCCTGACGGCGCGTTCGCGAAGGGCGGGAGAGATACGCGCGGGGGCCGGTGGGAGCAAGCGCCCAGCCGCGCTACCTGGCGAAAGCGGTGGTGGCGAAGAACGCCAAGAGCCCGATCGAGGCCAGGAACGCCGCCACCGCGAAGAACCCCAGGACGTCCGCGAGCCGATCCCCGCCATCGCCGGTCTCTGGCGTTTCGGGGTGCTCGGTGTCTCTCCTGGTCATGCTCACGGGGGTTGGTCTCCGACGAGTGAACGACGATTCCCCAGTTTGGTTCCCCTGCCGAATCTTCGGCAAGAAACTTGCGCCAATGGTGGGATTGCGCTTGCGCAAGGGTAGACAGGCGCTATTGGCGGGGAAGAACAACCCCTCGGCATGGCGTTGGGAGGCAGCATTGTCCGAAGAGCTCGACGCTGTCGACACCCGCATCCTGGATCTGTTGCAGCGCGACGCCAGCCTCTCGATCGCCGAGATCGCCGACCAGGTCGGCCTCTCCTCCTCGCCCGCCTGGCGGCGGATCGAGCGGCTGAAGAAGGCGGGCGTAATTCTACGTCAAGTGACGCTGCTGGATCAGGAAAAGCTGGGGCTCACCTTCGAGGTGCTGGCGTCGGTCAAGCTCCAGCTGCCCTCGCGCGAAAACCTGGAGAAGTTCGAGCGCGCCATCGCCAGTTGGCCCGAAGTGGTCGAGTGTTCGACCGTCACCGGCGCGGTCGACTACATGCTGCGCATCGTCACCCGCGACATGCACGCCTACGACGACTTCCTGCGCGACAAGATGCTGGCGCTCGGCCTCGTCTCCGACGTGCAGTCGCGCATCGTCATGCGGGTGACCAAGCGCACCACTGCGGCCCCGCTCGAGCTCGTCTCCGCGCACCTCAAAGCTTAGCGCGCGTTGCGCTCGGCGCGGCGCAGCATCTGGGCGGCGTTGGCGCCGACGTGGCGCTGCGGGTTCGACGGCGGCGAGAGGTTCTGCTCGCGCTCCCAGCGTTCGATCAGCACCTTGGCGTCGTCGAACGCCGACACCAGCGGCGCCCCGCCCCGCACCGCGTGATTGAAATACGCGTCGCCGAAGAAGGTCCAGTCGCGCTGCGGCTGGCAGCCGAACGAGGAGCGGTCCGACGCCGCGGCGGTCAGGACGATGGTGTTGTCGTCCATCAGCGGCGGGATGAAAGCGCCGGAAAAGCACGCGGAAACGATGACGACGCGATTGCGGATGCCGGCTTGCGACAGCAAATCGCGCAAGTGCGTCGCCCGCATCGACGCGCCGAGCCGGTTGTGCTCGCGCAGCGCCACCGAGCCGTCGGGCGAGCCGTGCGAGGTGATGAAGATGACGACCAGATCCTCGTTCGGATCGATCAGGCCGCCGACCTGGCCGATGGCGGCGGAAATGTTGTTCGGCGTCGCGGCCGGATAGCGGCGCTCGCCGTCGCCGCCCGCGCTCAGCAGGATCGCATGACCGTCGACCGCCGGCGCGCCGAAATGTTCGCGCAGGATCTGCTCGGCTTGGCGCGCCTCGCGCTCGAACACCGGATCGCCCCAGAGCGACGCCGTGATCAGATAGACGTCCAGCTGCCCAGGCCGTTGCGGGCGCAGCGCGCCGATGGCGTCGCCCATGAGCTTGCCGAGCTGCGCCGCCTCGGCGGGCGGGCGCACGATCTCGACGATGCCGAACTGGCCGTTGAACGGATCGCGCTGCTGCTGGGCGGACGCCTGCGGCGCGACGAGCAGAATAAGCGCAGCGAAGAACAACCAAACGCGAGGCATCGGCACATAATCCCCTGGCGGCGCCCGAAGCCTGGCATCCCGCGCCAGCCAGCCCCTGACAACCTGACCCCGGCATAGCCGCCCGCGGCGGTTCGGGCTAGCCGACGGCGCAGGGTTCGCCGCCCCGCCGGGCCGGGACACGCCCCGTGCGCCCGTGCTTGCGCGGGATCAATGCGCCGCCGCTTATGACGCGCAGCATCGGCGCATGGTCAGATCGCTTGTGTCGCTCGCGGTGTTGCTGTGCGTCCTTGGCGCCTGCGCCCAGACCGCGCCCTCCGCGCCCATACCGGCGGCCATGTTGGGCGACCCGGCGCTGGGTTTCAGCTACGCGGAGCAGAATTGCGCCAGCTGTCACGCGATCGGGCGCGGCGCGACGCTCTCGCCGCGCGTGGCGGCGCCGCCCTTCGAACAGATCGCCAATACGCCCGGCATGACGCGCACCGCGCTGGCGGCCTGGCTGCAGAGCCCGCATCCGAGCATGCCGCTCCTGATCGTCGAGCCCGAGCGCGTCGACGATCTCGCCGCCTACATCGCGACACTGCGGCGTTAGCCGGCCGCGTAGACGCCCCGCACGTGGCCGTCGGTGTAGCCGAGGATGCGCCGGACGCCGCCCGGCCACGTCGTCAGATCGATCACCATGCGCGGACTGTCGCGCACAGCGTCGGTCAGCGCTTCCGGCTCGAGCCGCACCCACGCCAGCGGCGCATCCGCCGTCGCCGCCGCGCCCGCACGCTCGATCGCGGAGACGATGGCCGCGCGGGTCTCGGCCGGTGGGTATTGCAGGAACACGGAATGATAGACCACCGTCGCCGCGTCGGTGGCGCGTTCGTCAAGCTTGCGCGCGATCCACGCCGCCGCGTCGGCGCGCTCAACCCGGACGCCGGTTTCCAGCGCCAACGCCGCGGCGCCATCGAAGCGCGCCAGACGATCCGGCTGATCCGGCCATATGTATGCACGCAGTTGCAGCCGCGCCTGCGGGTCGGCGATGTCCAGCGGATTGAGATCGCACGCCGCACGGTGACGCACAGCGATCGGCCCGAGCGGCGGTGCAGCGCCGTTCCAGTCGGTGTCGATCTGCACGTTACTGTCGCCGCCCCAGGACCAGGTCTGGGTGCGATAAGCGAAGCGATCCCAGTTCAGATTGAGGCCGGCGCTGGCGCCCAGCTCCAGCATGTCGATAGGCCCCCGCCAGTCCTTGGCGAAGGTGAGAAACGCCGCCAGCAGCGCGATCGAGCGGCGCGTCTCGTTGGTCTGCGGCGCGGAGCGGATGAAGTCGCGCACCCAGGCCTGCTCGCGCGCGAGGAAAGCGCGCGCCACCGGCCACACGGCCTCCATCGAGGGCGCCGCGTTCGCCGGCGGATAAACCGAAGCAAGCGCAGGATCGCGCCCGCTCAGCGCCGCGAAGTGCAGCGCGCCGGTGAGGCGCAGCGCCAGCGCGTCGGCGCGCGGATGGGTGGGCCAATCGCCGATCAGCGCCGCCACCGGCCCGCCGGCGACGAGATCCTCGCTCATCTTCTGCATCAGGGCGCCGGTGAACGGCGAGCCGAACATGAAGCAATACGCAGCCTGCTCGGCGAAGTGCGCGGTGAGCCGCTCGCTCACGCCCGCTCAACCGCGAGCGCGATGCCCTCGCCGCCGCCGATACACAAGGATGCGACGCCGCGCTTG
This sequence comes from Hyphomonadaceae bacterium, assembly GCA_050182055.1. Classification (GTDB taxonomy): domain Bacteria; phylum Pseudomonadota; class Alphaproteobacteria; order Caulobacterales; family Aquidulcibacteraceae; genus Vitreimonas. The sequence goes on from JBFXCP010000005.1 coordinate 167,498, forward strand.
AGGTTTTGCGCCTCCATCGCCGCAAGCAGCGTCACCAGAACGCGCGCGCCGGATGCGCCGATGGGGTGGCCCAGCGCGCAGGCGCCGCCGTTCACGTTGATGATGTCGTGGCCGATGCCCAGCTCCTTCATCGCGATCATCGGCACGACGGCGAAGGCTTCGTTGATCTCCCAGAGATCGACCTCGCCAACCTTCCAGCCCGCGCGCGCAAGCGCCTTCTGGATCGCCGGCACCGGCGCGGAGGTGAACTTCGACGGCTCCTGCGCATGCGAACTCTGCGCCACGATGCGGGCAATGATCTTCTTGCCCTGCTTTTCGGCGTCGCCGCGGCGCATCAGCACCAGCGCCGCCGCCCCGTCCGAGATCGCCGATGCATTGGCGGCGGTGACCGTGCCGTCCGGCGTGAAGGCTGGCTTCAGCGACGGAATCCTGTCCGGCCGCGCCTTGCGCGGCAGCTCATCGGTATCGAGCGTACCGGTCTTGAGTTCGACCGGCGCGATCTCGCGCTTGAAGCGGCCTTCGGCGGTCGCGCTTTGCGCGCGGCGCAGGGTTTCGAGCGCGTAGGCGTCCTGCGCTTCGCGCGTGAACTGATAATCCTTTGCGGCCTGATCGGCGTAAACGCCCATGGCGAGGCCCTCGAAGGCGTCTTCCAGGCCATCGAGCGCCATATGGTCGTGCAGCTTGTCGTGGCCGTATTTCTGGCCGGTGCGGTGTTTCGACATCAGGAACGGCGCGCGCGTCATGCTCTCCATGCCGCCGGCGATCACCGTGTCGCTGTCGCCGGAAAGCAGGGCCTGCCGCGCCATCGCCACCGCCTGCAGGCCGGAGCCGCACATCTTGTTCAGCGTCACCGCCTGCGTGCCCTTGTCGAGCCCAGCTTTCAGCGCGGCTTGCCGTGCCGGGGCCTGGCCTTGGCCCGCCGAAAGCACGTTGCCCATGAAGATGGTGTCGGCGCCCTTCACGCCCGCTTCCTTCACCGCCGCCTTCACGGCGACGGCGCCAAGCTCCGGCGCGGCGAGGCCGCCCAGTTCGCCCAACAATCCGCCCATCGGCGTGCGGGCCATCCCGACGATGACGATGTCTTCCTGGCTCATGGTGCTGACTTCCCTTGCTCGCGCAGCACCATAAGCGTCGACGTCCCGTGCGCCAACAGCCGCCCGCGCGGCCTCCCCGAGAGGCGCGCCAGCCTCCCACCCCCGTCCGCAGCGCGGTATTGCGTTCTGGCTTCGTGGGGGTAGGCTTGCGCTGCGAGGGCTCGGGAGGACGATCACATGAAGTGGCTTTTGTGCGCGGCGGCCGCCGGATTTCTGGCGTTTGCGCCGCAGGCGGCGCACGCCCAGTACAATCGCGCCGACTACATCGAGATCGAGGTCTGCAACCGCACCAACACCGACGTCTATCTGGCGATCGGCTATGTGCCGCTCGGTCAAACCGAGTTGCAGATGGAAGGCTGGCGCACGATCCGCGCCAACCAGTGCTCGGTTCAGGCGGAGACGGCCAATTCGTACTTCTACGTCTACGCCGAAGAAACCGTCGGCGACGGCTATTGGGGCGGTTCGTTCGATCATTGCGTGCTGCGCCCGGGTCCGTGGAATTATCCGATGCGCGGCATGTGCAGCCGCCCCGGCGCCGCGCAGGTGCAGTTCGAAGAATTGCACAGCGACGCCTATGGCGGCCGCTTCACCTGGAACCTCAATTACTGAGCGCGGCCGGTTCGGTGGCGGCGATCCAGCCGCCGCCTAGCACGCGCGTCGTGTCCGGTTCGTAGAACACGGCCGCCTGGCCGGGCGCGACGCCTTCTTCCGGCGCGTCGAGGATAACGCTCCACCCCGCGCCGATCGCCAGCCGCGCCGGCACGGGCGGACGCGTGGAGCGCACGCGCACGAGTATTGCGCGCCCATCGAGCGCGTCTTCCTCGGCCACCGGCTCGCCGATCCAGTTCACGTCCTTCAGCGCGATGCGGCCGACGCCGAGCGCCGCCCGAGGCCCGACGATGACGCGCTTGTTGGCGGCGTCGAGCTTCACCACGAACAACGGCTCGCCGGTCGCGAGCCCGAGCCCGCGCCGCTGTCCCACCGTGAAGTTGATGACGCCGTCATGGGCGCCCATCACCCGGCCGTCCACATGCACGATCTCGCCCGGTTCGATCGCGCCGGGGCGCAGTTTTTCCACCACCGCCTGGTACTTGCCCTGCGGCACGAAGCAGATGTCCTGGCTGTCCGGCTTTTCCGCCACGCGCAGGCCCAGCTCCGCCGCGAGGTCGCGCACGCGCGCCTTGGCGAGGCCGCCGAGCGGAAAACGCAGATAGTCGAGCTGCGCGCGCGTGGTGGCGAACAGAAAGTAGGTTTGATCGCGGTTGGCGTCGGCGGCGCGGTGCAGTTCGGGTCCGTCGGGGCCCTCGACGCGTTGCACATAATGGCCGGTCGCCAGGCAATCGGCGCCCAACTCCTCGGCGACGCGCTTCAGGTCCTTGAACTTGACCGACTGGTTGCAGCGCACGCACGGGATCGGCGTCGCGCCGGCGAGGTAGGTGTCGGCGAAATCCTCCATCACCGCGTGCCGGAAGCGGCTTTCGTAATCGAGCACGTAATGCGGAAAGCCCGCCGCATCCGCGACGCGGCGCGCATCGTGGATGTCCTGCCCGGCGCAGCAGGCGCCAGGCTTGTTCACCGCCGCGCCATGATCGTAGAGCTGCAGCGTGACGCCCACGACGTCGTAGCCGTCGCGTTTCAACATCGCCGCCACAACGGAGGAATCCACGCCGCCGGACATCGCCGCCACCACGCGCGTCTGCGCCGGCGGCTTGGCGAAACCGAGCGAATTGAGGGACGCGCCAGCGGCGGCGCGCCGGCGATCTGGGTCAGCGTTCATTCTATCCTCCCTCCGGGGTCAAGGCCCGGAGCGAAGGCTCATAGATACTGAAGCAGGTTCAGCTTTGAAAGCTCGGAGAAGGTTTTCGCCGCAGCTTCGTACTGCACCAGGAGCGCGCTCATCTGCACCGACACCGCCGCGAGGTCGGCGTCGGCCTGCTCGCCGATCTCCTTGGTCAGCAGATCGGACTGGATCTGCAGGCGCGTGCTTTCGGCCTCGAAGCGGGATTGCAGCTGGCCGGCGCGGCCCTCTTCGGTGGTGAACTTCGCCGCCTCCGCGTCGAGCGCCGAGGCGAAGTTCAGCAACGCGGTTCTGTCAGCGGCGTCGATGGGCTGGCCGATCGCCCCGCCCGCGGCGTCCAGCAGATTGGCGAGATCGCGCAGCGTGTCGAACATGCCGCCCGCCAGTTCCGACGCCTTCTTGGCGATGACGATCGGCGTCCCGGTCCCCAGATCGAGCGTCTGGTGGCGCGCGGCTTCGTCGAAGACAGCGTCGGGCGACACGGTCTGGAGTTCGTCCAGCGTGTTGATGCGGATGGGCGCCGAGCCCTGCCGCTCGCCGGCGAACATCGGCTGGCCGTTCCACGATTCATTGAGTGCGGACACGACGCTGGCGAACGACATCTCCAGTTCGGCGCCGATGCCGCGCCCGTCGTTGGCGCTAACGGCTTCGCGGATGGATTGCGCCAGCAGCCCGGCGGCGTCCGCGGCCTGACCCAGCGCCGCGCCCTGGACGCCAAGCCGCGCTTGCAGCTGGCTGATCACCGAAGCGCGCGCCTCGGCGTTGGCCTTCGAGCTCTGCGCGCTCAGCAGCCGGCTCGACGCGCCGGCGAAGCCGAGCAGATCGTTCGCCGCAGCGCCGGAAGCGACTTGGCGCTGCAAGTCGGTCAGCTGCGTGCTGATGCGGCGGATGTCGACTTGCGCCTGCGTCGAGAAGCGCATCGAAAGCGGGCCGCTCATGACGGCGTTCTCCTATTCATCGGTAGCCGATGGCCATCAGCACATCGAGCATCTCTTGTGCAGCCTGGATGACGCGCGCCGACGCCGCGTAGGCGTTCTGGTAGGTCGTCATCTTCATCAATTCCTCGTCGAGGCTGACGCCTTCGATCTGCGCCCGGCGGTCGGCCGCGGCGGTCGCCACCGCCTCGGCCCCCGCTTGCGCGCGCGCGGCGTCGGCGGCGAGCCGTCCGGCTTCGCCGCCCAGGCGCGCGGCGTATGTCGCCAGCGTCGTCGCTTGCGCCGTCAGCACGCCGGCGGCGCCGAACGTGCGCACCGTGTCCTTGGCCACAACCAGCGCCGCCGCGCCGCGATTGTCGCCCGCTTCGATGGCGCGCGCGCCGAGCGCGACGCTGAGATCGGGCCGCCCCACCGCCAGCCGGTTGGGATCGGAGGCCACCTGTGCGTTGACCGTGACTTCGAGCGCCCGCCCTGCCGTCGCCGCTGATGAGAGCCCGTGCAGCGACGTGAACGAAATCCCGGTGTCGCCGCGTTGCGTCGAATCGCTGACAAGCTCGACCTTGAACGCGGGATTGGCGGCGAAACTGATCTTGCCGGTGTTGGCGTCGAGCGAAAACGCGCCGTACTCGCCTAGTCCCGTGCCGGAGGCGTTCAGCGCCGCCAGCAGGTCGTCCCAATCCGAGGTTGGCCCCGCGAGCGCGCCGCCGATCGTCACCGTGCGCTGCGCGATGAACCGCCCCTGCGTGTCGCGCACCTGGTAAGTGACCGCGCCGCCGCTGGCGAAGCCGTGCAGGTCCGCGCCGTCGACGCCATTCTCGAAGAACATCGGCGACGGGCGCGAGACAAGATCGTTGAGACCGAAGAAGTGCGAGAAGCCGCGTCCGCCGCGGTTCGAGGGATCGATGGCGTCCTGCTGAATGACGACGCCGCCCGCGCCGGCGTCGATCGACAGCCGGCCGCCGGCGAACGAAGCGCTGCCCGCCGGCGTCGCCGCATTCAACGCCGCATCGAGTGCTGCGACGAAGTCGTCGATCGAGCCGCCGGCGAAGTTGAAGACGCCCGCCGGCGCTTCCGCCGTGATCGTCCGCGCGTCAAAATCGATGCTCAAGCGCTCCGCGAGCGCGCCATTGGCGTCGACGATCGCCAGCGTGGCGTTGCCGGTGAAGCCGATGGCGTCGCTCCCCAGCAAGCCGGTGTTGCGCCCCGTCATGCTGCGGACTGCGGGCGAAGACGCGTTCTGGTTATGCACCTGGTTCAGCGCATCGCCGAGCGCTGCGGAAAAGCCGCCCAGCGCCTCGGCCAGCCCGACCAGATCGCGGTCGCGCGCCTGCAGCAGACCATGGATCTCGCCGCCGAGCAGGAAGGGTTCGATGTTGGTCGCCGCCACATCGGCGTTCAAGGTGATGACGCCGTGCGCCGCGTTCGGCGACGAGTTCGGCGTGTAGCTCAGCCGCGCGGCGGTGACGCCGACCAGCAGCGCGCCGCCGCTGGTGCGCACATGCACGCCGCCGCCCTCGGCTTGCGTCACGCGCACGTCCATCAGTCCCGACAACTCGTCGATCAGCGCCGATTGAGCGTTCTGCGCGCCGGACGCATCGGCGCCCGAGCGCTGGTTGAGATTGATCTCGAGATTGAGCGCGGCAATGCGGTCGATCAGGCTTTGCGCGCTGGCGACGGAATCGGCGATGCGCTGGTCGGCCTCGCCGATCAGGTCCTGCAACGACTGGCCGACGCGCTGCACTTCGTTGAACGTGGCTTGCAGCGCGCTCACCGCATCGCCGCGCCGCAGCGCCGACGCCGGGTCGACGCCGATCTCGGTCAGCGCCGCCCAGAAATCGTTGAGCGTGGCGAACATCGTCGTGTCGCTGGCGGGGTCGCCGAAACTCCCCTGCGCGCGGGAGAGAAGATCGGCGCGCGCCGCCGCCGACCCCTGCGCCGCCTGCGCGATGTAGCTGGCGGTGGCGAGAAACTGATCGGCGGCGCGGCGCACGCCCGTCACCACCACGCCGCCGCCGGCGCCAAGTTCAGTGCGCGGCGCGAGCGTAAGCTCGGTGCGGACGTAGCCGGGCGTGTTGGCGTTGGCGATGTTGTTGGAGAGGATCGACATGCTGGTCTGCGCCGCGCGCAGGCCCGACAGGCCGGACAGCAGAACCGAGCTGAGCGTGGTCATGCGCGCGCCCCCGGCATAAGGCGCCCGGCGCCCGGCAAATTTCGCCGGGCGGCCCCAGCGCCGGCCCGGCGCACGAAATTCGACTCAAGCGCTTGATACAAGACGCTTTTCTCCGCTCCGCCGCGCCCGGCCTTATCGGACCGCGCGGCGCCTCAGCGGCCGAGCCTCGCAAGTTGGAGGCCAGGGTTAACGCCCGGCAGAAGCTGCCGGGGAACACGGGTCAAACTTGCCGCCCGGCAGCGAATTCAACGCCGCGCCCAAGCGTCAACCAGCTGTTTTTACTGAATATTCTTATGGTTACCGGCGTGGCCCGAGGCTTGCTCCTCCGCACCAACGCCTTGCACGGGCTCGGGGGACGCATGGATTTCACGGCTTCAGCCGTTCTCGACGTTGCAGCGCCCCCGGCGCGGGCCGAGGCGCGCCCGGCGCGCGGCGACGAGCGCGCGTTCCGCGAACATCTCGACGCCATGATCGAGGCGCCGGCGGAGGATGCGCCGGAGCCGGCGCCGGACAGTGCGGCGCGCGCGCCGGAGTCCGCCACGGCCGTGGAGTCCGAGCACCTGCCTGAACACGCAAGCGGCGACACCGACGCGCAGAGCCCGCCCGAGGCGGCGCTGCTCGGCGGTCCGCTTCCGTCCCCGCCGCCGCAGCAGGCGCAGCCGCATGCGCCGCTCGCCGTGCAATTGTTGGTGGCGCAGGCGCAGAGCGCGCCGGATGCGGCGCGCACCGGTATCGCCACGCCCGCGCCCGCGCTCACTGCACCTGCCGAAGCGGCGCTGGCGAACGCTGCGCCCACCAACCCCGCACCGGCGATGACGCACGCGCCCGCCGCACAAGCGCCGAAACAGCTGCAAGGCGCCGCCAAAGCAAACGCCGCCGGCAAAGAGGCGCCCGCACTCGCGCAAGCGCAGCCTGCCGCGCTGGCTGCGCCCGCGCAGCAGACGGCGCTTCTGCCTGCCGCAACGCCCGCAGCACAGCCGCCCGTCGCCGCGCAGACTACGGCGACGCCCGCCGCGCTCAACGCCATCGCCGCCGCGGCGACGCCAACCGATCCGCGCGCAGCGCCGGCGCCGCAGCTCGCCAAAGGCGCGCAACCGGCGCGCGGCGCCGAGGCCAAGGCGTTCGCCGCCGACTCCCCTGCCGTCCGCGCGCCGATCGTCAAGGGCGGCGCGAAGACAACTGCGCCGATCGCCAGCGCCGTGAAGGACGCCGGCGCGCCGATCGCGCAGCTGGCCGACAGCGCGCCGCAGACATCGGTTCAACCGCTCGCCGCGACCGCACAGCACGCCGCGCAAACCCAAGGCGTGGCGCTCGATCACGGCGCGGCGCGCACGGCGCCCGCCGCGACGCAAGTCGCGCGCGAAATCGTGCGGCGTTTCGACGGCGAGAGCACGCGCTTCGAACTGCGCCTCGATCCCCCGGAACTTGGCCGCATCGAGGTGCGCCTGGAAGTGAGCCGCGATAATCGCGTCACCGCCGTGATCGCCGCCGACAACCCGCAGGCGCTGACGGAACTGGCGCGCCACGCGCGCGATCTCGAGCAGCAATTGCAGTCCGCAGGGCTCGAACTCGGCGACAACGGGCTTTCGTTCGACCTGCGCCAAGGCGCACAGAGCGAACAGGATGCGCAAACCGCGAGCGATTCAGCGCGCGGCGGCGCTCCCGGCGCCTCGGCGCAGCAAGACACAGCGCCCACGCGCGCAGCAGTGCTCGAGCGCTGGCGCGGCGTGCGCGTGGACGTGATGGCGTGAGGAGCTGAAGATGCCAATTGCCGGCGTTGCCGACGTCGCCACAACATCCGCAGCCACGACTTCGCGGACGCGGCTGTCGGACAATTACGACACCTTCCTGGTGCTGCTGACAGCGCAGCTGCAGAACCAGGACCCGCTCGCGCCGATGGACTCGACGCAATTCACGCAGCAGCTGGTGCAGTACAGCCAGGTCGAACAGCAGATCCGCACCAACGAGCAGCTCGAAGGCCTGGTCGGCCAGTACCAGGCCGCCTCGGCCGGCGCCGCCCTCTCCTATCTGGGCAAGGACGCGATCATCGAGGCCGACGAAACCTATCTCGCCGGCGGCGCCGCCAACTGGGCCTACCGGCTGCCGGAGGCGGCGTCCTCGATCACGATCACGGTCAAGGACCCCAGCGGCCGCACGATCTACGAAGACACCTCGGTTCCAAGCGGCGCGGGCGAACACCTCTTCACTTGGGACGGGACGAAGACGAACGGCGAGACCGCGCCGGACGGCGTCTATTCCATCTCGATCGCCGCGACCAACGCCGAAGGCGCCAGCATCAGGCCGACGATCTCGGTGCGCGAAACCATCATGGGCGTCGACTTCACCGGCGACGTGCCCGTCGTCATCACGCCGTCCGGCACACGCGAGATCGGCAAGATCCGCTCGGTGCTCGACAACGGGTGACATCGAACAAGCGCCCGCTGAATGCGGGCGCTCATGCGCAGAAGCGCTCCATCACGAACCTCAATGACGCCGCGCTCGGTGGGACGCACGCGGCGATGGAGCTGGGACAATGTCGATCTATACCGCCTTGCGCGCGGGCGTTTCCGGCCTCACGGCCAATTCGAGCGCGCTCGCCGTCATCTCCGACAACATCGCCAACGTGAACACCGTCGGCTACAAGCGCTCCGGCGTCGACTTCAGCGCGCTGGTCAATGCGCAGAACTCGGCGACCACCTACAACGCCGGCGGCGTGCTGCCGCTGACGCGCCAGCAGATTTCGCTGCAAGGCTCGCTCGAACAATCGCGCTCGACCACCGACCTCGCCATCACCGGCGACGGCTTTTTCATCGTCTCGACCAACAGCCAGCAGCTCTCCAACGGCGGCAGCGTGCTGTTCACACGCGCCGGTTCGTTCACGATCGACGCCGAGGGCTTCATGGTCAACGCGCAGGGCCTCTTCCTGCAAGGCTGGCCGGTCAACAGCGACGGCAGCGTCGTCTCCTCCCCAACCTCGCTCTCTGCCATCGAGCCGGTGAACATCGCCGGCGTCGGCGGCCTCGCCGAACCCACCGCGAACGTCGGCATCAACGCCAACCTCACCTCGGGCCAGCCCGAGTACGCCGGCGCGCAAGGCGTCTACGATCCGGGCGATCTCGCCACCGGCACCATCACGCCGCACTTCGAAAGCTCGCTCGAGGTCTACGACAGCCTGGGCGCGCCGCGCTCGGTTGCGTTCGGCTTCCTCAAGACCGGGCCGAACACCTGGGCGGTGGAGGCCTACGCACGCCCCAACACCAACATCACCGGCGGCGCGCTGACGGGCGGCCTGCTCGCGTCCGGCACACTCAGCTTCAACACCGACGGCACCGTCGCCAGCGTCTCGGGATCGATCGCCAGCGCGTTCAGCATTCCCTGGGCCGCGCAAACCGGCGCGGCGACGCAGAACATCACGCTCGACCTGCAGACCGGCATGACCCAGTTCGCCAATTCCTACGGCGTCACCAGCGTCACCGCCGACGGCGTGCCGCCGGGCGATCTGGTCGGCCTGGTCTTGGAGGGCGACGGCTTCCTCACGGCGCAATTCTCCAACGGGCGCGCCCGCGCGCTCTATCAGATCCCGCTGGCGACCTTCCTCAACCCGAACGGGCTCAAGGCCGACGTCGGCGGCGCCTTCCGCACCACGCTGGAATCCGGCCTCTACAACATCAACTCCTCCAACGCCGGCGGCGCGGGCCGCATCGTCTCCGGCGCGCTCGAAGCGTCGAACGTCGATCTCGCCGCGGAGTTCACGAACCTCATCACCACGCAGCGCGCCTACTCTGCGTCGTCGCGCATCATCACCACCGCCGATGAAATGTTGGAGGAGTTGCTGCGCATCAAGCGCTAGGCGAATAGAAGAACCGGGTAAGGAATGAGTAAGAGACTCGTGTTCTAATTCGGAACACGAGTCTCGAGTCATTTCGCCTGCGCTCTTAGTCGTTTCTTTAGCGCTACGAGCTATGATGGCTCCTCAAGAACGAGGAGAAAGGCGCCATGCAGAAGCAACGCCGCCACGATGGGATGGTGATGGGCCCCGATGGGAACGCCCTCACTTTGGAAGACCTGCCGCCGCCCGGCACCACCCGCTGGGTGATCCGCCGCAAGGCCGAAGTCGTCGCCGCCGTTCGCGGCGGTCTGCTCACGCTCGAAGAAGCGTGTGCGCGCTACGGCCTTTCCGAGGAAGAGTTCGACGGCTGGCGCAAGTCGATCGAAAAGCACGGCCTGCCGGGTCTGCGCACGACGCGCATCCAGCACTACCGCGCCGTCTAACGCCGGAGCGCCGCTCCACGCGAGCGGCGCGTCAGTAGGCCAACAAAGCCCCCGCCCCCCGGCGGGGGCTTTTGCGCGTCTCCAGCGGGGCGGCAAAAACATGCTTAACGATTGTTTCACGCCCTACCGGGCAATTTCTGCCGACCGGCGAGATTTGCCCAGCGCGTGCTGGGCGTTCGCCGCGCGCGCAGGGACCCTGAGTGAACGGCTTCGCCAATCTCCTCCTGAAAGCCGGCCCGACACGGCTGTTCGCCGCGCTGGCCATCGCCGCGGTGGTCGCCGCCCTGCTCTTCACGCTCGTCTTCCGCATCGGCGGCGAGGAGCGCGCGCTGTTGTTCGCCGACGTCGAGGTGCGCGAAGCGGGGCAAATCACCCAGCGGCTTGAACAGGCCGACATCCCGTTCGATCTGCGCGGCGACGGCACCTCGATCTTCGTGCCGCGCTCGCGCGTCGCGGAAGCGCGGATGATGCTCTCGGCCGAGGGCCTGCCCTCGCGCGGCTCGATTGGCTACGAAATCTTCGACGAGCCCGATGCGCTCGGTCAAACCCAGTTCCAGCAGAACATCAACCGGCTGCGCGCGCTCGAAGGCGAGCTCGCGCGCACCATCGCCTCGCTCGACGGCATCGCCAGCGCGCGGGTGCATCTCGTACTGCCGGAGCGGCAGCTGTTTGCGCGCGAAACCGAACAGCCGTCGGCGTCGATCGTGCTCCAGCTGCGCCGCGATGAATTGAGCCAGGGCCAGGTCCGCGCCATCCGCAACCTCGTCGCCAGCGCCACGCCCGGCCTGACCACCAGCCGCGTGACCATCCTCGACGAAACCGGCCGCCTGCTCGCGGCGGCTTCAAGTGAGGACGGCGCGGTGGGCGAAGGCGTCGACGCGCGCCAGGCGGCGATGGAGGACCGCATCCGCAAGACGGTGACCGACATCGTCGAGGGCGTCGTCGGCCAAGGCAACGCGCGCGTGCAGGTCACCGCCGAGATGGACTTCAACCGCGTCAGCGAAACGCGGCAGACCTTCGATCCGGAAGGGCGCGTGGTCCGCTCCACCTCCACCACCGAGTCGAGCGCCTCCAGCGCGGAGCGCGCGCAAGGCGCGACCGCGGCCGCCAACATCCCCGACGCCGGCGGCGGCGCCTCCGCCGCCGGCGCGCAGGACACCGACGAGTCGAGCCAGGAAACCGTCAACTACGAAATCTCCAACACGCTGCGCACCGAAGTGAGCGAAGGCGGCCGCATTCGCCGCCTCTCCGTGGCGGTCGCCGTCGATGGCGTCACGACGCCCGGCGAAGGCGAAAACGCGCAGCCGACCTACACGCCACGCAGCCAGGAAGACATGCAGCGCCTGGCGCAGCTGGTCCGCTCAGCGGTCGGCTTCAATCAGGAGCGCGGCGACATTGTCGAAGTCGTCAACACCCAGTTCGCGCGCACGGCGCCCGCTGGCGGCGCCGAAGCTTCGGCGCCCGGCATGTTCGATTTCGGCAGCATCGACATCATGCGCATCGTCGAGATTGTCGCCGCGTTGCTGGCGTCGCTCGCGTTCGTGTTCTTCGTGTTGCGCCCGCTGATCGGGGGATTGATGCGCGGCGGCGCCGCGGCCGAACCCAACGCGCGCGGCGTGCCGGCGTTGCCCGGCCCGGCGGGCGCGGCCGCCGCCCTCCCTGGACCCGACGGCGACGGCGACGGCATCGACGCTGCGCAGATCGGGCGCGGCGTGCGTCAGTCGCCCGCCGAACGGATGGCCGAAGTGGTTGCTCAGCACCCCGAAGAATCGGTGCAGATCATCCGCGGCTGGCTGAACAACGCGCTGTGACGCCATGAACGCAGTCGCCAAAGCCTCCGCTCCAGAGCCGCCGGCCCCGGCCCCGGCGCCGAACGTGGACCTCTCGCGCTACACCGGCGCGGAGAAGGCCGCGATCGTGATCATGAGTCTCGGCGAGGAAGCCAAGAAGGTGCTTGGCTTGCTCGACGAGGAAGAGATCAAGGAAATCTCCCAGGCGATGGTCGCGCTGGGTGTGGTGCCCTCCACCGTCGTCGAAGCGATCGTCGTCGAGTTTGGCCAGAAGCTCTCCGGCGCCGGCTCGATCATGGGCTCGATCGACCAGACCCAGCGCATGCTGGCGAGCCTCCTGCCCAAGGACAAAGTCGATGGGCTGATGGAGGAAATCCGCGGGCCTGCCGGACGCAACATCTGGGACAAGCTCGCAAACGTCAACGAAGCCGTGCTCGCGAGCTATCTCAAGAACGAGTATCCGCAGACGGTCGCCGTTGTCCTCGCCAAAATCCGCCCCGAGCATGCCGCGAAAGTGCTGAGCGAGCTGCCGGAGGATTTCGCCGCCGAATGCGTGCTGCGCATGCTGAACATGGAGCCGGTGCAGCGCGAAATTCTCGACAAGGTCGAAACCACGCTGCGCACCGAGTTCATGTCCAACGTCGCGCGCACCACGCGCCGCGACAGCCACGAGCTGATGGCCGAGATTTTCAACAATTTCGACCGCCAGACCGAGGCGCGGTTCGTCAATGCGCTGGAGGGCAAGAGCCGCGACAGCGCCGACCGCATCAAGGCGCTGATGTTCGTGTTCGAGGACCTGATCAAGCTCGACGCCGGCGGCGTGCAGACCCTGCTCCGCTCGGTGGACAAGAGCGACCTTGCGCTGGCGCTGAAAGGCGCTTCCGACGCGCTGCGCCAGCTCTTCTTCTCCAATATGTCGGAACGCGGCTCCAAGCTGCTGAAGGAAGATATGGCGGGCCTCGGCCCCGTGCGGCTGAAAGACGTCGACGCCGCGCAGACGCGCATCGTCGCCCAGGCCAAGGAGCTCTCGGCGCGCGGCGAGATCGTGCTGAGCGACGGCAAGACCGACGATGAGCTGATCTACTGATGGCTCAGATCCGCAAATACGCCTTCGAGACCGAGTTCGCCCCCGATGGCGAGATCATCAGCGACGCGTCGCGCAAGCTCGGGCCCGAGGAGGTCGAGAACGAGCGCGCCGCCGCCTACAAGCGCGGAGCGCAAGACGCCGCCGCGCAGGCCGAGCGGCAATCGGCCGCCGCGCTGCAGGCGATCGCCGACGCTGCGTCCGCCATCCTGACCCGCCTCGACGCCGAGAGCCGCGCCATGCGGGAAGAAGCCGCGCGCATCGCCTTGGCCGCCGCGCACAAGATCGCCGGCGCCGCGCTCGATGCGTTCGGGACCGAGCGCGCGGCCGCGGCCATCGAGTCGGCGATGGATGCGCTGCGCCATCAACCGCGTCTTCTGGTCAAACTGGCGCCCGACAGCGCGGAGACGCTGCGTCCGCGCATCGCCGAAATGTGCGCCGCGCATGCTTACGCCGGCGCCGTGCTGGTCCGCGCCGAACCTGGCTTGAAGGCCGGCGAAGTCGTCATCGACTGGTCTGACGGCGTCGTCACCATGAAGCCCGACGAGGCCGCCGCCCGCATCGACGCCCTGCTCGAAGCCGCGCTTGCCGCGCCCGATCACCCTGCGAGGTCCCCATGAGCACCGACATGAAACTCGACGAGTTCGCGCCGACGCCGAACGACATCGCCGCCATCGACACCACCGAACGCAGCGCCGCCGATCTCGCCGCGGTCTACGACGTGCCGGTCAACATCCAGGCGGTGCTGGGACGCGCACACATGGAAGTCGCCCAGTTGCTGCGCCTGGCCCGCGGTTCGGTGATCGAACTCGACCGCAAGGTCGGCGAGGCGATCGACATCTACGTGAACAACCGTCTCGTCGCGCGCGGCGAAGTCGTCGTCGTCGACGAGCGGCTGGGCGTGACCATGACGGAAATCATCAAGGACGGCGACGCCGCCTAGAATCGCGACTGCGCGAGGAGCACGGAAATGCGTCTACTGATCGTCGGCCCGCTCGGAGGACAAATCTCCGCCGCCACGAAGATCGCCATGGAGCACGGCGCCAAAGTCGCGCACGTGGACACCATAGAGCAGGCCACCGCGGCGCTGCGCGCCGGACGCGGCGCCGATCTCCTGATGGTCGACGCGCGCCTCGACATCGCCGCGCTGATCGCGGCCAACGAGGCCGAGCACATCGTCGCGCCGGTGGTCGCCGCCGGCGTCGGCATCGATCCGGCCATGGCCGCACGCGCAATCCGCGCCGGCGCGCGCGAGTACATCTCGCTGCCGCCCGACGCCGAACTGATCGCCGCGGTGCTGGCGGCGGTGTGCGACGACGAGCGGCCGATGATCGCCGAAGATGCGGCGATGAAGCAGGTCATCGCGCTCGCCGATCAGATCGCCGCCTCCGACGCCTCGATCCTGATCACCGGCGAAAGCGGCGCTGGCAAGGAAGTCATCGCCCGCTACGTCCACAAGAAGTCCAAGCGCAAGGACAAGCCCTTCATCGCCGTGAACTGCGCCGCGATCCCCGAGCAATTGCTGGAGAGCGAATTGTTCGGCCACGAGAAAGGCGCCTTCACCGGCGCGGTGGCGCGCCGCATCGGCAAGTTCGAGGAAGCCGACGGCGGCACGCTGCTGCTGGACGAAATCTCGGAGATGGACCTGCGCCTGCAATCGAAGCTCTTGCGCGCGCTGCAGGAACGCGTCATCGACCGCGTCGGCGGCGGCAAGCCGGTGCCAGTGAACATCCGCGTGCTGGCGACCTCGAACCGCGACCTGGGCGCGCTGGTGCGCGCCGGCGAGTTCCGCGAGGACCTGCTCTACCGGCTCAATGTCGTGAACCTGCGGGTGCCGCCGCTGCGCGACCGCAAGGACGACCTGAAAGCGCTCTCGCTCTTCTTCATCGACAAGTACGCGCGCGCCAACGGCCGCCCCGCCCGCCGGCTCTCTGCCGACGGCCTGGCGCAGGTGCTGGCGCACGCCTGGCCCGGCAACGTGCGCGAACTGGAAAACGCGATGCACCGCGCCGTGCTGTTGGCCAACGGCGAGGACGTCGGCGCCGAAGCGATCCGCGCCCCCGACGGCGCGCCTGTCGGCAAACGCGATGCGACCGGCGACGCCATCGAAGCGGCGCAGGCGGCGGCGCGCAACCTGGTCGGGCGCACCGTCGCCGAGGTCGAACAGGACTTGATCCTGGAAACGCTGACGCATTGTCTCGGCAACCGCACGCATGCGGCACACATTCTTGGCATTTCGATCCGCACGCTGCGCAACAAGCTGAAGCAATATTCCGACGACGGCCTCCGCATCCCGCCGCCGCCGACGGGACAAGCGGCGTGATGCAGATCGCCGATACACAACCCTCCCCCTTGCGGGGAGGGTCGGCCGCGCAGCGGCCGGGGTGGGGGGCGCGCAGGATAAAGCGCGTCATCGCCGCACGCGCCATATCCTGCACGCCCCCCCACCCCAGCCCCACCCCCCCACGGGGGGGGGGGGCGCCTCGTCTTGCGAGCCTCGCGACAATACCCACGCGCCACAGCCGCGCGGCGCAACGGTGACGCGCGGCGACCAGCGCCAG
>JBFXCP010000006.1:0-170777 GCA_050182055.1 Hyphomonadaceae bacterium
TGGCGGGAGGTCGGGGCGATGTCTTCATGGCCCGCGATGGTACGGGCGCAGCGAACCGGGTTGGATTGATTGGGCCTTCGAAGCTCCGAGAATCTCTTGTTTCAACGCTCTACGTCCCAGGCGCCCGTGGATAAGGAGCGCGGACGTTCCCGTCCGCCGCGCGCTTCCTGTGCTTCGAGAGGAACACCGTCGCCTGCCGTGCGCCGCGTCTAAGCGCATCTTGGTTGGGGGCGCTCAGATGCACGCCGCCATTGTCCCCCAATGCGCGCGATGGTTAGCTCTGTGGCGTGGGGCGCTCATGCGGCTTCTGATCCTTGCGGCGGTGCTGTCGCTCGGGGTGTGCGCGCCGCCAGCGCGCGCCCAGCCCTTGCCGCCCAGCTTGCGCTCCGCGGGCGTGACCCAAGCGGAGTGGGACGCCATTCGCGCCGAAGTGCGCCGCCAGGCGCAGCGGGCCCAGGTCTCGGAAGCGGCGTTGGCGGCGGCGGCCGCGGCGGCGAGCGACAACTACGCGCGATCCGGCCGCTTCAATGCGGCCGCGTTGCGGGCGCGAGTCATCGACACCTTGGCGAGCCAAGCAGCGCAGATCGCCGACTTGCAAACGCGCTTGGACGCTTTGTCCGGCGACGGCGAAAGCGGCGCCGCGCTCTTCGCGCAGGCGCGGACGGCGCTCAATGAAGGGCGGCTTGGCGACGCGGACCGTTTGTTGGCGCAAGCCGCGGAAGGCGAGTTGGCGGCCATCCAGCGCGCCGACGCCGAAGTCGAACGCCGCCGTCTCCGCGCGGGGGAAACCATGGCCACCCGCGCGCAAGTGGCGGCCTTGCAGGCGGACTACCTCGGCGCGGCGCAGCTCTACGCGCGCGCCGCCGACACCGCGCCACAAAGCGCCACGCTGACGCGCTGGGAATATCGCCGGCAGCAAGGCTACGCCACCGCGCAACGCGGCAACGTGTTTCTGGAGCCGGCCTATCTCGGCCAGGCGGCGGACATTTACGAGCGTTTGGCGTTGCCGCTGGTGTCGCGTGAAAGAGACCGCTGGCAGTGGGTCAACACACAGGAAATGCTGGGCAACACGCTGCTTGTCTATGCCGGCAGCGGCGCGGCGGGCGCGCGGCAACGCGCGCTGGCGGCATTCGACGCGGCGCTCTCCGAACTCACGCCGGAACGCGATCGGGATAGCTGGGCGCGCATCCAGGTCACGCGGGCGAATCTCCTTACCGCGCTGGGCAATGAAGGCATGCCTGGCGCGTGGCGGCAGGCCGAGGGGGCCTATGAGGCGGTGCTGACCGTTTGGACGGCGGAGTCGTTCCCCAGCGGACACGCCACTGCGCAGGCCAACCTCGCCATCGTGCGCCGCTATCTGGGTTCAAGCGGCGCAGAAGCCTTGCGGGCGAGTGTGGCCGCAGCGGAGGCCGCGCTTGCGAGCGTCTCGCGCACCGGCGATCCAGCGCGCTGGGCGACGCGGCAGGCGGAGCTTGGCGACGCGCTCTGGCGGCTCGGCATGAGTGGCGATCGCGCGGCGCTGTCGCGAGCTGTTGCGGCGTTCGAAGCGGCGCTGGCGGTGCGGACGCGCGCGGCGGACGCCGCGCTGTGGGCGCGGACGCAGCGCGATTTGGCGCGGGTTTGGGATGCGCTGGGCGTCGCCGGGGAACCGCACGGGCTGGAGCGTGCGTTGGCGGGGTACGACGCGGCGCTGACCGTGTTCACGCGTGAGACCAACCCGAACGAGTGGTCGTTCACCCTGCAGGATCTGGCGATCACGTTGCGGCACATGGACGAGCGTGGCGTGGCCGGCGCGCTCGAGCGCGAAGCGGCGACGTACGAAGCGATGTTGGGCGTTTGGACCCGGCAAGCAATGCCGCAGGGTTGGGCGTCCGTGCAGGCCAAGCTCGGCTATGCCCTGAGGCTGCAGGGCGAACGCGGCGCGCGCGGCGCGCTCGAACGCGCGGCGGCAGCGTACGAGGCGGCGATGAGCGTGTGGACGCGGGAGGCAGAGCCGGTGCTTTGGGCGAGCGCAAGTTATCAGCTTGCGATCGTCTATCGCGCGCTGGGGCGCGCGCGGGACGCTCGGGCGGCGGCGCAAGGCGCGCTGGCGCAGTATGAGCAACGCGGCGATGCGCAGAACGCTGCTTCGGCGCGCGCGCTGTTGGCGCAACTGCCGAATGAGTGACGCCTTCTAGGAGACGGCGCTGGCGTCGACGTTGAGCCAGGCGAAGAACGTGGCGAGGTGGGCGCGCTGTTCGGGCGGCATGTACTCGAAATTGCGGCCGCGGTCGGTGATTTCCCAGAAATCCTTGCTGGCGACGCTGTCGAGCTGGCGGCGGATCAGCTGCAGCCGCTCAAGGGGTTCGTCGCGCATGTCATCAGCGATGGCGCGGGCGCGTTCGTCCTGTCCGGTCATCAGGTAGTGCGCGGCCAGCTTTACCTGCGCCTTGCGCACGCCCATCAGCGCACGATCCTGGCCGCGCACGAACGGCGGGCGGTCCAGTTCGAGAAATTCACGCACGATCTCGGCTTCGGCCGGAGAGCTGAGCTGGTTGGCCATCTGGGCGAGCACGGCGAAGTCGTGGGCGACGGTCTCGGTGACGAAGCTCAGATCCATCTCGAAGGCGACCAAGCCGTAATATTTCATGTGCCGCACGCTATCGATGGCGGCCCGGTGCTCGCCGGCGTGCAGCATGGTTTCGGCGAGTTTCCGGTACTGGTTGAGCACGTTGTAGGCGGTGCGCACGTCGCGGGCGTTGAGCGTGGCGCGGATGAACGAGTTCAGGAAGTTCAAGACGAGGTGGAGCAATTCCTGGTCGCCGGCGCGCGCGGCGGCTTCGCCGATGTAGCGGGTGTCGATCGCGACCAGGTAATTGATGTCGCGCATCGGCCCCAGCGCTTCGTTGTAAATGCTGAGGTACTGGCGCAGCACCTTCCACTCGACCCAGGTGTGGCGGGTTTGCAGGTCGAGCAGCGATTCCGGGTCCATTGACACGAAGTCGGGGTTCAAGCGGATTTCGCCGCCGATCTCGAACCACACGGGATGGGCGCGCGACTTCACAGCTAGGTACTGGATGGCGAGATCGCGCAACGCATCGACGGCGGCGCTGGCGATGATCTTGTCCTTGCCGGAGATGGAGTTGCTGGTGATGTCGGTGAGCTCTTCCATCGCCGAGATGGTCTGCGCTTGCGCCGCAGCGCAGGCGAGCGGGTTATCGGCGCTGGCGCCGTGGGTAGCGTGATTGAGCGCCTCGCGGCGGATGCGGCGGATCAGGTTCTGCGGATCGAGGAACCAGAACACGTAGGCGAAGTAGGGCACCATGAGCACGATGCCGCCCGTCGTCATCGACAGCGCCATCACCAGCGTCACCGTCGGCACGTAGTCGGCCTTGAGCGAGGCCGAGAGCCACACGCTCACGACGCAGGCGACGACGTAATAGGCCGCCAGGAGAACGTTGACGCGATCGCGGAAGAACATGCGCGCCACGCCCGTGTAGCGATCGGCGGTCAGCTGCACGATGATGCTGCACACAGTGATGACGATGCCGAAGATGGCCGCGTTGACGCCCGCGAGCGAGGCGATGGTGTCGGTCAGGCTGCCGGGGTCGAGGCCGAAATAGCGGGCCAGCGGATTTGTATGCGTGCCCGCCAGGCGATCCGAGATGAAGGCGTCGAGGACATAGGCCGTCCAGAACACCAGCACCGCCGCGCAGGCCAGGATCGCCGCGCGCATGGCGAACAGGCGGAAGGCGGCGTTGGCGCCGTTGCCGGGGCGGGAGTGGGCCACGGCGCCATTCTAACCCTTCTGTAAGGTTGGCAAGCTCTGGCGCGCAGTGGACGAGTTAACCGGCGCTGGCGCCCGATCCCAGCGCGATCCGGGGGGCGTCGCGCTGAAGCGGCTTATAGCCCGTGCTCGGCCGGCAGCGGCGGCGCTTCGCGCAGGAGCGTAATGGCGATGCGGCGGTTGCCGGGTAGCGTGGGATCGTCGGCAAACAGCGGCTCGCTGTCGGCGCGGCCGGCGACCTGGTAAATGCGGTCGCCGCCGATGCCTTGCGCGGCCAGGATGCGGCGCGCTTCGTTGGCGCGCGCGGCGGAGAGTTCGAAGTTGGAGTTGTAGCGCCCGCCCGGCGGCGAGCCGTCGGTGTGACCGGAGATGGTGATCCGGTTCGGCAGCTGTTCGATCACGTTGGAGATCGCCACCAGCAGACGGCGCGCGCGCTCGTTCGGCTGTGCGTCGCCCGAATTGAACATCGAGCGGCCTTCCTGATCGACGATCTGGATGCGCAGGCCTTCTGGCGTCTGCTCCATGATGACGTTGCGCGAGAGCTCGGCGACGTCGGGCATGTCCTGCATCGCCTGGCGGATGGCGATCTCGGCGCGGCTGAACTCGGCGTTCTCGCGCAGCGTGCGGGCGCGGGCGAGCGCGTCTTCGTTGGGCGCCTGTTCGCCGCCTTGGGTCTGCGCGTCCGAGGCGCTGTCGTCGGCGGCGTTCGAGGTGAATTGCGGCTCCGAGGAGGCCGCCACCGGCGCGGAGTGGCCGTGGCGCACGCCTTCTTCGGCAAAGCTCGTGCCCTCCAGCAGACCGCCCGCGCCGGACGACACGCGGCTGACGCTGGCGGGGGCGAAGAATTCGGCGATGCCGCGGCGTTGCTCCGGGCTCGTCGTGTTGATGAGCCACATCAGCAGGAAGAAAGCCATCATGGCGGTGACGAAGTCGGCGTAGGCGACCTTCCAGGCGCCGCCGTGGTGGCCGCCGCCGACGACCTTCTTCACCTTCTTGATTACGATGGGGCGTTGATTGGTCGCAGCGGCCATGGTCCGTCCGTTCTGGCGGAGAGGGCGCGACCTTCGCCGAACAGCGTTAAGATCGCGTTGAGCTAGGAGAACCTGTGGATTCCGATCCGGACTTGGCATTTCGTCGCGCCATGAGCGCTTTCGCGACAGGCGTGACGGTGGTGACCGCCGCGCGCGCCGGCGGGAGCGTGTCCGGCATTACCGTGAACTCGCTGACATCCGTGTCCCTACGGCCGCGGCTCTTGCTCTGGTGCCTGGGCGACCAATCGGCGCGCTACGATGTGTTCGCCGAGGCGGAAACCTGGGGCGTCACCGTGCTGGGCGCCGCCGAAGAGGCCGTCGCGCACCGCTTTGCCCGCGCCGAGACGGAGACGGTGGCGGCGGACGAGATGTCGCAATTCTCCGGCGCGCCGGTGCTGAAGCTCGGGGTGGCGCACTTCGCCTGCCGGACCCATGTTCGCTATGTCGCCGGCGATCACCTGATTATTGTCGGCGAAGTCACAGACCTTCGCGTTGAGCCCGGCGCCGCGCTGACATTCTTTCGCGGCCGCTACGGGCGCACGCCAGACATTGGGAGCTGACCGCATGGCCAAGACTGCGTTTATCGGGTTAGGCGTTATGGGCGCGCCGATGGCCGGCCACCTCGCGCGCGCCGGTCACGACGTGGCCGTCTACAACCGCACCGAAGAGAAAGCGCGCGACTGGGCGCAGAAACACAAGGGCCGCACCTACAGCTCGGTCGCCAACGCGGCCGACGGCGCCGACATCGTCTTCTCCTGCGTCGGCAACGATCGCGACCTGCGCGAAGTGTTCGAGGCCGCCGCGCCGCGCATGCGCAAGGGTGCGATCTTCGTCGATCACACCACCGCTTCCGCCGCCATCGCGCGGGAACTGGCCGAACGCGCTGAAGCGGCGGGCCTGGGCTTTCTCGACGCGCCGGTGTCGGGCGGCCAAGCGGGCGCGGAGGCCGGCAAGCTGACGGTGATGGCGGGCGGCGAGCCCAACGTGTTCGCAGAAGCGCAGCCGATCATGGCGGCGTATGCGACGAACATGACTCTGATCGGCCCCGCGGGCTCGGGGCAACTGGCCAAGATGGTGAACCAAATCTGCATCGCCGGCGTGCTGCAGGGGCTGGCGGAGGGGCTGCATTTCGCCAAGCGCGCCAACCTCGACGTCGAGCGGGTGATCGCCGCGATTTCCAAGGGCGCCGCGCAGAGCTGGCAGATGGAGAACCGCTGGAAGACGATGACTGAGGGCCGCTTCGATTTCGGTTTCGCCGTCGACTGGATGCGGAAGGATCTGGGCCTGGTGCTCGACGAAGCGGCGAAGAACGGCGCCAAGCTCGACCTCACCCGGCTGGTCGACAGCTATTATGCCGATGTGCAAGCGCTCGGCGGCAAACGTTGGGACACGTCGAGCCTGATCGCGCGTCTGGAAAAGCCGCAGCGCTGATCGTCGTTAATGGACGATCATTCCGTAGTTTAGGTTACGGACGGCTTTCAGCATTTCTTAGGTGGAATTTCGTAGTGTGCGCGCTTCGTCTGGGGGGCGGAGCGCGCCATGAACGTGCGGGATTGGACGGTGTGTCTGATCGAACCGAACAAGTTCGAACGGCAGATCATCGTCGATCTGCTGAAGAACGCCGGCGTCGACAAGATCAAGGCGTTCGCGGACGCTGAGGCGGCGACCGAAGTGCTGGAACTCTACAACGCCAACATCGTGATCTGCGCGTTCGAGTTGGCGCCAGTGGATGGCGCAACGTGGACGCGCGGCTTCCGCCGCAACGCCAAAGTCGCCAACCGTAAGGCCGCTGTATTCATCACGTCGGGCGCTTTCTCGCGCGCCATGGCCGAAGAGTGCCGTCACGCCGGCTGCAACGCGCTCATCGGCAAGCCGCTTTCCGCCAAGGTGCTGACGGCGACGATCAACAAGGTGCTGACCCAGCCGCGCCCTTTCATCGATGCGGCGGGCTATGTCGGCCCCTGCCGGCGCGCGGGCATCGTTACCGCCGGCGCGCCGAAAAAGCGGCGCAAGGCCGACGACAGCCTCTCCCCATCGGCGCCGTCCGGCACGCTGCGGGCGGCGGCGGATGCGCTCGCGGTCGCCGCGGCGCGCTTTGCGCCGGACGTGCAGAGCGTGCAAGCGTGCGAAGCTGCGTTGCGGCAGGTGCAGGCGTACGCCGTCAACGCCGGCGACGGGCCATTGATGCGCGCCTGCGCCGTCTTCGCGCTGCAGATTTCTTCGGCCAAGAGCCTGCAACCGGACGCCGCGCGCGCAGCGGTGGATGCGTGTGCGGCGGGCGTGGTGCGTCTGGCGGCGCTGCCGGTCGAACGCACGCACGAGCGCGACGCCATCGCCGAAGGCGTGCGCGAAGCCGTCGCGAAGGCGGCGATGCAGCGCGCAGCTTAGTTCAGCCGCCCAACAGCTCAGCCGCCTTTGGCGCGAAATAGGTGACAATCCCGTCCGCGCCCGCGCGTTTGAACGCGGTGAGCGTTTCCAGCACGATGCCGTCTTCGTCGATCCAGCCATTGGCGCTGGCCGCCTTGATCATGGCGTACTCGCCCGACACCTGGAACGCGAAGGTCGGCAGAGCGAACGTCGCTTTCACGCGCGCGACGATGTCGAGATAGGCGAGGCCGGGCTTGACCAGCAGCATGTCGGCGCCCTCTTCGACATCCATCGCCACTTCGCGCAGGGCCTCGTCGGTGTTGGCGTAGTCCATCTGGTAGGTGCGCTTGTCGCCCTTGAGCGCCTTGGCCGAGCCGATCGCTTCGCGGTAGGGGCCGTAGAACGCCGACGCATATTTCGCGGCGTACGACATGATCAGCGTGTCTTGATAATCGTTCGCATCGAGCGCGGCGCGGATCGCGCCGACGCGTCCGTCCATCATGTCGGAGGGCGCAACGATGTCGGCGCCGGCCTTGACCTGGATCAAGGCCTGCTCGGCGAGCACCTCTATCGTTTCGTCATTGAGGATGCGCCCGTCGCGCAAGAGGCCGTCGTGTCCATGGTCGGTGAACGGATCGAGCGCCACGTCGACCATGACGCCCACATCGGGCGCGGCGTCCTTCATGGCGCGCACTGTGGTGCAGACGAGGCCGTTGGCGTTGAGCGCCTCGCTGCCGCGCGCGTCTTTCTTGGCGGCGTCGATGTGCGGAAAAACGGCGATGGCGGGAATGCCCAGCGTCGCGGCGCGCTTCGCAGCGCTGGCCGCCGCCTTCACGGACAGCCGCGCAACGCCCGGCATCGCCGCGACCGGAATCTCCGCCGCGTCGCCGTCATGCACGACAATGGCCCAGATCAGATCGTCGGCGCTCAAACGATGCTCGCGCACCAGACGGCGCACCCAATCGGTCTGACGAAGCCGGCGCGGACGCGCGGCGGGATAGCGGGCGGAATAGCTCATGCGAGTCGTTCGCAACTTCTTTCTGCTTGCGCGCACGCGTCTCAGTTCCACGGCGCCGTTGGCGCCCCTATACACTAGGCCCGCCCATGAGAGAGCAAGATCGCCAGGTATTTGAAGCGGCCGTCGCGTCCATACGAGACGAGGGGCGCTATCGCGTCTTCGCCGACATCATGCGCGAGCGCGGCCGCTTTCCACACGCGACGCTGCGCATGGAGGACGGCGGCACGCGCGACATCGTGGTGTGGTGCTCCAACGATTATCTGGGCCAGGGCCAAAGCCCCGAAGTGATCGACGCCGCGCACGCGGCCCTGGACAAGGTCGGGGCGGGCGCGGGGGGCACGCGCAACATTTCCGGGACGACCTCGTATCACGTCGATCTCGAGCGCGAACTCGCGAGCCTGCACGGCAAAGAGGCGGCGCTGCTGTTCACGTCGGGCTATGTCTCGAACGACGCCACGCTCTCGACGTTGGCGAAGCTTTTCCCCGATCTCTGGATTTTCTCCGACGCGCAGAACCACGCCTCGATGATCGAAGGCATCAAGCGCGCCAAATGCGAGCGGCGCATCTTCCGCCACAACGACGTCCAGCACCTCGAAGCGCTACTGAACGAGGCGCCGGCGCATGCGCCGAAGCTGATCGCTTTCGAGAGCGTCTACTCGATGGACGGCGACACTGCACCGATCGAGCAGATCTGCGATCTCGCCCAAGCCTATGGCGCGATGACCTACCTCGATGAGGTGCACGGCGTCGGTCTTTACGGACCGACCGGCGGCGGCGTCGCCGAGCGCGACGGCGTGATGCACCGCGTCGACTTCATCGAAGGCACGCTGGCGAAAGCGTTCGGCACGATGGGCGGGTACGTTACCGGCCCCGCCTCCGCGATCGATGCGATCCGCTCCACGGCTTCGGGCTTTATCTTCACCACCTCGCTGGCGCCGTCCGTTGCGGCGGCGGCGCTGGAGAGCGTGCGCATCGTGCGCGAGTGCCCGCATTTGCGCGACCGCTTGCAGGAACGCGCCGAACGGCTGAAGGCGCTGCTGCGCGACGCGGGCATTCCGGTGATGGCGGAGTCCACCACCCACATCGTGCCGGTGCTGGTCGGCGATGCGGCGCGCTGCAAGAAGATTTCGGACATTCTGCTGTTCGATCACGGCATTTACGTGCAGCCGATCAACTATCCGACGGTGCCGCGCGGCACAGAGCGTTTGCGCATCACGCCGAGCCCGTTTCACGACGACGCGCTGATGGACAAGCTGATCGACGCGTTCGTGACTGTCTGGGCCAAGTGCCCCGTGCACGCGCCGCCGGCGTGAGCACGGACGATCTGGGCGACGTCATTTTCGAGATCACGCGCATCGGCGACGTGCAGCGGGTGGCCGCGGTGCATGTCGAGAGCGGCGTCGAGGTGGTGGTGCAGGCGCCCGCGGGCGCCGCGCTGGCGGATGTGCGCGCGCTGGCGCTGAAGAAGCTGGAGCGTGCGCTTGCCAGCGATGACGGCGGCGCGCCGCCGGAGCGTCCCGGAAAACTCGTCTAATCCTTGCGCCGGACGCCGCGTCCGAGGCCGATGCGCTTGGCGAACTCGGAGCGCCGCGCGGCGTAGGCCGGCGCCACCATCGGATAGTCTGGCGGCAGGCCCCAGCGTTTGCGATAATCGTCGGGCGACATGCCGTAGGTCGAGCGCAGGTAGCGCTTGAGCATCTTCAGCTTTTTCCCGTCTTCCAGGCAGACAATGTAGTCGGTGTGCACCGACTTGTTGACCGGAACGGCAGGCTTCGGCCGCTCAGCCGCGCGCTCGGCGGCGCCGTTGCTCAAGCCCGCGAGCGTGCGATGCACCGAGCGGATCAAGTCCGCGATCTCGTCGGAGGAGATTTTGTTGTTGGCGACGAACGAGGAGACGATGTCGGTCGTCATCCGCAGCGCGGCGTCCTGGCCGCCGCTCAGATCGTCTTCATCCTGTATAGCCAAGCTGATTTCCTAGCCAATACAATGCCCTCGCTGCCGGGTATGCCGCCAGGCGCCAGCATTGGCAAGTATTTCTATCGGCCTACCCGCTTTTGCTTGGCGGGCGTAAGTCGAGCGGCGGCAAAGCCAAGTCGCGCCCGGCGGCTTTGCTTAGACGGCCTTGGAGAATTATGGTCGGGTCCGAATCCAGGACCTCAAGTTGCAGGTGAATGACGCATGACTCAGGCCGCAGGACGCGCCGCCGAACGGGACCGGTTTTTCGAAGCGCCGCTGGATCGCGCCGATCCCGACATCAGCGCCGCTGTCAGCGCGGAACTGACCCGCCAACAGCGCCAGATCGAATTGATCGCGTCCGAGAATATCGTCTCACGCGCGGTGCTCGAGGCGCAGGGCTCGGTGCTCACCAACAAGTACGCCGAAGGCTATCCGGGCCGGCGCTATTATGGCGGCTGCGAGTTCGTCGACGAGGTCGAGCGCCTCGCCATCGAGCGCGCAACGCGCCTGTTCGACTGCACGTTCGCCAATGTGCAGCCGCACTCAGGGGCCAACGCCAACCAGGCCGTCTTCTTTGCGCTCTTGCAGCCGGGCGACAAGTTTCTCGGCATGGACCTCGCCTGTGGCGGCCACCTCACGCACGGCTCGCCGGTCAACATCTCCGGCAAGTGGTTTCAACCGGTGGCCTACGGCGTGCGCCCGGACGACCAATTGATCGACATGGATCAGGTGCGCGAAATCGCCCATCGCGAAAAGCCGAAGCTGATCCTTGCAGGGGCCAGCGCCTATTCGCGTCATATCGACTTCAAGCGCTTCCGCGAAATCGCCGATGAAATTGGCGCCATCCTGATGGTGGACATGGCCCACTACGCCGGGCTGATCGCGGGCGGCGTGTATCCGTCTCCCCTCCCGCACGCCCATGTGGTGACGACGACGACGCACAAGACGCTGCGCGGTCCGCGCGGGGGCATGATCCTCTCCAACGATGAAGAGATCGGCAAACGCATCAACTCGGCGGTGTTTCCGGGCCTCCAGGGCGGGCCGCTGATGCATGTGATCGCCGCCAAGGCGGTGTCGTTCGCCGAAGCTTTGCAGCCCGAGTTCAAAGTCTACGCGCAGCGCACGCTGGAGAACGCGCGCGCGCTCGCCGCGCGGCTGATCGAGAACGGCTTGGCCGTCGTCTCCGGCGGCACCGACAGCCACGTTATGCTGGTGGACCTGCGTCCCAAGCGCACCACCGGCAAGATCGCCGAGCGCAGCCTCGAACGCGCGCTCATCACCTGCAACAAGAACGGCATTCCGTTCGATCCCGAAAAACCGATGATAACGTCCGGCGTGCGGCTCGGATCGCCGGCCTGTACTACGCGCGGCTTCGGCCCGGCGGAATTCCGTCAGGTGGCGGACCTCATCTGCGAAGTGCTGGACGGATTGCAGGGGGACGACGGCGACAATTCCGGCGTCGAGGCCGCCGTGGCTGCGAAAGTCGAGCAGCTTACCGCGCGGTTTCCCATCTATTCTTGAAACGGCGCAGCGCTGATTCGGCGCTCCGCCGGGAGTTCGCCGAATGCGCTGCCCGTTTTGTCAGAATGAAGACACCCAGGTGAAGGATAGCCGTCCGGCGGAGGACGGCGCAGCGATCCGCCGCCGGCGCCAATGCGACAAGTGCGGCTCGCGCTTCACCACCTTCGAGCGCGTGCAATTGCGCGACCTCGTGGTGGTGAAGCGATCGGGCCGGCGCGTGCCGTTCGACCGTGACAAGCTGGCGCGCTCGCTGACCATCGCGCTGCGCAAACGCCCGATCGAACAGGACCAGATCGAGCAGATGATCTCCGGCATCGTGCGCAAGCTCGAGAGTTCGGGCGAAAGCGAAGTGACGTCGGAGACTATCGGCGAGATGGTGATGGAGGCGTTGGCCAACCTCGATCCGGTTGCCTATGTGCGCTACGCTTCGGTCTATCGCGACTTCCGCGAGGCCAGCGATTTCGCCGATTTCATCGAAGAGGCCGGCGACAGCGCCAAGCAGAGCAAAAAGGACTAGGCCGTCCGTCCCGGGTTCTCATGTCGCGTCCGCATGTCACGCTGAAGCTCGCCACGTCGCTGGATGGGCGCATCGCCACGGCCTCCGGCGAGAGCCGCTGGATCAGCGGGCCGGACGCGCGCGCCGAAGTCATGCGTATGCGCGCGCAGGCGCACGCCGTCATGGTCGGCGCAGGCACGGCGCGCGCGGACGATCCCGAGCTGTTGGCGCGAACGGAGCCGGCCCCGCGCCGCCAGCCCAAGCGGGTCGTGGTGGATACCAATCTGGCGCTGTCGCCGCAGGGGCGCTTGTTTGCGACCTTGGCCCAGGCGCCCGTGCTGATCGTCGGCGCCGAAGGCGCCGATCCTGCACGCCGCGCCGCGCTGCAGGCCGCGGGCGCGCGGGTGTTGCTGGCGTCCGCGGGCGTGGGCGGGGTCGATGTCGCCTCCGCGCTGGCGCTTCTCGCCAGCGACGGCGTCGAGCGTTTGCTGGTGGAAGGCGGCGGGATGCTGGCGGCGAGCCTGATCCGCGCCGGCGCCGTGGACCGGATCGAGTGGTTCCGCGCGCCGTTGCTGCTGGGCGAGGAGGCCCGGCCGGCAATCGCCGCGCTGGCGGTGGCGCGGCTGTCGGAGGCCCCTGCCTGGCGGCGGGTTGCGCTGCGTGAGCTTGGCCCCGATCTCTGGGAAAGCTACGAGCGAGCCTGAGAAAGCCGGTCGCACGCATGTTCACTGGGATCGTCACCGCCTTGGGCGAGGTGAGCGCCGTCGAGCGCGGCGACGGGCTCGTGCGCCTGACGATCGACAGCGCCTACGATCCCGCCAGCGTGGAGATTGGCGCCAGCATCGCCCATGACGGGTGCTGCCTCACCGTCGTCGAACGCGCGGGCCGCGGCGAGGGCATGCGCCATATCGTCGAGGTCGCGCCCGAGAGCCTGGCGCTGACCACGCTCGGCGGGCTGCAAGTGGGCGAGCAGGTTAATCTCGAGCGCTCGCTACGCGCCGGCGACGAATTGGGCGGCCACATCGTGCAGGGCCACGTCGACGGCATGGGCGAGGTGCTTTCCGTGACGCCGGATGGCGGCGGATGGCGGCTGCGGATTCGCCCGCCCGCGTCGATCGCCTATCTGATCGCGCCGAAAGGCGCGATTGCGGTGCACGGCGTCTCGCTGACGGTGAACGAGGTCGACGACAGGGGCTTTGGCGTGCTGATCATTCCCCACACCTGGGCGGTTACGACTTTGTCGAAGCTCAAGCCCGGCGATAGGGTGAACCTGGAAGCCGACATGATGGCGCGCTACGCGGCGCGTCTGGCGGCGCGGAGAGATTGATGGCGAAGCCTTCGCCCGTCGAAGAGATGAAGCGCGCGATCTCGCCGATCCCCGAGATCATCGAGGAGGCGCGCGAGGGGCGCATGTTCATCCTCGTCGACGCCGAAAACCGCGAGAACGAGGGCGACCTCGTGATCCCGGCGCAATTCGCGACGCCGGCGCAAGTGAACTTCATGGCCCGCTACGGGCGCGGGTTGATCTGCCTTGCGCTGACGGCGGAGCGGTCGCGCGAACTGGGCCTCGAGCCGATGGCGCGGCGCAACCAGACGCGCATGGGCACCGCGTTCACGGTGTCGATCGAGGCGAAAGAGGGCGTGTCGACCGGGATCTCCGCGGCCGACCGCGCGCGCACGATTGCAGTGGCGATCGACGCCAGCAAAGGCGCCGACGACATCGTCTCGCCGGGGCACGTGTTTCCGCTGATGGCGCGCGACGGCGGCGTTCTGGTGCGGGCGGGGCACACCGAAGCGAGCGTCGACATTTCACGCCAAGCGGGGCTCAACCCGTCAGCCGTGATCTGCGAGATCATGAATGACGACGGCTCGATGGCGCGCCTGCCGGAGCTCGTGTCGTTCGCGCAGTTTCACAACCTGAAAATTGGCGCGATCGAGGACTTGATCGCCTATCGCCGGGCCAACGATCGCTTCATCGACAAGTTGCACGAAAGCGCGTTCGAGACCCGCGTCGGCAAGGATTTTCGCCTCGTGGTTTTCCGCAACCGGCTCGACGGGGTGGAGCACGCGGCGCTGGTGAAGGGCGACATCCGCGCCGACAAGCCGGCATTGGTGCGCGTGCATCGCATCGACTTCGCCGCCGACGTGATGGGCGGCTACGGCGCACGCGCAGGCTTGATCGACAAGGCGCTGGCCGAGATCGACGCCGAGGGTGCAGGCGTGCTCGTGCTATTGCGCGATCTGCTGCCGGACGCAATCTCGCGCCGCCTGAAGGGCGAGCCCGCCGAACCGGAGGCGGATGCGGAGCTGCGCGTCATCGGCCTTGGCTCGCAGATCCTGCGCGAACTGGGCGTCGGGCGCATGATCGTGCTGGGCAACACGCCGCAGAAATTGGTGGGCCTGGAGGGGTATGGGCTCTCCATCGATGGCTGGCGCGGGTTCAAACCGTGAAGGACGCCGCCGAGAAATTCGCCGTCGCCAAGGTGCCCGGCGCCCGCTTGCTGATGGTGATCTCGCCCTATTACCGCGGCGTCGCCGACATGATGCAGCGCGGCGCGGAAGCGGTGGCGGAGGAGGCGGGCGCGACGCTCGACCGGGTGTTCGTGCCGGGCGCGTTCGAGATTCCCGCGGCGATCGCTTTTGCGGCGAGATCGAACGCCTATGACGGCTACATCGCCTTGGGCTGCGTCGTGCGCGGCGAGACCAGCCACTTCGACTATGTTTGCGGCGAGAGCGCGCGCGGGCTGATGACGCTGTCGACCTTCGAGGGGCTGCCAATCGGCTATGGCATCCTGACCGTAGAGACGCTGGATCAAGCGGAAGCGCGCGCCGATCCCGCGCGCGGCGACAAAGGTGGCGAGGCCACGCGCGCCGCGCTGGCGATGATTGCGCTGAAGCGCCGCTTCACGAAAGCGCCGCGATGAACACCGCCGACATCGCTGCACGGCGTGTGGCCCGCTTCGGCGCGGTGCAGGCGCTCTATCAGATGGAAATGTCGGGCGCGACGACGGCCGACGTCATCTCGGATTTCTCCGACGGCAAACTCCCGCGCGTGAGCGAGGCGTCCTACACGGAGGAGGAGGGCGACATCGACCTCTTCCGGACGATCGTGGAGGCGGCGGTCGAGCGCCAAGCAACGCTCGATCGCGCCATCGCGCGCCACCTGAGCAAGGGCTGGCGGCTCGAGCGCATCGACGCGGTCGCGCGCGCCATCCTGCGCGCGGGCGCGGCGGAGTTGGAGCAACGGCGCGATATCCCGACGGCAGTCGTCATCGACGAGTATGTCGAGATCGCCAAGAGCTTCTTCGACGGCCCCGAGCCGGGTTTCATCAATGCCGCGCTCGACGCGTGCGCGGCGGACTTGCGCGCCGGTTAGCTACTTAAAACGACGTGCCGCCGTCGGCTGTCTGGCATTGGCCGGTGGCGACGGCGTAACGGGTTTGTCCCTCGTAGGTCACCATCGCCGTGACCCGCACGCGCCCGCTGCGCCGGTCGATTTCGACAATGCCGCGGCTCAGGTCCTCGTCTTCGGCGAGGCCGACAATGCGTTCGGGCGTTTCCGCGAATTGGCCCGCCGTGCCCGCGAAATCGAAGGCGTCGGCGCCGAAATCGAAGCTCGCCGTCATGACGTCGCCCGAGTCGGGCGCTGTTTCGTACTGCACCGCGCCGTTCGTCATCATGGCTTGATAGAGATCGTCGAACCGACAGCTAAGCGTGGTCGTTTGCGCCGCGGCAGGCGTCAGCGCGCCCGCCGAGAAGATCGCGAGCGCCGTTAGGAGTGCTCTCATGTTCTTCGGCTCCTCCTTCAGAAGCGCGTGCCGCCGCTGGGCGTGCGGCATGTGCCGCTGATCGTCATGATGATGGATTGATCGCCTTCGAGCGCTGCGCCTGCGGCGAAAAACGCGCCGGTTTGGCGATCCCATTGCCAGCGGCCATGATAGGGCGCGCTGACGGCGGCGCCGACGATGATGTCGTCGGTGTAGGTGATAGGACCCGAGGTGGAGCCGAAGACGAACGTGCCTGCGCCGAGATCGAGCGTGGCGACCTGCTCGTTGTTCGGGGTCGAGACGTCGTAGCCGACGCCCTCGCTCGTCTGCACGCTGGTCTCGTTGGAGGTGACGCGGCAGGTGAGCGTGATGGTTTGCGCGGAGGCGGCGCCGGCGGCGAGCAAAGCCGCGAGGCCCGCGGCCGCGGCGAGCAACGAAGATGGTTTCATGTGCATTTCCCCGAAGGTCCCTCGTGGCGACGCTAGCTCAGCGGAGCCCGCGCGGCTAGAACGCACGTGCGTTGCTTTGCGCACCACCGCAGCTAGTTAGACCGTACATGCCAGCCGACGAGTTTGCCGTGATCCGCGACCTGTTTGCCCCTTTGGCGGGCGATCCCGCCGCGCGCGGGCTGCAGGACGACGTGGCGGTGCTGCCGGCCGAGAGCCGCCTCGTGGTGACCACCGATGCGATCGTGGAGGGCGTGCACTTTCTGCCAGACGATCCCATCGAAACGGTGGCGATGAAGGCGCTCCGCGTGAACCTCTCGGATCTCATCGCCAAGGGCGCCCGGCCGACGCATGCGCTGCTCACCCTGGTGTGGCCGGCGGCGCGCCCCGCGGCCGAGATTGCGCGCTTTGCGACAGCCCTTGGCGGCGACCTGCAACGCTATGGGGTGGCGCTGATCGGCGGCGACACGACCGCGACGCCGGGGCCGCTCACGGTGTCCATCACCGCATTTGGCGCCCCCATCGGCGGGCGCACGCCCTCGCGATCGGATGCGCAGCCGGGCGAAGATCTCTGGCTGATCGGCGGCGAGATCGGCTCGGCTTGGCTGGGTCTGCAATTGCGGACCGGCCGGCTGAAGCTCGCCGACCTGCAGCGCGGACGCGACGAAGCCGAGGCGCGCGCGATGTCGGAAACGATGGCGGGCGCGATGCCGGGGTATCTCGCGCTGCCGGGCGAGCCGTTCGACACCGAGGCGGCGTGGCTGATGTCGGCCTATCTGGCGCCGCTGGTGCGCACGGAGTGCGCGGAGATTGTGGCGCGCTTTGCAAGCGCATCTTTGGACGTGTCCGACGGCTTGATCGCGGATGCGCGGAAACTGGCGTTGGCGTCCGGTGTGCAAGTGCGCATCGACGCCGAGGCCGTGCCGATTTCGATCCCGGCGCAGCGTTGGGCAGCGACCGGCGGCAATTTTCTTTCGCTGCTCACCGGCGGCGACGATTACGTTGCGATGTTCACGGCCGCCGAAGCGGATCGAGCCGCGCTCGCCAACGTGGATATGGCCGGGGCATTGCGCTTGACCCGATGCGGCGGCGTCGAGGCGGGGACGGGCGTCCGCCTGGTGCTTCCGGATGGCGCGGATATTCCGCTGCCGGAAGAAGGCGGCCACGCCCACGCACTGGGCCGGTAAGGTCTGGGTAACCGGCGCGGCCGAGTCTCGCGCCATGAAACGCGCCATCGCCGCCGCCTTGATTGCTTCGACAATTCTCGCGGGCCTCGCCAACGCGTCCGGCCCGTCGCCGAAGGGCAAGGAGAAAGAAGGCGAGCAGGGGGAGCAGCTTTCGTCACGCTCGATGGACGCGCCCTACCTTGCGGTGCCGGTGGTTCGCGACGGACAGCTCGTGAATTACCTGTTCGTGTCAATCCGCCTCGAGGTCGCCAACGGCGTCGATCTCTGGCAGACACGCGAGAAAGCGCATTTCCTGCGCGACGCCTTGGTTCGCGCCAGTCATTCCAATGACTTGGCCGATCCCACCGACAACAACGCGCTGAACGAGGCGCGCGCTATTCAGGTGTATCGTGCGGCCGCCGTTCAAGCCCTGGGCGATCGCGCGGTGGGGCCGATCACGATCGTCGCCACCTACTCAAGCCAGGGCTCCGGCATCTGAAATTGCCGATCTGACCTGCCACGGCCTCCATTGCGGAATGTGGCGACTTTTGGCACTAAGCCGCCCGATCCTCTGGGGGAAGCGTCGCCGCTGACGGACTGTCGCGGGGCGGCCAACCCATTTCCCCAACCGGCGCGGATCCCGCGCCCGCAGGACAAGGCGTCATGGAAAACGAATTCACGATCCTCGCGCTGGTCGTTGCGAGCGGCTTGCTGGCCGCTCTCTATGGCTGGCTGGAAACTCAGGCCATCACCAAGGCCAGCGCCGGCAGCGACCGGATGAAGGAAATCGCCGCCGCCATCCAGGAAGGCGCGCGCGCGTACCTGAACCGCCAATACTCTACCATCGCCATGGTCGGCGTCGGCGTCGTCATCGTGCTGGCGGTGCTCTTCCGCGGCTGGGAAATCCCGCTCGGCTTCATCATTGGTGCAGTGCTTTCGGGCGCCGCCGGGTTCATCGGCATGAACGTGTCGGTGCAGGCGAACGTGCGCACCGCGGAAGCGGCGCGCCACTCGCTCGCTGGCGGCCTCAAGATGGCGTTCAAGGCGGGCGCGGTGACGGGCATGCTCGTGGCCGGCGGCGCACTGTTTGGCGTCGCGTTCTATTACATGGTGTTGACGCAGTGGCTCGGCCTCGAGCCCACCAGCCGCACCGTTGTGGATTCCCTCGTGGCGCTCGGCTTCGGCGCCTCGCTGATCTCGATCTTCGCGCGTTTGGGCGGCGGCATCTTCACGAAAGGCGCTGACGTCGGCGGCGACATGGTGGGCAAGGTCGAAGCCGGCATTCCGGAAGACGATCCGCGCAACCCCGCCACCATCGCCGACAACGTCGGCGACAATGTCGGCGATTGCGCGGGCATGGCCGCCGACCTGTTCGAAACCTACGCGGTGACCGCGGTGGCGACGATGGTGCTGGGCTCGATCCTGTTCCGCGGCGCGCCGGAAGTATCGGCGATCATGCTGCTGCCGCTGGCGATTGGCGGCATCGCCATCATCGCGTCGATCATCGGCACCTACTTCGTCCGCCTCGGCCCGTCCAACAACATCATGGGCGCGCTCTACAAGGGCCTCGTCGCGGCAGCGGTGTTGTCCGGTCTCGGTCTCATCGGCGCGATTCAAGTGACGGTCGGCTGGGGACCCATCGCCGGCAGCCTTGGCCCTACGAACGAACTCTACGGTGTCACGGGCCAGGACCTGTTCTTCTGCGGCCTGATCGGGCTGCTGGTGACGGGCGCGATCGTGTGGATCACGGAATACTACACCGGCACGGGCTTCCGGCCGGTGAAGAGCGTGGCCGAGGCGTCGAAGTCGGGCCACGGCACTAACGTCATCCAGGGTCTGGCGATCTCGATGGAAGCGACTGCGCTGCCGGCGCTGACAATCGTCGCCGGCATCATCGCCTGCTTCACGCTCGCAGGCCTGTTTGGCATCGCCATTGCGGTCACGACCATGCTTTCGGTGGCGGGCATCATCGTTGCGCTCGACGCGTTCGGTCCGGTGACGGACAACGCCGGCGGCATCGCGGAAATGGCCGAGCTGCCGAAGGAAGTGCGGGTGACGAC
The DNA here is from genome assembly GCA_050182055.1 of Hyphomonadaceae bacterium. GTDB lineage: Bacteria > Pseudomonadota > Alphaproteobacteria > Caulobacterales > Aquidulcibacteraceae > Vitreimonas. The sequence goes on from JBFXCP010000006.1 coordinate 19,595, forward strand.
GGATGCGCTCGACGCCGTCGGCAACACGACCAAAGCGGTCACCAAGGGCTACGCCATCGGCTCGGCCGGTTTGGGCGCGCTGGTGCTGTTTGCGGCCTATTTCGAAGACTTGCGCTTCTACGCCGCGAACTCGGCGGAGTTCCGCTTCTTCGAGGGCATCGACCCTGACTTTGCGCTCAACAACCCGTACGTGATCGTCGGCCTCTTCATCGGCGGCTTGTTGCCGTACCTGTTCGGCGGCTGGTCGATGACGGCGGTTGGCCGCGCGGCGCAAGCGGTGGTCGAAGAAGTGCGGCGTCAGTTCCGGGAAATCCCGGGCATCATGGAACGCACGGCGAAGCCGGATTACGGCCGCGCCGTCGACATCCTGACCCGCGCTGCGATCAAGGAAATGATGATCCCGTCCTTGTTGCCGATCGGGGCGCCCGTTGCGCTCTTCTTCGTGGTGTGGGCGATCGCCGGCCCGAGCCAGGCGCTCGCTGCGCTCGGCGCGCTGCTGGTCGGCGTGATCGTGACCGGCCTCTTCGTCGCCATTTCGATGACGTCGGGCGGCGGCGCCTGGGACAACGCCAAGAAGCTGATCGAGGAAGGCCACTACGGCGGCAAAGGCTCGGAAACGCACAAAGCGGCCGTCACCGGCGACACCGTCGGCGATCCCTACAAGGACACCGCTGGCCCCGCCGTGAACCCGATGATCAAGATCACCAACATCGTGGCGCTCTTGCTGCTTGCGGTGTTGGCGCACTGGAACTGAGGCGGCGCGCCGCCAAAGCAAACGCCCCGGCAGCAATGCCGGGGCGTCTTTTGTTGTGAAGCGCCGGCTTGTGAAGCGTTCTGCAGGCAGCAGTTAGCGCGGACGTCCGCCGCGGTCTTCTTCATCCATCGGCACAGGCGCCCCGATGTTGCCGAGCAATTGCTCGAGCACGCCAAGTTCGCGCCCGCGCGTGGGCGTCACTTCGTTCGCATAATTGATGAGCCGTCCGCGCTCGAGGCCGAACTTGTCGACCGCGCTGACCACGTCGCCGTCAAAACGGACCACCATCACGCGCCGTTCGGTGATGCGCGGCGAGTAGAACGCGACGCGCTCCTGCACTTGGCTCAGGTAGTACCAGGAATTGCCGTCCTCGAGCGCGCCCACCGTCGAAGGCGAGCCGAAGCGGCGCAGGACGGTCTCGCGGGTATCGACGCCGACTTGCGGGTCGGCGATTTCTGCGTTGTTGCGATCCGGATTGAAGCCATTGTAGGTCATCATCGGCGAGCACGCCGCGGTGGCGGCGGCAAGGGCGACGGCGACCGCCGAGAAGCGCAAATTTCCGCGGCTCATGTCTCACCTCGCGGGCGCAAACCGCCCTCGGAACTGGGGTTGGGTAAGGCGGACCGCGCGGACGGGCAAGAGGGGACCACAGACAGGCATGCCGATTTGGCCGTTTCGCCGCTCCCGGGCAGAGGAAGACGCGGCGCGTCTGCTCGGGGCCGTAACGATGGCCAGCCGCAGGCCCGCGTTTTTTGGTCCGGGCCGGGTTCCCGACACGCTCGAGGGGCGGTTCGAGGTGATGGCGCTCAACGGTATTCTGTCGCTCATCCGACTCAAGGCGGCGCCGGAGATGGCGCCGATGACGCAGCACTTCGCTGACCAGTTGTTCCGCCAGTTCGACGCCGGTTTGCGCGAGGAGGGCGTGGGGGATACTTCGGTGCCGAAGCGGATGCGGGTGATGGCGAGCGCCTTCTATGGGCGGCTGGACGCCTACGCCGCCGCGCTCCAGCAGGGCGACGCCGGCGCGTTGGCGGCGGTCCTGGGGCGGAACATCCTGGGCGATGCGGCGCATCCCTTTGCCCCGGCGCTGGCCAGGTACGCCGCCGCGACCGCCGCGGCCCAGGCCGCGGCGGCGCCGCAGGCGCTGTTTGAGGCCGCCGCCTGGGACGCGTCGCCCGGCTAGCGCCCAGGTTTGGCTTTCGGCGGCGAGGGGACTATGGTCCGCGCCGTCGCGCGCCCCAGGTCGGCCCACTATCAGGACAACCACTGCGTATGGCCGAAGGTCTCGTTCTCTCGATTGACGGGATGGGGGGCGATCACGCGCCCGATATCGTGGTGGAAGGTGTGGACATCGCTGCGCGCCGCAGCCCGGATGTCCGCTTCCTGATCCATGGCGATCCCGCGCGGCTCCAAGCGCTGCTGGCCAAGTACGAGCGCGCCAAAGCTCAATCCGAAATCGTCCCCGCCGAGAAGGCGATTGGCATGGACATTAAGGCGAGTCAGGCGCTGCGCCAGGGCAAGGGTTCAAGCCTCTGGAACGCGGTCGAAGCGGTGAAGGAGGGGCGCGCCAACGCCATCGTTTCGGCGGGCAACACCGGCGCCTTCATGGCGATCTCGATGTTCCGGCTGCGGACGATGGAAGGGGTGCACCGCCCGGCGCTGACGACGCGCTGGCCCAACGCCAAGGGCGGCTACACGGTGATGCTCGACGTCGGCGCCAATGTGCTGGCCGATGGGGAACAACTGGTTGAGTTCGCGATCATGGGCGAGGCGTTTGCGCGCGCCGTCACCGGGACGGAGCGCCCCAGCGTCGCGCTGCTCAACGTCGGCGCCGAAGAACAGAAGGGCCACGAGGAGATCCGCACGGCCGCCCAGCTCATTCGCGACAGCGGCGTCGACCTCGACTTCCGCGGCTTCGTCGAGGGCGACGACATCTCCAAGGGCACGGTCGACGTCGTCGTGACCGATGGGTTCACCGGCAACATTGCGCTGAAGGCCGGCGAAGGCACCGCCCGGCTTGTGGGCGGATTCCTGCGCGAAGCCCTGACGGGCGGCGTCATGGCCAAGCTTGGCGCCCTGATCGCCTATCCGGCGTTGAGCCAACTCCGGAAGCGGATGGATCCCGGCACCTTCAACGGCGCGCTCTTCCTCGGCCTCAATGGCCTGGTGGTGAAAAGCCATGGCAGCGCCAATGGGCGCGGTTTCGCGGCGGCCATCGGCGTTGCGGAGAAAATGGCGCGCAGCCACTACCGCGAGGAGATCGCGCGCAATCTGGAGCGCCTCGCGCATGCGGAAGCGGCGATCGCCGCGGCCGGCGCGCAAGTCGGGGACGCCGGCTGATGGCGTTGCGCTCCGTGTTGCTGGGCGTGGGCTCCTACCTGCCCGCGCAGACGCTCACCAACGCAGAGCTCGCCCACCGCGTCGACACCAGCGACGAGTGGATCCGCGAGCGCACGGGCATCCGCGAACGCCACATCGCCGCCGATGACGAAAAGACCTCGGACCTGGCCATCGCCGCGGCGTTGAACGCGCTCGAAGCGTCAGGACGCAGCGCGCAAGACATCGACCTGGTGCTGGTGGCGACGACGACTCCCGATCTCACGTTCCCGGCCACAGCCGCGCGGGTGCAGGCCGAACTGGGGATCAATCAGGGCGCAGCGTTCGACCTGCAGGCGGTCTGCTCGGGCTTCATCTTCGCGATGGCGACGGCGGACAATTTTCTGGCGCGGTGCCAGGCCAAGACTGCGCTTGTGATCGGGGCGGAGACCTTTTCGCGCATCGTCGATTGGGAAGATCGCGCCACTTGCGTCTTGTTCGGCGACGGCGCGGGCGCGGTGGTGCTGGAGGCGCGCGAAGAAGCCAGCGATCGCGGCGTAATCTCGACCTTCCTGCGCACCGATGGGCGCATGCACGATCTGCTCTACGTCACCGGCGGGCCGTCGGAGACGCAGACCGTCGGCAAGGTGCGCATGGTGGGCAACGCAGTCTTCCGCAACGCCGTCGAGCACATTTCCGGCGCGATGCTGGAAGCGTGTGCGCGCGCGGGCGTGCCGCTCGACGCGGTGGATTGGTTCGTGCCGCACCAGGCGAACCAGCGCATCCTCGACGGCGTCGCGCGCAAGCTCGGCATCGACGTCGACAAGGTCGTCTCGACCGTGGCGCTGCACGGCAATACATCCGCTGCCTCGGTGCCGCTGGCGCTCGACGTCGCGGTGCGCGATGGGCGCATCAAGCCGGGCGATCTGGTGCTGATGGAGGCGCTGGGCGGGGGCCTCACCTGGGGCGCGGCGCTGGTGCGGATGTGAATAACCCGCAACGAATTGACCTAAGCCTCTCACCCTTATAGCTTTTCCCCGTTCGCGCTGGTGCGCGGCGGAGGGGGCTCCGGTGGCAGGAAAAACCATCACGCGCGCCGATCTGGTTGAGGCCTTGGCCCGCCGCGCCGACATGCAGCGCGCCGACGCCAACCGGCTGCTCACGCGCATGCTGGAAATGGTGCAGGACAGTCTTGTCGAGGGCGACACGGTGAAGCTCTCGCGGTTCGGCAATTTCAACGTCCGCGCCAAACGGCAGCGCATCGGCCGCAACCCAAAGACCGGCGAGGAAGTGCCGATCACGCCGCGCCGGGTGGTGACCTTCCGCCCCAGCCAGATGCTGCGCGACTTCGTCGAAAAAGGCGGCAAGAGCGGACGCGCCAAGGGCTGAAAAGGAGCGTGGACGTCCTCGACCGCCCGCGCGCCTATGGGCGCGCTTTAGGGAAGCGCGCTTCGCGCGCAGCGGACGAGGACGTCCGCGCTCCCGCTCTCACATTTGCGCCCCGACGCCCACACCGCTATGAGGGCGCTCCTTCGCGCGGCGACGTGCGGAGCCGGTCGGAGCGTGGCGCAGCCCGGTTAGCGCACTAGTCTGGGGGACTAGGGGTCGCGAGTTCGAATCTCGCCGCTCCGACCAATTCTCTCGTTCACGTCTGCCGGTTCATCCAGGCGAACAGCGGCTTCATCGGGAAGATCCAGACGATGCCCGCCGCGGCGAAGAACGCCAGTTCGGCCCAGGCCGGCAGCAGCGGCAGCAGGGCTGCGCCCAGGAGCGCGGCGGCGCCGGCGTAGAGGCCCAGATAGAGCAGCAACGCGGCGCAGCCGAGCGCTTTGCGTGTGCGCATATCCATGGAAAACCGCCCCTCAAGCGCCGCGCGCGGCGGCGCGCCGCGTTTTCGTCACGCCCGGCCGGTTCTATGGCAGCGGTCGAGGGACGCAAACACCATGAACGCCGAACCGGATGTCTGGCCGCCGCGCGAACGCTTCGTCGGCATATGGCTGCTGACGATCTGCGCGCTGGTGCTGGCGATGATCCTGGTCGGCGGCGCGACGCGGCTGACCGACAGCGGCCTCTCGATCACCGAATGGAATTTCATGAAGCACGTCATTCCGCCGACCAGCGCGGAACGATGGGCCGAGGAGTTCGCGCTCTACCAGCGCACCATGGAATACCAGTCCCAGAACAACGGCATGAGCTTGGAGGAGTTCAAGCACATCTATTGGTGGGAGTGGGCGCACCGCTTTCTTGGCACCGCGATCGGCTTGGTGTTTGCGGTTCCTGCACTCGTTTTCCTGCTGCTGGGACGCTTGCGCGGGCGCTTCCGCGTGACGGCGCTGCTGTTTGCGCTGGGCGCGTTGCAAGGCGCGATTGGCTGGTGGATGGTGACGAGCGGTTTGTTCGATCGCCTCGACGTCAGCCCGTTGCGGTTGGCGATTCATCTGGCGATGGCGCTGATTATCCTGGCGATCGGCGTGTGGACGGCGCTTGGGTGCTTCAACTGGCCGAAGCAGCCGTCACGGCTTGGCTTGCCGGCCTGGACGCCGTTCGCGCTGCTGGCCGTGCTGTTCGTGCAAGCGATGTTTGGCGCGCTGCTGGCGGGCGCCGACGGCGGTCCTGCGTACACCGATTGGCCGCGCATCGGCGGCGCGTGGATTCCATCGAGCGCGTTCGGGCTCGAACCGTTCTGGCATAACTTCACCGAGGATCACGCCACGCAGCATCTGCTGCATCGCACGACGGGATATGTCGCGGCGCTGCTGGCGCTCATCGTGGCGCTGGTGGCCTTGGTGCGGGGGCAGGGCGCTGGGCGCACGACGGCGCTTTGGGTGGGGATACTGGCGCTCGTTCAGGTCGGGCTTGGGATCGCCACCGTGCTGAGCGCGACCGCGCTTCACGCCGCGCTCACCCACCAGGCGATGGCCGCGCTGCTTTGGATCGCGGCCATCGCTTGTGCGCGGGCGGCCCGGCTGGAACGACGGTAACAATATACCGCTATCGTAACCAACGGAAAATGCGCGGGAAAACGACCCCTATTGACGCCGTTTCGTGTCCCCACTAAACGCGCGCCTTCGTTTTCGTCAGGACCAGAACCCATGCGCACCCTTTCGACGCGCTCGGCCAAGGCCTCGGAAGTCAAACACGGCTGGATCGTGGTGGACGCCGAGGGCGTTGTTGTCGGGCGTCTCGCTTCCTTCATCGCGCTGCGTCTGCGCGGCAAGCACCGCGCCGACTTCACGCCGCACGTCGACACCGGCGATCATGTCGTCGTGATCAACGCCGCCAAGGTGGCGCTGACCGGCAAGAAGCTCACCGACAAAGTGTATTACCGCCACACCGGCCATCCGGGCGGCATCAAGGAGCGCGTCGCGGGCAAGGTGCTCGCCGGCAAGCATCCAGAGCGCGTCGTCGAGAAGGCGGTTGAGCGCATGATGCCGAAGGAGAGCCCGCTGGCGCGCAAGCAACTCGCGAAGCTGCGCGTCTATGGCGGCGCCGAGCATCCGCACGCGGCGCAGAATCCGGTGACGATCGACTTCAAGTCCAAGAACCGCAAGAACTCGAGGATCGGCTAATCATGAGCGACATCAGCCAAGGTCTTGAGTCTCTGGGCGAGATCACCGGCCGCCAGCCCGGCACGGGCACCGAGCACATCGCCCAACCGCGGGAAAAGAAGGTCGACAAGTTCGGCCGCGCCTATGCGACCGGCAAGCGCAAGAACGCCATCGCGCGCGTGTGGGTGAAGCCCGGCAAGGGCAAGATCACCATCAACGGCAAAGAGTCCGACGCCTATTTCGCGCGGCCCGTGCTGCGCATGATGATCAACCAGCCGTTCAAGGTCACCAACCGCGAAGGCGAGTTCGACGTGGTGTGCACGGTGGTCGGTTCGGGCCTCTCGGGCCAAGCCGGCGCGGTGCGGCACGGTATCTCGAAGGCGCTCGCCGACTACGAGCCGGCGCTGCGCCCGGCGCTGAAGCACGCCGGATTCATGACCCGCGACAGCCGCGTGGTCGAGCGCAAGAAGTACGGCCGCAAGAAGGCCCGCCGCAGCTTCCAGTTCTCGAAGCGCTAAACCGTTTCGGTTTTGCTACACAAGACGGGCGCTTCGGCAACGGAGCGCCCGTCTTCTTTTCTTGGAGCGCCGGCTTCCAGCCGGCAAACAGAAGGGCCGGCAGGATGCCGGCGGTCCTTATGGCGACAGTCTTCATCGACGGCGAAGCGGGCACTACCGGTTTGCAGATCCGCGAGCGGCTCGAGGGCCGTCGCGACATCGCACTTGTTTCGATCGATCCGGCCAAGCGCAAGGACGCAGACGAACGCAAGCGGCTGCTGAACAGCGTCGATGCGGTCATCCTGTGCCTGCCGGACGATGCGGCGCGCGAAGGGGTGACGTTGATCGAGAACAACGCCGTGAAAGTGATCGACGCCTCGACGGCGCATCGCGTTGCGCCGGACTGGACGTACGGCTTTCCTGAGATGAGCAAGGATCAGCGCGGTCAGATCGCGGCGTCCATGCGCATTTCCAATCCAGGCTGCTATCCGACCGGCTTCATCGCGCTGGTGCGGCCGCTCGTTGAGGCGGGCATCATCCCGCGTGACTGGCCGCTCAGCGTCAACGCCGTCAGCGGCTATTCCGGCGGCGGTAAGGCGATGATCGCCGAGTTCGAGGACGAGGCGTCACCGACGTTCACGCGCGTTCCCTATCGCATCTATGCGATGGCGCAGAAGCACAAGCACGTGCCTGAGATGCAAAAGTACGCCGATCTCGCGCGCGCGCCGATCTTCGCGCCGAGCGTCGGGCGCTTTTACAAAGGCATGATCGTCGAGGTCCCGCTGCCTCTCTCGGCGTTGCCGGGCGTGCTGAAGCTCGCGGAAGTGCATGCGACGCTGGCGAGCGCCTACGCGGGGGAACGCTTCGTCACTGTCTGTCCGCTTGAAGAATCCTCGGGGCTGAAGACTCTCGATCCCGAAGCCTTGAACGGCACGAACCAGATGCAGCTCTTCGTTTTCGGCCACGACGAACAAGCGCGGCTCGTGGCGGTGCTCGACAATCTCGGTAAAGGCGCAAGCGGCGCGGCGGTGCAGAATCTGAATATCGCGCTGGGCTTGGACGAAGCCGCCGGTCTGCATTGAGCGCCGCGCGCGGCGCTAAGTCGGCAAAGACTGCAAATAAAGCGTCACCGGATGGTCCGGTCCGCAATAGCGCGGCGAGCGCGCGATCCGCAGCGGCGAGTCGCCCCAGCGGTTGCGCGTCGTCAAGTTCGCGCCAGCGTCGACGAGCATGCGGGCGACCCGAACTACACCATGCTGGTCATGAGTCGCATTGCGCTCGCACGCCTGCATCAGGATGTGCAACGCCGCGTTGCCCTCGGAATCCAGGTGCCAATTGGGATTCCAACCCTGTTGCAGATACGCGGCGAGCCGCTGTTCATCCAGAGTCATCAGCGCGTCGGCGACCTCGGGCGCATGCGGCGCAGCGGCGGTCCAGGTGTTCGCGAAGCTCGGGTTTTCGGCGCGCGTGGCTGCGCCCCAGAGCAGTGTCGTGGCCGAGAGGGCTGCGACCAACCCGAGCGCCGGAAGCCATGCGCGTGCGCCGGAGAGGCTCCATGCCAGTGGAGTAGGCGCCGCGGGCGCTTCAACAGCCGCAGCGGCGGCGATGAGCCGGTAGCCGACCTTGCGCACCGTTTCGAGCGTGAACGCCGGCGGCGCCGCAACGCGCGCCACCGATCGCACTTTGGCGATAGTCCGTGCGACGGCGTCATCGCTCACCACGCGGCCGTCCCAGCACATGCCGATCAAGGCGTCGCGCGTCACCGTGGCGCCAGCCGCCCGCGCGAGCACGACGAGCACCGCCATCGTCTTCGCCTCGATGCGCGTTTCGCGGCCCACGGCGAAGACGCGGCTGGACGACGGAGATACGCGCAGCGAGCCCAACATGAAGTCCGGTTCGTTGGCGAGACCTAGGTCGTTTGCCGTGCCGTCCATGCTCCCCGCCGTCAAAAGTCGGAGAAAAGTCCTATCCGCGCGCCTAAAAGTCCGGCGGAGCCGGCGTTCCTGAGCGAACTTCGTGAGCGTGAGGCGACAATCCTACCCGCCTCGGTAGCACCCGGCAACACCCCATCGGGGTGAGCGACGGCCTGTGACCCGAGCGCGCCGGATAAAACAAGGGGACCGACCGTGAAGATCACTACGAATACATCGCTCCGCCGCAAGCTGGCGGCGCTCTTCTGCATCCCGTCCGCCGCCGCGATGGCCGCGGCAAGCGGCATGGCCGTAGTGCTCGTCAACGGCCCCATGGCGCAGCCGGCGTACGCCGAGGCCGTTACCGAGTGTCTCGACTTGGTGGACGGCAGCCTCGTCAACAACTGCCCATTTACGATCGAGGCGACCTGGTGCACGGAAAACGTCGACTGCAATAACGGCCGCTACACCAACACGTGGACGATCGGCGCAAACAGAAGCTACCCCGTCAACGGCGGCAGGTCCGGCAACTACGTGCATTGGGGCGCCTGCCGCGGCGCCAACACGCTCTCAACCCATGGCACAGCCGCTTACAGTTGGGAGTTCTATTGCGAGTGACGCGGTCGCGACCACGATCCGATAGGAATTGAGGATGGCGCCGCTGAACTAGCGGCGCCATCCGTCGCTTCAGGGGATCGCCCGCGAACTTGAAATCGGCTTGCGACGCGAAAAACGGCGCCGATTGGAAGCGTTTGTCGTGCTCGGCCCTGCGCGCGAGCGTGGCCGCGAGCAGCGCGCCGCCCACGCAATAGCCGACACAAGGGCCGTCATGTTGCTCAGGGATGACCGTGTCCGCCGGAGCGGGCGGTCGAACCAAACTCTGCAGTCGAGCATAAAGTCACGCTCGACGCCGTTATGCTTTCAACCTCGGCCGGCCCAAGAAGTCGCGCTTGCCGAGGGGGACGCCGTTGTGCCGGAGGATGTCGTAGGCGGTTGTGGCGTGGAAGTAGAAATTCGGCAGTGAGAAGGACAGCAGGAAGCCCTCCGCCGTGAACGGCATGACGCGCTCGCCTAACTGAAAGCGCATGTCGCCGCCTTCGAGCGCGTTGATGTCATGGGGACGATAGTCCGCGAGCGTCGCCAACGCTTTTGTGACGCCGGCCTTCAAGTCCTTCAAAGTCTCGGGTGGCGGCGTCATGTCGGGGCTGAACACGCCCTTCTTGGTCGCCTCGATAGCGCCGACGGAATGGTGGATGGTCTGCGCGACCTGGAAGCCGAGCGGCGCCATGTCAGCGAAGAGGCGCGCGCCAGCCCATTCGTCCGGCGCCATACCTTTTTCGAGCGCGTGCGCTTCACCCTTCTGCAAGACGCCGGCTAGCGCCTCCAGACTTTGCGCGAAGGCGGGGACTGTGACTTCGTAGAGCGACAGCGCCATGTTGGTTCTCCTAAGCCGCGCTCGAGCGCACTTTTACGTACTCGCCCGGCGCGTCGCCGAGGACTTCGGTGTGTTCGCCCGGTTGGCGTGCGGGCACGTCCGGGCCGCTGATCTTGCACAGCCACGCGTCCCAGTGCGGCCACCAGGAGCCGGGCGTTTCGTGCGCGAAAGCGAACCAGTCCTCGACCGAGCCCTTGAGGTTTGGGTTGGTCCAGTACTGATACTTGTTGGCCGCGGGGTGATTGATCACGCCCGCGATGTGGCCCGAGCCTGCAACGATGAACTCCGTCGGCCCGCCGAACGCCAGCGCGCTGCGATAGACGCTCTCCGCCGGCGCGATGTGGTCTTCCTTGGACGACTGCATGAAGACGGGGATGGTCACGTCCTTGAGCGAGAGCTTCTCGCCCAGCAACTCCAATTTGCCTTCGGCCAAGGCGTTGTCGCGGTAGAATTTGCGCAGATAGAACAGGTGCAACGCCTTTGGCATGCGCGTTTGGTCTGCGTTCCAGTAGAGCAGGTCGAACGGGGGCGGCTGTTTGCCGATGTAGTAATTGTCGACGACGTAGTTCCAGATCAGGTCGTTCGAGCGCAGCGCATTGAAGGTGTCGGCCATCGTCTGGGCATCAAGCACGCCGCCGGCCTGATCCATCTTCTCTTCCAGAAACTTGATGCCGGCCTCATCGGAGAAGATCAGCAGATCGCCGGCGCACTTGAAATCGGCTTGGCTGGCGAAGAACGTCGCGGATTGGATGCGCTTGTCGTTGTGCTTGGCCATGTGCGCCAAAGTCGCCGCAAGCAGCGTGCCGCCGATGCAGTAGCCGACCGTATTGATGCGATCGACGGCCGCGGCGGTGCAGACGGCGTCGACCGCTTCGTAGACACCCTCGCGCATGTAGTCTTCGAAACCGACCTCGGCCATGTCCTCGTCCGGATTGACCCAGGAGACCAGGAATACGGTGTGGCCTTTGTCCACCAGCCACTTGATCATGGAGTTCTTGGGCTGGAGGTCGAGGATGTAGAATTTGTTGATCCACGGCGGAAAGATCAGCAATGGCACGTGGTGCACCGTCTCGGTCGACGGCGCGTACTGAATCAGCTCGAACACGCGGTTGCGAAAGATGACCTTACCCGGCGACGTCGCGACATTCACGCCGACCTGGTAGGCGTCGAGATCGGTCTGCGAGATCGCCAGCGCCCCTTTGCCGCGCTTCAGGTCCTCGGCGAGATTTTCGACGCCCTTCATCAGGCTCTGGCCGCCCGACTGGAACAGTGCGCGCAACGCAGCCGGATTGGTCATCAGGAAGTTCGACGGCGAGGCCGCATCGACCGCCTGCTTGATGAAGAACACGGCCTTGCGTTTGGTCGCTTCGTCCACGCCCTCGGCGCGTTGCACCAGATCGGTGATGAACTCCGAAGTCGCGAGATAGGACTCGCGCAGCATCGAGAACGCGGGATTGGAGCGCCATTCCGGATCGCGGAAGCGCTTGTCGCGCATGGGGCCGTCGTCGGGCGCCTTGCCGGTTAGCATGTAGGCGGTGTGGCGCTGCCAGATGTCGGCATAGCGTTGCCAGAGATTGGCGTGCGCCGCGCGCAGCGTTTCGGGCTGCTTGGCGAGGTTCATCCACACCTCGTTCAGCGCCACTTGCACGCCAAGCGGATCGGGCTGCCAGGTCGCGGCGTCCTTGGCCTGATCCATGAAGGCGGTGGAGAACAGCTGATTGGCGCGCGTCATGGCTTGCGTCAGGTTGGCCGAGAGCGCGGTGAGGCTCTCGGCGGTCTGGGCCATGATCACCTCGTTGAGCGGCGACAGCGTCTCGGCCGGCGCTTTCGCGGGCTTTGCCTCCGCCGGTTGAGCCGCCGCTGGCGCGGCTGGCGCGGCGGCGGCCGCTGCGGGACGCGGCTTGGCGGCGCGTTTGCGCTTCGGTTTCGGCGCCGCATCGGCGGCGGGCGCCTCTCCTGCGGGCGCGGCAGACCTCGGCGTCGCGCCGTCGGCTTCCGTCATGAGCGTCTCTCCCTATTGTGGAGATTGTAATGCCGCTTCGTGTGGTGGCGCAAAGGTCCCCTCTGGTATAGGACGGCCTCAAGCGCCGGAATCGCGGCGAAGGAAGCTTCTCATGCGTGTCGCCGCCGCCGCCCTGAGCCTCGTGATCGGTCTGGCCGGCTGCGTCAGCACCACCGGCGAGGCGCCGTCCTGGGCCAACGACAACCCGGCCGACTATCCCAGCCTGCGCGACGTGCCGCGCCGCCACGACGCCAACGTGGACCCCGCCCACTGGGCGGCGGTCGAACACGAGATGCTGGCGGCGCGTCAGACCCTGCTCGCCAGTCCGCGTGCGGCGCCGGCGACCGGCGCGGAAGATCCCGCGGCGTTCCTCGAAGAGGCGCGCCGCGAGCTGGAACAGACCCGGCAATCGCACGAACCCTGATCGCCGCGCTGCCATGAGCAGTTCCGACTTTCACAAGATTCGCCGCCTGCCTCCGTATGTGTTCGAGGAGGTGAACAAGCTGAAGGCGCGCCTGCGCGGGCGGGGCGTCGACATCGTCGACTTCGGCATGGGCAATCCGGACTTGCCCGTCCCCGACCACATCGTTGAGAAGCTGTGCGAGACGGCGAAGAAGCCGCGCACCAACCGTTATTCCGCTTCGCGCGGCATCGCCGGCTTGCGCAAAGCGATGGCCGGCTACTACGAGCGCCGCTTCGGCGTGAAGCTCAATCCCGACACGCAGATCGTGTCGACGCTGGGCTCGAAGGAGGGTTTCGCCAATCTGGCCCAGGCGATCACCGCGCCGGGCGACGTGATCATTTCGCCAAATCCGTCGTACCCGATCCACGCGTTCGGCTTCATCATGGCGGGCGGCGTCATCCGCTCCGTCGAGGCGCATACGCCGGAGCAATATCTGCGCGGTATCGATCGCGCCGTGCGCCATTCGGTGCCGCCGCCGATCGCGATGGTGGTGTGCTACCCGGCGAACCCGACGGCGCAAACCGTCGACCTCGATTTCTACAAAGACGCTGTCGCGTTAGCGAAGAAACACGAGATGTTTCTGCTCTCCGACATGGCGTACTCGGAGATCTATTTCGAAGGCGCGCCGCCGCCCTCGGTGCTGCAGGTCCCAGGCGCCGCCGACATCGCCGTCGAGGTCAATACGCTCTCGAAGACGTATTCGATGGCGGGATTCCGCGTTGGTTTTGCGCTGGGCAATGAGCGCCTGATCGCGGCGCTGGCGCGGGTGAAATCCTATCTCGACTACGGCGCCTACACGCCGGTTCAGGTGGCGGCGGCAGCCGCGCTCAACGGACCGCAGGATTGCGTGGCCGAGATGCGCGCGATCTACAAGCAACGCCGCGATGTGCTGCTGGAGAGCTTCGCCAAGGCGGGGTGGCCGTTGCCGAAACCCTCTGCGTCAATGTTCGTCTGGGCGCCGCTGCCTGAGCAGTTCAAGCACCTCGGCTCTGTCGAGTTTTCAAAGCGGCTCATGGAAGGCGCCGAGATTGCCGTCGCGCCAGGCGCAGGCTTCGGCGAGTACGGCGATGGCTTCGTACGCATCGCGTTGGTGGAGAACGAGCAGCGCATCCGTCAGGCCGCGCGCAACTTGAAGCGCTTTCTGCAATCGAACGCTGCACCGGCGGCGGCTGAATGAGCGCGGTCAAGCTTCGCGTTGGCGTCGCCGGTCTCGGCACCGTCGGCGCGGGCGTGCTCAAGTTGTTCGCAGAGCCGGGCGGACGTCTGAACGAGCGCATGGCGCTGACGGCGATTTCCGCGCGCGGTCGCAACAAGCCGCGCGGCGTGGAGGTCGCGGCGTACCGTTGGGTGGACGATCCTGCGGCGCTGGCCGCCGATCCGGAGATCGATGTGGTTGTCGAACTCATGGGCGGCGCAGAGGGCGCCGCGCGGCGGACGGTGGAAACGGCGCTGGCGCGCGGCGCCCATGTCGTCACCGCCAACAAGGCGCTCATGGCCATTCACGGCGCGCAGTTGGCCGAAACCGCGGAGCGAACCGGCGCGCGCCTGCTGTTCGAGGCCGCTGTCGGCGGCGGCGTGCCGATGATCAAGGCGCTGAAGGAGAGCCTCGCCGGATGCAGCGCAAGCGCCGTGGCCGGCATTCTCAATGGCACGTGCAACTACATCCTCACGGAAATGGAGACCTCCGGCCGCAGTTTCGCGGACGTGTTGGCCGACGCCCAGCGCATGGGCTACGCCGAGGCCGATCCAACGACCGATGTCGGCGGCTTCGATGCAGCGCATAAACTGACGCTCCTCTCGGCCATCGCCTTCGGCGCTCGGCCGGACTACGAGCACGTCCGCATCCAGGGCGTCGAGCGCGTCTCGCTGACCGACATCCGTTTCGCCGGCAAGCTTGGTTACCGGATCAAGTTGATCGCGAAGGCGGCGCTGACGGCGCAGGGCGTTGAAATGCATGTCCGCCCGGCGTTACTGGCATTCGACCATCCGCTGGCGAACATCGGCGGTTCGCTGAACGCGCTGGTGGTGGACGCCGATCCCGTCGGCCAGCTCACGTTCATTGGCCGCGGCGCCGGCGAAGGCCCAACGGCTGCTTCGGTGATGTCCGATCTGCTGGATATTGCGGAAGGCCGCGGCGGCGCGGCGTTCGGACGGCCGCTCTCGCAGCTGGCCGCCGCGCCGCGCGCGGCGCCCGTCGAGCGCGGACGTTTCTACATGCGCTTCCTGGTCAGGGATCGCCCCGGCGTCGTCGCCGCCATTTCGGATCGTCTCGCGCACGAGGACATTTCGATCGAGAGCTTCCTGCAAATGCCGCCGCCCGAAGGCAACGCCGTACCCATCGTGCTGACGACGCAAGCGTGCGCGCGCCCCGCCATAGACGCAGCCGTCGCGGCGATCGAGGCGCTCGATGTTGTGACGGAGGCGCCCTACGTCTTGCCCGTCGAGCAGACCGGGCTGGG
The DNA here is from genome assembly GCA_050182055.1 of Hyphomonadaceae bacterium. Taxonomy (GTDB): domain Bacteria; phylum Pseudomonadota; class Alphaproteobacteria; order Caulobacterales; family Aquidulcibacteraceae; genus Vitreimonas. Next base: position 34,979 of record JBFXCP010000006.1, read on the forward strand.
CCGCCCATGGAGCCGCGCATGAGCGTCATCACCGACGATCTCGCCTACGCCCTGGCGCGCGCGCCCATCGCCGCGGCGATTGCGGCGGCGCGTCTGGTGGGCCGCGGTGACGAACGCTCGGCCGATCAAGCCGCGGTCGACGCCATGCGTGCGGCCTTGAACGGGCTCGCGATCGAGGGCCGGATCGCCATCGGCGAGGGCGAGCGGGACGACGCGCCGATGCTCTATGTCGGCGAGAAGGTGGGCGCCGGCGGCGGGCCGGAGCTGGACATCGCCGTCGATCCGCTCGAGGGCACGACGCTGGCGGCGAAGGCCAAACCGAACGCGCTTTCGGTGCTGACGGCTGCGCCGCGCGGCGGACTTCTGCACGCGCCCGATACGTACATGGACAAGATCGCGATCGGCCCCGGCTATGCGGAGGGCGTGGTCGAACTCGATCGCGATGTGGCGGACAACGTCCGCGCCGTGGCGCGCGCGAAGGGCGTGAGCGTCGATGAGATTGGCGTGTGCGTACTCGATCGTCCGCGCCATGGGGCGATCATTGAAGCGCTGCGCGCGGTTGGCGCCCGTGTGCACTTGATCGGCGACGGCGATATTGCGGGCGTCATCAACTGCACGAAACCGGAGACCGGCATCGATCTCTATCTGGGCTCCGGCGGTGCGCCCGAAGGCGTTCTGGCGGCGGCGGCGCTGAAATGCGTGGGCGGCCAGTTCCAAGGCCGGCTCGTCGTGCGCAACGATGAGGAACGCGCGCGCGCCGCTGACGCGGGCATCGCCGATCTGAAGCGGCTCTACACGCTGAACGATCTGGTTTCGGCCGACGCCGTCTTCGTGGCGACCGGCGTGACGCCCGGATCATTGCTCGACGGCGTTCAAGTCCGCGACGGCGTCGCCTCGACCCACACCGTGATCATGAATACGGCCACGCGCTCGGTGAGCGAGGTGCGTGAGCGCAGGCCGCTGTGACGCGGGGGCGTCAGGAAGCTGCGGATATGGGCGTTCGCCATGGTTTGGCCCGTCGGCGCCTGTGCGATGCTGGCCCATGGCCTTAAGCGATTCGGCGTGGACGTGAGCGCGGCGGCGAAATTGGCGCCGGAGAGCGCATTTCTGGGCGTCGCCCGGTCGCTGACGGGCCGGCGCTGGCGCGTGCGCGAGACCGACTTGGCGCAAGTCGAGGCGTTCCGGCGCAAGTTCTCGCTGCCGGAGATCGCCGCCCGGCTTTTGGCGGCGCGCGGCATTCCATTCGACGATGCGGAGACGTTTCTCGATCCCACGCTCAAGGCGTTATTTCCCGACCCGTCCAGCTTTCAGGACATGGACGAAGCGGCGCGGGTGATCGAAGACGCCATCGTCGCCCGACGCTCGTGCGCGGTGCTGGCGGACTACGACGTGGACGGCGGATCGTCGGCGGCGCAGCTTGTGCGCTACTTCCGTCTCCGCGGCCGCGACCTGAAGATCTACGTCCCCGACCGCATGCGCGAAGGTTACGGCCCGTCCGTACTCGCGTTCGAACGACTGAAGGCGGAGGGCGTCGACCTCGTCATCACCGTCGATTGCGGCGCCGCCGCGGAAGCGCCTCTGAACGCCGCCGCCGATCTCGGCGTCGACGTGATTGTGCTCGATCATCATCTGATGTCCGGCCCGCCGCCGAAGGCGCGCGCCGTGGTCAATCCGAACCGTCTCGACGATCGTTCGGGGCAGGGCAATCTCACTGCCGCCGGCGTAGTGCTGGTGGCGATGGCGGCGGTGAATCGCGAGGCGCGCCGGCGCGGTTCGCCAGGCGCGAACCATCTGCCCGACCTGATGCAGATGCTCGACCTCGCCGCGATCGGCACCGTGTGCGACGTTGCGCCGTTGACGGGGTTCAACCGCGCCATCGTCGCGCAAGGCCTGAAAGTCCTGCGCAACGGCAGGAATATTGGTCTCGCCGCACTTGCCGAGAGCGCAGGCCGCGCCGCCATCTGCCAGGGCGGCAATCCCAGCGTTTACGACTTCGGTTTCATCCTGGGACCGCGCATCAATGCGGGCGGGCGCGTCGGCGACGCCTCGCTGGCGACGCGGTTGCTGTCGACCGAAAACCAGGACGAAGCGCGGGAACTTGCCGCCACGCTCGAAGCGCTGAACCAGGAACGCCGTGCGCGCGAAGCGGAGATGCTGGCCGACGCCGAGACCGAGGCGCTGCGCGAAGCGGAGAACCGCAACGTCGTGATCGTGGGCTCGCCGCGCTGGCATCCGGGCGTGATCGGCATTGCAGCGGGGCGTCTCAAGGAGCGTCTCTTGAAGCCGACCATCGTGCTCGGCGGCGTCAGCGAACACGAGCCTGCGAAGGGCTCGGGCCGATCTACGCCCGGCGTGAACCTGGGCGCGGCGGTTGCGGCGGCGAAAGAGGCGGGGCTCCTCATCAACGGCGGCGGACACGCGGCGGCGGCGGGCCTGACCGTGGAATGGGACAAGGTCGACGCGCTGCGCGCGTTTCTTTCGGAGCGGCTCGCCGGTGAGATCGCGGCCTCAGCCGGCGAAGCGCGCACGCTCAACGTCGACGCTGCAGGCGCGGTCGGCGCCATGACCCTGGATCTGATCCAGTCGATCGACCGCATCGGGCCTTACGGGCAAGGTCATCCCGAACCGATTTTCGTGCTGCCGGACATCCGCGTCTCGTTCGCCAAACTGGTGAAGGACGAGCATGTGCGCTTCACGCTCGAGGACGCACGCGGCGCGCGTATCGGCGGCATCGCCTTTAGGGCCATGAAGAGCGCCCTCGGCGAGGCGCTGATGAAGCGGGACGCCACCTACCACGCGGCGGTGCGGCTGAAGCGCAACGAGTGGAACGGCGCGGTCCGTCCGGAAGTGGAAATCGTCGATCTGGCCGAGGCGTAGCGGCGATCCGTTGGCCGCTTGCCAGGGCGGGCGGGCGCCTCTATATCGCGGGCCTTCCCGCGGCCAGGGGGCGACCTCGGGCGGCTACGCGGGCCCTTCGTCTATCGGTTAGGACGTCAGGTTTTCAACCTGAAAAGAGGGGTTCGATTCCCCTAGGGCCTGCCACTTTCCCGCCCATCGCGCCGTGCTAGAAGCCCCCAAACAGGAAGGGCTTCGACCATGTCGTGGATCAACGCCGCCCGCGCGGCCGGACTTTCGCTGTTCCTGGCGCTCGGCGCCTGCGCGCAGCAACACTCGCCCGAGGTGGCGACGGGCGGGACCGGGCCCGACGCGCCCACCGAGCAACTGTCGATCGAGACGCGCACCGGCGTCGTGAACTTCAACGTCGAAATCGCCGATGACGAGGCCGAGCGCAATCGCGGCCTCATGTACCGCGAGCGGCTGCCCGACGACCGCGGCATGCTGTTCCATTTCCAGGAATTGGAGCTGGCGAGCTTCTGGATGCGCAACACGCCGCAATCGCTCGACATCATCTTTATCGGCCCGGACGGCCGCATCCTGAACATCGCCGATCACACGACGCCCTTCTCCGATGCGCCGGTGCCGGCGGCGGGAATGACGCGCGGCGTGTTGGAGATCCGCGCCGGGCTCGCCGAGGAGCGGGGCATTCGCCCAGGCGACCGCGTGCGCCACCGCATCTTTCGGGATTGACGCGTTGCAGCGCGGGCGCGCGCGTGGCATCAGCGCCAGCAGTCGGGGTGTAGCTCAGCCTGGTAGAGCATTAGCTTTGGGAGCTAAGGGTCGCGAGTTCGAATCCCGCCGCCCCGACCAACTCTTTCGATGACGCCCATCGTTGCAGTCCAAGCTCTACGTCGCCAGCAGAATCTTTTCCGGGTTCATCAGGCCGGCGGGGTCGAGCGCGCGCTTGATCGCGGCCATCAGATCGACGGCGCCGCCGAGTTCGGCGCGCAGCGACTCGCGCTTGCCCAAGCCGATCCCGTGTTCGCCGGTGCAGGTGCCGTCCATGGCGATGGCGCGTTCGACCAGCGCTTCGTTGAATCGCATCGCCTCGCCAACTTCCTTCGGGTCGTTGTCGTCGACGAGCAGAATGCAGTGGAAGTTGCCGTCGCCGATATGGCCCAGCACCACAGCGGGAAACGAGGTCTGCGCGAGCTCCGCCTTGGTCTGGGTGACGCACTCGGCCAGCCGGCTGATCGGCACGCAGACATCGGTCGACCAGGCGCGCGCGCCGGGACGCGAGGCGACGGCGGCGAAGCCGGCATGGTGGCGCGCACGCCAAAGCTGGCTGCGCGCCTCGGTCTCGATCGCCCAGCGAAACGCGCCGCCGCCGTGCGCGCTCGCGATGTCGCCGAAGCGCTCCGCTTGCATCGTGACGTCGGCGGGCGCGCCGTGGAACTCGATGAAGAGCGTGTCCATGGCCGGGTAGTCGGTTTGGAACGCGGCGTTGACAGCGCGGATGGCGGCGTCGTCGAGAAACTCCGCACGCGCCAACGGCAGGCCCGTCTGCACGGCTTCGATGACGGAGCTGACCGCGCCTTCCGTGGTGGTGAAGGCGCAGACCACGGCGCTGGCGGCCTCGGGTATCGGAGCGAGCCGCAGCGTCACGTCGGCGATGACGCCCAGCGTGCCTTCGGCGCCGACATAGAGGTGCGTCAGGTCGTAACCTGCCGCGCTCTTGCGCGCGCGCCGTGCGGTCCGCACGACCTGTCCCTGCGGCGTGACCACGGTGAGGCCGAGCACGTTCTCGCGCATGCCGCCGTAACGCAACGTCGTGGTGCCGGACGCGCGGGTCGACGCCATGCCGCCGAGCGTGGCGTCCGCGCCCGGGTCCACTGGAAAGAAGAGGCCGGTGTCGCGCAGATGCTCGTTGAGCGCGACGCGGGTGACGCCCGCCTCGACCGTGCAATCCTGATCGGCCTCGCTGACGCGCAGCACGCGCTTCATGCTTGAGACATCGATGCTCAACCCGCCGCGCGGAGCGCCGACGTGGCACTCGAGCGAGGTGCCCGCGCCGAACGGAATGATCGGGACGGCGTATGCAGCGCAGGCCCGCACCGCGGCGACGATGTCGTCGACCGACTCCGCCATCACGACCGCTTGCGGCGGCAGCCCCGGCAGATGCATGCCGGCTCCGGCATGTTGTTCGAGGACGGCGCTGGCGGTGGAGACTCTGGCACCGAAGCGCTGCCTGAGCTGCTCCATGAAGGCGTCGGGCAAGGGAGTCATGGAAAAACTGCCTCGATCAGATACGGCCCCGGCGTCGCAAAACTGCGCTTCAGCGCGGAGACGAGATCACGCGGGCTCGTGACACGTTGGCCCGGCACGCCGAAGCCGGCTGCGATCTGCAGGAAGTCGATGGTGGGGCGGCGCAGGTCGAAGAGATCGCTTGCGGCTTGGGTCTGGGCGTGGACCCCGGCGCGCATCATCTCCAGCTTCAAGATGGCGTAGGCGCCATTGTTCAAGATGACGTTGGTGACGTTGAGGCCTTCGCGCGCTTGCGTCCACAGCGTTTGAATCGTGTAGAGCGCGCTGCCGTCGGCCTCCAGCGCAACGACGCGACGATCCGGACACGCGACAGCGGCGCCGGTGGCGACGGGAAGACCCTGGCCGATCGAACCGCCGGTAAGCGTCAGCCAGTCGTGGGGCGCGGCGTTCGCGCATGCATCGAAGGCAAACAAGCCCAGCGTGTTGGATTCGTCGGACACGATGGCATGGTCTGGGAGCGTGGCGGCGATGGCCTGGGCAAGCGACATCGGATCGAGCGCGTCGCCGCTGTCCGGCGCAGGAGGCGTCTCACTGGGGCGCGCGGCTTGCGTCTCCGCGACGACAACGCGCGCCAGCGCCAAGAGCGCCGCTTCCACATCATCGGTTGGCGACGCCCATGGGACGATATGTGCGCTGTCGGCCGCAAGACGCGTCGGCCGGCCAGGCAGCGCGAAGAACGCGACCGGGGCCGTAGCGCCAGCGAGGACGATCGCGCCGACATCGGAGAGGGCCGCCGCCGCCATTTCCGAGAGGTAGGGCAGGCGTTGCAAGGCGGCGCTACCCGCGCCGCGGGCGATGCGCGCGGGAAACGTCTCGACCAGGAGTTTGCAGCCGGTCTTCAGCGCGATGGCGTGGGCGGCTGCGCACGCGGCGCCGCTCAAGCGACGTCCGCCAAGGAAGAGTAGCGCGCCGGGCCGCAGGGTGCTGGCGACAGCGTCGATGTTATCGGCCCACGCGGGCGCTGCGGCAGCGGTGTCTGCGGTGCACGGCGCACTTGGCTCGACGTCGGACCACGCGACGTCCGCGGGCAGCACCAATGCCGCTGGGCCGAGCCGATGGGCGGCGTCGATCGCGTCAGCGCCGGCGGAAACGAGGTCCTCGGGCCGCTCGACCGTGCGCAGCCACGAAGAGACGGGGGCGGCAATCGACTCGATGTCGGTCGCGAGCGGGGGATCGTTGGCGCGGTGATAGGTCGCGTGTTCGCCAATCAGGGAAACGACCGGCGTGTGGGCGCGCTTGGCGTTGTGGAGATTTGCGAGGCCGTTGCCGAGGCCCGGGCCCAGATGAAGCAGCGTGAGGGCAGGGGCGTGCGCCATGCGGCCGAAGCCGTCGGCGGCGCCGGTCGCCACGCCCTCGAACAACGCCAGGATCGGACGGATGCCAGGCACGGCGTCGAGGGCGGCCACGAGGTGCATCTCCGACGTGCCCGGATTGGCGAAGCAGGCGGTGACGCCGCGCGCGTGCGCGTACTCGAGGAGGCGTTGTGCGGCTTTCATGGCGGGCTCCGCTCGATGAGGTCACTGGCCTCGCACTTAGGTCGCGCGGCGGCGACTTGCGCTTCTTGAGCCTGATCAAGCGGCGAAAAAAGTCCAACCGCAATCGTCTTGCGCGACGCCGCGCTACAGGGGTTAACCGCGCGCGCCAAACTGATCGAAGGCGCGCAGGGCGTCGGCGGCGTAGTTCACGCTTGGCCCGCCGCCCATCTGGATGGCGACTCCCAACGCTCCTGCGACTTCAAGCCGGCTGGCGCCGGTGCGCTGAGCGCCGCGCGCATGATAGCCGATGCAGCCGTCACAGCGGATGGCGACGCCAATGGCGAGGGCGAGCAATTCCTTGGTCTTCTTGTCGAGCGCCCCGGGCGTCTGCGCAGCTTTGGACATGGCGCCGAAACCGGTGAGCGTATCTGGAATCAACGTGCGCAACGCGATGGCGTATTCGTCGATCTCCGCGATGCGCGCGCGATAGTCGCTTGTCATAGCCGGTCCGGTCCCACTTTCAGACTCAAGCAGGCCGCACCGTGTCAGAACGGAGCGGCCTGCCCGGCCAGCGTTCCGCGCCCGAAGGGTGCTGGCGGCTGGTCGCAGCGCCTGGGCGCTGTGGTTGAAGCAAAGCACCGGGCTGCGCGAGGGCCATTGACGATCGTCAAGCCGTGGCGCGGTCGATTGCCGCAAGCGCAGCACGCAACGGGTCGCACAACCGAAAGGGCGCCGCGCTTCGGATTGAAGCGCGGCGCCCTTCACGTCTGCTCGCCGGCCTTTAGGGATACGGCTGGCCGTTCTCGTAGAAGTAGCGGCCCGACTGCGGGTCGTAAAAGTAATAACGGCCCGAGCGTTGGTCGTAGCGTTGGCGGCGGTTTTCGACGCTGCCGCAGCGGCCTTCTTCGCGGCAGCCGAGATACCAGCCGGCCGCGCCGCCGACGACGGCGCCGGCGACCGCTGCTTCGTCATCGCCAAGCACCGCGCCCGCTACGCCGCCGATGACGGCGCCGCTGACAGCGCCTTGTTCGCTTGGCGTCATGCTGGTGCAGGCGCCGAGCGTGAGCGCGGTCGCGGAGATGAAGAGGGTGGCGAGACGCATATCGTGTTCCTCCGTGAATTGGAGGCAAAACGCGCCTGGGCGCGCCCTGTTCCGTTCACTTTGGTTACGTGGATGTGAGGCAGATCAGATCACGCGGCGCGCGCGCATCTGGGCGATGTCGCTTTCGCTTAGGCCCAGCAGTTCCGTCAGGACGGCGTCGGTATCTTGGCCGAGCTGTGGCGGCGCAGCGCGGGTTGCCGGCGGCGTGGCGCTCATGCGCAGCGGGTTCGCGGCGAGGCGAAGCGCGGTTCCATCGCTGCGCTCAAGCGTCTCCACCGCGCCGCGCGCGACCACCTGCGGATCTGCGAACACTTGCGGAAGCGTGTTGATCGGCCCGCACGGGACTTCGGCCCGTTCGAGCGCGGCGACCCAGTCTGCGGTCGTGCGTGTGCGCATGGCCGGCGCGATAGCGTCGGTCAGAAGCTGGCGGTGCATGACGCGGGCTTCGTTGGAGGCGAAGCGCGCATCCGCGGCGAGCGACAGGCCCGCGGCGGCGCAGAAGTCGCGAAATTGCCCGTCGTTGCCGATGGTGAGGACGATGTGGCCGTCGGCGGTCGCAAACACCTGATATGGCGCGATCGAGGCGTGCTGATTGCCGAGCCGCTGCGGCGTCTCGCCGGACATGAGGTAGCTCGCACCGAGATTGGCCAGCATCGCCACCTGGCAATCGAGCAGCGACACGTCGAGATGCTGGCCTTCGCCGGTGCGCTCGGCGTGACGCAGCGCCGCCAGGATCGCGGTGACGGCGTACATGCCCGTGAAGAGATCGGCGACCGCCACGGCGCTCTTCATGGGTTCGCCATCGGGTTCGCCGGTGAGGCTCATGAGGCCGCCCGTCGCCTGGATCATGTAATCGTAGCCCGGACGTTTTGCGTAAGGGCCGGTTTGTCCGAAGCCGGTGATGGAGCAGTACACGATGGCGGGATTGATCGCGGCGATCTGTGTGTAGTCGAGGCCGTAGCGTTTCAAACCGCCGGTCTTGAAATTCTCGACGAAGATCTGGCAGTGCGGCGCGAGCCGGCGAATGAGATCGGCCCCCTCCTGCTTGGCGATGTCGACGGTAACCGAGCGCTTGTTGCGATTGGCGGCGAGGTAGTACGCGGCGTCGCCATGCTTGCCGCCGGCGCCCGGCAAGAAGGGCGGACCCCACGCGCGCGTGTCATCGCCGGCGCTGGGCTTCTCGATCTTGATGACGTCCGCGCCCAGGTCGCCCAAGATTTGCGTCGCCCACGGACCGGCCAGCACGCGCGAGAGGTCGAGCACGCGCACGCCGTCCAGCGCCGCCTTCCTGGTTTCAGTCATTCCGCGCACCCGCCTTGCTTCAGTCCTGGCCGGTGGTTAGAGCGGCGCCCATGAGCGAAGTCAAAACACCGGTTGCGACCGGCGGTTGCCAGTGCGGCGCAGTGCGCTACGCGCTCTATGTCGTGCCCGAGAATAGCCACGTCTGTCACTGCCGCATGTGCCAGCGTGCGACGGGCGGTCTGTTCGCTGCGCTAGCGGGGGCGCCGAAGACGGCCTTCGCGTGGACCAAGGGCGCGCCCGCGTTCTTCGCGAGCTCCAACCTAGCCAAGCGCGGCTACTGCCGGGATTGCGGCACGCCGCTTTCGTTCAGTTACGACCTGCCCGAGGCGCGGTTCTACGTCACGATCGGTTCGATGGACGATCCCGGCAGCGCGCCGATCGTTGTGCAGTATGGCGTGGAAAGCCGGATCGCGTGGGTGAAGTTCTGTGAGGACGTTGCGGCGGAAAGGACCGGCGAGGATCCCAACGCGGCGGCGTTCTTCAAGACGATGCAGAGCAACCAGGGGTGAACGAGCGGCATCGGCTGCGCTCCCGCGTGCGGGCGCTTTATTTCGGCCACACCGAAGGGGCGCTGCGCTTTCAGGGCGTGCTGTTGGCGCTGGATGTGCTGATCATCGGGTTCTTCATCGGAAATCAGTTTATCGCCGATCGGCCGTATTTCTGGATCATCGATGTCGGCATCGCCGTCTTCCTGACTCTGGACCTGTTCGCGCGCCTCTTCGCCTTCGGCACGTTGCGCCGCTGGCTGAAGTATCCGTCGACCTGGATCGATCTGGTCGTGCTGGCGACGCTCCTCCTTCCCGCGGTACTCCACAATTGGGGTTTTCTGCGCATTCTGCGCCTATGGACCTTGGTGCGCAGCGAACGCTTCTGGAACGTGCTGGCGCGCGGAAAATGGGACGACACCTATGTCGAGGAGTTGACGAAGGCGATCACGACGCTGGTCGTGTTCGTCTTTCTCGCCGCGGGCATGACCCAAGCGTTCTTCCTGCACGATCACCCCAAACTCAATAACTTCGTCGATGCGATGTACTTCGTCGTCACGTCGCTGACGACGACCGGTTACGGCGACATCACGCTCGATACCGCCGCGGGGCGGCTCTTCATGATCGCGCTGATGATCACCGGCATCAGCCTCTTTTTCTCGATCGCGCAGAAGGCGTTCGCGCCGCAGCGGAAGTTCGTGGCGTGCAACATGTGCGGTTTGTCGCGCCACGAACCGGACGCGCGCCATTGCAAGAGCTGCGGAGAAAAGCTTAGTGCCGCCCCGGACGGCCGGCACGATCCGGGCTAGGGCGGTTAGCTCAGCGGTAGAGCGTCTCGTTTACACCGAGAGGGTCGGGGGTTCGATCCCCTCACCGCCCACCGGAGCGTCAGCGTTTGTGGGTGATCCACGTCACGAGCGCCAGCACCAGCGCGAACACGCTCATGCTGGCGGCGACGAAAAGAACGAAGGGCTCTTGCATGGGCTGATCTGGCCCCGCGGCTGACCCGCCGGCATTGAGGCGGATCAAGCGGGGCCCCAGCGGGGCCTCGGCGGGGGTTTCGCAGCGGGGGCGGGAGGGGGTAAACTCCCGTCCATGAGAGGGATTCTGTTCCTGGCTCTACTGAGCTCGGCGCTGGCCGCCGGGTGCGACCGCATCGGGCTTGGCCCCCATCGCGCCGCCTCCGCGCCGAACGAGGCGCCCGAGGCGCGGGCGGCGCCGGATCTCAGACCTTACGCCGGCGCGACCCTGGCCGAGTTCCTGGCCGCGCCCGGGATGGACAGCTATGCGCCGGCGGCGCTGGGCCTGTCGGAGGCCGAGGCGGCGCGGCTCGCGGCGGCGATGGCCGCGCCCGCGCCCGCCATGCTGACTAGCGGCGGCGGCGCGGAGGCGATCGTGTTTTCCGGCTGCGCGGCGGGCGGCTGCGCTGAGGGGCGGGGCGTTGTCGCCATCGACCTTGAAACCGGGGCGGCCTTCGTGGCGGTGCGGGACGCGGCGGGCGAGGCGGCGTTCCGGCCGAACCCGCGGGTCGAGGCGTTGCTACGGCTGACCTCGCCGACGCAACGCTGGGACGATCCCGCGCCCGCCCCGATCGTTGCAGCGGGACCTTAATCTCTGCATGCGATAAGGCGCGCTTGCGCGTGCTTGACCGGTCGGACGGCTTGGCCTAACCCCTCCCGTCTCGCGAAAATGCGCGGGTGTAGCTCAGTTGGTTAGAGCGCCGGCCTGTCACGCCGGAGGTCGCGGGTTCGAGCCCCGTCACTCGCGCCACGCGGCCTGCAAAAATTCGCTCGGAGATTCAACCCAGAGCGCGGTTGCGCTCGCCGCCGACGCCCACTAGCGTCCGCGCGATTTCGCGGTGCGGCGCCAGGGCTCTGGCGCGGCGCCGCCAACGCGCCTAGGTGGACCGTATGGGCTTGGACCTGCTCGATTATCTGCCGATCATCATCTTCTTCGCGATCGCCGCGGCGCTGGGCGCGGGCTTTCTGATTGCGGCGTGGGTCGTCGCCCCCAAGGACCCGGACAAAGAGAAGGTGTCGGCCTACGAGTGCGGCTTCAACGCGTTCGATGATGCGCGCATGAAGTTCGACGTGCGCTTCTACCTGGTCTCGATCCTCTTCATCATCTTCGATCTCGAGGTGGCGTTCCTGTTCCCGTGGGCGCTGACGCTCAGCGGCATGGCGCCAGAGATGGCCCAGTTCGCCTTCTGGTCGATGATGACGTTCCTCGGCGTGCTAACCGTCGGCTTCATCTACGAATGGAAGAAGGGCGCGTTGGAATGGGAGTGAAGCGCGGCAGTAGGCAATCGGCAGTAGGCAGTCGGGATCAGCATGGCTGAGACGAAACCATACGGTGATGGAAGTCGCGCGGGCGTCGAGGGCGGGTTTCCTGTCCGCGAAGACGATCCATTCTACACTGGCTTGTCGAACCAACTCGCTGACAAGGGCTTTCTCGTCGCGGCGGCGGACGATCTCATCACGTGGGCGCGCACCGGCTCGCTGATGTGGATGACGTTTGGCCTTGCCTGTTGCGCGGTCGAGATGATGCAGGCGTCGATGCCGCGTTACGATCTCGAGCGCTTCGGCTTTGCGCCGCGGGCCAGCCCGCGTCAGTCGGACGTGATGATCGTCGCCGGCACGCTGACCAACAAAATGGCCCCGGCGTTGCGCAAGGTGTACGACCAGATGCCCGAGCCGCGCTATGTGATCTCGATGGGATCGTGCGCCAATGGCGGCGGCTATTATCACTATTCTTATGCGGTCGTGCGCGGCTGCGACCGGATCGTCCCCGTCGATATCTACATCCCGGGCTGCCCGCCAACAGCGGAAGCCCTGGTGTATGGCGTCCTCCAGCTACAGCGTAAAATCCGCCGCGAAGGGAACATTGTGCGATGAGCAAGGCGCTTGAGGACCTTGGCGCGCACATCGCCTCGTCGATGACGAGCGCCATCGAAGCGCAGGCCATCCATGTGGGCGAACTCACGCTCTCGGTCCGGGCGGAGCAGCTGGTCCCGGTGTTGACGTTCCTGCGCGACGATCCGCGCTGCCGCTTCACGACGTTGATCGATATTTGCGGGGTGGACTACCCGGAGCGCGCGCGGCGCTTTGACGTCGTCTACCACTTGTTGTCGATGCAGCTGAACCATCGCATCCGCATCAAGCTGGAGACGGATGAGGAGACCCCGGTCGCTTCGGTGGCGAGCATGTTTCCGTGCGCCGACTGGTTCGAGCGCGAGGCGTTCGACATGTACGGCATCGTCTTCGCCAACCACCCGGACCTGCGCCGGCTGTTGACGGACTACGGGTTCCAGGGCTTCCCACTGCGCAAGGACTTTCCGCTGACGGGGCATGTGGAGGTCCGCTACGACCAAGAGCAGCAGCGCGTCGTGTACGAACCGGTGCGGCTCACGCAAGGATACCGCAACTTCGATTTCATGAGCCCGTGGGAAGGCATGACGCTGCCGGGCGATGAGAAGGCGGGCGAGAAGAATGGCTGACGATCTTTCCAACGCGCCGCCCGAAGAGAGGCGCACGTTCACGATCAATTTCGGCCCGCAGCACCCGGCGGCGCACGGCGTGCTGCGCCTCGTGCTGGAGCTGGACGGCGAAGTGGTCGAGCGCGTCGACCCGCACATCGGCTTGCTGCACCGCGGCACCGAGAAGCTGATCGAATACAAGACCTACCTGCAGGCGCTGCCGTACTTTGACCGCCTCGACTACGTCGCGCCGATGAACCAGGAGCACGCTTACTGCCTGGCGATCGAGAGGTTGGCCGGCATCGAAGTGCCGCGCCGGGCCCAGATCATTCGCGTGCTCTATTCGGAAATCGGCCGCATCCTCAACCACCTGCTGAACGTCACCACGCAGGCGATGGATGTTGGCGCGCTGACGCCGCCGCTCTGGGGCTTTGAAGAGCGCGAAAAGCTCATGGTGTTCTACGAGCGCGCCTGCGGGTCGCGCATGCACGCGGCGTATTTCCGCGCCGGGGGCGTGCATCAGGACCTGCCGCCCGCGCTGATCGACGATATCGAGACGTGGTGTGAGAATTTCCCGAAGACGGTGCGCGATCTCGAGGGTTTGCTCACAGACAACCGCATCTTCAAGCAGCGCAACGTCGATATCGGCGTTGTCAGCGCCGAGGATGCGCTGAAGTGGGGCTTTTCCGGCGTGATGGTGCGCGGATCGGGTATGGCCTGGGACCTCCGCCGCGCGCAGCCCTACGAGATCTACAACGAGCTGCAGTTCAAGATTCCGGTCGGCAAAAACGGCGATTGCTACGATCGCTATCTCTGCCGCGTCGAGGAGATGCACGAGTCGACCAAGATCATGCAGCAATGCGTGAAGCTGCTGCGGCAGACCTCTGGCCCGGTCATGCCAGAGAATTCGAAATATGCGCCGCCGCGCCGTGGAGAGATGAAGACCTCGATGGAGGCGCTGATCCATCACTTCAAACTCTACACCGAAGGCTATCACGTGCCCGCCGGCGAGGCGTACGCGGCGGTGGAGGCGCCGAAGGGCGAATTCGGCGTCTATCTGGTCGCGGACGGGACCAACCGGCCTTACCGGCTGAAAATCCGCGCGCCGGGTTTCCCGCACCTCGCCGCCATGGATTATCTCTGCAAAGGGCACATGCTGGCGGACGTTTCCGCGATCTTGGGTTCGCTCGACATCGTGTTCGGCGAGATCGATCGCTGATTCCGAACGGAAGCCGTGCAATTAGAGGACGGAGCGAGGACGAAGTGGGCGAACACGCTCCGCTGATGTTGTGGATCGAGGGCACGGTCGCCCTCGTGATCATGCTTGCCTTCGTCCTCCACTCGTTGTGGGCGTTCAAGCAGGAGCACGTGGAGCACCATCCAGCGCGCGTGCGCATCGGCGCCGCCATTCAGGGGCTGACCATCGGCTTGCTGATCGGGTTCGTCGTGGTGCCGCTGCGCATGCAGTATATGGATGCGCGCGGCTACGAGCCGGGCGTTTCGCCGGGCCTCTCGTCTCTGTCGTTCCTGCCTGCGCTGCTGTTGCTGATTGTGATCCGGCGCGGCGCGCTGCTTAAGGCGCCATTCCTCTCGACCTATCTGCGCGCTTACCGCCGCGCCTCGTTGCTCAAGGCGCGCGACGACGCCAACAAGGCGCTGGCTAAGCTGGACGCCGCCGAAGAGCGCCGGGGCGCGGCATGAACGTCATCAATGCGTCATCCGTGTTTGTTTCCTTGGCCATCTGGGTCGCCGTGGCGATCGTGCTCGCGGTGGCCGCTACATACTTCCTGCGCCGGCGCGTGCGCGAGCGCTACCCAGGCGGACGCGCACGCTATCTCGCTGCGTTGTTCGTGCAGACCGCCGGGTTCATGATTCCGATTCCGGTGGCGCTCATCATGCTGTTCGGCACGTCCGTGCCGGCAGGCCTGGATGTCGTCATCGCGATTTCCCTCGGCGTGCTCGTCGTCTGGGGCTTGCGCCAACTGCCGGTCACCGGCCCGTTGCTCAAGGATCTGCACCGCGCGCGCCTTGAGGTGGCGCTTGAGCGCCAGCCGCCGTTCACAGGGGGCGGATCGTGAGCGCCGAGACGATCGTTCAACGCCAGCTCGATACCTACAATGCCCAGGAGCTTGAGGCGTTCTTGGCGTGTTTCGCCGACGACTGCTTGCTATGCGACATCAGCGGCGCAGTGATCCAGAACGGCATTGGCCAGATCAGGGCGCGATATGCGCAATTGTTTGCCCAGTACCCCAAAAACCGCGCGCGCATCGTCAATCGCATCGCGGTGGGCGACGTCGTCATCGATCACGAGGCCATCTCGCGCGCGCCGGGCGAAGAATTCGAAGCGATCGCTATCTACACGGTGCGCGGCGGCGTCATCGTGCGGGTGAATTTCGCGCGGGGCGAGGGCGGCGCCGGGGCGGAGGTCGTGCAAAGGCAGATCGACGCGTACAACGCGCACGACGTCGAACGGATGTGCGCGTGCTACACCGAGGACTGTGTCTTCGCGGAGCTTAACGGCGAGGTTCGCCAACAAGGGCGCGCCGCAATCCAGGCGCGCTATGCGCAGACCTTTGCGCAGTTTCCGCAGAACCGCGCGCACGCAGCCAACCGCATTGCGCTGGGCGCCTATGTCGTAGATGACGAGCAGGGGGAGCGCGCGCCCGGCGTGGACCCCTTCCGCGTCGGCGCGATCTATACGATCCGAGACGGGCTGATCGCCCGGTGCGACTTTGTGAGGTAGGTATGGCGGACGATAACCACCCGAACCCGCTGTCGGCGCTTGTCTCCCAGGGCTGGGAGGTCGCCGGCTATAGCGCGTCGATCGGCGACAGCGGCATGCTGGAGCATTGCTTCCTCCTGAAGCGCCAAAGCCGCTGCAAGCTGCTCACGCTGCGCAAGAAGATGGTCGGCGCCGGGGTCTTGTCCGAAGAACTGGAAGTGTAGCCATGAGCGTCCGCCGTTTAGCAGCCGAACAACCCGCCAGCTTCGCCTTCAAGCCGGAAACGATGGAGCAGGCGCGCTGGTGGATCGCGAAGTATCCCCCGGAGCGCAAGCAATCGGCGATCATCCCGATCATGTGGCTGGTGCAAAAGCAGGAGGGCTGGATCAGCGAGCCAGCAATTCAGGCGATGGCGCAGCTCCTGGAAATGCCGCCGATCCGCGTGCTCGAAGTCGCGACCTTCTACACGATGTTCCACCTCGAACCGGTCGGCAAACACCACTTCCAGCTCTGCGGCACGACGCCGTGCATGCTGCGCGGCGCGGAGGATCTGAAAAAGGTGTGCAAGAGCCGCATCGGCGCCAAGCACGCGGTGAGCGCGGACGGCATGTTCTCATGGGAAGAGGTCGAGTGCCTCGGCGCCTGCGTGAACGCCCCTGTGGTCGCTATTGACGATTACTATCACGAGGACCTCACGCCCGAGGCGCTCGAAGCGCTTATCGACAAGCTCGCGCGCGGCGAGAAACTCGAGCCGGGATCGGCGATCAGGCGCCAGACCTCCGCCCCGGAGGGCGGGCCGCAGGTGCTGCTCGACGCCTCGCTCTACGACGGCTCGCTCGCCAAGCCGATCAAGCTGCCCGGACTGCCGGAGAAGGCGTGATGGCGGACGGCGTGACCCCCGAGTTCAAGGCGGCGCTGCTCAAGGGCAGTATCGCCGAGGCGGCGATCTTCGTTGCCGGCGGCGCGCTTTGGTACACGACGGGCGAAACCTACTGGCTGATCGGCGCCGCCGTGCTGGGCACGGCCGTGATGCTAGGGCTCATTGCTCAGGCCGGCGGGTTCAAGCGTGACAGGCGCTAGCCCGCCCCCCGATCCGCTGCGCCCGCGCGCGCGGCTGCCGTTCGAGCCGAACGCCTTTGGCGGCGGCGTGCGCTCGGTGGGCGTCGTGATCTATGCGCTGCTTGCGCTCGGCCTCGGCGGCTTGGCGCTCTACAACGGGCTTGTGTCGGGGCTGGAGCTGACAAGCGGCTATGTGGCCGCGCCGGCCATCGGCGCGCTTTGGTTCGGGCTTCGGCTCTTCATGATCGTGAATTCGAGAAAGTAGCGTGATGCTGGCGGACAAGGATCGCATTTTCCTCAATCTGTATGGCGCGCGCGGCGCGGACCTGGAGAGCGCGAAGAAGCGCGGCGCCTGGAACGGCACAGCCGACATGCTGAGCGCGGGACGCGATTGGATCATCGCGCAAATCAAGGAGAGCGGTCTGCGCGGGCGCGGCGGCGCGGGGTTTCCGACCGGCTTGAAGTGGTCCTTCATGCCCAAAGAGGTAAAGGAGCGGCCGCACTATCTGGTCGTCAACGCCGACGAATCCGAGCCTGGCACCTGCAAGGATCGCGATATCATGCGCCACGATCCGCACCTGCTGATCGAAGGCTGCCTGGTGGCTTCGTTCGCGATGCAGGCGCACGCCTGCTACATCTACATCCGCGGCGAGTACGTCGCTGAGCGCGAGGCGATGGAGCGCGCGATCAAGGAAGCCTACGAGGCCAAGCTGGTCGGCAAGAACAACGTGCATGGCTGGGATTTCGACATCTACATGCACCATGGCGCGGGTGCGTATATCTGCGGCGAAGAGACGGCGCTGCTCGAAAGTCTCGAGGGCAAGAAGGGTCAGCCGCGTTTGAAGCCGCCGTTTCCGGCGAATGTCGGTCTCTACGGTTGCCCGACCACCGTGAACAACGTCGAGTCGATCGCCGTGGCGCCAACCATTCTGCGCCGCGGCGCCAAGTGGTTCGCCAGCATCGGCCGCGCCAACAACACGGGCACCAAGGTGTTCTGCATCTCAGGTCACGTGAACAAGCCGTGCAACATCGAAGAGGCGATGAGCATTCCGCTGAAAACGCTGATCGAAGAGCATTGCGGCGGCGTGCGCGGCGGCTGGGGCAATCTGAAAGCGGTGATCCCCGGCGGATCGTCGGTGCGCATGATCAACGCGCAAGAGTCCGAGACCATGCTGATGGATTTCGACTCGCTGATGGCCGCGCCGCATCGCTCGGGCCTCGGCACGGCGGCGGTGATCGTCATGGATCAGTCGACCGACATGATCCGAGCCATCGCCCGCATCGCCTATTTCTATAAGCACGAAAGTTGCGGCCAGTGCACGCCGTGCCGCGAAGGCACCGGCTGGATGTGGCGCGTGCTTGAGCGCATGGCCAAGGGCGAAGCCGAGCACAGCGAGATCGATTTGCTGCTGGACGTCGCCGGCCAGGTAGAGGGTCACACGATCTGCGCGCTGGGCGACGCCGCGGCCTGGCCGATCCAAGGCTTGATCCGCTGCTTCCGCGGCGAGATCGAGCAGCGCATCGATCGCTACCGGGCCGCCAAGGGCGTGCACCAAGTGCGTGCGCCAGCGGTGGCGGCGGAGTGAGCCGGGATCGCCGCTCACCGAGCCGCGAGGCTCGTAACGAACAGCGCAAGCTCAGAGGAAGTCTCGTCAACGCAATCGCGATAACGATGATCGTCGCAGCCCTCGTAGTCCCTTATGTCAACCCGCTCATGGCGGAACGCTTGGGCTTGACCGATCGGGTGTTCCTGTTCTTCGTCGGCGCGCTCATGCACTTGTTTGCAGCGTATGTCGTTCGTGATATGGAAGACAGGCAGTGAAGGTTCCAAGATGATCTCGGAAGATGTCCTAGTCACTGGCGGCTTGGCGATTTGTTTTGGGCTGGTGATCGTCGCCTACGACCGGATCAAGGCGTGGCTGGACAAGCCGCGCATCCATCCCGCTGAATAACTGGCGCGGCGGCGGATTGACGTCCCCAGAATGGCGTCTCTGTCTGAACCAAAAGTCGATGGTCTGATCCAAAGAGGTGAAGGCATTCCGCTCATGAAGCACTTCCTCTTGATCTACGACTACGCGCCGGACTGGCTGGAAAAGCGGGGGCCGGTGCGGCCGGCGCATTTGGAGCTGGCGCGCGCTTCGGCGGCGCGCGGCGAGTTGCAACTCGGCGGCGCGGTGCCGAGTGGCGAACCGGCGTTCGGTTTGCTCTTGTTCAAAGCAGAAACCGCCCAGGTCGCCGACGATTTCGCGCGCGCGGATCCGTACGTCACGCAGGGCGTGGTTACGTCGTGGCGCGTGCGCGAGTGGATCACGGTGGTCGGCGAGGGCGCGCTCACGAAAGTCTAAGAAAAACGGAGCGGCGCGCGCCGCTCCGCTTCCTGTCGCGTGACCGCGCGCCCTTATTGGGGGCGTTCTTGATCGCGCTCGGGGCGCTTGTCGATGCGTTGCTCGTCTGTCTCGTGACGGCCGCGCTCGCGGTCTTGATCTGGATTCTGACGGCCGGGTTGCGCTCGGCGCGGGTCGTGCTCTTGGTTCGGTTGTTGCGGATTGTTCGGCATTGGGGACAGCTCCAGTGTTGCCCGCCCGTGCGTCATCAACCCGCTCCAGTCCTCGGCGTTCCCGCAAAAGCACAATAAAGTCCGTGACTTATCATTAAGGCGGTGAGCCTCGGCCAATAATGCGCTCCGCGCCCGCTGCACAGGCAATCGTTTCGCCGCCAAGAGCTTGTCTTTAGGGACTTTCCGCCCTCTTGCGGCGACGCAATAAATGGGTCATGCGCCTCCGCGAAAGCGGACTCTCACGATGACGAAAATCCTCGTCGACGGCGCCGAAGTCGACGTCCCTCCGGATTACACGTTGCTGCAGGCGTGCGAGGCCGCCGGCGCCGAGATTCCGCGCTTCTGCTATCACGAGCGCCTGTCGATCGCCGGCAATTGCCGTATGTGCCTCATCGAAGTGAAGGTCGGCGGCAAATCGGGGCCTAAGCCCGTCGCCTCGTGTGCGCAGCAGGTCAAAGACTTGCCGCCGCCGCGCGACAATCTGCTGAATGAACTCGTGACCAAGAGCGCGACGGTTGATCGCGCGCGCAAGGGCGTGATGGAGTTCCTGCTCATCAACCATCCGCTGGATTGCCCGATCTGCGACCAGGGCGGCGAGTGCGATTTGCAGGATCAAGCCGTCGCCTATGGCCGCGGCGGCTCGCGCTTCGACGAAAACAAGCGCGCGGTCGAAGAAAAGTTCATGGGACCGCTGGTCAAAACGGTGATGACGCGCTGCATTCAGTGCACGCGCTGCGTCCGTTTTGTCACCGAGGTGGCGGGCGTGCCCGAGCTCGGCGCGACGGGCCGCGGCGAAGACATGGAGATCACGACGTACCTGGAAGCGTCGCTGACGAGCGAGCTTTCGGCGAACGTGATCGACCTCTGCCCGGTAGGCGCGCTCACCTCCAAGCCGTACGCCTTCAACGCCCGGCCTTGGGAGCTGACCAAGACCGACAGCATCGACGTCATGGATGCGCTGGGTTCGAATATCCGAGTCGACGCGCGTGGCGACACCGTGCTGCGCGTGCTGCCGCGGGTGAACGACGAGATCAACGAGGAGTGGATCTCAGACAAGGCGCGTTATGCCGAAGACGGTTTGTCGCGCCAGCGCCTCGACCGGCCCTACGTCCGCGAAAACGGCAAGCTGCGCCCCACAAGTTGGCACGAGGCGTTGGAGGCCGCGGCCAAGGCGCTTTCCGGCGATCCCAAGCGGATCGGCGCCATCGCTGGCGATCTGGCCTGCGCCGAGAGCATGAAGGCGACGCTCGATCTCTTCCGTGCGCTCGGTTCGCCGAACACGGATTGCCGCGCAGACGGCGCTATCATCGGCGGCGGCGCGCGCGGGGCATACCTCTTTAACTCGACGATCGCCGGCATCGACGAAGCGGACGCGATCCTGTTGATAGGCGCGAACCCTCGTCTCGAGGCGCCGGTGCTCAATGCGCGCATTCGGAAAGCGTGGCTGCGCGGCGCTGAAGTCGCGGTTGTGGGCGAGAAAGCTGATCTGACCTATCGCCACACCCACATCGGCGCCGGGCCGCGATCGCTGTCGCAACTGGGGGCCTTTGCCGACGCGTTGAAGCGCGCGCAGCGGCCGATGATTGTTCTGGGCGCCGGCGCCATAGCGCGCAGCGATGGCGCTGCGGTGTTGCGCGCGGCCGGCAGGCTCGCGGCGAGCGCTGGCGTCGTGAAGGACGGTTGGAACGGGTTCAACATTCTGCATTGCGCTGCGTCACGGGTCGCCGGGCTCGATCTTGGCTTCCTGCCCCGCGCGGGCGGCAAGTCCGCTGCCGACATGTTGAGCGGCGGGCTCGATGCCTTGGTGTTGCTGGGCGTCGACGAGGTCGAGCTGCCGAGGGCCGGCACGGTGATCTATATCGGCACGCACGGCGACGCCGGCGCCCATCGCGCAGACATCATCTTACCAGCCGCCGCCTATACCGAAAAGGACGCGACCTGGGTCAACACCGAGGGGCGCGTCCAATACGGACGGCGCGCCACGTTCCCGAAGGGCGAGGCGAAAGAGGACTGGACGATCCTGCGCGCGCTGTCCGGCGTCATGGGCAAGACGCTGCCCTACGACTCGCTGGCCGCCCTGCGCCAGAAGATGATCGCCGATCATCCTAGCTTCGGCCAAGTCGACTATGCGCCGGGCGCGACCTCGGACCTTGATCTGGCGACTGTCGGCGCCGATGGGCCGTTGTCCGATGCGCCGTTCCGTTCGCCGATCGTCGACTACTATCTCACCAATCCCATAGCGCGTGCTTCGCAGACGATGGCCGCGTGTTCGCGCCTGCGCGCCGGCGCAGACAGAGTGGCGGCGGAATGAACCCGAACGCCGACTACGTTCCGCTGATCGATCTCCCGGTGGAGTGGGAGTGGGGTCTGATGAAGACGGGCCAGGTGCTCGCCATCATGATCCTGCTGCTGCTGACGCTGGCGTTCATCCTGCTGTTCGACCGCAAGGTCTGGGCGGCGGTGCAGCTGCGGAAAGGGCCGAACGTCGTCGGTCCGTTTGGCTTGCTCCAGTCGTTCGCGGATTTCTTCAAGTTCGTGTTCAAGGAGATCGTCATCCCGGCGGGCGCCAACAAGACAGTCTTCATCCTGGCGCCGCTGCTGACCTTCGTGCTGGCGTTCGTCGGCTGGGCGGTGGTGCCCTGGGCCAACAACGTGGTGATCGCCGACCTCAATGTCGGCATTCTTTACCTCTTCGCCATCAGCTCGCTCGGCGTCTACGGCATCATCATGGGCGGCTGGGCGTCGAACTCGAAATATCCGTTCCTCGGCGGGCTCCGCTCGGCGGCGCAAATGGTGAGTTACGAGGTCTCGATCGGCTTCGTGATCATCACCGTGCTGCTGCTCGTCGGTTCGCTGAACCTGACCGATATCGTCAACAACCAGCGCGACGGCATCTGGGCGTGGCACGCGTTCGCTTGGCCGACGATCTTTGTCATGCTGCCGATGCTGGTGGTGTTCTTCGTCTCGGCGCTCGCGGAAACCAACCGGCCGCCGTTCGATCTGCCGGAAGCCGAGTCCGAACTGGTGGCGGGCTACCAGGTCGAGTACTCGTCAACGCCGTATCTGCTCTTCATGATCGGCGAGTATCTCAACATCGTGCTCATGTGCGCGATGGTGAACATCCTTTTCCTCGGCGGTTGGCATGCGCCGTGGGGGCCGGTCGACAATTCGTGGCTGGGCTTCCTGATCTTCTACGCAAAGATCTGGGTCATCTTCTTTCTGTTCGCCATGGTGAAGGCGATCGTGCCGCGCTACCGGTACGATCAGCTCATGCGTCTTGGCTGGAAGATATTCCTTCCGACGGCGCTCGCGGCGGTGGCGGCGATCGCCTACTATGTCACCTTCATGGCGCCGGCGGCGGCCACTTCGGTAGCGGGGGGGTGATGCCGCGTCTTGTGTTCACCGCCCTTGTTACGCTGGCCGCTTGCGCCACGGCGCTGCCGCAAGTCGTCGAGCGGCCGGGCGATACGTTCGACGTGCGTTTCGACGCGGCGGTGCAAACGCTTGAGCAGGTCAATGCTCTCGCCAATGCGCACTGTCCGGGCGGCGCGGCCGAGTTCGTCGCCCAGGAGACGCGCTTCGATGGGTTCGCCTACCGCACCTACCGGTGCGTATCGAGATGAGGCCGCGCTGATGTCCCGCATTCTCCAAGCAGCGAAGGGCGCGTTGATGCTCGACATGCTGGGCGGCTTCGCGCTCGGCATGAAGTACTTCTTCCGCCGCAAGGCGACGGTGAATTATCCGTTCGAAAAGGGACCGTTGAGTCCGCGTTTTCGCGGCGAGCATGCGCTGCGCCGCTACCCCAACGGGGAAGAGCGGTGCATTGCTTGCAAGTTGTGCGAAGCGATCTGCCCTGCACAGGCCATCACCATCGAGGCCGAGCCGCGCGAGGACGGGTCCCGCCGCACGACACGCTACGACATCGACATGGTGAAATGCATCTATTGCGGCTTCTGTCAGGAAGCGTGCCCGGTGGATGCGATCGTCGAGGGGCCGAACTTCGAGTTCGCTACGGAAACGCGTGAAGAACTTTATTACGACAAGGAACGACTGCTCGCGAACGGCGACCGCTGGGAGCGCGAGATCGCGAAGAATCTGGAGCTGGACGCGCCCTACCGCTAGGACGCGTTTGCTGTGGGCGAGGACCGGCAGAATCGCCGGCCGGGCCAATCGAGTTTGGGAGAGGGTGACGGATGTTGGCGGCGATCGCCTTCTACGTGCTGGCTGCGGTTGCGATCGTCTCGGCCTTCGCCGTGATCGCGGCGCGCAATCCTGTGCACTCCGTCCTGTTCCTCATTCTGACATTCTTCAGCGCCGCCGGACTGTTCGTGCTGTTGGGCGCGGAATTCCTGGCGATGCTGCTGGTGGTTGTCTATGTCGGCGCCGTTGCGGTCTTGTTCTTGTTCGTCGTGATGATGCTCGACGTGGACTTCGTCGAACTGAAGCAGGGCTTTCTCGCCTACCTCCCGGCGGGCGCCGTCGTCGCGTTGGCGCTGCTCGCAGAACTCGGCTTGGTCGCAAGCGCGGCGATGTCGGCCAACGGCGCCCCGGTGGCGCTGGGAGACGCGCCCAGCGACGTGACCAACGCGGAAGCGATCGGCCGCGTGCTCTACACCGACTATCTGCTCGTCTTCCAGTTGGCCGGCGTCATCCTCTTCCTCGCCATGATCGGCGCCATTGTGCTGACGCTTCGCCATCGCCCCGGCGTGCGCAAACAGGATATCGCGGCTCAGGTCGGACGCCGCCGCGCCGACGCCGTTGAACTGAAGGACGTGAAGCCCGGCCAGGGGCTCGGCACGGGAGGGCAAAGCTGATGGAAATCACGCTCGCCCACTATCTGTTCGTCGCCGCCGCGCTCTTCACGATCGGCGTGTTCGGGATCTTCGTGAACCGCAAGAACGTCATCATCATCCTGATGTCGATCGAGCTGGTGTTGCTCTCGGTGAACGTCAACCTCGTGGCGTTCTCCTCGTTCCTGCAGAACATCGAGGGGCAGGTCTTCGCCATGCTGGTGTTGACAGTGGCCGCCGCGGAGGCCGCGGTCGGCCTCGCCATTCTGGTCACCTATTTCCGTAATCGCGGCAGCATCGCCGTCGAAGACATCAATCAGATGAGGGGCTGAGGGGTGCAGTTCTCGCCTGAAGTCCTGATCGTCGTCGCGCCGCTGATCGCGGCCGCCATCGCCGGGCTGCTGCAAAAGCAGATCGGCGATCGCGCCGCCATGGTGCTGACGACCGGCGCCGTGGGCCTTTCGCTGCTGCTCTCGTGGCCCATCTTCATCGAGTTTGTTTGGGGCGAGGGGACAGAGCGCACCTGGGAACTCTTCCGCTTCATCGATGTCGCCGGTTTCACGTCGACCTGGAGCGTGCGCATCGACACGCTGTCGGCGGTCATGCTGGTGGTCGTGAACACGGTGTCGTTCCTGGTTCACGTCTATTCCTGGGGCTATATGGCGGAGGATCCGCACCGCGCGCGCTTCTTCTCCTATCTCTCGTTCTTCACTTTCGCGATGCTCGCGCTGGTGACCGCTAACGATTTCTTGCAGTTGTTCTTCGGCTGGGAAGGCGTCGGCGTTGCCTCCTACCTGCTGATCGGCTTCTGGTACCAGAAGCGCTCGGCGAACGACGCGGCGATCAAGGCGTTCGTCGTCAACCGGATCGGAGACTTCGGCTTCGCGCTCGGGATCATGGCCGCGTTCTTCTGCTACGGCTCGATCCAGTTCGATGAAGTCTTCCATCAGGCGGCCGCGCATCCTGACATGATGCTGGGCGTCGGCGACCTGCAGTTCAAGGCCGTCGAAGTGGTGTCGATCCTCCTGTTCATCGGCGCCATGGGCAAGTCTGCGCAGTTCTTCCTGCACGTGTGGTTGCCGGACGCGATGGAAGGTCCGACGCCCGTCTCAGCGCTTATCCACGCGGCGACGATGGTGACGGCGGGCGTGTTCATGGTCTGCCGCGCGGGCGAACTCTATCACCTGGCGCCGCTGGCGTCTGGCGCTGTCACGATTGTGGGGGCGGCGACGGCGCTCTTCGCTGCCACGGTCGGGCTCGCGCAGAACGACATCAAGCGCGTGGTCGCGTACTCAACCTGCTCGCAGCTGGGCTACATGTTCTTCGCTGCCGGGGTCGGCGCTTACAACGCGGCGATGTTCCACCTCTTCACGCATGCCTTCTTCAAGGCGCTGCTATTCCTCGGCGCCGGCTCGGTGATCCACGGCATGCACCATGAGCAGGACATGCGCTACATGGGCGGCGTCCGCAAACCCATGCCGATCACCTGGGCGATGATGACGATCGGCACATTGGCGCTGATCGGCTTCGGCATTCCGGGGGTAACTGGCTTTGCCGGCTTCTACTCCAAAGACGCGATCATCGAGGCCGCGTACGGCAGTCACGGCATCGGCGCCCAGTTCGCCTTCTGGTGCGGCGTGACGGCGGCGTTGCTGACGAGTTTCTACTCCTGGCGGCTCGCGTTCATGACCTTCGAAGGCAAGTTCCGGCCGAACCCGCACGCGCACCATGACGATCAGGCCAAGCACCACGACCATCATCACGGCGATCAGCATGCGCCCGCGGACGGCTCGGCGCCGGCGCATGAATCGCCGATGGTGATGCTTGTGCCTCTTTTTGTGTTGGCGGCGGGAGCGATCTTCGCCGGCGCGGTGTTTGCGCCGTACTTCCTGGGCCATCACGCCGAGGCGTTCTGGGACCACGTGATGCCGCTGGCGCACGGGGAGCACCACGACTTCCCGGCCTGGGTGATCTGGGCGCCGCTGGTGGTGACGGTCACCGGCTTCCTGCTCGCGGTGATCTTCTACCTCTGGCAACCCAACGCACCGAAGGCGATGGCGAAGGGACCGGTGTGGGCGTTCCTCTACAACAAGTGGTACTTCGACGAGATCTACGACTTCATCTTCGTGAAGGGCGCCCGCGCGCTGGGCGACCTGATGTGGAAGGGCGGCGACCAGAAGGTCATTGATGGGCTGGGGCCCGACGGCATAGCCGCGAGCTCGCGCTTCTTCTCGCGCGTCCTGAGGCGGGTGCAGACCGGCTTTGTCTACCACTATAGCTTCTTGATGCTCATCGCGGCGGTGGCGTTCGGCGCCTACGCCATCTTCGCCGGCTTCGGAGGCGCCCGATGAGCGAGCTTGTCGGGAGCTGGCCGATCCTCACGGTCATGACCTTCATGCCGGCGGCGGGCGCGCTGCTGATCCTGCTCTCGCGCGGAGGGTTGCGCGGCGACAACGCCGGATACGACAATGGCGTGCGCTGGCTGACCTTGCTGTTCACGCTGGCGACGTTCGTCGTCTCGCTGATCGCATTGGCGGCGTTCGATCCAACCAACCCGAACTATCAGTTCACCGAGAACGTCCCTTGGGCGTTCGGGCTGTCGTACCGGATGGGCGTCGACTCGCTGGCGATGGCGCTCATCGTGCTGACGACGTTTCTCACGCCGATCTGCATCCTCGCCAGCTGGGTGATCGAGAAACAGGTCGCCAGTTACATGGTGCTGTTCCTGATGCTCGAGACGCTGATGATCGGCGTCTTCTGCGCGCAGGACATCGTCCTCTTCTACGTCTTCTTCGAGGGCGGCCTCATCCCGATGTTCATCCTCATCGGCGTTTGGGGCGGCCAGCGGCGCGTCTACGCGGCGTTCAAGTTCTTCCTCTACACGTTGCTGGGGTCGCTGCTGATGCTGGTGGCGATCGTCGCCATGATCGCAATGGCGCGGCAGGCCGGCGTGGAAGACCCGTCGAGCATCAAGGCGCTGACCGATTTCGCGGCGCAGGGCGGCTTCCCCCCGGAGGCGCAGATTTGGCTCTGGCTGGCTTTCTTCGCGTCGTTCGCGGTGAAGATGCCGATGTGGCCGGTGCATACGTGGCTGCCCGATGCTCACGTCGAAGCACCGACGGCGGCGTCCGTCGTGCTGGCGGCAATTCTGTTGAAGATGGGCGGCTACGGCTTCCTGCGCTTCTCGCTGCCCATGTTCCCGGACGCGTCGCACTATTTCGCGCCGTTCGTTTTCGCGCTCTCGGTTATCGCCATTGTCTGGGCGTCGCTGGTGGCGTTCCGCCAACTCGATATGAAAAAACTCATCGCGTACTCGTCGGTCGCGCACATGGGTTTCGTCACCATGGGCATCTTCGCCGGCAACATGCAGGGGATCCAGGGCGCGATCTTTCAGATGCTGTCGCACGGCGTGATCTCTGGCGCGCTCTTCCTGTGTGTCGGCGTTGTCTACGATCGCATGCACACGCGCGAGATCGCGTTCTATGGCGGGCTGGTGAACCGTATGCCGGTCTATGCGGCGGTCTTCATGCTCTTCACCATGGGCAATGTCGGTCTTCCGGGCACGAGCGGCTTCCCGGGCGAAATCCTCACAATGGTGGGCGCGTTCCAGGTGAACGCGTGGGTCGCCGCCGGCGCGGCGTTGGGCGTCATTCTGTCGGCGGCGTACGCGTTGACGCTGTACCGCAAGGTCGCGTTCGGCGTGATCGAGAATCCCAGGCTCGACGGCATCGCCGATCTCGACGCCCGGGAGTGGATCAGCTTCATTCCGCTCGTTCTGGCGACGCTCGCAATGGGCCTCGGCCCAGCCTATGTCCTCGACTTCACCCGGTCCTCGGCTGAGAGCATCGCCGCTGCGTTCGTTGGAGGCGCGCCGTGAACGCTCCGATGCAAGACCTCGTTGCGAGCCTTCAGTTCGCGCGCCCCGAACTCATCCTGGCGGCGTTCGCGCTGGTCGGCGCCGTGATCGGGGCGTGGGCGGGCGAAAAGGCCTTCGCGGCGCTGTCGACCCTTGCCGTAGCGGCTCTGGTTGCGGCCGGAGGCGTCGCCATCGCCTTCAGCCCGCAGGCGCCGGCGGCGATTTTCCAGGGCGCGATGGTGGTCGACGGCGTGGCAGTGTTCGCGAAAGCGTTGATTGCGCTCTCCGCGGCGGCGACCCTGGCGTTAGGCGCCGACCATTTCATCAAGGCCAAGGACAAGCGGTTCGAGTTCCCGGTGCTGGTCGCGCTCGCGGTGCTCGGCATGTTCGTGATGGTCTCCGCGCAGGACTTGATCAGCCTCTATGTGGGCGTCGAGCTCCAGAGCTTGGCCGCCTACGTGCTGGCGGCCTGGCGGCGCGACGACGCGCATTCCTCCGAGGCTGGCCTCAAGTACTTCGTCTTGAGCGCGATTTCGTCCGGCCTCCTGCTGTTCGGCTCGTCGTTCGTCTATGGCTTCACCGGATCGATCCATTTCGATGCGATCGGCGCGGCGGCGGCGGAAGGCGCTGGCGGCGTCGGACTGATCTTCGGTCTCGTCCTCATGCTCTGCGCGTTAGCGTTCAAGATGTCGGCGGCGCCGTTTCATATGTGGACGCCAGACGTCTACGAGGGCGCCCCGACGCCGGTGACGGCGTTCTTCGCGGCCGCGCCGAAGGTCGCGGCCGTCGCCTTGATGGCGCGAGTTCTGTACGATCCCTTCGCCGCGCTGCAACCGCAGTGGCAACAGGTCATCGTCGCGCTTGCCGCCATTTCGATGGTGTGGGGCTCGGTGGCGGCGCTGATGCAGACCAACCTGAAGCGCCTGATGGCGTATTCCTCGATCGGCAACATGGGCTTTGCCCTGATGGGGCTGGCGGCCGGGCCGGAGCAGGGCCCTTCGGCCGCGCTCATCTATCTGGCGCTCTATCTGCCCGCCAACGTCGGCATCTTTGCTCTGATCCTCGCGATGCGCCGCGATGGCGAGCCGGCGGAGACGGTTGCTGACCTCGCCGGCATGGCGCAGAAGCGCCCGATGATGGCCGCTCTCTTCACCATGCTGCTTTTCTCGATCGCGGGCATTCCCCCGTTCGCCGGCTTCATCGGCAAACTGCTGGTCTTTAGCGCCGCGGTGGACGGAGGCCTTATCTGGCTCGCGGTGCTGGGAGGCGTCGCGGCTGTGGTCGCGGCGGCATATTATCTGCGCCTTCTCGCGTCGATTTGGTTTGCGCCGCCTGCGCCAGCGCTGCAACCCGCCAGCGGCACGATCGCGGTCACGGCCTTCGCCGCCGCCTTGCTCACGTTCCCCGTTCTGGTGCTGGCGCTTGGCGGGCTTGAGCGTTGGGCCGATGCAGCGGTCCGCATGAGTTTCCCTGGGGCGCGATGATCGACAGCCAAGCGCCTGTCATTGCCTTTGACGAGATCGACTCCACCATGCTGGAGGCGCGCCGGCGGGCCGAGGCGCGCGAACTGGACGCCGTGTGGCTGGTCGCGCGCCGGCAAACCGCGGGGCGTGGCCGGCGCGGACGCAGTTGGGCCTCGATCGACGGCAATCTGCTCGTCACCTATCTATTCACCACCACGCGTCCGACCGCGGAGATCGCGCTCATTGGCTTTGCGACGGCTGTGGCGATTGCGGAGTGTATTGAAGCCTTGGCGGGGCCGGGGCGCGTGACGCTGAAATGGCCAAATGACGTGCTGATCGACGGCGCGAAGGCGGCCGGGGTCATGTTGGACAGCGGCTCGCTGGGCGGTCATGGCGCGTGGGTGGCGCTTGGGTTCGGCGTCAACCTCATTGGCGCGCCGGACAATCTCGATCAGCCGACCATGAGCGTGCAGACGCTGCTAGGCGGCGCGCCGCCTGGACTTGAACCGATGGCGTTTCTCGCTCCGCTCATGACCCGACTGGCTGCCTGGGACCGCAGCCTTTCGCTCGAAGGCTTCGAGCCGCTGCGCCAAGCGTGGCTCGCTCGAGCGCATGGGCTTGGCCAGGAGGCGCGCGTGATGCAGGGTGAGCGCGCGCTCGAAGGGCGGATCGCGGGCATTTCGCCGCGCGGCGAACTCGAACTCGATACAGTGGACGGCAGGCGCTTCATCGCAGCCGGCGACGTCCTTCTTCCCAACTCGGCTTGAGACCCATGCTTCTGGCCATCGACGTCGGCAACACCAACACCAAGTTCGCGATCTGGGACGGCCAGGCGTGGCGCGCGCAATGGCGCGCCTCCACCGACACCACGCGCACCGCCGACGAATACGCGCCGTGGCTTAATCAGGTCATGGCGCTTGCCAGTCTGAGGTTCGAAGACATCTCCGCCTGCATCATTTCGACGGTCGTGCCGCAGGCGCTGTTCAACCTCCGCAACCTGTCGCGCCGCTACGTGGGCGCCGAGCCGATGGTGATTGGCGAGGACGGGCTGAAACTCGGTATCGAAATCCGCATCGACAAGCCGCGCGAAGCGGGTGCGGACCGGCTGGTGAACGCCGTGGGCGCCTTCGTCACGTACGGCGGCCCCGCTATCGTCATCGACAGCGGCACGGCGACGACCTTTGACATCGTGGGTTCGGACGGGGCCTTCGAAGGCGGCATCATCTTGCCGGGGATCAATCTTTCGCTGCAGGCGTTGCATGAAGCGGCTGCGCGCCTGCCGCGCGTCGAAATTCGCGACCCCGGCCGCGTCATCGGCAAGGACACGGTGAGCGCAATGCAAGCCGGGATCTATTGGGGCTCCATCGAGATGATCGAAGGCCTGTGCCGGCGCATCCGCACGGAGTACGGGGCGCCGATGAAGACCATCGCCACCGGCGGCGTCGCTTCGCTGTTCGAGGGTGCGTTTCCGACGATCGATCATTGGGACCAAGATCTCACGTCGCGCGGACTTCTGGAGATCTTCCGGCGCAACGGCGGCAAGCTTTGAAAAAACCTAAACCCGGCGACGAGCTCGTCTTTCTGCCCCTTGGGGGATCAGGCGAGATCGGGATGAACTTGAACGCGTACGGCTACGGTCCCGCCGACGCGCGCAAGTGGATTGTCGTCGATATCGGCGTGACGTTCGGGCGCGAGGACACGACGCCCGGCGTCGACCTCATCCTGCCCGATCCCACTTATCTCGAAGATCAACGCGACGACATCCTCGGCATCGTGCTGACGCACGCGCACGAAGACCACATTGGCGCGCTCGCTTGGCTCTGGCCGAAGCTGAGAGCCCCCGTATACGCGACGCCGTTCACGGCGGCGCTGGTGCGGGAGAAGTTGCGTGAGCGAAGCCTGCTCGACAAAGTGCCGCTCACGGAGATTCCGCTGAAAGGCAAATTGGAGCTCGGCCCCTTCGCCATCGACTTCGTGACGCTGACGCACTCCATTCCTGAGCCGAACGGCCTCGCCATTCGCACGCCGCTCGGCCTCGTCTGGCACACGGGCGATTGGAAGATCGATCCCGATCCGCTGATCGGCGAGACGACCGACGAAGCGGCGCTGCGCGCCATGGCCGATGAAGGCGTGCTGGCGATGGTGTGCGATAGCACCAACGTATTCGTCGAAGGCACGGCGGGCTCGGAGGCCGACGTCCGCAGGAAGCTGACCGAAGTGATCGCCGGCTGTACCGGAAAGGTGGCGGTCACGGCGTTTGCGTCGAATGTGGCCCGCGTCGAGACCGCGTTGCATGCGGCGCGAGCCTGCGGGCGCACGCCGTGTCTGGTCGGGCGCTCCATGCATCGCATCTTCGCGGCAGCACAAAGCGTGGGGCTGCTGCAAGATGCGCCGCACGTTGTGGACGAGGAAGAAGCGCTCGAGCTCGAATCGAGCCAGGTTCTCTATCTGTGCACCGGCAGTCAGGGCGAACCGCGCGCAGCGCTGTCGCGCATCGCGCGCGGCGAGTTCCGCAATGTGAATCTTGGGCCGGGCGACACGGTGATTTTCTCGTCGCGCGTGATCCCGGGAAATGAGGCGGCGATCCATGGCCTTCAGAATCAACTGCTGGAACGCGGCGTCGAACTGATCACCGCCGATGACCACCATATTCACGTGTCCGGCCATCCTGCGCGCGAGGAGTTGCGCCAGATGTACCGCTGGGCGCGGCCGCGGATCGCGATCCCTGTGCACGGCGAGGCGCGTCACATTCGTGAGCACGTCAAGCTGGCGCTCGAGTTGCAGGTGGCGGAGGCGATCGGACCCAATAACGGCGATCTTATCCGGCTCGCGCCCGGCCCAGCCGCAGTGATCGACGAGGTGCCCTCCGGGCGGCTCTTCGTCGATGGCAACGTGCTGATCGAGGCCGAGGATGACGCCCTGCGTGACCGGCGGCGGCTTGCCGCGGAGGGCGCCATCAACGTCAGCATCGCCATCAACGCAAAGCACGCGATTGTCGCTGGACCGAATGTCGTGGTGCGCGGGCTCGCCATGGCCGACGACGAGGAGATGGACCTCGCGCTGGACGAGATCGAGCGTACTGCCCAAGGCGCATTCGCGCGATTGTCGCACGCCGATCGTGAGGACGACGAGGCGGCTGAGGCGGCGGTGATGCGCGCCGTCCGCAAGGTCGCGGAAAAGCTGTGGCGAAAGCGCCCTCTGGTAGATGTTTCGCTGCTT
This sequence comes from Hyphomonadaceae bacterium, assembly GCA_050182055.1. Lineage (GTDB taxonomy): Bacteria > Pseudomonadota > Alphaproteobacteria > Caulobacterales > Aquidulcibacteraceae > Vitreimonas. The sequence continues at coordinate 67,647 of JBFXCP010000006.1, forward strand.
CGCATCTAAGCTGGCGCACAGGTGAACAGGAGCAGGCCATGATCGGCCGATTGAATCACGTGGGCGTCGCGGTGCCCTCGATCGAGGCGGCGAAGGCGACCTATCGCGACCTCTACGGCGTGCCGGAAAGCGCGATCACGGACACCCGGGAATTGGCCGCCCAGGGTGTGAAGTTCGCGTTCGTCAATGTCGAGAACAGCCAAATCGAGTTGATCGAGCCGCTGGGACCGGACTCGCCGATCGCGAAGTTCCTGGAGCGCAATCCGCAGGGCGGTCAGCACCATGTGTGCTTCGAAGTGGCGGACATCTACGCCGCGCGCGACGAAATGATCGTCCGTGGGGCCAAGGTGTTGAACGAGCCTCGCATCGGCGCGCACGGCACGCCGATTATCTTCATTCACCCGCGCAACTCCAACGGCGTGCTGATCGAGCTTATGGAAACGCCCAAGGGCGCGCATCCATGAATCCGTTTCTGGGCGTCGCCATCTATGTGATCCTGTGGTGGCTCGCGTTTTTTGTCATGCTGCCCTGGGGCGCCAGAAGCGCGCATGAGGCGGGCGAGCAGTACGTGCCCGGCGCGGAGCACGGCGCGCCGAAAATCCACAATCTGCGCTTCAAGGCGCTGGCGGCGGCCGGGATCGCGGCGGTTCTATGGCTGTTTGTCGCCTGGGCGATCTCTGTCGATCTCTTCGGCATGCGGTCCTAAGACGCCGCGTTGCGGGGCCGGGCGCGGCAGTCTATCCAAGCCGCCTAACTGGCAAGGAATCTCTCCCCGATGCATGCGCTTAAGGTCACGCGCGCCCAGGATTTTCCCGAATGGTATCAGGCCGTCGTCCGCGAGGCCGATCTCGCGGAGAACTCGCCGACCCGTGGCAGCATGATCATCAAGGCCTGGGGGATGGGCCTGTGGGAGCGCATCCAGAGCGAACTCGACCGCCGCATCAAGGATACCGGGCACGACAACTACTACTTCCCGCTCCTGATCCCGCTGTCGTTCTTCGCCAAGGAAGCCGAGCACGTGGAAGGTTTCGCCAAGGAAATGGCGGTGGTGACGCACCATCGCCTCAAGGCGGTGGACGGCGTGTTGAAGCCCGATCCCGAAGCGGAGCTGACCGAGCCGCTGATCATCCGCCCGACGTCGGAGACGATTATCGGCGACGCCTTCAGCCGCTGGATCAAGTCCTACCGCGACTTGCCGCTCAAGTTGAACCAATGGGCCAACGTGATGCGCTGGGAAATGCGCACGCGTCTGTTTCTGCGCACCGCCGAGTTCCTCTGGCAGGAGGGGCATACAGCGCACGCCGATGAGGCCGATGCGCGCGCCGAGACCATGTTGGCGCTCGAACTGTATCGCCAGCTGGCGGAAGACGTGCTCGCCATTCCCGTGGTGATCGGCGAGAAGCCCGAGAACGAACGCTTCCCCGGCGCCGTGAGCACCTATTCGCTGGAAGCCATGATGCAGGATGGCAAGGCGCTGCAAGCTGCGACCTCGCATTATCTGGGCACGAACTTCGCCGAAGCGCAGAACATCCGCTACCAGGACAAGGAAGGCGCCATGGCCTTGGCGCACACGACGTCGTGGGGGATGACCACGCGTATGATCGGCGCCGCCGTCATGGTGCACGGCGACGACGACGGAATGCGGACGCCGCCCGCCGCGGCGCCTCGTCAGATCGTGATCGTACCGATGCTGCGCGGAAGACCCGAAGACGAGGACTTGAAGGCGTACTGCGCCTCGATCGCCGCGGAACTGAACAGACAGAGCGCCTTCGGCGCCCCCGTTCGCGCGCTTGTCGATACGAAGGACACCAAGCCTGCGGACAAACGCTGGGACTGGGTGCGCCGCGGCGCGCCGCTCATCTGTGAGATCGGCCCACGCGACGCCGCCGGCGGCCAGGTCACGTTCATTAAACGCAACGCTCTGCGCGACGGTGAGAAGATCAAGTCGCACACGTTGGCCCGCGCAGACTTCATCGCCCAAGCGCCGGCGCTTCTGGAAACCGCGCAGCGCGAATTGTTCGAAGAAGCCAAGACGCGCCTCGACGCCAACATCCGAGCGGACTTCCACACCTTCGCCGACCTCGAACGCTACTACGGAACCGAGGATGACAACGGTGAATTCAAGGGCTGGGCGAGGGTCCAATGGGCGCGCCCAACCGGCGCTGCGCTGGACGCCGTGGGGGATCGCTTGAAGGCGTTGAAGCTGACTATCCGCAATGCGCCGCAATCGCAGCCGGCGTCCTTTGGAACGTGCATCTTCACCGGCGCGCAAGCCGTTGAAGAAGTGCTGATCGCGCGGGCCTACTGATGGCGACGCAAGCTCAGCCGTTCGGCCTGTTCGAACGCATGCTCGCAGGCCGGTATCTGCGCGCCAAGCGTCAGCACGGCGGCGTCGCGCTCATCTCGGTGATTTCCGTGGTGGCGATCACGCTGGCGGTGATGGCGCTCATCATCACCATGTCGGTGATGAACGGATTCCGCGAGACGCTGCTTTCGCGCATCTTGGGTGTGAACGGACACGTCTACGTCGACGTGCAGGGCCTGCCGGGATCGGAAGTGACGCGGCTCGCTGCGTTGGCCCGCGAAGCGCCGGATGTGCTCCAGGTGACCCCCGTCATCAATGCGCAAGGCTTGGCGACGTCGGACGGCGCGTCGTCCGGCGTGGTCATTCGCGGCGTCCCGCGTGCAGACATTGAGCAACTCCCGATCGTGCGCGACAGCATCCGCGAGGGCGGCAGCTTGGTCGGTTTCCAGGGCGTCGACGCGCCGACGATTCTGGTCGGCAATCGGCTGGCGGCGGGGCTGGGCGTGCGCGAAGGCATGCCGCTGACGATCTTGTCGCCGAACGGCTCCGCCACCCCTTTCGGCATGACGCCGCGCCGCAAGGCCTTCGAAGTGGGCGGCATCTTCAGCGTCGGCATGGCCGAGTTCGATTCCGCGCTCATCTATATGCCGATCGAGCAGGCGCAGGTGCTGTTCGCGCGCGGCGATGGGGCGGACGAGCTGGAGATCCGCATTCGCGATCCCGAGCGCACCTATGCGACGCAACTCGAACTGCGCGATCGCTTGGGCCCGATGATCACCGTCTTCGACTGGCGCGCCAAAAGCCAGGGACTGGCGGATGCGCTGGTGGTCGAGCGGAATGTCATGCGCCTCATCCTGATGATTCTCGTGGCGATTGCGGCGCTCAACATCGTGACCGGCCTCATTATGCTGGTGAAGAACAAGAGCCGGGACATTGCGATCCTGCGTACGATGGGCGCAACGCGCGGCGCCATCATGCGCGTGTTCTTCATGGCCAGCGCCAGCCTTGGCGTGATCGGCTTGGCGCTCGGATTGCTGCTCAGCATTGGATTCTGCCTCAATATCGAGGCGATTCAGAACATCATCGAAGCTGTGACCGGATTCGATCCATTTCCCGGCACGGTCTATTCGCTGGAGACGCTGCCAGCGCGCGTGGAGTGGAGCGAGGTGGCGCTCATTTCGTTCTTCACCGTCGCGGTGACGTTCGCTTCGACGCTGGCCACCGCGTGGTGGGCGGCGCGGTTCGATCCGGTGGAGGCGCTGCGTTATGAGTGACGTCGCTGAACGCACGGAAGCGGTCGCTGCTGCGCCGGTGCTGAGCCTGCGCGGTCTCACGCGGCACTATCAATCGGGCGAGAGCCAGCTGATTGTTCTGAATGGCGTCGATCTCGACATTTCGCGCGGCGAAATTGTCGGTCTGATCGGCCCGTCAGGGTCTGGGAAGTCTTCGCTGCTGCATGCCGCGGGCATGCTGGAGCGGCCTAGCGGCGGCGACGTGCGGATTGCGGGCGCGTCGGGCTGGGATCTCACGGATGACGCGCGCACGGAGATCCGGCGGAACCAAATCGGGTTCGTGTATCAATTCCATCACCTGCTGCAGGAGTTCGACGCGATCCACAACGTGGCGCTGCCCGGTCTGATCGCGGGGCGCGCCAAGCGTGACGTGATGGCCGAAGCGGCGCGCCTGTTGGGCGTCATGGGGCTGGAGAGCCGTATCCATCACCAGCCGGCGCAACTTTCGGGCGGCGAGCAGCAGCGCGTCGCCATCGCGCGCGCCATGATCAACAAACCGGTGCTGATCTTGGCGGACGAGCCCACGGGCAATCTCGATCCCGACACGTCGACGGTCGTGTTTGCTGCGCTCTCCAACCTTGTGCGCAACGAAGGCGCCGCAGCGTTGATTGCGACCCACAATCTCGAACTCGCCAAGTACATGGATCGCGTCATGGCGCTCGATCACGGCAAGCTGGTGCGGCGTAGTTAATCGGCCGTAACCTGAAAGCGGATGGGAATGTTGATCCGCCCGCCGATCATGCTGCGTCCGTCGGCCATCGTCTCGGAGGCGCGGAAATGTTGCGTGAGGCGCAGGGCCGCGGCGCCGAAACCCCAACCGGCCGGCGTCTCTTCCAGGACGCGACAGTCCGTCATCTCGCCGCCGGCGCCAACCACGCACTGAAGACGCACACGGCCTTCGACGCCAAACCAAAGGGCCCAGGCCGGATAGTAGCGTTCGAAGTCCTCGGCGGCAGGCCGCTCCACCCACGTCTGCGCGGAAACCGGCGCGCCCATCAAGAGCGCCAGGGCGAATGCCAGTCCGAGCAGAAAGCGCCGCATCATGGTGTCTCCCAGGTCCCCTTCCTACCCTATAGTGTGCCGGCAGGAATTGCCGAATCAGATGCCCACGTCCTTCGTCCACCTTCGCGCCCGCTCTGCGTATTCGCTGCTGCAAAGCGCCGTTCAGGTAAAGGCGCTCACAAAGCTGGCGGCGAAGCACTACATGCCGGCGCTGGGGCTGACGGACGCTAACAATCTCTTCGGCGCGCTGGAGTTTTCCGAGGCGGCGGCGGAAGTCGGGGTGCAGCCGATTATCGGCCTCACGTTGGACGTCCGCGGCGAGCGCGGCGTCTCCGGCGCGCTTGCGCTCTATGCGCAGAACGCGGCCGGCTACGCCAACCTCATGCGGCTTTCCAGCGCCGCGTACTTGGAGGCTGAATCGCATGACGAGCCGCACGTTCTTTGGCCGCGCCTCTTGGAGCACGCCGAGGGGCTGATCGTCTCGACCGGCGGCGGCGAGGGCGCGTTCTCAGCGCTGCTAATGGAGGGCAAGGGCGACATTGCCGAGGGCGCGCTCGCGGACTTGGCGGCGGCTTTCGACCAGCGCCTCTACATCGAGCTTCATCGCCATGGCGAGCGGGCGGAGGTGGAGACCGAGGCTGCGCTGATCGACATCGCCTACCGGCGCGGGCTGCCCTTGCTCGCGGCCAACGACATCCGCTTTGAGAAGCGAGGCGATCACGGGGCTCACGATGCGCTGTTGTGCATCGCCGCTAGTTCGTACTTGGGCGAGGAGGATCGCCCGCGCTGCTCCGATCAGCACTATTTCAAGAGTGCTGAAGAGATGGAGCGCCTGTTCTCCGACCTTCCCGAAGCCATCGCCAGCACGGTCGAAGTGGCGCGCCGCTGCGCTGTGCGGGTGGAAAAGCGCAAGCCGATCCTGCCGCGCTTCGACACGAAGAAGGGGCGCGACGAGGCGGCGGAATTGAAGGCGCAGGCAGAAGCCGGGCTCAAGCTCCGGCTGAAGGCCTTGGGCGAGAACCGCGCGGCGGCGGACGAGGAATACTGGAAGCGCCTCGAATACGAGATCGCCGTCATCACCCAGATGCAGTTTCCGGGCTACTTCCTGATCGTCTCGGACTTCATTAAATGGGCCAAGGCGAACCAGATACCGGTGGGGCCGGGCCGCGGCTCCGGCGCCGGTTCCGTTGTGGCGTGGGCGCTCACCATCACCGACCTCGATCCGCTGCGCTGGGGTTTGCTGTTCGAACGTTTCCTGAATCCGGAACGCGTCTCGATGCCGGATTTCGACATCGACTTCTGCCAGGAGCGGCGCGGCGAAGTCATTGACTACGTCAAGAACAAGTACGGTGAGGATCGCGTCGCCCACATCATCACATTCGGTACCTTGCAGGCGCGCGCAGTCGTCCGTGACGTCGGGCGCGTCATGCAACTCCCGTTCGGTCAAGTCGACAAACTCGCCAAGATGATCCCGGCGAACCCCGCCAACCCGATCAAACTCAAGGAGGCCATTGAGGCCGAACCCCGCCTGCGCGAGGCAATCAAGAACGAAGCGGAGGTGCGCGAGCTGTTCGCCACAGCCGAACAGTTGGAAGGCCTCTATCGCAACGCGTCGACCCATGCCGCCGGCGTCGTGATCGGCGACCGGCCGTTGATCGAACTTGTCGCGCTCTACCGCGACCCGCGCGCCTATCTGCCAGCGACGCAATTCAATATGAAGTGGGTCGAGGCGGCGGGCTTGGTGAAGTTCGACTTCCTGGGCCTTAAGACTCTCACCGTCATCGACCGCGCATTGAAGCACCTGAAGGCGCGCGGCATCGAAGTCGACTTGAACGCAACCTCGTATGACGACCCCAAGACCTACGAGCTGCTACGCTCTGGTCTGACCTTCGGCGTTTTCCAGCTTGAAGGCCAGGGCATGCGCGACACGCTGCGCAAGGTGAAGCCGACGTGCCTTGAAGACGTCATTGCGCTCATTTCGCTCTATCGACCGGGCCCGATGCAGAACATCGACCGCTTTGCCAACGTGAAGCATGGCCGTGAGCAGCCCGACTACCTGCACGAGACGCTGAAACCGATCCTCGAGGAGACCTATGGCGTCATCGTCTACCAAGAGCAGGTCATGCAGATCGCCCAGGTGCTGTCCGGATACAGCCTCGGCGAGGCCGATCTTTTGCGCCGGGCCATGGGCAAGAAGCAGCCCGCGGAAATGGCGAAGCAAAAGTCCCGCTTCATCGATGGCGCAAAAGAGCGCGGCGTGAACGAGAACCTGGCGGCGCACATTTTCGACCTGGTCGAGGAGTTCGCGGGCTACGGCTTCAACAAATCGCACGCCGCCGCCTATGCCGTGATCGCCTATCAGACGGCCTATCTGAAAGCGCATTACCCGGTGGACTTCACGGCGGCCTCGATGAGCCTCGACATTTCCAACTCGGAGAAGCTGGCGAGCTTCGCGCAGGATGCGCGCCGCATTGGCGTCCAGGTGCTGCCGCCGGACATCAACAAGTCGGAGGCGGATTTCAGCGTCGAAGCCACCGAGGGCGGCCACGCCGTGCGCTATGCATTGGGCGCGGTGCGCAATGTCGGGGTCATGGCCATGCAGTCGGTGGTCGCGGAGCGCGCAGCGAGAGGCCCGTTCAAGGCGCTCTATGACTTTGCCGAGCGGCTCGACCCGAAATCCGTCAATCGCCGTCAGCTCGAGAATCTGGCCAAGGCCGGCGCGCTGGACGCCCTGGAGCCCGATCGCGCGCGCGCCCTTGCGGCCTGTGAGATTGTGGTCGCCTACGCGCAGCGCGTGGCGGAAGAGCGCGCCAGCGCTCAGGCAAGCCTGTTCGGCGGCGACGAGCCCAGCGCGCGGCCGGTGTTTCCGAAGGCGCCCAGCTGGTCGGCGCAGGACCGGCTCGACGCCGAGCGCGACAGCGTCGGATTCTACCTGAGCGGCCACCCGCTGGCGGACTTCTTCACCGAGAACGATCGCTACAGCACGTTCACGGACATCCTCGAGGAGGGCGAAACCGAGCCGCGAGCCTACCTGATGGCCGGTGTAGCGCGGCGGATTCAGTATCGGACCAACAAGGACGGCGAGACCTATGCCTACGTCCTGATTTCCGATCCCACGGGCGACTTCGACGCACTCGTGCAGGCGGAGCACGTGCCCGCCATGCGCGACACGGTCGAGGTCGGCAAGGCGTATGTTTTCCGCGGCCGCGTGCGCTGGAATGAGGGCGACGTGCGGTTCTATGGCGCGTCGTTCGAGCCCGTCGAGGCCGCCGAGGCGCGCACAACGGAGGACCTTCGCATCGTCCTCAAGGAGGGTGCGCCTATCCACCTCTTGGCGCAGACGATCGCCGCGTTGCCGAAACCAGCCCCGGGGGAGGCGCGCGCACTGCGTCTGGTGCTGCAGCTGAAGGACGGGCGCGAGATCGAACTCGCGACAAAGACCCTCACGCCCGCCGGGCCTGCGGCGCGCGCGGCGCTGAAGGCCGCTAAGGGCGTCGAGCGCGTGCTCTAACCGCGTCCGTCGCAGAATTCTCCCGAAACGCGCGCAAGGACTTGTCCCGGCCGGCGCGCGCCAGTCAGATGCGTGTCGCCTCGGACGGCAGGAGAGGGCCCATGCGTTCGCGTTGGAAGATGGTGGCGGCGGCGGCGACGTGCCTGGGCCTGGCGGCTTGCGCTACGGCGTCGGGAACCGAAGAGACGGCGGAGACGCGGGCGCCCTTTGCGTCGACCTACGTTCCGCGCCCCTCTGTGCCCACGCTGATCCGCAACGCGACCGTGTTCGATGGCAATGGTGCAGAACTGGAGAATGCCGACGTGCTGATGAGCGGCGGCCGGATCGCCGCCGTGGGGCAGAACCTGCAAGCCCCCGCCGGCGCGGAAATCATCGACGCAACCGGGAGATTCGTAACGCCCGGGATCATCGACGCGCACTCGCACCTGGGCGTCTACCCCTCGCCAAGCATCAGCGCCACGTCCGACGGCAACGAACTCACGCAACCGAACACGGCGGAGGTCTGGGCCGAACACTCGGTGTGGCCGCAAGACCCGGGCTTCCAGCGCGCAGTCGCCGGCGGCATCACGACGCTGCACATCCTTCCTGGCTCCGGCAACCTGTTCGGCGGCCGCGGCGTCACGCTGCGCGCCGTGCTGGGCGCGCGGACGGTTCAAGAAATGAAATTCCCGGACGCGCCGCAAAGCCTCAAAATGGCGTGCGGCGAAAACCCCGCACGCGTCTATGGCGAGCGCGGCTCTTCGCCAGCGACTGGCATGGGCAATGTCGCCGGATATCGCCAAGCCTTCGCCCAAGCCGCGGCATATGCGCGGCGCTGGAACGCTTACAACGAAAACCCCGAAGGCGATCCGCCGGATCGGGATCTCGAACTGGAAACGCTCGCTGGCGTGCTCAGCGGCGACATCATCTTGCAATGGCATTGCTATCGCGCCGACGAAATGGCGAACGCCATCGAGATCGCCCACGAGTTCGACTTCCGCATTGCGGCGTTCCACCATGCGGTCGAGGCCTACAAGATAGCCGATCTGCTCGAGGAAGAGGAAATCTGCGCGGCGATGTGGGCCGACTGGTGGGGCTTCAAGATTGAAGCGTATGACGGCATCCGCGAGAACATTCCCTTCGTCCACGCCGCCGGAGCCTGCGCCATTGTGCACTCGGACAGCGAGGTCGGCATCCAACGCCTGAACCAGGAAGCCGCAAAAGCATTGGCGGACGGCCGCCGCGCCGGGCTCGACATTTCGCGTGGCGAAGCGTGGACCTGGGTGTCGCGCAATCCCGCGCGTGCGCTGGGAATCGACGACGAGACGGGCGCGCTGACGGTGGGGCTGCGCGCCGACGTGGTGATCTGGTCGACGGATCCGTTCTCAAGCTATGCCGTTGCCGAGCGCGTGTTCATGGACGGCGCCTTGATCTACCAGCGCGGGGCTGGCGGCGAGCCGCCGTCGGACTTTGAACTCGGCCAGACCTATCGGGAGCGCGCCCAATGAGAGTCTTCTCCGCTCTCCTCATGGCCGCGGCGATGGCGATGCCAGCCGCCGCTGAAACCGTGCTGATCCAGAACGGCCGCGTTGTCACCAACACGCAGGCGGGTGTGATCGAAAACGGCGACGTGCTGATCGTGGACGGACGCATCGTCCAGGTCGGGGCGGACATCCGCGCGCCGCGCGGCGCGCGCGTCATCGACGCACATGGCGCCTGGGTGACGCCCGGCGGTTTCGCGGCGATGAGCGAAATTGGCCTAAGCGAAATCTCGGGCTCGGGAGCGCCCAACGACGCCAACGTCACGGGAGAGTTGATTGCCGCAGCCGCTGACGCCGGCGCTGCGTTCAACCCCGAGGTCACCGCCATCGCGGTGACGCGGATGGAAGGCGTAACGCGCGCGGCGATCGCGCCGGCTTCGACCGCGACCATGTTCGGCGGTCGCGGCGCGCTCGTATCGCTCGACGGGGCGGCGGACAGCGTGTTCGGCCAGCGCGCCTTCATGGTCGTGGAACTGGGCGAAACCGGCGCCACACGCACCGGCGGTTCGCGCGCCGCGGTGTGGCCGGCGTTTGAAGCCGCGCTCCGTGACGCACGCGAGTACCCGAGCCGCTATCGCAGCGGGCAGGGCGGCGCGGTGCTGAACGAAATCGACGCCGCGGCGTTGCAGCCCTATGCGCGTGGCCAAGGCATCTTCCTCGTCCATGTCGAAAGCGCCGCTGATATTCGCCGCCTGATCCGCTTCCAGCGGGCCAATCCGCAGCTCAAGTTCGTGATCCACGGCGGCGCCGAGGCGTGGCAGGTGGCCGACGAACTCGCGCGCGCAGGCATTCCGGTCATTATCGACCCGCTCTCGAACCTGCCAGACCGCTTCGAGCGGCTGTCGGCCAGGCTGGACAACGCCGTGATCCTGCATCGCGCCGGCGTGCGTTTCGCGATCGCGCCCGCGCCGGGAACGGTGGACGCCCACCAAGCCCGCTTGGTGCTGCAACTGGCGGGCAATGCAGTGGCCAACGGCTTGCCATGGGAGGCGGCCTTTGCCGCGGTCACGCGGGCGCCAGCCGACATCTTCGGGGTCGGCAACCGCCTCGGCCGGCTGGAGCGCAGCTACATCGCCGACGTGGTGATCTGGGACGGCGACCCGCTACAGGTCATGTCCGCGCCGACGGCGGTGTTCATAGCCGGCGTTGAGCAACCCCTGGTTTCGCGCCAGACGCGCCTGCGCGACCGCTACAATCCTGCGAACCGCAACTAGGGGGTCCCCGGCGACGGGATGCCGATGGGGAAGCCTGCCATCCAGGCATGCGCTTGTGTTCCCGCCGTCGATCTCCTAAATGCCCCTCACTTCGCACGCGGGAGCGGCGGAGCGGTCTAAACGCGGCCGCGTCCTCCATCCGGTCCGGGAGCAATCCTGGGTTTTCCCGCGGCGGCAAACCGGAAAAGGAACGACACATGGCGCTGCCTGAATTCAGCATGCGTCAGCTCTTGGAAGCTGGCGCGCATTTCGGTCACCAGACCCACCGTTGGAACCCGAAGATGGACCGCTTCATCTTCGGCGAGAAGTCCAACATTCACATTCTCGATCTCTCGCAAACCGTGCCGTTGCTGCACCAGGCGCTGCTGAAGGTGCGTGAAGTCGCTGCTGGCGGCGGACGTATTCTGTTCGTGGGCACCAAGCGTCAGGCCGCCGATCACATTAAGGCCGCCGCGCAACGGTGCGCGCAGTATTATGTGAATTCGCGCTGGCTGGGCGGCACGCTCACCAACTGGCAGACGGTTTCGAAATCGATCGCGCGGCTGCGCGAGCTGGAGGCGATTGCGGCCGGCGGCGCCGTGGGCCTGACGAAGCGCGAGGTGCTCGACCGCACCCGCGAACGCGACAAGCTCGACCGTTCGCTCGGCGGCATCGCCGCGATGGGCGGCATCCCGGACCTGATGTTCGTGATCGACACCAACAAGGAAGCGATCGCCATCCAGGAAGCCAAGAAGCTCGGTATCCCGGTTGTCGCCATCGTCGACTCCAACTGCGATCCGGATGTCGTCACGTATCCAATCCCCGGCAATGACGACGCCGCGCGTGCGATCCAGCTCTATTGCGATCTCATCGCCGACGCCGTGCTGGATGGATTGACCGAAAACCAGGTTCGCGGCGGCGCCGACATTGGCGCCTCGTCGCGTCCCCCGGTCGAGCCGGCGGTGGCGGCCGAACGTCCGCGCGCGCCCGTCGAGAGCCCGATGGATGGGCCGAGCGGCGCGAACTACTGAGTTCAGCCGCAGTTTGAGTGAAGTGAAGCGGCGCGTCCGATCCGCGAACGCCGCCGCGATTCAAGGAGCATAACCATGGCGGAAATCACCGCTGCGCTGGTGAAAGACCTGCGTGAAAAGACTGGCGTCGGCATGATGGACTGCAAGAAGGCGCTAGCCGAAACCAACGGCGATCTTGAGGCTGCTGTCGATTGGCTGCGCGCCAAAGGACTTTCCAAGGCCGCGAAGAAGGCCGACCGCGCCGCCGCAGAAGGCATCGTGGCGATCGCGCTTGCCGCAGACCATGGCACGGTGATCGAGCTCAACTCGGAAACCGATTTCGTTGCGCGCAACGCCGACTTCCAGAAGGCGGCGGGCGCATTCGCGAAGCTGGCGTTGAAGGCGGGCGATCACGCAGCGTTGCTGAACTCGGTGCATGAAGGGCAGACGGTGCAGGAAGCCGTTACCGGCCTCATCGCCACGATCGGCGAGAACATTACGCTGCGCCGCTCGGCCAAGTTGGCGGTTCAGAACGGCGTGATCGCGGCCTACGTCCACTCCAAGGTGGACGGCGCCGATCACCTCGGCCGTATCGCCGTGCTCGTCGCACTGGAGTCGACCGGCGACAAGGCAAAGCTGGAGGCTTTCGGCAAGAAGATCGCCATGCATATCGCGTCGGCCAATCCCCTGGCGCTAAGCGAAAGCGACATCCCGGCGGATCGCGTCGAGCGCGAGAAGGCGGTTCTGCTGGAACAACTGAAGGAAGACCCGAAGGCGCAAGGCAAGCCGCAGCAGGTTCTGGACAAGATGATCGAAGGCCGGATGCGGAAGTTCTTCGAAGAATCCGTGCTGACCAAGCAGGCTTTCATCATGAACCCCGACCAGACCGTCGAAGCGGCCGTGAAGGACGCCGAGAAGGAAGCCGGCGCGCCGGTGAAGATTGCGGGATTTGTCCGTTTCGCGGTCGGCGAAGGCGTCGAAAAGCGGACCGACGATTTCGCGGCGGAAGTTGCGGCGATGACCGGGAAAAGCTGAGCCGCGCAATGCAGCGAAGGCAAAGGGCGCGGGCCGGAGGTCCGCGCCCTTGTTTTTGTGCGCAGTTCCGTTGCGCCGCGGGCTGACTTCCGCGGCAGGGGTGGTTTATAGATTCGCCCTCATGAGCCTTGCCGAGAACCGTCCAAGCCCGAGCGGGCTGCGTTACAAGCGCGTCCTCCTGAAAATCTCGGGCGAGGCGCTGATGGGCGAGGGCCAATACGGCATCGACGAGGCGACCTGCGAGCGCTTCGCCCAAGAGGTGCTCGACGCCCAGAAGAGCGGCGCGGAGATTTGTCTGGTCATTGGCGGCGGCAACATTTTCCGCGGCATGGCAGGCGCAGCCAAGGGCATGGAGCGCGCCAGCGCCGACTACATGGGCATGCTGGCCACGGTGATGAACGCTTTGGCCATGCAGAATGCGATCGAGTCGCTCGGCGGCCATGCGCGCGTGCTGTCGGCGATTCCGATGGTGACGGTGTGCGAGCCCTACATCCGCCGCCGTGCGATGCGTCACATGGAGAAGGGGCGTACGGTCATTTTCGCGGCGGGCACCGGCAATCCCTTTTTCACGACGGACACGGCGGCCGCCTTGCGCGCAGCGGAAATGGGGTGCGACGCCTTGCTCAAGGGGACGCAGGTCGACGGCGTCTACACCGCCGATCCAAAGAAAGACAAAGCCGCCACCCGGTACGACACGCTGAGCTACCACGAAGTGTTGGCGCGCGACCTGCGCGTCATGGATGCGTCGGCGATCAGCTTGATGCGCGACAATGGCATCCCCATCGTCGTGTTCTCGATCCACAAGCGCGGCGGGCTGGCCGATGTTCTGGCCGGGCGCGGCGTCTGCACCACCATCAGCGACTAGGACAAACCCATGGCTGCCCCCGCGCCCTTCAAGATCGACGACTACAAGAAGCGCATGGACGGCGCACTGACTGCGCTTCAGCACGAATTCAGCGGCCTGCGCACGGGCCGCGCCTCGTCGGCGCTGCTCGATCCGATCATGGTGGAGGCCTACGGCGCGAGCACGCCGCTCAACCAGGTCGCGACCGTCACCGTGCCGGAGCCGCGCATGATCTCCGTGCAGGTGTGGGACAAGTCGGTCGTGTCCGCGGTGGACCGCGCGATCCGCGCCTCGAACCTCGGTCTCAATCCCATCATCGACGGCCAGACGCTGCGGATTCCAATCCCGCCGCTGACGGGCGAGCGCCGCACCGAGCTGGCGAAGATCGCTGGCAAGTACGCAGAAACCGCGCGGGTCGCGGTGCGCAATGTGCGCCGCGACGCCATGGATCACCTCAAGAAGCTCGAGAAGGACCACGCCATCAGCGAGGACGAGCACAAGAAATTGGGGGCTGACGTTCAAAAGGCGACCGACGACCACATCAAGAAGATCGACGAATCTCTCCGCCACAAGGAAGAGGAGATTACCCAGGTCTGAGGCAGACGATCTGCCTCGCGCCCCGTTCGATGGCCGCTTCCGCCCCCACCCCCGCGCCGGCGGACGTCCCCCGCCACATCGCCATCATCATGGACGGCAACGGCCGTTGGGCGCGCCAGCGTTCCCGTCCGCGCACGTTTGGGCACCACGAGGGCGTCGAAGCCCTGCGGCGCACCGTCGAGGCGGCGGGCGAGTTGGGCGTGCGCTATCTTACTGTTTTCGGGTTTTCGACCGAGAATTGGCGCCGGCCGTTGGATGAAGTGAATGCGCTGTTCGATCTATTGCGCATGTACGTGGCGCGCGATCTGGATCGGCTCGCACGCGACGGCGTTCGTGTCCGCGTGATCGGCGAACGCCGCGGATTGGCGGACGACATCTTGCGCATCATCGATGACGCGGAACGCAAGACCGCGCACAATGACCGGCTCAATCTCATCATCGCGTTCAACTACGGCGGCCAAGACGAGATCGTGCGCGCGGTCCGGCGCATTGCCGAGGCCGCCGCCGCGGGCGCGCTGTCGCCGGGCGAAATCGACGCGGCCAAGTTTGAGGGCTTTCTCGACACCGCAGACATTCCGCCGCCCGATCTGCTGATCCGGACGTCCGGCGAATTCCGGCTCTCCAACTTCATGCTCTGGCAGGCGGCGTACGCTGAACTTGTCTTCCTCGACGTCCTTTGGCCCGACTTCGATCGCGCGGCGCTGGAGAGCGCCATCGATGTCTATCGCGGCCGCGAGCGCCGCTTCGGGAGATCCGACCCTGACCCGCGCTGAGCCCGCGGAAAGGCACCGCGCGCGCGGCGACTGGTCCGACCTTCGCGCCCGGATCGCCTCGGGGCTCGTCCTTGGCGGCGCCGCGGTGGCGGCTGCCTGGTTCGGCGGTCCATGGCTGGCGGCCGTCTGCGGCGCGGCGGTCGTGGCCATGAGCTACGAATGGGCGCGCATGAGCGAACCCCAAGCGCTGGCGCCGGCGTTCGGGTTCGCTTTGGCCGGATCGCTCGGCGCGGTGCTGCTCTCGAGCTGGCAAATGCTGTGGTTCGCCGTCGGCTGGATGACGCTTTGCGCCGTGGCGTCGGCGTTCCGGCGGCGGACGCTGACTGGAATCATCGAGACTGCGGGCGGCGCGATCTACATCGGCCTGCCGGCGGCGGTGTTCCTGTGGTTGCGCAATCGTGCGCCCGAAGGGCTCGAGACGATCCTGGCGTTGTTTGCCATCATCTGGGCTGCGGACATCTTCGCCTACTTTGGCGGCAAGGTAATCGGCGGACCGAAGGTCGCCGCAGGACTATCGCCAACAAAGACCTGGTCTGGAATCGCCGCGGGAACGTTGGCCGGCGCCGCAGCCGGTTACGGCTGCGGCCTTCTGTTTCACGTCGAGCCGGACCTGCATGTGGCATGGTTGCTGATCGGCGCGCTGATCGCGTTCACCGGGTTGATGGGCGACTTGTTCGAGTCATTTCTCAAGCGGCGCTTCGGCGTGAAGGACGCGAGCCGGCTCATCCCCGGCCATGGCGGCGTGCTCGACCGCATCGACAGCCTGATGGCCGCGACGCTGCTCGTCGGCGCCGCCCTGGCGTTCGGCCCGCGCGCGACCGCGCTGCTCTTTGGGCAGGGCCTATGAGCGCCCACGGCCGCACCGTCTCGATCCTCGGCGTCACCGGATCGGTGGGCCAGTCGACGCTGGCGGTGATCGAGGAACTGCGCGGTCAGGGCGCCGACATTCCGGTCGAAGCCGTCGCGGCCGGGCGCAACCTAACGGCGTTGGCGGACGCGTGCCGCCGGCTCCGGCCTCGTTTCGCTGCGGTCGCCGACCCGGCGTTGTTGACCCCAGCCAGGGAGGCGCTGGCGGGCCTGGGCGTGGCTGTCGGGGCCGGTCCAAGCGCTCTCGAGGAAGCCGGCGCGCGGCCGTCCGACTGGGTGATGTCGGCCATTGTTGGCGCGGCCGGTCTCTCGCCCACCATGGCGGCGGTCCGGCGCGGGGCCATTGTTGCACTGGCGAACAAGGAGTGCCTGGTCTGTGCTGGCCCGCTCTTCATCGAGGCCGCACGGGCGCACGGGGCGACCCTGTTGCCCGTGGACTCCGAGCACAACGCCATATTTCAGGTGCTGACCCACCGGAACCGGGTGGAGCGGCTGACGCTGACCGCCTCGGGGGGGCCGTTCCGCTCGGCGAGCCGAGAGGCGATGGCGTCAGCCACGCCAGATCAGGCCTGCGCGCACCCGCGCTGGAGCATGGGGCGCAAGATATCCGTCGACAGCGCCACCTTGATGAACAAGGGGCTCGAGCTCATCGAGGCGTCATATCTATTTGATTTCTCCGGTGAAAAAATCGACGTCATCGTCCATCCGCAGAGCACCATCCACAGCTTGGTGCATTATGTGGACGGCTCGGTGCTGGCGCAGATGGCGAGCCCGGACATGCGCATCCCCATCGCCTACGCCTTGGCGTGGCCGGATCGCGCCGAGATTTCCGCCAGCCGCCTCGACCTTCCAGCGCTGGGGTCGCTTACGTTCGAAGCGCCGGACAATGTGCGTTTCCCCAGTCTCGCGCTGTGCAGAGCAGCACTGGGGGCGGGGGCGGCGGCCACGACAGCGCTAAGCGCGGCAAACGAGGTCGCCGTGGAGGCGTTCCTGGCCGGCCAGGTCGGTTTCTTGGATATCTGCCGGATTGTGGAGGCGGCGCTGGCGCACCTGGGAGGTGCGGAAGCTGGGCTGATCGCAAATTCGCCCACATCCTTCGCTGCTGTGGCAGAGGTGGATCAGGCTGCGCGCCGCGCGGCGCAACGGATTGCGGGAAGTCTGGCGGCAGCCTAAAGGCTGATAGCGCCTCAAGAATCCCAATATTGGCGCGGAGGAAGCGGGCCGAATGCCGGACGTGCTGCAGAACCTGTTGATCTACGCCGGGTCGTTCATCGTCGTTCTCAGCGTCGTCGTGTTCGTGCACGAGTTCGGCCACTTCCAGGTCGCGCGTTGGCGCAAAGTGGCCATCGACACTTTCTCCATCGGCTTCGGCAAGACATTGTTGGGTTGGCGCGACCGCCAAGGCGTGCAGTGGAAGATCGGGGCGCTGCCGCTGGGCGGCTACGTGAAGTTCGCCGACGACGCCGACGCGGTGTCGAGCGGGCCCCGCGAGAAAATCGACGACCCCGCGGCGATGGCCGAAGCGCGGGCCAAGGGGCTCTTCCACGCGCAGTCGCTGACGACACGCTCGCTAGTGGTGGCCGCCGGACCCACGACCAATTTCATCTTCGCGATCTTCGCGTTCGCATTGCTCGCTTTCATTGTCGGCCGAGAAGTCCCGACGCGCATCACCGCCGTGGCGCCGGACTCCGCCGCCGAAGCCGCGGGCCTCCTGCCGGGCGACGTCATCTTGACGGTCGACGGCCGCCCGGTCGCCAACTTCCAAGAGTTGCAGCCGATCGTCGCCGGCGCGCTCGGCCGCAGCATCGACGTGGTGATTCAGCGCGGCGAGCAGCAGATCACGGCGCAAATCACGCCTCGGCCGAGCGCAAGCAACCCGAGCCAAGGCTCCATGGGCGTCGCGCACGACGGCTCATTCGAAGGCCGCGACCGCATCGGACCGCTCGACGCAATCGCTGAAGGGGCCAGCAACACGTGGATGATCGTGGCCCAGACCGGCGCCTACATCGGCGCCATCTTCACGGGGCGCGAGAACGGCAATCAGATCGCCGGCCCGATTGGCATCATCAACGTTTCCGGCCAAGTCGCGAACTCCGCTTTGTCCGCCCCCGGCGCGTCGCTTGGCGAACGGGTGATCATGTTGGCGCTGTCGCTCCTGCAACTCGCCGCTGTGCTCTCCGTCGCGGTCGGCATCGTCAATCTGCTGCCGATCCCCATTCTGGACGGGGGGCATCTGCTGTTTTACGGCATCGAGGCGTTGCGCGGGGGAAAGCCTCTGCCGCCATCGGCACAGGAATGGGCGTACCGGGCTGGATTCGCCGTGATGGCGAGTTTGTTTCTGTTTGCGACCTGGAACGACATCACACGTCTGTTTCCAGGGGCGCAATGAACGGCGCCTCGTCCTTGTCTTTCCGGGCGGGATGGGGTCTTAAAAATGCGGCGCTGGGGAGCGCCGAAGCGTCGAGGGCTTGATGAAGCGGGTTCTGCGAGATGTCGTGCTCGGCGCAGTTGGCTGCGTCGCGACCGTAGGGGCGGGGGCGGGGGTCCTGCTTGGGGCCGCCAGCGACGCCTATGGCCAAGAGGCGCCGCGCGCGCCGGCGGCCGAACAGCAGCAATCCGGCGTCGCCATCCGGCGCATCGTAGTCGAGGGCAACCAGCGGATCGAGCCCGCGACGATCGCGTCGTATTTGCTCGTGCGCCCCGGCGACACGTTCGACGCCGAGCGGATCGACTTGTCGATCAAGACCTTGTTCGCCACCGGGCTCTTCGCCGACGTGCAGATTGAGCAGCGCGGCGCCGACCTCGTCGTCTCGGTGATCGAAAACCCTGTCATCAATCGCGTCATCTTCGAAGGGTTGCGCACGCTCGATGAAGAAGACCTCGAAGACGAGGTCCAGGCGCGCCCACGCTCGGTCTTCACGCCCGCGCGCGCGCAGGCCGACGTGCAGCGCATCATCGAGGTCTACCGCCGCGCCGGCCGCTTCGCGGCGCAGGTCACGCCGCAGGTGCGCGAACTCGATCAGAACCGTGTGGACCTGATTTTCGAGGTCGACGAAGGCCCGGTTACCGGCGTTCGCGACATCAACTTCATCGGTAACGAAGTGTTCTCCGATCGCCGCCTGCGCGATGCGATCGTGACGACCGAGTCGTCGTGGTGGAACATCTTCCAGTCGAACGACAACTACGACCCGGACCGGATCGAATACGACCGCGAGCAATTGCGCCAGTACTACAACAATCGCGGCTACGCGGACTTCCGTGTCGTCTCGGCGGTCGCCGAACTGACTCCCGACCAACGCGACTTCTTCATTACCTTCACGGTGGACGAAGGCGTGCGTTACGAGTTCGGCACGATCAACGTGCAGACGGAACTCAATCGCTTGCCGCCCGAACTGCTGATGGCGGCGATCGCAATCCGCCAGGGAGAGGTCTTCCGCGGCGAGCTGATCGAAGATGCGATCGACTCGATGACCTACATCGCAGGCACCGTCGGATACGCCAACGTCGACATCACGCCCGTGGTGGAGCGCGACCGCGAGAACCGCGTCGTGAACATCACCTTCGAGGTCAACGAAGGGCCGCGCGTGTTCATCGAACGGATCGACATCGTCGGCAACACGCGCACCGTCGACACGGTCATCCGCCGCGAAATGCGCGTGAACGAAGGCGACGCCTTCAACCGCGTTCTGCTCGATCGCTCGCGCCAGCGCATCCAGTCGCTCGGCTTCTTCCGCGAAGTGACTGTCGAGGACAGCGACGGGTCCGAACCCGATCGTGCTGTGGTCACAGTGAATGTGCAGGAAGAGTCGACCGGCGAGCTCGCCTTCGCTGCGGGCTACTCGTCCAACGAGAGCTTCCTGTTCGACGTAACCGTCACCGAGCGCAACCTGCGCGGCCGCGGTCAGTTTCTGCGCCTGCGCGCCTCGTCTAGCCAGCAACGCCAGCAACTGGACCTACGCTTCACCGAGCCGCGTTTCATGGGGCGCGAGGTCGCCGCCGGCTTCGATCTCTATTCGCTGCGCACGGACTTCCTCGATCAGTCGTCGTTCGAGAACCAGTCCACCGGCATCGGCGTCCGGTTCGGTTTCCCGACATCGGAGCGCACCAGCCTTGGCCTGACCTATTCGCTGATCCAGGACGATACCGAGATCGCGGATGCGCTGGTCGACCACGACAACAATCTGGTGACGCCGGATGTCGATCAGTGCGACCCGGTGAACCCAGGACGTCCGCTGCTGTGCGATCAGGAAGGCACGTTCCTGACCTCAGTCGTCGGCTTCACGTTCAACTGGGATCAGCGCAACCAGCCGATCCGCGCCACGCGCGGGTTCGATCTCCAGCTCAGCCAGGACGTCGCCGGCCTCGGCGGCGAGGTGAACTACCTCCGGACCGAACTCGAGGGCGGGATCTACTACGGTCTGCCGTGGGGCTTCCGCGCCAGCTTGCGCGGTAATGCGGGCTACATTGCCGGCTGGGGCGGCGACGATGTCCGGATCAATGACCGCTTCTTCAAGGGCGGCGCCTCGTTCCGTGGTTTCGACGTCGCGGGCATCGGGCCGCGGCAATTGCTGATCGATGACGCGACGGGCGATCTGATCGATGCCGGCGACGCGCTCGGCGGCAACGTCTACGCCATCGGCTCTTTCCAACTAGACGTGCCGCTGCCGCTGCCGGAGTCGTTCTCGTTGGGCAGCGCGCTGTTCGTCGACTTCGGAACCTTGGGCATGGTGGACTCAGCCAGCCGCCAGACCATCGATTTAGGCGCCAGCAGCCTTATTGTTGACGATGAGGCCAGCTTAAGAGTGGCCGCGGGGGTCTCGATCTTTTGGGACTCGCCGTTCGGACCCGTTCAATTCGATTTCGCGACACCGCTCGAATATGAAGAGTACGACCGGCGGGAAGAGTTCCGGTTCTCCACCCGGACGAATTTCTGAGGAGAAGGCGCAATATGCGTTTGTTGAGTATCGTGTCAGCCGCCGCCATCACGGCCGCTGCATTCCTAGCCACGCCCGATGCGCTCGCACAGCGCAACCGCAACAACCAAGCCACGACCGCAGTCGTGTTGAATTACCAGCGCGTGCTCGCCGAGTCGCGCCTTGGCCGCGACTTGAGCGCCAAACTTGCGACCATCCGCAACCAGGTGTCCCAAGAAGCGCAGGCGCTGTTGCCGGAAGGCCAGGCGATTGAGCAAGAACGGCAACGGCTCGCCGGGCTGGCGCGCAACATGACGTCCGAGCAAGTCCGCAGCAACGCCACGCTTGCCCCGCAGTTCGAGCAACTCGCGCAGCGTTTGCAGGCGTTCCAGCAGCGCACGCAAGGCCTGCAGGGCGATATGGAGTGCACCCAGCTCCTGACGTTGCGCGACTTTGACCGGCAGGTCTCGCCGATCGTGCGTCAGATCATGGAAGGCCGCGGCGCCGGCGTCGTCCTCGACGCCACCCAGGTGCAGCTGGTGCTGCCGGAATACGACATCACCACCACCGTCATCCAGGCGCTCGACCAAAACTCGGCGACGCAGACGGCTGCCGTGTCCCGTCACTCGGTTAGCGAGTGCCAAGCCCAGCAACAGCCGGCGGCGCCGCCCGCGCAATAGACGACAGGCGGTGACATTCGGCGCCGGCGGCGCCAGCATGTCGGCGCATGATCGACTTCCGCTTTTACGAGGCGCTCGGACCGGTCACGGTCCGGGCGCTTGCGCCTTCCGGGGAGATCGGCGGCGACGCCGAACGGCTCGTCGCTACTGCTGCGCCGGCCGAGCGCGCGGGGCCGAATGACCTCTGCTACTACGAGGGCCGCCGCGCGGCCGTGTTGCAGACGAGCCCGGCTGCGTGCGTCATAGCGCCCGCACAGGCGCACCTGGCGCCGAATGCGGGCGCGCTCATCCTGTCCGAACAGCCGAGGACGACGTTCGCCCGCATCGTCCCCAATTTGCTGCGCCCTCGGACGTTCCGGTGGGGCGGGCCGGCGATCGACCCGAACGCCAGGATCGAGGAGGGCGCGCGGATCGGCCCTGGCGCGGTGATCGCGGCAGGCGCGCAGATCGGCGCGGGTGCGGAGATCGGCCCCAATGCGGTCATCGGCCCTGGCGTCGCCATCGGCCGCCGCACCCGGGTGGGCGCGGGAGCTTCGATCGCCTGTGCGCTCATCGGCGACGATGTGACGATCCTCGCCGGCGCGGTGATCGGCGAGCAAGGGTTCGGCGTCGCCGGCGATGCCTCCGGTCCCGTGGACGTGCCCCATCTCGGCCGCGTGATCGTCCAGGACAGGGTCACCATTGGCGCGAACTGCACCATCGACCGGGGCGTCTTCGACGACACCACAATCGGCGAGGACAGCAAGATCGATAATCTGTGCCATGTGGCGCACAACGTGACGCTGGGGCGCGGCGTGCTGATTGCGGCCTTCGCCGGCGTTTCCGGCTCCACCCAGGTCGGCGACAGGGTGACCATGGGCGGCCGCGTGGGCATCGCCGACCATCGGACGATAGGACCAGGCGCTACGCTTGCAGGCGGCGCGGCGGTGTTCCAAGACGTCCCCGCCGGCGAAGTATGGAGCGGGTATCCCGCCAAGCCGCTGCGCAAGTGGCTGCGCGAAGCCGCGTGGGTCGGCCGCAAAGCGTCAGGGGCGCGAAATGAAGGCGAATGATCTGACTGAAGGCCAGAAGACGACGGATGACGTGATCGAGATCGGCGAAATTCTGCGCCGCCTGCCGCACCGCTACCCGTTTCTTCTGATCGACCGCGCCATCGAATACGTGCCGAACAAATCGATCCGCGGCATCAAGTGCGTGTCGATCAACGAGCCATTCTTCCCGGGCCACTTCCCGGGCTCCCCGGTGATGCCCGGGGTGTTGCAGATCGAGGCGCTGGCGCAGACCGGCGCGGTGCTGATGTCCAAGACGCTCGAGGCCGACATCACAAAGCACCTCATCCTTTTCATGTCGGTAGAGAATGCGCGTTTCAAGCGCCCGGTGATGCCGGGCGACGTCATGGAGATGCCGGTGGAAGTGCTCTTCCAGCGCCGCAACATCTTCAAGTTCCGCGGGCGTGTGGAAGTGAACGGCGAGCTGGCCACCGACTGCGAGTTCGCCGCGATGAAAGCCGATCGCCCTGAGGGACCGCCGCGATGAACGCCGTCATCCACCCCACCGCCGTGGTCGACAAGAGCGCCGAGTTTGCCGCTGGCGTGGAGATCGGCCCCGGCTGCGTCATTGGCCCGAATGTGAAGCTTGGCGAGCGCACCAAGCTGATCGCCCATGTCTTCATTGAGAGCCACACCGAACTCGGCAATGACAACACCGTCTTCCCGTTCGTCGGACTCGGCGGCGCGCCGCAGGATCTCTCGTACAAAGGCGAGCCGACAAAGCTGGTGATCGGCGACAACAACGTCATCCGTGAGCATGCAACGTTGCACCGCGGCACCGTGCGCGGGCGTTCTGTGACGACGATCGGCAACGATTGTCTGATCATGGGCAATTGCCACGTCGCGCATGACTGCGCGGTCGGCAACAACGTCATCATGGCGCAGACGGCCACGATCGGCGGGCACGTCCAGGTCGGCGACTTCGCCTTCCTGGGCGGCCTCTCGGGCGTGCACCAGCACGGCCGCGTCGGCCGCTACGCCTTTGTCGGCGCATCCGCGCTCATGACCACGGACCTCATCCCGTTCGGATCGGCCATCGGCAACCACGCACACCTGGGAGGCCTGAACGTGGTTGGCTTGAAGCGCCGGGGCTTCACGCGCGAACAGATCCACGATCTTCGCGCCGCCTATCGTCTGTTGTTCGCGGAGGAAGGCACGTTCCAGGAGCGCGTTGAGGATTGCGTCGAGGCCTATGGCGGCAATCCCCATGTGATGGAGATCGTCGACTTCATCCGCGCCGACGCCGCGCGGCCGCTCTGCATGCCGCGGGACTAAGATGGGCGGCTGGCGCAAGCTAGGGATCATCGCCGGCGGCGGGGAGCTGCCCGTGGCGCTGGCGGAACATTGCGCCGCCCTTCAGCGCGCCTACTTCGTGGCGCGCGTTTCGCCATATGCCGACGCGGCGCTGGAGGGGCACCCTGGCGCCAGCCACGGCCTGGGCGCCATGGGCGCGCGCATGCAAGCGATGCGCGACGCTGGCGTGGATACGGTGGTGCTGATCGGCAAGATTGACCGCCCGGATCTGCGCACGCTGGAACTCGACGACGTGACGCGCAGCATGTTGCCTGCGATTGTCGCGGCGCTGCCGCACGGTGACGATGCGCTCTTGCGCACGGTGCTTTCCGAACACGAGCGCGCGGGTTTCAGGGTGATCGGCGCCGAGACGGTCATGGCGGATCTGCTGGCGCCGCCGGGCGCTTGGGGCGCGATCGCGCCAACCGAAACGCAAATGGCCGATGTGCTCAAGGGCGCGCGCGTCGCCGCCGCGACTGGCGCGCTCGACATCGGGCAAGGCGTCGTCGTCTGCCACGGTCTGGTGTTGGCGGTGGAAGCGCAGGAAGGCACCGATGCGATGCTGGCGCGTGTAGCGACCTTGCCGCTTGCGATTCGCGGGGCGCCGGATGCGCGGCGCGGAGTCCTGGTGAAGCGCCCCAAGCCAATTCAAGAGCGCCGCATCGACCTGCCGACCATCGGCGTGCGCACGATCGCAGGCGCTGCCGCGGCTGGCCTCGCCGGCGTAGCGGTTGAAGCGAACGGCGCATTGGCGGTGCGCAAGGCCGACATTGTGTCCGAGGCGAACCGGGCTGGACTCTTCGTCTATGGATTCACGCGCGCCGAGGCGGGCGAAGCGTGAGCAGCCGGATTTTCTTGGTCGCGGCGGAATCTTCGGGCGATGCGCTGGGCGCCGACCTTGCGCGCGCGCTGCGGGCCGACGACCCCGACGTCGAACTCGCCGGCGTCGGCGGCCCGCTGATGGCGGAGGCGGGCATCGAAAGCCAAGCAGAGATCAAGGGTCTCGCCGTTCTGGGTTTTGTGGACGGTCTGCTCGCCTACGGGCGCGTCAAAGCGGCGGTCGCTGCGACCGTGGCTGCAATTGTGAAGGCCAAGCCGGATGCGGTGGTCTTGATCGATTCTTGGGGCTTTACGCTGCGCGTTGCGCTCGGCGTGCGTGCGGCGGCGCCGGAGATCAGACTTGTAAAGTACATCGGCCCGCAAGTGTGGGCGACGCGCCCGGGCCGGGCGAAAACACTCGCCGCCGCCGTCGATCACTTGATCTGCATCCACGATTTCGAGCCGCCATTCTACGCGCCTTATGGCCTGCCGTGCACGGTCTGCGGCCATCCCGCGCTCGGCCGCTACAAACCTGGCGACGGCGCGGCGTTCCGCGCACGTCAGGGGTTCAAGCCAAATGACCGAGTGATCCTAGTGCTGCCGGGGAGCAGACCGAGCGAGATACGCCGCATCGGCCCCACTTTATGGCGTGCGGCGGAGATGCTCGATCGTGACCGCCCCGACGTGCGCCTCGTTGTAGTTGCAGCAAACGCTGTCCGTGGCGCTGTTCTGGACCAGACGCCGCCGGTGGCGCGGATCGTCGATGAACGCGAAAAAGAAGATGCTTTCGCCGGCGCAACCGTGGCGCTGGCGGCCTCAGGCACTGTGACGACTGAGGTCGCCCTGCAGGGCGCGCCGCTCGTGATCGGCTACAAGCTCGGCTGGATCACCTGGGCGATCGCGCGGGCGTTTCTCTTCAAATCGAAGTTTGCAACGCTGATGAACGTGGCGGCTGACGCAGAGGTCGCGCCAGAGTTTATCCAGACACGTTTCACCGCAGAGAACATCGCGGCCGCCGCAGCGCGGCTGCTCGATGACGAGGACGCGCGCGAGGACCAAGTTCGCCGCCAGGACGAAGCGCTCGCAAAAATGGGACGGGGCGGGCGCCCGGCGGCGGAAATCGCGGCCGAGGCGGTGTTCGCCGTATTGGCTCAGCCGCGCTTGTCGCGCGCCACATAATCGCGCTTCGGCGCGCCCGTGTAGACTTGGCGCGGACGGCCGATCTTCTGGCTGTCGTCTTCCATCATCTCGGTCCATTGCGCGATCCAGCCGACGGTGCGCGCTACGGCGAACAGCACGGTGAACATCGAAGTGGGAAAGCCCATCGCGCGCAGCGTAATGCCCGAATAGAAATCGATGTTCGGATAGAGCTTGCGGCTGACGAAGTACTCGTCATTGAGCGCGATCTTCTCCAGCTCCATGGCGACTTTCAGCGTCGGATTGTCCGTGCCGCCGGTTTCCTTCAGCACCGCATGGCAGAGTTTTTGCATCGCCTTCGCACGCGGATCGTAGTTCTTGTAGACCCGGTGACCGAAGCCCATCAGGCGCACGTCGTCCTTCGGATCCTTCACCCGCCGGATGAAGTCGGGGATGTTGTCGACCGTGCCAATCTCCTCGAGCATGTTGAGCGCGGCTTCGTTGGCGCCGCCATGCGCGGGTCCCCAAAGGCACGCGATGCCGGAGGATATGCACGCGAACGGATTTGCGCCCGACGAACCGGCGAGACGCACGGTCGATGTCGAGGCGTTCTGTTCGTGGTCGGCGTGCAGGATGAAGAACACATCCATGGCGCGAGCGAGCACCGGGTTGATCTTGAAATCCTCGGCCGGCACCGCGAAGCACATGCGCAGAAAGTTGGAGGAATAGTCCAATTCGTTGCGCGGGCTGACGAACGGCTGGCCGATGGAATACTTGAACGCGCGCGCGGCGATCGTCGGCATTTTCGCGATCAGGCGATGGCTGGCGACCGTGCGTTGCTTTGCATCGTTGATGTCGGTCGAGTCGTGATAAAATGCGGCAAGCGCGCCGACGGTGCCGACCATGATCGCCATCGGATGCGCGTCGCGGCGGAAGCCCTCGAAGAACCGGTCGAACTGCGCGTGCAGCATCGTATGATAGGTGATGTCGCGCGAGAAGCGGTCGTACTCTGCGGGGCTGGGCAGTTCGCCGTTGGCGAGCAGATAGCACACCTCCAGGAACGTGGAGTGTTCGGCGAGTTGATCGATCGGGTAACCGCGATAGAGCAGCACCCCTTCGTCGCCGTCGATATAGGTGATCTGGCTCTCGCAGGAGGCGGTAGAGGTGAAGCCAGGGTCGAACGTGAAGACGTTGGCCTGGCCGTAGAGCTTGCGAATGTCGACCACGTCGGGCCCGACCGAGCCGCCGTACACGGGCAGTTCAATCTGCTTGTTGTTTACAAGAAGTGTGGCGGGGGCCTTCTTCGTGATCTTGCTTTCCATTGGTCGTCCTCAAACCTGATCCGCAATCCTGGCCAACGCTTCTTCGCGGCCGAGGAAATCCATCGCCTGGCCAAGGTCCGGAGCAGGGGCGCCGCCCGTCAGGGCTGCGCGCAGCCCCGGGCCGATCTGACCCATGCCGACGCCCTCATCCGCAGCGAACGCCTTTAGCGCATTGCTGAGAGCGGTATGCTCCCACTGCGCTTCGGTGGCTAGACGCTCACGCAATCGCGCGATCCTCGCTTTTACATCGGGCGTGAGCTGCGCTTGCGCAACGTCAGCGATCGG
This sequence comes from Hyphomonadaceae bacterium, assembly GCA_050182055.1. GTDB lineage: Bacteria > Pseudomonadota > Alphaproteobacteria > Caulobacterales > Aquidulcibacteraceae > Vitreimonas. Next base: position 95,094 of record JBFXCP010000006.1, read on the forward strand.
AAGCGGCCGGTCGGCCAACAGAAAACGCGCCTGTTCCGCTAAATCGGCGACGTTTTTCGCCCGTTTTTTGAGCATCGACATCGCGCGGTGCGTGCGTGCTCGTGCGGCGGGCGAAACGTTCACTCCTCTGACGTTCAGGTGCTCAAACAATAGGCGACTCACGCGCTCATCGTCGGCCAAAGCCATGAAGTGGGTGTTGACGGAATCCAGTTTCTTGAAGTCGAGGCGCGCCGGCGCCTTGCCGATCTGCGACACTTCGAACACCTGCGCCGCAGCCTCCTTGGTGAGGACGTCGTCGTGGCCCGGACTCCAGCCTAGCCGCATCAGATAGGCAGTGAGCCCTTCCGGCAGGTAGCCCATGTCGCGGTAGTCTTGCACCGCCTGTGCGCCGTGGCGCTTGGAGAGCTTCTTGCCATCTTCGCCGTGGATCAACGGCACATGGGCGAAGCGCGGCGCCTCCCATCCCATCGCCTGGAAGATGGGGATCTGACGCGCGGCATTGGTCAGGTGATCGTCGCCGCGGATGATGTGCGTGACTCCCATGTCGTGGTCGTCGACAACGACGGAAAGCATGTAGGTCGGGTTGGAATCCGCGCGCAGCAGAATGAGATCGTCAATATCGCGCGCGGCGATCCGCACTTCGCCCTGAATCATGTCTTGGTTGACGACATCGCCGCTATCCGGCGCGCGCAGGCGCACAACGAACGGCCCGTCCGGCGCCGCCCGGCCGCCGTCGCGCCAGGGCGAACGCAGCGCGCGCCCGGCCGCGTGCGCTTGCGCCCGTGCGGCGTCTTGTTCTTCGGCGGTCATGTAACAGCGGAACGCAGTTCCGCGTGCAATCATCGCCTCCGCGGCCTCGCGGTGCCGCCCGGCGCGCGCGTACTGGTAGATGATCTCGCCATCGTGCTGGAGGTCGAGCCACGATAAACCGTCAATGATGGCGGCGATGGCCTGCGGCGTGGAACGGGCGCGGTCTGTGTCCTCGATGCGAAGCAGATATTTGCCCCCCATCCGCCGCGCGAAGAGCCAATTGAAGAGCGCGGTGCGCGCGCCTCCGATATGAAGGAAGCCGGTCGGGGATGGGGCGAAGCGTGTGACGACGCTCATCGGGGAGAACGCAGGGCGGCCAAAGCGGGCGGGTGGTAGCACGCCCGCGGCGTATTCTCCTAGCCGCGCGCTTCGATCGGTCCTGGCCCTCCAGCGCGACCGGTGGATTCTCTGGCTCGCCCCGGCGATGGTGGCGGGGGCGGCGATCTGGCTTCTGGCGCCAGCCGATCCACCCGCGTGGCTCAGCCCGGCGATCTTCGTTTTCGCGTCCTTTGCGGGGATCGCCTTCGCCGCGACGCCGGCTCCACATCCGACTCATTGGCTGGCTCGTTTCGGCCACATACTGGCGGCGGTCATGGCGGCGCTGGCGGCGGCAAGCCTCGGCGCGACCGCGGCTCAGGTCCGCACCGCCATCGTAGCCGATCCTCCCTATGCTGCGACCGAGGGCCCAGTTCGCATCGAAGGCTGGGTGGTGGCCAACGAAGCGAGCGACAGCGGCCAACGTCTGCGGCTCCTGGTGCGGACGCTTGAAGGTGAGGCCTCCAGCTTGCGCTACGTGCGGGTCGCGGTGCGTCCAGCCGGGCTGCTGACGGCGGGACGTTCAGCCTCCTGCCTCGCCATCATCGGTCCGCCATCCGGGCCTTTGGCGCCAGGCGCGTATGATTTCGCGCGGCGCGCCTTCTTCGAGCGCCTGAACGCCACCGGCTATGCGTTCGGCCGCTGCCGGCCGGCGGATTTCGGCGCGCCGCCGTCATGGCTTGACCGGCAGCGCCTGTTGCTTGCGGCCATGCGCGCCGACCTTTCGGCAGTCATCGTTGCGGCGGCGCCGGGTAGGGGCGGCGCCATCGCCGCAGCACTGGTGACAGGCGACCGAAGCTCCATCGACGCCGACACCAACGCGGCGCTCCGCGATTCCGGTCTCGGGCATCTGCTTTCGGTGTCGGGCATTCACATGGGCGTTGTCGGCGGTCTGATGTTTGCGCTGCTGCTTTGGACGCTTTCACTGATCCCGCCGATCGCCCTGCGCTGGCCAGTGAAGAAGATCGCCGCGCTAGGCGCGCTCCTCGTGCTCGCCGCCTATCTCATCGTTTCGGGCTCGAGCGTCCCGGCGTTGCGCTCTTTCATTATGGCGTGCGTTGCGTTCGGCGCGATTCTGTTGGACCGCCCCGCCATTTCAATGCGCGGCCTGGCGCTTGCCGCCTTCGTGGTGGTGCTGATTTTTCCCGAGAGCGTGCTCGAGCCCGGTTTCCAGATGTCATTTGCGGCGACTATGGCGCTGGTCGCCCTGTTCGAGATGATGAAGCGCGCGCCCCATGAGCCGGCGCTGCCGACGCCCGGGCCCTTGATCGGCATGCTGCAATGGAGCGCGCGCGGGCTTGGCAGCGTGCTGCTCATTTCCCTCGTGGCGGGGCTCGCGACAGATCCGTTCGCTGTCTACCACTTCCAGCGCTTCTCGGTGTACGCGCTGCCTGCTAACCTGATTGCGGCGCCGATCATGTCCTTCCTGGTCGCGCCTGCGGCCGCTGCCGCCGCCGTGCTTGCGCCGTTCGGTTTGGGCGATCCTGCGTTGGAATTGATGGCGAGCGCGCTCGACTTGATCGCGGCTGTCGGCGCAACGTTCGGCGATCGCCCGGAAGCGATCCGGGCGTTGCCGCGGCCGCCGGACTTGGCGTTCGTGCTGTGCGTAGCCGCGCTGCTCTGGGCGTGTCTGTGGCGCGGGGCGCTCCGCTGGGGCGGCGTGGTGTTGTTCGCCGCGAGCCTTGCGGTCTACGCCACGGCGCCGACGCCCATCGCCGCGCTCGACGCCGACATGCGCGCTGTGTTTGCACGCGACGGCGCGCAGTGGACTTTTGTCTCCGGCGGCGGCCGCTCGACCTATGCGCGCGACAGACTGGGCGCCACTCTCGCGCTGGCGCCGGCGCAAATCGAACGGCTCACGGCGCCGGAGGCATGCGCCGAGGACGCATGCGCATGGCGCACGCCCGGCGGACGAGAGATCGTGCTGGCGCGGACTGCCGACGCCCTCGCGGCCGCCTGCGAGCGCCATGCGTACGTCATCGCTACAACTGCCGCCGCCGACTGCCCCACGCTGCTGCTCGATGGCGCAGCCATCGCCCGGCGCGGCGGGGCCTACATCTACGAAGACGCTGGCGGACTACGTGTGGTTCAAGCGTGGCCTGACGCTGTCCGGCGTCCCTGGACGCCGCTGGGGCCGGCGCGCGATCAGGAATAGCGGCGGATCATCGCCACCAGCTTTCCCTGAATCTCGACCCGATCCGGGCCGAAGATGCGGGTCTCGTAGGCTGGATTCGCCGCTTCAAGCGCTATCGAGTTGCCGCGCTTGCGCAGACGCTTGAGCGTCGCTTCTTCGTTGTCGACGAGCGCCACCACGATATCGCCGCTGTCGGCGTTCGGCGTGCGTTTGATCAACACCACGTCGCCCTCGAGAATGCCCGCGCCGATCATGGAATCGCCCTTGACCTCCAGCGCGAAGTGATCGCCCGCGCCGAGCAGGTCCGCCGGCGCAGCGATGCGGCCAATCTCGTTCTGCAGCGCTTCAATGGGCACGCCGGCGGCGATGCGGCCCAGAATCGGGATGCCTTCGCCGCCGGCATCGCCCACAAGCGCCGGCTTGAAGTTCATCCGGCCCTTGCCGGGCGCCGCGGGGGCGGCGCTATCCGGCAGTTTCAACACTTCGAGCGCCCGCGCGCGATGCGGCAGGCGGCGCAAAAACCCGCGCTCTTCCAATGCTGTGATCAAACGGTGGATGCCGGATTTGGAGGCCAGGTCCAGCGCTTCCTTCATCTCATCGAACGACGGAGAGACACCCGTCTCTTTGATCCGCTCATGGATGTAGAGCAGCAGTTCTTTTTGTTTCGCTGTCAGCATGTTCTGGACCAAACCGTGAACGATGCTGTGTTCTATCTCCGTTCCGGGCGTGCGGTCAAGTCCAGTTTGGTTAAAGCCCCAGTAGTGACTTGGTCGCGGCCTCAACATCGTCTTGGCGCATCAGGCTTTCGCCCACCAGGAATGCACGCGCGCCGCCGGCCCGGAGACGCGCGATGTCTGCGTGTGTGAAGATGCCGGACTCGGACACGAGCAGGGCGTTGTGCGGCGCAAGCGCCGCGAGGCGTTCTGTGGTCGCCAAGTCGCTGGCGAAGGTCGCGAGCGAGCGGTTGTTCACGCCGATCAAGGACGGCGTGAGCGCGTGAGCGCGCTCCATCTCCGCTTCGTCGTGCACCTCCACCAGTGCGTCCATGGCGAAAGCCTGCGCGGCTTGGTGCAGATCCCAAGCGCGCGCGTCGTCGACCGCCGCCATGATGATCAGTATGGCATCGGCGCCCATGGCGCGGCTCTCCGCGACCTGCCACGGATCGATCATGAACTCCTTGCGCAGCACCGGTAGCGCACACGCGGCGCGGGCGGTCGTGAGATACTCCTCGCAGCCTTGGAAGCTCGGCGCGTCGGTAAGGATGGAGAGGCACGCCGCGCCGCCAGCTTCATACGCGCGCGCCAACGCCGGCGGATCGAAGTCCGCACGGATGAGGCCTTTGGACGGACTGGCCTTCTTGATTTCCGCAATCAGCGCCGGCCTGCCGCGCGCAGACTCCAGTGCAAGCCGGAAGCCGCGCGGCGCGGACTGCGCGCGCGCCTCCGCTTCGATCGACGCTTGCGGGCGCTCTCTCTTTCGCGCGGCCACTTCCTCGCGTTTGTAGGCGATGATGTGGTCCAGGACGTTCACGGCGCGCTCCGCGTGACATCGATCAAGCACTCAAGGGCGGTTTTTGCAGCGCCGCCGGCCAGCGATTGCTCCGCCAGCGGCCAGGCTTCCGCCACGTTCGCCGCGCGCCCCGCGACAACAAGCGCCCCCGCGGCGTTCACGATCACGGCGTCGCGGTGGCCCGGCCGGCCGCCTCCATTGAGCAGTGAGCGCATCTCCTCGGCGTTCTCCGCAGCGCTGCCGCCCTTGATGTCGGGATGAATTTCCGCAGCCACCGTCGCCGTCACCTGTGCGATCGCGCCGTTCTCGAGAACTGCAACCGTGTTTGCATCCCTATGCTGGGCCGAGAGTTCGTCGAGGCCGCCTGCGCCGTGAACGACCCACGCTTTCTCGCATCCCAGATCCCCCAGAGCCCGCGCGACTGGCGCCAGGAAATCCGCGCTGAAAACGCCCACCAGCTGACGCTTCACGCCCGCGGGGTTCGAAAGCGGCCCCAGCAAATTGAAGATGGTCCGTTTGCCGATTTCGCGCCGCGCCAGCGCCACGTGACGCATGGCTGGATGATGGTTCTGCGCGAACAGAAACGCCACGCCCGCCTCGCGGAGCGCGCGTTCGAGCGTCGGCGCGTGGCTTGTCAACTTCACACCGAGCGCTTCCAAGACGTCCGCAGCGCCGGACTTTGAACTCATCGCCCGATTGCCGTGTTTGGCGACCGGCACGCCGCAACCCGCAACCACGAACGCAACCGCCGTTGAGATGTTCAACGTGTGCGCGCCATCGCCGCCCGTGCCGCAGACATCGATCGCGCTCGCCGGCGCTTCGATGCGAAGCATGCGCGCGCGCAGAGCGCGGGCGCCGGCGGCGATCAACGGCGCGTGTCCCATCAATGGCATCGTCAGCATGAGGAAACGTCTGATGTCGTCGTGCGCGGCCGCGCCGTCCATGATTTCCGCGAACGCGCCATCGATGTCCGACGCCTGAACGGCGGCGCCGTCCTTCAGAGCCGCAAGCGTGACCGCAAGGCTCATCTCAGGCCCGCCGCCTGGAGGAAATTGCCGACGATCGCGTGCCCGTGCTCGGAGGCGATCGACTCCGGATGAAACTGCACGCCGAAGATGGGCCGCGACACGTGCGACAGTCCCATCACTTCGCCGTCGGCGGTTTCTGCGTCGATGTTGAGGTCCTTGGGGAAGGTTTCGCGGCTTACCGCCAGCGAATGATAGCGCGTGGCGCGAAAGGGCGAGGGCAGGCCGCGGAAGAGCCCGCCGCCGCGGTGCGTCACATCGGAGACTTTTCCGTGCATGATTTCCCGCGCGCGCACGACATCGCCGCCGAACGCTTGGCCCATCGCCTGATGGCCGAGGCAGACGCCGAACATCGGCAGGTCCGCGGGCGCCTTCGCCAACAGGTCAAGGCAGATGCCGGCTTCGTTGGGGGTGCAGGGACCCGGCGAGAGGATGATGCCCCGCGGCTTCATCTTCAGCGCATCCGCCACAGTGAGCGCATCGTTGCGCGCGACTTCGGCGGCGACGCCGAAGTCCTCGACATAGTGGACGAGATTGTAGACGAAGCTGTCGTAATTATCGATGACGAGGATCATGGCGCACGGTGCCCAACTGGCGTGGATGCGAAGCGGCTTAGCGTTCGCGCGGACGCCATCGGGGGCAGGGGGCGGACCGGTGGTTCATCTCTGAGCAGCATAGCCGAAAAGAGACGGGTGCAAACGCCCCTCGCCTTGGAATATGCTCCCGCCCCGGTGGGGCAGCGGATTGGGGACCACAATGGCGAAGAGCTTTTTCAACATTCGCGACATCGAAGAACTCGATCTGCCGAAGCTGATCCGGCAGTTGCCGAACAGCAGCATTTTCGACGCCTTCACGACGCGGGGCGCCTACATCCGGGCGATTGTCGAGTCCTACGACGTTCTCAAGAAATACGAGATCAACACGGCGTTGCGCTTGGCGCATTTCTTCGGACAGGGCCTCGTGGAGACCGGGTACCTGGCGCAGCGCGTAGAAAACCTCCGGTACTCGACGCCGGAACGCCTGGTCGCAGTGTTTCCGCGCTACTTTTCGAGCGTGGAGGAAGCGCGTCCGTATGCCGGACAACCGGAACGGCTCGCGAATTTCGTTTACGCCAACCGCATGGAGAATGGCGGTCCCGAGAGCGGCGACGGCTGGCGCTACCGCGGACGGGGATTCATCCAACTCACGGGGCGGGCTAACTATCGCATCTACAGCGAGATCACCGGCCTCAAGTTGCTGGACGATCCAGACATGCTGGTGCGCGACCTCAAGAAGTCTGTCTTGGTCGGCGCCGCGTTCTTTCATCACAACGGGCTCAACCAGTACGCCGACCAGAACAACATCATCGCGGTGTCGCGCGCCGTGAATCGCGGCGATCCGACGTCGCGGCGGGAAGCACACGCTGAGCCCGACCGCATTCAGTGGACCACGAAGGCGCTCGCCCTCGTTCGTGAACCGCAGGCCGCCGTACGCGATGGGATCCTGCGCCAGGGCGACGTCAGCGATGACGTGCGCGCGGTGCAGACCATGTTGGCGCGACTGGGATACCCGGTCGGCACGGCTGACGGAATCTTCGGACAGGCCACGCGCCGGGCGGTGTTGGCGCTGCAGGACGAGGAGGACTTGCCCGTAACCGGCGAGGTGGATGGCGCCACGCGCGCTGCGCTGGAGGCCCGCTTACGTCCCCACGGCCAGGGGCCGGTCGAAACGCCGCCGTCCGCGCCAGGGAAACAGCGCAGCGAAGCACCGCCGCCGGTCCCGCCGGCGCCGGAAGCGACAGCAGCGCCAGGGGCGGCGCCAACAAGCGCGGCGGTCGAACCGGCGCCTGCAAACGGAGCGCCGGCGGCTCCCGTGCCGGAAACTCCTGCGAGCGAGGCGGCTGCACACGAAACGCAACACACCGCGCCGGTAACGCCGCCGGCCGAAGAACCGCGCCCGCAGGCCTGAGGGGAGAGCGGCGAGGCGCCGCCACGCCGCTCCCTGCCTGGCGGGTTAGCCCGGCCGGCGCATCGCCTGCAGCTGCGCGCGCGCGAGCTCTTCGGTGGTGTAGCGGCCGTCGCGAATGACTTCCTGCACCTCCGGGGGCAATGCGACCGTCACCTGACCCTGCGCGGCGCCGCGCGCGCTGGCGGTGGTGTTGCTCGGGCTCGAGGTTGCGCCAGTTTGCGCGCCGGCGCTTGCCGACGCGTTGGGCGTTGCGGCCTGCGCGCCGGCCGAGCCTTGGGCGCCGTCCGATCCCGCCGCCGCCGAGCCAGTAACCGCGCCCTCGGCTTGGGCTTCGGCGTCGGCGGTATCTTCCGCGTCTTCCGCGGTCTCGCGCACTGTGTCCTGCGTCTGTTGCGCGGTTTGCGCCGCCGCGCTGGTCACAGGGGCTGTGTCGACGTCGGTTTGCCCCGTCACCTGACCGGTCACATCGGTGGCGACTTGCGCGAGGGCCGGCGCCGCAAACGCCAGCGCCGCGGCGGCGACGCTCGTGATCAACATGGTTCTCATCTTTGTCTCCTGCAGAAAGCGCCGCGCTCTGCGGCGCGAAACGACAAGAGTGAACGCATCAGCACGCGCGCGGCGCCGCGGAACCGGGATAAACTCGGCGTTATTCGCAGTGGAACAATGCGGCGCGCAACGTGGCGCGCGCATCTAGACGTATCGCCATGCCTCGGCGGCGGCGCGGAAGAGGGCGCGGGACTTGTGCAATGTCTCTTGCAGTTCGGCGTCCGGATCGCTGTCGAGCACCACGCCGCCGCCGGCCTGCACGTGCATCTGGCCGTCTTTCACGACCGCCGTGCGCAACGCGATGCAGGTGTCCATGTCGCCGCCGGCGCCGAAATAGCCGACGCCTCCTGCGTAGATGCCGCGCTTGTGCGGTTCGACTTCGTTGATGATTTCCATCGCCCGGATTTTCGGCGCCCCGGTAACGGTTCCATGCGGGAAACCCGCCATCAGCGCATCGAGCGCGCTCAACCCTGGCGCAAGCTCGCCCTCGACATTGGAGACGATGTGCATCACATGGCTGTAGCGCTCGATCGTGAACGCCTCCGTCACGCGCACATGCGCCGAACCGGCGCTCGCCGCCGCTGCGTTTCCGGCCGCGCCGCCGCGCACAGCCACTCGTCCCAGGTCGTTGCGCGCGAGATCGACGAGCATTAGGTGCTCGGCGCGCTCCTTCGGATCGGCGAGCAATTCCTCTTCGAGCGCATGATCCTCCGCCGGCGTCGCGCCGCGCGGACGGGTGCCGGCGATCGGGCGGATGGTGATCGTGTCGCCGCGCTTGCGGACAAGGATTTCCGGGCTCGATCCGACTACCGCGAAGCCGGCGAAGTTCAGATAGTAGAGAAAAGGTGAGGGGTTGAGGCGCCGCAGCGAGCGATAGAGCGCAAATGGCGGGGCGGCGAGCGGCGCGGACAAACGCTGGCTGGGGACCACCTGAAAAATATCGCCCGCACGACAGAACGCTTTGCACTTGCTGACCAGCGCCCGATACGCCTCGGGCGTTGTGTTCGAGCGGGGCGCGATGTCCTGGCGGGGCGGCTCGCCTGCGCGCTGCTTCGGCAACGGCCGGTCGAGCGCACGCCAGACACGTTCCAGGCGCGCCTGCGCCGCTTCGTACGCGGCCCGCGCGTCTTGACCGGCGCGTTTGCGGGCAGGGGTGATAAGCGTGATCTCGCCGGTGACATTGTCGAACACCGCCACGATCGTCGGCCGCAGCAGCAGTGCTTCAGGCGTGCCGATGGGATCGGGCGCGTTGTCCGGCAGCCGCTCGACTTGGCGCACCATGTCGTACCCCAGGTAGCCGAACAGGCCCGCCGCCATGGGCGGCAAGTGCGCCGGCAACTCCAGCGCCGAGCGCGCCAGCAGTTTCCGCAAGCTCTTCAGCGGCGCGTCGCGCTGCGGGCGGAAGGCGCTGCCAGCGAACCCGCCGCGGCTGGCCTCGGCGCGTCCCTCACAGACCCGCCAGACGAGGTCCGGCCGCAACCCAATGATCGAGTAGCGGCCGCGAAAGTCCCCGCCCTGGACGCTCTCCAGCAGGAACACGCCCGGCCTGTCGGCGCCGAGCTTCAGCATGGCCGAGACAGGCGTCTCCAGATCGCTGACGCGGCGCGACCAGATGACGCCGCCGCCGCGCGCATACGCGGCGGCAAACTCTTCGAGCGAGGGCGACAGCGCACACGCCGGCGCCGTCATTGCCCCTGTTCGCCCTCGGCGTCAGCCGATCGTCTGAAGGTGCGGTCGATCACCTCTTGGTTGCGGCGCGGCCGTGCGCGGGCGACGATGTCGTCCTGCACGCTGCGTCCGAAACTCGAGACGAGGCTCTGCTCCATTTGCTCGCGCGCGCTTTCGGCGCCTTGCGGATCGGCCGCGGGGTCACGCCGCTGAATGCGCTCGACGATCGCGGCCTGGATGCCGCCGCCGTCATTGCGGACGCCGGTGATGACCTGGTTTTCGGCAGCGCCGAAAATCTGACCGGCCAGTGCTTCCGACAATTGCTCGCCAGCGGCCTCGCGACTGTACGTGCGCGCGCGCTGGGTGATGCGCAGGCCGTTGGCTTGCGCCGCTGCGGCAAAGCTCTGGCCGCCGCGAACATCGGCGACGATCTTCTCGCCCAGTTCCCGCAGACGGCGCAGCTGTTCGCGCAAGCGCCACTCCGCAACCAGCCCCTGACGGACTTCGTCGAGCGGCTGAACCGCAGCGGGGATCACGCGATCGACCGAGACGATGACATCGGCGTCCTCCGTCGGAATGAAGTCGCTTGCCTCACCTTCGCTGGTTTCGAACCCGACGGCGAGCGCCTCGTCGTGGCCAGCAAGCGCCGCAACCGGCTGGCCGCGCTGATCGCGGCCCATATTCGCGACCGGCACGGTCGTCATGGTCGGTAGTCCCGCCCGCCGCGCGGCGTCCGCCACGGAGACCCCGGCCGCACGGGCCTCTTCAAACACGCGCACCGCCTCGGTCAGCAACTCGGCCGCCTCGTCTTGCGCGATGGCGTTGCGAATTTCTTCGCGGTGTTCGGCGTAGTTTGCGGTCACGGCCGGCGTGACGGCATCGACACGAACGACCACCCAATCCGAAAGCCGGCCCTGGATCACGCGCGGCGCGCTCCGTGGGGCCGCCGCGAACACCGCCTCGGCGACCGCCGCATCGGGCACCTCGGTGCGCGACTGGTTTTCGCCGCGCGACGCTTGCAGCCGCATGGCGGCGGCTATGGCGTCGGGGCTTTCGCCGCGCTGCAGGCGTTGTGCGGCTTCCTGCGCTTGCGCTTGGGTTTGTGCTGCGATGCGGACGTAGGAGCGGCGTTCGGGTTGCGCCAGCATGGCCGCCCGCGCCTCGAATTCCTCGCGGATGCGCGACTCCGGGACATTGACGCGCGCGACGAAGTCGCTCGGGCGCGCATAGACGAAGGTCAGCACCCGGAACTCCGGCAGCGTGAGGCGCTGGGCGTTGTCTTCGTAATAGGCTTGGATTTGCGCTTCCGTCGGCGCCGGAATTTGCCCGACGACGCTGACGGGCGCCTCGGCGATGGTCACGGTGCGCTCTTCGCTCTGAAATGCATAGAGCAGCGCGCCATAGCTGGAGGGCGCGCGTACGCCTGAGACCATCGCCTGCATCAGCATCTGCGTCGTGAGCTGGCCCCGCACGTCCTGCTCGAATTCGGGACGGCTGTAGCCCAGCTGCTGCAGGAAGCGGTCGTACGAGGTTTCGTCAAACGCGCCGGTGACGGGATTCAGCACGGCGGGGATGTCGCGAATGCGCGCCGCAACTTGGGCGTCGGAGGCGCCGATGCCCACCCGATCCGCATAACGGTCCATGGCGACACGGGCGATCATGCTGTCGAGCAATTGCAGGTGGAGGCCGCTGTCGATGGCTTCTTGCTGCGTCGTATTTTGGCCCTGCCTGCGCTGGGACTGCAAAGTAAGATCCAGTTCGCGGTTGAGTTCCTGAGGCGTGATGTTGCGGCCATCGACCCGGGCCACGCTTTGCTGGCCGATGCCGCTGAAGACGTCGTTCACGCCCCAAATGGCAAAGGCGATCACCAGAATGAACAACAGCAGGTACGCAATCCAGCCGCGGGTGAAAGTTCGCATTTGTGTGAGCATGTCGGCATCCGGTAAGCGTGGGCGCCGGACCATAGAGACGCCCCCCACGGGGGGCAATCGCCCGAGGGCGCCTGGGAGGGGAGACGCATGGCCGCGCGTAAGCCGCTGATTGCAGGAAACTGGAAGATGTTCGGGCGCGCCGCCGACTTGGCCGAAATCGGCGTGTTGGCCGAGCAGATCGGCGCCGCATCGACCCGGATCGACACGCTGATCTGTCCGCCCGCGCCCTATATCGCGCAAGCGGCGTGGCACGCGCGCGGCAAGGGCGTGCTGATCGGCGCGCAAGATTGCAGCGCCGTCGCCGACGACAGCGCGCGCACCGGCGAGTTCAGCGCGGCGATGCTGGCCGACGCGGGCGCCCGATACATCATTGTCGGCCACTCCGAGCGCCGCACGCAGCACGGGGAATCGAACGGTCTCGTGCGCAAGAAGGCGGAAAACGCAATCGGCGCGGGCGTCATCCCGATCGTGTGCGTGGGCGAAACCAAGGCGGAGCGCGACGCAGGTAAAGTCGCGGAGGTGATTTCGAGCCAGGTGGGTGAGAGCACGCCGGAAAGCGGCGGCGGCGCGTTCGTCGTCGCCTACGAGCCTGTCTGGGCGATCGGGGGGACGTCCACCCCGACCATAGCCGAGATCGCGGAGGTGCACGCCGTCATCAGGGGAACGCTGGCGCAGCGTTTCGGCGCTCAGGCGAACGAGACGCGCATTCTCTACGGCGGCTCGGTTGGTCCTAAGAACGCTGCGGAAATCTTCGCCGCGGACGGCGTGGACGGCGCCCTCGTCGGGCGAGCGAGTCTGAAAGCATCGGATTTCTCTGCAATAATTTTAGGTCACCCGGCTGCAGGTTAGGGGTGCGCAGAGCCGGGCTGGCGTTTAAGCTGGGCCTCAGCTATTGAGCGCCCTTTCGTGCGCGCCCACCTGGGACGCGTGCGCTCGTGCGCGGGATTTGGGACACATGGCGCTGGTCGTTCTGCTCATCCACTTGGTCGTGTGCATCTGCCTGATCGGCTTGGTGCTTTTGCAGCGCTCCGAAGGCGGCGCGCTCGGGATGGGCGGCGGCGGCGGCGGGTCGCTGATGAGCGGCCGCGGCGCTGCGGACGCGCTGGCGCGCATGACCTCCGTCGCCGGCGGCTTTTTCCTGGTGACGTCGCTGGCGCTGACGTTCCTGTCGGGCGCCAACGCCAGCAGCACCGGCGGCTCGGTGTTCGACCGCACGCCGGCGACGACCGCGCCGGCCACCAATCCGCTGACCGCACCACCGGCGACTGAACCAACCACGCCGGACCCGACCGAAAGCACGGCGCCTCAGGCGGCGGACACCCAGCTTGCCTCGATCGACCCGGCGAGCGCGACGGCGCCAGCTCCAACGGACGCCTCGACCCGCGCGGCCCCGCTGGCGACGCCGCCCACGACGCAGCCCTCGCGGCCCCCGGCGACCCAAACCGCCGCGGGCGCGACCCAGCCGGCCGCTCGGCCGCCCCAGCCACGGACGCCGCCGGCAGGCGGGACTCAGCCCGCGAGTTCGCCGACGCAACAACCGACCCGTCCGTTGGTGCTGCCAAACACGTCCGGCGGGAGCACGGGCGCTGAGGATGCCCAATCCGGCGCCGAATCGGGCGAAGACGCTCCTTTGGAAACCGTCCGGCGCGAACGCGCCGGCCCCGACCTCTAATAAGGGTCGGCCCGGTCAGGGCAGGGGCTTCAAGACGGCGGGCTGATCGGAAAGGTCGATGGCGCGCTACGTGTTCATTACCGGCGGGGTGGTGTCTTCCTTGGGGAAGGGCATCGCCTCCGCCGCCCTCGGCGCGTTGCTACAGGCACGCGGCTACCGCGTCCGCCTCCGCAAGCTCGACCCCTACCTCAACGTCGACCCGGGCACGATGAGCCCCTACCAGCACGGCGAGGTGTTCGTCACCGATGACGGCGCCGAGACGGACCTCGATCTTGGCCACTACGAGCGCTTCACCGGCGTCTCGGCCACGCAGGCCGACAACATCACCACCGGGCGCATCTACCAGGAGATCATCGCCAAGGAGCGACGCGGCGACTACCTCGGCGCCACGGTGCAGGTGATCCCGCACGTCACCAACGCGATCAAGGATTTCATTCTCTCCGATCACGGCGGCGCCGACTTCGTGCTCTGCGAGATCGGCGGCACGGTGGGCGACATCGAAGGCTTGCCGTTCTTCGAGGCCATTCGCCAACTCGGCCAGGAGCTCGACCCCGGCCAGGCCGCCTTCGTGCACCTGACGTTGCTGCCCTACATCCCGTCCGCCGGCGAGATGAAGACGAAACCGACGCAGCACAGCGTGAAGGAGCTGCGCTCGATCGGCATCCAGCCCAACATCATCCTGTGCCGTTGCGACCGCCCGATCCCGGAAGACGAAAAAAAGAAGATCGCGCTGTTCTGCAATGTGCGTGAGAGCGCGGTGGTCGAAGCGCGCGATCTGGACACGATCTACGGCGCGCCGATCGCCTATCACCGCGCTGGCCTCGACACCGAGTTGCTGAAGCACTTTGGCGTTACCGTTGCGCCGCAGCCTGACCTAGCCAAGTGGGAGACGATCGTTCAGCGGCTCCGCTCGCCCGACGGTGAGGTCACCATCGGCGTGGTCGGCAAATACACCGAACTGAAAGACGCCTACAAATCGCTGATCGAAGCGCTGCACCACGGCGGTGTCGCGAACAACGTCAAGGTCAATATTCGCTGGATCGAGTCCGAGCGCTTCGAAGAGCTCGGCGACGCTTGGCACGAGGACCTGCACGGCGTGCACGGCATTTTGGTGCCAGGCGGCTTCGGCGAGCGCGGCACCGAGGGCAAGATCGCGGCCGTCACGTTCGCGCGCGAACACAAGGCGCCGTTCTTCGGCATCTGTTTCGGCATGCAGATGGCCTGCATCGAAGCCGCGCGCAATCAGGCCGGCCTCAAGGGCGCCAGCTCGACCGAATTCGGCGCCGCCAAACACCCGATCGTCGGCCTGATGACGGAGTGGCTGAAGGGCAATGAACTGGAAAAGCGCAACGCCGCCGGCGATCTTGGCGGCACGATGCGCCTCGGCGCCTACGCCGCGACGCTCGAACCCGGCAGCAAGGTCGCGGCGATCTACGGCGACACCGAGATCAGCGAGCGCCACCGCCACCGCTACGAAGTGAACACCAAGTACCGCGAGAAGCTCGAAGACGCCGGCCTCATCTTCTCCGGCATGAGCCCCGACGGCGTGCTGCCGGAGATCGTCGAGCGGCGCGACCATCCTTGGTTCATCGGCGTGCAATACCATCCCGAACTGAAGAGCCGCCCGTTCGAGCCGCACCCGCTCTTCGCCAGCTTCATCGCCGCGGCGGTGGAGCAGAGCCGGCTGGTTTAGCGCGCTTCAGGCATCGACGACGCCGTCGGCAGCCATCTACGCATAGCTGCGGGCAATGAAGTCCACGCTGCGCTCGTCGAACGCAACACCGCTGCCGCCAGATGGATTCAACTCTGGAAGCGTTTGCAGGGAGAAGTGATTGCGAACATCGCGCAACGCGCTCGCGAGATCGTCCTGCAGACGCGACAGGCGCAACACGCGCATGTTCGCAGGTCTTGCGCCCGCTAAACGATAGAACTCGCGCGAGCGCCAAATGTCGCAGTGCCCGAGTTCCGATTCCAGCGCGCGCATGTAGGCGTTGGCGTCGCATTCGGCGCTAAGGCGAACCCAGCGCTCCATCGCCGGATCATTGAGATTTGCCGGCGTGTCTTCGCGCGTGCTCAGATTGCGAAAGTGCGCGTACATTGACCGCTCGCGCGAGACCGGCTCCCGCACGACCGCCAGAATGCACTTGAATTGATCCGGCGCGTTGCCCGTCACCGCGCACGCGTGCCGGAGCGCCAGAGGCAAGTGCGGGTGATGGGTGCCGAGTTCGCGCACGCCGGCGACGTGCGCGTCGGGTAGCGCGTCACCGAGCCACTTCAAAAGCGAGGTTCCCGCCGTCTTCGGATTATGCACGAAGAGCACATCGCGGTTGAACAGGATCATGGGGGCACTATCGCTGCGCCCACAGCTCGGGAAAAGCGAGTTCGCTTAAGACCTGGGTGAGGCTCTCGGGTGGCGGCGGATAGATGTGTCCGGTGCGACGTCTCGCCGGGTCGTTTCGGGCGGCTTCCCCCACCGGGCGCGGCTTGGAAAGCCTGCCGCGCTTATTTGCTTGTGCGCGCCCCTCGAACGAAGGTACGCGCCAAGGCAGGGAAATCCGCAGCCGCGAGTACGCCAGGGCGATGGCCGCATTGATCTTCTTGAGCGCCGCGGCGCCGACCGATGCCGCGGACGCGGCGTCGAGCGCCGGGGCCTCCACCCTGGCGCTTTTCATCGTCATCGTCGCCATCGCGGCCTGGGTAGGGCTGCGGTCGGTGATCCGGCGCCTGCGGGCGCGCAAGGCGCGCGCAGTCGTTGGCGACGCCTTCGCCGAATACGCGCTCGAGGCGCTCGCCAACGCCGCCAAGATCGACGGCCGCATCAATGACGCCGAGAAGGCCGCCATCGTCGCCGCCATGCGCGAGATCGCGGGCGAGAGCTTCGAGGCCGCGCGGGTCGAGATCGCGCTGACGCAGGCGAAGCTGTCGAAGGCAGAACTGATCGCCTACCTGCGCGAACGCTCCGGCGCCTTCACCCGCGACCAGAAAGTGAAGCTGCTGCAGGCGCTGCTGGCGGTGTTCGTGTCTGACGGGCGCTTCGACGAGACCGAACACGCGGCGTTGGTCGACTACACCGCGGCGGTCGGCTTCGATCGCCAGAGTGCGCCGCAAATGCTGCGCGGTCTCGCCCGCGACGTGCGCAAAGGCAATATCGTCTAAGCCGTCACGCGGCGCGCGAACGCCGTGACGTCGGCCAAAACCGGCGCGCGGCCGCGCAGCGGGCGCGATAACGCCAGCATGATCTCCACGTGATCGATGCCCGGATAGACCTTCGTCTCCACCGCGCCGCCCACAGCGCGCTGGGCGCGCGCAAGGCCGTCGATGCTGCGCCGGCCGACCGTTGTGTCGTCTTCGCCCCACAACAAGAGCATCGGCGCGGCGCCGGCGCGCGCGAAATGGACCGGTTGGGTGGCCGCGCTATCCGGCGCCTCGCCAAACGCATCGCGGGTGGCGTCGACGTCGAACGGCAGGAAGTCGTATGGTCCGGCGAGCCCGACAAACCCGCGCACGTTCCGCGCATCGACACCCGCACCGGCCAGGAAGCGCGCATCCAGCGTCAGCATGGCGGCATTGTAGGCGCCCGCGGAATGGCCGACCAAAACGATGCGGCGCGGATCGCCGCCATGCGCGACGGCGTGGTCCTGGGTCCAGCGGACGGCCGCCGCGCAGTCTTCCACGAACGCGGGGAAACGCACCTCGGGCACGAGCCGGTAGTTCGGCAGCACCGCCAGGAAGCCGCGCGACGCGAACGCGGCGCCCACGAAGCCATAGTCGCGCTTGTCGCCCGACCGCCACGAGCCGCCGTGAATGAACACGATCACCGGCATGGCGGGGGCGGCGTCGGCGGGCCGGTACACATCCAGTGTTTGCCGCGGCAAGGCGCCATAGGCCGCGTCGCGCGCGACCTGCCGCACGCCGGCGTCGCGTGGGGCCACGGCGTCGAATAGGCCCAAGCTGGGCGCGCACCCCGCCAGGAGCGACACGCCAAAGCCAGCCAACAGGGTGCGGCGGTTCATGGGGGCCATACGGGTCACGCGGCGAAACGGATCGAGACTGCATCCAAGGCGCGTCAGCGCCGCATCTCAAGACCACGAATGGCCGTCAGGGGCGGCCTGCCGCGAACTTGGGGAGATTACATGCACAAGCTCATCGCGCCCGCCATCCTGGCGCTTGCCTTGGCCGTTCCGGCCGCCGCCGAGACCCGCAACCATTCCGGCTTCGACGGGGTCGCGGTCCAGGACCGGATCCGCGTCGAGGTATCGCTCGGGCAGTCTTATTCGGTCGATGTAAGCGGGTCCGACGCGGCGCGGGTTCGGACCCGAGTCCAGGACGGGACGCTGAGGATTTCCGACCGCAACCGCCCGTTGTTCGGCGGCAGTCCGCGCCTCGACGCAGTCGTGCGGGTGGTCGTTCCAGAGCTCGATAGGCTCGCAGCCTCGCGCGGCGCCGAAGTGCGCGCCACGGACATCAGTGCACACGATTTTTCGGTCGCCGCGTCGACGGGCGGGGAGGTGCGCCTCACCGGCGCGTGCCACTCGCTGTCGGCGTCCGCATCGATGGGAGGGATCATTAGCGCCGAGCGCTTCGCCTGCGCCGACGCGGACGTGGCAGCGTCCATGGGCGGGGAAGCCAACGTCGCCGCCAGCGCCAGCTACGCCGCCGCCGCCTCGATGGGCGGCCTGATCGACATTCGCGGCGAAGGCGCGCGCGGCGAAATTGCAACCTCGATGGGCGGCGAAGTCCGCCGCAACTAGGCTGGCTTGCGGGGAACCGGCGCTGTTTAGCGGCGTTGGTTCCCACATGACACAGCCGCTCGCCGAAGCTGCGGACGCGCGCGCGGAAGCGACGCCGCGCGCTCGCCCCATTCCAGCAACCGGCGCGAAGGCGCTGATCGTCTTCAACGAAAAGGCCGGCAGCGTGAGCGCAGGCGACCGTGAAAAGCTGGTCGCGGCGGTCACAGCCGCGGGTGTCGAGGACTACACCGTGGTTGCGGCATCCCGCATGTCGAAGAAGTTGCTGGCGCGCGCCAAGGGATTTGACGTGCTGGTCGTGCTCGGCGGCGACGGCACCGCGCGCGCCGCCGCGGAACTCGCGCCGCGCGATGGGCCGCCGCTGGTTCTACTGCCGGGCGGGACGCTGAACATCCTGCCGAAGGCGCTCTATGGCGATCTGGACTGGCCCGACGCGCTCACCGCCGCACTCGATCGGGGCGTCATTAAGCGCCTGACCGCGGGCCGCGCCGACGGACGGCCGTTCTACGTCGCAGCGCTCTTCGGCGCGCCCACTCTGCTTGCGCGCGCACGTGAAGCGGTGCGCGACGGGCGCTTCGCCAAGGCCTGGGATCGTTTCCGCGTGTTCTTGCGCCGCGCCTTTAACCGCAGTCTGCGCGCGCGCCCGGATCGCGAACCGGCCCGGCGCGCAGAAGGCATCGGCGTGTTGTGTCCCGCGTTCTCGGGTGGAATCGAGGCAGAACACCTGGAATGGGTGCGCCTGGACGCGGCGCACATTCTCGATCTGACGCGGCTCGGCGTGCGCGCCATCACCGCCGGATGGCGCAGGGACCCCACCGTCGAAATCACGCCGTGCCGCAGCGGCGATATCGTGTCGCTGGGCGCCATTCCCGCGACGCTTGACGGCGAGCCCGTGACGTTTCTCTCGCGCGTGCGCATCAGCTACGACCCAAGCGGCCCGCGTGTGATCGCCCTCAAGCCGGACGCCGCCTAGCGTGCACCTCGTTCATCTCACGGACCTCCACTTCGGCTGTGAGGACACGCACGCGCTCAACGCCGCTGCGCGCTACGTGCAAGAACACGCGCCGGACGCGGTGATCATCACTGGCGACATCTCGAAGGATGGCCGCAAGTCCGAGCTAGACGCCGCCTGCGCCTGGATGCGCGATCTCGGCGCGCCGGTGATGCTGACGCCCGGCAACCACGACGTTCCGTACTACGAACCGTTGGGACGCCTGCTGTACCCCTGGACTCGCCTTCAGCAGGCGTCGCATGGCATCCACACCACCGCGTGGCATACGCCGCAATTCTCCATCGTGCCCGTGAACACAGCGCGCGCTTGGCAGTTCAGGCTCAATTGGGCGCAAGGCGAAATCTCCCGCGGACAAACCGCCATCGCCGCCGCCGAACTGCAACGCGCGGCGACCGGCGCGCTACGGATCGTGATCTGCCACCATCCGCTGGACTGGCCCAACGATGCGCCGATCAAGGGCGTCACACGCGGCGGCAAGAGGGGCTTAGCGAAGCTGATCGACGCCGGCGCGGAGCTGTTTCTTTCGGGGCACCTCCACTTCGCTTCCGCACGGCTTGTTGGCACGCGCGCACTTTCGGTCGTCAGCGGCACGCTCTCGCAGCGGGTGCGCCATGAGCCCTGCGCCTTCACCGTCATTCGCCGGCCAATGGCGGATACGATCGAGACGGAGGTGGTCTATATCGTCCAGGGCGCCTGTCAGACCGCCAGCGTTCGCCAATTCCGCCTAAACGCCCCCGCCGAGCCGGGCGCGCCTGCCGAATTGCACGCGCAAGCCTGAGAAACGGCGTTCCCGGGGCCGGGCCGAGGCTTGCTCCGGGACCGGCTTTGGACTATCCAGCCCGGCTTTCCCGGCCCCCAGGGCCCCCAAGTTTCCACCCGGAGAGACCGGCCATGGCCGTCCCGAAGCGAAAAACCTCGCCATCGCGCCGCGGCATGCGCCGCGCCCACGATAAGCTGGCGAAGAACACCTACGTCGAAGACGCGGAGTCCGGCGAGCTTCGCCGTCCGCATCACATCGACCTCAAGAGCGGCCGCTATCGCGGCAAGCAAATCCTAAAGCCGAAGGAAGACTGAGGTCTTTTCGTTCGATTGGAAGCACCGGGACCGCGCCGAGCGCGGAGCCCTGCGTGCGCGCATGTGCGCCATCGACGCCGCGGCCTTGTATTTTGCCGCGTCCCGCGCTCCAAACGCCCCACAACCACACATTCAATAGGGGCGCCCCATGACCGGCATCGCAGACATTGTTGGCCGCGAAATTCTGGACAGCCGGGGCAATCCGACCGTCGAAGTGGACGTGGTCCTGGAAGACGGCGCCATGGGCCGGGCGGCGGTGCCGTCCGGCGCGTCCACCGGCGCGCACGAGGCGGTCGAAAAGCGCGACGGGGAGCCGGACCGCTATTTGGGCAAAGGCGTACGCGACGCGATCGAGGCCGTGAACGGTGAAATCGCCAATGCGGTGCTTGGTATGGATGCGGAAGACCAGCGCCGCGTGGACGCGGTGCTGATCGAGCTCGACGGAACGGCCAACAAGAGCCGCCTGGGCGCCAACGCCATTCTTGGCGTCTCGCTCGCGGCGGCGAAGGCGGCGGCGGTCTCTTCGGGGCAGCCGCTCTATCGCTTCCTCGGCGGCGTGCAGGCGCGCGTGTTGCCGTGCCCGATGATGAACATCGTCAATGGCGGCGCGCACGCCGACAATCCGATCGACATCCAGGAATTCATGATCATGCCGGTTGGCGCGCCGAGCATGGCCGACGCCATCCGCTACGGCGCAGAGATTTTCCACACGCTGAAGAAAGAGCTGAAGGCCGCTGGCCACGCCACCAATGTCGGCGACGAAGGCGGCTTCGCGCCGAACCTCGGCAGCGCCGATGAAGCTTTGAGCTTCATCATGGCGTCGATCGAGAAGGCGGGGTACCGCCCCGGCGAGGACATCGCCATCGCGCTCGACTGCGCCTCCACCGAGTACTTCAAGAACGGCAAGTATGAACTCGTGGGCGAGAAGAAGTCGCTCTCGCCCGAGGCGCACGCCAAGTATCTCGCGGACCTGGTCGCCAAATATCCAATCGTCTCGATCGAGGACGGCATGTCGGAGGACGATTTCGACGGCTGGAAGGCGCTGACCGATCTCATCGGCGATCGCTGCCAACTTGTGGGCGACGATCTCTTTGTCACCAACATGGAACGCCTAGCCATGGGCATGGAGCGGGGCCTCGGCAACGCGATCCTGATCAAGGTCAACCAGATCGGCACGCTGACCGAGACGCTCGATGTGGTCGAAATGGCGCAGCGCGCCGGTTACTCGGCGGTGATGAGCCACCGCTCGGGCGAAACCGAAGACTCCACCATCGCGGATCTCGCCGTCGCCACCAATTGCGGCCAGATCAAAACCGGTTCGCTGGCGCGATCGGATCGCACGGCGAAGTACAATCAGCTGATCCGCATTGCCGAGATGCTGGACGACCAGGCCGAATACGCCGGCGCGAGCACGATCGTCGGACGTTAGCGCGCGACCGGAAAGTCGAAATAGGTATCGGGAAACGGCTCGCGCTCAAGCGTGAAGTGCCACCATTCCTCGCGCAGTGGGCGGAAGCCGTGCGCGCGCATGACGGCTTGCAGCGCCAAGCGGTTGGCGCGCGCCTGCGCCGGCACGCTCTCATCGCTCGGCCACGAGCGCGGATCGAAGAGGTCGAACGGCGTGCCCATGTCGAGTTCGGCGCCGGTCGCCAGGTCCACCAACGTTACGTCCACGGTCGACCCGCGCGAGTGTCCGGAACGCTGGGCGATGTAGCCCTGCGCGAAGAGTTGGTCCTTCTCGACATTGGGATAAAATTCCGCCCGGGTGCGCAGGTCGTCGAGATCGCGCGCCCATGCCGCGAAGTCCGCGACCGCGCGCGCTGGCCGATAGCAATCGTAGACCTTCAGCCCGCGCCCCTGCGGCGCGAGCGCTGCTTGGGCCGCCGCCAAGGCGTTGGCCGCCTCGCGCGTCAGGTAGCAGACTGGCGCCTCGTAGCCATCGACGCGTCGGCCAACGAAGTTGTGCGCGCCCGCATAGCGCATCTCCACCAACAGCCCCGGCACGACAGCAGCGGCGTCGACAAAGCCCTCCGGCGGCGAGAAGGAGGCTGTCGCTCCACGCGTTGGCGCGCAGGCGGCCAAAATCATGAACAGTAGAGAGCACAGGCTCCGCATCGCCTCTCATCTACCGTGCCGCGCGTCACGGCAAGCGGCGCGACGCACGCCTAGTTTTCCTCCATCGCCACACCGCGATGAGAAGGGAGTTCCGCCAATGCTGGCCCGCTTCGCCTGCCTGATGCTCGCACTGGTCGCGTTCGTGCCGGGCGCCTTCACGACCTTGAACCAAGCCGCGCAGATCGTTGCCTGAGGCGCCCCTGAGCTCTGGGCGCTCCCTCGGAACCCAGCGCGGCCGCCATCACAGCCGAGGTTTCTCGCGCTGACTTGAAAATTTTTTCGCGCCGCATCGAGGACTCCATCTGGGAGTCGGCTGGCTCGAGGCCCACCACATCTTGCGACGTTTTGCTAAGAGTCTGATTCTAGGCGAGTCTTTGGACTCGTTTTGTTCCGCAAGCTCCTGATTCCGTAAAGATTTCATTAAACACTCCGACTCATTTTGCCGCCTCCTTCGAGGGTCGGTCCGATGTCGAAACATGCCTCCGCAGCGCTGAGCATCGCTCTGGGCGCGGGCATTCTCTACTTGGGCGCGCATGCCGTGACGGGTCGCCAAGGTTTGGTCGCGTACGTGGACCTCCAGGCCCAGGAGCGGACGCTTGAGAGTCGCGTCGCCGCACTGGAGGCTGAGCGCGCCACGCTTGAAACGCGCGCGGCGCGCCTACGCGATGCCCGACGCCTCGACGCCGACTATCTGGAAGAGCGCGCCCGCATCACGCTGGCCGCCGGGGCGCCGGACGAGATCGTCTTCGCGCTCGACTGAAGGCGCGTGCTGCAATGCAGCATCGCAAACCTTTCTGGCGAGCCAAGTCATTCCCGCATAAGAGAAACGCGCCGCACGCCGTGGACAGTGCGCGTGCGCGCCGCGTTACCTGGCGGCGGAGGACGAGCATGGCCAAAGGCAACGGCAAACAGGCGAGCGCCCAAGTAAGTAAGGACGAGCTTCTTCAGTTCTACCGCGACATGCTGCTCATCCGGCGCTTCGAGGAGCGCGCCGGCCAGCTCTACGGCATGGGTCTCATCGGCGGGTTTTGCCATTTGTACATCGGTCAGGAAGCCGTCGTCGTCGGCATGCAAGCCGCGCTGAAAGACGGCGACCAAGTGATCACTGCATACCGCGATCACGGTCACATGCTCGCCGCGGGCATGACTGCGAACGGCGTCATGGCCGAACTCACCGGCCGCAGCGGCGGTTATTCCAAAGGCAAGGGCGGTTCGATGCACATGTTCAGCATCGAAAAGGCGTTCTACGGCGGCCACGGCATCGTCGGCGCGCAAGTCTCGCTCGGCACAGGCCTCGCGTTCGCGAACAAATACCGCAAGGACGGCAAAGTCTGCCTCACGTACTTTGGCGATGGGGCGGCGAACCAGGGGCAAGTCTACGAGAGCTTCAACATGGCCGCGCTTTGGAAGCTGCCGGTCGTCTACATCATCGAGAACAATCAATACGCGATGGGCACGTCGATCCAGCGCTCGAGCTCTGAAACGCACCTGCACAAACGCGGCATCAGCTTCAACATCCCCGGCGAGGAAGTCGACGGCATGGATGTGATCGCCGTGCGCGAAGCGGGCAAGCGCGCGGTCGAACGCGCACGCGCAGGCGAGGGGCCGATGTTGCTAGAGATGAAAACGTACCGCTACCGCGGCCACTCGATGTCCGATCCGGCGAAGTACCGCACTAAGGAAGAGGTCGAAGAAAAGAAGGCCAAGCACGATCCGATCGAGCACGTGAAGAAGCTCATCATCGATGCTGGCCATGCCGACGAAGCCGCGCTCAAGGAGATCGATCGCGACATCCGCGCCATCGTCTCCGAAAGCGCGACCTTCGCTCAGGAAAGCCCAGAGCCGGATCCGAGCGAATTGCTGACGGATGTCTACATCGACGCCTAAGTCCGAGGGGGAGGACGCTGATGACCATTGAACTGACGTATCTCGCCTACACGATCGCGCTCTTCTTTGCTGTCGTGATGGTGCAAGCGACCACCGGCATTCTGAACAATGGCGGCATCGCCATGGCCAATAGCCGAGACAGCCTGAAGCCGCCGACAGTGCTGCAGGCGCGCATGAAGCGCCTCACCGACAATTTTCGTGAGAACCTCTGGTTCTTCGCGCCGTTGATTCTGATCGCCAACGCCGCCGACGTCTCCAACCAGTGGACGGTGCTCGGCGCCCAAGTGTTCTTCTTCTCGCGCGTGGCTCACGCGATCTGGTACGCGGCAGGCTGGCCGATCGTCCGTCCGCTCTTTTGGTTTGCCGGCGTCGTCGCCTGCGGACTCATCTTCCTCGCCATCTTCGGGGTGGTCGTCTGATGACGCAAATTCTGATGCCCGCGCTGTCGCCGACAATGGAGGAGGGAAACCTCGCCAAGTGGCTGGTGAAGGTCGGCGACAAGATCGAACCGGGCCAGGTCATCGCCGAGATCGAAACCGACAAGGCGACGATGGAAGTCGAAGCCGTCGACGAAGGCACGGTCACGGCGCTTCTGATCGAAGAAGGCGCGCAAGGCGTGAAGGTCAACACGCCGATCGCGGTGCTCGACGGCGCGGGCGCTGAACCCTCTCCCCCCTCGCGGGGGAGAGGGCAGGGTGAGGGGGGGCGTGCCGACGCACCAGGATTTGACGCAAAGGCGCGTACGGATCGCCCCCCACCCCCAACCCCCGCCCCGCAGGGGGGCGGGGGCTTAGATCCCGAAATTCCCGCCGGCACGCAGATGATCAGGATCACCGTGCGCGATGCGCTGCGCGACGCGATGGCGGAGGAAATGCGCCGCGACGACCGCGTCTTCGTGATGGGCGAGGAAGTCGCGGAGTACCAAGGCGCTTACAAAGTCACGCGTGAGCTGCTGCAGGAGTTTGGCGCGCAACGCGTCGTCGATACGCCGATCACCGAGCATGGCTTCGCAGGCCTCGGCGTGGGCGCAGCGATGGCGGGCTTGAAGCCGATTGTCGAGTTCATGACCTGGAACTTCGGCATGCAGGCCATCGACCACATCATCAATTCCGCGGCCAAGACGCTCTACATGTCCGGCGGCCAGATCAAGTCGTCGATCGTGTTCCGCGGCCCCAACGGCGCGGCGAGCCGCGTCGCCGCGCAGCACAGTCAGGATTACTCGTCGTGGTACAGCCATGTGCCCGGGCTTATCGTCATCGCGCCATACGACGCCGCTGACGCCAAGGGCCTGCTGAAGGCCGCAATCCGCGATCCAAACCCCGTCGTCTTCCTCGAACACGAGATGCTCTACGGCGTGGAATTCGAAATCCCGGACGTAGCGGACTGGATCGTGCCGATCGGCAAGGCCAAGGTGCGCCGCCAGGGCGCGGACGTCACCATCACCGCGCATTCGCGCATGGTAGGGCTCGCGCTCAAGGCTGGCGACGAACTCTCCAAACAGGGCATCGAAGCGGAAGTCGTCGATCTGCGCACGCTGCGGCCACTCGACACCGGCACGATCATCGAGAGCGTCCGCAAGACCAACCGCATCGTCACGGTCGAAGAGGGCTGGGGCCAATCCGGCGTCGGCGCCGAAATCTGCGCGCGCGTCACGGCCGAGGCGTTCGACTATCTCGACGCGCCGCCGACGCGCGTGCACCAGGTCGACGCCCCGTTGGCCTACGCCGCCAACCTCGAAGCGCTGGCGCTGCCAAACGTCGACAAGATCGTCGACGCCGTCAAAGCGGTTACGTACCGATGATCTACCATGGCGCCTGCCATTGCGGCGTGGTCAGCGCCGCATACGAGACAGACCAGCCGGTTCGTCTCCGGCAAGACGGCTGCGGCTTCTGTTCATCGCGCGGCGTGAAATCCGCCAGCGACCCGGAGGGCCGCCTCCGTCTCAAAGCCAGCAAGCATCTGACGCGCTATCGGTTCGGCCACAAGACCGCCGATTATCTCATTTGCCCCGTTTGCGGCACGTACGTCGCCACGCACATGGACAGCCCCCGCGGCGCCGTTGGCGTGATCAACGTCGTCGGGTTGCGGATAAGCGAGCTGGAGCACATGCCTGCGACACTCGCGAGCCTCGAGGGTGAGGGGGTCGAGGAACGCATCGCGCGCCGCATTTCGCGCTGGACGCCGATGACGCTGACGGAGGCGGCATGAGCAAGCGCGTCATCCATTTCGAGATTCACGCGGAAGACCCGGCCGCCGCCGTCGCGTGGTATGGCGACGTGTTCGGCTGGCGAGCACAGGAAATTCCCGGGATGAGCTACTGGACTGTGTCCACCGGCGACGGGCCTGGCATCGACGGCGGCATTCTCGCCCGCCGTGGAGCGGGTCCGCAGCCTGGCGCGGCGGTCAACGCGTTTGTTTGCACCATCGGCAGCGAAGACCTTGACGCCGACCTTGCGCGCGCGCTGACCGCCGGCGCGTCGGTTGCGATGCCCAAATTCGCCGTGCCCGGCGTTGGCTGGGTGGCCTACATTACCGATCCCTTCGGCAACATCGTCGGCCTGCATCAGGCCGACCCAAACGCGCGGTGAGATTGCCATGAGCGAAGGCGAAGTCGTCGAGCAAATCATAGGCTACATGAGCCTTCTTCTTCTGGGAGTGTCGATCATCTTTACGGTGGTCTCCGCCTACATCGTTGCGCTCAACTATTTTGTCGGCGAGGCCATGTTCACGGCGCGCCTTGGCGCGTTCGCCTTCGTCTCACTCATCTTGGCGTTGTTGCTGGTGGTGATGGTAGGCGCCCAGACCGCCCATGATGGCCTGATCGAACGCCTGCGCGAACTGCAGGCCGATGGCCAGTTGACAGCCGCCGGACGCGCCGCGCTGGCAAACGCGCAGAACGGCGTCGACGCCATGGTGCGCGCGCTGACATGGCTGGGCATGATCGCCGTAGTTGGCGCGCTCGCCTACATGACGTTCGTGCATCGCTGGAAGCCCGATGTCGTGAACGTTCAGCTGCAATCCAAGAAAGCCGCCTCGTAGATGTCGACCCTCATCACAATGCCCGCGCTGTCGCCGACCATGGAGGAGGGCAACCTCGCCAAGTGGCACGTCAAAGCCGGCGACAAGGTCGAGCCGGGTCAAGTCATCGCCGAGATCGAGACCGACAAGGCGACGATGGAAGTCGAAGCCGTCGACGAAGGCGTCATCGCGGAGATTCTGATCGCCGAAGGCACCCAAGGCGTGAAGGTCAACACGCCGATCGCGACGTTGGCGGGCGACGGGGAAACGCCGCGCGCGCCGAAGCAGCAAGAGACGTTGAAGGCACAACAAGAAACCTCTCCCCCCTCGCGGGGGAGAGGGCAGGGTGAGGGGGGGCGTGCCGACGCGCCGCTCCCTCAGACACAAGCGCGATCCAGCGCCCCCCACCCCCCAACGCCCGCCCCGCAAGGGGGCGGGGGGGCAGAGCGCGTCCTCGCCTCTCCGCTTGCGCGCCGGCTGGCCGAGCAGGGCGGGATCGAGCTGGCCGGCGTGCGTGGCACCGGCCCCAACGGACGCATCGTCAAGGCAGACGTGGAAGCGGCCGCAAAAGCGCCGCGTGCGGCGCAGCAGCAAGCTCAAACGGCGTCGCGCGAAGTGGCAAAGCCCACCTCTGCGCAGGCGCCAGCGACGCTAGAAAGCTACGGCATCCGCCCCAACAGCTACGACCTCGTGCCGCTCGACATGATGCGCAAGACGATCGCCAAGCGCATGACGGCGAGCTTCCGCGACGTGCCGCATTTCCCGTTGACGATCGAGATCGAGATCGATGCGCTGTTGAAGGCGCGCGGCGAGATCAACAAGCGCTTCGGCGACAACGGCGTGAAGATCTCCGTCAACGACATGTGCATCAAGGCGGCCGCGCTCGCGCTGAAGCTCGTGCCCGAAGCCAATGCCAGCTACACGCCCGACGGCATCGCCATGCACCATCACGCCGACATCGCCGTCGCGGTCGCCATCCCCGGCGGCCTGATCACGCCGATCATCTGGCACGCCGAAACCAAAGGCCTCGCGCAGATCAGTCATGAAATGGCCGACCTAGCGCAGCGCGCGCGGGAGAAGAAACTGAAACCCGAGGAGTTCCAGGGCGGCACCTTCTCGATCTCGAACATGGGCATGCTCGGCATCAAGAGCTTTGCCTCGATCATCAACGAACCGCACGGCATGATCATGAGTATCGGCGCGGGCGAGAAGCGCCCGATCGTCAAGAACGACGCCCTCGCCATCGCCACCATGATGACCGTCACCGTCACCTGCGATCACCGCGTCGTCGACGGCGCGCTCGGCGCTGCGTTCCTGAAGGCGTTCCGGAGCTTCCTCGAAGACCCGATGGCGATGCTACTGTGAAGGCGCCATTTCGATCGGACGAATAGGTCATGCCATACCCGCCACTTGAAGAGCTGATCACAGCCGCCCGCGCCGCTCCGCGCGACGTCGCGCCCTTGGGCGATCTTGTAAACGCCGCCGGCCGTCGTAGCGTCGATCCAGCGCCGGCCGTTGCGTACATCGCTGGCCTCGATCCAGAACCATTCGACAAATTCTCCCGTAACTGCGTCGCGAGCTTCTTGGTCTACGCGCAGCGCGCCGACCTCGCGATGAAGTGGCGTAAAGGCTGGCTATAGGTGAACAAGGTGACGACTATAATCACCGTCACCTGCGATCACCGCGCCGTCGACGGCGCCCTGGGCGCGGCGTTCCTCAAGGAGCTCCGGAGTTTCCTGGAAGATCCGATGGCGATGCTACTGTGAGGTTCGGCCGGCTTCGGCCATCAGGAAATCCCCGATGAACGCCTTGATCGCGGACGCTCAACAACTCATCGGCCTCGCCGGGCCGATGTGGCTCTATGCGCTGATCGCCGCCTTCGCGGTGATACTGGCGGAGTCGGCCAAGCCCAAGCCAGCGGACGGCGAAGAACGCCCGCCGGCCAGCCCGCTTGGCGTCCTTGCCGCAATCGCCAGCCTCGCAACGCCGTTCTTGCTCTTCATTCATGCCTATGTCGAAGCGGCGCGCGTGCAGATGCCGAATGCGCTGGTCGCATCGCTGATCGTCCTGGTGACGGCGGTGCTCGCCGCCACGATCATCGGGTGGATCATCGCCGCCGCCATCCGGCCGCTCGGCAAGCTGTTAGGGCAGGCGGTGCCGTCCCTCGCGCTCGCTGTGTTCGCGTTCACGCTTTGGGTAACGTGGGCCAACGTTTCCGAGGCGATCGACCGCCAGGTGCTGAGCCGGTTCTAGGCGGCTTGACCGGCCTGGCGCAGCTTCTTTGTCACCATGACCGAGAGCTGCTGGGTCACCGTCTGGCGCAGTTCGGCCTGGTAGTTCGGCAGTTCGGCCAGCTGAACGATGGCGTCCAGGTGCGCCTGCACCACGTCGGCGTTCAACGGCGCATCCGCCCCGACGCCCTTCAGGTAGTTGAACATCGACGAGGTCGCCGACATCAGCAGGCGGTCGTTCATGTCGCCCGCCAACGCACTGAGCTGGCCCGCAGTGAGGCAGAGATCGCGCATGCCGTCACGATTGTCGGGCGTCACCGCCTTCAGCAGCGCGCTCAGCCGTTCGCAGTACATGCGCGCCAGGCCCTTGCGGATTTGCACGTCCGGCGCGTCGGCGTTCTTGTCGGCGGCGTCGAACAGGCGCCGGCGCGGCCCGTCATAGCCTTCGCTGCGCCGCCGCCGGCGGCGACAGGGGCCCACATAGCGCACGCTCTCGATGAAATCGCGCCGCCGCTCGCGCACTTCGGTTACCCGCGCGACCATGGTCGCGGTGGAAAAGGGACGCTGCACGACCTCATCCACGCCCGCTGCCCGCGCGCGTTCGACATCGCTCAGCGTGTTGCGCGCCGCGACGAGGATCACCGGGAGCTTGCGCTGGGAGTCGCCGGCCGCGCCGGAGCGCAATTGCTTCACGAGATCGAGGCCTTGGCCGCCGCCCACGTCCCAATCCACGATCAGAATATCAGGCGCCATCATGGAGACCACGGGCACACACGCATCGGCGGCATCGCAGAAATCTACTTCGACGCGGCCCGCGGCGCGCAAGGTCTCGGTAATCAGCCGACGCTGGAAGGGGTGGTCGTCGACGACGAGTATCCGCAATACCGACTGATCCCGCTCGCCCGCGCTCATGCCGCCCACCCCATAGAACGCGCACAGTATCAAACAGCGCTTGATTTTGGCCTAAGCAGCGGCGTTAAGGGGCGGTAAATGGCTTCGCTCCTGCTCGCATCCTTCGTGACGTTCTTCGTCGCCATCGATCCGGTGGCGATGGCGCCGATGTTTACGACCATGACCGCGCGGATGACGCCGGAATGGCGGCGCAAGATGGCGTGGAAAGCCATCGCCATCGCCACCGGCATCCTTCTGGCGTTCGCCTTCGGCGGCGCGTGGCTCTTGGACCAGATTCACGTCTCAATCGACGCCTTCCGCATCGCCGGCGGTCTGCTGCTGTTCCTGATCGCGGTGGACATGCTGTTCGAGAAGCGCTCCGAGCGCCGCGAAGAGCGCGCCGAGCAGGTGGCGCAGCACCAGGCCCAGCACCCCGAGGCGCAGGACGACATCTCGGTTTTTCCATTGGCCATCCCGCTCATCGCCGGCCCCGGCGCGATCGCCTCGATCATGCTCTTCTTCGCCGAGCACGAAGGTTTGGCGGAACGTGGCCTCATCCTTCTGGGCGCGGGCGCGAACCTGGCGCTCTGCCTGATCGCCTTCCTGGCCGCCGGGCCGCTCTCCAAGATCATGGGGCCGACCATCGGCAACATGCTGACCCGGGTGTTCGGCATCCTGTTGGCGGCGCTGGCGGCGCAGTTCGTGGTGGACGGCATCAAGAACGTGTTCGAACTTGGCGGGCCGCATGGCTGACCGCCACTCCCCGCCTTCACGGACCGTGCCAGACTGCTAAACACAGTCTCATGAGCACATCCTTCGACGTCATCGTGATCGGTTCCGGCCCTGGGGGCTACGTCACCGCGATCCGCGCCGCGCAACTCGGCATGAAGGTCGCGATTGTCGAGCGCGACCGTCTGGGCGGCATCTGCCTCAACTGGGGCTGCATCCCGACTAAGGCGCTGCTCCGGTCGGCGGAAGTCTACCGCAACGCCCAACATGCAAAGGACTTCGGTCTTTCGATCGATGGCTTGAAATTCGATCCCGAAGCTGTGGTGAAGCGCTCACGCGGCGTGGCTGGACGCATGGAGAAGGGCGTCCAGTTCTTGATGAAGAAGAACAAGATCAGTGTGATCGAAGGCGAGGCGCGGTTGGAGAAGGGCGGCGGGGCGCCCAAGGTCATCGTGAAGAAGGACGGCCAGGACGCCGCCTACGACGCCAAGCACGTCATCCTCGCCACCGGCGCGCGGGCGCGCGAGATTCCGGCGGCGGGGCTGAAAGCCGATGGCAAGCGTATCTGGACCTATCGCGATGCGATGACGCCGCCGTCGTGGCCGGACTCGCTGCTGGTGTTCGGCTCGGGCGCCATCGGCATCGAGTTCGCGAGCTTCTACGCCGCGTTCGGGGTGAAGGTGACGGTCGTGGAGCTGCTCGATCGCGTGTTGCCGGTCGAAGACGAGGAGATCTCGGCCTTCGCCAAGAAGCGTTACGAGAAAGAAGGGCTAACCATCCGCACTTCCACCGAGGCCAAAGCGCTGAAGGCGACGGCGACTGGCGTTGAGGCCTTGGTCGCCTCGAAGGGCAAGGAAGAGACGCTCACCGCCACGCACGCCATCGTCGCGGTGGGCATCACCGGCAACATCGAGAACCTCGGCCTCGAAGCGCTGGGCGTCAAAACCGATCGCGGCCACATCGTCACCGATGGATACGGCAAGAGCAATGTCGCGGGGCTCTACGCCATTGGCGACGTCACCGGCGCGCCGTGGCTGGCGCACAAGGCCAGCCACGAGGGGATCATCTGCATTGAAGCCATCGCCGGGCAAAAGCCGCATGCGCTGATCAAGGAGCGCATCCCGGGCTGCACGTACTCGCATCCGCAAGTCGCCAGCGTCGGCCTCACCGAAGCGAAGGCGAAAGCCGCGGGCAGAGAAGTGCGCGTCGGCCGCTTTCCGTTCGTCGGCAACGGCAAAGCGATCGCGCTCGGCGAAGATCAGGGCATGGTCAAAGTCGTGTTCGACGCCAAAACCGGCGAACTGCTCGGCGCGCACATGATCGGCGCCGAAGTCACCGAGCTGATCCAAGGCTACGCCGTGGCGATGTCGTGCGAAACTACCGAGCACGAGCTCATGGAAACCGTCTTCCCGCACCCGACGCTGTCGGAGATGATGCATGAGGCGGTGCTGGATGCGTACGGGCGCGTGCTGCACGTTTAGGCGCGGGCGAAGATGGCGGCGCGATCTGTCAGCCGTCTTAACTCTCCGTCTCGCAACTCAACGTCGACGCGCTCCTGGCGTTCGTGTGGTGGAAGCCATGAACGCCAATAGAGCAGCGCGTATCGGTCAGAGCCGATCCGCTGCCATCGGATTCGCGGATAGATGATTGTAGCGACTTGCGTGTCGCGCTCCATATCGCCGCGATGCGGCTCGACCGTGTGGTCTGCGCGGAAAATCCAGCGTGCGCCGCCGCTCGCCCATTCGCCGAGGATCGGATCGTCGCTCTCGACCGTCGCGCAAGCCGAAACGAGCAGCAGCCCGACTACAACGGACCTGCGTGCGGGCAGCACTAAGCCGCCTTCGCCTCGGCGAAGCGTTCCGCCATGCGGCCGAGCGCGACGTAGTCGGTCTTGCCGGTGCCGAGCAGGGGGATTTCGTCGATCACGACGATGCGCTTCGGCACGGAAAGTTCGCTGGCGCCGTTGGCCTTGCACCAGGCCTGCATCGCTTCGGTCGTCGCTTCCGCAGCGTCGCTGAACAGGATGATCCGCTCGCCCTTGCGCGCGTCCGGCAGAGCGACCGCGGCATGGGTGTTGTGCGGCCAGATCGCCGCGGCGTAGCCTTCAACCGCGTTCAGCGACACCATCTCGCCGCCGATCTTGGCGAAGCGCTTCACGCGGCCGAGGATGCGGATGAAGCCGTCTTCGTCCACGTCGACCACGTCGCCCGTGTCGTGCCAGCCCTCAGGCAAGAGATCGATGCCGAACGGTTTTGTCGGATCGAGATAACCGCGCATCACGTTCGGCCCGCGCACATAGAGCCGCTGTCCGCCCTCGATGCCGGGCACCGGCTCGAGCCGCCATTCGATGCCCGGTACGAACTGGCCGACCGTGCCGTGGCGGTTGGTGGCCGGGATGTTCACCGAGATGAGCGGCGACGCTTCGGTCGCGCCATAGCCTTCCAGCAACTCGACGCCGAAACGCTCGCGATACATCTCGCGCGTTTCCGGCTTCACCCGTTCGGCGCCCAGCACCATGAGGCGAATGCAATTGAGATCGCCGTCGGCGGCGTTGCGCGCGTATTGCTGCGCGAACGTGTCGGTGGCGAAGAAGACGTTGGCGCCGGTGTCCTTGATTAGTTTTGGAATTTCCTTCACCGCAAGCGGCGAGGGGAACAGGAACGTCTTGTGGCCGGTGAAGAGCGGCAACAGCACGCCGCCCAGCAGGCCGAAACAATGGAACATCGGCAGCGGCGAGAAGAAGCTCCAATCCGGCTCGAACGGCACGTGCGAGTGGCCCTGTTCGGCGTTGGCGACGAGATTGGCGTGGGAAAGCACCGCGCCCTTCGGCGTGCCGTACGAGCCCGAGGTGAAGAGGATGACGCCGGTGTCGTCCGGATTGGCCTTCGCCGCGAACATGCGCGGCGCGAAGCTCTTCAACAGCGCGACCACCTTGTCGCCCATGTCGATCGTCTTGCGCACGTCTTCGAGATAGATGAGCGTGGCGAACTTCGAGAGTTCCGCTTCAAGCGCCTCTAGCCCCGCCTTCTTGATGAAGACGCGCGAGGTCAGAATCTTCTTCACGTTCGCCGCTTGGCAGGCCGAGCGCAGGTTCATGGCGCCGGCCGTGAAGTTCAGCATCGCCGGCGTGCGCCCGATCGCGTGCAGCGCAAAGAACGTCACGGTGCAGCCGACGCCCGTGGGCAACATGATGCCCGCCGTCTCGCGTCTGCGGATCAATCCCTCGATCTTGCCGCCCAGCGCGAACGCGGCGCGGATGATGTCGTCGTAGGAGAGGGCCTTGCGCTCGTGATCTTCGACGATCTTGAACTTGCCGCCCTTGAGATCGCGCGCCCGTAGCAGGGCCTCGAACAAGGTGACGCGCGTACGCGACAGCTCGAACGGTCGTTGCGCCATGGATGCATTGCCTCCGAAACGTTTCCGCCGGGCGTCCTGGAGAGAAGACGCGGACCCCGTGATTATTGTTTCACGGTTGTAACAGACCCTAGCGACCTGATTGTGGCCGGGCAAGTGAAGGCGCCATTAACCCATTGGCCGCGCAAGGGTGGAATCCCGTCGCGGGCGTTGCGGGACACGGCTGGGAGGGTCATGTTCGGCTTATGCCGACGCTGATCGATTTGCGCGCAGATGGGGAAGGCGGCGGGGAAACTCGCCCGCGACACCCTGAAAAACAGGGCCGCCCCGACGCGCCGAGCCCGCGCAAACCGGATTGGATCCGCGTGAAGGCGCCGACAAGCGCCGGTTACCACCAGACCAAAGCGCTGGTGCGCGATCTGAAGTTGCACACGGTCTGCGAAGAGGCGGGTTGCCCAAACATCGGCGAATGCTGGAGCGTCAAGCACGCCACCTTCATGATCCTGGGCGGCGTCTGCACGCGGGCGTGCAGCTTCTGCAACGTCGCCACCGGCAAGCCCGGCCCGCTCGATCCCAACGAGCCTGAGAATGTCGCCCATGCCACCGCGCAGATGGGGTTGAAGCACGTCGTGGTGACGAGCGTAGACCGTGACGACCTCGACGACGGCGGCGCCGAGCACTTCGTGCAGACCATCGCCGCCATCCGCCGCGCCGCGCCGGAAGCGACGATCGAAATCTTGACGCCGGACTTCTTGCGCAAGCCCGGCGCGGCCGAGCGCGTCATCGACGCCAAGCCCGACGTGTTCAACCACAATCTCGAAACCGTGCCGCGGCTCTACCACTCGATCCGGCCGGGCGCGCGCTACTACCAGTCGCTGCGGCTCTTGGACTCGGTCAAGCAACGCGATCCGGCCCAGTTCACAAAGTCCGGCCTGATGGTCGGCCTCGGCGAAGCGAAGGACGAAGTCCTCCAGGTGATGGACGATCTGCGCGTGGCGGGCGTCGATTTTCTTACCATTGGCCAGTATCTGCAGCCGTCGAAGAAACACGCCGCCATCGACCGCTTCTGGACGCCGGAAGAGTTCAAGGCGCTGGAGACGATCGCCTATGCGAAGGGCTTCCTGATGGTGTCCGCATCGCCGCTCACGCGCTCCTCGCACCATGCCGGCGAGGATTTTGCGAAGCTCAAGGCCGCGCGGTTGGCGCAAGCTTCCGCCTAGATGGGGCGCACCACAATCAGCGCCGAGCGTGTGTTGCCGTACGCGCCGGCGGATTTGTGTCGCCTCGTGGGCGACGTGCGCGAGTATCCCAAGTTCATCCCCTGGCTGAAGAGCCTCCGGGTCGTGAAGGAAGAACCGCGCGATGCGGGCGGTTGGGAAGGCGTCGCCGAAGCAGTGGTCGGCTGGCAGGCGATCACCGAGCGCTTCTCGACCCAAGTCCGCTGCGAACCCGCGAAAGGGGAGGTGGACGTGGCGCTGGTGAGCGGCCCGTTTCATGCGCTGGACAATCGCTGGCGCTTCGAGCCGCACGAAAGAGGCGCTCGCGTGCACTTCTGGATCAGCTATCAGTTCAAGAACCCGGTGCTGAACGCCGTGGTCGCCGCCAACAAGGACAAGGTCGCCTCACGCGTGCTGGGCGCCTTCGAACGCGAAGCGCACCGCAGGCTGGGCTAATCCACGAGCCGCTGCACCAGCGCGAGCGCCGCCACCACCGTCTCCGCTTGAACGTTGGTTCGGCCAATGTCGCCGAAGCGCTTCTCTTCGTGCAGCCGGGCGCCGCCGCGACGCGCCGCAGCGATATGCACCAGGCCGACCGGCTTCTCCGGCGAACCGCCGTCCGGGCCGGCGATTCCCGTCACCGCCACCGCGATGTCCGCCAGGCTGTGCTTCAGCGCCCCGTCGACCATCGCCAGCGCCACTTCCTCACTGACCGCGCCACGGCGGCTAATGAGCTCCGGCGGCACGCCCAGCAATTCGGACTTCGCCTCATTCGAGTAGGTGATGAACCCGCGCTCGATGACCAGCGACGCGCCCGGCACCGCCGTCAGCGAGGCCGCGATCAATCCGCCCGTGCAACTCTCGGCGGTGACAATCTTCAACCCGCGCTGCTTGGCGCGGTCGAGCACGTCGCGCGCGCCCTGCAGCTGCTTCTTCGAGATCATGCCTAGCTAAATACGGCCGCGCCGCGGAAGTTTCCATTCCCTGGAATCAAACCCGGTGGCAGAAGCGGCGCGCAATCGGGGAGGTTTCATGCAGGCCATAGCCCGCCGCGCGGCAGCGCCGGTGTTTGCGCTGGCGCTGTTTTCAAGCGCGGCGCTTATTTTCGTCCTGCAGCCGCTGTTCGGACGCATGGTCACGCCGCTGCTTGGCGGATCGGCCGCGGTCTGGAACACCTCGATGGCGTTCTTCCAGGCCGCGCTCCTGATCGGCTACCTCTACGCACACCTGCTCGCGCGCCTGAAGGATCTGCGCCTGCAGGCGATCATCCATGTGTGCGTGCTGGGCGCGGCGTGGTTTGTGCTGCCGGTGCAGGTGAGCGAAGCGCTGGGGCCGCCGAACTCTGGGAGTCCCGCGCTCTGGCTCGTCGGCGTGCTGGCGCTCTCGGTCGGCGCCCCGTTTGCGGCCGCGTCGGCGACGGCGCCGCTCCTTCAAGCCTGGTACGCGCGCACCGGCCGCGCAGACGCGCATGACCCGTATTACCTGTACGCCGCCAGCAATCTCGGCAGCTTCATCGGCTTGCTCGCCTATCCGGCGCTGATTGAGCCGCTGCTGGGCGCGCACGACCAGAGCATCGCTTGGACCAACAGCTACCTCGGCGTCGGCGTGCTGATTGCGCTCTGCGCCGCGATGGCGGTGACCTCGAACAAAGGCGTGCAGGAGGCGGCGCCGGCAGTCGCCGCCGAAGGCCCTTCGCCGGCCCCAACATGGCGCGAGCGCGGTTATTGGATGGCTGCCGCCGCCGTGCCGTCTGCGCTGTCGCTGGGGGTGACGCTGCACATTTCCACCGACGTCGCTTCGGCGCCGATGCTGTGGGTGGTCCCGCTGGCGCTCTATCTGGCGACGTTCGTGCTCGCCTTCATGAAAGGTTCGCAGAAGCTCGACGGGCCGACGCTACTTATTCACCCGCTCGCCGTCGCATTGCTTGTGATGTCCTACTACGCGTCGACCAATTGGGTCGGGTCGGTCTCCGGCATTCTTGCCGGCTTCTTCTTCAGCGCCCTGATCTGTCACTTGGCGCTCGCGCGGCGGCGGCCAAGCGCAGACCGGCTGACGGAATTCTATCTCTACGTTTCGCTGGGCGGCGTACTGGGCGGCGCGTTCGCGGCGCTGGCGGCGCCGGTGATCTTCAACAACGTGTACGAGTACCCGTTGGCGCTGGCTGCGGCCTGCCTGTTCCGCCCGCGCGGCGACAGCGATACGCCGCGGCTTCGCGATGCCTCCTTCGCGGGCGCGCTGATGATGGTCGCAACGGCGCTTCTGCTGTTTTTCCGCCAGCCGCCGCTCACGGCCACACTCGTCACCGCCGCTCTGGGCGCCGCGGCGGCGATGATCGCGGCGGGCTGGGGTGACGAGAGACGCCCGGCGCCGCTGCGCTACGGCTTCCTCATCCTCGCGGCCGTGTACGCGACACTGGTGATCTGGACCGCCTTCAACGTTCAGGCCGTCTTCGCCCAGGCGGTGGTGGAGCAGCGGCTGGACATGACCGTTCAGCAGCCATGGTTCGCTCTGCTGATCGTCACCAGCATGATGGTGCTGGCTTTCTGCGTGCACGGCACCATCCAGCGCCGCCGGCAAGGCGACAGCGTCGTCGTCGACTATGCGATGGGCGCGGCCATCCCGCCGATCGTATTGCTGCTTATGCAAGTCTTGCTGGCCGAACGGCTGGATCAGCAGGTGCTGACCGTCATGGGCATCGGCTTCTGCGCCGTGGCGATCTTCCTCAACCGGGGCAAGCCGATCGTGATGGCGCTGAGCGTGCTCGCGGCTTTCGTGATCATCTTCGTCGATGACGCCCGCGGCGCGCGCATCATCACCCAGGAGCGGAGCTTTTTTGGTGTCCTGCGCACACGCGTCATGGGCGGCGATACGCAGCCGCCGCTGCGCGTGTTGATGCATGGCACCACGATTCACGGGGCGCAGCTGGCGACGCCGGAACTGTCGCGGCTGCCATTGACCTATTACAATCCGCGCACGGCGCTGGGCGAATCCATCGTCGCGGGGCTCAGCGCGCACGAGAACGCCAGCCTCGCGCTGATTGGCTTAGGCGCAGGCTCGACCGCGTGTCTGATGCGCCCCGAAGACCGGCTGACCATCTTCGAGATCGATCCCGCGGTCGTGCGGCTCTCGGCCTTGCCGGGCGGCGACTTCACCTACGTGCCGCAATGCCAACCTAACGCCCGTGTCGAACTCGGCGACGCCCGCTTGCAGATCGCCGAAGAGGCGGATCGTTCGTTCGATGTCATCGTTGTCGACGCTTTCTCCTCGGACGCGATCCCGGCGCACTTGCTGACTGCTGAGGCGCTGCGGCTTTATTTGAGCAAAACCACGGACAACGGGATCGTCATCCTGCATTTGTCGAACCGCAATCTTGCGCTCGTCTCCGAGGCGGCGCGGGTGGCGCGCGACATTGGCGCGCCAACGCTTTACCGGGTCAGCGAACGCTTCGAGCAGCCCTACGTCTCGTACTATGGCGGACTGGCCGCCAGCGTGATGATCGTTGCGCGCTCGCCTGAGGCGCTGTCGCGGCTGCCGCTCACGAGCGGCGACTGGCGGGTGTTCGAAGCGCCTCCTGGGCGGGGCTGGACGGATGACTACATCAACCTCCCGCGTGCGTTGTGGGAGGGCCTGACAGGGGTTGAGGACTGTCGTCTCTACAGCTACCTGCCGCATTGTCGCCCCGGCGGTGCGCAAGATGCGCCCAGCACGCCGGATGGGACCGAACCGCCGGCGAAAGCGAACAAGGCAGGCGGCTGAGGCGGGGAGCATGACAGGCATCGTCCGGATGATCGGCGCGACCCTCGTAGCCACGGCTGCGCTCGCGCACGCCGCCTCGGCGGATCCCGTCATCCTCTCATGCGCGCTGGCCAATGGCAGCGAGCAGGACATCTTCCGCATCGAGCCACGCGGCGCGTGGCAAACCTGGAATGCGCAGGCGTCCGCCTGGAGCGCCGACGCTTGCACCTCGGTGCGCATGGAGTGCGAACGCGGCCGCCACAGCGCGTCCCAACTTCAGGTGATCGGCGGTGCGGTCGGCGCGCGGGCGTACCGGCGTCTCACCGTGAACTTCCGCACCCATGAGTACCGGATCGAGACCTGGGCCGATCGCCTGCTCAATCGCACTGTACGCCTGGGCTCGTGCACGCCGGTGGCCGATCCGAGTTAGGCCGGGCGATCCAAGGTCGCGGTGGCTTGGGCGGCGACGCCTTCCTCGCGACCGGTGAAGCCCATCCGCTCGGTCGTCGTCGCCTTCACGCTGACGTGCGCAATCGGCAATCCAAGAACCTCGGCGGTGCGCGCACGCATCGCGTCGCGATGGGGCCCGATCTTCGGACGCTCGCACACGAGCGTCACGTCCACATGCAGAATTCGCGCGCCGGCGTCCGCGGCCATCTTGGCGGCGTGACGCAAAAAGAGCTCGGAAGACGCGCCTTTCCATTGCGGATCGCTGGGCGGGAAGTGTTGGCCGATGTCGCCTTCGCCGAGGGCGCCGAGGATGGCGTCGACCAGGGCGTGCCAGCCGGCGTCCGCATCGGAATGACCGAGCACGCCCTTGTCGTGCGCGATCTGGACGCCGCACAGGGTCACATGATCGCCCGGGCCGAAGCGATGCGCATCCAGCCCCGAGCCCACGCATGTCACACGATCGCCGCTCATCAACCGCTCCAGCACCGCGAAATCTTCGGGGTAGGTGAGTTTCATCAGCCGCGCCGCGCCTTCCACCAGCACGACCGCGGCGCCGTTGGCGCGCGCTACGGCTGCGTCGTCGCTAAACGCGGCGCTGCGCGGCGCGGCGGCATAGGCGGCGCGAATTACATCTGAGCGGAACGCCTGCGGCGTCTGCACCCGCACGACGTTGTCACGGTCGACCTCGCCGACGATGCGTCGACCAGCGTCCACGATACGTAACGAGTCCGCCACCGCAAGTGCGGGCGCGGCGCCCGGCGCGCCGGCGGCGATCGCATCGAGGAGCCTGCCGATCACGTCGCCGCTCAGCCCAGGGCGCGCCGCGTCATGAATCAGGACCACGTCTGCGTCGCCGACCGCAGCGAGCCCGGCGCGGACGGAGTCCGTGCGTGTCGCACCGCCGGGGACGATCTCGACGGCAAACCCCTCCGTTGCAGTGTGGCAGAGATCGGCGTCGGCGGGGTCGATGACGACCACCACCCGGCGCACTTCCGCCGTTACGAACGCCCGAACCGACCAGGAGAGGACCGGCGCGCCCAGCAAGGTCCTGTATTGCTTGGGAATGTCGCCGCCCAGGCGCGATCCGCGCCCCGCCGCCACAATGATCGCCGCCGTTTTCATGCCTGGGGAAAATCTCGCGCGTCGTGCTGCATCGCAACATAAGACCCTTGGCGCCTGCTTTTTGGGCGCCCTAAGCTTCGTCAGGGGGATTTGAAGCCCATGGCCGGTTTGGACGAAAACGAACGCTCTGTCTCGCCGGACCGCCCGCGGCGCGTTCAGCGGCCGCAGAGGCAGGCCGCGCCGCGCATCCACGCGCCCGACGCGGAGCGCTGGCTTGAAGCGCTGCCGGCGCCGGTGATCGGCGTCGATGCCGGAGAGCGCATCCGGTTTGTGAACGCCGCGGCCGCGGAGCTCCTTGCGGGCGTCGGCCGCGGACTGCTTGGCCGGCGGCTCGACGAAATCTTCGGCGCCGACGCCCCGCTGATCGATCTCGCTCGCCGCGCACAGGGCGGGTCGACTGGGGTCGTGGAGGCCGATGTCGCCCTGGTGGGACCTGGCTTCGCCATCGGCCGCGCGACGGTGGCCGCAGGCCCAGTGGGGGAGAACGGCTACATCGCGCTGGTCATGACGCGACCGCCGCGCGCGCGCGCCGCGCCGCAGGCCGCGGCAAACTCAGCCGCGCGCACCTTGGCGCACGAAGTGCGCAATCCGCTCGCAGGCATACGCGCCGCGGCGCAGCTGATTTCGCGCGCCGACGATCCGGACTCCGCAGCGCTGGCGAAGCTCATCTGCGATGAAGTGGACCGCATCCATCGCCTGACCGATCGCATCGATCCGCTGGCAGGCATCGAGCCACCCAAGTTCGAGCCGTTCAATATTCACGAAGCGCTCGAGCGCGTGCGCAAGCTGATCGGGTCCAGTCATCCCGACGTGATGCTGCGCGAGCGCTACGACCCCAGCTTGCCGCACGTGCGCGGCGACTTGGATCAGCTGATCCAAGCGTTCCTGAATATCGCCAAGAACGCCGCGGAGGCGGTCGCTGGCCAAGCGGATGGCGAAGTCGCGCTGATCACCTCGTATCGCTCCGGCGTGCGCTTCCGCTCCGCGGCCACCGGCGCCGCGCGCGCGCAGCTGGAGGTGCAGATTGTGGACAACGGCCCGGGCCTCGATCCCGCGATCGTGGACCGCCTGTTCGAGGCGTTCGCCACCACCAAGGCCGGCGGCATGGGGCTCGGTCTCACCGTCGCCGCTGACATCGTCGCACGCCATGATGGCCGCATCGAAGTCGACAGCATCCCGGGCCGCACGTCGTTCAAGATTCTTCTGCCTATCGAGCCGGACGATCAGCCATGAGCGCGCGCATTCTCCTTGCCGACGACGACGCGTCGTTGCGTTTCGTGCTTTCCCAGGCGCTGGGGAAAGAGGGCTTCGCCGTGCGCGCCACGAGCAATGTGGCGACCTTGACCAAATGGGTGCGTGACGGCGAAGGCGATCTGGTTCTCAGCGACGTCTATATGGGTGACGACTGCGTGTTCGATGCGCTGCCGGGCATGCGCGCGGCGCGGCCCGCGTTGCCGGTGATCGTCATGAGCGCGCAGTCCACCGTCTCTACGGCACTTTCGGCAGCCAATGCCGGCGCGTACGACTATCTGCCGAAGCCGTTCGATCTGGACGATCTGATGGCGGCGGTGCGCCGCGCGCTCTCCGGCGGTCCCGATGCAAAGTCGCGCGCGCAGGCAAACAAAGCCGAAAAAGAAGAGAAGCTGCCGCTGATCGGCCGCTCTGCGGCGATGCAGGAAGTCTATCGCGTCATGGCGCGGGTGGCCGGCACCGACCTCACGGTGCTGATCGAAGGCGAAAGCGGCACCGGCAAGGAACGCGTCGCGCGCGCCATCCACGATCACAGCCGACGCGCCCATGCGCCGTTTCTGACAATCAGCCTCGCCGGCGCCACTGCGGCGCAGGTCGACAGCGCGCTCTTTGCGCCTGACGGCATGTTCGCGCGTGCGCAAGGCGGCACGCTCTTTCTCGAAGACGTCGATGAAATGCCCGCTGATGCGCAGACGCGGCTCGCGGGGCTTTTGCACGCCGACGATCCCGCCGAGCGGCCGAACGTGCGCTTGATCGCCGCTGCACAGCGCAGTCTTGCCGCGCTCGCGCGGCAGGGCGCGTTCCGCCAGGACTTGTTCTACCGGCTGAACGTGGTTTCGATCCGGCTGCCGCCGCTGCGCGAACGCCTCGACGATGTCGGCGATCTCGCGCGCGCATTCCTGCTCCGCGCCAAGCGCGAAGGCTTGCCCGAGAAGGCGATCGACACCGCCGCCATCGAGCGCCTGAAAGCGCACCACTTCCCGGGCAACGTCCGCGAATTGGAGAACCTGCTGCGCCGCGCCGCCGCGCTCAGCCCGGCTTCGGTCATCACCCCCGGCGAAATCGGCGCACAGCTCGGATCCGCGACGGCGGAGACGGCGGGCGCAGACCAAGAGGCGGATGACTTCGAGAACGCGGTCACCCGTCGCGTCGCGGGCGAATTTGCAGCGGCGAACCCAGGACTGCCCGCCGAAGGGCTCTACGACCGCTTCTTGGCTGAGGTCGAGCGGCCGCTGATTGTCCAAGCCCTGCAAGCCACCC
Organism: Hyphomonadaceae bacterium; assembly: GCA_050182055.1. Classification (GTDB taxonomy): domain Bacteria; phylum Pseudomonadota; class Alphaproteobacteria; order Caulobacterales; family Aquidulcibacteraceae; genus Vitreimonas. The sequence continues at coordinate 138,745 of JBFXCP010000006.1, forward strand.
GCGGCAATCAAATCCGCGCCGCCGCTGTGCTCGGGATCAACCGCAATACCTTGCGGAAGAAGATTCAGGCGCTTGGGATCCGAACTGGGCGTGGCGATTGACGCCAGCGTGATATTGGTTCAACACCTTGTTGCAATCGCGCAACATGGGGTCCCCCGGCATGGTGCATCAGCTTGCGGCCAGTCGCGCCGCCGCGCCAGACGCGCCCGACCCGGCGGTCATCGTGGACCAGCCGCAGAGCCGCAGCGCGCTGACGTTCATCCTGGGCCTCTTCATCGCCGGGTTACTCACCGCGATCGCGACCATCATGCTGTTGCTCGGCGAGGGGCTTGCCGGCAACGACAACGACACCATCCGCATCCTGCTGATCGCAAGCCTTCTGATCGCGGGCGTGCTGGCCGGCATCCTGTTGCACCGCGTGTTGCGCGTCGCGCGCGCCTGGCGGGCCGCGGCGAGCGGCGCACGGCTTCATGTGCGCTTCGTCACGCTGTTCTCGCTGGCCGCGCTCGCGCCGGTCATCGTCGTGGCCGCGTTCCTTGGATTTACATTCAGCCAGGGCGTCGACCGCTGGTTCTCGCAGCGTGTCGAAACGACGATCGAGAACGCCGCCGACGTGGGCCGCGCCTACGTCGACCTCGCCTCCGGCGGCATCAGCGGCGAAGTCGAGGCCATGGCTGTCGACCTCAACGCGGCGGTGCGCGGCTTGACGGAAGATCGCGAACGCTACCTCGCGTTCCTGGCTGCACAGGCGCAACGCCGGGAGTTGACGTCCGCCTACGTGCTCAGCTCAGGCGGCGCCGTCCTCGCGCCCGCGCGGTTGGAAGACGAACCGGCCCTCGAAACGCCGCCGCCAGCGGCCTTCGCGGCCGCCAAGGACGGGGATGTGTACGTCTGGTTCGACGAAGCGCATGACCGTGTCGTCGCTCTCTATGGGCTGCAGGCTTATCCGGACGCCTTCTTGGCCGTCACACGCAGCGTCGCACCCGGCATCGTCACCCAACTCCGCGACTTCCGCGCCTCCGTCGCCGACTATCGGAGCGCCCGCGAACAGCAGGTGTCGCTGCGCACGCTGTTCGCGCTCGCCTACCTTTCGACCGCCCTGATCGTTGTGCTGGCGGCAGGCTGGGTCGGCTTGACAAGCGCCACGCGCGTCGCCGCGCCGATTGGACGTCTCGTCGGGGCAGCGCGGCGTGTCGCGGCGGGCGACCTGAAGGCCCGGGTCGCGGTCGGCGAGGAGCGCGACGAGGTGGATGCGCTTGCCACCGCCTTCAACAGCATGACAGCGCAACTGGACTCGCAGCGCCGCGATCTCGTGGCGGCCCAGGAAGACGCCGAGAACCGCCGCAGCTTTATCGAAGCCGTGCTCGGCGGGGTGAGCGCCGGCGTCGTAGGCCTTGACCGCGACGGCCGCATCACGGCGGCGAACCGGTCGGCGCAGATCCTCCTAGCCCAGCAGGACCTGGTCGGGCGCCGTTTGATCGACGTCACGCCGGAATTCGGCGAGTTGCTCAATCAGCCGATGCCGGCGCACGAAACCGAGGCGCAGCGGGTCGACCTCATGCGCGAGAGCGGTTCGGTGAATTTGAGCGTGCGCATGAGTCCGGACGCCGATGGCGGACTTGTGCTGACTTTCGACGACATGACCAAATTGATCTCGGCGCAACGACAAGAGGCGTGGAAGGACGTAGCGCGCCGCATCGCACATGAAATCAAAAACCCGCTAACGCCCATCCAACTCTCCGCTGAGCGCCTGCGCAAGAAGTACCAGGCCGAAATCACGTCCGACCCGGAGACATTCGCCAAGTGCACGGACACGATCTTGCGTCAGGTCGCCGACATCGGGCGCATGGTGGATGAGTTCTCGTCCTTCGCCCGGATGCCGACGCCGCGTATGGCGTTCGCCGACATCAGCGAGGTCGCGCGCTCGACGGTGTTCGCGCAACGCCTCGTATTTCCTGACATCCGCATCGACGTGCAAGGCGCCGACCAGCCGATCGGGCTCGTGAGCGACGAGCGCCTGATCGGTCAGGCGCTGCTCAATCTGATCAAGAACGCGAGTGAAAGCGTGCAAGGACGCCGCGAACGCGATGGCGAGCCGAAAGACGGCTTCGTCACGCTCAAGCTGCGCGATCTGGAGTTCGGCGTCGAGTTCGAGGTGATCGACAACGGGTTGGGCTTCCCGGAGAAGGATCGACACCGGCTGATCGAACCGTACGTGACGACGCGCACGAAGGGGGCCGGCCTCGGCCTGGCGATCGTCGCGCGCATCGTGGAAGACCACGGGGGGCTTATCGAGCTGGACGACCCGCCGGGCAAAGCGCCCGGCGCAGTCGTCCGTTTTGTCTTACCCAAGCGCGGCGAGGAGCCGCCCGAAGCCGCTGCAGAACACGGCGCAGGAGCATCCTGACATGGCTACCGACATTCTCGTCATCGACGACGAAGCTGACATCCGCGATCTCGTCTCCGGCATCCTCGAAGACGACGGCCACCAGGTTCGCGCCGCGCGCGATAGCGATGAAGCGCTCGACGCGTTCCGCCGCCGCGCGCCGTCGCTCATCGTGCTCGACGTATGGCTGCAAGGCAGCCGCATGGACGGGCTCGAATTGCTGGCGACCTTCAAGGAGATCGATCCGGACTTGCCGGTTGTCGTCATCTCCGGTCACGGCACGATTGAGACAGCGGTCGCGGCGATCCGCAAAGGCGCCTACGACTTCGTCGAAAAGCCGTTCACGGCGGATCGCCTGCTGCTGGTGGTGCAGCGTGCGCTGGAGACGACGCGGCTGAAGCGCGAAAACACCGCGCTGAAGGCGCGGTCCGCGGCCAGCGACGAGCTGATCGGCTCATCGGCGGTGATGGCGGCGCTGCGGAGCGCCATCGATCGCGTCGCGCAAACCAATTCGCGCGTTCTCATCACAGGGCCCGCCGGCGCCGGCAAGGAACTGGTTGCGCGCCTGCTGCACGAGCGCAGCCCGCGCGCCGTGGGCCAGTTCGTGGCCATCAACGCGGCGTCGATCGCGCCCGACCGTATGGAGTCGGAGATTTTCGGCGAAGAGGGCCCGGACGGACGCCCACGCAAGATCGGCGTCTTCGAGCAAGCCCACGGCGGTACGCTGTTCCTCGACGAAGTCGGCGACATGCCGCTGGAGACGCAGTCAAAAATTCTGCGCGTGCTCGTTGATCAGCGCTTCCGCCGCGTCGGCGGCACGACGGACGTGCAGGTGAACGTCCGCGTGGTTTCATCCACGTCGCGCGAATTGCGGGGCGATATCGAAGAGGGGCGCTTCCGCGAAGACCTGTTCCACCGCTTGAACGTCGTACCGCTGCGCGCGCCAAGCTTGGCGGAACGCCGCGAGGATATTCCCGAACTCGCGGGCTATTTCGTCGGCCGCCTCGCAGGCATGACGGGCGTGCCGCCGCGCCAGATCGGCGAAGATGCGCTCGCCGCGCTCCAGGCCGCGGACTGGCCGGGCAACGTGCGCCAGCTGCGCAACGTGATCGAGCGCATTCTCATCCTCGCTACCGGCGACATCGCGACGCCGGTAACAGTGGACGCCTTGCCGCCGGAAGCCTGGCCGTCGGCCGGGTTCTCCAAGCATGACGGGCTGCAGGAAGTGATCGGCTTGCCGTTGCGCGACGCGCGCGAGCGGTTCGAGCGCGAGTATCTCAACGTTCAGATCACGCGGTTCGGCGGCAACATTTCGCGCACGGCTGCCTTCATCGGCATGGAGCGCTCGGCGTTGCACCGCAAGCTCAAGTCGCTGGGCGTCGAACCGCCCGGCCGCAACGGTCACGATCTCGAGACCGAATGAGCCGCATCGCCTTCGTCAACGGCGCGTACCGTCCGCTCTCAGCGGCCGCTATCTCGATACAGGACCGCGGCTTCCAGTTCGCGGATTCGATCTATGAGGTGTGGGCCGTGCGCGCCGGGCGGTTGTACGACGCCGAAGCGCACATGGCGCGCCTCTGGCGCTCGCTCGAAGAACTGCGCATCCCCGCCCCGATGCCGGAGCGGGCCCTATGGGCTGTGATCCGCGAAACCATCCGCCGCAACCGCGTTGTCCACGGTATCGTCTATGTACAAGTGAGCCGCGGCGCGGCCGCGCGCGACCACGCGTTTCCCGCAGCGGGTGTGAAGCCGACCATTGTCGTTACCGCCAAGACGCTCGATCGCCACGCGCTCGCCAAGCGCGCCGAGAATGGCGTCGCCGTCGTCAGCATGCCGGAGACGCGATGGGCGCGGCGCGACATCAAGTCGGTAAACTTGCTCCCCAACGTGCTGGCGCGCCAAGCGGCGAAGGAAGCCGGCGCCTTCGAGGCGTGGTTCGTCGATGCGAACGGCCTTGTCACGGAAGGGACCTCCTCCACGGCGTGGATCGTCGACGCAGGCGGCGCGCTCAGGACGCGCGATCTCAGCCACGATCTCCTGCACGGCGTAACGCGCGCGGCGCTGATCCAACTGGCGCGCGAGCGGCAGATCAAGGTGATCGAAGCGCCCTTCACGCTGGAGGAGGCAAAGGCAGCGCGCGAAGCGTTTATCAGCGCGGCTTCGAATCCCGCCGTTCCCGTCATTTCGATCGACGGCGCGCGCATTGGCGGAGGCCGGCCCGGGCCGCTCACGCGTGCTCTGCGCGCCGCATATTTGGGCGCCTAAGCTCTGAAAGCGCGCGGCATTTCCCGGCGCGGTTGGCGCCGCCGCCGACGCGCCCTATAGCTCACAGGCAGCCGTGCGGTTCGACGCGGCGCCATAAAACTCTCGCATGGGGCTGACCATGGACAAGAAGCAAAACCTTCAGGACACTTTCCTCAACGCGGTCCGCAAAGCCAAAACGCCGCTCACGATCTTCCTGGTGAATGGCGTCAAACTTCAGGGCGTTGTGACTTGGTTCGACAATTTCTGTGTGTTGCTGCGCCGCGACGGCCAGGTCCAGCTTGTCTACAAGCACGCGATCTCGACCATCATGCCGGGCGCGCCGGTCCAGTTGCACGAGATCGACAAGGCCGTAGATGAAGCCGACGGCTGACACGCCGCTCCGAGACTTGAACCGCGCCATCGTGCTGCGCCCGCTTGCGAGCGCAGACGCGGTCGTGCGCAACGGCGAAGCGCGTCTGCTGGAGGCCGTGGGGCTCGCGCAGGCGCTGGGGCTGGAGGTCTCAGCCGCGGAAGCCGCGCCCGTGCGCCAGATCAGCCCGCGCACGTATTTTGGCTCCGGCCGTGTCGAGCGCCTGAAGGATCAGGCCCAAGCGCTGGGCGCCGGCGTGATCGTGATCGATGCGCTCTTGTCGCCGGTGCAGCAGCGCAATCTCGAGACCGACATCGGCGCCAAGGTGGTTGATCGCACGGGTCTCATTCTCGAAATCTTCGGACTGCGCGCGCGCACCAAGGAAGGGCGTCTGCAAGTCGAACTGGCGCGCCAGCAGTATGAACGCTCGCGCTTGGTGCGGACCTGGACGCACTTGGAACGCCAGCGCGGCGGTTTGGGCAAGACCGGCGGCCCCGGCGAAACGCAGATCGAACTCGACCGGCGCATCATCGCCGACAGGATCATCAAGCTGAAGAAGGAATTGGAGGACGTGCGCCGCACCCGCGGTCTGCAGCGGCGCGCGCGGTCTCGCGCCGGGCTGCCTGCGGTGGTGCTCGTCGGCTACACCAACGCCGGCAAGTCCACGCTGTTCAACCAGCTGACGCAGGCTGGCGTGCTGGCGAAAGACATGCTGTTCGCCACGCTGGATCCCACCGCGCGCCAAGTGAAGTTGCCGAGCGGGCGCGCGGTCATCATGAGCGATACCGTCGGCTTTATCTCGGACCTGCCGCACGAACTCGTGGAATCCTTCCGCGCGACACTGGAAGCAGTGACCGAAGCGGACTTGTTGCTGCACGTGCGCGACATTGCGCATGCCGATACCGAGCAGCAAAAGGCCGACGTGCTCGCGGTGCTGGCGCAGCTGGCGACGGATGCCGACGGCAAGTCGCCGCCGGTGGTCGAAATCTGGAACAAGATCGATCAGCTCGACGACTCCACGCGCGGCGCGCGGTTGCGGCGCGCTGGCGCGATGCAGAACGACGGGCAGGGGGCCGCCCTGCCCCCTGTTGCGATCTCGGCGGTGACGGGGGAGGGTATCGACGCCCTGCTCGCGGTGATCGATCGCGCCGCGTTCTCCGCCACCCGCGTCGTCACCCTCACCTTGGCGGCGAGCGACGCCGGCCGTGTCCGCGCGCAGATCGCAGCAGCGGGGAAAATTCTCGACGAGAGCGTCGACGACGATGGCGCGGTGACATTGCGCGCGGAACTGCTGATCGCCGACGCCGCCCGCTTCGCCCCGCTCCCGCCCCTGCCCGAAGAACCGCGCCAAGCGGCGGAGTAGGGGCCCTACTTCGCGCGCAGGCGATCCACCAATTCGGCCGCGAAGACCGAGAGCGTATCGTCGCGCGCGCCCATCACCACGATCCGGTCGCCAGGTTCAGCCAACTCAATCAGTTTATCGCCGCAAGCGCCGCGTTCGGCGAAGGCGAGCGCTTGCAGACCGCGGCCGCGCACGCCGGCGACGATGTGTTCGCTCGTGACGCTGCGGTCGACGGTGCCGCCGAAGTATACCGGGTCAGGCATGATGAGCACGTCGTCATCGTTCATCAGCGTGGCGAAGACGTCGATGAATTCCTGGCGCATCAGCTTCAGCGGACCGAACCCGTGCGGCTGGAACATGATGAGCAGGCGGCCGGGAAACGCGTGCAGCGTGTTGAGCGTGGCGGTGATCTTGTCGGGGTTGTGCCCGAAATCGTCGATCACGGTGACGCCATTGGCTGTGCCGGCCACCTCGAGGCGGCGCTTGGTGCCGGAGAAGCCCCCGAGCGCCTTTGCGGCTTGCTGGAGTGGCAACCCGTACGCGCGCGCCGCCGAGAGCGCGGCCAATGCATTGGCGACATTGTGTTCGCCCGGCACGGCGAGATCGACGGTTGCGCTCTGGCGCGTGTCCTTCTCCAGCACGTCGAACGACACGCCGTCCGGCGCCAGGCGGATGGCGCTGCAATGGAGATCGGCGAGGCCGGAGCGGAGGGCGTAGCTGCGTGTGCGCACTTTGGTTTTCATCAGCAGCGCCGCGGTTTCCTCGTTGTCGAGGTTCAGCACCGCGATCTCCGCCTTGTTGACGAAGCCGCCAAACAGGGCGCGCAATTCGTCCATGCTCTTGTGGTCGAGGGCGATGTTGTTGACCACGGCGATGGTCGGCTCGTAGCGCGCGATCGAGCCGTCGCTTTCGTCGACCTCGCTGACAAACGCATCGCCCTTGCCGACGAGGGCCGAGGCGAAGAGGGCGTCGGGCGTGACGAAGTTCTTCATCACCGCGCCGTTCATGACGGTGGGATCGCGCCCGGCGCGGTGGAGCAGCCAGGCGATCATGGCGGTGGTGGTCGACTTGCCGCTGGTGCCGGCGACGCCGATCCGCACCGGCGCGGCGTTGAACAATTCCGCCAACAGCTCCGGCCGCTTCATGTCGCGCGCGCCCACGCGCTTGGCGGCGACCACGTCGCCCACGGTGTCTTCCACCGCCGCCGAGCGCACCAGGATCTGATCGGCGCTGACGATGCCCGAACCGTCCTGCGGGAAGAGGGCGACGCCTTGCGCCTTCAGGTATTCGAACTTCGCCCCCAGCCGGCCTTGATCCAGCGAACGGTCCGAGCCGGCGACCTCGAAGCCGCGCGCGCGCAGGATGAGCGCCAGCGGCAGCATGCCTGAGCCGCCGATGCCGCTCATGAAATAGGATTTTGCCTGACTCATGACGCCCGGTTATGACGAGAAATGCCGCTCACCGGCAAGGACGCGAACGCAGAATGGCCCCATCGCTCCGCATTGGCGTCGTCGCGCCGGGCACGCGCATCGAGCCGGCGCTGGCCGAGCGGCTGAAAGCGTTCGCCGCCGACAGCTTCCTCGACCGCGCGCCGGAGATCGTTATCCACCCGCAATGTTTCGCCAGCGACGGACACTTCGCGGGCGACGACGCGACGCGCCTCAAGGCGTTGGTGGAGTTCGCCAACGATCCCGCGTTCGACGCGATCTGGTTCGCGCGCGGCGGCTATGGCGCGTGCCGCATCGCCGAGGCGGCGCTGGCGCAACTCAATGGCGCGGCGCGGACGAAGACGTACCTCGGTTACAGCGACAACGGCGCGCTGTTGGGCGGCCTTTACGCGCGCGGCTTCGAGAACGTGGCGCATGGGCCTATTCCCATCGATCTCACGCGTGCAGGCGGCGAGGGCGCGGTGAAGAGGGCGCTCAACTGGCTCATCGACCGCTCCCCTGAGAGCCTCGAACTCGGCGTGATGTTCGACGCCAAGTGCGCCGCGTTCAACATCACTGTCTTCCAATCGATGCTCGGCACTTCGTTGGAGCCGGACCTGAGCGGCCACGTGCTGATGTTGGAGGACATCGGGGAGTATCTCTATCGGCTGGACCGCGCCCTCTTCCAGATCACCGCTTCCGCCAACGTGCGCAGCGTGAAAGGGATCAAACTGGGACGCATCAGCGACGTGCCGGAGAACGACAAGCCGTTCGGCGCCGACGCCGAAGAGATGATGCGCTATTGGTGCGCCAAGGCCGGCATCGCGTATCTCGGCCGCGCGGACATTGGGCACGATGTTGAGAACAAGGTGGTTCCGTTTGGGGCGCTGAAACGCTGATCGCGGACCGCCGGCGCCCTCGCCGGCATTCGCTGGATCGGACAAGCGCCGGTGCGTGCAGTCGCTCGCAGCGCCGTGCCGGCGAGGGCGCCGGCGGTCCGAGGCGCAGCGCTTCGTCCCGGTAAACGCCGCGCCCGGCTCAACGCCATGCAGCCCGGCGGCTATTTGCGTCCGCGGGCTCGCGGAGAACCATCCACGTCAAACGCAAGGGCGTTGGCGCGACTACGATCCCGGCGGCGATGGGCGTGCCTGCATGCTCTTCCGGGGCGACGTCACGGTGTGGGAAGGCGATGCGCGGGAGTGGCGCTAGCGCTTCTGCGCCAAGCGATGCGCGGGCGCTTCACGGAACCTCCGTTCGGACAGGGAGAGCGCCAGGTGGCACGGCGGTCATTCGCCATCTCAGTTGGGCCAAAGCCGCGTGGCATTCGGCGTCATCGCACGCCGCCCAGCCACCGACACCAGCATCGAAAGGATAATCGGTCGTGATCAGGATCGCGCGATTACCGCTTACGCTGCTGCATACGTATTCCGCGTGAGCGCCTCGCCAGCCATGGTTCCTGAAGTCTCTCTCTTGAAGAGACGTGCACTCACGCACGTCCTCGGGCCGTACCGGTGCGCCGAGCCGTGTACACTCCACCCGGCCAAAACAGCTCTTCGCCAAGCGCGCGAGCGCGGTGCGTTGATATGAATCAGAAGTCAGGGCAATCGCGCCAGCCAACGCCAAGAGCGCCGCCACCAGGACTGCGCGGAGCATTACGAGCGCTTCTCCGCTCGCTTCGCCTCGACCCACAGCTTTTCCATGTCGTCCAGCGGCTGTGGGCCGGTACGGCCGGCTTCGGTCAGTTTGCGCTCGATGTACTGAAACCGGCGCGTGAACTTGGCGTTGGCGCGGCGCAGCGCTTCTTCGGGATCGACCTTCAGCTTGCGGGCGAGGTTGGCCATCACGAAGAGGATGTCGCCCATCTCTTCAGCGATGTGCGCCTGATCCCCGCTGGCTTGCGCCGCTTTCAGTTCGGCCAGCTCCTCGTCGAGCTTCGCCAGCACCTCCGCCGAACTGGGCCAATCGAAGTTGATGCGCGCGGCGCGCTTGGTGAGCTTCTCGGCGCGCATCAGCGCGGGCAGGGCCATCGGCACATCCTCCAGCAGCGACCCGCCCTTGGCGGCCCGCTTCTCAGCCTTCAGCGTTTCCCACGCGACGGTCTGCTCTTCGGCGCTCCGCTCAATCTTCTCCCCGAACACATGCGGATGGCGCTCGGTCATCTTGTCGGCCAGCGCTTGGGCGACATCGGCGAAGTCGAACGCGCCAAGCTCTTCGGCCATGCGCGCGTGGAAGGCGACCTGGAACAGGAGATCGCCCAGTTCTTCCTTGAGCCCGGCCATGTCCTGGCGCTCGATCGCGTCCGCGACCTCGTAGGCTTCCTCGATCGTGTAGGGCGCAATGGTCGCGAAGGTTTGCTCGACGTCCCAAGGGCAACCCGCGTCGCGATCGCGCAGCCGCGCCATCACATCGAGCACGGCCTGGGTCGCGGCGGCGTTGCGGGCGGGGCGCTCGTCAGTTTCCGTTGCTTTTTCAGTCAGTTGGGCCGCCATTCGCATCTCGCATAAGATAGATTATGGGAAGTACGAGACGACTCAAACCGGATAGTCGCCCGCCCAGCCATCGTACGCGGGTTCGACGCACGGCGGCAGCCTCGCCTTCAGCGACGCATAATCGAGATCGAGATGCATGTTCGTCAGCAGCGCCAGGTCAGGCTTGAGGCGCGCGACCCAGTCCAGGCTCTTGGCCAGATGCGCGTGCGTCGGATGCGGCGTCTCGCGCAGCGCGTCGACGATCCAGAGCTTCAGGCCCGCCAACGCGGCGAAGCTGGCCTCCGGCATGTCGACCAGATCGTTCGAGTAGCCCACCGGCCCGGCGCGGAACCCGAGCGAACGCGAGAAGCCGTGATCCTGGTCGAGCGGCAGCACCTCGAGCGCACCGCCCGGCCCGTCGATGCTCACGGGTACGAGCGGCGAGAGATCGCCGGCGCGCTTCACGATGGCCGGATAGCCGCCCTTGCCTTCGAAGGCGTAGCCGAAGCGCTGCAGAAACGTGGCCTGCGTCGGCGCATCGATCCAGACCGGGATCTGGCGGCGGTTCTTGATCGCGAACGCGCGCACGTCGTCGAAGCCATTGGTCTGGTCGGCATGGTCGTGGCTGATGATCACCGCATCGAGATGCACCGGCCGCGCCGCGGCCAACTGGAGACGCAGCTCCGGCGGCGTGTCGATCAGGACGGTGGTCGCCTCTTCCGCCGCGCCCGCCTGCCCGGCCCAGCGTTGCAGCAACAGCCCGCAGCGCGTGCGCCGGTTCTTCGGCTCGTTCGGATCGCACGCGCCCCAATCGCCGGTGGCGCGCGGCACGCCGCCGGACGAGCCGCAGCCAAGCACGGTGACGCGCAGCGTGGCCATCAGACTGGCCTCGTGATGGTTGGGAAGAGGCGGAAGAAATTTTCGGCGAGCAGGGCGCTCGCGTCGGCTTCGCTCAAGCCGCGCAGGGCGGCAAGGGCGCGCTGCACATCGGCGACGTGCAGGGGCTCGCAGCGTTGGCCGCGGTGCGGGACAGGGGCCAGATAGGGGCAATCGGTCTCGACGATCAGGCGGTCCAAAGGCAGTTCCCGCGCGATGTCGCGCACGTCGTTTGCGTTCTTGAAGGTCATGATGCCGGAGAACGAAAAGTACGCGCCCAATTTGAGCGCGCGGCGCGCCAGTTCGGGGCCGCTCGTGTAGCAGTGCATGAGGATGCGAAGAGGGCCCTTCCCCGCCTCTTCTTCCAGCAGCTCCGCCATCGCTTCGTCCGCTTCGCGCGTGTGGATGATGAGCGTCTTGTCGAGCGCGCGCGCGGCGGCTGCGTGGGCGCGGAAGACGGCGACTTGATCTTCGAAGGGGCTGAACTTGTAGTGCTGGTCGAGGCCGGATTCCCCTACCCCAACCACCCGCTCGTGGCGGCCGAGTTCGATCAGCCGCTCCGCGGTCAGATCGAGGTGATCCTTGGCGTAGTGCGGATGCGCGCCGACGCTGGCGTAGATGTCGTCGTTGGCTTCGGCGATGGCGATGACGCGGCCGAAGTTCTCGATTCTATCGCAGATCGTGATCATGCGCCCGACGCCTGCGGCGCGCGCGCGCGCGATCACGGCGTCGCGGTCGTCGTCGAAGCCCTGGTGATGCAGATTCACGTGGCTGTCGATGTAGAGCGTCATCGCTTGGCGCTCGCGGCGGCGCGATCCAGAACGCCGACAGCGCGGGCGAGCGCGTGGCGCGGATCCATGTCGAGCCCCTCAGCCTCGCTGCGCAGCGTCTCGAGCTGCGACCATGCCTCGGCCCAATGTTCGCCGCCCTCTTCCACGCCGGCTGCGCGCGTCCACTCTTCGGCCAACTCAAGCACAGCAGCGAGCCGTTCGAACGGTTCGCCGCTCAGCTTGTCGTAGAGCGGATTGAGCACTTTCGCGGCGTCGCCGCGCACAATTGCGGCCTGCGCGCGATCCCCGCCTACGGCCGCCGCATCGACGCCTTGCGCCTTGAGCGCAATCGCGCGGCCAGGGCGGCCCTTCGCCAGGCGCACGATCGCGTCGTCGGCCTCTGCTCCCATCGCAGTGCGGACCTGATCGTCGCCGAGCGGGCGGAGCGCCAAGCGGCGGCAGCGCGAGCGGATCGTCGGCAGAATGGCGCCCGGCGCGTGACACACCAGCAGCAGCACGGACCGCGCCGGCGGCTCCTCCAGCGTCTTCAGAATCGCGTTGGCGGCGTTGCGGTTCAGATCGTCCACCGCGTCGATGATGGCGACGCGCATGCCGCCTTCGCCGGGCGCGAGCGCGAAGAAGCCGCCAAGATCGCGCGCGTCGTCGACAGTGATTTCGCGGCGGGGCTTGCCGCGGTCGTTCAGGCCGCGGCGCAGGATGAAAAGGTCCGGATGCGACTGCGCGCTGACGCGGCGCGCGACCTGGTCTTCGGGATCTACATCCAACGGCCGCGTTCCGCTCCAGCGCGCGCCGAGCGCGCGCCGCGCAAACCGATACGCCAGCGTCGCCTTGCCAAGCCCCTTGACCCCGGCGATCAGCCAGGCGTGGTGCATGCGTTGGCCGCCGAGCGCATCGGCGAGCGCCTGCTCTTCCGCCTCGTGGCCCACGAACGCAAACGTGTCGCGCGGATGCGGCGCTTCCGGCTCCTTGTCCGTTTCGGGGATGGGCTTTTCAGCTTTCATAGCCGCGCCTCGACCGCCGCCAACGCCGCCGCCAGCACACGGTCGGCGGGCTCGCTTGCATCCACGACGACGCAGCGCGCGGGCTCGCGATCTGCGATGGCGCGAAACTCGGCGCGCACGCGCGCGTGAAAGTCCGCGGCCTTCCGCTCGAAGCGGTCCTCGCCAGCATGGCGTCCTTGCGAACGCGCGAGTCCAGCGGAGGGGGCGACGTCTAGGATCAACGTGAGATCGGGCGCTGGCGCTTCGATCAGCGCATTGAGCGTGTCGAGCGCGGCCGTCGCCAAACCGCCAGCCGCAACTTGATAAGCGCGCGTGGAATCGTAGTAGCGGTCGCACACCACCCACGCGCCGCGCGCGAGCGCGGGACGAATGGTCAGGTTCAAATGATTGAGGCGCGCCGCCGCAAACAGCAGCGCCTCCTCCATCGCACTCCAGCGGTTTGCGTCGCCGGACACGAGCAGGGCGCGGATGGCGTCGGCGCCGGGCGCACCGCCGGGCTCGCGCGTCACCACGACTTCCCGCCCGCGCGCGCGCAGCACATCCGCAAGACCGCGCGCGAGCGTCGACTTGCCCGCGCCCTCGCCGCCTTCGAGCGTGATGAACTTGCCGCGTGTCGCGTCCGGACTCATGCGCCCTATCAAGGGCCGAACAGGGTCAGGCGCAAGCCTTCCCAGAAGCGCACGAACCAATTGGCCTTGCCGACGCGGCGTCCGGCCTGCAATTCGTAGCGTTCCGTGGGAAATCCAGGGCGCTCCACGACGAGGTGCGCCACCACCTGCCCCCTTGCGATCGGCGCTGCGAGCGGGCCGTTATAGACGATGTAAGCGCGCGCCGCCGCCAGGCTGCCGCGCGGTCCGCCGACCAGAATGGCGCGCTCGGTCACCAGCGGGACGGTGCGGCGGCCGCCCAAGCGCACCTGCGCGCGGCCGACCTCGGCGCCGGCTTCGGCGAGCGTGGTGATGGCGTAGTCTTCGAAGGCGGAACGCATCAGCCGCTGCGCCTCGCTCGCGCGCGCGGCCATCGTCGGCAAGCCGTTGAAGACAATGATGCGGCGCTGACCATTCTGCACGGCCGAGCCGACCAGGCCGTAGCCGGATTCATCGGTGTTGCCGGTCTTCATGCCGTCGGCGCCGGCAAACGCGCCCAGCAGCGGATTGCGGTTGCGCTGGGTGATGTTGTTGAAGGTGAACTCGCGCTGCGAATAGAGGCGGTAGTATTGCGGGTAGGTGACGATGATGTGCCGCGCCAGGCGCGCCAGATCAGCCGTCGAAATGCGATGCCCGGGATCGTCAAGGCCGGTGGGATTGCGGAAGCTCGCCGAGCGCAGACCGAGCTCCTGGGCGCGGCGATTCATCAGCGCGACGAACGCCTCCTGCGATCCGCCCACGCCTTGCGCCAGCAGGCCGCACGCATCGTTGGCGGACACGACGATCGCGCCTTGCAGCAGATCGCGCACCGCGACCTGCGCGCGCGCCGGGATGAACATGGTGGAGCCGCCGGTCTGGTGCTGGCGCCACAGCTCGTCGGTCATCGTGAACTGGGTGTCGAGCGAGATGCGCCCGGCCTCGAGCGCTTCCAGCACGATCAGCACCGTCATCAGCTTCGACATCGACGCCGGCGCCACCGGCGTTTCGCAGTCGTCGCAGCGCAGGATCGCGCCGCTTGCCCCGTCCATGATCGTCACGTGTTGCGCAACCGCGGGCGGCGGTGGCGGCGGCGGCGCGCGCTGTCGATTGCGCTGCGCAGCGGCGGGGGCGATCGCCAGCGCAAGCACAGCGAGGAAGGTCAGTGCGCTCGGAGCGCGCCGCATGGTCAGACCGCCGAATCGAAAGCGCGTTCGCGCCGGATCACTGAAACAAGCCGCCGCGGCGGCTTTACGTCAACAAACCGGCGATCAGCGTGCTGCGATGACGGCTTCGCCGTAGCCCAAGCTCGCCAGTGTGCGGCGCGCATCGTCGGCCTCGGCCTGGGTCTGGAACGGGCCGACCCGGACACGGAACAATTCGCGCCCATCGGCGGCGCGGCGCACATCGACCGTCACCGGTCCCGCCGTCTGCACTTCGTTGCGGACGCGCTGTGCGTTGCTGGGATCCGAGAAAGCGCCCACCTGGACCACGTAAGCGCCGGTCGCGGGCGGCGCGTACGCCGCCGGCGGACGGGCGGCGCCGTCCCCCGTGGGCGCGCCGGCCAACATGTCGTCGCCGTCATCGTCACTTTGGGCGCTCGGCGGGAGCAGGGGCGCGGGCCCCTCCTCCACTTGCGCGCTCGCGGCCGGCGCCACAGGCGGCACGGGCGGCGTCGCCGGAGCAACCGAGCCGTCCGCGTTCACGCGGCGTGGCGCGGGGCCCAGATAGCGCACGTGCACGCGCGCCTGGCCTTGGCCTTCGAAGCCCAGCACTTCAGCGCTGCGGCGCGAGAGATCGATCAGCCGGCCGCCGACGAACGGACCGCGGTCGTTTACGCGCACGATCACCTCGCGACCATTTTCAAGATTGGTCACCTGCACCAGGCTCGGGATCGGCAACGTCGGGTGCGCCGCGGTCAGCGCCTCTTGGTCGAACACTTCGCCGCTCGCCGTGCGCTGACCGTGAAAGGTCGGCCCGTACCACGAGGCGACGCCGGTTTCGGCATAGCCCGGCTCAGGAGTCGGCACGTACCATTGGCCATTCGCTTCGTACGGCGGGCCGACGCGCTCGCGCTCCAGCCAATCCGGCGGCGTCTGCGGCGTGGCGGCTGCGTCAACGTCGGCTTCGAGTTGGGTGACCTGCGTCGCGGGCGCCTGCGGCGGCGGGGCGCTGCGGTGTTCTCCGCCCTGGGTCGGACGGCGAATGTCGATCACGACTTCGCCGCGCTCACGCGCGCCGGTCGAGCCATATCCGTACGAACGCTCGTCGCCGCCCGTCAGCGCGCCGACAGCGGCGGTCTGCGTGGCAGCGGGTGTCGCCCCCTGCCCTGCGTAGGTGATCGGCGCGCCCTGCTGTTGCGCGAGCGCGGCGCCGGAGAGGGCGCAAGCGCTGAAACCTGCCAGCAGCAGAACACGTGGCGTCAATCGAAGCATCGGGCGCAAGCCTTCGCGTTGAAAGTGACGCAAAGATACCTGAGCCACGTTTAGGTGACGTAAGCTTTTATCCTTTTTTCAACTTAATCAATAATCCGCGCTAACCACCGCATTGCACGCATGCGCCTCCGCTGGTACCTCGCGCGTCCCGGAGGGATGGCCGAGTGGTTTAAGGCACCGGTCTTGAAAACCGGCGTGGGTGCAAGCCCACCGTGGGTTCGAATCCCACTCCCTCCGCCAGCCAATCTAATTGGATCGCACCTCTTGCCGCCTTGTTTGAGCCGGTCCTGGTTGTCCTGACCTTGCCTCCGCGCGCTGGCTTGCTAGTTTGCCCTCCACTCGTCATGCAACTTCGCGCGTTTGGTTGGTGAGCTCGCGACGCAGGCGGTGCCTTACCGACGGGACGGCGAGACGCAAAGGTATCGGAACCCAGTGTCTTTTAACCTGTCTGAACTCGCCCAGGGATGCGTGCATGATAGCCATCAATGCTCTTGTTTGGGGTCGGAGGATAGGTGGGCTAGCTTTAGGCTTCGTGCTCACATTAGCATCGGTGGCAGCTGCTCAGTCCGACAGGTATGCACGTGCCGCCGACACGAGCAGCGAGGACCTTCCGCCACCGAGCGCGTTAATCGAGATCACGCGGAACGCACGTCTCGAGATAGCGGCCTTGCGATCAACGGAGGACCGAATGGTCGTCGTCGGTCGGTGCTATGAGCAGTGGGGGGCAGCTCCATCGCCGACGGAATCCGCGCATTGTCTCCAACTCGATCGAGCCGCTTATGCGTACGAAAGCATCACAGCTTGGGCTACGCCGGGCCATTTCTTCTCCGATTGGAGCTTCCTGACGCGGCAATTGGGCAATGTCCCACCGTACGATCCTGCGCTGAGCGGGCAGTTGGGGCAAAGTAGGCGGCTCGCGGCCTATGAGGCGCTTGTTGACGCTGACGACCGCGTCGCCCGGGAACTGAGCAGTCCCGCTGCGCCTACGGTTAGAGCAACTCACACAGCTGCGGACATTGGTCTGCAGCCGGAGACCATCCGCGCAATCACGCGGCGCGCGGTCAACGATGCCACCGGGCCTTACCTTAGCTCCGCTAGTCGGGTTGCGCGGGCCAGGAATTGCTACGAAAGTTTAGTGGGCGGCAGCGTCGAGGAGAGAGTCTATTGCCTGCAATTCGATGCGATAACGATGGCGCTGGAAGCATCGGAATTGCCTCAGCACACAGATCATGAGGGCTCCGATTATTACTCGCCGCAGAGATTCATCGAACGGCAACTTCTGCACTTGTTGCCGCTAGGCGATGTGATCGACGCCGAGATTCGGCGCAGAGGAGTACGTTTTGTGCTAAACGCTGCGGTCGATGCAGCGATGGTAGAGTTGCTCGCGCGAAGAGAAGGTGCGCCGTAACAGCGGTGAGCGGGCCAATTAATCTCTAACGGCGAAATGACAAGTCAAATGGCCAACCAGCCTTGTTGCGTCGCGACCAAGATCCAAACGCCCACAGCAGATGCCAGTGCGGCCAAAGCGAGGTATGGCGCTGCCGGAAAAAACACGTCACCAATGAAATCCTGCCTCAAGGGCCAGCCGCGCTGCATGGCGGCGGTGACCAAGCCGCTGAAAGCGCTGCCGATAATCCAGCCGATGGCCAGACTGGCGCACGCCCAACCAAAAGTCGTAAGCAAGAAAGGAGCTACGCAGAGGGAGATGACAGCCGCCAAGACGCACCAGTTTAGCAGCGCCAACAACATCCGAAACCAAAGTGGAAGCAACGAGAACTGAGCCGGCCCACGAAGGCCGCCGCCGAAGGCCGAGTATTTGAAAGCTTGCCCGAACAACAACAGCAAACACCAACTCGCGCCGTAAAGGAGCCATTGGGACCAATCGTCCGAGAGCATTTGTCCGCCTCACTCAGCGATAACAATCTTGCCTGGTTCGCGGCGGCGCTCCAAGAGCGAAATCTCGTTTAGTGAACTGCGCATGCGCTCGGGCCGAGCGCTCTATGGCGGCTAGGCCGTTTCGATGTGCGAGTAGTATGCCGCTCCGATCCGGCCATCGGGTATGTCAACTTCGGCATCCGATAACAGTTGCGTATGACGCCCCGCCGAACTCTGCTGTCTTTCGCTCACCCGTATTGCATCGACCTTAGGAAATCCGCGCGGTCCGCATGCTGCGCGAAGAGTGCCTCCAGCACCACGCGTTGTAGTGGGGTGCAATCGGTTACCATCTCTTAGATCTCGACAGTCTCACGACACCGCGCCGCGCACCCGCGCCCTTAGCTTCCCCAACTCCCACAGATCGTTGCGGCTGAAGCCGACGCGCGTTGAAATCGCGGCGACGACGGCGCGGCCGAGCGTCCGCTCCAGCGCGTCGAGGCGTGCGAACTTCTCCGCCTCGGCTGCGCCGGTCTCGATGGCCGCGCCGGACTGGCTGGCGAGGATCAGTTCCTCGGCGCGCAGCACGAGTTCGGTCTTCAGTTCCACGTAGGCGAGCCCATCGGCCGCCGTGGCGCCGCGCAAGCGGGCGACAATGCCCTGCACCGCCTGCCCGATCTCGCTCGCCGCGAAGCGGCCCTCGCGGATGTCGGCAAGCGTCTGGCGGTGCGCATCCGCATCGGCTTTGAGCCAGCGTTGCGTGGCGGCGTCGCTGCGCACCAGCGCCCAGAACAGCGACGTCGGGATTAACAGGAGCGTCGCCGCCAGCGAAATGAGCGGCCGTTCGGGGAAATGGTTGAACGCCGAGTGGATCACGGTCGCGACCGCGAGGCCCGGAATGAACAGCAGCGGATTGAAGCGGTACCGCTCCGCGCGCGCTTCCGATTGGCGCTCGGTCAGTTCGTGCGAGATGAGCGCGAAGAGCGCCGTTGCGCCGCCATGCATGATGGCAGTGCCGAAACCGCGCACCATCCAGGCGCTGACGTTGGCGCCGCCGTAGGTTTGCAAGTACCAGAGATTCTCGACCACCGAGAACCCCGCCCCCACCGCGAATGCGGCGATCATGGCGTCGAGCTTGAAGCCCAGGCGGTTGAAGGCGAACAATGCGACGATCGGCAGCGCCTTGATCGCCTCTTCGATCGGCGGCGCGATGTAACGCGAATAGGCGCTGAAGCCGATCGGAAAGCCATCCATCACCCGCCAGTTGGCGAGAAAGCTCAGCGCCGCCATGGCGCCGCCGGCGATCAGCAAGCCCAAGATCGCCTTGGCGTCGATCAGATTGAAAACGTCCAGCCGGTCGTACACGAACAGGAGCGCGAGAACCGGCGCGAGCGCGACGGCGGCCTTCAGCAACAGATCTGCGTCCATCACATGATCTTCAGTGAGAAGAGAACCTCGCCCCCTTGGCGTTCGCCCTCTTCGAAGCCCTCTGCGTAGCCCACCGAGAGCACCATCGGCAACCGGTGCGCGACGGTGAAGTTCCAATCGAGTTGGACGCCGACGGTTTGCAGGAAGCGCTGGTCGCCGTTTGCCGGCTCCAGCACGAGGGCGCCCGCGAACACCGCAGGCCGCAACGAACTCAAGAAGAAGCTCGACGTTCCCACATCTTCGAAGCGCAATGGCGGCAGGTTGATCTCGACCACGCTGCGCGCAAAGGCGCGTGCGTCGATCTCGTTGATCTCGAAGCCTGGAAAACTGTCGAACTCGCGATAGCGCTTCACTTCGCGATCATCGACGTAATTGTTGCCGAACGCGCCCATGTAGAAGCTGCTGAGCGAGCTGTCGCGATCGCCGCCGACGCCGCCCGCGGCGGCATAGAGCCAGATCGAGGAATTGTTCAACGGCAGCGGCACGCCGGCATCGACGCCGGCGTGCAGGCTTGGATAGGTCTCGCCATTGGCGTGATCGGCCGCGAAAGTCGCGTTCCAGCGCCATCCCCTCTCGTGGTCCACGGCGCCGAGGGAGCGCGTGGTGTTGGTGTAGGAGAGCGTCGTGCTGAAGGACGTCAACGTGTCGAACACCGTCTGCACGGCCTGCGCCGCCGGCAGCGTATCGAGGCCGGTGTAGTAAGCGAGGTCGGCGCTGAAATCGAGTTGGCGCGGGGGATCGTAGATGAACGAGCGACGGTAACCAACAATCACCGCGTCACCCGCGCGGGCGCGTTCGGTCGGCCCGAACAGATCGTAGAAGTCGGCGTCGTTGTGCCAGTAGCGCAACCTCCAACGCAGTGTTCTGTATTCAAGATCGAGGTGCCAGTCCTGGTCCTCGAACTGCGAGTCCAAGGTGTAGGAGAGCGTAGCGAGGAGTTGATTGAACTGGAGCGGATCCTCGAAGACGACGTGATAGCCAAGCGCGGCGCGCCCGCGATAGCCCTCCACAATGGGATAAGCGGCGCTCAACGCCATCTCGTCGCGCGGCACGTAATCGCCGCGCTCCGTGATCATAGACTCGATGTCGACGCTGCTTGGCGAACCCGCCGTCCACTCGCGGACGACCGGGTGCCGACGCGCGATCTCGGACCCCAGGAAGCGGATCGTGCCGAGATCGTCGAGCGGCGCCGGCTGGATGCGCGTCGGGCGGAAGCCTTGGCCGGTGTATTCGTAGACGATCAACGAGCCGTCGGCTTGCGGGATCGGCCGGAAGTATCCGGTCGCGGCGTTGCTGACCGCTTCGAGCTGCTGGGTCGCGAGCTCATAACGGAAGATGTTGGAAACGCCCGTGTAGTAGCCGCTGCCATAGAGGTAGCGCCCGTCGGGTGAGAAGACGAAACCCTCCGGTGTGGCGTTCGCGAGGTCGAAGCGCGCCGCCGGCTCGACGGCGCCCGCCATCAGATCGTCGATGCGAAAGACCTGCACCGATTGCTCGCCGCTGATCTCGCCGACCGAGGCCGACAGCAGCGCCCCATCCGGCGAGATGTCGAGATCGAAGGGCACCCGGCCGAAGGCGAACGTGTGGATCTGGTTCCATCGCGTGTAAGGCTCGGGAATGCGCACCAGCGTCACGAAGCCGTTGAGGTGGCGCAGGCCCCAAAGCGAGCGATCCGCCGGATTGAAGACGATGTCGCCAATGCGCGCGTCCTCGAGCAGCATGCGCTGTTCGCCTGTCGCGACATCGATCTGCATGATGTCGCGGTAGGCGTAGTTGTCGGTCGTGTACCAGGCCGTGTTGGTGGCCGGGTCGTAAGCAAGCGACGTGACGCGATAGAGCATCGCGCCCTTGATGTCGGTGAGGCGGCGGATGTCGCCGCTCTCCGGCGTCAGCACGCCGACGTGCGCGATCACGCCCGGGTAACGGAACGCCCCGACAAGCGCGCCGCTGCGCGGATCGATGAATGAGCGCGAGACGGACCCGAGCGCACGCGGGCTCAACGGTGCGCCCTGGGTCAGCGGATGCGCCTCGACCAGCGCCAGGTTCGCGCGCTGGAAGTCGTGCTCCCAGGCGATCCACTCGTCCCAGGCTTGGTTCAGCGGAATTCCGAACACCTGCCGGAACTGCGAGGCGTAGTACGCCTCACTGCCTTCGTCGCGCCGCAGCCATTGGATCACCTGCTCCGGCGAATAGTTCAAAGCGAGATAGCTGAAGAAACGCGTGCCATAGAGGTAGTCGTTCACGCCGACCTGGAAGTCGACGAAGATGCCTTCCGACTCCAAGCCCACCGGCGAATAGAAATGCGCGCCGTCGCGCACCATGGCGCGGAACACCATTTCGTCATATGCGCCCTGCGCGCGGCCGAGACCGCCGGCCATCCAGGTTTCCATGAAGACGGCGCTGCCTTCGAGGAACCAGCGCGGCACGTTCACGCGCGGCGTCGCGAGATAATTGTAGAGGATGGATTCGGGATGCTCCTGCACCGGCATCGGCTTGCCGGCGAAGACACGCCGCCAGAAGGCGTCGCGCGCGTTCCATACATCCATCAACGCGATGTGCGTGACTTCGTGATTGGTCAGCGTGAAAAAGCGTTCGCCGGGACTGAACGTCTCGTACGCCAAGCTGAGCGGCGCGATGTCGAGCAACATAGCATTGTTCGGCGATGCGCGCGCGGCGGCGTTGCCGTAATCGCCGAAGTCCTTCAACAGAACCGTGACTTGATCCCACGGATCCCAGCCGAACATGCGCCTCTGAAACGCGAGCGCGTTCTCGAAGCTGCGCGCGACATAGGGCGTGAGGTAGGTTTCGGCCGGATCGAAATAGAGGAGCCGCATGTCCTCGGTTTCAATGCGGCTCAGATCGATCAAGGGCACGCTGTCGGGCGCGCGGTCCACCGGCGGCGCCGGCTCGTCCGCCGGCGGCGGCTCGTCCGCTACGTCCACCGGCTGCTGATCGGTAGGCGCGTCAGACGCCGGCGTCTGCGACGGCGCGTCCTGCGCGTGCGCCTTGAGCGGCGCGAGCGCAAACACGGCTGCGCAAAGAAACAGCGTGCGGATGTTCACCCCCCTGGCCTACCACGCCGTTCGGGCGGCGAAGCCGCGTCTCACCCCCAGTGAGACGCGGCCCCGTTTCAGTTCGCCCGGATGGCGTTGGCGAAGCTCTGGTCGCGCGCCATGGCGGCAAACGCCGGATCGCGCGCCAGCGCCATGAACGCCGGCTGGCGCGCCAACGCTGTGAACGCCTGCGCATTCGCCGCCAGCGCCCGCAGCGCCTGCGCATTGCGCGCGAGCGCCTCGAACGCCTGCGGATTTTGCGCCATCGCCGCGAACGCTTGCGGATGGCGGGCGAGCGCTTCGAACGCTTGCGCATTCATGCCCTGCGCCGAGCGCGCAGCGGCGGCCTGCGCCTGGAACGCTTGTGCGTTGCGCGCCATCGACGCGAGCGCCTGCGCGTTGCCGGCGAGCGCCCGGAAGGCTTCCGCGTTCCGCGCCATCGCCTCGAAGGCCTGCGCATTACCCAGCAGCGCACGGAACGCTTGCGAGTCCGCGGCGAGCGCCTGGAACGCCTGCGCGTTCGACGCCAGCGCTTGGAAGGCCTGTGCATCGGCTGCGAGCGCGCTCATGGCTTGCGCGTCACGCCCCAGCGCTTGAAACGCTTGCGCGTCGCGCGCCATGGCGGCGTTTGCTTGCGGATTGCGCGCCGCGGCTGCGAAGTTGGCGTTGCGTGCGAACGCGGCGAACGCCTGCGGATTGCGGGCCATCGCCTCAAACGCTTGCGGGTGGCGGGCGAGCGCCGCGAAGGCTTGCGGATGCTGCGCCAGCGCCGCGAAGGCCTGCGGTTGTTGCGCCAGCGCCGCGAACGCTTGGCTGTTGGCGGCGAGAGCTGCGGTCGCCTGCGCGTCGAGGCCCTGCGCCAAACGTCCTTGCGCCTGGAACGCCTGCGCGCTGCGCGCCATGGCGGCGAGGCCTTGGGCGTCGCCCGCCAGCGCGCGGAACGCTTCGGCGTTGCGGGCCATCGCCTGGAAGGCCTGCGCGTTGGAGGCGAGCGCGTTGAACGCCTGTGCGTCCGACGCCAAGGCTTGGAATGCCTGCGCATTGGACGCCAGAGCCTGGAAAGCCTGCGCGTCGGCGGCCAGAGCGCTCATCGCTTGCGCGTCGCCGGCCAGGGCTTGGAACGCCTGCGCGTCGCGGGCCATCGCCGCGTTGGCTTGCGGACTGCGCGCGGCGGCCGCGAAGTTTGCGTTGCGCGCGAACGCGGCGAACGCCTGCGGATTGCGGGCCATGGCGGCGAACGCTTGCGGATGGCGGGCGAGCGCCGCGAACGCCTGCGGATGCTGGGCCATTGCGGCGAACGCTTGCGGCTGGCGCGCCATTGCGGCGAAGGCGTCCGCGTTGGAAGCGAGTGCGGCGAAGGCTTCCGCATTGGCGGCTTGCGCGGCCGCAGATTGCGCCGCCGTCAGCTGTGCGCTGCGCGCAAGGGCCGCGAATGCCTGCGGATCGCGCGCGAGCGCGGCGAACGCCTGCGGATCCTGCGCCATGGCGACGAGCGCCTGAGGATTTTGTGCGAGCGCGGCGAAGTTCGCGTCCCGAGCCAGTGCGCGGAACGACGGATCGTCGACCATCAGCTGGAAGGCGTCGGTCTGCATCAGTTGCGGCACGGCGTCGTCGCCGAGTTCGACGTCATCGCTGCCGACCTGCACGTCGCGATAGCGGTCTGCAGGCGCGATCGTGCCGGCGGACTGCGTGCCCGACGGTGGAAACAGCGTGCCGATCGCCACAGCGCCGACCGCAAGCACGCCTATGACCGCCGTCGCGGCCACGCCCAATTTGACGTTGTTCGTAATTCCCGTGGCCATCACTAGCTCCAGGGCAAAATCGGTTCCGCGCGCTGGGGAGTAGCGGCTCAAAACTTCATTACGTCAATGAAAACTTGCCGGGCTGTCACGATCGGCGCGCGACCATGCTGCGCCGCACCATTTGCCTTCGCGCTGTTTTTTCTTGCGTTTGGCGATTTTCGGCGCGTCATGGCGTTGGACGCCAGAGCGCGCAGAACCGGCGCTCGGCGGATGGGGAGTGGCGTCCATGGGTCTGCTGCTACACCGCCTCGCCGCGGCGCTCGTGCTCGCGTTCGAGACGTTGGCCTGCGTCGCCAGCGTCGGGGTGCTCGTGCTCTTGGCGGCAGCGCCGCTCTACGCCGGCGCGCTGCCGTTTACGCCCGCGCCCTGGCAATGGGCCGGCGCATTCTTGATCGCATGCATCGTCGCCATCGTCGCGGCGTGGGTGCGCGGGGTGTTCGACCGGCGTCTGCCGGCGCGCCCAGGCGGCGATCCGCGCCACGCGCATATCAGCGGCTGGACGTTCGTATGGATCGTCATCGTGACCTCGGCGATCATCGCTTTGGCGACGTGGGCGGCGAAGAGCGACGCCAATCGCGCCTCGATCAACACCGAGTGGGGCGAAGGCGTGCTCATCGGGCTAGGCGTCGCGTTCCTCATCGCCGCGCTGGCCCCGCCATTCAACCTAGCGGAGCGCCTCTCCGGCGTGCTGGGCTTTTTCGGCATGCTTGTACGTCCGTTCGGCGCTTTGCTGAGCGCGCTCGACAGCTTGCTCGTCTTCGCGGTCGCGGGCGCGTCCGGCGTCACGCAACGCAACATGTTGGTACGCTACGCACTGTTGTTCGCCACGCTGGGGTCCTGCGCGGCGATGGGATACTGGCTCGCGCCGCCTTGGGGGCTCGTGCCGCTGGGATGGGCGTTCCTGGTGACGGTGGCGATCTCGCGACGCTGGGCGTGGATCGAGACCGATCGCGAACTGGCGATGCTCAACCGGCGCTTCGTCGGCAATCATCTGCGCATCGGTTTCGATCAGGACCTCCGCGACGAGGCGCTTCTGTCGTTCGGATCGCTGCTGCTGCTCGTACCGCTGGCGCTCCGGCAAGCCCAGATCGCGGCGCTCGGCGCCGACTTCGAGCTGTTCAATACTGACCTGGCCGGCGCCGACAACGTGCGCACCTGGATCGCCTTCTTCGGCGCCGAGTTGGCGAAGGCGGTCCCCTTCGTGGACTGGGCGGAGGTCTATGACGTCGGCGCAGCTGACGACGGATTGGTGCGCAGCGCGGCGTCGCAGCACTTTGTTTTCGCGACGCGCATTCTCGTGGATTTGGTCTTCCTCGCCGCACTTCTCCAAGCGCTCTCGATTTCCGCCCGCAACGCCACCCAGCGCGGGCTGTTCTATGAGGGGCAATTGGATCGGTTAGATCCGTTTCTCGAGCCTCGGGAGTTTCGCAAGCTGTTGCATCGGGGCAAGGCCGGCGCGCTGACACCGGATCCCGCGCGCGTTCGGGAGTTTCCCACCTACGACCCCATCCGTCTCAGCGAGCTCGCCGGCGACGACCGGCGTCCCCTGCTCCGGTCGGTGGCCAACGCGCTGCGCGTGCAGCAGGGCGGCTCCAACATCGGCGAGTTTCACCAGGAGCTGGATCGCCGCGCCCGCGCGCCGCGCCCCGACAAGGCCGCCATCCTGCAGGTGATCAACGCGATCCGCGCCGCGGGCCCGGATCGTGACGTGCCCTTGCTCGATCAGCTCCGGCGCGACCTGAACGGCACGCCGCGCATGATCGAAGTTCGCGCCGGGCTGATGCGCCTCATCACCGAGGCGCCCGATACGCCGGAGAAGGCGAGCGCGCTCGCCAGCGCGCTCGACGGCCACCGCGACAGCTTGGGTCCAGTGCGGCTGCGCGCGCTTTCGGGGCTGGGCGCCGCGGCGGCGCGCGGCAGCGCGGAAGCTCTCGCGGCACTCGAACATCTGTCGGCGGCGGCGGCGTTAACCAACGCGGAGCGCCGCAGCGCGCGCATCTTGCTGCGACGCGCGACCGACCCCAATCGCCGCGTCGAGCCGCTGCCGGCCCGCGTCGCCGCACCCATGCAGGCGATCGAGGATGAATCCGACCACGACGGCTTCGCTGACGCCGCAGCCGACGACGCGCTCGCGCCGTTCCCGGTCCGCCGGCGCCGCCGTTCGGATGCGCCGGAATGGATCGCGCTCGCGGTGTTCACCGTCGTCAGCAGCGCCGGCATCTACCTCTATCAGCACCCCGACGTGCGCGAGGATGTCTTCACACGCCTCGGCCTCGCTGACGCCGCGGACACGCGCCGCTAAGCCGTTGGCACGCCTTGTTGTGTCCACACTTCGCCGTCGTGCGATCATCTCGCGCCGGGCCACGCCGTGCGCGAGAATATGCAGTCCGCACGCACCGCCGCGTGCGATAGATATGCGCCGCGCGCGCCGCAGTAGTTAATCGCATCGATGCGCCCACGCGCGTGCCGCGAAGATTAACCAAGACCGTTTGGTTAAATTCCCGGCGCGAGTGTTTAACCAAGAATCCTACCGCGCACCTGCCGCTTACTCGCCACGCTGGCTGCACCAACCCGAAACCAATGGGGGGCGGCGGCTTCACTGCGTACGGAGGTAACGGGAAATGCAATTGAGACTTCTGAGCTCGGTCTGCGCCGTCGCTCTGGGTCTGGCGTTCGCGCCAGCAGCCTGGGCAACGGAAGGCGCGCCGAGCGTCGACGATGGCAACGCCATCGCGCAAGAAAACAGCACCGCCACCGCCACGAACGTCGACGTTGACGACAGCGGCAACGGCAATTTCTCCAACAACAACAACCAAGACAACGACAACAAGACCGAAACCACGACCAATACCGACGAGTCGGTCGACGTCGCGGTTCAAGACAGCGGCAACGGCAACTTCTCCGACAACAACAACCAAGACAACGACACGACCAACAACACGACCGCAACGGCCAACACCACCAACACGACCAATGCGGACGCGTCGACGGATCTTGCGGTCGCCGACAGCCTTAACGGCAACCTGTCCAACAACGGCAACGCCGACAACGGCTCGAACCTCTCGGGCGGCGATCAACTCGTCTCCGCGAACTCGAACATGGCCGGCGAAGACCAAGCTGTGGCCGATAACGGTTCGCAGCAAGCCGGCGAAGACCTGACGACGGTGGACGTCGCCGACAGCGGCAACGGCAACTTCTCGGGCAACGGCGTCGACAATTCGACGAACTCGGCGATTCTGACCGCCACCGACAACTCGGTCGAGCATGAGGATTCGTACAATACGGACGATTCCAACAACACGCTCACGGTCACCGCGACCGAGAACGAGAGCGAGATCGAAGAGTCCTACAATACGGACAATTCGGTCGAGCACGAGGATTCATACAACACGGATGACTCCTACAACACGCTCACGGTCACGGCGACCGAGAACGAGAGCGAGATCGAAGAGTCCTACAACACGGACAATTCGGTCGAGCACGAGGATTCGTACAATACGGACGATTCGTACAACACCGACAACTCGGTGGAGCATGAGGATTCCTACAACACCGACGATTCCTACAACACGCTCACGGTCACCGCCTCCGAGTCGGAAAGCGAGATCGAGGACTCCTACAACACGGACAACTCGACCAACGCCGACGACCAGTCGATGAACTCGAACTCGAACGTGGCGGGCGATGACCTGAACCAGAACGCCGGCACCTACGCGGGCGACGATCAGGCCAACAACAGCCAGGTCGCGGGCGACGACCAAGCCATCGCGAACGCCTCGAACCAAGCCGGCGACGACCAAGTCGTGGCCGACGGCTCGAACGTCGCGGGCGAGGACCAGACGGTCGCCAACAACTCGAACCAGGCCGGCGACGACCAAACGGTCGCCGACAACGGCTCGATGCAAGCTGGCGACGACCTCGACCAGAACAACAACACCGGCAACTACGCTGGCGACGACCTGAACCAGAATGCCGGCACCTATGCTGGCGACGATCAGGCCAACGCCTCGAACGTGGCCGGCGACGACCAAAACGTCTCTGACAACGGTTCGAGCCAAGCTGGCGACGATCTCGCGCAGAACGCCAACCAAGCCGGCGACGACCAGGAAGTGGCCGACAACGGCTCGAACCTGGCCGGCGACGACCTGACCAACAACACCGGCGCCTACGCCGGCGACGATCAGGCCAACAACTCGAACGTGGCTGGCGACGACCAAGCGGTCGCCAACAACTCGAACCAAGCTGGCGACGACATGACGTTCTCCGACAACGGCTCGAGCCTCGCGGGCGACGACCTCGCGCAGAACTCGAACCAAGCCGGCGACGACATGACGCTTGCCGACAACGGCTCGAGCCAAGCCGGCGACGACCTGAACCAGAACTCGAACGTGGCTGGCGACGACCTCAACCAGAACTCGGGCACCTATGCCGGCGACGACCAAACGTTCGCCGACAACGGCTCGAACCTGGCTGGCGACGACCAGAACTTCGCGAGCAATGCGAACATGGCTGGCGACGACCAAACGGTCGCCGACAACGGTTCGGTACTGGTTGGCGACGACCAGAACAACAACTCGGGCACCTACGCTGGCGACGATCAGAACATCGCATCGAACTCGAACCAGGCCGGCGACGACCAAAACGTCGCTGACAACGGCTCGAACCTCGCGGGCGACGATCAGAGCTTTGCGTCGAACTCGAACCAAGCTGGCGACGACCAAACGGTCGCCGACAACGGTGCGATCCAAGCTGGCGACGACCAAGTCGTGGCGAGCTCATCGAACGTTGCGGGCGACGACCAGAACGTGGCCGACAACGGCTCGAACATGGCCGGCGACGACATGACCCAAAACACGGGCAACCTGTCGGGCGACGACCAAGTCGTGGCCGATGCGTCGAACGTGGCTGGCGACGACCAAGTCGTGGCCGACGGTTCGAACGTCGCGGGCGACGACCAGCAGCAAGCGTCGGCGAACAGTCAGGTCGCGGGCGAAGACGTCAACATCGGCTCGAACGTGGCCGGCGACGACTTCAACCAAGGCTCGAATGTCGCGGGCGACGAGCTGATCCAAGGTTCGAACGTGGCTGGCGACGAGCTGATTCAAGGCTCGAACGTCGCGGGCGACGACCTGAACCAAGGTTCGAACGTGGCCTACGACGACCAGAACCAGAACTCGAACGTGGCCGGTGACGACCTCACCCAAAACTCGGGCAACCTGGCTGGCGACGACCAGAACCAGAACTCGATCGTGGCGGGCGACGACCTCACCCAAAACACGGGCAACCTGGCCGGCGATGACATGACGCAGATCGCCGACTCGAACGTGGCGGGCGACGACCTGACCCAGAACACGGGTTCGAACGTCGCGGGCGACGACCAGAACATCGGCTCCAACGTCGCCGATGACGACCTCAACGTGGACTCGATCGTGGCCGGTGACGACCTCACCCAAAACACGGGCTCGAACGTTGCGGGCGACGACCAGAACATGGACTCGATCGTTGCGGGTGACGACCTCACCCAGAACACGGGTTCGAACGTGGCGGGCGACGACCAAGCCATCGCCGACGGCGGCTCCAGCATCGCTGGCGACGACGTCGACAACTCGGTCGATAACTCGATTGACGACAGCTACAACACCGACATCGACGACTCCTACAACACCGACAACTCGGTCGAGAACGAGCACTCGTTCAACACCGACAACTCGGTGGACAACGACGACTCCTACAACACCGACAACTCGGTCGAGAACGAAGACTCGTTCAACACCGATAACTCGGTGGACATCGACGACTCGTTCAACACGGAGATCAAGGACTCCAACAACGTCGACGTTGACGACAGCTACAACACCGACAGCTCGAGCACGACCACCGTGCTGACGGTGATGGAACTGGAAGCCACCGTCACGGACATCGAGGTGAACGCCAGCGGCCACAAGGAAGGCGAAATCGAGACCGGGTCGATTGCGATCGACAACGGCGCGCTCGCCAACTTCGGGGGCATCAACACCTCGAGCATGAACTCGGGTATTGGCTCGGCCAACCAGGCGGCGACAGCCGTCGGCGCCAACGCCAACATCTCGTTCGGCAACGGCGGCCACCCGTAAGCGGCCAACGGCCGGGCCGGCGGCTCACCCCGCCGGCCCGGTTCGGTCTCAACCAGCAAAGGCGCGTGTCCAATGAAGACCGTGACCCATTTCTTGCAGGGGTCCTTGTTCGCGGCAGGACTGGCGTTCGCCAGCACGGCCACGGCTGAGGAGAGCCCCGCGCCTCAAGGCCCGGCCGCCGGCGACGGCGCCGAAGTCCTGAGCCTCGAAGACATGGAAGCCCTCTCAGGAGGAACGGGGTTTGAAGTGATCGTTGATACCAACCAAGTGCTGACCGCGACCAACACTGGCAACACCGTCACCGGCGATGTCGTCAGCTCGGGCCAGGTCAACATCGGGGCGAATGCCTTCTCGGGCTATGACGGCATCGGGAATTTCGTGATCAACACCGGCCACAACAACAACCTCCAATCCAGCATGAACGTCTCCGTCGTGCTGGCGCCGCCGGATCCCGGTTCGTGACGGGCGGCGCTTCCACTCAACTGCGTTCGCCGCTCCGCTTCGCGCGGAGCGGCGTTCTGCTTGCCTCGGCTGCGGCGGCGTGGGCCTGCTTGGCCGCGCCAAGCGCCGCCCAAGTGCGCCTGCACGGCGAGGCCGGCGGCAACTACAACATCCAGGTGGTCAGCTGGCGCGACATCCCGTTCCGCACGGTGGTACGCCAACAATTCGACTACAGCTGCGGCTCGGCGGCGGTCGCCACCTTGCTGCGCTTCCACTATGGCCTGCAGATCGGCGAGGCCGACGTCTTCCAAGCCATGTACGCGCGCGGCGACCAGGCCCGCATCCGCGAAGTCGGCTTCTCGATGCTCGACATGCGCAACTATCTCGAGACCCGGGGCTTCGTGGCCGACGGCCTACGCCTCGATCTCGACCGGCTGGCGGAGCTTGAAGTTCCAGCCATCGCGCTCATCACGCACAACGACTACCGGCATTTCGTCGTGGTTAAAGGCATCGACGGCGACCGCGTGCTCGTCGGCGACCCGACGTTCGGCCTGCAGACCTACACCCGCGCCGAGTTCCAAGCGGTGTGGAACGGCGTCGTGCTGGCGGTGCGAAGCGCGCCGGACGGCTGGCCCGCGCCCGCCTACAATCGCGCCGAAGAATGGCGTCCGTGGGCGGTGGCGCCGCTCGACATGGCGCGCGGCCCGGTGTCGCCGGCCGACCTCACCCGCGAGTTCCGCGAGATCTACCAGATCACGCCGGACTCGATCACGAGCAATTACTGATGCGCCTGCGCGCCGCCCTCCTCTCGGCCGCGGCCTTCGCAGCGCTCGCGACGCCGGCCTGGGCTGACACGCGCTGGGGCGGCGTCGAGATCATGAGCGATGACGACATGGCCGCCCATCGTGGCGGCTTCGAGATCGCCGGGCTCGACATCAATTTCGGCGCGGTGGTCACCACGTTCTCGAACGGCATTCCGGTGCTCACCACGACGTTAACGTGGACCGACGCCGGCGCGATCGTGGACCAAACCGTGGGCGAGATCGGCCAGAGCATCGACCAGCTTACGCCGGAGCAAATCACCGCGCTGGGCCTCGACGGCCTCACCGGCGCCGGCGGCGTCGTGATCCAGGACGAGAACGGCGTCACCGCGCTCGTCCACAACATCACCGAGGGCAGCTTCCAGAACATCATCATCAACAACGCCGCCGGGCGCGACCTGCGTCAGGAGATCGACGTGACGCTGGAATTGCCCGGCTTCGAAGCGATGCAAGGCGCCATCCTCACCGATCTCTTCGGTCTGCACATCAGCGACGATCTGCGCGGCGTAATGTTCTACGATCCGGGCGGGTGAGACGTTA
>JBFXCP010000007.1:0-155957 GCA_050182055.1 Hyphomonadaceae bacterium
CGTCGTAGAGAAATTCCGTCGTCGCGCCGCTGGCGGTGTAGCTCCGTAGGCGGCCGAGCGGATCGTACGAGAGCGAGCCTGTGCTGGGCGTCGTGCACGGGTCCGTTGAAACCGGCGCCGCGCCGGTCAACCGGTTTTCGTAATCGTAGCAGAAGCGGCGGACGCCGTCGTTGACGAGATTTCCGCGCGCGTCATGCGAGATCGAGGCGCTGTCGACGCTCGTGTACTGGTTCAGACCGTTGGCGACGTAATCCTCGTCCAAAGCACTCACGGGCCACTCGTATATGTCCACCAGCGTGCGCGAGGACAATTGCCCGGCGGCGGTGTAGCCGAAGGTCCAGTTGGCGTCGTGGCTCGTGCCGGCGATGTTGTGCGTCAGCTGAGAAAGCCGCGAGGCTTGGGTGTACGTGTAGCCTGTGGTCACGCCATTGCCGCGCGCGAGCGACGTTCGCCGAGACATGGCGTCGTAGGCGTAATCGGCGATCAGGTTGGCGCCGGATGCGGAGCCGTTCAGCTGGACCTGGTCGACGCGGTTCAGCGCATCGTAGGTGTATTGGAAATACGTCGAATCCGGGTGCGTAATGCGGGTGCGGTTGCTGGCTGCATCGTACGCGAATTGCAGCCGCCGGCCGTAGCTCGTCTCGTAAAGCAAGCGGCCCACCGCGTCGTAGCAATAATCGATGCCGGCATTGTTGGCGCTGCAATCGCTCGATGGCGTCACCGTCGATGAGAATCTGGCGAGCGTTCTGCGCCCGGCCAGATCGTAGCGCGAGTACACGTCGGCGCTCGCGCCGCCCGGAATGTCCTTCAGGATTTCGCGGTTCAGAGCGTCGTAGGTGTACGCGATCGTTTCGCTCGAGCGGAGGCGCAAGCTGACGCGGTTGTCGTTTTCGTCGTAGCCGTATTGCTCGTAATCGGTGGCGCTCGCGGTCTGCGCGCCGAGCGTGGGAACCGGGAAGTACAGACGTTGCAGCCGGTCGAAGCCGTCATAGTCGAGGTTCGAGCGATTGGCGTTGGCGTCCTGCACCCAATCGAGCTGGCCGTTCGCCGTCCAGGCCCGGAGCGCGTAATCCTGCGCCAGCGGCGTGCCCACCGCGCGGCGCTCGCGCAGCACCTGGCCTTCGCCGTCATAGAGCGTTTCGCTCCTGCGCCCGACCGGATCGATCACCGCGAACGGGCGGTTGAGATCGTCGAAAATATAGGTCGTGACGCCCCCGTCCGGGTCGGTCATCGTATGCGGGCGCCCGGCGGGCCAGTAGGTATAGGTCGTGGTTGACCAATCGTTGGGCGACGAAAGCCCCGTCGCCTGGCGAATGCGGTCGACCTGGCCGTCGCGATTATAGCGCCACTCCGTCGCGACGCCGGTTCCGGCGGGCCCGTCATAGCGCGTCAGCCGCCGGCTCGCGTCGTAGCTGCCCGTATGCACATTGCCGCGCGGATCGGTGACGGAGGTGATGTCGCCGACGGCATTGCGGGCGAACGTGGTGACGATGTCGCTCGCCCCGTTCTCGACCGTCACGGTTTGCAGATAGTGCGTGGTCGCGTTGTAGCCATTGCGCACCTCGCGGCCCGTGGGGTCGACGCGGGTCAAGAGCTGGCCGTAAGCGTTCCAGGTATAGGTGGTCACCGGGTTGACCAGCGAGGTGGACGCCGTCGTCCCGTCGTCCACCGCCGGCTGCGTCATGGACGCGATCAGACAGCGGTCCGTCACCAGCACGTAGGTCGTCGTCGCCCCGCGCGCGTCGGTTTGCGTGAGCGGCATGTTGCAGAGCGTGTCGTAGGTCGCGGTCGCTTCGGTGGCGGCGAGCCCAGAGCCGGGCTTGGCGATGCGCCGCGTCAGAATGCGGTTGTGGCGTGGATCGTAGCCGTATTCTTCGGCATTGCCCTCCGGATACGTGACCCGCGCGACGCGCCGGAACACGTCGTAGTCCGTCACCGTGTCGTAGCCCAGCCGGTTGGTCACCCGCACCGGCTGCGCATACTGATCGAAATAGGTCCGCGTCGTGTAATCGTCGGGATCGGCCATCGCGCCGACGCGGCCGGTGGAAATGAAGTACTGCGCGGTGGCGTACTGATTGGCGTTCGCCACCGCCGCGGTCAGCGACGCCACCTGCCCGCGTACGCGCGTATCGGCCGGACAGAGCGCCGGCGGCGTGGGGCAATCGGCCCACACATAGGCAAACGTGACGATCGGGTCCGTGCCCGACGACGGCGCGAAGATGCGCCAATTGGCGTCGCTCGATCCGTTCCACGCCCAGGCTGAAGACTGCCGCACAAACAACCTGTCAGCCGGCAAGGGCGTCTCTCAATGCTCGATCCAACTTTTCATTGCCGCTGGTGCTGTTTTGTTGCGCAATATCATGCGCTGCTTTACGTGAGGCGTACACCTTTCCCGCGTCGAAGAGAACGCATACCGACTCGGCCTTCAACTGTGTCACCAATTTCTTGTAAAGGGCCTGAACCCCGCGACTTGCGGCTATCCTATCTTCGCCATCTGCAAACGACGGCGCGAGCGTAACGCATATGCGCGGGATTGCCGGTGCTGGAGGCATGAACGCGAAGAGCCCGATGTGTTCCGGGACACTGAGATCGTCGATCACGTAGAATGTCCGTGACATCTTTGTCGATAATGTCCGGTAACGAATCTTGCCGACTTCGCTCTTGGCATAGATGTAGGCCTGGGAGCCATATTTAAGCGCCTGATAAAGACTAAAGACGGTTAGAACACCGCGATCTGCCAGCTCCTTGCAGATCACCACATGGTCGGCCGGAGGGATGATTTTGGCCACGTGAGCGATCTCCGAGTTGGAGAAATAATAGTCGAACTCCCTCATGGCGCACAGCTGCGCTGTTCACATGGAATCCCAAGACGGTCGTATTCGGCGCGGCGGTCGACCGCCCTTCGACTTTGAGGATTTGTGTCGACCTCGCCGACCGCGACGGTGACGTCTCCCGAAGAGTCGCGGCGCCGGATTTGGTTGTCGGGCATGCGACGACTGTCGTGACCCCGCACGCGGACTCCCGTCGGAGGCACGTAGTGTTCGACGCCTGTCCGTTCCGTCAAATCGCTTGCACGCGCCTCGGAGTCCTCACGCTGACTTGCCACGCCGGCCTGATGAGCCGGGCCGCCCCTTGCCCCATGTGGATTGATGCCCAGAGCGCCGTCGATCCCGCGCGTAGCCGCCCCTCGCACCGCATTCGCACCGGCTGCTATTTCGTCGGCGCTGAAGGGCGACACAATGTTGACGACCGCTACTGCACGATCAGCGAGTGAAGAATCGGGACTGACAAGCGTGCCCACATCCAGAGCCACGGCCGCCGCCTCTTGCCGGATCGAGCGAACTACGTCGCCGCGATTTCGAATTGTTCGGCGGACTACATTGAAGATGGACCGGCACAATCGGCACGCGCCGCTTGGATCACTCGCGTTGAGAGGGTCGCCGCCGACGTACGCATACAAGTTCAGATCGTCTTCATACCCCACCGGATCGGTTTGCAGGAACTGACCCCCGTTTCGCGCGCCGGGGGAGGGCGGGCGGCGAATTTCCCCTTCATGCGCGCGCGCCGAGCGCCTCTTGTCGAGCCCTGGCGGGGCGGCATCGAGGAGAAGCGGCATGACCCACATGTTCCATGACGAGCGCCGGGAAGACAACCACGCACAGGACGGCTGGGGGCCCCCGCTGCGCGCTGA
The DNA here is from genome assembly GCA_050182055.1 of Hyphomonadaceae bacterium. Classification (GTDB taxonomy): domain Bacteria; phylum Pseudomonadota; class Alphaproteobacteria; order Caulobacterales; family Aquidulcibacteraceae; genus Vitreimonas. The sequence continues at coordinate 3,692 of JBFXCP010000007.1, forward strand.
ACCGATGGCGCTCCCCGAGGCCCTGCGCCAGTTCGGCCTCTATCTGGCCGCACGCAACTATTCCGAGTTCACCATCGAGCAGCGCCACACCGCCGCGACCGCGTTCATCGGCTGGGCGGCGGCGCAGGGCGTCGCCGACGCGCACGCGGTGACGCCGCGGCTGATCGAAGCCTACCGGCTGAAGCTCCACCTGCACCGCAAGGCCGACGGCGCGCCGCTCGGCGTTCGCACCCAGATCGCGCGCCTTGTGGCGGTGCGTGCGCTCTTCCGCTGGCTGGCGCGTGAACGGATCATTTCCCGCAATCCCTGTGTGCATGTCGAACTGCCGCGCGGCGAGCGCCGGCTGCCGGGCGTCATCCTCACCGAGAGCGAAGTCGAAGCCATCCTGGCGCTGCCGGATTTCCGAACGCCGATGGGGCTGCGCGACCGCGCCATCCTGGAAACGCTCTACGTCACCGGCATCCGCCGCATGGAGCTGACGCGGCTCAGGCTCTGCGATCTCGATCCGGCGCGCGAACTTTTGCGCGTGCGCAAAGGCAAAGGCGGCAAAGACCGCGTCGTGCCGACCGGCGAGCGGGCGTTGGCGTGGCTGATCGCCTATCTCGCCAAGGCGCGGCCGGAACTGGCGCGGGGCGCGGCGGAAACGGATCGTCTCTTCCTCACCGCGTGGGGCGGGCCGATTGCGCCGAAAAAGCTCACCGCTCGGGTGAGCGCCTACGTGTCCGCGGCGCGCTTGAACAAGACCGGCGCGTGCCATCTCTTCCGCCATGCCGCCGCGACGCACATGCTGGAGCACGGCGCCGATGTCCGGTTCATTCAAGCGCTGCTTGGGCACGAGTGCCTGGACACGACCCGCATCTACACCCACGTCAGCATCGGCCCGCTCGCGGCCGTGCACCGCAGGACCCATCCGGCTGCCAAGTTTCGGGAGGGTGATTTCGCGTCACCGGCGCGTCCGATCGAACGACTAACGGCGTCCGATTCAATTGGAGACCGCGCAAAACTCCCGAGGCGGGTCGCTGATCCGTGGAAGGCAAATTCTGACCACTGAACGCGAACCTCGTCCTGACTGGAGGGACCCCAACCCGCGATAGGTTCGATCCCTGTCGCGCCCACACTCAGTGCGCCGCAACGGCAGCGTTTCGCTGTGGTGCGAACATACGCGACATAAGCAAGTGCGCTCCCGTTAGGACCCGAGAGCCGTACTCGGTAAGCGTTCGAAGCTCGCCGATCGGGCACCGAAGCCGCGGGTCCGCTCGGGGGCAATTTGAGAAGCACGGGATCGAAGTCAGTGCCACGATAACGGACGCTTAACAGAGCAGCATGACGGAGTGCGCTCCATGAAAAGGGCAATGATCCCGACCGATGTGAAGACGCTTGAGCGCTTCTTCACCAATCGCGGCATCGATCAGAGCAAGCTCGAATTCTATAACGACCCGGCCTTCATGAAGGCGGGGCGGGGCGAGATCGGCTTTCTCGAGTATTACGGCGCGTGGGTGCGGATGCGGCCGCGCACCGCCGAGTACGATGTACGCGTCCGAAAGCTCGTGCCGCGGATCGCGACCTTGCTTGCCGCCGAGATCGAAAAAGATGGTCAGCTCGGCGCGTGCATCGATGGATCGATGATACTCATGAAGATCCTCGAAGAGGAGGGCATCTGGTGCTACGGCGTCAAAGGCGCTCTCTCGATCGTAGCGCCGCGACTTCCTGATCCGACTTACTTCTGGCTCTATGATTTGGAGTCGGCGGCCGGGCACGTTTGGATCGCAGCGCCGCCGCTCGAGATCACCACGCTGAAGCTGCAGCCCTACAGTCGCGGCGAGAAGGATTTAGTGCCGCTGACGATTGTCGCGGAAACTGCCAGACCCTTCACACCTGAGCCGCACGATTATTGCTCTAGCGACGTGCTGATGGCCGCTCATCAACAGAACGGTCTGCTGCCGCTTGACATGCATTTCCGCTTGTATCCGGGGCTTCGTCGCCCGGCAGAGTATCTCCCGTCGCTCGAAGTCGATGTCCGCACAGCGAAAATTCGTTACGCACGCGGCGGCATCACAGTGTCGGACGGGCCATCGCTCGCGTCCATCGTGAGCCGCAAGTGGAATGGCAGGCTGGCGGTCGAGGTGTACAATGGCAAGCCTGGAATCGCGGACCTGAAGGAAGCGGACGGGCAATGTTAGGAGGATCGCCGCGATTTCCGCCAACGGGCCCAAATTTCCCGACGCCGTCCACGCGCTGCACGGGTTTCGCTATCAGTTGCTGCAATCGGTTGGTGCCTGGTTGAACCTGCGCCCGAACGAAGAGCTGTGGCTGGAAGTCTCCGAGGACTACGCGATCCGCACCGCCGAACTAGAAGACGCGGTGCAGGTGAAGGGATCGCGCGCAGCGAAGGGAGCCACGTCGTACAGCCTGCAATCCAAGGATATCAGAGACGCGCTGCGCCGGCTCTGGGCGCGCGCATCAGCTTTTCCCGGCGCGCGGCTGACCTTCGTCGCCAACGGCGGCGTCGCCGTTGAACGCGACTACACGTTCCCGGGCGGCGCGGGTGGTCTTTCCTATTGGGGCGACGCAGGGCGCGGCGCTGACACTGCCCCGATCCGCGTCGCCCTCTCGGCGCTATTCAAGGACGAAACGCTCGGCGCCTGGCTCGCGAGCAATCCGAGTGATGACGATCTGCGGGACAAGCTGCTCCGCCGCGTGACCTGGGCGCTCAATGCGTCCGACACCAACGAACTAACGTCGCAGCTGTGCGATCAGGTCGGCGCCGTCTATAGCGAGCGGGGCTTGCCCGTCACCGCAGCGCCAGCGGGTCTTCGCGCGCTTTCAGACTACATCTTCGAGATTGCGTGCCGCGCTGATCCGAAGGAACGGCGGCTCACCGTCCTCGAACGCCATGGCGCGATCGAAGACACCATTGGCGCGTTGAATCTGGCGAAGCAGATGGGAGCGGCGGAGACCGCCCAAGCCGCCGCCGATCTGCAGAGCGCACTCGTGAGCGAGATTGGCGCCGAGGTCGCGACGATCGCGGCGCGAAATCAAACCGTCGACTTCATTGTCGGGGCGGCGGGAACAGAGCCGTTCGTATGGCTCCACGGCGGACACGGCGCCGGTAAGTCGACGCTGGCGCGGCTGCTCGCGCGGCGCTACGGCGGCCGCTGGCTCTCGCTCGACTTGCGACCGGTCCAACGTGATGCGGCCGGCGCGCTGACGGCCTGGCGCGAACTCCTCCGCGCCATCGCCGTCGGCGGTGTTCCGGCCGGCGTTGTGATCGATGATTTCGATGATGCAGCCGTCGGTGCGCTCAGCGGGCGGCTTGCCGCCCTCGTGCAGCAAATTGCCGAGCGCGGCGGGCGCGTCATCGTTACCGCGCCGCAACCGGCGTCTGCGGCGCGCCTCGCGGCCTTCGGTGCGACGGCAAGTGCAAGCGTCCCGGCCCCGTACTTAACCGAGGCAGAGATTGCCGATCTAGTTGGGCGTGAACCGTCGCCCGATGCGGACCGCATTCAAGCGTGGACCGTCTTCATCCGTCTCGCGGCGGGAGGCGGCCATCCGCTGCTCGTTGCATCGAAGATCGCGAGCCTTCGCGCGCGCGGGTGGCCCAAAGACGGCCTGACCGAGGACATCGGCAAGACGAGTGAAGCGATCCAGGTGACGCGCGAAGAAGCGCGCCGCGCCTTGCTTCGTGATCTCTCCGCGCTCGATCAGGCCCGTTCGCTCGATGCCGGCGCGCTGCTCCGGCGCATCGGCGCGGTCTTTGACCGTGTCGACCAAGCTCTCGTCATGGCGCTGGCCCACCTAGCGCCGCCAATCGCAACGGCATCTGACGCGCTCGCCGTCCTTCGCGGCAGCTGGTTGGAGATGCTCGCGGACGGCGACATGCGCATTTCGCCCGTCATCGCCGATATCAGCAACGACGCAGCGCCGGCCAATGCCAAGCTTTGGCGGCAGGCGGCTGCCGAATATTGGCTGAAGGGCGGGGTTCTCAACGAACGCACGCTTCCGCTTTGCTTCTGGAACGCCTTCTGGGGCCAGCACGACTGGGTGCTGCTCAAACTTTGCCAAACGCTCCAAAGCCAGAACATCGAAGTGCTGCGCGGTGCGGCCGCTTTCCTTTCGCCGATGACGGCGCTCCGCACCGACGTTTCGCTCTATCCGTCGCACGAAATCGTCGCCGTTAATCTGCGCCTGCTCCAATTCCAGGTCGCGGATGCGATGGAGTCGGACGCTAGTGCAGAGATCGCCAAGCGCTTGCTAGCGGAGCTGGACGCGATCCCCCACGCTGAACTCAAAGCGCTTTCGACGATGATATCGGCGAGCAAAGTCCTGATGGCGCAGAAGGCCCACGTCGAGCCGAAAGACCTCGTGGAATTTGCGCTGAGACTCCGCCGCGTCTCTCCCGAGGTGGAGAAGGTTGGCGGCGCCGCAGTGAAACGCTCGCGCGAAGACATTCTGAAGAATTTCGGCGGAGAGGTGGATGTCGCGGCATTCCTCTACGCGAGTGCGATCTCGAAAATTCGGAATTCCGACGACTTTCTGCTCACCATCGACGCGCTCGACGATATCGACCCGGAGGATCGTCGCAGCTTCCTCAGCGCGTCGTCACGCATCTTTGACGGCATGGCACTCTTCGTGAACAGCGGATGGTCGCGCGATCAGATCGAAGAGCGCGACATGACGTCGGCGCTCGATGCCTACGAGTTGGCGGGCGCGATCGCCGAGTCCTGGGGGATCGCGGATTTGAACGCCGAGCTAGCGGTCGCCCAGTCCATGATCCTCGATGAGGGCCTGAAGGATGCGGAACGCGCGATCGCCATGATCGACAGCGCGATCGACGCGCTCGGGCCGCTGCACGTTCTCATACGCCAAAAGGCAAAGGTGTTCGGGCACAACGGCAGGGATGCGGAAGCGGCCGATCTTATCGTCAGTGTCGAGGACACGGTCGGCGGCACGTCCAAAATCGAGCGCGCTTTGGCGCTCCGCGACGGCGGGACATCCGCCGCGTGCGCCGACCGCTTCGATGTCGCCGCGCGGCTGTTTGCGAAAGCAACGCAAGCGATAGACGCGAACGGTGGACACGAAGCGCTTGCCGCCGGGCTTCGCGTCGACAATGCCATGGCGCTATGGGATGGGGGCGATCGCGCCAATGCTTTGCGCCGTCTCGCTGACGCCTTCGATATTCTCGCCTCTCTTGATGCGGCCGCGTCCCGGCAAAACGAGCGCGCGCATCAGTTCGCGCGTGCGGCGGCGGGGCTTTTTTTCAATGACACGGACGCGTTCCCGCTCGGGCCGCGGCCGGACATCGCCTATGGCGGCGCATCGACGCTTTTCCTCTCGAAGGAGGAATTCATCAATGCCGATCTGCGGCCGCTCGCCGACAAATTGGCGTGTGCTCGCGCTTGTCGAAGCCGAATGCGGCCTCGACGTCGGCATCGATGCCCGTTCGCGCGCCGTTCAAACCGGCCTCGGCATGGCGTCGATCGAATCCATGATCGGCTTCGGGCGCTACGGCACGGCCCTTATGGCCGGTGACATCGAGCGGGCCCTGACATTGGGCGTTGCTGCCACGTCAGGCGCGCGCGTCGCCGCCGCTGCGATCGCGGGCGCGCAGGGCCTCGGCCGCGTCGACATCGCCGCAATGGGCGGGACGCCGATCGCCGACATGATCGCTGATCCCTTGTGGCGCGATGCGGTTGGACGCTTGCCGGCTGACTTGCTCGTGGCGCGCCGTCTGCAGGGAAGTTGGAGCCCGGTGTATGCCGACACGATCCGGACAGCGTGCGCCAGGGTGATCGGCGACGAACCAGTCTTTGATAACGTCCTAAAGGCGGGCACAGGCAGGTATGTCATCGGCGGTGGCTCGTCATTCAACGCGGCCGTCGCCTGGGCCGCGTCGCGCACGGACGAGCAGCTCGCCACTAAGCCGGCGCTCCGCTTCCATCGCGACATGACGCTCGTCGGACACATAGCGCAAAGCATGGCACGACGCGCGCTTGAGCCGCTAATCATTCCCGTCTTGCAGCGCGGCTGGATGGATGTGCTGGCCAACCAGCGTTTCCGTATGACAGCGCCGATGCGCCATTGCCCGGCTATCGAGGCCGCCGTTGCTGAACTGCCGAAAGACGGTCTGCGCGCGGCGGCGCGCCTGATCCTGGCCGCCGCGCCGGCGGTGGCTGAGACGCTGAGCGACAACTGGCTGCAGGTGTTAGAGCCGCTTGCGCTGGGCGGAAAGTAGGCTTCCAGCAACTTCGTTGCGGCAACGATGGCTTCTGCGATTTCAATCGCCTCGGCCAAATCTGCTGGCCGCGGCGCGCTGATGCTTTCGAGCAGAAATGCCTTGAAGGACGGGAGCGAGATGGCGCCCTCGGCATGTTCAATGATGTTGCCTTCAGGCCAATCAAAGTCTGGAAAGAGCGCTTTTGCTTTCTTGACCGGATGGTTGTGCATGCGCACGCCGTGAGAGCCGTCGTGGCCTTCGCCACTGCGGTTGATGGCATACAGCTCGGTCTCGCCTCGAAAGAAGTGAATGTGATCCTCAGCTCCGGGCACCTGAGCGCGATCGAAGCGCATCGCGTAACCCTTTTTCAGATCGTAGTCGCGCCCCTCCCTGAAGTGGACCCCGCGCCTTGCCGCTGAAAGAAGGCCGCTACAGTTGGTCTAACGGCAACGAAGTCTTCGACTCCACCGTGGTCGAGGTGCAGACCGACGCCAAGATCACAGGTTGGGGCGAATGCTGCCCGCTGGGTTCGGCCTATCTTCCGGCCTATGCGCTTGGAGTGCGCTCGGGGTTGGCTGAAATCGCGCCCAAGGTCATCGGCATGGACCCGCGCGACTTGATGGTGATGAACCGTCATATGGATGCCGTGCTGCGCGGCCACCCCTACGTGAAGGCCGCGATCGACGTGGCTTGCTGGGACATCCTCGGCAAGGCGGCGGGCCTGCCTTGCTATCAGATTCTGGGAGGGCGAGCGCAGGGCGACATCCGCCTCTACCGCGCCATCTCGCAAATCGAACCCAGTGCCATGGCCGCGAATGTCGCAGGCTACCGCGCACAGGGCTATACCAAGTTTCAGTTGAAGGTCGGCGCCGATGCCGACAGCGACATCGCCCGCATCCGCGCCGCCCGCGCGGTGCTGGAACCCGGCGATATTCTTGTGGCCGATGCCAACACCGGTTGGACCATGCACGAGGCCGCGCGCGTGGTGAACGCGGTGCGCGACGTCGATGTCTATATCGAGCAACCCTCGCCGACCTATGAGGAGTGCCTTGCTACGCGCCGCCGCTCGTCGCTGCCGTTCGTCCTGGACGAGGTGATCGGCGAGGTGGGTGACCTGATGCGTGGAATCGCTGACAGTGCGATGGACGTCATCAATCTCAAGATCTCCAAAGTCGGTGGGCTGACCAAGGCGCGCCAGATGCGCGACCTGTGCATCAGTGCGGGCATCCCGATGACCATTGAGGACACTTGGGGCGGCGACATCGTCACCGCCACCATCGCCCATCTGGCGCAATCGACGCCCGAGGAATTCTGCTTCTCGGCGACGGACTTCAACTCTTACGGTACCAAGGACATTGCAGCCGGGGCGCCCAAACGCGTCAACGGCAACATGCGCGCGTCCGATGCGCCGGGGCTGGGGATCACCCCGATCATGGAGGCCCTTGGCCGCCCAGTGCTGGAGGTCTGACAAGCACTCGACGTCCGTGATTGATGTCGTCGTGGACGCCTGTGTTACCAATGACGTCTCTCGGCGATGGCGTGCCGTAGCTGCTGCATCATGACCGGTGTCGCGAGTGGAGCGACTTAGCCGGTCGCGAGATGCGTCTGTGCGGCGTTCGATGGCCTACTGCTCACTATTGGGCGGGCCGGACCAGATCGTCGTAACGAAATGCTGTACGCAGATTGTCGAGCAGGGCGCTCATTTGTGCGGAGCGGCAGCCTTGGTCCCAATAGACTGTTCTCTCTGAGCCATCGGCGCTTCTGCGCGTGATGCGTACGCCGGGAGCGTGGTTCATGCAGGGATAGACGTCGGGGTCCCAGACGTCGCGGTCAGAGCCGTTCATGGCGGCGGGCAGCGACGCGAAATCAGCAGCGGACAAGGCGTCATCCGCAGCAGCGAAGGCGTCAGCATCGAGTTGACCTTCGCTTATGCCTTCGGTGCGCGTCATGCTTTGGCCATCAAGCCGATAGGTGCCATCAGCTTGCACGGTCATCTCATACGTCGTGCAACTGCCCATATAGTAGCAGCCGCCTTCGAAGAGTGTGATGGAGGCTGCCGGTGTTGCAGTCGGTTGCGGCGCTGGCGCACTGACGCATGCTGCAAGCGTCACGGCGCAGCAGAGTGCGGCGAGGATTGATCTGGACATAATCGTGTGGCCCCTCCCAAGGCCATCTCACCATCTACTGAAGTAGCTACATGTCAAAACCCAAACGGAAGTTGGGGGAGATGATTTGACGCAGCGCAAAGCAAGCGCCGCCGATGCTCGTATACCTCGCTTCCGGGAGTGGGACATGCAGTCTCAAGCGCGGTGCGAAGTGCGCGCATTGCGGTGTCGCGTACAAGGTGATCTGGGTGCGCTCGGCGTTGCCTTCCAAGGGCGTTGCCGAGTGCGTTGAGTGCGGCGGCGAGATGGATCGCTGGGACGCAACAATATGGCCCAGTTACAGACGCGTCCCGTCAGACGATGGCGGTGCTTGAAGCTCGCGCCCGACCCTGCAGGCATTACCAGCGGCTACAAACGGCGAGACTAGGCCTTAGCGCACGCAGCATTACCGGCGGCAGCAATTGAGCGACCACGCCGTCCGCAACATTGTGGCCATCAGAGCCGGTCTGGCCCTAAAGCGCCGTTCAGTTGGATCCGTTCAGAGCCCAGTCGTAATCGTAGTTTGAGATCGTTGTCGCCCGAGCCAGCCGCGCCCGCAGGTCCGGCGAAGCGTACCGGCGCAGGTGAGCCAGGACGCCAACGGCGTTGCCCCCGAAATCGGCTGCGAACCATCGGTATATTGTCGAGACGCGGATGCGGCCTTCCGAGTCGATCGATACGCCGCGCGGGTGGTTGATGTAGGCGCGCGCCGCAGTGGTCAGGTCAGTCTCCATGGTCTCAGCTCGCCAGGCCCGCGCGGCAAGATTGGGACACCCTATCGACGCGCAGTTTATGGCGTAGTGAATTCGGGGCTCGTTGAATTCCGGACGGAGGATTGAGTTTTCGATCTGGTCCAGGGTGAGACGTCGGCCTTCGACCGTGACGCGCGGCGTTCGCCATGGACCGATCAGGCCGCGCGGGTCCAAGGTTTGGCTGCGGATGTCGCGGATCGATCGTACCGGGTAGTTCTCAAGGACGATTTGCAACGTGACTGCATTGTACAGGTTGATCCAATGCGCGAGTTGCTCATCGCGTGTCATGCGCGATGGGCGATCCTGCTCAAGCGAGGCCACGTAGGCATTGAGTGCGTCGACATCGCTCGCATTTGACGCCCAGGCCGCATATCGCACGCGATTGATCCCGTCGGGCGAAGCGACGACGTATCGCGCGAGTAAGCGATCGTAAGTGGCCGTGTCCGCGGCGTACGCGGCGACCGGCCAGCCAGCTATTCCAAATGTGAGGATTGCGGCGGCGAGCAGTTTGCGGCCAAGCATCAGTAGACTCCCAACTTCACGCTTCCGATACGCACCAGGGCGTCCTTTGGATACAATCGTGCTGCATCTGAGCGCACTTGACCCGGTATTCTGTCGGCATTCTGGTGGTCGCGAGCTTTTTGAGGTGCGCAGTGGAAGCGATCTATTGGGTTTTGACCTGGGCGTGCCATCGGCGATGCAAGCACTGCTACGATGATCGCTTTGGGCCGTATGTGCGCGAAGACCTAAAGCGCGTCGTCGGCGAGGGGCAGAGCGCCTATCGCAACATCATCGCAAACCTGCCGGACGATATGAGCTTTGTGAACGCCAGCGGCGCGCGTAAGCGCACCCTCATGGTGTTGGCCGGTGGCGAGGTGTTGATCGACGGCGTGCGCGAGGAACTTTTCTATCCGGTTCTCGAAGAGATAGGCCGTCGTTGGAGCGATCGGGGGCCGCACATTTCGGTCCAGACCACAGGCGACATCCTGACTTCCGAACACATCGAAGGGATGCTCTCGCGTGGTGTGCGCACGATTGCGATTGCCTCAATTGACGACTTTCACGTTGGCCTGGAGGGAGACAAGAAGTTTGCGTTGATGGAGGATGTGCGCGCGATGATGGCGCCCTTCGGTGCGCGGGAAATAGGCCTGGGAGGCGCGCGCGATCCGCGCCTTAAAGCACCAACCCCGAGGCCGGCTGATGATGATCGCGGACCGTTCTTTTTATTCTTCGGCGCGCAGCCGGACTTGTGGATTGGTGAACTCTGGCCGCGCGGCCGCGCGTGGGCGAATGGCCTCTCTGAGGCGACATACGAAACCAACTTTTGCGCCCGTTGGAGCGGTGGAAAGAACTTTCTGAACTACGGTCAGGCGGGTTCAGAGGTTGCGCTCGAACCGGATGGCTCTGTCTATCCGTGCTGTCTCAAGACCAAAGCGCCGTTGGGCAGCGTCGCCGAGGAGCGCCTCACCGACATTCTTGACAGCCTGAAAGGTCACCCCGCCTTTGAAGCGATCAATGCTGGTGATCCTGAAGCGATGGGGTTAAGCGCCGGCTGGAGCCGCGAGGCGTATCGCGACGCTTCAACGGTGACGGACCCTAAGGGTCGGAGCTTTGCCAATGTCTGCATCGGCTGTGATGCGTATTTTGCTGCGCAATTGGGGGATGATTTGGCGGCGATCCGGGCACGGCGTTTGGCCAGCGCTCGCGTCAAGGATGCCGTGTTTTCGTCTCCGCCGAGCGTGTGAAGCCCATGACAGTTGCTGATCCGCCGCGTACGAAATTCAGTGATCCGAAACTCACCGCCCAAGGCGAGCCGCGCGCGCGCGTGGTGTTTGACGAGCTAAAAACGCTTTGGATCAATACCGGCACGCTCTGCAACATCACTTGCACGCACTGCTATATTGAGAGCTCGCCGACTAACGATAGCCTCGTCTATTTCACCGAAGCCGATTTGGCGCCGTTTCTCGATGAGGTGGCGCAGCTTGTCGGGAAGCCCATCGAGATTGGATTCACTGGCGGGGAGCCTTTTCTCAATCCGCAGATTATCAGCCTCTCGGAAATGGCGCTCGCGCGTGGCCATCGCGTTTTGATCTTGACCAACGCGATGCGGCCCATGATGCGCCCACACATGCGCGATGGATTGCTCGCTCTCAAGGACGAGTATGGCGAGAGGATCGCGCTGCGGGTCAGTCTCGATCATTATGAGGCCGATCTTCACGACGAAGAGCGCGGGCAGGGTAGTTTCGCCGCGACGCTGGAAGGGATCGACTGGCTGGCGCAGGCGGGGTTTCAAGTCTCTTTGGCGGGGCGCACTCTTTGGGGCGGCGATGAGGCTGAAATGCGCGCGGGGTTTGGGCGCCTGATCGCGGCCCGCGGCTGGCCCATCGATGCAGGCAGTGCAGAGCAACTCGTCTTGTTTCCTGAGATGGACGAGAGCGCCGAGGTCCCGGAAATCAGCGACGCCTGCTGGGGCATTTTGAAGGTCGCGCCGGCGGCGATGATGTGCGCGAGCGCGCGCATGGTGGTGAAGCGAAAAGGCGCGGAGGCGCCTGCGGTGATCGCTTGCACGCTCCTCCCTTACGCGCCTGAGTTCGAATTAGCCGCGCGTCTCTCGGACAGTTTGACGCCGGTTGCGCTTAATCATCCCCATTGCGCCAAGTTCTGTGTGCTCGGTGGCGGCAGCTGCTCGGCTTAAGCTTTGGCGAAGCGACGTGCGCAGATTGCGTCAAGCTTGTGCACCAAGTCTTGATCCCAATTTGCGGGATCGGTGATGAGCGCCATGTCGAGGCAGGTATCGATTGGCGACGGCGAACGCGGGACGCCGCTCAGCACTGCGGTGAGCTCGGCCAGGATTTGTCTGGCGCGGGCGACGTTAGCGTGCATTACCGCGACAATGGCGCCGACATCGACATCGGCGTTGTCTTCACGCCAGCAATCGTAATCGGTGACCATGCATAAAGCGGCGTAGGGAAGCTCAGCTTCGCGCGCCAAACGCGCCTCTGGCATCGCCGTCATCCCGATGATGTCACAGCCCCAGCTGCGATAGAGGCGGCTCTCTGCGCGCGTTGAAAATTGCGGGCCCTCCATTGCGAGATAGGTCGCCCTTGGCTTGATCTCGGCGCCTGCGCGCTCGCCGCCGCTTTGCACAAAAGCTGAAAGGCGCGGACACACTGGATCGGCCATCGAAACATGAGCGACGAGTCCGGTCCCAAAAAAGCTGCTGGGGCGCTGGCGTGTGCGGTCGATGTATTGATCGGCGAGCACAAGCGCGCCGGGCGGGAGATCCTCTCGCAGCGACCCCACGGCGGACACAGAGACGATGTCAGTGCAGCCTACGCGCTTGAGCACATCGATATTGGCGCGGGCGTTGATAGCGGACGGCGGGATCATATGCCCGCGGCCGTGCCGCGGCAGAAACGCCAGCTCCACGCCATTTAGAGTGCCGGTCAGCACCTCGTCGGAGGCCTCGCCCCAAGGGCTGGCGATCCGCGTCCAGCGGCGATTCTCAAGGGCGTCGATGTCGTAGAGCCCCGAGCCGCCGATGATCCCCAAACGCCAAGCCGTCATGCGATCGATCTCTCTCAAGGCAGTTGCGCGAGCAGCCGAACCAAAAGCTTGGTGCGCGGCGAGAACAGGCTCTCGGTGTAGAATTGTCCTGCGGCGCGCTTCAAGATTTCAGCGCGGGTAGGATAGGCGGGCACGAAGCTCGAGGTGAAAGCGGCGATCTTGAGCTTATTGGCGATCGCAAGGGCGACGGTTGCGATAGTCTCGCCAGCATGCGCGCCGACAATCACCGCGCCCAAAATCTCACCATTGCTACGGACGATGATACGGGCAAAGCCCTCGGTGTCGCGCTCAGTCTGGGCGCGATCATTGTCGTGCATCGGAACAAAGAGCACCCGCACCTTGTCGCCCCAGCGCTCCCGTGCTTCGGCTTCCGAAAGGCCTACGGCCGCGTACTCGGGCTCGGTATAGATGACGCGTGGGATGGGCGCAGCGTCGGCGCGTCCAGGCGAAAGCTTGAAGAGGGCGTTGCGCACGAACAGCGATCCGTGGAGGCCCGCAGCGTGGGTAAATTGTTCGCGTGAGGCGACGTCGCCCAGCGCATAGACGCGGCCGTTGGAGGTTCGCAGGTGAGCGTCAGTTGTGACGCCGCGGTTGTCGTAAGCCACGCCGGCAGCCTCTAGGCCAAGGGCTTCGATGTTGGGCTTGCGTCCAGCAGCGACCAGAACGTGTGAGCCTTCGATGCGTTTGAGTGCGCCGTCTATTTCGATGTCGGCCGCGATGACGCCCTCTGCGCCTTCGATGCGCTGGGCCTTCGCGGATTCGAGCAAGGTCACGCCCTCTGCGCTCAGCTTTGTGCGCAGCACTTTGGCGGCTTCCTCATCTTTGCCAGCGAAGAGCGCACCGGCTTCGATCAACGTCACCTTGGATCCAAGGCGCGCGAACGCTTGGCCGAGCTCAAGCCCGATAGCGCCTGCGCCAAGGATGATGAGATGTGTTGGCAACGCATCGATAGAGAAGATGGTCTCGTTGGTGAGATAGGGGATCTCGCTCAGGCCCGGAATGGCAGGCGCGCCAGCGCGGGCGCCGGTGGCGATCACCATCAGGCGCGCGCGCACTCGGACACTTTCAGAGACGATCGTTCGCGCGTCAGCAAAGCGCGCACGTTCGCGCACGACCCTGACGCCGAGACCCTCGAAACGGTCTTGGCTATCTATTGGCGCAATGGTTTCGATCACGCCGTGGACGTGGGCCCTAACGCGGGACCAATCGACATGCGGCGGCGCGATGTCGAGACCTAGCGGTCCTGCGGTGCGCGCGTTCTGGGCTGCACGCGCTGCTGCAATCAGCGACTTGGATGGCACACAGCCATAGTTCAGGCAGTCGCCGCCCATTTCACCGACTTCGAACAGCACGACCTTTTGGCCAAGCTGCGCGGCGCCGGAGGTTGCGACTAGTCCAGCGGAGCCGCCTCCGATGATGGCGATATCCGCCTTTATGTTTTCCATAAAAGCTCAACTCCTAACTGGCCGCCTTTTGGCGTTTGAAGCGGCTGTAGATTGCGGGCGCGATTGCGAGCGCCGCGAGTGCTACGAATGCGGGCGCCAATTCTCGCGCGAACGCTGCAAGATCGGGCGCCTCTCCGGCGTCGAACGCTGCGCCGAGGCCGGCGCCAATCCACGTGTAGGCGATGACGCCAGGTATGATGCCGACGGCGGTCGTCCAAACAAAGCTGCTCAAGCGCGCTCCGAGAAAGGCGGGCGCAACATTGGCGATAAAGAACGGCACGACTGGAACCAGCCGCAGCGTGAGCAGGTAGCTGATGGCGTTTTCCTTGAAGCCTGCCTCTAGCCTTTTCAAGAACGGGCCGGCGCGCGCGCGCAATGTATCGGCGAGGAGGTAACGCGCGATCACAAACAGTGCCGTCGCGCCCAAAGTGGCGCCGATCGTGGTGGCGACAGCGCCGCCGACGAGACCGAACAAATAGCCGCCGAAAATTGTGATCCAAAACGCGCCTGGGAACGCCAGTGTGGTGATCACCGCATAGATCGCGATGAAGGCGGCGAAGGCGAGAATCTGATTATCCGCGACGAATGTGGTCAGCGTCTCGCGCTGTGCGCGAAGGGTCTCGAAGTTGAGATAGTCAAAGACACCCAAACGCCACGCCGCAAAGAGACCTAAAGCGAGCACGGCAACCAGCGCGAGCCTGCCCCAAATGCCGCGCCGAGCGGGCGGCGGCGCTTGTTCGACGTCGGCCATGCTTCATCCTCCCGTGCCCGCATTGGGCATGAGCGCCCACCTTGGGTACGCGCACACGGCAACGCGGTTACAAATTGTGTGCACCGGTCGCAGTATCTGCAGCACTTGCCAACCCCAAACGCTCACCATCATGTAGCCTCCATGGGTATTGCGGTTATCATTCCGACGCTGAACGCCGAAGAGGGCCTCGTTGCGACCTTGCGTTCCGTTGCGGAGGCCGAGGAGATCATCGTTATCGATGGCGGCTCTGAAGATGCGACTGTTCGCTTGGCCCGCTCGGCCGGTGCGCGCGTTCAGGAAAGTACACGCGGGCGCGGTCAGCAGATGCGCGCGGGCGCCGATATGGCGAGCCAAGACTGGCTGCTCTTCTTGCACGCCGATACCATCCTGGCGGCTGATTGGCGGGCCCATGTCGAGGCGCATGCGTGCGACGCGAACGCGGCCGCAAACGTTGGTGTGTTCCGTTTCAAGCTGGACGATGCAGCGTGGCAAGCGCGCGTGTTGGAATGGCTGGTGGCGTTGCGGGTTTCTCTGTTCGCGCTGCCCTACGGGGATCAAGGTCTTTTGATCCATCGAAGCCTCTACGCTGCACTGGGTGGATTTCGACCGCTGGCGCTTATGGAAGACGTGGACTTCGTGCGCCGCATCGGCAGGCGCCGGTTGCGGACGCTTGCTTGCGCCGCAACAACCTCAGCGCGGCGCTGGCGCGAAGATGGTTGGCTCATGCGCAGCGCGCGCAATGTCGTTTGCCTAACACTGTTCAGCGCTGGCGCGCCGATCGAACGGATTGCACGTCTTTATGGGCGGTGATCGTATTCTTGTGCTGATGGCGCGGCAGCCAATTCTTGGCCAGGGCAAACGCCGTTTGGCCGCTGATATCGGCGATAGTGCCGCGCACCGTTTTCAACGCGTAGCAGTCGGGCGGCTTTTGCAGCGTTTAGGCGCAGACGCGCGTTGGCAGCTTTGCCTGGCGATCACGCCGGATGAGCCTGTGCAGTCTCTCGGCGCTGATTTCGTAGTCGGTCAGGGAGAGGGTGACCTTGGCCAGCGCATGACGCGTCTGTCGGAACGAATGGCGCCGGGGCCGCTTGTGTTCATAGGCAGCGACACGCCAGAGGTCGCGTCGGCGGATATCCAAGCGGCTTTCGAAGCGCTGGAAACAAACGACGCTATTCTCGGCCCAGCGCTCGATGGCGGCTTTTGGCTGATTGGCTTTACCCAAAGCCAGCGCCAGCACTTACCCTTTATGGGTGTTCGATGGTCGACGCCGCATACGCGTGCCGATACGGTGATCAATCTGGCCGGTAGGCGGATTATGATGCTTCGTGAGTTGGAAGACGTTGATGATGGGGCCAGCTATCGGCGCTGGCGCCAACGGATGACGAGAGGGCAAGGCGCATGAGTGGGATTCGAGCTTTTGTTGTCGCAGCAGCGTTCGTCCTATCGTTAGCGCTGCCGCTCTATTTTGCTGCAGCGGCGCTCGCCACGCGTTTCGGCTTGATCGATTGGCGTTTCGGTTTCGGCACGCTTACACTTGGCTATGGGCCGCTCTTGCTGATGGCGGCGGCGGGACTTGCGGTGATGGCACTTCTCCTCGCGCTGCTGGTTAAACCAAGGGCTGGTTTGGGCAAGGCTGCGCTAGCACTTGTCATACCGGTTCTGGCGCTCGGTTATGCTGGCTACGTGCGCAGTGAAGCGGCTTCCATTCCGCCCATTCACGACATCGTTTCTGATGCCGATGCGCCGCTCATGTTTTCAGACCGCGTGATGGCGTTGCGCGCCGCTGTGCCAGGCGCCAATGCGGTCGAGGCCGACCCACGCGTGCCCGACGATGATCGCTTCGGGCCCGCCGCTGGTCAGTCGGCGCGCGCGCTACAACTAAGCGCCTATCCGGACATCCAACCCATCTTGAGTGCGCAAGCACCGTCCCAGGCGTTCGAGACGGCGCTGGCGGCGGCGCGCGCCGAAGGTTGGAGCATCGACGCGACCGATCCGCAGAACGGCCGCATCGAAGCCAGCGCTCGCTCCCTGTGGTTCGGCTTTGTCGATGACGTGGTCGTGCAGGTTTCCCCAGCGGAGGGCGGATCGCGTATTGATGTGCGCTCGACTTCGCGCGTGGGCGTTTCCGATCTTGGCGCCAACGCCAAGCGCGTGCGGGCGTTCCAAAGCGCATTCGAGTGATGGGGCAGGCGCTGACTTTCAGCGAACCCTTCATTCGTTTCGGCGCTTTTTTTGGCGTGTTCTTGGTAATGGGTGTCTGGGAGCTCGCGGCCCCTAGGCGCCCGCAGGCGATCTCAAGGCTGCGGCGTTGGCCCGGCAATCTCGGGCTCTCGGTCATCAACACAGTGGCGCTCCGCATCCTTTTTCCAGCTGCGGCAGTCGGCGCTGCGATCTTTTCTGAAGCCCATGGTTTGGGGCTTTTTCAGATGATCAACGCGCCGGAAGCGGTCGCGATAATCGTGTCGGTGATCGTCCTAGACCTTGTGATCTACCTGCAGCATCGGCTTTTTCACGCTGTGCCGCTTCTCTGGCGTCTCCATCGCGTTCATCACGCCGATCTTGAATTCGACGTGACGACGGGCGTGCGATTCCACCCGATAGAAATCGTGTTGTCGATGTTGATCAAGATTGGCGCGGTCACGGCGCTAGGCGCGCCTGCGGTCGCTGTTTTGGTGTTCGAAGTGCTGCTCAATGCGACAACGATGTTCAATCATGCAAACATCAAGTTGCCGCAGCCGCTCGATCGGATCGTGCGATTGGTTGTCGTGACGCCCGACATGCACCGCGTGCATCACTCAGTGCGTCGTGAGGAAACGGACAGCAATTTCGGCTTCAGTTTGCCGTGGTGGGACTGGGTATTTCGCACCTACCGCACTCAGCCTGCCGATGGCCACGATCGAATGATCATTGGTATTGAGAAATTCCGCGACCCTGCGGATTTGCACTTGGCGCGGATGCTCCTCCAACCGGTCCGCTCCGAAGACTGATGACACCGCCATCGCACCGGAGAAGATTCCAGCAGCGGACGCGCTCACAGCCAGGATGATATCTCAGCGAGAGGTTTCTTGACGCCGCCATGGACAGGTACTTGGCAGCCTGCCTTGGGATATCCGACGACCAGGAGGACGACAGGTTTTTCCGACTTTGGCCGGCCGCATATCGTGTTGAGAAACCCCATGGGATTGGGAGTATGTGTGAGCGTGGCAAGACCCGCTTCATGGAGCGCTGCGATCAAGAAGCCTGTCGCGATGCCCACGGATTCCGGCACGTAGTAATGACTAAATCGGCTGCCGTCTGCGCGAACGCCGTATTTTTGAGCGAAGATCGCGATCAGTGCTGGCGCGTCTTCGATAAAGGGTTTGTTTGGGGCGGTGCCAAGCGGCGCCAATGCCTCAAGCCATTCTTGCGGTGCACGTTCAGCATAAAATTCGCGTTCCTCGGTCTCGGCTGCTTCGCGAATGTTCCGTTTGACTGAGGGGTCGGTGATGACGGTGAAGAACCATGGTTGTTGGTTGGCCCCAGACGGCGCAGTGCCTGCGGTCAGCAGGCATTGCTCAAGCACGTCGCGAGGGACTGGGGTGCTATCGAAGTCGCGAACTGTCCGCCGACGAGCGATGTTTGTGTGAAATGCGCGGGCCCTTTCGCTCATCCCGGCAGGCGCGTAGCGGCGATAATCCGCCAAGGGTTCAAGTGAGGTTGCGCTGGTCATGGTCACCCTCGGTTCTCCAGATCGCGCGCAGTTCTTAGCCGGGGCGTCGTGTCGGGCGCTAGCGTCCCGCGGAATGTAGCAATATCGGACGCCAAGTACGTTGGGCCTCGCAAGCGTGCTCGCGGTTACAGTGGCGATATGGCCACTCACGAGAAATTAAGCTGGCACGAACCGAAGCGCAGCGCCGTTGTTGCAATAGCGTAGGCCGGTAGGCCGGGGGCCATCTTCGAACACGTGCCCCTGGTGCCCAAGGCATCGCGCGCAATGATATTCCGTACGCGGCGTGAAGAGGAGCATGTCCTGCTTCGTCCCGATGTTCGCCTCGTTCACGCGGAAGAAACTCGGCCAGCCGGTGCCGGAATTGAACTTCCACTCGGAGCGGAACAGCTCAAGCTCGCATCCGGCGCAAATGAAGGTCCCGCGCCGGCGCTCGTCGTCGAGCGGGCTCGTGCCGGCGCGCTCGGTGGCTTCTTGGCGAAGCACGCGGAATGCCTGCGGTTCAAGGCGCGCACGCCACTGTGCCTCGGTGATGCGACGAACTGGATCGTTGGCGTACCGCGCTTCGTTGGCGGCGGTCGGGATTTGCTGCGCCTCCGCGGCGCAGGCGGCCATTGGCAGTGCGGCGGCGGTGAGGAAGAAGGCGCGGCGTGAGATCATCATACCCTGAGGTACGGATGGCTGGCTTGTCTGGTTTCATGTTGCGTCGCATCCATGCATCATCTCAATGGCCGGAATCGGCGAATGTGAGCCGTTCAGTTGGATCAGTGCGAGTGACTGGAGTGGCGCGCGTCAGCCGTACATCAAGGCGATCAAGGGTGTCGAAAACCCCACACGACTTGGAGATAAGCAGCGATGATAGTGTTCGTCCACGGCGTTCCAGATACGCCGGCGCTATGGCGTCCACTGATTGCTGAGCTTGGTCTCCAAGCGAGCGCGTTCTCCGCACCAGCGTTGCCTGGCTTTGGAACAGCGATCCCAGATGGGTTCAGCAGATCCAAGGATGCGTATGTCGCGTGGCTAGTTGGCGAGTTGGAAAACTTGGGCGGGCCCGTTGACCTTGTGGGTCATGACTGGGGCGCGCTTTTGGTTTTGCGCGCCGCGAGTCTGCGCCCAGACTTAGTGTCTAGCTGGTGTGTAACCAACGCAGTGATCGATGCGGGTTACAGAGGCCATCGCACGGCTCGCGTATGGGCGACGCCGTTGCTCGGTGAGCTCACGATGCTGGCAATGCGAGACAAGTCTAGACTTGAGCAGGGCCTCATCTCTGGCGGCATGCCGGCTTCCCTCGCCAAGGAAGAAGTGGAGCACGTCGACAAGACGATGCGACAGTCTATCTTGAAGCTTTACCGGTCGGCGGACGGGCTGCGGTTTCGAGGCGATTGGATCGACGATCTCGTGAAGTTGCCCTCGCGGGGAAAGCTCTTCTGGGGTGAGGCCGACCCGTTCGTCGATCTTTCAGTGGCGGAGCGCTTCTCGCGCGATCGTAACGTGCCCATTCACATCGCGAGGGGAGCGGGCCATTGGGCGTGCCACGAGCGAGCAGATCTGTTCGCGACCGTGCTGACTTCTCATTGGTCAGGCAACCGCTGACTCCCTGCCGCGATGACTGTTTTCGGCGATCTCTTGCCGGTCGGCTGTGACGCCCGAATGTCTGTTATGCGGCGGGCAGAAGCCAATGACTGCTCCTGGGATG
Organism: Hyphomonadaceae bacterium; assembly: GCA_050182055.1. Classification (GTDB taxonomy): domain Bacteria; phylum Pseudomonadota; class Alphaproteobacteria; order Caulobacterales; family Aquidulcibacteraceae; genus Vitreimonas. The sequence goes on from JBFXCP010000007.1 coordinate 23,967, forward strand.
ACGCGCTCGGTCGAACGGCAGGTGAGGGGCGTTGTTCGGCCTCGCAGCCACAATAATGCGAACTAGGTTCGTTGGCCTAACCTGTCCTTCGACCTTGCTGCGCCAGCAGTTTCATCATTGTCTTGATAACTCTTCCTGGTGCGTCCGACTCGCTCGGTGGACGTTGAAGGCTGAGCCCATGCGCCACAGCGATGAGGGCGCCGGCCAGGTCGATGGCGTTCATCGGTATTGGCGCGCCAGATGCCTTGAAGAAGCGCCTGAGGCTGTTCGCCAATGAGCGCGTTTGCTCGTCTTGCAGCGCATAATAGCGGGCCGCAAATGCCGGGTTTCGTCTGGCTTGCAGCTGGAGTTCGGTGACCAGCAGCAGGCAATCGTTGTCTGTCTGATAGGCGGCCAGCCATTGGCTTAACGCCGCAGACAGTTTCTCAGGGGCGACATCGAGGGCTTGCTCCAGGTCCGCCATGGCGCGCGCCATGTAGATGCGCGTTAGTTCCAGGAAGATCGCCTCTTTGCCCTCGAAGTTCGAATAGATCGCGCCCTTCGAATAGCCGGCGTCCGCCGAGATCAGATCGATCGACGCGCCGCCGTAGCCATGGCGCGCGAGCACGCGCTCGGCCGCTGACAAGAGGCGCTCGCGGGTCTGCGCCTGTTGTTCGGCGCGGGTCAGACGTGCGGGTCGCATGTTGGCACTCTCAGATCGCGCAGGCTGAATGTCAGGAAGGGGTTTAGAGTACCAATTGACACTCAGATACCAAGCAGTATCTACAGGCTTGCACAGGGAGGCGTCATCATCGTGAAACTCGCTCTATTCGGTTCGACCGGCAAGATGGGCAAAGCCGTACTGGCCGGGGCGCTGGCGCGCGGGCATGAGGCGACGATTCTGGTCAGGTCGGAACCCGCGGCAGGCTCCGGCGCGCGCGTCGTCGTCGGGGATGCGCGGGACCCGAAAGCCATTGGTGACACGATAAGGGGCGCCGATGCGGTCATTCAGTGCCTGGGCGTTGGCGGCATGGGCGACGGCAAGCCAAACGATCTCGTGCCCGACGCGACACGGCTGATCGTGGAAGATATGAGAGCGCAGGGGATGCGGCGCCTTGTCTGCGCGAGCAATGTCGGTGTTCCGGGATCGGGCGCGCTGTTCCTTCGTTGGGTGCTGGCGCCGCTCTTTGCCCGCAAACTGCTCCCGATCCTGGAGGCGAAGATCAAGATGGAAGCGATCTTGCGCGCGTCGGGCTTGGACTGGACCGCCGTGCGCCTCGCCGCGCTCACCGAAAAGCCCGCACGCGGCAAGCTGAAGGTATCGGCAGAGGGTCGGAACACCGGCTTCACGATCACGACCGCTGACGCCGCAGGCTTCATGCTCGACATCATCGAGAAGAAGCAATTCGCCGCGAAGGCCGTGGCCATCTCGAACTAGCCCCCGCAGAACGGAACGACCTCTCATGACGACACCCGCAACCACGCTCAGCGCGCCTGTCACCTTGCCCTGCGGCGAGGTGCTGCCCAATCGCCTCGTCAAAGCCGCGATGACGGAGCTGTTGGCGGACAATCGCAACCGGGCGACGCCCGCGCACGCCACGCTTTATCGCGCTTGGGCGAAGAACGGCCCGGGCATGATGCTCACCGGCAATGTGCAGGTCGATTATCGCAACCTCGAGCACGCGGGCAATGTCGTCATTCAGGGCAAACAGAGCGCCGAGCAACTGACCGCGTTGCGCAACTGGTCGGCCGCTGCAAAGGCGCATGGCAATCATGTTTGGATGCAGCTGGCGCACGCGGGGCGGCAGACCCATCGGTTCGTCAATTCAACGCCCAGAGCGCCGTCGGCGATCGCGCTGTCCATTCCCGGCATCAAGTTCGGTACACCGGTCGCGCTGACGCATGACGAAATCGTGGAGCTGATCCAGCGCTTTGCCGATGCGGCGGCGGTGGCGCGCGAAACCGGCTTCGACGGTGTGCAGCTGCATGGCGCGCACGGCTATCTGTTCTCGCAGTTCCTTTCGCCGCTTTCCAACCGCCGCGACGATGAGTGGGGCGGCGATCTCGCCCAGCGCGCGCGCTTCGTGCTTGAGACCGTCAAGGCTATGCGGGCAAAAGTCGGCGCGGACTTTCCGATCGGCATCAAGCTCAACTCCGCCGACTTTCAGCGCGGCGGCTTTAGCTTCGAAGACAGCCAGATCGTCGCCGGTTGGCTCGATGAGGCCAGCATCGACATGATCGAGATTTCCGGCGGCACCTACGAACAGCCGAAGATGGCGAACGTCGAAGGCGCGGGCGAAGCCGCTCACGACCCCTATGTCAGCAAGGCGTCACGCGCGCGCGAGTCTTACTTCGCGCGTTTTGGGCCGGAGATGCGCAAGCACCTGAAGCGCGCGAAATTGATGGTCACCGGCGGCTTTCGCACGGCACAGGGCATGGCGGATGCCATCACCAATGACGGCTTCGATCTCGTCGGCCTCGCGCGGCCGCTTTGTCTCGCGCCAGAAGCGCCGGCGCAGCTGCTGCGTGGCGACCCGGTTGATCTTTCGCAACCGGAGCTGCGCTTTGGGCCCGGCATTCTCGGGCCCAAGTCGCCGGTCAAGCTGATCCGCACGCTGACCGGCGCCGGCGGCGCCACTTGGTACAACGAACAGATCATGCGGATCGTCGCGGGCCAACGCCCCGATCCGAAGCTCGGCTTCCTCAAGGCGTTTATCAGCACCCAGATGCGCGACACCCGCATGGCCCGCGCGCTCGATCCGTCGAGGTAGGCAAACCAACAGTGTCGGGCTGCTGCGGGGATGGCCGTGCAACTCCCCCTGGAGGCCGACCGTTCGGAGACGGCGGCTCGTGGTCGAGACTCAAACGGTCGGGATCGCGATTTGTTTGCCGGAGTTTCGGAACGATGCGGACGGGGTGTCACGCTTCTCCACGGGATCAATGCCTCCAGGTGGCGTCGCACTCCCGAAGGGCCGGACGAGGTTTGCCGGAATATGCAGAACTAAGCGCGGAGGACTGCTCTTGCCGCTGGCCGCAGTGCATCGCGCAACGCATCCGGGGGCGAAGTCTCGCGACGGCGCGTTCGCAATGGCCGCGGCGCCCGAGTGAACCGGGGTAGGGGGTGGGTCAAAACCTGCAACGGCTCGCCGCGAGGAACGGCGCGGCTGCTTGCACGCGAATTTCTGCGAATTCTACTCACAGGGGGTGACCGCACAGCCGAGTGTTCAAAGCGCGTGCAAATGACACGGGCGCGCCCGCGACAGTGGCACAAAAGCCTTTGCCGCGAGCGCCTTGCTCGGCATCATTGACGGACTGCGTCTCCGCCAGCGGACGCGCCCGTTTAGGGGAGGAATTGCAGCATCAGCTCGGTCACGCGGCCGTCGTTGACGAACACCCAGATCGCGCATCCTTCACCCGGGCAAAACGCGCGCGCTGAACCGGGGTCGGCGATGAGGCCGGCGTAGGTCGTGCGCTCCAGATCGACGCTGTTCGCCGTCGACAACCGGTAGGCGGTGACGTCCGCGGCGACCTCCAGGCGGCGGATCGTCGTCGCGTCGTTGACGAGATAATAGTCGTTCGGCGGCGGCGATTCATCGTTGTGCGCGGCGGCTTGCGCGACGGCTGCATCGCCCGTGTAGAAGCACGCGAGATCGAAATCGAGCCCCGCTGCGTCCCACCGCGTCGCGTAGCCAAACCAGGCGCCGTCCGGCAACGCGCCGGCGTTGGGCGCGCACCCGGACCCCAGCGCGCCGGCGCCGGTGGCGATCGCCCCCGGCGTCGCCGGCGGATCGCCGGCCGTGAAGGCAGGGGCGTCGGCGCTGCCGGTGGGGGCGGGCGGCGCGGCTGGAGCACAGGCGGCGGCGCCCAGCAGGATCAACGCGACTACGGCTCTCATAACGACCCTCCGCCCCAGGCGACGCGCAATGGTGCAGCATGAAATCCGGCCTGTCCAATGGCCACTGCCGCGTAGCGCGGCGCTAGGCCTTTGTGCGTTTGCGGCCGAGGCGGAGGCGGAAGGGGAGGAGGACGACGCCGGCGATCACCGACACGAGCGTGATGGCGGCGACGGCGACGATCAGCGGGTGGTTGAAATTCTCGTGGTTGCGCCAGTCCATGATGTGCAGCGCCCACAGCGTGTCGTAGAGCCGCCAGAGGTCGGAGCGGCGCGCCGTCACGGCGCCCGTGTTCTCCGCGACATAGACCGACAAGCCGCCCTCGGCGAACTGGACGCGGTAGGCGGGCAGGGCGCCGCGGTACTCCGCGCTTGGCTGGGTGACGCGCTCAACGGCGCGCGGGGCGGCGGCGAGCGTCACGTGCGTGCGGGCGATCGCGCTGGCGTCCGCGGGGGTCAGCGGCGAGAGCCGTTCGAGCGTGCCGGCGTCGAACAGTGCGGGGGGAGCGTCCGCAAACTCCGCCACAACGACGGGCCCGCTCGCGCGCCGCTCGACAATGAGACGCGTCGGCAAGGCGCCGTCTGGACTGCGAATGGCGCCCATGGGCGCCAGCATGGCCGGGTCGATCGCCTGCGGCGCCGCGGGGCGGATCAGATGCTCGCTGCGGATCTGCTCGATCGGGAAGAGCGTGAAGAAGAGCCCGCTCACGGCCCAGAACACGATCTGCACGCCGACCAGCAGCGCGAGCCACTTGTGCACGAACGACGCGATGCGTGCGATCGCCATCTCCCCCTCCCAACGCGCGCGCCGGCTATTGCACTGTGAAGCGCACGACCCCGCTCATGGCGTGACCTTGGCCGGACGCGGTCCAGCGCGCTTCGTAGACGCCCGCGCCAAGCGCCGGCAGCGCGATGGAATAGGAGAGCGTCGCCGCGTTCGGCCGGCGGAAGCTCGCCTGCACCGGTCCATTGGGGCCGGTGACGGCGACGGTTTGCAGAACCACAGGATGGGCGAAGGTCAGCGCCAGCGCCCGCGGCGCCGTTGCGACGATGGCGCCGTCGGCGGGCGTGGAGGCGGCGAGCATGCCGTCTTGCGCCGCGTCGTGGCCGCCGTGGTCCTGGCCATGCCCGTGATTGTGATCCGCCCAAGCGGCGCCGGCCGGGGCAAGCGCGAGCGCTGCAGCAAACAACAAGCGTCTCATCAAAGCCTCCAACGTCATTAGAACCAAAACCGGATGCCGGCGCGGACGGCGGCGGACTCCACGTCGCCGCCATCGGCGCGGATCAGCGATGCGGTCTCGCCCAGCGCGCGCTCCCAGACCAGATCGAGGTAGGGCGCGAACTTGCGCGTGATCTCGTAGCGGATTTGCACGCCCGCCTCCACATCGGCAAGCCCCGCGCCGATATTGCGCGGCGCATCGTCCTGCGCGAACGCGTTGATCTCGAGATGCGGCTCGGCGATCAGCCGCTGCGTGAGATGCAGGTCGAGGCTTTGGCGGAAGCGGACGCTGACCTCGCCCTCGTCGCTGAGGAACGACGTCGCTTCGGTCTCGAAGCGGTAGGGCGCCAGGCCCTGCAGCCCGATCACGAGATAGGTGGCGGCGTCCGGCTCGAGATCGACGCGGACGCCGGCCTGCAGATCCCAGAAGTCGGCGACGTTGCGGCTCCAGAGCGCCTGCACTTCGGCGCTCTCGGCGCGCCCGTCGACGATTTCGGCTTCGCTCTTGAACCAGAATTTGTTGACGTCGCCGCCGATCCAGGCGTCGCCCTCCCAGGTGAGCGCGTCCTCGCCGTCGACGCGCGCGCCGTCGATCTCGCCGCGCACCATGTGGAAAGTCATGGCGTCGTCCATCGCAGCCGCCGGGGCGGCAACGCTGAGACTGAATCCGATCGCTGCGAGCGCGGTGCGCATCAATGGCCCCTGTGATCGGCGCTTGGAACGGGTTCGCCCGTGCGCGCCACTACCACGCGCCGCATCATGCCGCTTTGCATGTGGAACAGCAGATGGCAGTGGAACGCCCACTCGCCGGGCTGATCGGCGGTGATCAGCGCGGCGTAGGTCTGCCCGGGCGCGACCGAGACAATGTGCTTGTCGGGGAGGCGCGCCGCCGGCTGGCCATTTTCCAACTGCACGAACATGCCGTGCAGGTGCATCGGATGCGCCATCATGGTTTCGTTGATGAAGACGAGGCGCGCGCGCTCGCCGTAACGCAGAACGATCGGCTCGGCGTCTTCCATGCGCTCGCCGTTGATGGTCCAGATGTAGCGCTCCATGCTTCCGGTCAGGCGCACGACGATGTTGCGCTCGGGTGCGCGCGTGTCGGCCTGCGGCGCAGCGGCGGCGAGGTCGGCGTAGGAGAGCACGCGCGCGTCGGAAGGAAACTCCGATCCCCAGCCGTACGGGCGCCCCGAACCGTCCACGCCGCCGTCGCCACCGAGGCCGGCGTCCATATCGTGCCCCATGGCCTGATGCGCGCCGTGGTCCATCTGGCCGTGGTCCATCGCGCCATGGTCCGTTTGCGCCGGATCGCCGGCGCCTTGGCCGTGGTCCATGCCCATGTCGGCCATGGTGAGGATCGCGCGCGGGCGCATGGCGGGGATCGCCCCTTGCATGCCCGCGCGCGGCGCCAGCGTGGCGCGCGCGTAGCCGCTGCGGTCGATCGACTCCGCGAAGATCGTGTAGGCGGCCTCGTCTTCGGGCTCGACGATGATGTCGTAGGTCTCGGCGACGGCCACGCGCAGCTCGTCCACGTCGACCGGCTCGACCGCGCGCCCGTCAGCGGCGACGACCGTGAGCTTCAGGCCGGGAATGCGCAGATCGAAATACGTCATCGCCGAGCCGTTGATGACGCGCAGGCGCACGCGTTCGCCGGGCTGGAACAGGAAGGTCTCGTTCTCCGCCGCGGCGCGGCCGTTCAGCAAGAAGGTGTAGTTGGCGACATCGGCGATGTCGGTGGGGTCCATCCGCATCTGCCCCCACGCCAGGCGGTCCCTGAGTGCTGCGCCGAAGCCGAACGTGCGCGCGTCGCGGAAGAAGTCGCCGAGGGTGCGGTGATTGGAATTGTAGTAGCCGGGATCGACCTTGAGGTTGTTGAGGATGCGCGCGGGGTCTTCCGACGTGAAGTCGGACAGGAACACGACGTAGTCGCGATCCGGCGGATCGGACTCGGGCGCCGCTGGATCGATGATCAGCGGGCCATAGACGCCGGATTGCTCCTGGAAGCCTGAGTGCGAGTGATACCAGTACGTGCCGTTTTGGCGGACGGTGAAGCGGTAGGTGAAGCTCGCGCCAGGGGCGATGCCGGGAAAGCCGTTGAAGCCGGGCACGCCGTCCATCTCGCCCGGCAGGATCAGGCCGTGCCAATGCACCGAAGTCGGCTCGTCGGACTCGTTGCGGACGTGGATGACGACATCCTCGCCCTCGCGGAAACGCAGCAACGGGCCCGGAACCTGGCCGTTGACCATCATGCCCTCGGCGGTGCGGCCGGCTATGCGGATTTCGGCGTCGTCGATGACGAGGCTGTATTCATCGGCCAGCGCCGGCGCGGCGGCCGCGGCCAGCGCCACGAGAGAGCCAAGGAAGGTGAAGGATCGCATTCGGTCTTGCCGTCAGAGTCCGCCTGTCCTGGCTTAGTACGCGATCCGCCAACAAATCGTCACGCGGGGCGGCGCGGCCGACTGCCGCGCCCCGCTCTTTGCACGCGCAGGATGTGGCAAGGTCAAAGAGTATTGTCAGCGCGCGGAACCGCGGGTTGCGCGCGCGCAAGCGAGGAGCGGCCGGACCGGCTACAATCATGGCGCCGCGGCGGGCGGGACACGCATGCTGCGCCAGCGGCCGCGCCAGAGGTAACCAGAGGAGGCTTCCATGCGAATACACCTTGTTTGTCTGCTTGCGTTCGGCGGGATCCTGGGCGGGTGCGCCCATGGCATGCAGCATGGCGCCATGAGCCACGACGAGATGATGCGCCACTGCCAAGAGATGGAGCAGCATCAGGCCCAGGGCGCGCATGACGCGGCCGAGCACGATCCCGCGGCGCATGGCGGCATGACGCACGAAGAGATGATGCGCCACTGCGCTGCGATGCGCGCCGACGATCCAAGTACGCCGCAGCACCAACACTAGGCCCGGTTTGCGCACTTTGGTTAGCGGGAGGTTACGCGCGTCTCGCGCGCCGCGTTTACGATAGTTCAGTCACTAGCGTGCAATGATGCCCAGATTGCAGCCGAAGAAGAATTTTTCATGCGCATTCTGGTGGCGGATGACGACGCGGGCGTGCTCAGCGCCTATCGGATGGCGTTTTCCAGCGAAGACAAAGCGGAGAGCGACTTAAGCGCGCTGGCCGCGTCGCTGTTCTCGGGCGGCGCAGAGGCGCCCGCACAGGCCGAAGCGGTAAGTTTCGACGTAACCTATGTCGAGCAGGGCGAGGCGGCCGCCGCCGCGATCGCGCAGAGTGTCGCGGAGGGATCGCCGTTCCAGGTGGTCTTCCTCGACATGCGCATGCCGCCGGCATCGACGGCAAAGAGACCGCGCGGCGCATTCGCGCGCTCGATGCCGACGTCCATATCGTCATGGTGACGGGGTATTCCGACAGCAGCCCGGTGGATGTGGCCGCTGTCGCGGGCCCGGTGCACAAGCTTTACTATTTGGCTAAGCCCTTCGAAATCGAGGAAATCCTCCAGCTCGCGCGGGCGTTGTCTGAGAAATGGAAGACCGAGCGCGCGCTCAAGGCCGCGCACGCCGAGCTTGCCGACAAGGTCGCGCTGCTGGAGCAGACCAACCAGGAGCTGGCCGCCAGCGAAGCGCGCGTGCGCCACGCGGCGTTCCACGACGCTCTGACTGGGGCGCCGAACCGGGCCGCGTTCTTCCGCGATCTCACCAACAAGATTCACGCCAAAGCCGGACCGTTCGCGGTGGCCATCCTCGATCTCGACCGCTTCAAGGCCGTGAACGACAATCTCGGCCACGCCGCCGGCGACGATCTGGTCCGCTCGATCTGGCGCGGCATCAACGAGCTGTTGCCGGTGGGCTCCATCGCCGCACGCATGGGCGGGGATGAGTTCGGCATCATTCTGCCCGAGGGCGACGCCGCGCGCGCGCTGGCCGCGTGCGACGCGCTCGTCGACGCCTGCACCCAGGCGCGCGAGATTTTCGGCCACTCGGTGCAGGTCGGCGCTTCGATCGGCGTCGTGGTGTGCCAGGGCGGGGAAAGCGTCGATGCGCTCGATCTGGTGCGCCGCGCCGATCTTGCGCTTTATGCGGCCAAGAACGCAGGCCGCGGTTGTGCGCGGCTCTTCGACCAGAGCCTCGACGAAAGCGCGCGCTTCAGGCTGCTGATCGAGAACGGCCTGCGCGCGGCCATCGCCAAACAACGAACTCAGCCTGGTCTTCCAGCCGATCATCGAGCAGGAGACGCTCGCCACTGTCGGGTTCGAGGCGCTGGTGCGGTGGGAGAGCGCAACGCACGGCTCGGTGCCGCCGTCGCTGTTCGTGCCGATTGCGGAGGAAGGCGCGCTCATTCACGACTTGAGCGACTGGGTCGTCGCCCGCGCCCTTGAGGCCTGCAAAGCTTGGCCTAACCAGTACGTGTCGATCAATTTCTCGCCGCGCCAGTTTCATCGCCCAGAGTTCGCGGCGCGCCTGCAGCGGGCCGTCGCTGCAGCGGGGCTGACGCCGGAACGCGTGCAGGTGGAAATCACCGAGACGGCGCTGTTCGAAGACGTAGAGCGCGCAGCCGAAGTCATCGCCGAGACGCGCAAACTCGGGTTCCGCGTCGCGCTCGACGATTTCGGCACCGGCTATTCGAGCCTGTTCAACCTCAAGAACTTTGACATCAGCTGCATCAAGGTGGACCGCTCGTTCGTCGTCTCGCTCGGCAAAGAGACCAACGCGACGGCGATCGTGGCCTCCATCACGCAACTCGCCCGCTCGATCGGCCTCGGCGTCGTCGCTGAGGGCGTCGAGGATCAGTTTCAGCACCAGGCGCTCAGGCTGGCCGGCTGTTCGCACATGCAGGGCTTCTTCTTTGGCCATCCGACCGACGAAGCGGGCGCGATGGAGAAGCTGAGCCAAGACAATGCGCCCGCCGCGCCAGCGGCTCGGCAAACGCGGTGAGCCCGATGCGGAACGTTGTGGGCGCGTGCGCCGCGCGGCTGGCGGCCGAGTGGCGCCAACTCAAGATCGCCTCCAAACTCAACATTGCGTTGGTTGCGCTCGGCGCCATCGGTTTCCTGCTGGTGGGCTTGGTGTTGAACGCCAGCATCCGCCCGGCGTTCGAGCGGCTGGAGCGGGAAGCGCTTCAGCAGCAAGTGGGGCGCGCCGAAACCCTGCTGCAGGGGGCTCTGACGGCGGTCGAAAGCAACAGCCTCGACTACGCGGTTTGGGACGACAGCTACGAGTACATGCGTACCGCCGATCCGGCGTTCGAGGCGGAAACCGCCACGGTCCTGGCGCTCGTGAATCTCGGCGTGAACGCGCGCGCCTACGTCACGTTCGAAGGCGAAGCGCTGCACGCAATCTACGCGGACATCGAGGCGGAAGAAGAGCAGGCGCAGCGCGCGGCAGTGTTCGAACGTCTGGTCACGAGCGATGCCATGGTGGCGCTTGCGCAGCGCGCGCCGTCCTTTTCAACGTACGTGGTGCTGGATGGGCGGGTGCTGGCCGTCGGCGGCGCGCAGATTCACCGCAGTGACGGCAGCGGCGAGCCGCGAGGGTTCATCGTCACCGCCACCGAACTCGGCGACGCCGCCGCAAGTGAGGCCTTGCAGACATCGGTGACCGTGGCGCCCGTCGCCGCGTCGTCGTCGATGACGCCTTCGCCCGACGCCTGGCGCGTGGTCGCGCCCATCGCCGGCGCCGACGGCGCGCCCGTTGCGCACTTGGCGTTCGACATGCCGCGCGATGTCTACCAGCTCGGCGCCAGCACGATCATGAATACCCTCGTCTTCAGCGCGCTCGTGTTGCTGGCGGCCTTGGTGTGGGTCTTCTTGATGGTGCGTGCGATGGTGGTGCGCCGCCTGACGGCGATCGACGCCCACATGCACCGGGTCGCGGCGGATGGCGCCTTGGCGCCGTTGCCAGAGGATGCCAACGCCGACGAGGTGGGCTCGCTCGCGCGCAGCTTCAACGCCATGATGAGCGAACTCGCAGCGCTCCGCGAACGGCTGGAGGTGCAGTCTTTCGAGCTCGGCAAGAGCGAGTCGGCGGCTGGCGCGCTGCACAACGTCAAGAACTCGCTGACCCCGGTCGGCGCGATTATCTCCAAGGCGCTGTCGCTGCAAAGCAGCGCCAAAGTCGAGGACGTCGAGAAAGCCATTGCCGAGCTTGCGTCGGCTGAGACAGCGCCGGTCCGCCGGACACAGCTCTCTATGTTCTTGCGGGTGGCCGTGCAGGACGTGCTGAAGCACGCTGTGGCGCGCCGCGACGCGCTGCTGACCGCCAAGGACTCGCTGGCGGAAGCGCTGGCCATTCTGCGCACGCAGAATGGCGCTGCCCAGAAGCAGATACCGGTAGAAACCTTTGACATCGCCGAGGTGATCGCCGCCAACGCCGCCGCGGCGCGCTTTGCGCCCTGGGGCGAAGTGGACCTCGTGCTGCCGGCGCGCGGCGTGATGGTGCGGGCGAACCGGCTGCTGTGCTCCCAAGTGGTGGGCAATCTGCTGACCAACGCCATCGAGTCGATCGCGGCGGCAGGCAGGCGCCCGGGCCGCATCGCCGTCAGCGTGGCCTCGGCCGGCGACAAGATCGCCGTCACCGTTTGCGACGATGGCGCGGGGTTCGATCCTGCGCTGGCCGTCAAACTGTTCGAACGCGGCTTCTCGACCAAGCCGGGGCATTCGAGCGGCTTGGGTCTGCACTGGTGCGCAAACACCGTGAACGCCATGGGCGGCGCACTCACGCTAAGCAGCGCCGGTCCGGGCCAAGGAGCGTCGGCTACGCTCACGCTGCCGGGCGCCGCCGCTGGCGCCCAGGCGCCCGCGCACGAGCGCGCCGCCTAGCTCCGGCCAGCGTCCTTGCGCTAGATCAAGGCGGCCTTGTCCGCCGCGGCGCTAGGGTGCAGCGGTGAGAGGTGCGCGCGATGGCTCACGCGCTGGCGGCGCAATTGCTGGATCAATGCGAAGCGGCGCGCCGCGGCGGGGACGATTTCCCCACCATCTGGAACGGGCTGCTGCGGCGCCACCCCTTGGTGACAGGCCTGCCGCGCCACGCGATTGTCGGCGGCGAGACGCTGATCGTGGTGCGCCTGGTGACCGGCGACGAACTCGTTTCGTCTACGCGCGGGTTCAGGCTGGGCGGCTAATGCGCCGCGGCGGCGGATCGGCCTTGATATCGGCGGAGCGGCTGTGGTCTTTGGCGCAGGCATGACCGCCGCGAGTCCCGTCCCGCCCAGCTACGAGATCGCCTTCGATCTTTCGGGCCGCGGCTACGTGCCGGATTATTCGTCCATCCTGATCGGCCTGTTCGGCATCGTCATCATCTTCGTGCTGATGCGCGCGGCGCGGGCGACGGTGGCCAAACGCATGTTGCAGATCGTGGCGGTGGCGGGCGTGTTCCTGCTGCTGTTCACAATGCGCGAGCATTGGCGCGCCTACGAGCATCTCCGCGGCGCCGCAAGCGCCGGGCGCGCGCTGATCGTGGAGGCGCCGGCGGTGATCGCGCCGCCGCCGGATCCGCGCAAGCCCGACAACGTGATGCGCTTCGCGGTGGGCGGGCACGATTTTTCGATCCCCACCACCGCGCTGACGCCGGACGTGCGCGCGCGCCTGGGCGAGAACGGCCAGGGCATGGACGGACGCTGCCTGCGCGTGGCGTTCGTGCCGGACCCGGAAGCAGGCGTGGACCGCATCGTCTGGATCGGCGTGCGCCGCGAGGGCTGCGCCGGCGCGCTGCCGATCGAACGCCGCGGCGCGTCGGGTTTGCGCCTCAGATAGGATCGCATCCGGTATGAGCGGGGGCGGCGCGCTTGCGCGGCGCCCGGAACCTCGGCAAGACCGCTGGCGGAGGCGACAATGCTGTGGCTTCGCGCGCTGGGGCAGGACTATCTCGACCTCACGCTCAATGTATCGCCCGACATCCGCACGCGCGTGGTCGACCGGCCGGGCCTCTGGATGGCGCCGGATGATCTGAGCTGCCTGCTGAAGGACGTGCGCAAAGTGGCGCGCGCGACGATGCCGGAGGGCGATCTGAGCTATGGCGTACTGGGCGGCGATCCAGAGCGGCTGCGCGCGTCGGTGATTACCGTGCTTTACGATCGCCAGAGCGGCGCGCCGGTGGCGTTCAATGCGCTGGCGTGGCTGCCGGTGACGCTGCGCGGACGGCCCGAGCACGTGCTGCATCTTGGGCTGGTGATGGTCGATCCGGCGGCGCGCAATCGCGGCATGTCGTGGCTGCTCTATGGCTTTACCTGCTTCATCCTCTTTTTGCGCCATGGCGCGCGTCCGCTTTGGGTGTCGAACGTGACGCAAGTGCCGGCTGTGTTCGGCATGGTCGCCGAGAGCTTCGCGAGCGTCTATCCTGCGCCTGGGCGGGCGCGGCCGAGCTTCGAGCAGTTGCTGTTGGTGCGTCAGATCATGGCCAGCCACCGCCACGCTTTCGGCGTCGGCGAGGAGGCCGGCTTCGACGAGGCGCGGTTCGTCATCACCAACGCCTACACCGGCGGCTCGGACGATCTGAAGAAGGCGTTCGCCGACGCGCCCAAGCACCGCAAAGCCGAATTCAACGAGGCGTGCCAGCGCGAACTCGACTACGCGCGCGGCGACGACTTCATCCAGATCGGGCAGGTGAACATGAGCGCGGCGCAGACCTATGTGTGGGATACGGTGCCGCGCGAAAGCTTGCCCGGCGTGATACTGAGCGGCGCGTTCCTGGCGCTGCAGGCCCTGGTGTTGCCGATGCTGCACTGGTTCGATGCGCGCACGCCCTGGGGCAGTCTGCGCGCTGCGGAGGCGCGGCGATGACCGCGTTCAGCTATGCCGAGATGACGACGCGCAACCTGGGCTTCGTCAGCGCCGCCGAGCAGGAGAAATTGCGCGAAGCCTCGGTGTTCATCCCCGGCGTCGGCGGCATGGGCGGGGCGTGTCTTTTCGCGTTGGCGCGCGCAGGCGTCGGCGGCTTCACCATCGCCGACATCGACAGCTTCGAAATCTCCAACATCAACCGCCAAGTGTTCGCCTTCACCGACACGGCGGGCCAGTCGAAGGCGGCCGCCGCGAAGGCCGCGCTCGCCCGCATCAATCCGGATGCGCGCGTCGAGGTGATGGGCGGCGAATGGCTGGAAGAGATCGATACGCTGGCGGATCGCCACAAGATCATTGTCAACGGCACCGACGATGCGCAGGCGACGGTGCGTCTCTACCGCGTCGCGCGCGAGCGGCAAGCGACGGTGATCGACGCCTACGCCGCCACACTGCCGTCCGTCTATGTCGTGCGCCCCGGCGATCCGCGTCCCGAAGAGCGGATGGGCTACCCGACGGTCGGCAAGGATTGGCGCGCCATCACCGACGAAGATCGCCAAGCGTGCCTTATGAAGGAGCTGGAATGGGCGTTGACGCATTCCAGCACGCACAAATACGTCGACTTGGAGATCGCAGCGGAGCTAGCCGCCGGCAAGCGCAAGCGGTTTTCGTTTGCGCCGATGGTGCTGACCACCGGCAACCTGATGGCGTACGAAGCGATCCGGCTGATCCTGGGCCATAGCGGCGGCGCCGATCACCGCGGCTATTTCTTCAATCCGCATGGGCCCGCCGTCGAGCGCCCGCTGCCGTGGCCGCTCGCGGCGGCGAAGGGCGCGCTGGTGCGCCGCTTCATGGCGCGCCTCACCGCATGATCAGCGTCGCGCTCAACCTGCTCGCGTTCCTGGGCGCGTGCGCCTACGTGCTCGCGCAGGCGCGCGCGCGCGACGCATCGCCCGTGGATCAGCGGCTGGCGGCGCTCTTCACGTTGCTCATGACGCTCGTCGGCGTGCGCGCGCTGCGCTGGACCTGGGAGATCGAGAGCCTGCGGCGGATCGAAGAGGGTCTGGCTGCGCTCATGCCGCTGTTAGCGCTGTTGCTGGCGGAAGGGCTGATGCGCCGCCATGCGCCGGGCTGGATGAAGCGGGCCGTCGCCGGCGGCGCGGTCGTGTTCATGTTCGCGGGGCTGTTGCGGCCCGACGCATGGGCGGCGCCGTTCGCCTGGGTGCTCGGCGCATGGGTGTCGCTGGCGCTCGGCGCGGTGGCGCTCTTGCTGGCGGCGCGCGACCGCGCGACGTTGTCCCACACCGAGAACGGCGCGATCGGCGCGCTGACCGTCGGGCTCGTGCTGGCGCTGCCGCTGGCGGCGACCGATTTTCTCGCCGCGGCCGGCGTGTCTCCCATCCGCGCGGGCGGACTGGGATTGCTGGTCGTCACCTTTGCGGTCGCGCGTTTGACCGCGCATGGCGGCGGCGGCGCAGACGTGCTGCGCGATCTGGTCTGGACCTTTCTCGCGGCTGGGCTGGCCTTCTTCACGTTCGTCTTCGTGTTCGGCGCGCCCGATCCGCTCGACGCGCTCAACTGGTTTGCGCTGATCCTGGCGCTTTTGCTGGCGATGCGCGTCGTGCAATTCTTGCGCGAACAGCGCGAAGCGCGCACGCGCACCTCGCTGTGGCGCGCGCTGGCGGAGGCGCCGACGCAGTCGCTGGACGCCTTCCTCGACCGCGTGCTGGCCGCGCCGGAACTGGCGAACGCGCAGCTGCTGGAAGGCGAGGCGCTGCGCGGTTACGACGAAGCGGCGCTGGCGCGCGTGTTCGCGGGCGCGCCGGTGGTGAGCGCCCAGGACGTGCGCGGGGCGCAGGGCGGGGTCTACGAGCAATTGGGCGTCTTGTTCGACGAGCATCAGGCGACGCACGCCATCCTGGTCTCCGCATCGCCGATGCGGCTGATGCTGGTGAACCTGCCGCGCGTCGGCGGCGGGCCGGACGTTGCCTTGCAGTTGCGCCTCTTGAGCAAGCTCGCCGCCGAGGCCGCCGATGCTTGAGATCCGCAGCGGCGACGTGCGCGCGTTCTTCGAAGCGGGACGCAACGCGTATGGCGCAGGTTCGCTCTACGTCACGCCGATGTGGAGCGACATTGCGCGCTATTTCGATGCCGCCAAGAACCCGCTGTTCAAGGCCGGCAATCCGTTCCGCGTGTTCAGCGCCCATCGCGACGGGCGCCCCGTGGGCCGCATCTGCGCGCATCTGCATGCGGCCTCCAACACCCGTCACGGCCTGTCGCGCGCCTATTTCGGGTTCTTCGACGTCGCCGACGATGCGGACGCCGCGGCGGCCTTGCTGCGGGCCGCCGAGACATTTGGGCGCGAGCACGGCTGCGTGGAGATCGCCGGCAATTTCAATCTGACCGCCATGCAGCAGATCGGCGTGCTGACGGACGGTTTTGGCGCGCAGCCCTATACCGACATGGTCTACGGCGAACCGCACGTGGCCGCTCACCTCGAGCGCAACGGCTATGCGCGCTTCTTCCCGGTCAGCACCTGGGAAATCGACCTGCGCGCCTGCGATCCAAGTGCGCTGCTCACGGACAAGGCGCGCGCCGCGCTGCACGATCCCGCGTTCGCGTGGATGGCGATCGATCGGCGCCACTTCGCGGCGCGCCTGGAAGATGCGCGCGCGGCGCTGAACGACGGCTTCGACAACAACCCGATGTTCGTGCCGCTGACGCGGGAGGAATACGAGTTTCACGCCAAGGAGATGATGTGGATCCTCGATCCGCGCATCTCGTGTTGCGTGCGCGCGGGGGGGCAGGCCGCGGGCGTGATCGTGTGCATCCCCGATCTCAACCCGTTCATGCGCGCCATTGGCGGCGAGTATGGCTGGCGCGCGCCATTCGCGTTCATGAGACAGCGCTTCAACCGCAAACGCGCCGTGATCATCTATTATGCAACCGCCGCCGCCTATCAGGGGCGGGGATTGAACACGGCGATGCTCTACCGCGTGCTGAGCAATCTCCGCGCCGCCGGCTACGAGCAGCTCGGCGTCACCTGGATCGCGGACGTGAACGCCGCAAGCTTGCGCCAAGTCGAGAAACTGGGCGCCAAGCGGCTGCATCGGCTGCATCTCTATCGCAGGGCGCTCGCATGAATGACGCTGAGCGTCTCGCACTGGTTGCGGAGGCCAACCGCGCGCCCTCGGTGCACAATATTCAGCCCGCGCGCTTCCGCTTTGAGGATGGCGCGATCGTGCTGATGGAGGATACGCGCCGGCGTTTGTTCGTCGGCGACCCGGAGGGCCACGACAATGAGAAGAGCCTCGGCGCGGCGGCCGAAGGTCTGGTGCTCGCGCTGGGCGAACGCGGCTTTGGCGCGGAGATCAAGATCGTCCGTGGCGAGGGCGAGGTGCGCGAGATTGCGCGCGTCGTCTATGCCGGCGGGGTCGCGCCCGATGCGCTGGCGCCCTTTGCCGAAACGCGGGCGAGCTATCGCGGCACGTTCGGGCCGCCCAGCGCCGGCGCCGGCGACGGCGATGCGCTCAAGCGCTTGGCCGAGGCGTGTGCGGACTTGGCGATCGTCACGGACCGCGACGCCATCGCCGCGTTGGCCAAGCGTTTCGACGACGTGAGCCTCGAGGTCTTGCGGGCGCCGGCCTATCGTGCGGAGCTGCTTTCCTGGATGCGGCTCTCCGTGCGCGACGCCAACTACGCTCGCGACGGGCTCAACGCCGCGCACATGGCGCTTTCGCCGTTGGAGGCGCTTGGCGCCGGCGTGGTGCTGGGGGCGCGCGCGTTCCCTGTGCTGGACGCGGCCGGCCTCGCACGCCCGTTGATTGCCGAGAGCGCGAAGGTTCGGAGCGCCGCCGCCGTCGCGCTCTTTCATCGGCCCGCCGAGGAAGCGGAGTTTGAGACCGGGCGGCGCTTCTATCGGGTGTGGCTGGAGATCACGCGCGAGGGCCTCGCGCTCTGCCCGATGTCGGTGCTGGCGGACGTTCCGCACGCGGCGGCGAGGGAGTTGCGCGAGGCGGGTGTTGCGCCCGGCCGCAAGCTTGTCTCCGTGTTTCGCATCGGCCGCAGGCCGGCGCAGGCGCACATGCCGCCGCGCGCGCGCTTGCCGGCGTCGGAGCTGATCGTCCGCTAGAGCAGCTTCAGGTATTCGAGCAGATCGCGTCTTTGCGCTTCGCTCAGCGCCTCGAATTCGGCGGCGTGGCCGCGGTTGGAAAGGCCGCGCGTGCGCGTATCGATCAAGACCGGCGCCGACCAGGGCCGATAGCCGTCCGGATAGAGATAGTCGCCGCCGGCGTCGCGCCCGGCGATGCCGACGCGCGTGAAGTCAAGCCGGTGGCCGCCGGTTTGGAAGCGCGTGGGCCGCGCCGCAGGATGCATCAGATGCCAGAGCGTCGGCACGGCGCCGTTGTGCAGATAGGGCGCGCTCAGCCAGAGCCCGGTGAGGAGCGGCGCCGCGTACTGGCCGGTGCGGCGCGCGAGGATGTGCTCGGCATAAGCCGAGCGTTCAACGGCGGAGATCAATTCCGGTGTGAACGCCTCTGCGCGCGCGGGATCGGTGTCGAAGGGGCCGATCCAATTGGGAAACGAGACGAGCGCGGGGGCCTCCAGGCTGTCGTCGTAGGTCCCGTGGCAGCTCGCGCACGCTGCGGCGTAAACGCCGCGCCCGCGCGCGGCGCGCGGGCGGTCGACGGGCCCCGGAAACCGCGGCGGCGCGTACGCGCGCAAGAACGCGAACACATCGCGCGCGTCCTGGAAGTGATCGGCAGCGCGGTCGGGGTGCACGCCCATGCTTGGCACGGTGAAGTACGCGGTGATCTCCGCGAGCCGATCGAGATGCGCGCGATCGATCTCGTCGCGCGCGATGGCGCGATTGGGCGCGCCGGTGCGTGGCGCATAGGCGGCGTCGTAGAGCAGCGCCGAACGGAAGCCGCGCGCGCCCAAGTCGGGAATTGAGGTGAAGCCCCGCGCGTTGTCGTAGGCGTCTTCGCGCAGCACGCCGAATTGCATGCCGAGCGCGGCGACGCCGTTGGTCAATCCCGGCGCGCCGTTGATGAACGGCAGCGGCCGGTCGCCCGCCTGCGCCAGCTGATCGAGGCGCGCGCGCATGCGGGGGAGCACGAAGTTGCGGATGGAATTGAGCTCCGTCCGGCTCGTGTCGGGGAAGAGCGTCTGCATCGCCGCGAGTAACCGGGCCTCGTCGCCGCGCACGGCTTTGAACGCCGCGTAGACCGCGCCGACATAGGCTTCCAGATCGAGCGAGGTGTTCGGCGCGCCGATCCAGGCGACATTGGCGATGGGCGTACCGTTCGCATCGTACGTGACGCCCGCGTGGCAGCTGGCGCAGCCGAGATTGGCGGCGGTGAGCCGCACTGGCGGCACGCCGCGCCGTACCGCGCCCAGCGTCACGCCAAGCGGCGCATCGAGCGCACGCTCGGGCGGCGCAACGCCGTCGGGCCAGTTGCCGATCCGCTCCGGATAGAGAAAGCCGAAGCGGGTCATGATCGTGCGCACGCGCGCGCGCGCGACCTCGCCGCCGTTCGCATCCGCGTCGTGCAGCACGAGCGCCGTCGCCGCGAGCCGCCACGGCACAGCGTGGGTCTCGAGCGTGTCTGTGTTCAGCCCGCCGAAGTCGCTCAGCGTGAACGCGACCGCGCCGCGCTGCGCGGGCGTGAGCGTGCTGCGATCGTAGGCGGCGAGCGCGTCGGCGCCGCCATCGGCGTAGCCGCGGAAGAAATCGCCCACCGCGCGCGCGCACGCGCCCAACAGAAAGATCCCCGCGAGGAGCGCAAGCGCGCTGCGCACGAGCGTCTTATCGCGCATAGCCGCCCGCCGTGGCGGACGCCGCGCCGTCTTCATTCAGCGAGGCTTCGAGGTCGGCGAGGTACTGATCCGCGACGTCGAAGTGCTTGGGCGACAACATCAGATGCAGCGCCGGCGGATCGACCAGTGCGGCGGTATGCCAGCCGCGCGCGTGCATGCGGCCGAACAGCGTGAAGGCGTTGATGTTGGGGTGGGTGAAGGCGATGAGGCCCAGTTGCGGCGCGCCGAGCAGGGTGAAACCCAGCCGGTGCACGCCCGCTTCGATCTTCTCGCGCGCCGCGACCACCGCGGCCTGCTTGGCGCGATAGCCTTCGACGCCGAGGAAGTTCATCACCGCCCAGGCGGCCGCGATGGCGCCGCCGGGGCGCGTGCCCGCGAGCGTTGGCGTCACCATGCGGCCGAGCGGCCAGGGGCCGGCGTTGAACGGCATGTGCTCGGCAAGCGCTTTGCTGCGGAAGAAGACGGTCGACGCGCCTTTGGCGGCGTAGCCGTATTTGTGCAGGTCCGCCGACATGGACGCCACGCCGGAGACAGAGAAGTCGAACGCCGGCAGCTTGGCGCCGTTCATGCGCGCGAAAGGCGCCAGATAGCCGCCGACGCAGGCGTCGACATGCAGCCACGCGCGGCGCCGTTCCGCGACCTCGCCCAGCGCCGCGATCGGATCGATCAAGCCGAATGGAAAGCAGGGCGCGGAGCCCGCCAGCATGATCGTCGCGCCATCCATCGCCGCCTCCATGGCGGCGGGATCGGCCAGATAATCCTTCAGCGCGATCCGGCGCACCTCGATGTCCATCAGCATCGCGGCCTTGTCGAACGCGGGGTGGGCGCTCATCGGGATGACGATGTTGGCGCCGCCCTGGAGGCCGCGGGCGCGCGCATAGTCGCGCGCGGTCTTCATCGCCATCAGGATGGAGTCGGTGCCGCCGCTGGTCATGGCGCAATCGGCGCCGACCGGCGCATTGAGTAAGCCGAGGCCGAAGCCGACGACGTCGCGCTCCATCTGCGCAAGGCTCGGGAAGGCGGCGGGGCCCAGTCCGTTTTCGGCGGAGAAGAGGGCGTAGGCCGCTTTTTGCACGCGCTCGACCTCTTCGCCAGCGTTGAAGACGTAGATCGCAGTGCGCCCGTCGCGCCACTTGGCGTCGCCCGCGGCGGCGGCGCGCATGGCGGCTTCGAGGTCGGGCCAGGCGCGGCCCTTGTCCGGCAGCTTGGTGCTCATCGCGGGCCAGCAAGCCACGCCGATCCACGCCGCACAACAGAAAGAAAATGGCGTGAAAACAATACGATGCGGTGTTGTGCCCGCTGTCACAGCGGCCTGCCGGCTTCGCCTCTAGCTTCAACTGCATGGACGGCGGCCGTTCGCCGCCGCCCGGAAGGAAGAAGATCATGGCCCGCATCGCCCGCTCCGCTCTCAACCGCGCACAAACCATGGCCGTGTTCGCGCTTTGCACGGCGGCGGCGATGGTGCTGCCGATCACGTTGGCGGCGATCGGCTTTCAAAGCGTCTGATCCGCATTAGACTGCCTGCCCGAGGGCAGGTGGAGGCGGTGATGACGAGAGCTTTGTGGGCTTGCGTGGGGCTCTTCCTCGCCACGCTCTGCGCCCTTGCTCCCGCATCCGCCCAGACCCGTCTCTTCCAGGACGAGAGCGAACTTCAGATCGTCATCGAAGGCCCGATTGGCGAGATCGTCCGCACCGCCGCGCGCAACACCGACGCCCGCCCCGCCACCGTGACCCTGCTCGGCGCAGGCGAGCCGCAAGTGTTTCAGATCGAGCTCTCGCCGCGCGGCTTCTCGCGCCGCAGCGGCGGCATCTGCACGTTCCCGCCGCTGCGGCTCGACTTCGACAAGCCGGCGCTGCGCGGGTCGCTGCTGCAGGGGCAGAACCGGCTGAAGCTCGTGACGCGCTGCCGCAACGGGGCGAACTACGAGCAGCTCACCGTGCTCGAATACACGGCCTATCGCCTCTACAATGTCCTCACGCCGTACAGCTTTCGCGTGCGCCCGGTGCGCGTGACCTACCGCGATAGCGCGGGGCGGCGGCGTGAGGAAACGCAGTTCAACTTCCTGATCGAGGATGTGGACGATGTCGCCGCGCGCAATCGCCACGTTGCGCTCGAGGTCCTCGCCGACGAGGTGCGCTCCTCGCAGCTCAGCGCCGAGCAATCGGCGATCGTGGGGCTCTATCAGTACATGATCGCCAATCTGGACTGGGACATGGTCAGCGGCCATGCCGGCGAAGAGTGCTGCCACAACGGCAAACTGCTCGCGCGCAGCGAAACTTCGCGCGAGAACGTGATCCCGATCCCGTACGACTTCGATTATTCGGGCTTCGTCAACGCGCCGTATGCGATCCCGCCTGAGGGACTGGGCGTCGCCAACGTGCGCACGCGCTACTATCGCGGACTGTGCCGCCACAACGATCAGCTGCCGGCGGCGATCGAGCTTTTCCGTTCGCGCCGCGATCAGCTCTTCGCGGTGATCGATGGCGAAACCCGCCTGACGGACGCGCGCCGGCGCAGCGCGCGACAGTTCTTGGAAGCGTTCTTCGAGGTGCTCGACGATCCCGAGCGCGTTCAGCGCCAGCTGGTGGACCGCTGCCGGCGGTAAAGAGCGGCGTGTAAGAACAAGGACCGCGGACCTCCGGTCCGCAGCGGGCCGGGAGACCCGCGCCCCGGGGGCGCCCCAGCTACGGTGCGGCGGGCGTGCACTGGGCGGCGTGCAGGTCCGCGACCGGGCCTGCGCCTGAATCCAACGCCGCGATCCGCGCAAGATAGGCGCATGTTTCTTCGGGCGTGGACGCTGTCAGCGGCACGCGCTGGCCGCGGTGCACCGTGGTCAGCGCGCCGTTCTCGATGATGAGGAAGGCGTGCGGATCGCTGTGGCCGCGCGGCACGGCGATATCGGCCACGATCACGCGCCCGCCAAAGCGGGGCAGCACGGTGGAGGCAAGCTTGGTGTGGCCAATGACGATGCGCGAAACGCCGTGGCGCTGCAGCAGCGCCATCACGTGCGCCAGCTCCGTCGCCTCATCGCGCTGTGCGAGGCCGCGATACCAGAGCGGACCTTCCTGGTTTTCCAGGATGTCGGCGTATTCCGCTACCGGGCGTCCGCGCAGCGCCGCGCGCACCGCCGCGTTCATCGCGTCGCGATCGGCGTTCAGGAAACTTGGGCCGAGCCCCGCGTGCATAAACAGCGTGTCGTTGATGCGGATAACGGCGTCGTGGCCCGACACCCAGCGGCCGTAGGTTCCGCGCGGTCCCCAATTGGCGCGATGTTCGGCGTAGCCGAGTGGATGCTCGCTATCCCAGGCGGCACGGTACGCATCATCGAACACCGGCAGGCCGCTGGCGGGCGGGTTTCGGCGCATCGCGGCGACCTGGGCGCGGTAGTAGCGGTCGCGCGTGCGCGCGGAGTTGCGGTCGGCGAAGGCGGCGTATTCGCCCGGATGCACGTAGCGTAGATCGCCGTAGACGTTCATCGCTTCGTGGTTGCCGATCAAGGGATGGACGAAGCCGCCGGCGCGGCGCGCCTGCGGTTCGAGGCGGCGCAGCAAATCCATGATGGCGCGGCTGTTGGGGCCGCGGTCGGGAATGTCGCCGAGCTGCACGAGATGCGTTGTCCCGCCGGTCCAATGGTTGCGCGCATCGATCAGGCCCGCCGTGCGCAGCATGTCGACGAACTTCTCGTAGGCGCCTTCGAGGTCGCCGATGGCGACGACGCGCGGGACGTTGTCCCAGGACGATTGCTGGGCGTGCGCCGGCGAGGCGGCGAGCGCCAGCGCGATGAAGACGGCGGCGAAGGCGGAGAACAGGTTCTTCATGGGAGCCTAGGATACCGTGAAAGCAGCGCGCGGCCATCGCCGCCTTCGTCTGAGATGATGAGCGTTCCGTCGGCCAGCAACGTCACGCCCTCCGGCTGAGGGTGGCCGGGCAAGGCGCGCGCGGCGGCGAGCGTGCCGTCGGTGTTCAGTTCGGCGAGGGCGCTGTCGCTGGCCGACAACAGGAAAATACGGCCGCTGCGCGGATCGAGCTCGACCGACGAGGGCCGGAAGCTGCGCACGCGCGCGGCGGCGGCGATGTCGCGCTCGGGCAGCGACCGCCAGAGCGCGGCCTGCCGCCCAGGCTGCCAGATGTAGAGAGCGACCGTATCGCGCATGTCGCGAGCGTGGTGACGCTTGCAGGCGAGAATGAGGCTTTGTTCGGCCGCGAGATAGGCCAGGCCCTCGATCTCGCAAACTTGACCCAGGCGCGTTTCGAACCGCTCGAACGCGACGGCGGCGTCATCCGCGCCCTCGGTGAAGCGATAGACCACGCCGTTGGAGGTGGTCATCCAGAACGTGCCGTCCGGCGCGATGGCGAGGCCCTCGAAGTCCGCGGTGAGGACGGGCGCGCCGAGCGCGAAGCTCTTGCGCAGCGCGCCGGCGGCGGCGTCGAGCTCGTAGATGACCGCGCGTTCGTCATCGTGGGCGAACACACGCCCATCTGGAGCAGCCGCGATGCCGGAAATCTCACGCAACCGTTGCGGCAAACGCCACTGCGCGTCGGGCGCGGCGGCGAACAGCGAGCCGGCGGTCGGCGGCGTTTGCGAGGCGGCGGGGTCAGAGTCCGCGCACGCCGCGAGCGTGAGTGTGGCGACGACGGCGCCGCGGGACTTCTTGCCGGCCTTAGTCATCGTCGTCGTCAGCGTCGTGATCAGATTTACGATCGCGCGTGCGAGGTTCATCCTTCGACATCCACTCCCGGGAGAACATCTGCTTGCCGGTGCTCTCGGCGCCGAACTCCGTCGCCCAGAGGCCCAGCACCGTGTAGTTGAAGAAGATCGAAATGATGGCGGCGACCTCAACCGCATTGATGCCGCAGGCGACGCCGACGGCAATGGCGGTGAAGAGGTAGGTCGTCTCGGCGCTGTCCTTCAGCGTATGCCGGAATCGCACGCCCGCGACGATGCCGGCCAGACTGAACGCCAGCGCCAGCGAGTTGTGCACGACGTGGACGATGCCGGTGATGACGATGGGCAGAACCAGGATGGTCTGAATGAAGGACTGGCTCACGTCCTTGCGCCGGCGCGCGCCCATGCAGATCCACGTCACCGGCAGCATCAGCACGAACGCGGCGATGATGGCGAAGGCCAGGCGCACGCTCTCGGCCAGCGTAGAGCGCGCTGCGTCCACGCCAGCCGCGGAAGGCTGCCGGACCGGTTCGAACGTCGATTGTCCGACGGCGCCAAAGTCGGCGGCGCCGCCGATCGGCAGGAGCTCGACCAGACGCGGATAGGAGAGGATCAGAAACGCTGTCGCCGCGCCAAGGGCGGCGTAATAGGCCGTGATAAAGAAGTACGGCTTGAGCAGTTTCGGCAGCCCGGCGGACCTGCCGTTTTCGTCTGGCTTGTGGTCGCTGGCGTCGGCGGTCATGCTTGCCCGTATAGCGCCATCCGCGGCGCGCCGCGCGCAGTTTCGCGCGCGCAAGCGACGACGCGGCGCAGGACGGCGGCGCCGGCGCGGCGCTATAGGGTTCCCGCGACAGGAGAAGCGGTTTATGAGCGAGAGCGGCACGGCGCCGGCAAAAGTTGTTTCGGCCCCGGCGGGCGAAGCCCACGAGACGGACGTGATCATCGTCGGCGCGGGGCCGGTGGGGCTGTTCGCTGTGTTCGAGCTTGGCCTGCTCGACCTGAAGTGCCATCTCGTGGACGTGCTGGATCGCCCCGGCGGCCAATGCGCGGAGCTTTATCCCGAGAAGCCGATTTACGATATCCCCGCGCTGCCGGTCGTCACCGGCCAGGGGCTCACTGACGCGTTGCTCGAGCAGATCGCGCCGTTTCATCCGACGTTTCATTTGGCGCAGATGGCGGAGTCGCTGGAGCGTCTGCCGGACAAGCGGTTCCGTCTCAAGACCGAGCTTGGCACGACGATCACCGCTCCGGTGTTGGCGATCGCCGCCGGCGGTGGTTCGTTCGTGCCGCGCAAGCCGAAACTCGAGCGCCTGCAAGAGTTCGAAGGCAAGTCCGTGCACTACGCAGTGCGCCAGATGGAGCGCTTCCGCGGCCGCGACCTCGTGATCGCCGGCGGCGGCGACAGTGCGCTGGATTGGGTGCTGAACCTGCAGCCGATCGCCAAGTCGGTGACGCTGATCCATCGCCGCGACGAATTCCGCGCCGCGCCGCACTCGGTGGCGAAGATGCGCGCGCTCGTGGCGGAGGGCAAAGTCCGCCTCGAGATCTCCGACATCAAGGCGCTGAGCGGCGAAGCTGGGCAGCTGAGCGCTGTTGTCTGCGAGACGAAAGCGAAAGGCCGCTACGAGATCGCGTGCAACGAATTGCTCGCGTTCTACGGCCTGACGATGAAGCTCGGCCCGATCGCGGATTTCGGGCTGAACCTCAACGAGAACCTGATCCCGGTCGACACTGAGAAGTTCGAAACCAGCGAGCCCGGCATCTTCGCCATTGGCGACATCAACACCTACCCGGGCAAGCTGAAGCTCATCCTGTGCGGCTTCCACGAAGCCGCGCTGATGGCGCAAGCCGCCTTCAAGATCGCGCGCCCGGGCGAGCGGTTGGTGTTCCTCTACACGACAAGCTCCACCGACTTGCAGAAGAAACTGGGCGTGGCGTGATGCAACGCCTCCCCGCCGCATGCCCCGCGCAAGCGGGGCTAAGAGCGGGGACCCAGCGGCGGCAAGCTTGGTGCGTGCGACTCTAGGTCCCGGCTCGCGCCCCGCATCAAGTGCGGGGCTTGGCCGGGAAGCGTGTGGCGCTTAGCTGTGGACCCATGATCTACCCCTCCGTCCTCGATCTCATCGGTAACACGCCGCTCATCAGACTGAAGCGCGCGTCGGAGGAGACCGGCTGCACGATCCTCGGCAAAGCCGAATTTCTCAATCCGGGGCAATCGATCAAGGATCGCGCCGCGCTGGCGATCGTCGAGGACGCCGAACGCAAGGGCGAGTTGCGTCCCGGCGGCGTGATCGTCGAGGGCACGGCCGGCAACACCGGGATCGGTCTCGCGCTGGTCGGCGCGGCCAAAGGTTACCGCGTCATCGTGGTGATGCCGCGCACGCAAAGCCAAGAGAAGAAGGACGCCGTGCGCGCGCTGGGCGCGGAGCTGGTGGAGATCGATGCGGCGCCCGCGTCGAGCGACAACCATTATCCGAAAGTCGCGCGCCGCTTGGCCGAGGAGAAGAACCGCACCGAGCCGAACGGCGCGATCTGGGCCAACCAGTTCGACAATGTCGCCAACCAGCAAGGCCATTTCCGCACCACCGGCCCGGAGATCTGGGAGCAGACCCAAGGGCGGGTCGACGGCTTCATCTGCGCCGTCGGTAGCGGCGGTACTTTGGGCGGCGTTTCGCTGGCGCTGAAGGCGCGCAACAAGGATGTCGTCATCGCCATCGCCGACCCGGGGGGCGCTGCGCTCTACAATTGGTACAAGCACGGCGAACTGAAAGCGGAAGGGACGTCGATCACCGAAGGCATCGGCCAGGGCCGCGTCACCGCCAACCTCGAAGGCGTCATCGTCGACGAAGCGTTCCGCATCGAGGACAGGGACTGGCTGCCGGTGCTCTATCGGCTGATCCAGGAGGAGGGCCTGTCGCTCGGCGGCTCGTCGGCGCTCAACGTGCTGGGCGCGATGGAATTGGCGCGCAAGCTCGGCCCCGGCAAGACCATCGTCACCGTGCTCTGCGACTACGCCAACCGCTACATGGGCAAGCTGTTCAACCCGGATTTCCTGCGCGCGCAGGGCCTACCCGCGCCGCCCTGGATGGTCTGACCACGAAGCCGCAACGGGCCGACGCCGTTGTCGCCCGACACGCGCAAAGGCGTGCTTTGAGTTCGCCTTTGAGGTAAGCAAGAGCGCGCTTTTCAGGGAGGGGACTGCCATGCCGGCGCGCGAGGGCACACTGTTCAAGCTGGCCGATGCGTTCGGACCGGCGCGCATCGATCAAACTGCGGCCAACGCAGCCGATTTTGCGCCTGGCCAGCCCTTGTCGGCCGATGTCTTCTATCGGCGCAACTCGGCCGATCACGACGGGCTGACCGCTTATCTGGCTGTCATGCCGAGCGCGGTGAAAGAGGTGATCCGGGCGACGCTCTATCACGCGCTCACGTCGTCGCCCGCGTCGCCCGTGCTTTTCGCATGGCGGCCAGCCTACTACTTTGCCGTCTCGGTCGCGCAGTTGCCCGCAACGCAAGAGCGGGAAGGCGCGATCATGCTGAGCCTCGAAGGGCCGTTCCCGGACGATCCCAACAGCGCCGCGCGCAGCTATGGGGTCTCGCCCGCGAGAGGCGGGCGCGGATCGCGCAAGCCGTCCAGGAGCGGCGCGCCCAAGCCGGCAAGGCGCAACCCCTCCAAGAGATCCAAGAGGTCTTCCTGACGCGCATAGGGCATCATCCGCCGCACGGCCTGTGAGGCGCGCTGTTGAACCTCGGGTGAAAACGCGCGCTGTGCGTCTTCGAACCGGCCGAGCCGCGCCAGCGCCGCAGCCTCTATCCCGGCCGCACGAATATCGTCGTGCAACGTCGCTTTGTGCGCTTGGCGCGCCGCGTCCTCGTAGTCGCCGGCATGGTAGTGAGCCAGCGCGAGCAGCGTGTAGAACGCGCCAATTTGCGGATCGAACGGATTGTGGCGAATGGCCCGCTGCATGGGCGCGACCGCTTCGGCGGCGCGCCCGGCGTAGACCAGGGCCTGCGCCAGCCGGGATTGGCCGAGCGCGCAGTTCGGATTGAGGCCGACGGTGACTTCGGCCTCGCTCACCGCCTCTTCGTGGCGCCCCAAGAACAGCAGCGCCCCGGAAAGCGCCGAATGCGCCCACGAATCGAGCGGATCGCGCGCAATGGCGGCGCGCGCGGCGGCGTGCGAGTCCGCGATGTCGCGGTCGGCGTTCTGCGACCAGCCGTAGATCACGTTGCCGTAATAGATGCGCGCGAGGCCGGTGTAGGCGAGCGAGAGTTCCGAGTCGCGGCGGACAGCTTCCTTGAAGAGTTTTTCCGCCTCGATGAATCCCTCCTGGCTCACCTGGTTGAAATGCCACATGCCGCGCTGGAAGCAGTCGAACGCGCTTAAGTCCGAAGCGCTTTTGCGCGTCGCGCGCACGCCTTCGTTCTGCAGCATGGCCGGCTCGATCGCGGCCACCACGTGCTCGGTGATCTCGTCATGGAGCGCGAAGAGATCGGCCAGATCGCGGTCGAACGTGTCGGACCACACGTGGGCGCCGGTGGTCGCGTCGATCAGCTGCGTCACCACGCGTACGTGATGTCCGCTGCGGCGGACACTGCCCTCGAGCACATAGCGGACGCCCAGCTCGCGGCCAACCTGCATGACGTCGACGGCGCGCCCCTTGTAGGTGAAGCTCGAATTGCGGGCGATGACGAAGAACCAGCGCCAGCGGGACAGTGCGCTGATGACGTCCTCGCTGACGCCATCGGCGAAATATTCTTGCTCCTTGTCGCCGCTCATGTTCTCGAACGGCAAGACCGCGATCGACGGCTTGTCCGGCAGGCTGAGGACGGGCCGCGCGGGCGCGTCCAGCTTGACGCGATAGGCGCGCACCGGCCGGTCGATGTTCTTCAAGCTCTGGTCGCCCAGGTCCTCGAACGCGAGTTCCGCGCGCCCGAGCGCATCCTCGCGTACGCGCTGCGAGACGCACACGCCGCCCGGCGCCGCCAATTGCTGAAGCCGCGCCGCCACGTTCACAACGTCGCCAAAGACGTCGCCGTCGCGCAATACGGCGTCTCCGGCGTTGACGCCGATCCGGAACAGCATCTGCTGGGCCGGATCGATCCCGCCGTTGCGTTCGGTCATCGCCCGTTGGAAGCTCACCGCGCACAGGAGCGCGCTGACGGCGCTGGCGAACTCGGCCAGCACCCCGTCGCCCATTGTTTTGACGATGCGTCCGCCGTGCTCCTGGACGAGGGGCGCCAGCGCGTCATCGATGCTGGCGCTGAAGCGGCCAAGCGTGGCGGCCTCATCGGCGACAACCATCCGGCTGTAGCCGGCCACGTCCGCAGCCAGAATGGCCACAAGACGCCGCTCTGTCCGCGGATCGGTCAAGCACGCCTCCTCGATGGCGGGACGGGCGCGCGATCCGCACTGCGTGCGCCCGCCAGCTCGGAAGAACCCTAACATGAGAGGTGGAACCTGTCGCCCTGGATGGCTTGAGCCGGGCGCTGAGGCCGTTAGAGTGCGCACCGCAAAATCTGGGGACGCTGCCATGAACTTACGCCACCTCTTGTCCGCGGCCGTGATCGCACTCGCGGCGTGCGCCTCCGCCGATACGTCGCAGCCGAGCGCGCAAGCCAACACCTCCGGTATCGCCGCGTTCGACTCGCCGCCGATCTCGGCAGCGGCGCTGCTGGCGCACGTGAACGTGCTGGCGTCGGACGAGTTCGAGGGCCGCGCGCCGGGCACGCAGGGCGAAGCGCTGACGCTGGCGTATCTTGAACGCGCGTTCGCCGCCGCGGGGCTCGAGCCAGGCGTGACGTTGCCGGGCGGCGCGCGGTCGTGGCGCCAGGAGGTGCCGCTGATCGCCGCCACGTTGACCGAAGCGCCGAGGCTGACGCTGACGGGGCGCGACGGCGCGCGCCAGTACGCCTATGCGACGCAATTCTCAGCATGGACGAAGCGGTTGCAGGAAACGGTGTCGATCGAGAACGCGCCGCTGGTGTTCGTGGGCTATGGCATCAATGCGCCAGAACTTGGTTGGAACGACTACGAAGGCGTCGATATGCGCGGCAAGATCGCCGTGATCTTGATCAATGACCCGGATTTCGAGACCGGCGACGATCGCGGCTTCGGCGGCCGCGCGATGACCTATTACGGACGCTGGACCTACAAGTTCGAGGAAGCCGCGCGCCAAGGCGCAGCCGGGGCCATCATCATCCACGAAACCGAGCCCGCGGCCTATCCGTGGGCGGTGATCCAGTCCTCCACCGGCGGCGCGCGCTGGGACATCGTGCGCGAAGACCGCGGCATGAGCCGCGCCGGCTTCGAAGGCTGGATCAACAACGACGTGGCGATGGAGACCTTCCGCCGCGCCGGGCTCGATTTTGCGGAGTTGAAGGCGCGGGCGCAGCGGCAGGGCTTCCGCGCCGTGCGCATGAACTTGACCGGATCGCTCACGCTGCACACGCGGATCGAAGAGCGTTCGAGTTACAATATCGTGGCGCGCTTGCCGGGCGCGTCGCGGCCGAACGAGACAGTGATCTACACCGCACACTGGGATCACCTCGGCCGCTGCCCGCCGATCGACGGCGACGACATCTGCAATGGCGCGCGCGACAATGCCACCGGCACGGGGGCGCTGATCGAACTCGCCCGCGCGTTCGCCGCGCGTGGCGCGCCGGACCGCTCGGTGGTGTTCATTGCACTGACCGCGGAGGAGCAGGGGCTGCTCGGGGCGCTCCACTACATG
This sequence comes from Hyphomonadaceae bacterium, assembly GCA_050182055.1. Taxonomy (GTDB): domain Bacteria; phylum Pseudomonadota; class Alphaproteobacteria; order Caulobacterales; family Aquidulcibacteraceae; genus Vitreimonas. Next base: position 55,010 of record JBFXCP010000007.1, read on the forward strand.
CACAATCCGGTCTTCCCCGCGCGCGACACGGTCGCGGCCATCAACATGGACGGCATCAATTCGGCGGGGCCGACGCGCGACATCCAGGTGCGCGGCTTCGGCAAAAGCGAGATGGACGATCTGATCGTGTGGGCGGCGGGCGAGCAGGGCCGCCGCGTGGAGCCGGATTCACAGCCGCAGGCCGGCTATTTCTATCGCTCCGATCACTTGCACTTCGCCCAACTCGGCATTCCGATCCTCTACACCTCGACCGGCGTCGACATGGTTGAAGGCGGCGTCGAGCGCGGCAACGCGCTCTCGGCGTACTACGTCGCTAACAACTACCATAAGCCCTCCGACGAAGTGACGCCGGAATGGGACATGAGCGGCGGCGCGCAGGACGTGGAATTGCTCTACGTCGTTGGCCGCCGCATCGCCGATTCCGACATCTGGCCGCAGTGGCGCGAGAACGCCGAATTCCGCGCCGCGCGCGTGGCGTCGGGGAGGTAGATCGCATACACGCCGGCGCTTGCCGGTAGCAGCTGCGCCGCGCCGGCAGGATGCCGGCGGTCCGTCGCAGCTCTATTCCGACGTCGTGCTCGTATCGACGGAGCTGTAACTCGACGACGTATCGACGCTCGTATCCACGGTCGCGGTCGCGTCGAAGCCGGACGAGGTATCGACAGTCTGATCCGCGTATGTGCCGCCCTGGTCGGCCGCAGCGCCGTAGTCGGCGGCGACGGTGGCCTCGTCGGCGGCAGTGTCGGCGTACATCGAGGCGGTGTCCATGTCGCCCTCGGCGGCGTAGGCCGCTGCGGACTCCGCGGCGTCGTCGGCGATCTCCTGGTGGTAGTCGGCGTTCTCCAGGTCCATCTGATCGTGCTGCGCTTCGAGGATCTCGGAATCCGCGACGTCGCCGCCGTGATCCTTCACTTCTTCCATCGCGTACTCGGCGTTCTCGGCCATTTCCTCGGCCTTTTCCCAGTCGCCAGCCTCGACCGCCTTGGCCTGTTCGGCCTGGTAGTACTCAGCGTCCTCGCGCGCCTCTTCCGCAAACTGCGCGTCGAGGATGGCGCTGTCAGGGTTGAAGTCCTCCAGCGCGCCTTCGTCGGCCGCCTTCTGGAGCGCCGCGGCCAGGTTGGCCTGCTCCATGTCCGAGAGGCCGGCCATGTCGATTTGCATCTGCTGGCCGGCTTCGGTTTGCATGAACTCTTCCAGCGTCATCGCCATCTCAGCACCTCACTCTCCGCCGTCGTCATCTTCCTCTACCGCGCTGGCGTCTTCAAGCGCGGCGCCGGTTTCAGCGCCGTCCTCCGCGATCTCCGCGTCCGGCGCGTCGTCATCGTGCGCGTGCGCGATGGCTGCGGCGACGCCCACGATAATGGCCGCATCCACCACCAGGCGCGCCATATCCTGGCGTTCTTCGATCAGCTCTTCGTCCGTTTTCCCGTCATGGGCGAGCGCCTGGTGGTAGGTCGAGGCCGCGGCCGCATCGCGTTTGCGCTGGTCTTCGTCGTCGGCCTCGGCCTCCACCACCGGCATCTTGGGCGCGGGCTCGACGCTCACGTCGAAGTCCTCGTGCTCGTCGTCGTCGGGGCCGATGGTCGTCATTCGGAGGCCACGTCAGGCCGTGGCGGTTTCTGCTTCTTCGGCGTGATCTTCAGCACCTTGCCGCATTGCGGATTGGGGCAGCGCACATTGATCGGGCCGCCGGCGTTGAGCGTGGACTTCGGCACCCGCATTGCCGTCTTGCACGACACGCAGACGAGCCGCTCCATATCGGCCTGCGGCGCCGCCGCCGGTTTCACGGCGGCCGCCTGCACCGTTGGCGGCGCCGGCGCGGCCGGCGCCCAATGCTCGATCACCCGCCGCCAGCCCTTGAAATCCTCGCTGGCGTGAAACTCGCGCATGAGCTTCAGGCGCCGCGCCGCGTAGGGCGTCGATGTCATGGCAAACTCGGACGCCTGCATCGCGCTTTCGTCGGATTCGTCCTCCTGCTGGCGCCACGCCTCCGCGTTGATGCGGGCGGCCAACGGGAAGGAGTGCAACGTCCATTGCAAGGTCACGCGCCGGGCCACGTCTTCGTGGCCCACAACCAGCAACCCGGCGCGATCCGCCGTGATGGCGGAGTGGCGCTGCCACGCCATCAGCGGCGCGTTGATGCCGCTTTCGATGAGCTTTGCCGGGGAGAGGAAGCTCAAGACCCCATCGCTCATCAGCGAGCGATTGCCCGGCTGGCGCCCGGCCAGGAGGTTCACCACCGTGTTCCAGAGCGCATGACCGGCTTTCGCGTGCCCCATTTCGCGGCCGAGCAGGTACAAGAGATCGTCGCCGCGGAAATTGGTCAGCACGCTGCCAAGCGCGACGAACGAGGCCGTTTGCGAGCCCATCGTTACGGCGTCCCACATGTGCTCGCCGGAGATGTAGACTTCAGGCAGGTGGTCCAAGCCAACGATGCGTGCGGCGCGGACAGCCAGATCGAAGATGTCCGGCATCTGCTGTTCGCTCAGCCGAACGCCGTTCACGGCCGCCTCGAACCATGGCCGCCCGACCTTCTCCGAGAGCGCGTGCGCCGCAGCGTTCAGCGGGCCGATGCCGCTCAGCACGCGCATCGCCTCCGCATCGAGCGACCAAAGGAACGCCTCGACCGGCATGTGATAGCCGGGCCCGAGCGGGCGCAGCCAGCGGCAGGCGGGACAGTAGACTTTCTCGGCCGCTAGGCGCGAGCCGTCGCCGCCGCAGGTCTCGCAGCCGATGGAATAGTAGGGCGTTTGCGGAACCACCGCGGCGGCCCCCATGGCGCTGCCGCATGTTGTGCAGAAGCGCGCGGTTGGATCCGCCGGCGTGGCGCATCGCGGGCAGGTGACGGCGCCGGCGAGCATGTCAGATGCGCTTCAGCAGCTCGGCCTTTTTGGCCTCGAATTCATCGGGCGTGATCGCGCCGGCGTCGCGCAACCCTGCGAGCTGCTTGATCTGCTCGACAATCGTGGCCGTGTTGTCGCCGCCGCTTGCAGCAGCTGCCGGCGCAGGGGCGGGCGCCGGCGTTGCCGCGAGCGCAGGCGTCGCCGGTTGCGGCGTGTAGCTCGGCCGTTGTGTCGCTGGGCCTGGCGCGTAGGCGGGCGCCGCGGGCGCGCCGCCGAGATTGCGAAACAGCTCAGCCAGGATTTTGTCCGGCAATTGGCTCGACACCTGCCACGCCGCGAACGCGATCAGAATGGCGCCGATGAAGAATCCATAGAGCGCGAACATGTAGTTGAACATCGCCATCACGAACACGAACGCGGCGTAGGTCAGAGCCAACGGCAGAAAGCTGCCCCATTGCAGCTTGAGCGACACGCGCGCCGTGGTTTGGTTCGGCGCGCTGCGCTGGATTTGCAGATCGCCGTCGTACTTCATGGTGAAGCCGCCGGTGTTCCAGGTGTCCTTCTTCGGCAGGAAGAACTTCGCCGCGGTCGGCGGCTGTTGCCACAGCACTTGGCCGCCCATGGCGTTGATGGCGTTGACGACCTGCGCGAAGCCGTCGCTCGGTTCGCCATTGAACGTCGCCTGCTGGCTGGCGCCGCCGCCCCCGCCCATGGAGAAGCGGCCGCCCTGCGGCATGTAAGGCGGCGGCTGCGGCCTGGGCGGCGGCGTGGGCGGCATCGGCGGCGGAGGCGGCGCCCCGCCCGCAAGCGACGCGCCGCATGAACCGCAGAATTGCGCATTCGCCGCCACCGCAGCGTTGCAGCGCGGGCAGGCCTTTTGGCCAGGCATTGTCGTCACGCGAATAGCCCCCGATGTAACTCGCCGCAGAGGCGAGGGTGTCGTGCAAATTCTTGCCGCCTTCGCCGCCGCTAGGAAAGCGAAAACTAACAGGATCGTTAGGACGGAGGCGTTGAACGCGTTTCGCTTGCGGCGCGCGGCGACGCTCCCCAAGAAGGCGGCGCGGAGGATGCGATGACGGGCGTCGTCACATTGTATGGGAGTTCGGCGAGCGGCAATTGCCTCAAGCCGAAATGGGTCGCGGCGCTCGTTGGCCAAGAGGTTGCCTGGATTGAGACGGACTCGTCTTCAGGCGCCACCCGGCAACCGGACTTCCTTGCGCTCAATCCGGCAGGGCAAGTGCCTGTCGCGATCCTCGCCGATGACGCGTCCTCGCGCAGTCGAACGCAATCATGCTCCACTTCGCCGAGGGCTCACGGCTCATCCCGGACGACGCGTATGCGCGCGCCAAGATGTTCGAATGGCTGTTCTGGGAGCAGTACAGCCACGAGCCCGCGATCACGGTGCGGATCGCGCGCCGCTACTACCTAAAGCAACGCGAAGAAGATCTGGACCCCGCGCTGAAGAGCAAGGGCGAGGCCGCGCTTGCGCGCATGGAGCTGCAACTGAGCGAGACGCCCTACCTTGTGGGCGACGCGCTGACGCTCGCCGACATCGCGCTCGTCGCCTACACGCGTGTTGCGCATCACGGTGGCTTCGATCTGTCACATTACCCAGCGGTAAAGGTCTGGGTCGTGCGCGTTGAAGCGGATTTGGGGCTTGATCCGCCCGCGGATCGCTGAGGGAACAGAGCTGCTCTAGGCGCATCGCCGCCTGCCGGGTTATGCTCGCGTCCGGTGAGCAGTTGAGGACGCATGGCGATCGATCCGGATCTTTGGCCCGTCCTTGCGTCCACGTTTGGCCTTTTCCTCGCGGTCGGGTTCTTCGCGCAACTGGTCGATGGCGCGGTCGGCATGGCCTATGGCGTGATCTCGTCGAGCGTACTGCTGGCCTTCGGCGTGCCGCCGGCGCAGGTGTCGGCGACCACGCACGCGGCGGAGTGCTTCACCACGGGCGCGTCCGCCGCTTCGCACATGGCGCATCGGAATATCGACTGGAAGCTGTTCTTCCGGCTGGCGCCCGCGGGCGTCGTCGGCGGCGCCATTGGCGCCTATCTGCTGACCGGGTTCGACGCCACGTTCATCAAGGCGGTCGTGATCGCCTATCTTGGCGTGCTCGGGCTCGTGATGTTGGTACGCGCCTTGAGTCCGCCGCGCGAAGAGCCGCCGCATCTGCGCCATGTCATTCCCTTGGGCGTGGTGGGCGGCTTTCTCGACGCCAGCGGCGGCGGCGGATGGGGACCCATCGTCACGTCCACGCTGCTCGGGCGCGGGCACCCGCCGCGCTACGTCATCGGCAGCGTGAATTCCGCCGAGTTCGTCGTGACGGTCGCCATCTCGATCACCTTCATTTGGACCATGATGACGGGGCGGCTGGAACTGGAGGGCGGTCTCGCAGTGGGAAGCGCCGCGCTTGCCGGCCTCATTCTGGGCGGCGTCGCCGCTGCGCCGCTGGCAGGCTTCGTGACCAAGATCGCGCCCGCGCGGTTGCTGCTGGGGGGCGCGTCGGTCCTGGTGATCGGCTTGTCGATCTGGCAGGGCGTCCAGCTTTGGCCGCGCCTGTCGGAATACACCATCGTCGGCGACACGACGGTGGCGGAGGCGGTTGACCTCTTGCGCGCCGAGATCGTCGAGCGGCCGTTCCTCTGGCTGGGCGGCGCGCTGACCGCGGGCGCGGCTGCCGTGTTGCTGTGGATCAACCGCAACCGGTTCTGACGACTTAGTTCGTTAACGCGGTCTTGCGAACCGCCCGTTTACGACCGGTGCGCGAGTCTATCGCGTCGCGGAGTCGTGCTTGGTCAGCCTGACAAATCTCAATGTGGCGAACGCCTTGCTGGGCGGGACGGCCTCGTCGGCGGCGACGGGCGTCGATTCCAGCCTGCTGACCGCATGGGCGCAGGCTCGGGCCGGGATCGGCGTGGACGCCACCGCCGCGGCCCAAGACCCCAACGCGCCGCTGGCGCCGGTCTGGACCCCCGGCGTTTCGCCGAGCGCGGAAGCGCTGATCCAGCGCGCGATCACCGGCAAGGCGTTCTTCAATACAGGCGCCAAGCTCTATGCCGACCTCGGCGCCACGGGCGACTACAAGCGCCTGTTTGCGCTCTATTCCGGGCTCACGACGCTGCAAGCTTTGGTCGGCCGTGCGGAGGACGCCTCGCTCTCGGCGGTCCAGCAAGCGAAGACGCTGACGGAGTTCCAGCGCGGCCTGACCGAACTGGAGCAATTCTTCGCCAGTGAGAAATTCGAAGACATGCGCCTGGCGCAGGGCGATCGCGTCGACGCGGCGCAGACGACGCTTGCGATTCCGGGAAAGGAGCAAGGCTACCTAACCGGCGTCATCCATCGCGGCGGGCTCTCCGCTGCGGTGACCGGCCTCGACCCCAACGCGCAATTCACGATCACGGCGACGTCGTCGGCCGGCACAGTGCGCAATGTCGCGATCGATCTCTCGGAGATGGGCGCGCAGACGCGTTCGCTTGGCAATGTCGTCAGCTTCATCAACGCCAAGCTCTCCGCCGCCGGTGCGGCGTCGCGGCTCGAAGCGGTGGACCAGACGCCGAAGACGAACACGCTGATCGTGGCCGGGCGTACGATCACGACCCGCTACACCGGCGCCAAGCAGTACGCGCTGAAGCTCGATGTGCGCGCCAACGAGCGCGTGGCGTTTCAGCCAGCCAGCGGCGATCCGGCGTTCTACGCCGTCGGCGCGACCGGCAGCGGCGCGCGCTTGATCAAGCTTGAGGACGTCGGCGGCGAAGGCGGCCAACCCGTGTGGCGCACGCGCCCCAGCGCGACGCTCGATCCGATCGGCGCGATGGTGTCCGCCGGCTGGTTCGGGCCGGGCGTTCCCTACGCAAGCGCGCCGGCGGGCGCCTACGAGCAGCGCACCGGCGCGCTTGTGTCCGGCGGCGAGAGCGTCAGCGAAACGGCGCTGCGGACTGCCGGCGAAGCAGTGTTGAAGCTCGACCTCGCCGATGGCCGCGTGCTGACGGTCGCCACCGGCTGGCGCACGGGCGATCAGCAAGCATGGGGCACGACGGCCGGCGAAAGCGAAGACCGCGCGCTGATGGACGATCTGGCCGAGCGGCTGACGCAATTGCTGCATGAGCAAGGCGTCGCGGCGGGCGTGGATGTCTGGGAGAATTCCGGCAGCCTCGGCCTGTCCTTTTTCACCGGCGATCTCGTCACCGCCTCGAGCTTCTCGATCAGCGGGCGCGGCGTCCCCCTGGAGGCGATCGACCCGCCCGGCATGGCGGGCGGCTTGCGCGACGGCGTGTTCGCCCGCCGCTTCTCCGCAACCACGACCGCTGCGCCGAGCGCGCTGTTCGTGGACGACCAGGCGTTCGTCATCACCACTGCCGCGAAGACCCACACCATTACCATCGATGGCGGCGAGGATGGCATCGATGCAACCGCGCTCATGAGCCAGCTCAATGCGAAGCTGCGCGAAAAGGGCCTCCCAGCCGCGGCGTCGCTTGCCGACGAAGGCGGCGTGCTGGCGTTGCGCATCGATGCGCTGCACGGCGTGATCGGCGTGCGCGCGACGCTGAATGACGAGAGCTACGACGCCTCCCTCCAGGCGCCGGGCGCGTGGGCGTCCGGCGGCTTGCCGGCGGCGGCCAACGGCCAGCCGTTCGGCGATGCGATCCGTACCTACGAAGCAACGGACGGTTCGCCGCTCCTGACGCACACAGGCGCGCTGGACATTCAGATCGTCGTGGCCACGGCGACGGGAAGCAAAACCGTCAGCGTTTCCGTCAGCGCGCTAGAGCGCGCCAACGACCCGGACGTCGCCCCGAGCCAGTGGAGTGCGGCGTTCCAAGCGCGGTTGGACGAAGCGTTGAATGCAGCGGGCGTGTACGTCAGCGCGCCCGGCGGCGACCTCGCCCAGTTCAATGTCGCGGAAGGCGCGGGCCAGCGCATCGCCTCGATCACGATCAACGGAGCGCCGCTGGCGCTTGAAAGCGGCGCCCCCGCGTTCGCGGTGGGCGGCGCGTTCTCCGCCGAACGCAGCTTCACCAGCGCGCAAGCCGCAACGGGCGTCGCCGACGACGTCACCGCCCTGCTGAGCGATCCAACGGTGTCGATCGCCTTCGACACAGTGTGGGGCCATCGCACTGTCAGCACCACGCTGCAAGTTGGCGATCCGCGCACGCTGGAGAGCGCAGCATTGCGCCTGAACGAAGCGCTGGCGGCGCAGGGCTACGATCTGGGGCTCGCCGCGACCGCGCTCGCCGGCGGCGGCGCTGGGCTGCGCATTGTGAGCGGCGGGTCGCATTCTATCCGCGCCGTCTCGAGCATCACCCTCGGCGGCGAGGCCCGGGCCGTGACGCTCGATCCGATCGATTCCGTCAGCCACGCCGACGATCCCGTTGGCGCCTTGCGCGTCGCCGAGCGCGCGGCGCGGGGCGCCTCGGTCAGCGAAGCGATCCCCGCGGACAGCACATTTACGGCGCCGAGCGTCAATTCCATCGGTTGGTTTCCGGGCCGGGCGTTCGACGTCGCCGTCGGCGCCGGCATGAAGATCGCCGCTGCGCGCGCCGTGGCGACGGGCGCGGATGGCTCGGTCTATGTGTTGGCCGATCTCTCCGGAGACTCGGCGTCGAGCGCGATCAAAGGCGCGCGCGATGTCGCCCTGCTCAAATACGATTCCGCCGGCAAGCTCGCCTTCACGCAAATGCTCGGCGCGGCGCAATCGGCCAGCGGCTTCGCCCTCGCGGTGTCCGGCGACGGCAAGGTCGCGGTCGCCGGCGCTGTCGAAGGCGCGCTGACCGGCGTGGGCGCGCCGCGCGGCGGCCTCGACTCGTTCGTCACCGTGTTCGACACGAACGGCAAGGAGCTCTGGACCGCGCGCCGCGGCGCCACCGGCGACGACGAAGCAAGCGCCGTCGCGTTCGCGCCGGACGGCGGCGTGATCGTGGCGGGCAAGACGGCGTCGGCGCTGAGCGGCGCCGCGGCGTTGGGCGGCGGCGATGCCTACCTGCGCGGCTATAGCGCGAACGGCGGCGAACTCTTCACCCGCCAGTTCGGCACGGCCGGCGCCGACGCCGCCACCGCCCTCATGGTGCGCAGCAACGGAAGCGGCGGCGTCGAGATCGTCACCGGCGGGGTGGAAGACAATCGCGGCGTGCTGCGCAGCTTCACTTACACGGCCGGCGCGGGCCTCAGCGCCGGCGCCACGCGCGACATCGGCAATTTCTACAAGGGCGCGATCAACGCCATCGTGGCGGATGGCGGCGCGCTCTATGTCGGGGGCGAAGCTGGCGCCGATCGTGTGACCGTGGGCGCGGCGGCGAACGCGTCGGCAGCGGGCCAAGAAGGCTTCGTGGCGCGGCTCGATTCCGGGCTCGTCTCCACCGCGCTCGACCGCACCAGCTACATCGGCTCCGCGCAAGACGATGCTGTGAAGTCGCTCGCACTGGTCGATGGCGTCGTCTATGCGGCGGGGACGGCGGGCGGCTTGCTCGCGGGCCAGGGCGCTTCCGGCGCCAAGAGTTCGTTCCTCACCCGCCTCGATGCGCAAGGCGCAATCGATTGGACGCGCGCGTTCAATTCCGCGGGCGGGGCCTTCGCGTTGACGAGCCTCGCCGTCGACCAAACCGGCGCCTCGGCGCTTGACGCGCTCGGACTGCCGCGCGGCGTCGCCTCCGCGTCGAATGCGGCGCCGCTGGTGGATCGCAGCGCGCTGCGCGTGGGCGACCAGTTCCAGATCGGCGTCGACGGCCGGCGCCTCACCACCATCACCATTGGCGCCGCCGACACCATCTCCACCCTGGTCAATTCCATCAACCGCGCCATCAGCGGCGCTGGCCGCGCCGAGATCGTGCGCGAGAACGGCGCCGAGCGGATCAAGATCACGCCGCACACCGGCAAGGCGGTGCGCATCTCCGGCGGGCGCGAGGGCAAGAACGCGCTCCAGGGCCTCGGCCTGATCGACGGCGTCGTCGCGGCCAATGGCGAGGGCCGCCAGGCGCTGAAGACCTACGGCCTCGGCCTCATCGCGTCGGACCTGAAGCTCGATACGCCCGCCGGCATCGCCAAGGCGAAAGCCGAGCTTTCCGCCGCCGTGTCGATTGTGCGCCAGGCCTATGACGCGCTGCTCAATCCCCACGCGGCGGAAATGACGGACGCGGAAAAAGCGCTCGCCGCCCGGCGCCAGAACGCAGGCGCCGCGCCCGAATATTACACCAGTCAGCTGGCCAATTATCAGGCTGCCTTGGCGCGACTCTCGGGCGGCTGAACGCCACGCCGGGGCTGGGCTTCCATCCCCGGTCCGCGCGGGCTAGAAGCCCCGGTCTCCAGAGTCGCCGCGGTAGCTCAGTGGTAGAGCGCACCCTTGGTAAGGGTGAGGTCGAGAGTTCAATCCTCTCCCGTGGCACCAGGGACGCTCTTCACCCAACAAACTTGAGTCAGAGCCGGAGGCAGGGCGCAAGCACGGCGTTGCGGGCCCCGGAGGACGGGGGTGTGGCGGCGCCTTGAGTGGCGCATGTCTCCCCTTTAGCGTCAGCATAGGGAGGGTGCGTCATGCGTGTATTCACGGCATTGATCGCGGCCATTTGGCTCGTGAGCGCAGCGCCGGCGTTGGCGCAGCCCCTGCCGGACACGCTGCGCTCCGCAGGCGTGACGCAAGCGCAGTGGGACGCGATCCAGCGCGCGGCGCGTGCGCAGGCGCGGCGCGCGAACATCTCGGAGGCATCACTCCTCGCGGCGGCGGAAGCGGCGACCGGCCGCTTGGCGCAGAGCGGCCGGTTCAACGCGCTCAGCTTGCAGCAGACGATCCTGGACTCGCTCGCCGCCCAGGCCGAGGAGATCGCCGACCTGCAACGCCGTCTCGAGGCGCGCATCGGAGATCGCGATCCCGACATTGCCGCGCTCTACGCGCAGGCGCGCGCCGCGCTCGAAGCAGGCCGCCTATATGATGCAGACGGCTTGCTCACGCAGGCCGCAGAACGCGATCTCGCGGCCATGCAAGCGGCGGATGCGGAAGCCGAACGCCGTCGGCTACGTGCGGGTGAGTCCATCGCCTCGCGCGGGCAAATTGCATTCGTGCAAGCCGACTATCTTGTCGCCGCGGAGCACTACGCGCGCGCGGCCAATACCGTGCCGCAATCGGCGACAGAGCCACGATGGCAGTACACGATGTGGCGCGGCAGGACGCTCTATGAACGCGGCCGTGTGTTCGGCGAGCCCGAGCCGCTGCAGCAAGCGATCGCCGCCTACGAATCCGCACTGACGTTGCGGCCGCGCGAGCGCGCGCCGGCAGATTGGGCCGCAACGCAGAACGATCTTGGCAATGCGCTCCAGCTTCAAGGTGGGCGTGGCGCGCCAGCGGCGTTGCAACGGGCAGTGGCCGCCTACGAAGCGGCGCTGACGGTGCGCACGCGTGAGTCCGATTCCGCGGGCTGGGCGGACACGCAGATGAATCTTGGCGCAGCGCTGCTGCTTCAAGGCGAGCGCGGCTCTACCAGCATGCTGGAACGGGCGGTGGCGGCCTATGAGGCGGCGTTGACGGTTGAGACGCCCGAGTCCGATCCCACTGGCTGGGCGCAGACGCAGATGAACCTTGGCACGGCGCTCCGTCACCTGGGTGAGCGCGGTGTGCCCAGGGCGCTGGAACGATCGGTGGCGGCCTTCGAGGCGGCGCTGACCGTGCAGACGCGCGAAGCCGATCCCGCTGGCTGGGCGGCGATACAGGCAAACCTCGGTGTCGCGCTCCAGCGCCGAAGCGAACGCGGCGCACCCGGCGCGCTCGATCAGGCGGTGGCCGCGTACGAAGCTGCATTGACGGTGATGACGCGCGAAGCCGATCCTGCCGCCTGGGCGCGCCAGCAGGTGAACCTCGGCAATGCCCTCGTGCTGCAAGGCGAACGCGGCGCGCGGGGGGCTTTCGAGCGGGCGGTGGCGGCGTTCGAGGCGGCGCTGACGGTTGAGACGCGTGAGTCCAATCCCACTGGCTGGGCGCGAACGCAGGTGAACCTCGGTATCGCGCTCAAGGAAATGGGAGAAGCGGGCGCGCCCGGCGCCCTGGAGCGTGCGGTGGCGGTCTACGACGAGGCGCTGACTGTCATGACGCGCGAGGTCGATCCCGCTGGCTGGGCGCAAGCGCAGTACAACCTCGCACTGGCGTATGGCGCGATGGGCCGGAACGCGGACGCGCGCGCGGCGGCGCAGCGTGCGCTCGAAGGCGGCCAGCAGGTCGGCCACCGCGCCCTCGTTGAGCACGCACGCAGGGCGGTTGCGGCGTTCCAATGACCTCCAAACCGCCCCCGCCGCCGTCGCGCGAACAGCGTTTGGCCGAGGCGTTGAAGCGGAACATCGGGCGGCGCAAGGCGGCGCAAAAGCCCAAGCCGAAGAGTTGAGCCTTGCCGGCAGGATGCCGGCGGTCCGTCGCAGCTTATCCGGTGGGCTGCCGGTCCAGGGAGCCATCCGCTGGCGCATGGCCGCCGCCTTGCCTCCGCCACCGGGCGCCCGCATAACCCCGGCGGCTGGGGCCAGGGTCGAGGGACCGTCGAAAGAGCCAGATGGATCGCATTGTCATTACGGGCGGCCGGCCCCTGCGCGGCACGATCCCGATCTACGGGGCCAAGAATTCCGCGCTGAAGCTGCAAGCCGCGTCGCTGCTCTCGGCCGAGCCGCTGATGCTCGAAAACATGCCCGACCTCGCCGACACGCGCTTCATGGCGCAGCTGTTGAAGAGCCTCGGCGTCGACATCACCTGGATCAAGGAAACCCGCACGCTGCGTATGCACGCGGGCGAAATCCTGTCGACCATCGCGCCCTACGATCAAGTGCGGAAGATGCGCGCCTCGTTCAACGTCCTAGGGCCGCTGTTGGCGCGCGTCGGGCACGCGACGGTGTCGCTGCCGGGCGGCTGCGCCATCGGCGCGCGGCCTGTCGACCTGCATTTGAAGGCGTTCGAGGCGATGGGCGCCGATATCGTCATCGAGCAGGGCTATGTGAAGGCGGCGGCGTTGCGCGGGCTGAAGGGCGCGGAGATCGAATTCCCGTTCGTGTCGGTGGGCGCGACTGAACACGCGATGCTGGCGGCGGTGCTGGCGCAGGGCGACACGGTGCTGAAGAACGCCGCGCGCGAACCTGAAATCGCCGATCTCGCCGATTGCCTGAACGCGATGGGCGCCCGTGTGGAGGGCGCGGGCACGGGCGAGATTTCCATTCGCGGCGTCGCCGCGCTCAAAGGCGCGCGCCACAGCGTCGTCGCCGATCGCATCGAGACCGGCACCTACGCCATCGCGGTCGCCGCGACCGGCGGCGAAGTGCTGCTGCAGGGCGGCCGCTTCGATCACCTGAAGGCGCTGATGGATCTGCTGCGCGCCGCAGGCGTCAGCATCGAAGCGGAAGCACGCGGGCTGCGCGTAAAGCGTAATGGCGGGCGCATCCAGCCGGCTGACATCGAGACCGAACCCTTTCCGGGTTTTCCCACCGACCTGCAGGCGCAGGCGATGGCGCTGTTATGCTTGGCCGACGGCCAATCGCGCATCCGCGAGACCATCTTCGAGAACCGCTTCATGCACGCGCCGGAACTGACGCGCCTCGGTGCGCAAATTGCGGTGCACGGCAACGAAGCTGTGGTGACGGGCGTCGACCGCTTGATCGGCGCGCCGGTGATGGCGACGGATCTGCGCGCGTCGGTGAGCCTGGTGGTGGCGGGCTTGGCAGCGGAAGGCGAAACTACTGTCAACCGGGTCTATCACTTGGACCGCGGTTTCGAGGGGCTCGAGGCAAAGCTCGCCGGCTGCGGCGCGGCGGTGACGCGGGTGCGGGAAGACTAGAGCCGATGGGGGGCTTGCTGAAACTGATGGCGGAGGACGCCGCCGATCTCGAAATCATCGCGGCGGCGGCGCAGGACGCGCTCGTGCGCATGGGCGATGTGACCTATGACAGCAAAGCGCGCCGTTTTGCGGCGCTGATCAATCGCTTTCGCTGGGAGGCGGCCGATGAAAGCGCGAAGAATTTCGAGCGCGTCCGCGCCGCGCTGTCGTTCGAGGGCGTGCTCGCCGTGAAGAGCCGCCGCGTGCGCCAGGATGCGCCGGAAGCGCTGGCGTCCATCCTGTCGATCGTGTTCACGCCGGACGAAGAGCCGCCCGGCGGCGTGGTCCGCATCGTGCTCGCCGGTGGCGGCGAGATCGAGTTGCACGTCGAGTGTCTCGACGCCTTGCTCATGGATCTGGGCGCGAGCTGGCGCACGCCGCGCCGCCCCGATCACGAGCAATCGTGATGCGCGGCGCGCCATGAGCGACGCCAACGACCGCCTCAACGACGTGAGGCTCGACGAGGCGTCGCTTGCGCCGGCGACGCCCAACGCCGAGCACGAACGCCGCATCGCCCTGTTCGACCTGAAAGAGGCGAACGTCTTTGTCGTGGTCGGCGAGAGCCGGGGCCCCTACGATCTGCTGCTGGGGCTCGCCGAGGGGCGGCTCGCGTTCCACGTGAACGATGTCGCGGGCGAACGCGTGTGCCTGCACCATTTGCCGATGTCAGCGATCCGTAAGTTGGTGAAGGACTACCTCCTCATCTGCGACAGCTATCACAACGCCATCCGCAACGCCTCGCCGAGCCAGATCGAGGCCATCGACATGGGGCGGCGCGGACTCCACAACGAGGCGGCCGAAGTGTTGATGGAGGCGCTGGCCGGGCGGATTCAGGTGGACCTCGAAACAGCGCGCCGCTTGTTCACGCTGATTTGCGCGCTGCATGTCCGCGGCTGAGACCTTGCCGCGTGCGGTGCTGTTTGCGTGCACCCATAACAGCATCCGCTCGCCCATGGCGGCGGCGCTGATGCGCATGCAGTTCGGCAATCTGGTCCGCGTCGACAGCTGCGGCCTTCGCCCTGCCGAGGAGGTTTCGTATATGGCCGCCTTCGTCATGGACGAGGCCGGCGGCGACATCTCCGCCTGGCGGCCCAAGGGGTTCGACTTCTACGAGACCGACTATTACGAGGATGGCCCGTTCGACCTCATCGTTTCGCTGTCGCCCGAAGCTCACCACACGGCCCTCGGCCTCGTTCCCCAGCTGGCGGCGGCGGCGGAGTACTGGCCGACCTTCGACCCCTCCCTCGCGGAAGGCTCGCGCGAACAGGTGCTTATGGAGTACCGGACGGTCCGGGACGGGCTTGCGCGACGGATCGCCCAGCGCTTCCAGCGCCCATCGACGGGATAGGGCCTGCGCGCCTATAAGGCCCCCGCCGCCAAGCGAGTCTGGGGCCGCTTCAGGAGAGAGAATGGCCAAGGAAGAACTGTTGGAATTCGCCGGAACCGTGATCGAGCTGTTGCCGAACGCGACGTTCCGGATCGAACTGGAGAACGGCCACCAGATCATCGGCCACACTGCGGGCAAGATGCGCAAGAACCGCATCCGCGTGCTCGCCGGCGACAAAGTGCTGGTCGAGATGTCGCCCTATGATCTGACCAAGGGGCGCGTCACGTATCGCTTCAAGTAATGACTCAAGGTTCCCTGGATCGCGCCGTCGTCATCACCGGCGCCTCGACTGGCATCGGCCGCGCCGCCGTCACGAAAGCCGTGCGCCAGGGCGCGCATGTGTTTGCGAGCGTGCGCAAGCAAGCTGACGCCGACGGCCTGAACAAGGAGTTCGGCGACGCCGTCACGCCGCTCTTGTTCGATGTCTCCGACGAGGCCGCGGTGCGTGCGGGTGCGGCGCAAGCTGCGGCGGTGCTGGGCGAGCGCACCTTGTTCGGCCTGGTCAACAACGCCGGCATCGCCGTGCCGGGCCCGCTGCTGCATCTCGACACCGATGAATTGCGCCGCCAGTTCGAGATCAACTTTTTTGGCGTCCACAACGTCACGCGCGCGTTCGCCGATCTGCTGGGCGCCGACAGGGCGCGCAAAGGCGAGCCGGGCCGCATCGTCATGATCTCATCGGTCGGCGGCCAGAACGGCGCGCCTTTCGTGGGTCCGTACGCCGCCTCGAAGTTCGCGATGGAGGGCTATTCGCAATCGCTGCGACGCGAACTGATGCTCTATGGCATCGACGTGATCGTGATCGGCCCTGGCGCCATCGCTACGCCAATCTGGGACAAGGCCGAGCAGAACGATCTGAAGCGCTTCGCCAATACGGACTACGCGCCCATGATCGAACGCGTCGCCGACTACATGCTGAAGCAGGGCAAGGACGGGCTGCCGGCGTCCGATGTGGGCGACCTGATCTGGAAGTGCCTCACGGACGCGAACCCTAAGGTGCGCTACCGGATCTTGCGCAACGAATTCATGGACGTCACGCTGCCGCGTTTGCTCAATCCGCGCACGGTGGACAAGATTATCGCCAAACGTCTGGGCTTTCCGAAACGGCCATGAGCGCGCGCCTGGTGCTGGCGAGCGCGAGCCCGAGGCGGCTTGCGCTGTTGGCGCAGATTGGCGTCACGCCGGATGAGATCATCGCCGCCGACATCGACGAGGCGCCGCTCAAGGGCGAGACGCCGCGCCGGCTTGCGCTCCGGCTGGCGCGCGCGAAGGCCGAAACTGTGCAGGCGGAGAACGCTCGTGTTCTTGCCGCCGACACCGTCGTCGCGGTCGGCCGCCGCGTGTTGCCGAAGGCGGAGACGGAGGCGGAGGCGCGCGCGTGTTTGGCGCTGCTCTCCGGCCGTGGGCACCGGGTTTACACGGCTGTGGCGCTGCGGACCGGAGACACGGTGCGCACGCGTCTCGCCGAAGCACGCGTGGCGTTCAAGGTGCTGACCGCCGCCGAGATCGACGCCTACATCGCCAGCGGCGAATGGCGCGGCAAGGCGGGCGGTTACGCCATCCAAGGCCTCGCGGCGCGCTATGTCGTCAACATCACCGGCTCCTACACCGCCATCGTCGGCCTGCCGCTGTACGAAACGGCCAACCTGTTGGAAGCGGCGCGATGAGCGAGCGGTTGGAGACCTGGATCGACGCCGCCATCGGCGAAACACGCGAAGCATTGGTGCGCGACGGCAAGCCCATCGCGCTGCGTATCGCGCGCGCCAGCGACGCCGGCCGCCGCGCGCGCTGGGGCGAGCTTTACTGTGCGCGGGTCAAGGAAGTGGACGCCCGGCGCCGCGGCGCCTTCCTCGATCTCGGCTTGCGCGAGCATCAAGGGTTCCTGCCGCTCGGCGAAGACGGCAGGGCGCGCATCCGGCGCGACCGGGTCGCGTTGCGCGAAGGCCAGGGCGTCATCGTCGGCGTCACGCGCGAAGCGGCGCGCGGCAAGAACCCGGTGGTGGAGCTGCACGAGACCGGTCACGACGGCGAGGCGCCGCACAAGATCGGCCAACACGAGAGCGATGACGACCTCGTGCTGGCCAAACCGGGCGACGCCAGCATCCGCGCCAAGCTCGACGCCGCCATCGAGGATGCGTCCGCGCGGTGGGCGCCGATCCCGGGCGGCGGCGTACTGTCGATCGAACCGACGTCGGCGCTGGTCGCCATCGATGTCGACGCCGGCGGACGCGCGGGATCGGGCGATCCCGAACGCTTTGCGCTGGAGCTCAACATTGCCGCCGCGCATGAGGCGGCGCGCCAGATACGCCTGCGCGGCCTGGGCGGCATCATCGCCATCGACTTCGTCTCGCTGCGCACCAAGGCGCACGGCAAGCAGCTAGAAGACGCGGTGCGCGCCGCATTCGACGGCGATCCGTGGAGCGTGCAGTTCGGCGGCCTCTCGCGCTTCGGCGTGTTCGATCTCGCGCGCGCGCAGCTGCGCACGCCGCTGCATGAAATCTTGCGCGACAGCGATGGACGTCTGAGCACGGAGACGGTGGCGCTCATGGCGCTGCGCGCCATCGAGCGCGAGGCGCGTGCGCAGACCGGCCGCCAGATCGCCTGCACCGTCGCGCCGGACGTCAAGGCATGGCTCGATGCTGCCGAGATCGATTGGCGCACGGACCTTTCCAACCGCATTGGCATGCGCTGGACGATCGACGCCCAGCCCGGGCCGCGCGACAAGATCGATGCGAGGGCGCTGTGAGCGAGCCGTCAAAAAGCAAGTGCGTGATCTGCGGCAAGCCGCAGGATGCTCAGTTCCGGCCGTTCTGTTCGAAGCGGTGCGCCGACGTTGACTTGAACCGCTGGTTCAGCGGCGCCTACGCTATCCCGGCGGCCGAAGAGGACGATCCGGACGAAGAAGCGCCGCCGCAGGCGTGAACGTCGGGCGAGGCGCAGCACTGGAAAGTGGGAGCGCGGGGCTCCAACCTGCAGGGCCCCAGCGCCACGATACTCAGCCGAACGTCGCCACGATCGGCACATGATCGCTGGCCTTCTCCAGCCCGCGCGCCTTCTTGAAGATCGACACGCCCTCGAGCCGGTCCGCCGCTTGCGGCGAGAGCAGCAGGTGGTCGATGCGGACGCCGTGGTCCTTCTGCCAGGCGCCGGCTTGATAGTCCCAGAACGTGTAGCGGTGCGCCGCGCCGTCGGCCTGCATGTAGGCGTCCGCCAAGCCAAGGTTCAGCAGCGCGCGATAGGCGGCGCGCGTTTCTGGCTGGAACAGCGCGTCGCTCGTCCAGACGCGCGGATCGTGGCAGTCCACGTCGCGCGGAATGACGTTGTAGTCGCCGGCGATGACGAAGCGTTCTTCGAACGCCAGCAAGCTGCGCAGATGCGCCCGCAGCGCCTCCATGAAGGCGAGCTTGAACGCGAATTTGTCGGTCCCGGTGGGGTTGCCGTTCGGCGCATAGATCGAGGCCACGCGTACCGGCCCATCCGGCGCGGCGATGACGGCCTCAATATAGCGCGACTGATCGTGCTCCAGCCCGGGCACGCCGCGCGTGACGTCCTCGATGCGGTGCTTGGAAAGAATGGCGACGCCGTTGTAACTCTTCTGGCCGAACGTCTCGATGTTGTAGCCAAGCGCATCAAACTCGAGGCGGGGAAAGCGCGGGTCCTCGCACTTGATCTCTTGCAGGCACCAAATGTCGGCGCCGACTTCCTCGAACACCTTCAGCGCCGTCGGCAGACGGGCGAGGATCGAATTGACGTTCCAGGCGGCGATCTTCAGGGCCATGGGCCCGGCTTAGCGGGCCCGGAACGGGGGTTCAACCGAACCAGCCGGCCCCCACGGCGATGAAGCCGAGCACGACCAGCACCAGGCCGAAAACGAGGATGTAGCGGACGTGGTGGCCGGTTTCGCCGGCGCGGGCGTCGGTCTGTTCGACCTCAACATGGTCGCCGACTTTGCGGACGGTCATGGGCTTGCTCCGATCGATTATGCTACCAAGGCGCTATGGTCATAATCCTTTGGGCCTTCACCCTGTTCCATCTTGCCGCCGGGCTGGCCAGTCTGGGGCTCGCGGTGCGCCTGTTGACGCCGGACGAGCGCGCGCACTGGCGCTCGCAATCGGCGCTGCTGGTGGCGGAATTCTTGTGTTGGATCTATCCGATTGCGGCGCTCGTGGGCGTCAAATCGGCCTGGGCGGCGCATGCGGCGGGCCAGCACCACGCGCTGCCGATGCTGCTCGCGCCGATCCTCTGCCTGCTGCTGATGGGGATCTTGTTCGCGATCGTCGATTTTGTGGAAGACGGCATCCTCGGCAACGCGCGCAAGGGCGCGCGATGACGGGCGGTCTTCAATCGCGGCGGCGTTCTCTGTAGAGAACGGGCCGATGGGGGATGAGAGCACCGACGAGCTGGCGCCCGCCCAGCGGCGCGCGCGCTTCAAGCTGCCGCGCTGGGCGTCGATGCTGGTCGCCGTCGCGTTCCTCGCCGGCGCCTTCTACGTCATCCGCTCCGAGCTTGCGCATAACAGTCCGCAGGAGATGTTCGCGGCCCTGCGCTCGATTCCGGTGTCGATCGTGCTCGCCACACTCGGTCTCACGGCGCTTTCGTT
This sequence comes from Hyphomonadaceae bacterium, assembly GCA_050182055.1. Taxonomy (GTDB): domain Bacteria; phylum Pseudomonadota; class Alphaproteobacteria; order Caulobacterales; family Aquidulcibacteraceae; genus Vitreimonas. Next base: position 74,666 of record JBFXCP010000007.1, read on the forward strand.
CGCGTGTCTCATCGTGTGCGAGTGGATCGCGCTTTCGATGCTGGGCCACGGCGACATCCCGCTGCGCCGCGTCTGGCGCCCGGCGTTCACCGCCTATGCGCTCGGCAACGCCATGGGCCTCACCTACGCCACCGTGCCCGCTGCGCGCGCCCGCCTCTACAAGGACGATCTGACCGCGGTGGAGATCGCCAAGCTGTCCGCGCTGACCGGCGCTGCGGTGCTGATTGGCGGCGCCGGTATCGCCGGCCTCGGCATCCTCTTCGCGGCCGAAGAGATCGCCGGCCGCACGTTCGGAACCGTGCATCTGTGGTGGCTTGCGGGGCTCGGCCTGCTGGCGCCGATGATCGCGTGGCTGGCCACCGCTGCGGGCGTGCGCCCGGCGCAGCGTCTGTTCGGCCTCCGCCTGCCGCGCCGCCGGTTCGCTGTCGCGCAAGTGCTGGTGGGCATGCTGGACTGGGCGTGCGCGGCCGCAGTGCTCTACCTCTTGCTGCCGACCCACGCGGGCTGGAGCTATCCGGCGTTTGTGGCGGTGTTCCTCGCCGCGGGCGTTGTCGGGGCGGTCTCGGGCGCGCCGGCGGGCATCGGCGTGTTCGAGGCCACAATCCTGGCGCTCTCGGCCAACACGCAGTACGCGCCGGCGATGGCCGCGGGCTTGATCGCGTATCGCCTGATCTGGACGGTTGCGCCTTTGACCGTGGGCGCGCTGATGATGGGCTACGACATGCTCCGCGGCAAACGGCGCGCAGCCTCTAGAAACCCCTGAGCTCCGCAATTTCGTCGACGCTGGCGCGGTCGCTGCGGAGCGTGTTGACGGGCTTGCTGGCATCCGCATAGCCAAGCGCCATCCCGCAATAGATCATCTCGTGGTCGCCCAGACCGAAATGCGCGGCGAGCGGCGTGCGCATGCGCGCCCACGCTTCCTGCATGCAGCTGGCGACGCCGCGTTCGATTGCGGCGAGGGCGACGCTCTGCATGAACATGCCAAGATGAGCCCACTGGCCGTGGCCCATCGCCTTGTCGATGATGAAGAAGAGGCCGACGGGCGCGCCGAAGAATTCGAAATTCTGCGCCAGGTGCATCAGGCGCGCGGCCTTGTTCTCGCGCGGAATGCCGAGCAGGGCGTACATGTCTTCGCCGAGCTTGTAGCGGCGCGTGCGATAAGGCTCCCAGAGATTGGCCGGATAGACGAGGCGTTCGCCTTCGTCGCCGGGCAGGTTGGCCTTGGCCAGCGCTGCCACTGCGTCACGCGCGGCGCCTGCGACGGCGATCACCCGCCATGGCTGCAGATTGCCGCCCGAGGGCGCGAAGCGCGCGACCTCCAGGATATCGCGCACCAGCGCCTCAGGCACGGGCTGACCGGTAAACGCGCGCACCGAGATGCGCGTCTTTAGAGCTTCGTCGACGTTCATGCCCGCATGTATGGCCTGGGCGTCGCGCGCCCGCAAACACCGCCGCAACGTCAACGCGGCGCGCGCTGGGCCACGTCGCGCACATAGAGACGTCCCGCCTTCTGGGCGGTGTCGATTTCGGCGGCGGTCATCTGCTTGGCGAGAGCCTTGGCGCGTTCGCGCGCGTCTTCGCTGCCTGTCAGCGCGACGTTGGCGTAGAGCCACGCCAATGCATCGATAGGATCGTAACGCATCACCATGTCAGCGAGGTGCAGCATCGCCGGCGGGTAGCCGAGTTCGGAAGCGCGCAGCAGCCAGTAGCGCGCATCGTCGGGTTCGCTCATGGTCGCGAGCTGCACCATGGCCTCGCCGTCTCCGGCGCCGGCCGCGGCGCGAAACTGACGGCGCGCCTCATCGTCGTCCTTGATGGCGCCGACGCCGGAGCGCAGCGCGATGCCGTAGGCGGTCTGCGCGCCTGGGTGGCCGTCATCGGCCGCGCGCGCGAAGCAGTCGACGGCGGCGGCGACGTTGCGCTCGCCGCCGAGGCCGCGCCAGTAAAGAAGACCGAGATAGTAGTGCCCGGTCGCGCGCTCTTCTTCTGCCATCGCCTCTTCCAGCAGCCGGCGCGCGCGCTTCCATGCCCGGCGCTCGAACGCATCAAGCCCTCTGTCGAGCTTGCGCGGCATGGGTCAGACCGAGAAGCTCACGCCGCAGCCGCAGCTCGAGCGCGCATTCGGATTGCGGACCTTGAAGGCGGCGCCGATCAGTTCGTCGACCCAATCGACCTCGGAGCCCAATAGGAAGGGCAGCGACACAGGATCGATAAAGAGGCGCGCGCCGTCGCGTTCGATGACGTGGTCGTCGGCGTTGGCGGCCTGGGCTACGGCGATTTCATACTGAAAGCCGGAGCAGCCGCCGCCTTCGACCGCCACGCGCAGGCCCGCGCCGGGCGGCTCGTCGGCGACGACGGTCTTAATCCGCGCGGCGGCGGCCGGGGTCAGGGCGACATCAGTCATTCGTTAACGTAAGCCTGTGGGCGCTTTCTCAAGCTCCGATGCTCCATATATGGTCCTTTCCGGATCGTTTGGAGAAGGCGTTACATGCCGGACGGGCAGAAAGGCGCGGGCGCGCCCCGGCGGGCGAACCCGGCCGGTGGGCCGGACAGCCCCTATGTGCGCCCTCCGCGGGCGCCATACGCCACCGACCCGGCGCGGTCGCGCGGCCGTCTCCACCCGGAACCCGAAAGCGGGACGCGCAACCCGTTCGAGCGTGACCGCGACCGGATCGTTCACGCCAGCGCCTTCCGCCGCCTTAAGGGCAAGACGCAAGTGTTCGTCGCCCACGAGGGCGACCATTATCGCACCCGCCTCACGCATTCGCTCGAAGTCGCTCAGATCGCCCGCGCCGCCGCGCGCCGGCTGGGACTCGATGACGATCTCGCCGAGGCGCTGGGCCTTGCGCACGACCTCGGCCATCCCCCGTTCGGCCACACCGGCGAAGACGTGCTCGACGCGTGCATGGAACAGTACGGCGGCTTCGATCACAATGCACAGACGCTGCGCGTGCTTACGAAGCTGGAGCGGCGGTATCCCGCGTTCGACGGCTTGAACCTCACCTGGGAGACGCTCGAGGGCGTCGTCAAACACAATGGCCCGCTCATCCGCTATGGCGCGACGCTGCAGGATTTGCCGGTGGCGATCCAGGAATACGTCGCCACCCACGATCTGGAACTCGATACGTGGCCGGGCCCGGAAGCGCAGATCGCCGCACATGCCGACGACGTCGCCTATAACAATCATGACATCGACGACGGATTGCGGGCAGGGCTCTTCACCTACGACGAGCTCCGCGCCGAGGTGCCGATGGTCGCGAGTGTGGCGCTGACGGTCGACCGCGATTATCCCGATGCGGAGATCGATCTGCACGTCGCCGAAACGGTGCGCCGCTTGATCGGCGTCTGGGTGGACGATCTCTGCTGGGAGACAGGCGCCCGCATCGCCGCCGCCAAGCCGCAAAGCGCCGAAGACATCCGCGCCGCCGGCAAGCCGCTGATCGGGTTCTCGGACGAGATGAACGATCACCAGGCGGTGCTGCGCCGCTTCTTGATGGCGCGGATGTACCGGCACTGGAAGGTGAACCGCTCGCGCAGTCACGCCAAGCGCGTGTTGCGCCAGGTGTTCGAACTGCTGCTGGCGGAGCCGGAACTTTTGCCGCCGGCCTGGCAAAAGGGCGGCGATGGCGCAGGCGGCCAGAAAACGGCGCGCCGCGTCTGCGACTACATCGCCGGCATGACCGACGATTACGCCATCGAGGAACACCGCCGGCTGTTCCACCCGGATCGCTAAGGATTTCGTTACGCCTGCGGAACTAGAGAGTCTGCATGGCTGCCGCGCGCGCATGTTAAGCAGAGATGAAGCGCGCCGGTGCTAAACTGCGCACGCGATTCCGTGGAGTGAGCCTTGAGCACGAGATACGATCCGCACGGCCACGCCTACGACGATCACGCGGGCAATCATGCCGGCTTTCTCTACGTGCTGATGCTCGTGGTGGCGCTCGCGTTCGGCGCGTTCGTTTGGCAGCTCTACAGCGCGCCTGAGGCGCCGCGCATCGCCGCCGACCCTGGTCCCTATCGCGTCGCGCCCACCGTCGAGGCTTCGACGGCGCCGGACGAAGGCGAGCGAGGTTCGGTCGCCGAAATCCCGCCCGCGGCGCCGCTGGCCGATCAAGTCAGCGCAGAAGCGTCCGACGCGGAGGTCACGCCCGCGGCCGGGCCGCCGCAGCTTGCGGCCGACCCGCGTTTCGTCAGCAACGGACCGTATGTGGCGCAGCTCGCGGCGCTGCAATCGGAAGCGGCGGTGGAGCAATCCTGGCGGCGCATGTCCTCGCGCGCGCCGCAATTGTTCGGTCCCGCGCGGCTGGACGTCGAGCGCGCCGATCTCGGCGCGCGCGGCGTCTACTATCGCGTCCGCGCCGGGTACTTCGCCGACCGCGCCAATGCCGCGCGCTTCTGCGAGCGCATCCGGCAGATGGGGCAGGACTGTATCGTCGCGGCGCGCTAAGAGGGCGCGATGACTATGCACGCGTGCCTGTTCGGCCTGCGCCAAGCCAAGCTCGACGCCGCAACGCGCGACTTCTTCCGCGATGTGCGGCCGTGGGGTTTCATCCTGTTCCGCGAAGCCTGCGTAACGCGCGAACAGGTGCGCGCGCTCTGCGAAGAATTGCGCGAAGCGGCGGGCCATGACGCGATCATCTGGATCGACCAGGAGGGCGGCCGCGTTGCGCGCCTGAAGCCGCCGGAATGGCCGGTGTGGCCCGCATGCGCGGCTTACGGCGAAGTGTTTGCGCGTAACGCGGGCGCGGGTTTGGAGGCAGCCTATCTCGGTCACCGGCTGATCGCGCACGAGCTGAAAGCGATGGGCGTCGATGGGGACTTCGCGCCGGTGCTCGACGTGCCGGTGGAAGGTTCGGACAAGATCGTCGGCGACCGCGCATTTTCGCCCGAGCCCGAGACCGTTGCGACGCTCGGCCGTCAGGCGCTGAGCGGCTTGCACGATGGCGGCGTCGCCGGGTGCATCAAGCACATGCCCGGCCACGGCCGCGCGACGGCCGACAGCCACCTCGCGCTGCCGCGCGTTTCCGTATCCGAGGCCGAGCTCGCCAACGACGTGCATCCCTTCGCCGCGCTCGCTGACGCGGAAGCGGCAATGACGGCGCACATCGTCTATGAGGCTTGGGACAGCGATCGCCCCGCCACGTGTTCACCGGCGGTGATTGACGCCATCATCCGCGCGCGCATCGGCTTTGCCGGTCTGCTGATGAGCGACGATCTCGACATGAAGGCGTTGCAGTACGCTCTGAACGGCGGCCTTGCGGTGCGCGCGGAGACTGCGCTGGCGGCTGGCTGCGATGTGGTTCTGCAATGCTCCGGCGTGCTCTCCGAAATGCAGGAGACGGCGAAAGGCGTGCGCGTGATGGATGGCGTTTCCCTGGTGCGTGCGCGCGCCGTGGAGAGTTTCGCCAAACGTCCGGCGCGTCCGTTCGACGCACCCCAAGGCTGGGCGCGCTTCAAAGAATTGATGAACAGCAACGCCAAGTAGGCTAGAGGCTCCGCCCACGCGCTTAGCGCGACCCGGAGTCCAGCAGCTCGCACGGCGACACCTGGGCGGTTGGACTCCGGGCATCGCGCTTGAAGGCGCCAAGAGCAGAACGCGAATGAGCGACGACGCAGAAGACGCCGACCTCGATCTTGGCGCGGCCGAGAACGCCGACGCGGGCGAGGCGCTGGAAGTGGCGCTGGGCGTGTTCGAGGGGCCGTTGCAGCTGCTCCTCGAATTGGCGCGCGCCAAGAAGATCGACGTCGCCAAGGTTTCAGTCGGCGAGTTGGCAGATCAGTACCTCGCGTTCATAGCCGAAGCGCGCGCAGCCAACATGGAAATCGCCGGCGACTATCTGGTGATGGCGGCGTGGCTCGCGCTGTTGAAGTCCCGCATGCTGATCCCGAAGCCGCAGCTCGCGCCCGACGAGCCCGATCCCGATCAGCTGGCGGCGGCGCTCAGGCTGAAGTTGATGCGCCTCGAGACGGCGCGCGCGGCGGCGAAGCGTCTCGACGAGGCGCCGCAGCTCGGGCGCGACGTGTTCCTGAACGGGCAGCCGACGCCCACCGTGTTGACGACGAAGACCGCCTGGCGCGCCGATCTCTACGAATTGCTCAACGCCTATTGCGGCGAGCGCGCCAAGAGCGTGCGCAAGCGCGCCTATCGCGCCCAAGTGCGCCGCGCCTATCCGCTGGAGACGGCGCGCAAGAAGCTGGAGCAGGCGCTGGCCAGGCTCGAAGACTGGCGCGCGATCGACAGTCTGGCGCCCGCCGAGGCGGAAACGGGGCCGGACGCCCCGCCGCGCGAGAGCTATCTGGCGTCGACGTTCGGCGCAGCGTTGGAGCTCGCGCGCGAACGAAAGGCCGAATTGCGCCAGGCGGAGGCGTTCGCGCCGCTGTTCGTACGCGGCCGTCCGGTCCAAGATGGCGGCGATGACTAGCCCCAGCGATCCCCCGCTCGCCGACGCCATGCGCCGGATTGAGGACGCCTTCGTCGAGGGGGCCGAACGGTCCCGCGCCGAACCGTCGGCGGACGCCATCCGTGCGGCCGAGGCCTTGCTTTTCGCCGGCGGCGAACCGGTCACGGCCAAAGCGCTCGCGGAGAAGCTCGGACCCGAGGTCGACGTGGCGGCCGTCTTGATGCGGCTGAAGCAGGACTACGCGGGGCGGGGCGTTCAGCTGGTGGAGGCTGGCGGCGCTTGGCGGTTCCAGAGCGCGCCGGATCTGGCGAGCCTGTTCGTGGAGACCCGCGAGGCGCCGAAACGCCTGCCAAAGGCGGCGCTGGAAACGCTTGCGGTAATTGCGTACCACCAGCCCGTGACCCGGGCCGAGATCGAGGACATCCGCGGCGTCTCGCTCTCGCGCGGCTCGATGGAACTCCTGCTGGAGATCGGCTGGATCCGCCCGCGAGGCCGGCGGCGCACCCCCGGACGGCCGCTCACTTTCGGCACGACCGACACATTCCTCAGTCACTTCGGCCTGGCGTCGCTTGACGCCCTGCCGGGCAAGGACGATTTGAAGGCTCTGGGCCTGTTGGACCCGCGCGCCGCGTCGGCGATCGACGTGCCGCGTCCGAGCGAGGACTTGGCGAGCGACGAAGAACCGCTGTCGGAAGGTGACGACGCGGCAAGCTTTTTCGTGGATCATATGGAAAGCGACGAATAGGCGCCCGAGGCGGCGCCGTTCGCGGATTGGAGTAATCCTCAATGCACATGCCCGGGCTTATCCCGCTTTTGATCGTGCTGGCGCTGGCGTTCCTGCTGTTCAGCCGCCCCGGCCGGATTTCCGGTTTGATGGAGGACCTCGGCAAGGGTATCCGCGGCTTCCGCAAAGGGATGTCCGAGCCGGAGACCCCGAAAACCGACGCCCAGGACCCGCCCCGCCAAGTGCAGGACCAGAGCAACGGAGACCGCGCGCAACACTGATGCGCGCGGGCTAGGCGCCCATGCTCCCGAGCCTCGGCTTCAACGAAATCTTGATCCTTGCGGTGCTCGCCTTGCTCGTGGTGGGGCCGAAGGACCTGCCGTTGCTGTTTCGCAAGCTCGGCAAGTGGACGGCGAAGCTGCGCGGCATGGCGCAGGAATTCCGCACCGGGTTCGACGAACTCGCCCGCCAAGCCGAACTCGATGAGTTGAAGCGCGAAGTGGATGCGCTGCGCCGCACCGCCTCGCTGCAAGAGGTGGCGCGCGATCTCACGCGCCCGTTGCCGACGCTGGAGGACTACGCCGGCGTCTCGCCGCCGCCTCCGCCGTTGCCGGCGCCCGACGCTTCAACCTCCCCCCTTGCGGGGGAGGTGGCGAGCGAATGCGAGCCGGAGGGGGGGCGTTCCAGCCCGCAGGCGCCTGAGCGTTCGAACGCCCCTCACCCCCCGGCCTCCTCCCCGCAAGGGGGAGAGGGAGATACGACGCTTGAATTTCCCGAACACGCCGCCGCTCCTGGGCCAGCGGTCCGGAGCGCGCCGTGAGCGACGCCGCCAAGATCGACGACGACGAGATCGAAGCTTCGCGCGCGCCGCTGCTCGATCATCTGTTGGAGCTGCGCAACCGGGTCATGACGTCGCTGATGGCGCTCGTCGCCGGCGTCATCGTCTGTTTCTTCTTCGTCGATCCGATCTTCATGTTCCTGGCGCAGCCGTTTCAGGCGGCGATGGCGCACGCGCACCCTGAGCGCGCGGGCGAGGCGATCCAGCTCATCAACACCGGCGCGTTCGGCTTCTTCTCTGTGAAGATGCAGATCGCGCTGTTCGGCGGCATCATCCTCGCGTTCCCGGTGATCGCCTGGCAGCTGTACGCGTTCATCGCGCCCGGTCTCTACCGCAAGGAGCGGGCGGCGGTGGCGCCGTTCCTGATTGCGGCGCCGGTGATGTTCGCGCTGGGCGCGGCGTTCGTGTTCTATGTCGGCATGCCGTTCGCGCTGACGTTCGCCTTGAGCCAGGAAGTCACCGAAGGCGCCATCCGCGTCAGCTACCTGCCTAAGGTCGAGGAATACATGGGGCTGGTGACGACGTTGGTGCTGGCGTTCGGCCTCATGTTCCAGCTGCCGGTGGTGCTTTCGCTCCTGGGGCGCGTTGGCATGATTTCGGCCTCGTTGCTGCGCAAGGGCCGGCGCTACGCCATCGTCGGCATCGCCGCGTTCTCAGCTTTGGTGACGCCCAACGACGTGATCTCCATGTTCGTCATGGCCGTGCCGGTCTATGCGCTCTACGAGATCTCGATCTGGATCGTCGCGGCCATGGATCGATCTCGCGCCAAGGCGGAGGCGGAAGCCGCCGCGGGCGCGCCGGCGCCTGCGCCCTAAGCGGCGGTTGCCGCCGCGCTTGCGATCCACTACGCCCTGACGCGGCGTTCACTCCGGTTCTCTCATGCACGACATTCGAGCTCTTCGCGAAAATCCCGCGCTTTACGACGCCGCCTGGGCGCGGCGCGGACTCGCACTGCAGGCGCAAAGGATCGTCGACCTCGACGCCAAACTGCGCGCCGCCGCCACCGCCAAGCAGGAAGCCGAAGCGCAGCGCAACGCCGCCTCGAAGGCGATCGGCGCCGCCAAAGCCAAGAAGGACGACGCCGAAGCGGATCGGTTGATCACCCAGGTCGCGGCGCTGAAGCAGCGCATCGAGGAGACCGGCATCGACGAAGCGCGCTGGCAGAAAGAGCGCGACGAGCTGCTCTCGTCGCTGCCGAATTTGCCGGCGCCCGATGCGCCGGACGGCCCCGACGAGCACGGCAATGTCGAGGTGCGCCGCTGGTACAGAGGCGATGGCGCCGGTCCGCCCGCGCTCGATCTCACCGCCGATCACGTCACGCTGGGCGAAGCGCTCGGCCTCATGGATTTCGAAGCCGCCGCGCGGCTCTCGGGGGCGCGTTTCGTGGTGCTACGCGGCGCGCTGGCGCGCATGGAGCGGGCGCTGGCGGCGTTCATGCTCGATCTGCACACGAGCGAATACGGTTACGTCGAAACCGCGCCGCCGCTTCTGGTCAAAGACCACGTGATGTTCGGCACCGGGCAATTGCCCAAGTTCGTCGACGATCAGTTCACCGCCGCGCGTACGGTCAGCCGCGAGGAATTGTTGTTTCAGGCGCTCGAGCGCTTCGACGATGAGTTCGAACGCCGCCGCGGCGCGAAACCTACGGAGGTCCTGCGCGATGTGCTTGAGCAGGCGCCGACGCGCGAGGATTTCTGGCTGATCCCGACCTCGGAAGTCGCGCTCACCAACCTCGTGCGCGAGCAGATTGTCCCTGAAGATGCGCTGCCCATGCGCATGACGGCCGACACACCGTGTTTCCGCGCTGAGGCGGGCGCGGCCGGGCGCGACACGCGCGGCATGATCCGCATGCACCAGTTCCGCAAAGTGGAGCTAGTGTCGGTGACAACCCCGGAGCAAAGCCACGATGAGCACGAGCGCATGGTGGCGTGCGCGGAGGAGGTGCTGAAGCGCCTCGAATTGCCTTTTCGCACCATGCTGCTCTGCGCCGGCGACATGGGCTTCGCTGCCCGCAAGACCTACGACCTCGAAGTCTGGCTGCCGAGCCAAGGCAAGTATCGCGAAATCAGCTCGTGCTCGAACTGCGGCGACTTCCAGGCCCGCCGCATGAACGCGCGCTTCCGCAACAAGGACGGCAAGACCGAGTTCGTGCATACGCTGAATGGGTCAGGGCTCGCGGTCGGACGCACGCTGGTGGCGGTGCTGGAAAACTACCAGCAGGCCGACGGCTCAATCGACGTGCCAAAGGCGCTGCGGCCGTACATGGGCGGGCTGGAGCGCATCACCGGCTAGGCGCTCCGGACTGCGCCTTGCTCCACCGTGCGTGTAGCACGAAGGCGGCGATGGCGAACACGAACTCGATGGCGCTGCCGGCAAGCGCAGCGATCTGCGCGCTCGCTTCGAAGTATGCCAGCGCCGCCGCGGCGCCGGCGAGCGTGAGGCCGAGCGCCCAGTAGAGGCGCATGCCGAAGATCGTGGCGAAGGTCAGATAGCGGCCGCCGATCACCAGCAGCATGGCCGGGAAGAACCACTCCATCTGCTGCAAGTGCGCCACATAGGCGAGGGGAAGGCTGAAGATGAGCCAAAGAGTGGTCGCGGCGGCGAGCATGCCCAGCGGGTTGTTCTTGGCGTGGCTGCCGCTTGCGCCGAAGGCCTTGTCCAGCAGCACGGCGACGGGATGGATCAGCATGCCGCCGATGAACAGCACCCAAACCGAGCGTTCGGCGGAGATGAAGAACGCGGTTCCGGCGGCGGCGGCCCACGCCAACGCCGACGCAAGAATCCCGGTGGCGCCGCTCACATAGGCGCGCCGCATGTCTTGTTGCGCTTGAAGTAGATCGTTCATCGCATCCCCGGCGTGCGAAGGTGCTAGCGCGCGCGCGCCAGGGATACCAGGGCTTCGCCGCCGGTATCCTCGGGCAGCGCCGCGAAATTGCCCCGCGTCTCGAGCGCCACGGCGAGCAGGGCGCGGAAAATCCGCCGCGGCAGGGTTTGCGCGCCGAACTGTTCGAGGTGGGGGGTGATGAATTGCGCGTCGAGCAGTTTGAAGCCGCCGAAGCGCAGCCGCGCGGCGAGGTGCACCAGGGCGGCTTTGCTGGCGTCGGTGGCGCGCGAGAACATGCTCTCGCCGAAGAACGCCCCGCCGATAGCGACGCCGTAGAGCCCGCCGGCGAGTTCGCCGTCAACGCGCGCTTCCACGCTGTGGGCCACGCCCCGCGCGTGGAGCTCAAGATATAGCTGGCGGATCTCGGGATTGATCCAGGTGTCTTCGCGGTCCGGCCCGGGCGCGGCGCAACCGTCGATCACCGCCGCGAAACTGCGGTTGATGGTGAATTGGAAGCGCCCGCTGCGCAGGGTGCGCGCCAGCCGCCGCGGCACATGGAATTGGTCGAGCGGCAATACACAGCGCCATTCCGGGTCGACGATGAAAAAGCCCTGGTCGTCGCGGCTCTCCGCCATGGGAAAGACGCCGCGGCGGTAGCAGGCTAGTAGATCGTCGGTCGAAAACGCCTTCACGGGGGTGCAGTCTGCCAGAGGCCAAACGGGGCGTCACGAGCCGCGCGCACCGCCCCGGGGCCGGCGTTCAGCCCTCGGAGTTCAGCCGCGAGCGCAGGGCGTCGCCGCCAATGTCGGCGCCGTGGAACTCCGGCGTCGCACCGAAGGGCGGCAGCTCCTGGTAGCCGGGCGTGGCCAATTGTGCGGTGTGTTCGGAATTGGCGCAGCCGTGCAGCGCCATGATCGCAAACGTCAGCGCTATCAGCACGGCCAGACCGGCAAACGACTGTTGAGCCATGATTGGAAGCCCCCTCGAGATGGTGAAGGCTTCGTCTGCAAAGGCGGCGCCGCGTTAACCGAAGAGCCAGAGCGCTGGGAAGATCACGAGGCCCGGAAGGAGCGTGGAGAGCCAAAACCAACTCCGAAGTTCCCACGCGATTTGGGCGTAGGCGGATGCGGCGATTACCCAAAACCATAGACCGCCCACTCGAACCGCTGCCATCCAAACCGCAGGCTCACGTGGCAGTGTCCAGTCATCGCTGCGAACCGCCCATAGCGTCATTACGACAATCGCGCCAAACGTCGCCGATCCAAACATGATTGCTTGAGCAATGCCGAAAGCACGAACGACGTCGCCGGAGTAAAGATTGCCGCCGAGTGGGGCGACAAGCTTCGGCCGTTTCGGCGCTTTCACTCTAACCCTCGGTCTTCTCGCGCAGGTTTTTCTCGAGCCAGTGGATGGAGTAGTCGCCGTTGATGACGTCCGGCTCGTTCATCAAGTCGCGGAACAGCGGCAGCGTGGTCTCCACGCCGGTGATGACCATCTCGTTCAGCGCGCGGCGCAGGCGCATCAGGCATTCGGCGCGGTCGCGGCCGTGGACGATCAGCTTGCCGATCAGCGAGTCGTAGTTGGGCGGGATCGAATAGCCGGCGTAGATGGCGCTATCCAGGCGCACGCCCAGGCCGCCCGGGGGATGGTAACCGAGAATCTTGCCGGGCGAGGGCGCAAACGTGCGTGGGTTCTCGGCGTTGACCCGGCACTCGATGGCGTGGCCATTGAACTTCACGTCTTTTTGCTTGACCGAAAGCGGCGCGCCGTCGGCGATGCGGATCTGCTCGCGCACCAGATCGATGCCGGTGATCATTTCGGTGACGGGATGCTCGACCTGGAGGCGCGTGTTCATCTCGATGAAATAGAACTCGCCGTCCTCATAGAGGTACTCGACCGTGCCGACGCCGAGATAGCCGAGCTTGGCGATGGCGTCGGCGGTGATTTTGCCGATGCGTGCGCGGTCTTCGTCGTTCAGCGCCGGCGAGGGCGCCTCTTCGAGCACTTTCTGGTGGCGGCGCTGCAGCGAGCAGTCGCGCTCGCCTAAGTGAATGACGTTGCCGTGGCTGTCGGCGACGACCTGGATTTCGATGTGACGCGGATGCGTCAGATATTTCTCCATGTAGACTTCGTCGTTGCCGAACGCCGCCTTCGCCTCGGCGCGGGCCGTGTTGTAGGCCTCTGACAACTCGTCCTCGCTGCGCGCCACCTTCATGCCGCGCCCGCCGCCGCCGGCGGCGGCCTTGATCAGAACCGGATAACCGATGCGCTTGGCGTTGGCTCTAGCGTCGGCTTCATCGGCGATGCCGCCGTCGGAGCCGGGCACGACCGGCATGCCGGTGTCGATGGCGGCTTGTTTGGCGGCGATCTTGTCGCCCATCAGCCGGATGTGTTCGGCCGTGGGGCCGATGAACGTCATGCCGTGCTGGGTGACGATGTCGGCGAACTTGGCGTTCTCGGAGAGAAAACCGTAGCCGGGGTGGATCGCCTGCGCGCCGGTGATTTCGGCGGCGGCGATGATGGAGGGAATGTGCAGATAGCTCTTCGCCGCGGGCGGCGGCCCAATGCAGACGCTCTCGTCAGCGAGGCGCACGTGCATGGCCTCGGAATCCGCCGTTGAATGCACCGCGACGGTCGAGATGCCCATCTCCTTGCACGCGCGGTGAATGCGTAACGCGATCTCGCCGCGGTTCGCGATGAGGACTTTGTCAAACATCTGGGAAGGCAGTCGGCAGTAGGCAGTGGGGAGTAGGGATGACAAAAAGCGGCTTAAGGGTGTTGTGCATCGGAAGCGCGCACGCAGCGCGGCCGCCCATTGCCCATTGCCGATTGGCCACTGCCTTCCTCATTCGATGATCATGAGCGGCTGATTGAACTCGACCGGCTCGGCGTTGGCGACCAGGATTTGCTTCACCGTGCCGTCGCGGGTGGCGTGGATTTGGTTGAAGGTCTTCATCGCCTCCACGAGCAGAATCGTCTGCCCTTTGGTGACGCGGTCGCCGACGCGCACGAACGGCGGCGCGTCCTCGTTCGGCGACAGATAGGCGGTGCCAACCATCGGCGAGAGCACCGCGCCCGGGTGCGAGGCGGCGTCCGCCGCGGCGGGCGGCGGGGCGGCGGGGGCAGGTGCGGGCGCTGACGCCGCGGGCGGCGCAAGTGCCGCCGCCGGCGCTGGCGCGGAGTGCACGACGTGGGTGTGCGCGGGCGGCGGCGGCGCGACCAAAGTGCGCGCCAGGCGCAGGCGCAATTCACCGTACTCGATTTCGATCTCGGTCAGGCCGGTGTCGTCGAGCACCTTCGCCAAGTCGCGCACCAGTTCGGCGTCGACGCCGCTGGGCGAGGATTTCCGCTTCGGCGCGCGGACTTGGGGAACGCGCGCCGGCTTCTTCTTGGCGACGGATCGGCTCGGTTTCTTGCTCACGCGGTCTAACCTTCATTCGCCAGCAAGGCCGCAGCCTCGATGGCCAGCAAATACGATGTCGCCCCAAAGCCGGCGATGACGCCCTTTGCGGCTTGGCCCACTAAGGAAACGTGACGGAAATCCTCGCGCGCCGCGGGGTTGGTGAGATGAACTTCGATTACGGGGATGCCGATCGCCTTGATGGCGTCGTGGATTGCGACCGAGGTGTGGGTATAGGCGGCGGCGTTCAGGACGACAGCCCCGGCGTGGTCGCGGGCCTCCTGCAGCCAACTCACCAATTCGCCCTCGATGTTGGACTGCCGGAACACGACGCGCCGGCCCAGTTGGGCCGAGCGCTCGGCGCACGCCGTCTCGATCTCGGCCAGCGTCACGTGGCCGTAGAGGTGCGGCTCCCGGGTCCCCAACAGGTTCAAATTGGGGCCGTTCAGCACGTAGATCGGTTTTGCCTCCGGCATCGTCCCCAGAAAACGTCCTTCGCGGGCGGATGGGTGCTTCCGTTGAACCCCGGCTCAAGGGGTTCTAAGTCGGGGCGGATAGGAAGGCCTATGCGTCTGACGGTCAATGGAGAAACGCGCGAGGCGCCCGATGGGGCGACGCTGGCCGGGCTGCTCGCCTCGCTGGGGATCGACGGGCGGCGCGTGGCGGTGGAACGCAACCGGGAAATCGCGCCGAAGTCGCTGTGGTCTCAGATTGTTCTGGCCGAGGGCGACCAGCTGGAGATCGTCCAGTTCGTGGGAGGCGGGTGAGTTGTGCGCGTTAGCACCTCACCCATTCCCGGGGCGATGCGAAGCATCGAGCCCGGGAGCCATAACCTCAACTGCTTCCGCCGATCGACCAAACGCATTTATGGGTCCCGACTGGCGCTGCGCGCCATCCGGGAATGGGCGCTCCAGATGACCCCGCTCGTGCACAATCCTCCGGCAGCATTGCGCACCTTGTTGATGATCCTCGATCCCGGCCAAAGAGACGGAGATGTGGTGATTGCCTCGGACTTGCTAGCTCGCCACCAAGAACTGGATCGGGACCGGCTTCGAGCATGTTTGAGGTATCTAGATCAGCTACTTTCGGATGAATCCGTGTCGAACGCCGATTTGAAGGGTCTGTTGAATCGGCTGGCGGGGCGCGCCTGGAGCGTGCAGTGGGAATTCGGCGCCGACGCGAAGGCTGCGCGCCAATACCTGGAAGCGCTACAGTCGGCGCTTGTGGCCAGAATTGGATGACCAGGCTGGGCGGCCTTGCAATCCCTCAGGAGCCGACGCAGGTGTGAGTCATGATTGATTGGTCTGAATGCCCAGTTGTTGAACGCAATCCTGCCAAAGTCAGCGGCGCTTGGCTGTTCAGGGGTACACGCGTGCCGGTGAAGGCGCTGTTCGAGAACATCGAAGGCGGCGCAACCGTGGACGAATTCCTGGAGTGGTTTCCTGGCGTCGAGCGGTCACAGGTCGACGCTGTGCTTGAACACGCACAGCGCAGTCTCGAGACAGCTTAGTTGGACCGCAAATGAAGGTCCTTTTTGACCAGGGGACGCCCGCGCCACTCCGCAAGACCCTTTCAGCGCACAACGTGAAGACGGCGTTCGAATGCGGCTGGGACGAAATGGAGAATGGAGCACTACTCTCGGCCGCGGAAGCAGACGGTTTCGAAGTGCTCGTCACAACGGACCAAAGTCTGCGTTACCAACAGAACCTCGGACAAAGACGCATCGCGATTGTCGTGATCACCACGGCGAACTGGCCTCGAATTCGACCGCATGCCGACCTCGTGAGAGACGCTCTCGATGGCATCGCGCCGGGCGGGTTTGTGGAAGTATCGATCCCATGACAGATACCTTGGCCATTGCCGGCAAGCACAAGCGACTCCCTCCCCCCTTGCGGGGGAGGGTTGGGGTAGGGGGGCGTGCGGGCGCACGTTGCTTGAAGGGTGCTTGCGCCAATGTCGGCGCGCGCGCTGCGTCAGCGCGCGTTGCACGCCGCCCCCCACCCCCTGCCCCCGCCCCGCGAGGGGGCGGGGAGGCGTTCTATTCTGCACGCGAGAAAGCATGACCGACTCCCCACTGACCATCGCCGGCAAAAGCTATGCCTCCCGCCTCATCATCGGCACCGGCAAATACAAGTCCTACGCCGAGAACGCCGCCGCGCTCGAAGCCAGCGGCGCCGAGATCGTCACCGTCGCGGTGCGGCGCGTGAACCTTTCCGACCCCAGCAAAGAGCGTCTTACCGATCACATCGATCCGAAGAAGGTGACGTTCCTGCCCAACACCGCCGGCTGCTTCACCGCCGACGAAGCGCTGCGCACGCTCCGCCTCGCGCGCGAAGCCGGTGACTGGAAATTGGTGAAACTCGAAGTCCTCGCCGACCAGAAGACGCTCTATCCCGATATGGAAGAGACGCTACGCGCCGCGAAGATCCTCGTCGCCGAAGGCTTCGACGTGATGGTCTATTGCAGCGACGATCCCGTCTACGCCAAGAAACTCGAAGACGCGGGCTGCGCCGCCATCATGCCGCTCGGCTCACTCATCGGCTCCGGCCTCGGCATCCAGAACCCGGTGAACATCCGCCTCATTGTCGAACAATCGCGCGTGCCCGTCATCGTCGACGCCGGCGTCGGCACCGCGAGCGACGCGACAGTGGCGATGGAACTGGGCGTCGACGGCGTGCTGATGAATACGGCCATCGCCGAAGCGAAGGACCCCATCCGCATGGCCCGCGCCATGAAGCACGCCGTGATCGCCGGGCGCGAAGCGTATCTCGCGGGGCGGATGGGGAAGAAGAAATACGCCGACCCAAGCAGCCCGCTGGGCGGGCTGATCTGACAGCATAGACCGCTGGCGTCCCGCCGGCCGTGTCGGCCGGTGCGCGGCACAACCTAGCCTTCGTTGTGTGGGTTCCTTCCACGGCGTATCGGCTGGCGCGTCTGATGGAGGGGAATGAATATGCGTATGCTGATACGGGTGCTCGGGCTCGCGATGGTTCTTGGCGCGGCGGCGTGTTCGCAGGCGCCCAGCACCCAGGCGCCGACGGCGCAGAGCGCAGCGCAGACAGCGCTCGACGCCTTGACGCCAGTCATCGCGGCGGAAATCGGCGCGCCTGTGACGCTTCAGCCCGCGACGCAGAACGTCAGCGGCGAGTGGGCTTACATCGTGGCGCGGCCGGCCAACGCCGATGGCTCGGCGATCGATTGGTCGGCCACGAATCTCGCCAGCCGCCACGAGAACGCGGTGATGGACGAGAGCGGCACGGTGTATGCGCTGTTGCGACAAGAGCATGGCGCATGGACCGTGGTCGAACACGTGATCGCGCCCACGGACGTCGCGTGGGTCGATTGGGCGGCGCGCCATGGCGTGCCGGCGGGCGTGATCGGGACTCCCTAGGTTATTGCCGCGCGGCGCAGCGCCAGACCAGGCGTTGCGCCGGTTCGCTGTCGGCATGCCGCAGCAATATGGCGTTGCGCGCGGCAAGCGTCGCGGCCGATGTTTCGCCATGGCAGCCCTGCACGACCGGTGCGGCGGCGAGCTCGCCTTGCGCGGCGGCGAGCGCTTCGGCGCTGAGCGCATAGCGCACGCGGCGATACTCGGCGGCGCTCGTATCGATGGTCAGCACATCGAGCGCCTGCGACGCGCCGACAAGCACCACACGTTGATACTGTCCGGACTCAGCCAGCGGCGCGTAAAGCGTGATGCGGTCGACGCAAAGGCCGGGCTCGGCGCTGAGGCGAATATCGGGTTCGCTGGCCGAGCCTTGGCTTGCGGCGGCGTCGAACGTGCACAGCGTCGGCCCGTCGAACGCCGCGCGCGGCGCGTCCGGCACCGGCGCCGGCGCAGTTCGATCGCACGCCACACCGAGCGCCAACGCCACGGTCAGCGAGGCAAAGCGCGCCCATGGGTTAGAGAAGTTAACACCCATCTGCACAGACACTCCCTCGCGCGCGCGAATAAGGCCAAGCCGCCATTGCATGCTGCCTCGTGAAGGGCCATGTCACAAGCATCGGCTGGCGCCTGGCGCGTGCGGCCGTTCCAGTCGGCCGGCCTGATACGATGGTCTTGGCCAATTGCGAGCCTGGAGCGGCTCCTTGCAATACTCAATTCAGTACAAAAACGCGCGCGGATTGACATCGCGCTCGGAGATATTGGCGTTCAAGAGCGATGTTGAAGCCCTGGCGCACGGGCGCGCGGGTTCAGGCCGTGACGCCATCGTTGAAGTCTGGAAGGGTGATCACCTCGTGGGCCGCCTGTTTGGGCTGGACACAAGCGCGCCGACAACGGGGCAGGTGTAGGATGGCGCCTCCACTTTCTGCGTTCCGCCTGGAACTCTTTCATGGCGTTTGGCGGGTTACGTTCAACGGGCGGTTCTTTGGCGACTATCGTTCGGAGGGCGTGGCGCGTGAGGGAATCGCGGAGGCGCAGCGCGCTCTCGCGGCGCCCAAGAAGATCGAACGTCGCGGCGACAAGTAGATGAGGGCAACGTACTTCAGGGAGCCGGCGCCATGGCGTTTCTGGTGAATTCAGCGCCGCGGCCGGGCTTCCGGTTTGAGCCCAGCGAGACGTTTCCCGATGCGAAGGCGGCGCTCGCGCACGCCGTCGTGCTGTCGCGGCGGGGCATGCGCGAGATAAGGATCAGGGACACAGCGACCGGCCTCGTGTTCGATGAGCGTGGGCTGCGCGCCTACATCATACAGGTCAAGGCCGAGGCCGAAGCCTCCAAGGCGGAGTGACAATGACAATATCTGTACTTGAAATGTTTAAGCGCGAAGAGCGCGATCGCGCCGAGCTCACGCCCGCGGACTACGCCGCCGCCGGCGTCGTCCCCCCGAATTGGCAGAACGACCCGATCCCCTCGCTGGAAACGTGGCGACTCTGGCAAAAGGCGCAGGACACGGCGCTCGCACACAAGCGCGCCCAAGCGCGGGCGGCGGACGCGCGGGAGCCGGGTGTCTGATCGGCATCTCTAACGCCCGCGCCGGAGCCTCGCGCATCAACGAACGCCCAACATGGCCAACAGCGCGAAGCAGCATGGGAAGGCGCGTGAACTCGACAAACGTCAGCGCGCGTCCAGCCACATTTGCAAATCCTCCAGCGCGCGCTCCGCCAGCGCGAGTTTCTTGGCGCGGCCGCGTTCTTCGCCCTTGAGCTTGCGCCCGTCGGGCGCGTGCGTCGGCGCCTCTATCGCGGGAAAGAGGCCGAAATTGATGTTCATCGGCTGGAACGAGCCCTTGCCGCCGCTGACGTGCCCGCCGGTGACATGCGCGAGCAGCGCGCCGAGCGCCGTCGTTACGGGCGGCGGCTCGATCCTGCGGCCCAAGCGCTTGGCCGCCGCGAAGCGTCCGGCCAAGATGCCCATGGCGGCGCTTTCGACATAGCCTTCGACGCCTGTTACTTGCCCTGCGAAGCGCACGCGCGGTTCGGCTTTCAAGCGCAACGTCGCGTCCAGAAGCCGCGGCGAATTCAAGAACGTGTTGCGGTGGATGCCGCCGAGGCGGGCGAAGCGCGCATTTTCAAGGCCGGGGATCATGCGGAAGATGGCTTCCTGCGCGCCGTACTTCAGCTTGGTCTGGAAGCCGACCATGTTGAAGAGCGTGCCAAGCTTGTTGTCCTGGCGCAGCTGCACCACCGCGTAGGGACGCTTGCCGGTGCGAGGGTCGGCGAGACCGACCGGTTTCATGGGCCCAAACCGCAACGTCTCCGGTCCGCGCTCCGCCATCACTTCGATCGGCAGGCAGCCTTCGAAGTAGGGCGTGTTCTTCTCCCAGTCGCGGAACTGCGTCTTCTCGCCCGCAAGCAGCGCTGCAACGAACGCCTCGTACTGAGCCTGGTCCATCGGGCAGTTGACGTACGCCGCTTTGTCTCCGCCCGGGCCTTCCTTGTCATAGCGCGATTGCTTCCAGGCGACGGCGAAGTCGATCGACTCGGCGTGCACGATGGGCGCGATGGCGTCGAAGAAGGCAAGCGAGTCTTCACCGGTGAGAGTGCGGATGGAGTCGGCGAGCGCGGGCGAGGTGAGCGGGCCGGTGCAGAAGATGACGCTATCTTCCCGCCCCCCCAACAACGCATCGAAGCTGCGGACCTCTTCCCGCTCAATCGCAATCAACGGATGCGCCTCCAGCGCCGCGGTCACCGCATCGCTGAACACGTCCCGATCCACGGCGAGCGCGCTGCCGGCGGGCACTTGCGCCGGGATCGCGCTCGCCATCACCAGCGAGCCCAGGCGGCGCATCTCTTCGTGCAAGAGGCCCACGGCGTTGCCTTGCCAATCGTCGGAGCGGAACGAGTTGGAGCACACGAGTTCCGCGAACTTGCCGGTGTGATGCGCATCGGTCATCTGTGTGGGGCGCATTTCGTGCAGCACCACGGGCACGCCCGCATTCGCCAAAGCCCAGGCGGCTTCCGATCCGGCCATGCCGCCGCCGACGACGTGGACGGGGAGAAGTGTCTCGCTCATGGGCCGCTTATAGCCGGACACCCACATCACTGAAGAGGTAAAGGCGGTGCTGAGACAATCGCGCCGGTGGCGTTTGAGTGCGCGCCCCCTATGATTGCGCCTGGATTCGGGGCGCGTGGGGCGAAAGGGTTCCGTTTTGACGAGAGAGGCGCTGATCAAGCCAAGCGTCGGCGAGGCGCTATGGTTCGCGCGTCAACACTGGCGGTTTGCGCTCACCGTGGCCGGCGCGGGGGCGTTCATGCTGCTGGCGACCGCGGTGCTGCTGGGTGCGACGCCATTCGGCATTGCCGGCGTCGTGTTCGTCTCGACCGCAATTCACGCTTTTTTGGTGCGCGCCGCCCTGACTGGCCCGGCGAGCGTGCGCGCTACGCCTTGGCGCGATACGCTGCGCGCCTTGGCGGCCATTGTCATGGTCGGCTGCTTTTCGCTCATCGTGACGTTCATGGTCACCTACGTGACCATGAGCATTCTGATTGCGCCGTTCGTCGACGAGGCGAAGGCCGCCGGCGAGAACGCCGAGGCAATGGCTAAGGTGATGCGCCAAGCAGTGGCCGCGCAGCCGAACGTGGTGACATGGGGCGCGGCGGCGCTGGCGATGCTCATCCTGCTGCTGACGTCGCGCTTCTATCTGGCCGTGCCCGCGAGCGTCGAGCACGGGCGGGTGGTCGTGTTCGAAAGCTGGAAGTGGACCAAGGGCAACTTGCTGCGCATCGTTGCGGCGCGACTGTGGCTGCTGGCGCCGGCGATGGCGTTCGTGTTTGCGATCCAGTCGTTGCTGGGGATTGCGGTGGGCGTGAACGCCGCCGATCCGTTCTCTTGGGCGCGGTCCGCGCAGACCAATCAGCTCGGCTTCCTGGTCTTCTATCTCGGCGCGCAGTTCGTGCAGATCGCGGTCTATTCCACGCTCGAGGCAGGCTTGGCGACCGCGCTCTATGGGCGTCTCAAGCGCGAGATCGCGCCGCGCCGGGTTTGACCGGCTCGACCGACTCGCCGCGCTCGGCTAGGCAGGCCGGGGGTTCCATGACCGCTTCGCGTCCCTACGTCGCCGACCTGCTACGGCTCGCCGGCCCCGTCGCCTTGGCGCGGCTGGGCATTATCGGCATGGCCATCGTCGACGTCGTCATGGTCGGTCAGTTGGCGCCGGCAGAGCTGCCGCACCAAGCGCTGGGCTGGGCGCCGACGGCGGTGTTCCTGGTCGCCGCGATCGGCTTGCTGCAGGGCGTGCAGGTGCTCGCGGCGCGCTCGCTCGGCGAAAAAAACCCGCAAGGCGCCGGCGTCGCGCTGCGGCGCGGGCTGGTGCTTGCGCTCTTCGCAGGCGTGCTGTCCGCCGCCGCGATGTGGACGGCGGGGCCGCGCACCTTCTCCACCTTCGGCATCGAAGCCGACCTCGTTCCGCTCTCCGCCAAAGTCATGGCGATCCTCGCGCTCTCGATCCCGCTGCATCTGCTGTACGTCGCCGGCACGTTCTTTTTGGAAGCGATCAAGAAGCCGGGCATCTCGACGGCGGTGATGTGGGGCGCGAATGCGGTCAACCTCGCGCTCAATCTGATTTGGGTGCCCGACTTGAGCCAGCCGCCGCCGGCGGTTTGGGCGGAACCGCTGTGGGCGGCGTTGCGCGACTGGCCGGTGCTGGCGGCGCTGCATGGTCTCGCGCCGGAGCATGGTGCGATGGGATCGGCATGGGCGACCGTCGGCGCGCGCGTGTTCCTCTCCGGCGCGCTGCTGACGTGGATCTACTTCCTGCGTCAGCGCGATCTCTACGGCGTGCGCACGCGCGGCGCGAAGGGGCCGACCTACGGCGCTCTGCTCGCGGTCGGCGTCGCCGCGGCGGTGAGCCAGGCCGTGGAAGCGGGCGCGTTCTCGGCCATGACGGTGATCGCGGGCCGGCTCGGCGCCAATGAGGTGTCGGCGTATCAGATCCTGCTCAACATCATGGCGTTCGTGTTCATGATCGCGCTCGGCCTCGCGGCGGCGAGCGCGGTGCTTGTCTCTGAAGCGGTGGGGCGCCGGTCGGCGCCGGACGCGGCGCGCGCGGGATGGACTGGCATTGGCCTCAACGCTATCGCCATGGTCCTGGCCGCGATCATGTTGTTGGCGTACGCGCCGCAGATCAGCCGGTTCTATACCGCCGATGTCGCCTTGGCGGCGACGATTGCTGGGTTCATGTGGATATGCGCCTGCGTGCTGCACCCTGACGGCGCCCAAGTGGTGATCGCGTCGGCGTTGCGTGCGCGCGGCGACAATTGGTTTCCGACCTTCAGCCACATCCTGGCCTATGCCGGGGTGATGCCCGTGTTGGCCTGGTGGCTTGCCGAAGTAAACGGCTGGGGCGTGGCGGGGCTGCTCGCATCGATCTTCTGGTCGAGCGTGCTCAGCGCCGGCGTCTTGATCGCGCGCTGGAGCTTTCTGGCGAAGCGGCTGCCGGAGAGCGGCTAACGCACCTATCGGCCGGCTACGCGCTGACGCCGAGGATCCAGCCTTCTTCCTGCTCCACCACGGCGCGGCGCGGGTCGTCCTTGGCGGGGCCGAACAGTGGCGCGAGCTGGCCTTTTTCGTCGAGCGTATTGAAGCGTTCGCACACGCCGCGGACTTGTGCCGCGTCCTTGACTTCGCCGGCCTTCGGCGCCGCGGCGAAGAGGCTCGGGTAGATTTCCGCGAACACCGCTTCGCTGCCCGCGACATCGCTCGCGGCGAGCGGCTTCCAGCCGGTTTCGAACGGCCAAAGCTTCACCGCACGCGCGTCCGCTAGGCGTTTCACGATCGGAAGTCCGGTAATCGCCTGGCCGCCGACCGAGCCTTGATAATAGAGCTTCCAAATCGAGGACGGCCCCTTGATCGCCGATTCGGCTAAGCGGAATTCCGGCAGATCGCCTGGTCCGTGCTCGCGCGGGCGCTTGGCCGAAAGCATGGTCTGCTCGTCGCGCGCCGGCGCGCCCCAGAACGGAAACGCTTCGCCCGTCATTAGCCGGTTCATTTTGGCGCCGACTTGGAAGCGGTTGTTGGTGTTGTCGGGCTTGTCCTTCACTTCCTTGGCAAGGAAGTCGAGCAGTGCGCGCCAGGGCGCGCCTTCGAGCTTGAGCGCCGCCGCCGTCCCGCGCGGGAAGCCCAGCGGAAAGTCGAAGCCGACCAGCACGCGCTCGTCCTTGCGCTTCAGATCATCCAGCACGCCATTCAGCAGCTTTTCCGCTTCTGCACGGGTGGCGGGATTGTGCGCTTCGAACGCCATCTGGAAGCGCACGTTGCGCTTCATCACGCCGATCCAGATGGAATCGGGCCCGGTCGCCGGTTTGGCGGCCGCGCTCCAATCCACCATCACGTACGCCTGGAAAAGACGCTGGCTCATCTCAATCGAGCTTCACGAGCATCTTGCCGGTGTTGCCGCCGCTGAAGAGGGCGAGGAACGCCTTCGGCGCGTTCTCGACGCCGGTCTCGACCGTCTCTTCCCACTTGATCTTACCCTCGCGGACCCAGCTGCCCATCTCGGCAAAGAATTGTTCGCGCATGTCGAGGAAGTCGGAGACGATGAAGCCCTGCATCTTGATCCGCTTGCCGACGATGTAGGGCATGTTGCGTGGGCCGGGCTGCGGCTCGGTCGCGTTGTAGACCGAGATCATGCCGCACTCGATGAAGCGCGCGAACGGCCGCGCGACTTCCAGCGCGACCTCCAGATGCTCGCCGCCGACGTTGTCGAAATAGATGTCGATGCCCTTCGGCGCGGCGGCGCGGACCTGGTCGAGCAGGGCGCCCTTCTTGTAGTTCACCGTTGCGTCCACGCCGACGCTTCTGAGCCACGCCAGCTTTTCGTCCGCGCCGGCGGAAGCGACCACCGTGCAGCCGCGCAGCTTGGCGATCTGGCACACCGCGGACCCAACCGCGCCCGCGGCGCCGGAAACGAACACGGTGTCGCCGGCTTTAGGTTCGCCGATGCGGTGAAAGCTTGTGTATGCGGTCATTCCCGGCATGCCGAGCACGCCGAGGAACGCTTGCGGCGGGACGCCCGCGGCCGGCAGTTTGTTCAGTGCAGCGCCCACGGCAACGTACGCTTCGCGCCAGCCCATCATGCTGTCGACCAGATCGCCCGGCTTGAAGTTCTCGTGGTTGGACGCCACGACTTTGCCAACGGCGCCGCCTTGCAGCGCCTTGCCCAGTTCGAACGGCGGCACGTAGCTCGGCCGGTCGTACATGCGCCCGCGCATGTAGGGGTCCACCGACATCCACATGTTGCGCACGAGCACTTCGCCAGGGCCGGGGTCCGGCACGTCGACCGTCGCAAGCTCGAAATTCGCAGTCTCCGGCATGCCGGCCGGGCGGCTCTTCAAACGGATTTCGCGCGACTTCATGGCCATAGGTGCATCCCCGTACGTGTTTGCCGCACCCTAGACCCGCGTCCGCGCATGGCAAGCAGGCGCGATCCGCTGGACAGGCGCGGCCGGCGCGCCGCATAACCCGGCGCCTCTGTAAGGTTCAAGTCTAACCGAATGTCCATCCGCCTCCGCTTCGCGCCGTCCCCGACGGGACGCATCCACGTCGGCAATGTCCGCACAGCCTTGATGAACTGGCTGTTCGCGCTGCGCCAAGGCGGGCAGGTGCTGTTGCGCATCGACGATACGGACCTCGCGCGCTCGACGAAGGCGTACGAACAGGCGATCGAAGACGATCTGCGCTGGCTTGGCCTCAACTGGCATGAACGCGCCAACCAATCGGCGCGCTTCGACGTCTACGAGAAGGCGGCGGCCAAGCTGAAGGCCGATGGCCTGCTGTATCCGTGTTACGAAACAGAGGACGAACTCGACCGTCGCCGCAAGATCGCACAGGCCACGGGCAAGCCGCCGGTCTATGACCGCGCGGCGCTTAAGCTGAGCGCGGCGGATCGCGCCAAGCTCGAGGCCGAAGGCCGCCGCCCGCATTGGCGCTTCAAGCTTTCCGGCGCGCGCAAGGATTGGGTCGATCTGGTGCGCGGACCGCAATCGATCGATACGGCCTCGCTCTCCGATCCGGTGCTGATCCGGGAGGATGGCGCGTTCCTTTACACGCTGCCCAGCGTGGTCGACGACGTCGACTTCAAGATCACCCACATCGTCCGCGGCGAGGATCACGTCACCAACTCGGGCGTGCAGATCGAGATCTTCGAGGCGCTGGGAGGCGAGGTTCCCGCGTTCGGCCACTTCCCGCTGCTGGTGGGCGCCGACGGCGGTGCGCTCTCGAAGCGGATCGGCTCGCTCGGCGTCGGCGAACTGGCGGCGGAGGGCTACGAGCCGATGGCGGTGCTCTCGCACCTGGCCAAGATCGGCACCTCCGACCCGGTGGAGGCGCGGCTGAGCATCGAGCAGCTGGCCGAAGAATTCGACTTCGCCAAGATCGGCCGCGCGCCCGCGCGCTTCGATCCGGAAGAACTGAAGCGGGTCAACGCTGCGGTGCTGCACCAACTGGACTACGCTTCGGTGCGTCCGCGCTTGGCTGCGCTCGACGCAGACAGGGGCGAAGCGTTCTGGAACGCCGTGCGCGCAAATATCGTGCTGTTGCCGGATGTGAAGGACTACGCGCGCATCGTCGACGGCCCGATCACGCCGGTGATCGCCGACGCCGCGTTCGCGCGCGCCGCAGCCGAGGCGCTGCCGAGCGGCCCCTACGACGCGATGACATGGCAAGCCTTCACCAATGCCGTGAAAGAAAAGACCGGCGCCAAGGGCAAGGCGCTCTTCATGCCGCTGCGCCAAGCGCTCACCGGCATGGACCACGGCCCGGAGATGGCCGCGCTGTTTCCGCTGATCGGCGAAACGCGCGCACGCAAGCGGCTGCTGGGGGAAGTGGCGTAGCGTCCGCTTCCAATCAGGCCTGCAGCGCCAAACGGTCGAGCAGGGCGGCCTCGTCCGCCCCGCTGGCGTGCGCGCCGAAGGTGATCGTGGGCCCGCGCAGACGACTGGCGATGAAGGCGCCGGCGACGGGGGCTGGCGCGGTCTTGACCAGCGTGGCGGCGGCCAGCGACAGCGCCAGACGCTCGATCACATGGCGCGCATCCCGCTCGGCAATTGGCGCGGCAAGCAGCGCCTCTGCCTCTTCATGGACGCCCGCCTCGCGCAACTCGCCCAGCAGCGCATCGCGGGACTCCGGCTCGCGCGCCAGCGCGCGCACCATGTCGAGCGCGATGACGTTGCCGGAGCCCTCCCAGATCGCATTGAGCGGTGACTGGCGGAAGAGACGCGGCAGCAGGCTCTCTTCGACGTACCCCGCGCCGCCGTGACACTCCATCGCTTCGGCGACGACGGCGGGCGCGCGTTTGGTGACGAGATACTTCGCCAGCGGTAAGCCGATGCGCGCAAGCGCGGCTTCGCGCGGACTGTCGGCGTTGTCGAGCGCCATGGCAAGGCGGAAAGCGAGGGCGACGCCCGCCTCGACGTCAAGCGCGAGATCGGCCAGCACTGCGCGCATCAGCGGCTGGTCGATCAGCTTCTTCTGGAAGGCGCTGCGGCCCTGCGCGTGCCAGGCGGCCAGCGCGCACGCTTGGCGCATCTGCGTCGCCGAGCCGATGATGCAGTCCAACCGTGTCAGCGCGACCATTTCGATGATGGTGCGTACGCCGCGGCCTTCTTCGCCGACGCGTTCCGCCCAGGCGCCGCGATACTCGATCTCGGAAGAGGCGTTGGAGCGATCGCCGAGTTTGTCCTTGAGGCGCTGAATCTCGATGGCGTTGCGGTCGCCGCCGCTTTGACCGTCGCCCGGACGCCAGCGCGGAACGAGGAAGCAAGTCAGTCCGGCCTCCGTGTAGGCGAGCGTGAGGAACGCATCCGACATGGGCGCCGAGCAGAACCATTTGTGGCCGACCAGTTCATACGAGCCGTCGCTCTGCACTGTGGCGCGCGTGGTGTTGGCGCGCACGTCGGAGCCGCCTTGTTTCTCCGTCATCGCCATGCCCATCGTCACGGCGCGTTTCTCGGCGGCAGGGATAAAGCGCTGATCGTAAACCTCGGCCGTCACCAGCGGCGCCCAGCTTTCGGCAACCTTGGGCTCAACGCGCAACGCCGGCACGACCGCGTAGGTCATCGACATCGGGCAGCAGACGCCATAGTCGGCCTGGCCCATCAGGAAGAGCAGCGCGGCATGCGTGGCGTGGCCGGCCTTGGCGACATTCCAGGCAGCGCCGGAGACGCCCGCTTCCAGGCCGATGCGCATCAACTCGTGATAGGCGGGATGAAACTCCACTTCATCGATGCGGCGGCCGTAGCGATCGTAAGGATGAAAAATCGGCGGCGTGCGGTTGGCCTGGACGCCCCAGGCCTGCGCCTCCGCACTGCCGACGCGCGCGCCGAATGCTGTGAGGCGCGCCGCTTCCGAGGCCGCGCCCGACCAAGCGCACGCCGACGTCAGAATCGCGTCGGCGCTGTAGAGATTGACGTCCTCCAGCGGCGGCGGTTGGTTGGAAACCTCGTGCGTGGCGAGGCGCGTGCGCGGATTGCGGGGAGCCATGGGGCGAGCTTAGCGCGTCGCCCCATTGCGGCAAGCGGCGCGCCTAGCTCAGCGGCATTGGTAGACGAGACGGCCGACGATGACGTGGCCCTGGCCGACGCGCGTGCCAGTATTGGTCTGCACGGCCACCGTCGACTGGCGATCGCCGTTCTGCACGATCTCGCCGTCGAGGCCGTTGCCGCGCTGGTAGAGGCAGGCGCGGTTGGCGTCGCCGTTCTGTACGATGCGGCCGGTGTTGCCATCGCCGCGCTGATTGATGCGCGCGGCGTTGCCGGCGCCAGTCTGGGCGACGGCGGCGCCGTTGTCGGCGCCGCGCTGGTCGACCCGCACCACGTTGCGCCCAAACACCTGCGCCGTCGCCGCGGCCGGCGCGAACGCCGCCGCTAGCGCGGCGGCGACGGCGATCGATTTCAAGAGCTTCATGGTTCGGGTCTCCAGATTACGAGCGCCGCTCGTCGCGGCAGACCTCGACGCCGTCTTCGGTGACGACGAGGGTGGCGCTAAAGTCGCCCGAGCGCGCAACGTTCAGCTCCGACGTGCCCAGCACGGTCATCTCGCCGGCGGCGAGGTAGACTTCACCGGCCTGAACGATGTCGGACACGCCGTTGCGGTCTTCCTTGGTGAGCGTGAGTTCGTAGGCGCCGTCGATCGTGTCGTTCGCACGCGCAAGCGCGTCGAAGCGGACAAGACCGCCCGAACGCTCGATGTCGATACGGCACTCGGCGGCGGGCGCGTCGTAGTAGGCGGCGGAGACCGGCGCTTCGGTTTGCGCCGCCGCGGTGCAAGCGGATGCAGCGGCAAGCGCTGCGAGGAAAGTGAGTTTCTTCAGCATGTTCGTGCTCCCCGGTTTGTGCGGCGGCGGAGGTCCGCCGCCGCACAGAACCCTTCAGCGATCAGTCGCCCTGGATCACAACGGTGATGTTGTTGTTGCCGCGTTGGGCGACATGGGCGTCCTGGTTGTTGCCGACCTGGATGATGGCCGAAGTGTTGTCGACGCCGCGCTGATCGGTGGTGGCGATCGAGCCGTTGCCGATTTGGGCGACGCCGGCGATGTTGCCGAGGCCGTCCTGGCGGATGCCTGCGCGGAGGTTGCGGCCTTCTTGGCCGGTCACCGCGAGGTTGTCGTCGCCGCGTTGGTCGGTGATGGATTCGTTGCGCGTGCCACCTTGCTGCATGCGCAGGATGTTTCGGCGGCCCTGCTGGGTGGCGCGCGAGTAGTGCGAGCGTCCCGACTGATCGACCGTGGTGCGGTTGTCGCGCCCTTGCTGCGAAACGGCTGCGCCGTGGTCGACGCCGAACTGGCTCACGACCGTACGGTTTTGGGCCGAGGCTTCGAGGGCGAAAGTAGACATGGCGGCGAACGCGGCGGCCGCCAACAGATAGCGCTTCATGATCCTGCTCCCCGGAGAGCGCCACCCTCGCTGGCGTTCCGTTGAGCGCGATACTGCCCCGCGTAAGCTGAGCCGAACTTGAACGGCCTTCTCAGCCTGCACACTAGATGCGGATGCCCGGGGGCGGCGAAGCCCCGTAGGCGGCTGCGGGGAGGCGGCCTCGAAGATACGCTGTGCGGACCGCTTCCCGCGCGTCATCCCGTGCGCGTCCGGTCGAGAGCGGCGATTTCACGTTCGATTTGCCGCGCCGCGAAGGCGTTCAGCTGACCGATCGCGACGAACACGACGGTGACGAAGCCCACGCCGGCTCCAAAGAGGGACGCCTTGGCGAGGAGCGGCGCGGTGGGACCGAGGCTCAAGGCCGTTCCTGCCACGAATACCACCATGCCTGGGATGAACGGACCGAGGTACCAGCGCCAGACCGAACGCAGTGCGTCGCGCTGGCGGATGAGTTCGGCGCGGTGGAAGTCGGCCCAACTCTGCGCCTCGTCCTTCGCGGCCGCACGCGCCATTGTCGCAAGCTTCCAGCAGACGTAGAGCGTGGCGGCGATGATCAGCAGGGCGCCGAGTTTGACGAGCGGCGCGGGATTCGCGGCCGCCATGAAGCCGAACGCGACGACGACAAACACGCTTGCGCCATACTCGATCCAGTTACGCCGGCGCACACGCGATTGGAAGCGCTCGGCGCGGGTGCGGACTTCGGCGAGCGACATCGTGAAGGGCTCTTCGGGTTGGCTCTTCCAAAGCGTTTGCAGGGGATCATGGTCAGACATTTTTGGTCTCGTGGAACATGGCGGCGAGATGGCTCTTCAGGCGCGAGATCCGCGTGGCGACGGCGCCGGGAGAGAGGCCGGTGACTTCGGCAATGGCCGCCGCATCGAGTTCTTCGAGATAGAGCGTCATGATCTGGCGGTCAGGGGACTTAAGACGGCGAATGAGTGCGTACAGGCGCGCGATCGTTTCGCGGCTCTCGGAGTCCGCGGAAACGTCCTGTGCGGAGGGTAGGTCGGCAATCTCGTCCAGCGTCACCGCGCCTAGGTTGGCGCGCCGTTCCTTGTCGATGTAGCTGGCGGTGACGTTGTGCGCGACGCGGTAGACCCAAGTTCGCACCGAACACCGGCCGTCGAACGACGCGAAGCTGCGCCAGAGAGCGACGTGCATTTCTTGCAGGAGGTCGCGCCGGCGCTCAGGGTTGGCCTCGCTGGCGCGCGCCAAACGCATGAGCGCCCCACCATGAGCGGCGACCGCTTCGGTGTAACGCTCGTCCTGATCGGGGCTCGGCCTCATGCGCCCTTAGTCTAGTTGGGCGGGGACTTCTTACAGTGTCTAAAGCGCGCCGGGCGGGCCCTTGCGCTTCCACGCCTCCGTCAGCTGTGCGGCGAAGAAGGCGGCGAGCGACTTGATGCGGCTGCGGATCTGCTCGCGTGTTTCCGCGAACGCCGTGAAGTCGCGCGTTGCGGTTGCAAGCGCATGCGCCTCGCGGAGCTTGTTCTGCTCTTTCGCCAGGAAGTCCGCGGCCGACTTTTCGAACGCGGCGATGGGGCAGTCCGGATGCGGCGGCGCGTCCAAGGCGATCGCGGTGCGCATGTCAGCGGGCAAAAACGCCACGTTCCAGTCCTCGAAAGGGTAAAGATCAAGCCGCTGCATCAGGAAATCGCCGCGCGGGCCGTTCCAGCAATCCTCCGGGATCAGGAAGAACGGCCGTACGACGCCACCGCGCACGCGCAGCGCCACGTCGGCGTTCACCTTCAGCGTGCGCGCCTCAAGCGCCAAGCGCCCGTGTTGGAGGCGCTCTTCCAAGGATTGGCGGTCAGGGATGAGATTTGTCTCGTCGTCGGGCTCAAGCCCAAGAGCGCGCAGCGTCTGGCCGGCTCGGCCCTCCCACATTTCGCTGGGAATGACGCGCGCACCCGCGGCCGCTGTCGCGGCCGGCGCGCTTGTCGACCTCTTGCCGAAGCTCATGTCGCCTCCGAATTGAGGCGCGAGACTCGCCGATTCGACCGTAAAGAAACGTTAGGCGCGGACGCGGCCTTCGAGCGCTGCGAAACAATCGTCGATGCTCGTCGCGTTCACCACGGCGTCCATGAAGTGCGGCGGCGTGAGGTTGGCGTCGACGGTGTGGCGCACCAGCGCGAAGAAGGGGGCCCAGAAGTCGTCCTCGGCGAGAAACACAACGGGCTTTGCGTGCAGGTCGAGGCGGCGCCATGACAGCGTTTCAACCGCTTCCTCCAACGTGCCGATCCCGCCGGGAAGCACCACGAACGCGTCCGATTCCTCGAACATGATGTGCTTTCGCTCGTGCATGGTGTCGACCATGCGGTGTGGCGCGTCGCCCAGCACGATCTCGCGGCGCTCGAGAAAGCGCGGCATGATGCCCAACACGTCGCCGCCCGCGGCAAGGGCGGCGCGCGCGCAGCGGCCCATCAGGCCGACCGATCCGCCGCCGTAAACCAAACGCAGCCCGCGTTGGGCCAACGCCTCGCCGAAGCGCGTCGCCAAGGCAAGATATTCCGGCTTCGTCGTCTCCGACGAACCGCAATAGACGCAAATGGAGCGCAGGGGACGGGGCAAGGGACTGGAATCAGCCATGTCTCAGTATCACACCTAGCCAATACGGCGCATTGCGGGCGAAAACCACCGCGCCTAAGTCCGGTGCTTCAAGGATTGTTCCAAATGGCGCGCGGCGAAGGCAGGACAGTGTCGAAAGCGGAACCAGCTGCTGATATCGCGCCGCCGCTCACGCGCACCATCGTTCGTTTGCTGTCGCTTGTGGGTGGGCTCAAGGGGCCTGGCTACCGGTTGCGCTTGGGCGTCTCGCTCGCGCTGACGCTCGTTGGAAAGGTGCTGGCGGTGTTTTCGCCGCTGGTGCTGGCCGACGGCATTAACGCTCTTGCGCGCGGCGACGCCTCGGGCGCGTTGCCGGCGTTCATGGGGCTTGCCGGGTTCTGGGCGGCGTTGCGGTTTGCGTCGGCCGCAGGGCCGCAGATCCGCGATGCGATCTTTCAGCCGTTGTCGGAAGAGGCGCAACGGCGCGCCGGCGCCAACGTCTTCTCCCACGTGCATTCGCTCTCCGTGCGTTTCCACCAATCCAAGCGCACCGGCGCAGTTTACCGCACGATCGAACGCGGCGTGCGCGCGATCGATTTTTTGCTGCGCTTCCTCGCCTTCAACATCGCGCCCACGGTGATCGAACTGCTGCTCGCGGCCGCCGTGCTCGGCTTCCGCTATGGCTGGAGCTTCTCGCTGATCGCCGGGCTGACGGTGCTCATCTACGCCTGGATCACGTTTGGCGTGACGGAGTGGCGGTTGAAGCATCGCCGGGAGATGAATGAAGCCGATAGCGAGGCCGCCGGGCGCGCCGTCGACTCGCTGCTCAACTTTGAGACGGTGAAGAGCTTCGCGGCGGAGGCGCGCGAGAGCGAACGCTACGACCGCGCCTTGGCGTCCTACGCGCACGCCGCCGTGCGGTCGAATACCTCGCTCGTCCTGCTGAACGTGCTGCAAACCTTGATCATGAACGCCGGCCTGGTGGCGATGGTGCTGGCGGCTGGCATGTTCGTGGCGCGCGGCGGCATGGGGCCCGGCGACGTCACCGCCGTCATCCTGATCATGACGAACCTCTACACGCCGCTGAACGTGCTCGGCTTTGCCTACCGCGAGATCAAGCAGACCTCGATCGACATGGAGAAGATGTTCGCGCTGCTGGACGAGGCGCCCGACGTCGCGGATGCGCCCAACGCGGCGACACTGAAGCCAAGCGGCGGCGAGGTCACCTTCGAGAACGTGAGTTTCGCCCACGAAGGCCGCGACCAGGGGCTCTCCGGCGTGTCGTTCGTGGCGCCGGCCGGCAAGACGACTGCCATCGTCGGTCCCTCTGGCGCGGGCAAGTCGACGGTGCTGAAGCTGCTCTTCCGCTTTTACGATCCAAGCGGCGGCCGCGTACTGATCGACGGCCAGGACATTCGCGGCGTTACACAGGCGAGCCTGCGTCAGGCGCTCGGCCTCGTGCCGCAGGACGTGGTGCTGTTCAACGACACGATCCGCTACAACATCGCCTACGGCCGCCCGGACGCGACGCAGCGCGACTTGGAAGACGCCGCCCGCCGCGCGCAATTGCTGCACTTCATCGAGAGCTTGCCGCAGGGCTGGGACACCCGCGTCGGCGAGCGCGGCCTGAAATTGTCCGGCGGCGAAAAGCAACGCGTCGGCATCGCGCGCGTGGTGCTGAAGGATCCATCCATCCTCATCCTGGATGAGGCCACCTCCTCGCTCGACAGCGCCACCGAGGCGGACGTGCAGGCGGCGCTCGAAGAGGCGTCGCGCGGGCGCACGACGCTGGTCGTCGCGCACCGGCTCTCCACCATCGCGAACGCCGACCAGATCGTGGTGTTGGACAACGGCGCCATCGCCGAGCGGGGAACGCATGCTGCGCTGATCGCCCGCGACGGGCTCTATGCGAGCTTGTGGAAGCGCCAGGCCGAAGAGCCCGAGGCAATAGCCGCCGCGGAGTAGCTTTGGCCATTGTGTTTCGAACGCCGTGGGCTAACCTCGGCGGCGAGGGACGCTCCGGGGAAAGCTCCATGCGCATTGCGAAAATGCTGATCGCCGCCATTTTGTGCGGCGCCGTGGCCTCGACTGCGGCCACCGCCCAGACGCGCTATCCGCTGCACTGCCGCGCCGGCGGCGACATGAACGTCAACATTCTGGGACAGGAGTCCGGCGGCGGCACCGAGATTATCATCGGCTTCCGCCGGGCGACAGTGACGCGCGGACTGCCCGCAGGCACGTGCGCCTGGCACGATCGGGTGATGAATTCGCGCGAGCCGGCGTCTTTCCGTCTGATCTACAGCGCGCGCGTGAGCACGGATTTCCGGCCGCGCGCGGGCGACCACGGCGGTGATCGTGCCGACGCATTTGCATTGACCGGGACCGACGTGGAGGCTGTGCGCACGCTGTTTCGCGTGCTCGAAGCGGGCGGTAGTTTCGAAGTTCAGGCGTTCAATTCTGGCCGCACGCCGATGAACGCGATCACCTTCCGCGAAGTGCCGGCGCACTAGAGTTCTGCCACAAACGGCTGCGTCTCGACCTCGATCAATCCCGCTCGAGCCAGTCGTGCTCGAGCGCGCGCAGCCGCGTCGTGACGCCGAACAGGAACGCGGTGGACCAGGCGATGAGAATGAGGCCGTTGGCGGCCTCGATCGCGCCCAGCAGACGCCATTGGACCGAGAGGGTGAGGTCGCCATAGCCGACCGTGGAGAAGGTCACCGTCGAGAAGTAGAGCGCCGCCTCGAAGGTCTGAAACTCGCCCAAAGCGCGGAACGCCAGCGCGTAGAGCCAGATTTGTGCGGTGTGCAGCGCGAAGACGCCGAACACCACGAGCAGGATCATGCCGGCCTGACGCAAGGCGCTGTCGTGTGTGCGCAGCCTCGTGTGCGCGCGTGACATGAGACGGGTCAGCAGCAGCAAGCCGAAGAAGTGCGTGAGCGTCGTCAGCGCCACCATCAGCGTTGCGGCGCCCAGATTGAGGCCGAGATGGGTGAGGGGATGCTCCATGGCCCTCGAGTGTGCCGCGCGCGGGCGGCGCGGGCGTTGAGGCTGCGCAAGGCTTGCGCCCCCGCGCTTGCGTCCGCGGCGGAGCGGACAGCGTCCGCCGAGGCTTAGCGCAAACGGCCTGCGCGAAAATCCTTCGCCACCACCTTTGCGGCATTGTGCCCGGGCGCGCCGGTGACGCCGCCGCCCGGATGCGTGCCGGCGCCGCACATGTAGAGGCCTTTGATCGGCGCCCGGTAGTCGCCGTGACCGAGCACAGGGCGCGCGCTGAACAATTGGTCGAGCGAAAGCGCGCCGTGCATGATGTCGCCGCCGACGAGCCCGAAGGTGCGCTCGAGATCGAGCGGCGAGAGCACCTGGCGTCCGAGCACGCTCTTGGCAAAACCGGGCGCATGCTTGTCGACGGTGGCGATCATCAGGTCGGCCACCTCGTCCTTGTGATCGTCCCAGGTACGGCCGCCGGAGAGTTCCGGCTGCACGTGCTGGCAGAACAAGGAGGCGACGTGCCTGCCTGGCGGCGCGAGGCTGTCGTCGAGCGTGGAAGGGATCAGCATTTCGACGATCGGTTCGCGCGACCAGCCATGGGCGCGCGCATCGTCATAGGCGCGCTCCATGTAGTGCAGCGAGGGCGCGATGATGATGCCGGCGGTGAGGTGGTCGCCGGCCTCGGGCTTGCAGCTGAAGCGCGGCAGCTCCGACAACGCGACGTTCATGCGGAAGGTGCCGGAGCCCACCTTGTAGCGCGCGATCCGTTCGCGGAAGTCGGCGGACAGCGCCGCTTGCGGCGCGATGCGCCCGAACAGCAGCTTGGGGTTCAGGTTCGAGATCACCGCGCGCGCGCGCAACGTTTCGCCGGTCTCCGTCACGACGCCGCGGGCGCGCTCGCCGTTGCCGACGTCGACGCCGGCCGCGACGCGCGCTTCGCGCTCGACGATCAGTTCCTTCACGGCAACGCCGGTGCGGATTTCGACGCCGCGCTCGCGGCAGCATGCGGCCATCGCTTGCGTGATCGCGCCCATGCCGCCGATGGCGTGACCCCAAAGACCCTTCTTGCCGTTCACTTCGCCGAACACGTGGTGCAGCAGGACATAGGCCGAGCCGGGCGTGTAGGGGCTCGCATAATTGCCAACGATGGAGTCGAAGCCGAACAGCGCCTTGATCGGCGCGGACTCGAACCAGTCGTCGAGCCATTCGCCCGCGCTCTTGGTGAAGAGATCGAGCAGATCGCGCTTGGCGGTGATGTCGAGCTTGTTGAGGCGTCCGCCCAGCTGCGCGGCGCGCACCGCTTCTTCCAAGGCGCGGCCAATCCCATGCTCGACGAGGTTGGGCGGCTGCTCCAGCAGCAGCGCGCGCACGACGTCGGCGATCGCCTCCAGTCGGCGTTCGTACTCCGGCAGCTTCATCGCATCGTGATTGGAGAAGCGCGCGACTTCGCTTTGCGTCAGCCCCGGCGCCGACATGAAATACTGCCCGTCCGGCAGCGGCAGGAAGTTGGAAACCTTGCGCTCGACGATCCGCAGGCCGTGGCGATGCAGATCGAGATCGGCGATCACTTTGGGATTGAGCAGAGAGACGGTGTAGCTCGCCACCGAATTGCGGAAGCCCGGGTGAAACTCTTCGGTCACCGCCGCGCCGCCGACGACATCGCGCCGCTCCAGCACCAGGACCTTCAGGCCCGCCTCGGCCAGATACGCCGCACAAACGAGGCCATTATGGCCGCCGCCGATGATAATGACGTCGTGCACGTTCGACCCCGATCCGCTCGGCGCGCTTTCCCTTGAATTCGCCGCGCGCGCAACTCTAAACTCTCGCAGGCAGCGACAGGGAGGGCGCCATGGCGGGTCTAAGCCGGGAGCATGCGAAAATCATCGCCGAGGCGACGGGGCTGGCGATCGGCCTGATCATGGTGATGGCCGGCCACTTCGCGCCCAGCATCGAAGAGGCCCGGCGCTACATCGACACCGGTCAAGAGATCGGCGGCTCGCTCGTCGAACGCATCCGGGAAGAAGCGCGGTTGGCGCGCTATACCTCCTAGTGACGCCGCCAAATCTTCATCCCGCCGCCGCCGCTTCGCTGGAGAGGTGGCACGCCATGGTGGCGTCGAAGGACCTCGCGGGGCTCGACGCGATCGTCCATCCCGACGCGGTGTTTCGCTCGCCGATGGCGTTTAAGCCATATCAATCGGCGCAGGCGGTGACGTTGCTGTTGCGCACGGTGCTGACGGTGTTCGAGGATTTCGCGTATCATCGCCAGTTCGTCTCCACCGATGGGCGGAGCGTCTCGCTCGAGTTCAGCGCCCGTGTCGGCGACAAGCGCCTCAAGGGCGTCGATCTGGTGCAGTTCGACGCCGAGGGCCGCATCGTCGACTTCGAAGTGATGATCCGCCCGTTCAACGGGCTGCAGGCGCTGGGCGCTGAAATGGGCGCCCGCCTGGCGCATCTGCTGCCGGCTTTCAAATCCTGACGCCGGAGCTGTGGTTCCGCAGCGTCCGCGCCCTTTCGCGCCTTTGACAGACGTTAACGAGACGCTAACGTGCGCGCCTTCTGGGGACAGGTGGAGCACGATTGGTGGGGAACGAAGGCGACGACCGGATTGCGTCGCAGGCGCCTGCGGCTGGCTCGATCAGCTGCGTCATCTGCGCGTATAACGAGGCCGACCGCATTGGGCGCGTGCTGCGCGCCGTGCAGGGACATCCGCTGATCGACGAGATCATCGTCATCAACGACGGGTCGACCGATCAGACCGAGGCGCGCGCCAGGGCGTTCGCCGGCGTCACCGTGGTGTCGATCCATCCCAACGGCGGCAAGACGCAGGCGCTGACCTGCGGCATCGCCATGGCCAAGAGCGAGTACCTGATGCTGCTCGACGCCGATCTCGTCGGCGTAAGCGCGGAGTCGATCGAGCGGCTGGCGCGCCCGGTGCTCGATGGCGAGGCCGACACCACGATCAGCATGCGCGGCGATACGCTGCCGCTCTACCGCACGCTGGGCATCGACTTCATCTCCGGGGAACGGGTGCTGCCGCGCGCGATGTTCGCCGAGGCGATGGATGACATGTCGCGTCTGCCGCGCTGGGGCGGCGAGGTGTTCATCAACGAGCTGATCATCCAGCAGCGCCTGCGCGTGGCCGTCGTCGATTGGCGCGAAGTCGAGCACACGCCCAAAGGCGAAAAGGTCGGCTCCAAGCGCGCCGGCGCCAAGCAGGAGTGGAACATGTTCCGCGACATGGTGCGCGTGCTTTCGCCGTTCGGCATCATCCGTCAGCATTGGGGCCTGATGCGGCTGGCGGGCGTGTTCTTCTTCAAGACGCTGAACCTGCTGGTCCCCGTACGCGCCCGCGCCTGAGCCGGCGGTGTCCGCGTCCCGGCGTGCTCAGGACAAACAAAAACCCCGCAGGCGACGGCCGGCGGGGCGAGAAACTGTCCAACACACGTCCAAATGAGAAAAGGAGAATGGCTCCTCGGGTAGGATTCGAACCTACGACCAACCGGTTAACAGCCGGTTGCTCTACCACTGAGCTACCGAGGAACAGCTCCGCGCGCTGGCGCACGCCGAGGCGGGGTCTCTATCAAGTTCGGCGCCAGGGGGAAAGGCCCCGCCGGCACACACCCAAAGGAAAACGAGGGCCCCTTGCGGGGCCCTCGAAGGCGTTGGGTATGGTGGGGTGTCTCCAAGGGAAGACAAGGCCACTATGGCGCGCGCGGGTTAAAGAGGCGTTAATGACAAATGCGGCTTTCACGAACCCTGCGAAAAGGTTGCCGGGGCATTGTCGAAGGAAACTGGAGGCCTCGCCCGGAATTGAACCGGGGTACGCGGATTTGCAGTCCGCTGCGTCGCCACTCCGCCACGAGGCCCTGCCCGGCGACAGATAGGCGCGCCGGGGGCGCAGTCCTAGGCGCGTCGCGTGGAATCGGTCAAGGCGGGCGCTCTGTTTCATGCGCGTTATCGGTTCGCTTCCGCCGCCCTCCCAGGAGGCGCACGCGCGCGCCCGCATCTGGGCGGCGTCGGCGCTGGCCGCGTTGGCGGTGCTCATGGCGATGCTGCTGATTGGGGCGCCGCCGCAGGGGGCCGGTCCGGCCGCGGCGGGACTGCGGCTGTCGCGGATCGACTCGTTCGATCGCGATCTCGGCGCTTGCCGCGCCGCGCTGGCCGGCGCGGGGTTCGCGACCGAGGCGCTACCGGACCTGCGCGAGGGCGGCTGCGGCTATCGCAACGCCGTCGAGCTGACGCAATCCGTGCACGCCTATTCCGCGCCGGTGGCGACGCGTTGCGCGATGGCGGCGGCGCTGGCCTTGTGGGAGCGCGATGTCGTGGCGCCGGCGGCGCGGCGCCATTTCGGCCAGGACGTCGCGCGCATCGAGTTGGCGGGGCCGTCGTACGCCTGCCGGCCCGTGGCCGGGACCAACCGGCTCAGCGAACACGCGCGCGCCAACGCCATGGACATCGGCGGCTTCCTGCTGGCGGACGGGCGGCGCATCAGCGTGGAGCGCGGCTGGCGCGGGCAGCGCGCCGAGCGGGCGTTCCTGCGCGCCGTCCGCGACGGCGCGTGCGCCCACTTCGACGCCGTGCTCTCGCCCGACTACAACCGCGCCCACCGCGACCACCTGCACTTCGACCGCGGCCCCAACCAGATGTGCCGCTAGGCCGCGCTTGCCCCGCGCGCCAGGGCGGCTTAACCGGGGCCGCAGGAGCCAACGCATGGACATCGCCCGCGCCAGGGATTTCATGGTCGAAAGCCAGGTCCGCACCGCCGACGTGACGGACACGCGCATTATCGCCGCCATGCGGGCGCTGCCGCGCGAGCGTTTCGTGCCGGCCAACAAGCGGGCGCTGGCCTACGCGGACCTCGAGGTGGAGGCCGCGCCCGGGCGTTATCTGATGCGCCCGCGCGACTTGGCCAAGCTGGTGCACGCGCTCTCGCCGCAGCCGAACGAACGCGCGCTCGAAATCGCCGGCGCCACCGGCTACGGCGCGGCGCTGTTGGCGGCGTGCTGCACGGAAGTCATCTCGCTCGATCCGGATCCGAACCTCTCCTTCGCCGCGCGCGCGGCGCTCGAGTCCGCGGGCGTCGCCAATGCCAAGACCGTCTCCACGGCGGCGGCCGACGGCTGGGCTGACGAAGCGCCCTACGACGTCATCCTGCTCAATGGCGCCGCCGAGTTCGTGCCCGACGCGTGGCTCAAGCAATTGGCGCCCGGCGGACGCTTGGGCGTCATCGTGCGCCAGGGCCCAGCGGGAACTGCGCGCATCTACACGCGCAGCGAAGACGCGACCGCGTATCGTGCGGCGTTCGACGCCGCGCCGCCGGTTGCGCCCGGCCTCGCGCGCGAGCCGGGCTTCCGCTTCTGAGCATTGCACGCGCGCAACGACGCGCGCGCTGCAGCGTGCATTAACGGTCCCTTATCGCCTCCCGCACCAGTGTGCGTGCGCGCGAGCGAGTCCGCTGCAATGCGCCTGCGCGTTCGGTGGACGAGACTCGCCGCGATACGTAACCTTCGAGTCGAACGACTCGTTTCGGAACTGGGGCTCGAGATGGCGGCGCAAGAACAAACAGCCGAACCTTCAATGGAAGAAATCCTAGCGTCGATCCGCCGGATCATCTCCGAGGAAGAGCAGGCGCCGGGCGCCGAGCCGGTGCTCAATCTCACGCAAACCGATGCGCCGCCGCCGGCCGCCGTCGATGACGACATCGTATTTGAAGCGGTCGAGCAGGCCGTAGCCGAAGAGGTCGCCGTGGCCGAACCTGTCATGACCGCGCCGGCGCGTGCGCCTGTCGTCGAAGCGAGCGCACAAGCCGACACCATCATTTCCACGCCCAGCGCCTCGGCCGCGGCGGGCGCGCTCGCCCGCCTCGCCGGCACGCTGCGCATCGCCGACACCCAGAACCAGACGGTTGAGGGCGTCGTCCGCGAGTTGCTGAAGCCGATGCTCAAGGAATGGCTGGACCGCAACCTGCCCTCCATCGTCGAGGCGCGGGTCGAAGCCGAACTCGAGCGCATCGCCCGACTCGCGCGCTAAAGCGCCAAAGCCAGTTACCAACGCACAGCCCCGGCCACACAGCCGGGGCTGTGTCGTTTTCGCGGTTCGCAGGTGCGAAAAGCCATCTCGCGCGAGGCGCCTGGGGCCTGCTATAGGCTCTTGGATGATCGAGACCACCTTTAGCCCGAAAGACGTCGAGCCCCGCTGGAGCGAGGCTTGGGAGCGGTCCGGCGCGTTCAAACCGAAGAACGACCCGAAGGCGGACGCCTTCGCCATCGTCATCCCGCCGCCGAACGTGACCGGCTCGCTGCACATCGGCCATGCGCTGAACAACACCCTGCAAGACGTGCTGGTGCGTTTCGAGCGGCTGCGCGGCAAGAGCGTGCTGTGGCAGCCGGGCACCGATCACGCCGGCATCGCCACGCAAATGGTGGTGGAGCGTCAGCTCGCGCAATCCGGCGCCAACGAAGACCGCCGCTCGCTCGGGCGCGAAGAATTCCTGAAGCGCGTGTGGGCGTGGAAGGAGCAATCCGGCGGCATCATCATGAACCAGCTCCGCCGGCTGGGCGCTTCGTGCGATTGGTCGCGCGAACGCTTCACGATGGATGAAGGCCTGTCGGCGGCGGTGCTGAAGGTGTTCGTGCAGCTCTACAAGGAAGGGCTGATCTACAAAGACAAGCGCCTGGTGAATTGGGATTCCCACTTCGAGACGGCGATCTCCGATCTCGAAGTCGAGAACCGGGAGGTCGCGGGACACTTCTGGCACTTCAAGTATCCGCTGGAGAACGGCGAGACCTACCAGTTCCCAATCGCCCATGACGAAGCGGGCAATCCGACCGAGTGGGAAACCCGCGACTATATCGCAATCGCCACCACGCGGCCGGAAACGATGCTCGGCGACGGCGCGGTCGCGGTGCATCCCAGCGACACGCGCTATGCGCCGATTGTCGGCAAACGCGTGCTGCTGCCGCTGGCCGACCGCTACATCCCGATCATCGCCGATGAGTACCCCGACCCGGCCTTCGGTTCAGGCGCGGTGAAGATCACCGGCGCGCACGATTTCAATGACTACAAGGTCGCCCGTGCGCACAACATCCCGCTCTACGTGCTGATGGACACCAAAGGCCGCATGGCCGACGCCGAGCACGTGCCGGCGAAGTACCGCGGCTTGGATCGTTTTGAAGCGCGCAAGCAGGTGGTGGCGGACATCGAGGCGCTCGGCCTGCTGCAGCAGGTCGAGAACAAGAAGATCATGCAGCCGTTCGGCGATCGCTCGAATGTAGTCATCGAGCCGATGCTGACCGACCAATGGTACGTGAACGCGGGCGAATTGGCGAAGCCCGCCATCGCCGCAGTCGAGACCGGCAAAACCAAGTTCGTCCCCGAAGCGTGGACCAAGACCTACTACCAATGGATGCGCAACATCGAGCCGTGGTGCGTGTCGCGCCAACTCTGGTGGGGTCACCGCATTCCGGCCTGGTACGGCCCGGACAACCACATTTTCGTCGAGGAAAGCGAAGGCGCGGCAAAGACGGCGGCGCGCAAACACTATGGCAAGGACGTCGCGCTCCGCCAGGACGAAGACGTGCTCGACACGTGGTTCTCGTCTGCGCTGTGGCCGTTCTCGACGCTCGGTTGGCCGGAGAAGACACCGGAGCTGAAGCGCTTCTATCCCACCTCCACGCTCGTCACCGCCCACGACATCATCTTCTTCTGGGTCGCGCGCATGATGATGATGGGCATGCACTTCATGAAGGAAGCGCCGTTCGACGAAGTCTACATCCACGCCCTGGTCCGCGACGCCAAGGGCCAGAAGATGTCGAAGTCCAAGGGCAACACGATGGACCCGCTGGACCTGATCGACAAATACGGCGCCGACGCATTGCGCTTCACGCTGGCGGCGATGGCGGCGCAGGGCCGCGACATCAAGCTCAGCGAACAGCGCATCGAAGGGTATCGCAATTTCGGCACCAAGCTCTGGAACGCCGCCCGCTTCGCGCAAATGAACGAATGCGCGGTGTGGGACCA
The DNA here is from genome assembly GCA_050182055.1 of Hyphomonadaceae bacterium. GTDB lineage: Bacteria > Pseudomonadota > Alphaproteobacteria > Caulobacterales > Aquidulcibacteraceae > Vitreimonas. The sequence goes on from JBFXCP010000007.1 coordinate 117,719, forward strand.
GTTCGATCCCCGCACGCCCGCGCAGACCGTCAACAAATGGATCATCGGTGAAACCGCGAAGGCGGCGGCGGCGGTGACCCGCGAACTCGAGGCGCGTCGTTTCAACGAAGCGGCCGGCGCCATCTATCGCTTCGTCTGGAATGTCTATTGCGACTGGTACCTGGAATTCATCAAGCCGCTGCTGAACGGAGAAGACGAGGCCGCGAAAACGGAAACGCGCCGCACCACGGCGTGGGTGCTAGATCAGATTCTGATCATGCTGCACCCGTTCATGCCGTTCATCACCGAGGAATTGTGGGCGCGCACCGGCGAGTACGGTCACAAGCGCTCGGGCATGTTGATCACGGAAGCCTGGCCGCGGTTTGGCGACGAACTGGTCGACGCCGACGCCGAGGCCGAGATCGACTGGATGGTGCGGCTGATCGAGGAGACGCGCTCCACCCGTTCCGAACTCAACGTGCCGGCCGGCGCCAAAATTCCGCTGCTCCTCATCGGCGCGGATCACGCGACCGAGGCGCGTCTCGAGCGCTACCAGGACTTGATCGATCGTCTCGCGCGGCTCGAGTATTCGACCAGCGGTGAAAGCGCGCCGGCTGGATCGGTGACCTTCGTACTGGATGGCGCGACCGTCGCGCTGCCGCTGGAGGGCGTGGTCGATCTGCCGGCGGAAGCCGCGCGGCTGGCGAAGGAAATCGGCAAGCTCGAAGGCGAGCTCAAGAAAATGGACGCCAAGCTCGGCAATCCCGAGTTCATCGCCAAGGCGCCGGAAGAGGTGGTGGACGAACTGCGCGAACGCCGCGAGGACGCCGCCGCCTCTGCGGCGAAACTCGGCCACGCCTTGAAACAGATTCAAGGCGGCGCGTGATGCGCATCTTCGGCGTCGAGGCTGCGGCAGTCCATGGCGGCATACTCAATGCCGCCGCGTGGAGTTGCAATCGGGCGCCACCCCGCTCACGGTTTCCCGGCACGGAGAATCAGCGTGGACGCGGCGGCGCAAAGCATCGATCTCGCCAACCTGGACGATGCGACGTTCCAGCGGCTCTACAAAGAGCGCATCGAGCCGTGTTTCGCCGAAAACGAAGCGGACCGGCAGGCAGCCGTCGCCAAGTTCAACCAGCGGATCGCGATTGGCGGCGCGCTAGCGGTGGCGCTGGCGTTCGGCGTATTCCTCTACTTCCGTGGCGTGGTCCCGGCCCTCATGACGGGGCTGATCGCTGGCTTCTTCGCCTGGATTTACGCGTATGCGCCGCTGGCGAAGGTCGGCCAGACGTTGAAGCGGCAGTATTGTTCGGCGATCGCCCAGGCAATGGGCGCGAGTTTCACTATCGGCGGCTTCGAGCCGCCGGCGCTGGATCGGCTCAATCACCTGAGGCTGCTGCCAGCGCATGCGCGCGCGAGGTTCGAGGACCTGTTCAGCGGCGCCTACAAGCAATCGCGCTTCGATCTCTACGAAGCTCATCTTGAGCAGCGCTCGCGCGACAGCAAAGGCCGCACCCGCTATACGACCGTGTTTCGCGGCCAGCTCGTGCGGCTGCACTTCCCGCGCAATTTCCTGGGCGTCACCATCGTGCGGCGCGACGCCGGCGTCTTCAATGTGTTCGGCGGCGGCGATGTGGCTGGACGCAAGCTGGAGAAGGTCGGGCTCGTGTCAGAGTTCGAAAAGGCGTTCGAGGTCTGGAGCACCGACCAGGTGGAGGCGCGCTATCTGCTCCATCCAACAATGATGGCGCGCCTGCTTGATCTGGAGAAGACGCTGCACGCCAGGCGCCTGCGCTGCGCGTTTCAAGACGGCGACATGCTGATCGCGGTCGAAGGCGGCAATTTGTTCGAGCCGGGCGACCTCTTCAAACCGCTCGTGGATCCCGCGCGGGCGCGGCGCATCGTCGACGAAATCGCCGGCGTTGTGAAAGTGATGGAGCAGGTGCTGACCGCGCAGGCGGCGCGGCCCTGACATGGGCGGCTTTCCCGTCGAACCGGGCGTCATTCTGCCGTTTCTGCTGGCGGTCAGCCTGATCGAACTCACGCCTGGACCCAACATGGGCTATCTCGCGGCGCTGTCGGCAGCCGAGGGGCGCGCCGCCGGCTTCAAGGCTGTGCTTGGCATCACGCTCGGGCTGTCCTTCTACATGCTGCTTGCGGTGCTGGGCGTCGCCGAGGTGATCGCAGCGGCGCCGTTCGTGTATGGCGCGCTGCGCTGGGCGGGCGTGCTCTTCCTCCTCTATCTCGCGTGGGAAGCATGGCGCGGTGCGCACGAGACATCGCCGGGTCACGCAGCCGGCGGCGATCACGCGCCGTTCTGGCGCGGTTTGCTGGCCAACCTGCTCAACCCGAAGGCGATGGTGTTCTATGTGACGCTGCTGCCGGGCTTCATCGCCGAAGATCACGCCGCGTTCTGGGTGCAGGCGTTGACGCTTGGCGCAGCGCATCTTGTGATCAGCTTTATCGTGCACAGCGCCATCGTGCTCGGCGCAGCGCAGGCTGGCGCCTTGATCGCCCGCACCGCGCACATGCCCACGGCGCGGCGCGTGCTGGCGCTCTCGATCGCGGCAATCGCTGTGTGGCTCGCGTGGGAGACGCGGTGATCAGCTGACGTCGACGATTGCGCCGCGGCCCGCCTCGTCGCCGATCGCGATGCGCTTGCCGTCGGTGCTCCACGCCAACACGCTCACCGCGCCTTCGCCAGGCTCGTCGAGCTCCATGCCCATGGAATCGCTGAACCGCACCAGGATCGCCGCGCCGTCGGCGTAGCCGATCGCCAAGACCTCTTCGGTCGGATGGAAGGCGACCGCGGTGACCAGCGCCTCGCGTTCGCCGGGCTGCAGCGGCGCCTTGCCTTGAGGTCCGAGCTTGCCGACGAACGGCCACACGATCGCGGCGTTGGCGCCCGACGTCGCGAGCCAGCGGCCGCGTTTGTCCCAGGAGAAACTCTTGGTCTTCGCCGGATAGCCGTCCATGCGCAGGTCCGTCTTGTCGGGCAAGCGCCAACCGTGCAGCGCGTTCTCCTGCATGCCGGTGATGAGATAGTCCGCTTCGGGCGAGAGCGTCACCGCCAGGTGCGAGCCCGCCCAAGTGCACGCCACGCCCTTGTCGTCCGGCATCAGGACGTAGCGAACGGTGGCGCCGTTGTAGTGCGAGGCGGCGAGGCGTCGGCCCTTGGCGTCGAGCGCAAGGCCGCCGACGCTGGAGGGATACGTGAATCGATGCGCTTCGGCGCCGTTGCGAAAGACCACCGCCTCTTTGCCGGCCGCCGCCGCGATGACGCCTGTCGCTGGGCTGGCGACGACGTGGGTCACCCACTTGCGCACCTCGCCGAGCGTGGCGGCGGCGCCGTCGGGCGCGGTGACCATCAAGCGGCCGTCGTCGCCGCCGGTGACGATGCGTTGGCCGTCAGGATGCAGCGATGCGCTCAGGATGGCGCCGTCGTGCACCTCGAAGCGGCGCGTATCGCCGGCGCGCGGCGCCACGCACACGCTGCCGTCGCCCAGCGCAAACACCGCCTCGTCGCCAACCCAGCAGGCGCCCGTGGCGCTTGCCCCGAGCGCGAGGCGGCGGCCGTTTTCGTGAATCTGCGCGCTCACGCCGCGCACGCGGCGAAGCCGGCCTCCAGTTCTGCGCGATCGAGTTTGCGGCCGATAAAGACGAGGCGCGACGTGCGCGGCTCGCCGTCGCGCCATTCCCGCTGGGTGTCGCCCTTGAGGATCATGTGCACGCCCTGGACGACGAAGCGTTTGGGCTCGTCCGGAAATGCAAAGATGCCCTTCAGGCGCAGGATGTCCGGCCCGCGCGCCTGCGTGAGCTCGTGGAGCCAGGGCAGCAGCTTCTCGGGGTTCACGAGCTTCTCGGTAGACAGTGAGACGCTGGTGATGCCCGAGGCAGAAACGTGGTCCTCGCCGTGGTGATGATGGCCGTGGTCGCCGTGATCGTGATCGTGATGATGAGCGCAGGCGTCGTCGCAGTCGTGATCGGGCAGGAAGTGCGGGTCGATCTCGGTGACGCGATCCAGATCGAAAGCGCCGAGGTCCAGGATCTTGTCCAAGGCGATATCGCCGCGCGCCATGCGGTGGAGGCGCGCCGTCGCGTTCACCGACCGGATCGCGCGTTCGGCGGCCGCGAGATCTTCGGCGGAGACGAGATCGGTCTTGCTAAGCAGGATGACGTCGGCGAAGGCGATTTGCTCGGCCGCTTCGTCCGAAGACTCCAACTGGCTCACCACGTGCTTGGCGTCGGCCACGGTCACGATCGCGTCAAGTTTCGTCTTCGCGCGCACATCCGCGTCGACGAAAAAGGTCTGCGCCACCGGCGCTGGCTTCGCCAGGCCGGTGGTTTCGACGAGGATCGCGTCGAAGCGGCCGCCCTTGGAGGCTTGGCGCTTCATCAGGCCTTCGATGATGCGGATGAGATCGCCGCGCACGGTGCAGCACACGCATCCGTTGTTCATTTCGAACACTTCCTCGTCGGCGTCGACGATCAGGTCGTTGTCGATGCCGATTTCGCCGAACTCGTTGACGATGACGGCGTATTTCTTGCCGTGTGGCTCGGTGAGGATGCGGTTCAGAAGCGTCGTCTTTCCCGCGCCCAGGAAACCTGTGAGCACAGTGACGGGAATGGCTTGGGTCATGGGCCCCTAGATAGCTATTCCGGGGGCGGGCGCCAGCGGCTAGGGTGGCCCTGGGACAAGGTGGGAGAAGCCCATGACAGGCTGGAAGCGCTGGGTGCTGCTGATCGGCGGCGGTCTGATCGCCGCCGCCCTGATTGGGGCGGGGCTCCTGGCGTACCTGGTGTCGCGGGTGGACGTGCGCGGCGAGGTGGAGCGCATCGTCGAGAACGCAACCGGGCGCGATGTGACCATCAGCGGCCCGGTGGGCGTGAGCTTTTTCCCGGTGCTGGGGTTGCGCGCGCGCGACGCGACGCTGGCCAATGTCGAAGGCGGGCGCGCGCCTGCGTTCATCACCGCCGACGAGATCGATATCGGCGTCGAGTTCGGTCCGCTGTTCAACCGGCGTATCGAGGTGCGCCGCCTCGTGCTGCAGCGGCCGCGCATCGCTCTTGAAGTCGATGCGCAAGGGCGGCCGAACTGGCTGCTGGGACCGCGCCCGGGCCCTCCCGGTCCGCCGTCGCCGACCCCGCCGCCGCCGCCCTCGTTCGACCTGGGCGACACGGCGTTGCGCTCGATCCGCGTCAATAACGGCGAAGTGACGTTCTACGACGCCCGGCGCGGTTCAGGCTGGGTGGTCGGCGAGGCCGACATCTCGACCGCGATCACGCAACTCGATCAGCCGATGCAGGTGGAAGGATCGGTGCGCTACAATGATCGCCCGCTTGCCTTCACGGCTGAAATCACCAACCCGATCGCCGTCGCGCGCGGACAAGTGACGCCGCTGCGCTTCGACATCGAGAGCGAGCTGCTCAACGCGAACTTCCAGGGCCGCACGCTCGCTTCCTCTGGCGAGCTCAGCGGCATCGTGCGGGCGTCCGGGCCGAGCTTGCGCCAGCTTGCGGCGTGGAGCGGTTCGCCGATCCAGGGCGGGGTCGGTTTCGAGCAGTTCGCGGTGTCCGGCCGGCTGGTCATCGGCAACGGCCTCTATGACTTCACCAATGCGGGCTTCGCCATCGATCTGGTGCGGGGCCGCGGCGACTTCCAGCTCTCCGAACGCAACGGCAAACCGTATGTCAGCGGCCAGTTGCAGTTGTTCGATTTCGACTTGAACCCCTACCTCACGGGGCGCGGCCCGCCCGCCGCGGAGGACAACGCTGTCGCCGCAGCGGTCGGCGCCGCCGGCGTGCCAGCGACCGCGGTGACGGCGTCCTCGACGCCGACCGCGGAAATTGCGGCGATGGACGCGCCCGCGCGCGGCATCGACGCCCAGCGCGCGCCGAGCGGCGCGCCCGTGGAATTCTCCGGCTTGCGCGGCTTCAACGCCAATCTGGTGATCGTCACCGCCGCGGTGCTGGTGCAGCACATCCGCATCGACGGGTCGAGCCTGACGCTCGACCTCAACGAGGGCAACCTGGCCGCCTCGATCCAGAACGTCTCGCTCTATGGCGGGTCGGGGCGCGGCACGCTGCAGATCAACGCCAGCGCGCCGGTCGTCGCCATGAACTACGATCTGGCCTTCGACGGGCTCGACGCGCGCCGCTTCCTCACCGATGCGTTCAACTTCACCAACATCGAAGGCCGCGCGGAGTTCACCCTCAATCTGCGCACGCAGGGCCGCACGCAGGCCGAGATGATCGCCGCGCTCGACGGGCGCACGCATCTCGAGGTGGTCAGCGGCACGCTGCACGGCGTCGATCTCGGCGGGGTGGCGACGTCGATTCGCAACGCGTTGCGCGGCGAATTGATCGCGCCGGAAGCGGAGACGCCGTTCCAAGGGTTCTCCGCGACCTTCGCCATCGCCGACGGCGTGCTGGCGGCGGACGATCTCTCCTTCAACACCGAGGACCTGCGCATCCCCGGCGTCGGCGTCATCGACCTGCCGCGCCGGCGCGCCGATCTGCGCCTGGCCCCGCGCTCGCCGCGCGGGGGCTTGGTGTTTCCGTTCTCGATCCGGGGCCCATGGTCGCAGTTCAGCTACGCCGCCGACATGAACGGCGCAGCCCAGACGCAAATCCTGACCCGCGTGCGCGAAGTAGAAGCCGCATCGCGGTCTGGAAACTAGCTTGGATCGCGCGCCATGAATCCTCCGCCGTGGACAATCTCGCACTGGTTCAACACGCAGGCGCCGCTCACGCTCGAAAGCTTGCGTGGGCGCGCGGTGTTGGCGGTGGCGTTCCAGATGCTCTGCCCTGGCTGCGTCAGTCAGGGCCTGCCGCAAGCGCAACGCGCACGCGCGACGTTTCGCGAAGACGATCTCGCCGTCGTCGGATTGCACACCGTGTTCGAACATCACGAAGCGCAGGGATCGCCTGCCGCCCTTGAGGCGTTCCTGCACGAGTACCGCATCAAGTTTCCGGTCGGCATCGACGCGCAGGACAACGGCGTCCCCGTCACCATGCGCGCCTACGGCATGCGCGGCACGCCAACCACGCTTCTCTACGACCGCGCCGGGCACTTGCGGCTGCATCAGTTCGGCCACGTCGAAGACATGGCGCTCGGGGCCTCCATCGTCGCGGCGATGGCGAGCGAAGCGCCGCTCAGCGCGACCGAGCAGGCGGCGACAGGCGCCTGCAGCCCCGACGGGTGCGAGCCGTAATCGCGACGCGGGCGCGGCGTCTTGTGCCGCGGCTGGCCCCGCTGACGTCGGACGCGTCAAGCCGCGGTAACCTGCGACGCGCCGCTGCTGGCGCAGGCGCGTCGCGCTTGAACACGGATCAAAAGAGGCGTCAGGTTCAGTGCTTAGCCGCGCCCGCGAGCGGGAGGCGCCGCAAGCCCCATGGAGCACGCCATGACCACGATGCAGATCGCGCGGAAGCTGGTGGACCTCTGCCGGCAAGGCAAGTCGGACGAGGCGTACAGCACGCTCTACGCCGAAGACGCCGTCAGCGTCGAAGCCGTGGACACGCCCGGCATGAGCCGCGAAGCCAAAGGCCTTGCCGCGATCAGAGGCAAGGGCGAGTGGTGGGTCGCCAACCACGAAATTCACGCGGCCAGCGTGACCGGCCCGTGGCCGCACGGCGACCGCTTCATCGTCGGCTTTCAGTTCGACGTCACCAACAAGCCCTCCGGCCAGCGCATGCAAATGGACGAAGTCGGCCTCTACACCGTCAAGAATGGTAAGATCGTGCGCGAGGAATTCTTCTATGACATGGGCGGTTGAGCGGGGCCCATGGTGCTGGGGCCGGAATCGAACTGATTGCTAACGACCTGACATCGCGTCCAAACTTTTTACCTCGCGAGCGGGCTGTCCGTCAATTTGCCGTCAGCCCGAACGGCCTGGGCGGTTCGATTCCCGCTCCGAAGCCGTCACCGCGCTCCGGTGCGGGAAAAAAATTCACCGGAATGGAAGGGCACGGAAGTTTCCGGAAGTCTCCACCAACGCGCGCGGCAGCGACGCACATTCGCGCCCGCCTTAGTCTGAAATCGAGACTAAGCGAGAGGCGGATATGTTGCTGCGACTGCCCCAAGTCATGCGCGAGGTGGCGCTGTGGCGATCCTCGATCTATGCGGCGGTCAGCGAAGGCCGCTTTCCGTCGCCGGTTCGCATCGGCCGTCGCGCCGTCGCCTGGCGCGCGGAAGATGTCGAGGCGTGGAAGGCCAAGCTCGTCCGGGGCGGACCACGCACCTGGGACGCGATGTGAGCCGGCTTTCCTTGCCCGGTGTTTGACCCGCCGGAGGCGCGGTCAAACCAGAGAGACGCCCGGCGTCTCGACACCTTCGATCAGCCGTCGCGCGTAGCGCGGGTCAAAGGGCCGCGCGTGAGCGCGGCGCGAAGCGCTCGCCCTTGACGCGCGCGAGTACGATGGCACGTAGAGCCCCCACACGGTCGCGCCCGTGCAGAAGCACCCCGCCGCGCCGCTCATGAAACGCGGGGCGACGTGCTGCGACAGTCTGATACACCCTGCGATAGGGTGCGGGCATCCGAGAACGCGTCCACGTTCGAGTCGCCTGACGTTTCCAGTCGTTTCCGATAGTTTCTCGCGTCGCCGGAAATGAGCGGAAACCAGCCGGAAATCACGAAACTGTTGAAGGTCGAGAACGATCCGGAATGCTTGGGAGGCATGAACCCCAAATGGGAACATCACCATGAGCACGCAATCCTCCGATCAACCCGACCCATTGCTCTCCCGCGAGAGGCGGCGCGCTATCTCACCAATCTTGGCATGGTCACGGCGCCGCAGACACTCGCGCGAAAGTTTCACGAAAGCACGGGCCCGCTGTGTACGCATCTCGGCGACCGGGCGATGTATCGCAAGAGCCACCTCGACACCTATTTCGCGAACCGGCTCTCGGCGCCGCGCAAATCGTCCGGCGAACCACGGCGAACGTCGGTGGCCGGCTGAGCGTCGCGCTGGCTCGCCTGTCGGCAGAAGCGACTTGGGCGGCGCGCGCCGCCGAGGGCCGCTGCGGTGTGTGCGCGTCTTGCAACCACGGGGTTTAAGCAAAGTTCAAATGTCTGTCGGATGGCGGCGTAATCTTTTCGGGCCAGGACGCACCTCGGCTTCAGGCGCCAGGTTTTGGATTTGAGTCCGGAACTCGGCGCGCCTGTCGTGTATAGATGCGATCACCGGGCCTGCCGGCACGCCCAGATCCACCAGCAGGGTCTCGCAGAGCAGCAGACTTGCTTCCACTGTCTCGGGCACCGCGTCAGTGGCGCCCTTCGCGTAGAGCCGTGCAGCGTGGCGGGCATCGCGGGCGCGCGCGACGATAAGCAGATCAGGATGTTCGGCGCGAGCGACCGAGACGACTCGTTCCGTTCCGATTGCATAATCCATCGTCGCGACGAGAGCTTGCGCCGATGCGAGGCCGCACTTGCGCAAGAATTCCGCGTTGGTCGCATCACCATAATACACGGTCGCTCCGGTCTTGCGCGCCTTCCCCACGACGTCCGGATTGGAATCGATAGCGATGTAGCTGATGTTGTGTCGGGCAAGCATCTCGGCGGCGATTTGGCCGACGCGCCCGTAACCGGCGATGATGACGCGCGGCTCATCGTTCATATTGTCGGGAAGCATCAACGCACGGTCGATGGTTTGCTTTGGCGCAATCTGCCGTTCCAAACGCTTGCCCGCTAACGACAAAAGCGGGATCGTCGCCATCGTCAGCGCCGTAACGAGCAATCCCAATTCGGCGACCGGAATTGAAATCACGCCAAGCGCCGCAGCTGCGCCCAGAACGACAAAGGAGAAATCACCGCCCGGCGCCAGGAGCATCGCGGCTTGAATCGAGGAGCGCTGCGAGATCTTGAAGAGCCGGGCCAGCGCCCATGTAAGCACCCCCTTAATGGCGAGCAGCCCAGTGCAGAGAGCGAGGATCAGAAACGGCGCCCGCGTGATGGCCGTCAGATCGATGATCATGCCCATTGAGATGAGGAAGACGCCGAGCAGCAATCCCTTGAACGGGTCGGTCAGAACTTCGATCTGCCGTCGATACTCAGTCTCCGCCAGCAGCAATCCGGCGAGCAGCGCACCCATCGCCATCGACATGCCCGCCGCGACCGTGGCGCCCGAAGCGCCGACCAAGACCAGCACGCAAGCGGCGAGGAAGAGTTCAGGGCTTCCCGAGCGCGCCACCGAACGAAACAGCGGACGCAGCAGCAAACGTCCCGCCGCGATGACAGCGACGACGGCGATCGCCGCCTGACCCAAAGCCAGAGCAAATCCCCCAAGACCCTGTTCGGCGCTGGGCCCGCTTGAACCCGCCAGCACGCCAACCGCGAACAGCACCGGCACGACCGCGATGTCCTGAAAAAGGAGAACGGCGAAGCTCGTGCGTCCCACCGATGAACTCATTCGCTTCTCTTCTGAGAGCACCTGAATGATGACAGCCGTCGAACTCATCGCGAGCGCCAGTCCGATGACAATGGCATCGAGTGGGGTCTGGCCCAAAGCGACGCTAACGCCAGCGATGACGCCGGCGCAGAGCACCAATTGCAGCGGCCCAAGCCCGAAGACGAGACGGCGCATGATACGCAGACGCTCCAAGGAGAGTTCAAGCCCGATCATGAACATCAAGAGGACGATGCCGAACTCGGCGACGACGCCAACGCGCTCGCGATCGGTAATGACGATCCACTCAAGCCCCGGCACGGAGCGTATGAGGGCGCCGAGGCCCGCAGGCCCCAGCATCATGCCGATCAGCAGGAACCCGAGCACCGGACTGACTTTGATGCGGTGAAAGACGGGAATGACGATACTGACTGCGCCAAGGATGATGAGGATTTCCTGGAACGCTGCGAAGTCGATGTGTTCAGGCATTGGCAACGGTAACGGATCGCGCAGCGTGCTCGCAAGGAAACACAGGTTGCTTCAAGAAGGAGATAAGCGGAGCGCGCCGTGCTTTGGACGCCGTGAGCGTCAATATAGACGACATTGAGTTTTCTGCCGCCGACGTGGCCGCAGCTATTGCGCGCGTCTGACCATTGAATTTTGGCGCTGCGGGCACCATCTATAATTAGCGTCTGCGCACTCGCGCCTGACGCCAATGAGCCGACCTGATGCGAGGGCCTGCGCCCATTGCTCGGTCAGGTCCGTTCCCATGAATTACTCCATATGTCTGCTCGACGCGGGTGGCCGCACGCAGCACACCGCATTCGGTCCGTTCGATGATGACGCGGCAGCTCTCGCGCAGGCGCGCACGCAAGTCGCCGGTTCTCCGATCGTCGAGGTTTGGAAAGATTATCAGCTTGTCGCGCGATTGTTCCGCGAGCCACCTTCAAATGAGGCGATGCAATGAAGCTGGCCGCAACCTGCCTAGCCCGGACTTGGGCGCGCGACGATGTGGCCTCCTGGGAGAATGAAGGCGGCGCGATCAGATCTGCGCCGAAGGTCAGTCAGAACCCCGCCGAGGTGGTGCAATGGCCTCCCACGAGCATCGTATATCCGGCGCCGGCTGAGCTATGCGGCGCCGATAAGGGAATAACGGACACACACTCTCTGGCCGTCCTCCAAGTCTCACTTTTGCTGCTCGTCCCTGTGATAGGGGGCATCGCCATGTTTTGGGCCGCCGCTGCGGTGAGTGCTCCGCAGTGAAGCTAAAACGCCCACGAATGGCTATGTCGATCGCCGCTGTTGCAGCGTGCGTCTTCGGCCTGGTGTCCTGCGCGCCGGCGGCAATCTCGCAAACGCCAATCGTTGACAGCGCGGATCAGGCGCTGTCGGTCGAGGCGCCGTCGCGAATGAGTTATATCGTGAATTTCAGACCCTCCCACGCTTTGGGCCAGGCGCAGATACTGCAAAACGCCGGCAGGTATGACGAAGCTGAACAACTCGTCGTCGTCACCCTTCGTGACAATATTGCACTGCGCGGCCTCTGCTTCGAGCGCTTCACCGTGGGCGGGGCGGAGATTGTCCTGAACGTGTGTGCGCCTGATCCTTTCGAGGATCCGCTTGTCACGCAAGACCGCTGGCTGGAGCAATTGGGCGCCACCATGGGCGTTGCGTACGTTGAACGCAATTTGGTTGCGCAACATGAGGACGCGTCAGAAGCGGGCCCCTCATGACGCCAGTTCGATCGATCCTTCAGATCAATTTGCGGCACGGCATTTGGCGCATTTGGCTCGACGGCAAATTCTTCGGCGATTACCGGTCGAGGAGCCAGGCAGTGGAGGCTGCGGAAGCGACCCAGCGCGCTATGGCGACGAGTGGGAGGATCGCAGACATCGTGGTCAAGCCGGAAACATCGTAAGCTTAGACGATGTCGGGACGGGGCCGCGCCAGCGCGCAACGAACATCGAGCATGAAGCGCATCAACGGTGCGCTGAGCGCTTTGCCGGCGCCTTCGCGGCCGTTGCGCGTGAGGGCCACCTCAATCTCTTCCCAGTTGCGATGACGGCCAGTCTTGGCCAGTCGCCGCGCTTGGGACCGAAGACGCTGTCGCTCTTTGTCTCGAATCAGCATGATCGCGATCAATCCGCTTAGGAGAGCCAAATTAGGCGCGCGGCGACCAGCAGAAGAATAAGAGCTGGAATCACAAAGGGCGGGATGAACCATTTCAAAGTGCCGTCCGAGTTCAAGGAAGCGGTGCGCTCCGAATGGTTCGCGCCCGCTGACATGGCCCGGATGCAGGTTTCGGCGTGGACTTGCGACATCAACATACTGCCATGATCGGAGACTGCTCGGGGACGAAGTGACTTGGTGTCGGTGTTAAGGTCATGGATAGCGGCGCCGACAGCGTGAAGCGCGCGCCCGCAGAACTGTTTGCGTCGAGGCGGCCGCCGACCTTCGCTATCATCGCGCGAACGAGCGTCATGCCGTAACCGCGCCCCTCGGCATAGCCCGCCGGAAGGCCAGCGCCATTGTCAGCGACGCTTATCTCCAACCGTCCGCAGCTCTGCGCGACAGTGATCACGACAGTCCCGCGGCGACCATCTGGGAATGCATGTCGCAGCGCGTTGAGCACGAGCTCGTTGACGGCCAACACCATAGGCTGTGCGAGCTTGAGCGGGGCCGGTATCGGCTCGGCGTGCACAATGATCTCTATCGAGCTGGGCTCTCCGGCCATAGCGTGCAGCGACTTGGACATCGTCGCGATGAGCGCGCCGATGTCGACAACATCCTCGCCGCCGTCCAGTTGCAACGCGTCGTGAATGCGCGCCACGGCTTGGATACGCGTCGTCGCGGCCTGCAGTGCGTCTCGTGTAGCGGCGCTCTTCTCGCGGCGTGCTTGCAGCCCCAAGAGACTGGCGACAACTTGCAAACTGTTCTTGATTCGATGGTCGCCCTCGCGCAGCAGCAATTCATATCGCGCCGCCACGCCCCGGGCTTGCAGGCAAATGCGGCTCAGCCGCGCGTTCGCCAACATAAGACGCTGAATCGTGACGAAGGATCTGTCGACGCGCCTATAGTTCGATTGTGCAGTTCTCTGTCTCATCACCTGGCTCCCGTTTTGGGAGTGTAGGCCTACGCGTTGCGCGAGTCGGTGCGGCGACGCACACATGGACAATTACGTCGCCGGGACTGCCGCCGGCGTGACGTCATGGCGATATTCGCCAAATAGCGCGCGGTACTCGCCCGCGACCGCCTCGTAGCACTCGCACGCGGCGTTCTCGAGCCCGGTGCGGTCGACGATGGTGATCTTGCCGTGCTGATAACGAATGACGCCGGCCTTTTGCAGCGTGCCTGCCGCGATGCTGACGGTCGAGCGGCGCACGCCGAGCATGACGGCGATCAGGTCTTGGGTCAGTGAAAGCTCCGCCACTCCGCTGCGATCGTGTGCGGCTAGCAGCCAGCGGGCGAGGCGCTGGCCAAGTTCATGGTGGGCATTGCAAGCCACGGTTTGGGCGACCTGCACGTGAAAGATGTGAGTATATCGGAGCAGGAGATCGTGCAGATGTGGCGCGCGCGCGGCCACATCCTTGAGAGCGGCGGCCGACATGCGATAGGCGCCGCCGCCGGTCTGGCACATCGTCTCGCTGTAAGAGTTGGTGGCGCCGAGGATGACCGAAACGCCGGCTACTCCTTCCGATCCGATGAGGCCGATTTCGAGCGGCTGTCCGTCAGAGAGCATCGACAGTGCGGAGATGAATCCGCTTTCGATAAAGAAAACGCTGGAGATCTTGTCGCCTGCACGGTGCAGGGATTCGCCGAGCGCCAGTTCCACGCGCGTCAAGTGTTCGGCGGCGAGGGCAAATTCCGCGGCCGGCAGCGCTGCAAGAATTCGGTTGCGGACGGCGGCTTGGATGGGTCGAGACATGATTGGCTCCAGGGCGGGAGCACAGGCATCTCTCAGTCGATCCAAAGCCAGATTTTGCGGGGGCCGATGGCAGTACAATGCCCCAGATGACAGTGGGGCGCCAGGAAATGCGACATGTGGGCCGAGATATTTGCGGCGGTCTGTGCGGCGTCGCACAGATCCGAGGTGACTTCGACCGTCGCTGGCGCACTTGAGAGCGGCCCCTTCGCCACCGACAGGCCCTTTCTCGTTCGGCGCACGATGTAACGCCTCCCTTGCTGAAGGTCTGGATTCTTGGGCGCAGGTGCGCCCGTGCGATCGCGAATGCTCAGCATTAATTCGGCAGGCACTGGACAGGACGCGATTGGCGCCTACATCATTTCCCCCCAGAGCGCGGGACAGCGTTCACCCCTTACAATTCGAGGTGCGGCGTCATTGACGACCCGCCAGGCCGCGCGAGCCGCGCGAGCCGGAGAATTAAGCATGCCTACCGCTCATCGACCTTTGTTTGAACGCTATCGTATCGTCATGTCGCAGCGCTGGATCTGGCGATCGCTGTGCGTCGCAGTCGCGGTTCCGCTGGTTTGGTGGGCATTCGCGCCGTTTATGATGCTCGCGGCAACTGTTTAAGAAAGTTAGTTACATGGCAGATCGCAATCGCGTGCTCGCATCCTACCGCTTCTTTGGCGTCAACGGCGGTGAAGAGGTTCTTTGGGAAGAATCCGTTGCTTGCTTTGACGATGACGAGGCGCGCGCTGCAGTGATGACACGCTCGGCTGCGGACGTAACAATCGAGGTGTGGGATGTGGCTCGTTTCGTAGGACGCTGCGCCGTGCCGATGAGTGTTGCATAATCGCAGAAGTCAAGACGAGGGTTCGCCCGACGGGGGTCACGTCCGGTGGAAGCTGGACCGATCCACCGAAGCACCTTCGCTCCGCCTGCCGTGGCTGGGCCGAGCCCGATTTGCGATCCTACAGCGTAGGCTTCCGTGTGGCGCGTGACATGTAAGTCCACGAATAGTGTCGATCACTGATTACATGGTGCGATGAACATCGGCATAAAGCGGTACGCTGCGGCTTCGTCGGACAGAGGATGTTCTATTGGCTCCAACATGCCGCCGATCCCTACACGGAAATGAATGCGCCCCGGAACTGACGCACAGCACATCCCATCGTCGGGGCCGTAAAACATGGCGTCCGTGCTGAGGTCAGAACCGACTAGGCGCAGCCTGTCCCGGTGAGGCGGAAGTGAAGAACTAAAGCGCGAACTCGGAGCATCCACGGAAGGGCGTTCGGCAAGCCCTCGTATTCGCAGTCACCGGATGCAAGTCGAGGACGAACGACTGAGCATCCGCGTGAATCGCCGCCCTTGAAAAAATCGCTTTCCGGACCGAGTCTTGAGGGTTCGTCGGGGTGAGAAGTTAGACCCAACTTAGACCCCGCGCCGATTACTGCGAATACGTCTCGCGGGCCAGCCTAGTATCTATCTGGTTTACGAAGAAAATGGTGCCTGGGGCCGGAATCGAACCAGCGACACGCGGATTTTCAATCCGCTGCTCTACCAACTGAGCTACCCAGGCTTGACCGTGGGCCGGAACCGGGTCCGGCGCGGCGCGAGGTCTATAGCGGGGCGCCGCGGAGGTGTCCACGCCGGGGCGCCGGGCGGCCCGGAAAACACTGCGAACCCGAAACATGACTTGCCACCCGCGCCCGAGCGCCGAAAATAGGCCCTGCGAGGCTGCGAGCCCTGGGAGGAAGACATGTGCGCACATCACGATGAAACGAAGAGTGCGGGGCTAAGCCAATTTACCGTCGGCCGGCGCGACATCCTGCGCGGCGCGGCCGCCGGGGCGCTGGTGGCGGCGACGGGCGCGTGCGCAAACACGACCAACCCGGAAACCGGGCGCGACCAGTTCATCATCATCGACGACGCGCAGCTCGAGCAGGCGTCCCTGCAAGCCTGGGCGCAGCAGCTCCAGCAGGAGCCGACCTGGAACAACCGCGCCGCGCAGACCCGCCTGGAGCGGGTCGGCCAGCGTGTGGTCGATGCGGCAGGCCGTGGCGGCCAACCGTGGGAGTTCCGCCTGTTCGACAGCCCGGAGAAGAACGCGTTCGTGCTGCCGGCGCGCAAGGTCGGCTTCTATCGCGGCCTCTACGAAATCTGCGACGCCGACGATTACATGGCGACGGTATTGGGCCACGAGGTGGGCCACGTGACCGGCCGCCATGCCGCGGAGCGCTACAGCCGCGCCGTCGCCACCAATGCGGCGCTGCAGGTGGCGGGCACGCAAATCAACTCGCAGCTGGCGATGGCCGCGCTGGGCCTCGGCGCGCAGGTTGGCGTGATGCTGCCGTTCGGGCGCGAGCAGGAAAGCGAAGCCGACATCCTCGGCCTCAACTATATGCACCGCGCCGGCTACGATCCGCGTCTGGCGATCCCGTTCTGGCAGCGCATGAGCCAGGGCGGCGGTTCGCGGCCGCCGGAATTCCTGTCGACGCACCCCGATCCGGACAATCGCATCGAGCGCATCCGCAACTACATCAACCAGCAGGGCTGGGGCCCGGTCTGAGCCGTTCGTGAAGGGGCCGGCGCCGCGTCTTGCTTCGGCCAAGGCCCGGCGCTAGGTTCCGCGCCCCAAAAGGTGCGCCGCCTTAGCTCAGTTGGTTAGAGCGCTGGATTGTGGATCCAGAGGTCCCTGGTTCGAACCCTGGAGGCGGTACCATTTGGCTCTCGGCAAGCCAGATTTTCTGAGCGCGCACGCCCGCTACGCGCAACGCGCGGCGCATGCATGCGGCTACGCGTTCCGCTCGCTCGACGGCGGCGACGGCTACCTGTTCGAAGTGCGCGACGGCGCGCGCGCGGCGACGTTCGCGGCAGGCGCGGGCACGCCCTATGCGTTGAACGATGCGCGCGCGGCGGCGATCGCCCGCGACAAGGCATTTTGCGCCGAGGCGTTGCGCCAAGCCGGCGTGCCGGTGTTGCCGGGGCGGATGTTTTTTGTCACGGAGCGCTGGGCCGAGATGCGCGCGCCCGGGCGGGAGCTTAGCGACGCGCGCGCCTTCGCGGCGGCGGCAGCGTATCCTCTCTTCTGCAAGCCTGTGTCGGCGTCGAACGGACTTTATGCCGAAGCGATCCACGACGCCGCAGCGTTCGAGGCCTACATCGCGCGGGTGGCGCGCGAGCATTTCGCCATTCTCGTGCAGCCTTATGTGCGCGCCCCGGAATATCGCGTGTTCGTGCTGAACGGACGCGCGCTGTATTCCTATCGCAAGACGGCGCCGTTCGTGGTGGGCGATGGCGTGCGCACGCTCGCGGCGCTGGCCGCCGAACTGCAGGACGCGCCGGCGCCGAAGCCGCGCGGGCGCACGCAGTGTGGCGGCGCGGTCGGGCCGGAAGACGTGCTCGCGCCCGGCGTCCGTGTAGAGCTCGACGGCCCGGCCAATCGCGCGGCCGGCGGAGGCGCCTCGGAATTGCGCGACGGCGCCGCTGAGGCGCTCGCAAACATTGCCTGCGATGCGGCGCGTGCGATCGGACTTCGCCTGGCGGCAGTCGATCTTTTCGACGTGGGCGGGGACCATTCCGATCTTACGGTGATCGAAGTCAACTCCAACCCCATGATCGCGACATTGGAGGAGAACGGACGCTGGGATTTGATCGTTCAAATCTGGCGCGCCAACCTCGAAGCGGCGTTCGCGTGAAGCACTGGCGCGTTCCGTATCCGAAGTTCGGCGCGGGGCCTGGGCTGGCGCGCGTCTCGGAGCTGGCGCGGCGTCTAGATCTCAATCTCGCCGCGTTTGGGGCAACCGGCGCTGTCATCGTCGGCTCCAACGGCAAGGGCTCGACCGCAGCCATGACGGCGTCGCTCCTGCAGCAGGCGGCCGCGCCAATCGGCCTCTTCACCTCACCGCATCTGCTCGCGCTCAATGAGCGCTTCAGAGTCGATGGCGAAGACATCGGCGACGAGGACTTGTCCAGACATTGGGATCGCGTGGCGTCGGCGATTAACGCGTACCAGCGCGAAAGCGGGGATGTCGCCGGTGGTTTCGAATTCCTGTTTCTAATCGCGGCGGATTGGTTCGCCGCGCGCGGTTGCGCCCACACGGTGTGGGAGGCAGGCATCGGCGGCCGGCTAGACCCGGTCCGCTTGATCGCGGCGCGTTACGTTGCGTTGACTGCGCTCGACTTCGAACACACGGCCCTGCTCGGCGACACACTCGAACAGATCGCGCGTGAAAAGACCGCCGTCGCACCCGAGGGCGCGATGCTCTTCGCGCCGGAACAGATCGCCGCGCAAGGCGCGATCGCGGCCGCGTGCGCCGAGCAGCGCGTTGCGTTGCGCCTCGTGGCCGCGCACACCTCGGCGCCGCTGCCGGGTGAATTCCAGCGGGACAACGCAGGTCTCGCGGTAGCGCTGGCGCGTTCGCTGGCGGCGCTCGACGAGGGCGCGGTGGATGCGGGTCTCGCCGCCACACGCTGGCCCGGGCGGCTGGAGCGCATCGCCGGCGAGCCGCTCGTGGTGATCGACGTCGGTCACACGCCCGGGGCGGTGACGGCGGCGCTAGCGGGGTTCGAGGCGATGCGGGGCGGGCGCGCCAGCGTCCTGGTGTGTGGGGTGTCCGCGGACAAGGACGTCCACGCCATCGCCGGCGCTCTCGCGCCGGCGTTCGAGACCGTGATCTGCGCCGCGGCTTGCCATAAGGGCGCGCCCGCAGGCGCGATCGCCGCGGCGGTCTCGGCCGCAAATTCAACCGCAGAAATCATCGTGGCGGAGTCAGTGGCGGAAGCGCGCCGCCTGGCGCTGGCGCGGGCGGGCGCGAGCGGCGCGGTCTACGTCGCCGGCGGGCTCTTCCTTGCGGCCGAGTTCAAGGCGGCGCACCTGGGGCTCGATCCGCCGCGCCTCGCGTTCTTTTAGCGGGGGGCGCCGCCTTGCTTGCGCGCGGCGGTGACGGCAAGAACAGCGCCATGAGCAGGGGATCCCGGAACGCGGCCCGGAGGCGCGCATGAGCGCGCGAACCCTCGTCGTCGCCGTCACTGGGCACCGGTTCAACCAATTGCCGGAGCTAGAGCGGCCACGCATCCAGAGTGAAATCGTGCGCGCGCTTGAGGCTTGCGAAGCTGCGGCGCGCGCCGCCACCGGCGAGCGGCCCCGCTGCGTGCTGCATTCGGCGATCGCAGAAGGCGCCGATCGCTACGCTGCGGACGCCGCGTTGGCGCGCGGCTGGCGCCTCGTTACGCCGCTGCCCTTTTCGGTGGAGCGCTACGAGGAAGATTTCGAAGCGACCGAGTCCAAGGACCACTACCAGCGCCTGCTGTGGGCCTCGCGGCGGGTTTTGCCGGTGGACGCCGATCTCGTGAAGCGCGCCGGCAGCGGCTACGCGGCCGTCGGGTTGGCGTTGATCGAGAAGGCCGACGTCCTGCTGTGCGTGTGGAACGGCCTGCCGCCAAAAGGGCCCGGCGGCACCTCGGAGGTCGCGGCTCTCATGTTGGAGCGGGGCGGGCTGGTGCTCTGGATTCCGGCGCAGTCCGGCGCAACGCGGCTTGTCGGCCCTGCGCCCTTGCCGCGCGCGGGGAGCTTCCGGCGCAAACTGCACGAAGCGCTGTCGGCGACGTTTGACCGCGTCGCCCGTCCGGCGGAAATGCGCGTCGCATGAAGCAGGTGGTGATCGTCGGCTCCGGCGCGATCGGATTGTTCTGCGCGGTGCGCTTGGCCAAGGCCGGCGCGCGCGTGACCGTGCTGGAGGCGGAAGCAGAGCATCCGAGCCTCTATGGCCCCATCGCATCCGCCGCGGCGGCGGGGATGCTCGCGCCGATCGCGGATGCGCCGTCGCCGCACGAGAAGCTGGCGCTGCAATCCTTCGAGCTTTGGAAGGCGTGGGCGCCGGGCGCGGAGTGGGCGGACGGCGTGCGCTTCGACGGCGCGGTCGTTGTCGGCGCAAACGAGGCGGCCGCTGAGGCGCTCACGCGCAACGCGAGCGGGCTCGGGCGCAAGGCGAGCGACCTTTCGGGCGGCAAGTTCAGGAAGCGCACCGGCTTCCAGTCGAAGGTCGATCATGCCGTCTTCATCGAGGACGAAGGCGTCGCCGACCCGCTGCGCGTACTCACCGGGCTCGCCATGCAGGCGCGCGCGCACGGCGTGATTATCGAGTATCTGAGCGACGTGGCCGAAGTGACGCCCTCGCGCGTCATCACCCACGACGACCGCGTCTACGAAGCCGATTGCGTGCTCGTGGCGCCTGGGGCCTGGGCCACGGACAGGATCATCGCCGCGGCGCCGGCGCTGAAATTGGTGCGTCCCGCGAAGGGCCACATCGTCGCTGTCGAACTGGATCATCGGCTGGGGCCGAACATCCGGGCCCCCGGTTTCTACTTGGCGCAACGGCGGGAAGAGGTGGTGCTCGGCGCCACCGTGGAGTTCGACCGCTACGACCGCCGCGTGGAGCAGGCGCGTATCGCCGAGCTTGTGGCAGCGGCTGAGGCGCTGCTGCCTGGCGAAATCAGACCGACGCAGCGCGCGTGGGCAGGCATTCGCCCGATGTCGCCGGACGGTTGGCCGATGATCGGGCGAACAGGCCAAGGCGTGCTGATCGCGGCCGGCCATTCGCGCAACGGCTGGCTTCTCGCCCCCATTACAGCTGAGATCATAGAGGCGTATGTGTTCGACGCCGCGTTGCCGCCGGAGTGGGCGGCGCTGTCGCCGGAGCGATTTGCAGACAAATGACCTTTGCCATCGACCTCACCGAAGAGCAGGCCGCCATCAAGCACGCGGTCGAGGAAATCTGCGCCAAGTATGACGACCACTACTGGCTGAATGTCGACAATACCGGCTCGTTCCCGGATGCGTTCGTGAACGACATTGCCGCAGGCGGCTGGTTGGGCGTGGCGATGCCGGAGCGCGTGGGCGGCGCTGGACTCGGGCTCACCGAAGCGGCGCTGATGATGCAGACGGTTGCGGCGTCAGGCGCCGGCTTCTCGGGCGCGAGCGCAATCCATCTCAACATTTTCGGGCTGATGCCGATCGTGAAGTTCGGTACGCCGGAGCAGCAGCAACGCTTCTTGCCGCCCGCCATAGACGGTACGGACAAGGCGTGCTTCGCCGTCACCGAACCCAATTCGGGTCTCGACACCGCAAGCTTGGAGACACGCGCCGAGCGCACCAATGACGGCTACCGCATCACCGGGCGCAAGATTTGGACGACCAACGCGCAGCGCGCGAACAAAATTCTGATCATTGCGCGCACGACGCCGAAAGATCAGGTGAAGCGGCCGACGGAAGGCCTCTCGCTCTTCTACGCCGACTTCGACCGCGCCCACATTGAAGCGCAACCGATCCCAAAAATGGGCCGCAAGGCGGTGGAGTGCAACACGCTCTTCATTGAGGACCTCGAGGTCTCCAACGCGGAGCTGATCGGCGAGGAGGGCGCGGGATTCAAGATTCTGCTCTCCGGGCTCAATCCGGAGCGCGTGCTGTTCGCGGTGGAAGCGATCGGATTGGGCCGTGCGGCGCTCAGGCGTGCAGCCCAGTATGCGAAGGAGCGCGTCGTGTTCGGCCGCCCGATCGGCCAGAACCAGGGCATTCAGCATCCGCTGGCAAAAGCTTGGGCCGAGCTCGAGGCCGCCAACTTGATGGCGTTCAAGGCGGCAGCGCTCTACGACGCCGGAAAGGACTGCGGCGCCGAGGCGAACGCGGCAAAGTATCTAGGCGCCGAGGCGGGCTTCCACGCGTGCGAGTCCTCGGTGCTGGCGCATGGCGGGATGGGCTACGCGAAGGAATATTTCGTCGAGCGCTATTTCCGCGAAGCGATGATTGCGCGCATCGCGCCGGTCAGCCGCGAGATGATCCTCAACTTCATCGCCGAGCGCGTGCTGGGCTTGCCGAAGAGCTACTAAGCACACGTCGTTGCATACGCGAACTGGTGGCGGCGTTCGCGGCGTGCGCCAATTAACGGCTGATTCAGCAAATCGGCGGAGCGCTTGAAGCATGACCCAGCCGGTCGCGCCAACGGGCCAAGCCGCCATCCGCGCCGCCGTCCAGCGCGCCTCCGATGCGACGGGTGTGGATTTTTCACTATTGATCGAGACCGCGCGCCGCGAGAGCGCGCTCAATCCAGACGCGCGCGCCAGCACGTCCTCGGCGACGGGGCTCTTTCAGTTCATCGACAGCACCTGGCTCGACATGGTGCGCCGTCATGGCGCCAAGCATGGGCTGGGCGCCCAAGCGCAGGCGCTGGCGAACGGCTGCGACGCGCAAACACGGCGCGACATCCTGGCGCTACGCACCGACCCTGAGCTCGCCGCCCGCATGGCCGCGGAATTGGCGCGCGAGAACGCGAACACGTTGCAAGCGCGCCTGGGTCGGGCGCCAATGGCGGGCGAACTCTATGCGGCGCACGTGATGGGACCAGGCGGCGCCATCCGCTTGATCGAAGCGGCGCAGAACGGCGCGCCGAGTGCGGCCGCGATTTTCCCGCGCGAAGCCGCGGCGAACCGCGGGCTGTTCTATGCCAACGGCGAAGCGCGTTCCGCGCAAGGACTGCTAGATCGTCTGAGACTGGACGCTGAGGCCACGATCAGCGAACCGGGGCGCACGCCAGGTCCGCGCCGCATTGTGGGCAGCGAGGACGGAACGATGTCGCCGGCGCTGGCCCAGGCGCTGTTTGCAATGGCGCTGTTGCCGTTGATCAGCAGCCGCGACGAAGACGAGCGCGACCCGTTGCAGGCGCTGGCCGCCTATGCGCGCACGCAGGGTTAGGCGGCCGCGCCGCTCGCGATCAGCGCATCGATCTCTGATTGATTGTAGCCAAGTTCGGTCAACACCGCGCGGGTGTGCTCGCCCGCGCGCGGCGCAGGCCCCTTGGGGCCGTCGGCGGCGCCTGGAAACCGGATCGGTCCGCCGGGCGCCTTGATCGTCCCGCCGTCATGTTGCGGCGTCTCCACCACGCAGCCTGCGGCGATCGCCTGCGGATCGACCGCGGCTTCGGCGGAAGTGAGCATCGGCGCCCAGATCATTTCCTCTGCGTCGAGCGCGGCGGTCACGGCTTCCAGCGTCATCGCCGCGAACGCGGCGTCGAGCGTGTCGACAAGTTCTCCGCTGTTGGCGCGGCGCTGCTTGGCGCTGGAGAAGCGTGCGTCGGCGATGAGATGCTCCAGCTTCAGCGCGCGGCAGAGGCGCGGCCAATCGGACTCGCCTTGGCGCGCCAGCAGGCTGATCCAGCGTTCGTCCTTGGTGCGGAAGAAGTTCACCAGCGGCAGCGAGACGTCGCGCCGCGCGCGGTTTGACGCGGTGCGGCCATAGGTGTGCTGGATGGCCATGTCGGAACCGCCGGCATAGTGCGCCACACGCAGCAGCGACGCTTCGACGAGGCGCCCCTTGCCGGTCGCGTTGCGCTCGTAGAGTGCGGCAAGCACGCCGCCGACGATCGCTAGCGACGCAACGTGATCGCCGAACGCCGTCCGCAGCTGCACGGGATCGCCGCCCTTGGGACGGAAGAGCGCCGCGAGGCCGGAGCGCGCCCAGAAGGCGGCGGAGTCCATGCCGGGCCGGTCGGCGTCCGGGCCCTCGAGGCCGTAACCCGTCAGCGTCGCATAGATCAGGCGCGGGTTGCGTGCGAGCAGGGCTTCGTGATCGAGCCCCGCGCGCTTCAGTCCGCCAGGTCTCACATTGGTGAGGAAGACATCCGCGCCGTCGATCATGCGCAAGAGTGCGTCGCGGCCGGCGTCTTTGGTTGTGTCGAGAATGACGCCCCGCTTGCCGCGGTTGTCCAACTCGAACACCGGATTGACCGCGACGCCTTCGATGCCGACCGAGGCGAAGAACATGCGGATCGGGTCGCCGCCCGGCGGTTCGACCTTGACCACGTCCGCGCCCCAATCGGCCATCACGCCGCCGGCGCCGGGTGCGGCGATATAGGTCGCGTATTCGACCACCTTCAGGCCTTCGAGCACGTTCCCCTCCCGCAACCATCGCAATCAAGGCTTCGTTAAGGGCTGGCGCACGAGGCTAGCCCCTGAATCAGCATGGCGGTTTGCGCCCTGCTCGAAGCGAGACGCCCATGACGATCGTCACCATGCGCGCCAGCCTCACGGATAGCGACATCCGCACCCTGATCAAGGGCGTGTCGGAGGACGACCGGGCGCAGGCTGCGCACAAAATCTGCCGCTGCATCGACGAGGTGGAGCTTTCCCCGGAGGAACGCGCGCACGCCGAAGGCATCATGGCGATCATGGCGCAGGACGCCGCGGTGCTGGTGCGCCGCGCGCTTTCGGTGGCGCTGAAGAATTCCCCGAAGCTGCCGCGCGAGATCGCCAACAAGCTGGCGAAGGACGTGGAGTCGATTGCGCTGCCGGTGATCCTCAATTCGCCGTCGCTGACCGACGCCGACCTGGTCGAGATCGTACGCGCCAGTCCGCCGGCCAAACAGATCGCCGTCGCCAGCCGCGAGCATCTCTCGGTTACAGTCACCGGCGCCATCGCCGAATACGCCGTGCCGGACGCCGTGGAGCGGGCGCTCGCCAACGACAACGCGATCTTCGACGAACGTGGACTGGAGACGTCGCTGGACCGCTTCGCAGCTGTTTCGGACGTGACCGCGGCGATGGTGCGCCGCAATACGCTGCCGGTGTCGGTGACGGAAAAGTTGATCAGCGTCGTCACGGGCGAATTGTTCGACCACCTGGTGAACAACCACGAGCTGCCGCCGCAGATCGCGATCGATCTCGCCATGGGATCGCGCGAGCGTGCGACCATCGACATTGTCGAGCAGGCGGGTCTGCAACGCGACCTAGCCCGCTTCGTGCAGCAATTGAATCTCAACGGCCGGCTCTCGCCGTCGCTGCTGATGCGCGGGCTTTGCCTTGGCCACATCGAGTTCGTCGAGCATGCGATGGCGGAGCTGGCCGGGCTGCCGCATCCGCGCATGTGGCTCTTGATGCACGACGGCGGGCCGCTGGGCCTGAAAGCGGCGTTCGACCGCGCCGGACTGCCGCCGCGGCTCTTCCCGTCCTTCCGCGCGGCGATCGAGGTCTACCACGCGATCGACCGCGAGGGCGGCGCCCAGGATCGCATCGTGTTCCGCAAGCGCATGCTGGAGCGCACGCTGACGCTCTTTCAGTCGGTGCCGAAGGACGATCTCGACTACCTGCTCGAAAAGCTCGACGCCACGGGGACGCAACCCGAGCGCGCCGCGGCGATCTAGGCGCGGGCAGGCGCCGCGCTGCGCGCGCCGGGGCGGCCCTACGCCCTTGCCAAATCCGGCTCGAATCTCTACCAGCCGTCCATGGAAATCCGTGAAGCTTTGACCTTTGACGACGTGCTCCTCGAACCGGGGCCGTCGGACGTGTTGCCTGCCGATGTGAACACGGCGACCCGGCTGACCCGTGGCATCTCGCTCAATATCCCGCTCATCTCCGCCGCCATGGACACGGTCACCGAGGCGCGCCTCGCCATCGCCATGGCGCAAGCCGGCGGCTTGGGCGTGATCCACCGCAACATGAGCCCGGCGGAGCAGGCCGATCAGGTGAAGATGGTCAAGAAGTTCGAGAGCGGCATGGTGATCGATCCGATCACCATCCATCCGGACATGACGGTCGGCGAGATCATTCTCATCAAGGAGGCGCGCAAGATTTCCGGCTTCCCGGTGGTGGATCGCGACAGCGGCAAACTTGTCGGCATCCTCACCAATCGCGACATGCGCTTCGCCGACATGACGGAGCGCGTCGCCGATCTGATGACGAAGCAAGACCTCATCACGGTGCGCGAAGGCGTCAACGAGGGCGACGCCAAGAAGCTGCTGCACAAGCATCGCATCGAACGCGTGATCGTGGTCGACGTCGACGGCCGCGTCACCGGCCTCATCACCGTGAAGGATTTCGAGAAGGCGCAGGCCTTCCCCAATCGCGCCAAGGACGAGCGCGGGCGGCTGCTGGTGGGCGCCGCTTCGACCATCGGCGATGCGGGCTATGAGCGCTCGATGGCGCTGATCGAAGCCGGCGTGGACGTGGTTGTTGTCGATACCGCGCACGGACATTCCAAGGGGGTTCTGGAAAGCGTGTCGCGTCTGAAGCGCGAGTCCAACCGCACGCAGATC
Organism: Hyphomonadaceae bacterium; assembly: GCA_050182055.1. Classification (GTDB taxonomy): domain Bacteria; phylum Pseudomonadota; class Alphaproteobacteria; order Caulobacterales; family Aquidulcibacteraceae; genus Vitreimonas. The sequence goes on from JBFXCP010000007.1 coordinate 144,071, forward strand.
ATCGCCGGCAATGTCGCCACCGGCGACGGCGCGCGCGCGCTGATCGACGCGGGCGCCGACGCGGTCAAGGTCGGCATCGGCCCGGGTTCGATCTGCACGACGCGCATCGTCGCCGGCGTCGGCGTGCCGCAACTGACAGCCGTGATGGACGCGGCCGCCGTCGCGCAGAAGGCCGGCGTGCCGGTGATTGCCGACGGCGGCATCAAGTTCTCCGGCGATTTGGCGAAGGCTCTGGCGGGCGGCGCCGAAGTCGCCATGATCGGCTCGCTGCTGGCCGGCTCGGAAGAAGCGCCGGGCGACATCATTCTCTATCAAGGCCGCTCCTACAAATCGTATCGCGGTATGGGCTCGCTCGGCGCCATGGCGCGCGGTTCGGCCGACCGCTACTTCCAGAAGGAAGTGACCGATCAGATGAAGCTCGTGCCGGAAGGCATCGAAGGCCGCGTGCCGTTCAAGGGGCCGGTGGCCAATATCATCCATCAGCTGATCGGCGGTCTGCGCGCCTCTATGGGCTACGTCGGCGCGGCGAACCTGAAAGAGATGCGCGAGAAGGCGCGGTTCGTGAAAATCTCGTCAGCGGGTCTACGCGAAAGCCACGTCCACGATGTGGCGATCACGCGCGAAGCGCCGAACTACCCGCTCGGAAGCTGACCGCCGCCCGGTGACCGGTCCGCCCGCAAGTGCTATGTTGGCGTCATGAGCGATACCGACGTAACGCCCCGCCCAATCGCCCGGGAGGCGACCCGCTTGCCCATCACGATGGACGAAGTCCTCGCGCTGCAGGCCGCGGGCAAGCTGCCATACAAGCGCACGCAGTTGCTGGACGGGGAGATCCACGAGATGCCGGCAGATGGTCTGCGCCACATTCACTATGCGATGAAGATCGGCGCACGCGTCATTCAGACCTTGTCATCGCAAGACTATTTCGTCGGCGTGCAGACAACCTTGCATCTCACGCGCTACAATGGGCCGTCGCCGGATGTCTACGTTCTCTCCGCCGGGCCGCTTGTTAAACAAACACCGCCGGAGCGGATATTGCTGGTGGTGGAGGTGGCGGACACCACGCTGACGGACGATTTGCGCGACAGCGCTTCACGGTATGCCCGTCATGACGTCGCCGAGTTCTGGGTCGTCGATGTGCGCAACCGTGTTACCCATGTTCACCGCCAGCCCCAAGACGGCGCCTACCCAGCGCCGGTGAAAGTCCCGTTCGAACAGGAATTGACCTGCGCGCGGATCGCCGATTTCACGTTGCGCGTCGCTGACCTAGACCCGGTCACGCCGATTGACGAGGCGGACTGATCGATCGTGGCGAAGGGCAAGTTCATCCGCATCACGCCTTTCGTTCACGTGCCCAATATCGACGCGGCGGTCGCGTTCTTCGAGAGCCTCGGGTTCACCGCCCACTTCCGCATGAGCGACTACGCCTATGTGCAACGCGAATGCGCGGGCGTGCGGCTGTTGCAGAACCGCGGCGGCGACGGCGCTCCGCCCGGCAACCGGCGTTTCGCCTACTACATCGACGTCGAGGACGTCGAAGCGCTCCACGCGGAGCTGAAACCTGTGTTGGATCGCATGCCGCCCGGCGACGTGCACGGCCCCGCCGACAAGGAATACGGCCAACGCGAGTTGTGCATCCTGGCCCCGGATGGCAATCTTCTCGTGTTCGGTCAGTCGATCGAGCGCTGACGCGGCCTAGCGTCGTTTCTTCGGGGTTCCTCCCATGCGTCCGGGCGCGCGCCAGCAGGCCGCCATCGAAATCCTCACCTCCCTCGAAACCGAACGTCGCCCCGCCGCCGACGCGGTGAAGGCGTGGATGCTCACGCACCGCTTCGCCGGCTCGAAGGATCGCGCCGAGATCGGCGATCTCGTGTTCGGCGCGTTGCGCTGGAGGCAGTCGGGCGCCTGGCGCATGGGCGCCGATACGCCGCGCGCGTGGGTGTGGGGCGCGTTGCGCTGGGGCTTTGGCTGGAGCGCCGACGCGATCGAGCAGAGCACCTACAACGATCCGCATGCGCCGTCGCCGCCGACGGAAGCCGAGCGCGCCGCGCTCGCGGGCGACACCATCGCCGGCGCGCCGCCCTGGGTGCGCGGCGACTATCCCGAGTGGCTGGACGCAAGCTTTGAGCGCGTGTTCGGCGAGGGCCGCGCGGAGGAGGGCGTCGCGCTTGCGGCGCCCGCGCCGCTCGATTTGCGCGCGAACACGCTGAAGGCGGCGCGCGAGAAGGTGATCGCCGCACTGGCGGAGAGCCCAAAGCTGGTCGAGCCGCCTTCGCCGACGCCGTTCGCACCGGACGGCGTGCGCATTCCTTGGGCGCAGGGCCGCACGTTTCCGTGGGCGGCCGAGCAGAGTTTCCTCAAAGGTTGGTTCGAGGTGCAGGACGAGGGCAGTCAGCTTGCCGCGCGCCTGTGCGGCGCCGCGCCCGGCATGCAGGTGGCGGACGTCTGCGCCGGCGGCGGCGGCAAGTCGCTCGCGCTCGCGGCGCTGATGGACAACAAAGGTCAGATTTTCGCGCACGATGTCGATGGCCGCCGCCTCGCGCCCTTGAAGCAGCGCGCCGATCGCGCGGGCGCGCGCAACATCCAGATCCGCGCGCCCATGCGCACCAAGGACGCGCTGGGCGACCTGGTTGGGCGCATGGATGTCGTGTTGGTCGACGCGCCGTGCACGGGCTCGGGCACTTGGCGGCGTTCGCCGGATTCGAAGTGGCGCTTACGGCCGAACGCGCTCGCCAAGCGGCTGGACGAACAGCGCCAAGCGTTCGCCCTCGCTGCGCCCCTGGTGAAACCGGGCGGGCGGCTCGTCTACGTAACGTGCTCGGTGCTGCCGGAAGAGAACGAGGATCAGGTGGCGGCGTTTCTCGCGGCCAACGCCGCGTTCGCGCCGGATCAACTTAGCGGCGATGACATTCCGGCGCGCCGGCGGGGCCATGCGCTCCAGTTCACGCCGTTGCAAACAGGCTGCGACGGCTTCTTCGTCGCGGCGTTTCGGCGCTCCGCTTAGACGCTAATGTCCAAGTAGCTGCCCGGCGGCGCATCTTCAGGCGGCGTCTCGCGCGCGCCCAGCGCGGCGCGTTTCTTGCCGGCGACCGAGGCGGGATCGACGCGCTGCTTTGCGGCTGCCTGTTCGCGATGACTGCGCGCGGCGCCGAAACTCGCGGCCATGCGCTCGCCGGCCTTCTGGTCCCGCGACTGAGCGCCGAATGGGGCGGCGACCGGTTCGATGCTTGAAAGCGCGGCCATGATCGCAGTATGCGCGGCCTGCGCTTAGCGTTTCGTTCAGAAGTGTGGCTAATTGGCGATAAGCATGCAGCGCGAGATCGCCATTGCCGGATGCGGCGTCGCCGGGCTCGCGTGCGCCACGCTGCTGACGCGCCAGGGCGCGCGCTGCGTCGTCTACGACAAGCTCGACGCGCCGCGGCCGCTTGGTTCGGGCCTGATCCTCCAGCCGGTCGGCTTGCACGTGCTGGACTGTATCGGCGCCGGCGCCAGGCTGCGCGCGCTGGGCGCGCCAATCGAGCGGCTTTACGGGCTGTCCGGACGCCGCGTCGTGCTCGACGTGCGCTACGCCGATCGCGGCCGCGCCGCGCAGATGGGGCTCGGCGTCCATCGCGGCGCGCTGTTCGAGGCGCTCTACGACGCCGCGCGCGAAGCTGGCGTTGCGTTCGAGACCGGGCGCGAGATCGTCGCCGCCGGGGACGGCGTTCTGAGCTTCGCCGATGGCCGCCGGAGTGCGCGCTTCGATCTCGTCATCGACGCGCTGGGCGCGTGGTCGCCGCTCTCGCGCCGCGCCGCGCCGCTCGACTTTGGCGCGCTCTGGGCCAATCTCGACTGGATCGAAGGCTTCGACGACAGCGCGCTCGAGCAACGCTACGAGGGCGCGCACAAGATGGCCGGCGTGCTGCCGATCGGGCGCGTGCGTGCGGATGCGCCGAGCCAGGCCGCGTATTTCTGGAGCTTGCGCCGCGATGCGTACGCGGCGTGGCGCGCCGCGCCGCTGGAGGCGTGGAAGCGCGACGCGTGCGCGCTCTGGCCGGAGACGACGCTTTATCTCGACCACATCCGCGCGCACGACGATCTGGTGTTCGCCTCCTACGCGCACCGCACGTTGGCCGATCCTGTCGGCCCGCGCATCGCGCATGTCGGCGACGCGTGGCATTGCACCTCGCCGCAACTGGGGCAGGGCGCCAACATGGCGCTGCTCGACGCGCTGGCGCTCGCGCGCGCGTTCGAGTCGCAAACCAATCTCGACGCGGCGCTTGGCGAATACGCGCGCCTGCGCGCGTGGCACATCCGCCTCTATCAGACCGCCAGCTTCCTCTTCACCCCCGCCTACCAAAGCGACAGCCGCGCCTATGCCTGGGTGCGCGACTGGCTGATGGCGCCTCTAGCGCGCGTCCCGCCCGCGCCGCGGTTGTTGGCGGCGCTGGTGGCGGGGGAGTTGGTGGGGGGGCCAAAGGGATCAGGGCATCTTTCCGATTAGGAAGCCGAAGAGGCTCGTAAGCACGGTGAGCCAAGCGGTCATCTTGAGATCGCGATCAGGATGTTTGAACAGAATGAACCGGGTGCTCGTGTTGAAGGATACCTTCATGTAGTAATACCCGATGACGCCGGCCCGAGATCGATCATCGCTGCCTAGCTTGAGTACAGCTTTTCGGCGTCTTGCGACCGCTGACGCCATTCGTTGAATGTACTCTTCTCGTGCATTGGAAAGCGTATCGCGCAGACCATTCGGAACGGAGACGATTTCGGTGCCCGATACTTGGAAGTCGCGGGGCGCTTGCGTCGAGAGCCACTCAGAGACCAACGTCGGCGTTTTTTCCACCGTCTCGGGAGGGGTGCTGCGGTCTAGGTCGGGATTCTGAAGTGAAACGTCTTCGGTGCGTACGTCGTCAACCAGCTCGCGGCCAAGCAGTTCGTCGCCAACCTTAGGATATCGACGATCTCGAATTTCAAACAGGAACGGTTTCGACCACCGCTTCTGAGCTTTGGTGTCCTTCTTGTCGGGCCTCAACTCTTCGTAATGGCGCTCGCCCTTGGCATCGTCGTAGGCATAGAAAAACCTGCAATACGCATGCTGGCCATTCATCGAAGGAGGGAGAATTGCCCTGGGCGCCCAAATTCGCTGTGTTTGTTCCGGAGGCCCGCCGTCGTGCGCGCGAAGCGCAAGCGGGCCGAGTGGTGTGTTTTGGACGTCGCCCGCATACACATGGGCGATAATCTTGATCGTCAGCCACACGAGCAAAGTCACGATGACGAATTGAATGAACCAGTTGCCGAGTAGGTCGGCAGCGATCACGCTCCAATTCAGGCCTTCGCCCTTCGCTAACGCCGCAAAACCTGTCCGTATGTCTTCGAGCCAGTCCACGCCCATCCCCGCGCCGCGTTCATTGCGGAACATTAACAATTGGGGATAGCTTCGCAAGGGCTCCTGACGGAAGCACCACGTTCGCCCCAGAATTGACGCCCCCGCCGACGCGCTCCATCTACGGGCATGGCTCATCCCGCTACGAGCGCTCAGGCCCATGAGCGCGTTCTGATCGTCGATTTCGGTTCGCAGGTGACGCAATTGATCGCCCGGCGCGTCCGGGAGAACGGCGTCTATTGCGAGATCCACCCCTACAACAAAGTCGACGCCGCGCTGTTGAAGAGCTTCGCGCCCAAGGCGCTGATCTTCTCCGGCGGCCCATCGAGCGTGCTCGAAGGCGAGAGCCCGCGCGCGCCGGAGGAGGCGTTCAAGCTCGGCGTGCCGATCCTCGCCATCTGCTACGGCCAACAGACGATGCAGGTGCAATTGGGCGGCGTGGTCGAGGGCGGTCACGCGCGCGAGTTCGGCCGCGCCGATGTCGAAGTGAAGAAGCCGAGCCCGCTGTTCGACGGCATCTGGGACGTCGGCGGCAAGTATCCGGTGTGGATGAGCCACGGCGACCGCGTCACCAAACTGGCGCCCGGCTTCGAGGTCGTCGCCACCAGCGAGAACGCGCCGTTCGCCATCGCCGTGGACGAGACGCGCCGCTTCTACACCACGATGTTTCATCCCGAAGTCGTGCACACGCCCCAAGGCGCGCAGCTCTTGCGCAACTTCACGCACAAGATCGCCGACCTCAAAGGCGACTGGACCATGGCGGCGTTCAAGGACGAAGCCATCGCGCGCATCCGCGAACAGGTCGGCGACGGTCGCGTGATCTGCGGGCTATCCGGCGGCGTCGATTCAAGCGTTGCGGCGGTGCTGATCCACGAAGCCATCGGCGAGCGGCTGACCTGCGTGTTCGTCGATCACGGCCTGATGCGCAAGGACGAAGCGACTCAAGTCGTCTCGCTCTTCCGCGACCACTACCACATCAAGCTGATCCACGCCGAGGAGAGTGAACGCTTCTTGTCGGCGCTGCATGACGTCGCCGATCCGGAGCAGAAGCGGAAGATCATCGGCAGGCTCTTCATCGACGTGTTCGAGGAGAAGGCGCGCGACATCGGCGGCGCCGATTTTCTGGCGCAAGGCACGCTCTATCCCGACGTGATCGAAAGCGTCAGCGCCATCGGCGGCCCCAGCGTCACGATCAAATCGCACCACAATGTGGGCGGCCTGCCGGCGCGCATGAACATGAAGCTGGTCGAGCCACTGCGCGAGCTCTTCAAGGACGAAGTGCGCGCGTTGGGCCGTGAACTCGGTCTGCCGCCGTCGTTCGTTGGGCGCCATCCATTCCCAGGACCAGGCCTCGCCATCCGCGTGCCCGGCGCCGTCACCCGCGAGAAGCTCGACATTCTGCGCGAAGCCGATGCGATCTATCTCGACGAAATTCGCAAGGCCGGGCTCTACGATCAGATCTGGCAGGCGTTCGCGGTGTTGCTGCCGGTGCGCACGGTGGGCGTGATGGGCGACGGACGCACCTATGAATACGTCTGCGCGTTGCGCGCGGTGACGTCGACGGACGGCATGACGGCGGATTTCTTCCCGTATTCGATGGACTTCCTCGGCCGCGCCGCCACGCGCATCATCAACGAAGTCCGCGGCGTCAACCGCGTCGTCTATGACGTGACCTCGAAGCCCCCCGGCACAATCGAGTGGGAATGAGCCGCGCGCTGAAGGCCGATCCGCCGCGCTGTGCGTGGCCGGGCGACGATCCGCTTTACATTGCCTATCACGACACCGAATGGGGCGTGCCGTTGCGCGACGATCGCGCGCTGTTCGAGATGCTGATGCTGGAGGGCGCGCAGGCCGGGCTCTCCTGGATCACCATTCTGCGCAAGCGCGAGAACTATCGCCGCGCCTTCGACGGCTTCGATGCCGTCAAGATCGCGCGCTACTCTGACAAGAAGATCGCCCGGCTGATGGCAGATGAAGGCATCGTGCGCAACCGGTTGAAGATCGAAGGCGTCGTCGCGTCGGCGCGCGCGTACCTCGATCTGATGGAGGCGGGGCCGGGCTTCTCGAAGCACGTGTGGGCGTTCGTCGGCGGCAAGCCGATCGTCAATCGGCTGAAACCTGGCGGACCGATTCCGGCGGAGACGGACATCTCGCGCGCGCTCTCCAAGGATTTGAAGAAGCGCGGCTTCAAGTTTGTAGGCCCGACGATCGTCTACGCCTTCATGCAGGCGGTGGGCATGGTCAACGACCACCTGGTCACCTGCCATCGTCATCCCGACTACAAGAAGCGTTAGCCGCGGCCGTAGGTGACGCCGCCATCGACGATGAGCGTCGAGCCGACCACGTAATCGCCCGCGCGCGAGGCGAGGAAGATCGCCGCGCCCGCCATGTCCTCGGGCGTGCCGATGCGTTTGGCGGGAATCGCTTGGGCGACCATGTCGCCATGATCGCGCGCGACGCGGTTCATGTCGGAGGCGAAGGCGCCCGGCGCGATGGCGCTGACGGCGATGTTGTCTTCGATCAGGCGCAGCGCCATGCGCTTGGTGAGATGGATGAGGCCCGACTTCGACGCCGCGTAGGAGTATGTTTCCATCGGATTGACAGAGACGCCGTCGATCGAGGCGATGTTGATCACTTTCGCCAGACGTTCCTTCTTGCCGGCGGCCTTCAGCGCGCCGTGCAGCGCCTGGGTCAGAAAGAACGGCGTCTTGACGTTGAGGTCCATCACCTTGTCCCAGCCGCTTTCGGGAAATTCGTCGAACGGCGCGCCCCAGGCGGCGCCGGCGTTGTTGACGAGAATGTCGAGCTTCGACTCGTGCTTGAGATAGGCCTCGGCCATCTGCTTAGCGCCGCCGGCGCCGGACGCATCGAGCACGATCGGCGTCACCGAGCCCAACGCCGAAAGCTCCGCAGCGGTCTGCTCCAACGCGCCTCCCTTGCGCGCGGAGATATAGATCTTCGCGCCGTAGCGCAGGAAGCCCTCGGCGATCATGCGCCCGATGCCGCGCGAGCCGCCGGTGATCAGCGCGGTGCGCCCTTCGAGTGAGAACAGGTCCTTCATCGCACGCTCCTCCGCTGGCCTAGCGCAAGGTGTAGCGCCGCGGGCCGCTGAGTTCGACGGCGAAATACGACCCGCGGCCTCAGGCGGGCTTCTTCTGCGCCGCGATCAACGCGTCGTCGATCTCCTTGGCGCGCTTGGCGGCGGGGCGGGCGGCGAGACGCGCGAAATACGCTTCGAACGCCGGGCGCTTCGGAAGCGAGCCGAACTGCATGCCCCAGCCGATATGGGCGCCGACATAGACGTCCGCCGCCGAGACCTGGTCGCCGAGGATGTAGGGTCCCGGGCTGAGCGCCTTTTCGAGGGTGTCGACGACATGATCGTAGGTCCCGTAGCCGACCATCGCCTGCTTGTCGGCGGGCGGCTCCCAGCCCATCGACCTGTTGGTGACCGCCGCCTCCACCGGCCCCGCCGCGTAGAACAGCCAGCGATAATACGTTCCGCGCGCTTTGCTGGCCGGCGGCGGCGCCAGGCCAGCTTGCGGGAACGCGTCGGCGAGGTAGGCGCAGATTGCGGCGCATTCGGTGACGACGGTGTCGCCGTGCTTGATCGCGGGCACTTTGCCCATCGGGTTGATGGCCAGATAGTCCGGCGCCTTCATCGACGCTGCGTAGTCCAGGACGACCGTCTCGTAGGGCTGGCCGACCTCTTCGAGCATCCAGCGGATGATGCGGCCGCGCGACATCGGGTTCGTATAGAAGGTCAGCGTGTCAGCCATGGATTTGGCCCTCCGATCTGGTCGGAACAAAAAGCGAACTGACGGAGCCTTGTCAACCCCGAAGGCAACATTATACTTGACGTACCCAGTCGCAATCCCTAGATTATCGGCATGGGTAAAGCCGTTCTAGACGCCGACCATTTCAAAGACGAAGCCGCTGCGTATGCGTGGATTGAAGCCCGCGTGTGGCCGAACGGGCGCGTCTGCCCGCACTGCGGAAGCGTCGATGACAGCGGCCCGTTGACGGGCAAGTCCACACGGATCGGCGTCTACAAGTGCTACGCCACGGAATGCCGCAAGCCGTTCACGGTGAAGGTCGGCACGATCTTCGAGAGCAGCCATATCAAGCTGCATATCTGGCTGCAGGCGATGTTCCTGCTAGCCTCCAGCAAGAAGGGCATCAGCTCCAACCAGCTCGCGCGCACGCTCGGCATTACGCTCAAAAGCGCCTGGTTTCTTTCCCATCGCATCCGCGAAGCGATGAAGGACACCAAGGGCGGTATGTTTGGTTCTGGATTCGGCGGCGTTGAGGCTGACGAAACGCTGCAAGGGTTCGATCCGCGTAAGGACAGCGACGCGATCAACTACGCGGGCTGGCAGATGAACCGCGTGCTGACGCTAATCGACCGCGACACCGGCGCGGCGCGGTCTTTCGTCATGACCGAATTCACCACCGAAGAGGTGCAGCGCATTCTCAATGAGAACGTGGCGAAAGAGGCTTATCTGCTGACGGACGAAGCGCATCAATATATTCGCCCCGGCCAACAGCAAACCTTCCACGGCACGACAAACCACGGCCGCGGCGAGTACGTCCGCAGATGCGCCTTGGGTTCATACGAACACGGTCGAGGGATACTACAGCGTTTTCAAACGCGGCATGAAAGGTGTGTACCAGCATTGCGGTCGCAACCACCTTCACCGCTACACGGCGGAATTCGATTTCCGCTACAGCCACCGGGCCAAGCTCGGCGTGGATGACGTCACCCGCTTTTCCAAGATCGTAGAAGGCGCGAAGGGAAAGCGGCTGACGTACCGCTCGACCTCGTCGGCAAACGCGAATTAGGGCCAAAACGGCGCAAGCGCCGTTCCAGGTGGCGTGGCAAAAAACGCCGCTACGGGAAAAAGCTGTGTTATGGTGGTACCGAAGCAGTAGAGGTGCGCCGGAGCACGCCGCGCGGTAAAGAAATGACAGCAACGCCGGATAAGATTCCGACGGACATGACCTTGGAGCTGGGGGAGGATTTGACTCCTGCGGCTTTCATGGAGGCTGCGCGCTCTTTTTTTGGGCTAGTCGCTGAGATCACGCAGGCCGTGGAAGCGACGGAAGGCCAGCATGTAAAGTGGGTTGTGAAGGTGCGCGAAGGCAGCGCTCTGCTTGGCGTGGAGCCCGCGCCGGGCGCACCGATGCCTGTGGTCCGGGGCGTCTATCAAAAGCTCGCTCAAAGCTGGAGCGCGCTGGAGCGCGGAGACTTCGAGCAAGCCGGATTGAGTGAGATAGGCGTGAGACACGCGCGCGCGCTGTCTGACCTCGTGATTGGCCGACAGTATTCTCCGACGCCAATCAAGCTCTGGATCGAAAAACAGCCCGTCGACGTCAGCGCTGCTCCAGCGAACACTATTCGCCAGTTCATGCAGATTGATTACCACGACTACGGAACGGCAGAAGGCGTGCTTGATGCCATCCGCGAGCGCAATCAGCTTGAGATAACGATCTACGACGCACCGCTAAAGCAGCGCATGAAATGCTACGTGCCAGAGGACCTTTTGCCGGAGGCGATGGCAAACTTCCGAAATCGCGTAGAAGTGCACGGCCTGATTCACTATAGAAAAGACGGCACGCCGATCAGCATTGACGTTGAAAAAATTATCCCCTTTGAGTTGGAAGGCTCTCTCCCCACGGCGAATGATGTGCGTGGCATACTGCGGGCGTCGGTATGACCGTCGAGCTCATATACTGGGATAGCGATTGCTTCCTTGGCTGGTTTCAAGAGGAACCAGGCAAGGTGGAAGCGTGCAGCGGCACGCTGAAACGCGCGCAAGACGGGGAAGTCGTCATTGTCTCTTCGGCTCTGACCATTGCGGAGGTTCTTTGGCTGCGCGGTGGACCGCGTTTGCCCGAAGAGAAGTCTGCGCTAATTCGAGGCTTCTTCCGGCGCCCCTACATTCGTATAAGGAACGTGACGCGCCACTTGGCCGAGGCGGCCCAAGACATTGTCTGGAAGCAGAGCATCAAACCAAAGGACGCCATACACGTAGCAACAGCGCTCGACGCAAACGCTCTCACGCTGGAGACCTTCGACGAAGGCTTGATAGGCAAGAGCGGCAGCGTGGGGTCGCCGCTGGCATTGACTATTCGTCGGCCAATTCCGACAGCGCAGACAGAGCTTTTCCCCCGTTAATGCCGAAGAAGAAGACTCCCCCAGAAGACCCCGTGAAGCAACACGAACGCTTCAAGGAAGCCGCGCGCGAGCATGGCACCGACGAAAGCGGTGAGAAGTTCGAGCGCGCGTTCGGGAAGATCGTGCCGCCGGTGAAAGGCAAGAAAGATGCGTAGCGCGGTGGTTTACGCGCCGTGCCAGACCTAAATTTCGCATCGGGTACGTCAAGTATAATGTTGCCACCCCGAAGCGACGGGTTTAGTCGCCGCCATGGCCAAAGCTGTGACGATCTACGGCATCAAGAGCTGCGACACGATGAAGAAGGCGCGCGCCTGGCTCGACGCACATGGCGTCGCCTACGTGTTCCA
>JBFXCP010000008.1:0-147500 GCA_050182055.1 Hyphomonadaceae bacterium
GGCGGCGAGATCGCGCAATGCAGCGATGAGCCGCTTCACGCGCGCGAGCGGATCGCGCGCGCGCAACAGCCGGCGCTGCTCTGCGCCGGCGCAGCTGCGCTGGTAGTGCCGCGCCGACCGGCGCGGACCGTGCCGCGCCGGACGGCGCGGCGGCGTCACCATCGCCACGGCGCGGACGATGACGAGGTTGCGCACCATGCGCGCCAGCTCATCGAGCCGTGTGTCGCCGCGCTGCTGCACGTGCCGCGCTTTTGGCGCAGCGCCGCCGCACAGCGCCGCGATCCACAGCAGCATCGCCATCGCCCAAAGCGCGATGCGCTTCAGGCGATGGGAGCTGATGGGGCGGGGCGGGTGCGATGGCATGGGCGTGAGCCTACGCGTGCTTCAACCCGGTCGGATTGAATGTCGGCGGGGTATTGATGATGCTTGGGTTTTGCGTGGTTTGGCGTGGATAGCGGCGTGCGCTATCCACGGCGCGCGCGGCCGGCATGACGGTGTTGTACACTTCTCACCGCACATGGCGCCCGAAAGTGGGAGCGCGTCGCTCCGCGACGCAGGCGCGGCGGAGCCGCGCGCTCCAACTTGCAAAGGGAGACGCCAAGACCTGAGCGCGGCTCGTGCCTAGAGTGGAGACCAGTTGTTGCTGACGTCGACGAGTTCGCCGCCGTAATCGTCATCGTAGAGTCTGAGCCAGGCGCGGCGGGCGGTTTGGAACGCCTTCCACAACAGGATCAGGATGAGGCCGGCGAACGCCGCGCCCGCCATGGCGAGGAAGGCGACCAGATCGCGGGTGAAGGTGAGCTGGCCGCGCGCGGCGTCGAGCAGGCGTCCGTCGCGCGGCAGACGCTTGGCGGCGGCGGCGGCGCGGTCGCCCGCGGCCTGAGCCACCAAGCGCATGCGCGGGAGATCGCGCAGCGAGCTCATGTGCGTTAGCATGGTCGAAGCGGAGACGACCGAGGTGGCTTCCGCCATCGCGCCGATCTCATCCAGCACGGCGCGCACGCGCGCGGCGCGTTCGTCGTTGACCGAGGCGCGGAAGGCGCGCGCCGCATTGGCGTAGCCGCCGGCCTGGGCGGGCGTCACGCCTTGCACCGCCGCGGCGCGGAACTGCTCGATCGGCATCGCCGCATTGAGCGCGGTGCGCACGTCTTCCGCGAGGCCGGCAGGATAGTCGTCGCGGCGGCTGGCGATCAGCAGGGCGGCGGCGCCGCGGGCGCGCGTGTCGTTGAACTCGCCGCCAAGGCCCAAGCTGAAGCCGGTCAGGATGAATTGCAGCGGATCGCCCTCGGCTTCGCGCAAGAGCGCTTGCGCAAGCAGTTCGAAATTCTGCTGGTCGCCGATGGTCGGCGTTTCGATCCGCGCCGCCGCCGGGCCGGAGAGGAGCGGGACGGTTTGTTCGTAACGCTGGCGCGTTGCGGGCGTGAGCAGCTGCATCGCCGCGCGCTCGAGCGCGGCGTCGTCGGCGCCGTCCTGCGCGGCGCGACTCAACACGCCGGCGCTGGAACGCGGCAGCATGCCCGCGCCCGAGAGCAGGAAGCCGCGCGCGGCGGAGGGGTCCTGCGCGTTCAGCTCCATGCCGACCAGATTGTCCCACTGGTTCTGGCGGTCGAAGTCGACCTGGATCAGTTCGCCGTTCAGCCGCGCCACCCGCGTCGCGATCGCGCGTGCGCCCGCTTCGGAATATTCGTAGGCGTAGAGATCCTCGCGGCCGATGGTTAACACCGCCAGCGCACACGCGACCGGCAGCACGAAGAGCAGCACGTTGAACGCAAGCGCCAGCATCACGCCTTGGGGCCGGCGTGTGCGCTGGCGCGTGGGCGGCGCGCGCCAAGCTCGTGCGCGAGTGATCTTCGCGTGCTTCAAGTCTTCCCCACGACCGCAGGCTCATACAAAAACGGCGCCGGTGTCGCAGGGCAAGATGAATTACAGGAAAGGCGAATTCGTCGCCGGATCGGGGTCCGATTGCGGCGCCGTTAAGCGCTGCGGTCGATCAGCGCCGCGCTGGGACCGGCGGGCGGCGCAGGCGCGCCGCCGGCGCTATATCCTGCGGTCCCGCTGCGCTGGCGCACGACCTCTTCGGCCATGGCGTGGACGAGCCCCTCGGTGACGATCTTGACGGCGTGCAGGGCGAGTTCGTGCGCCGCCACCGCGTCGTGCAGCTGGGCTGTGCTTTCACGCAGGGCGCTTAAGAGCGCCGGCGGGGCGGCGTCGATCAGGCTGCGGTCGTGCTTGATGCGCGCCAGTTCGAGCCGGTAGGCGTTGGCGAGGCGGTTTTTCTCTTCGGCGGCTTCGCCCTCGAGCGGGGGCAGGCGCTGGTCGATGCGCTGGGTCTCGGCCGCGATCAGCGCGGTCAGGCGCCGGGTCGCCACCAGCAATTGCTCGGCGCGGTCCTTCGCGTCGTCAGCCAGCAGCGCCATCGGCGGGCTCCTCCAGGACGACCATTTCCTGCATCCGCATCAGTTCGCGGACGATGCTGTCGGCGATGCCGACGCCGCCAGCGTGCGAAATCGCCTCGGCGTAGCGCTCGATCAGCATCGGGCGGAAGATTTCTTCGCCCGTGCCGCCCCCGCCCAGGCCGTCGGTTTGCAGGCCGTCGAACATCGGACCGAGCATCTCGGCCAGAAACACGGACTCGAAATCCTCGGCGATGCGCCGGATCTCGGCCGGAACTTCGCGCGGCGTAGAGGGCTGGAGGCCGAGCGGCGCGCCTTGAAGGGGAAGCGGACCCGTCGCGGTCATCACATCACTTCGATTTCGGCCTGGATCGCGCCGGCGGCCTTCAGCGCCTGCAGGATCGAGATCATGTCGCGCGGACTGACGCCCAGCGCGTTCAAGCCGTTGACCAATTGGCGCAGCGGCACGCCGCCCGGCACGACGACCAGGCCGCCTTCATCTTCCTCCACATCGATGTTGGTGGAGGGCGCGAGCACGGTCTCGCCGCGGCTGAGCGGGGCTGGCTGACTGACGAACGGGTCTTCCTGGATCGAGATCGTGAGGTTGCCCTGCGCGATGGCGACGGTGGAGACTTTGACGTTCTCGCCCATCACGACAATGCCGGAGCTTTCGTCGATGACGATGCGCGCGGGCGTATCGACCTCGACTTCGAGGCTCTCGATGCGGCCGATCAGCTGCACCATGTCGCCCTGAAAAGTCGCCGGACGCTGCAGCACGATGGTGC
Source organism: Hyphomonadaceae bacterium (assembly GCA_050182055.1). Taxonomy (GTDB): domain Bacteria; phylum Pseudomonadota; class Alphaproteobacteria; order Caulobacterales; family Aquidulcibacteraceae; genus Vitreimonas. The sequence goes on from JBFXCP010000008.1 coordinate 3,179, forward strand.
CGGGATTGGCGGGGCGCGCGGTGTCGGGGCCGATCACCTGGTTGATGGCGTCGGCGATGCGCTGAGCGGTGGTGAAGTCGGGATTGCGCAGCGCCAGGCGCAGCTGCTGCTGGCTGGCGATGTCCCAGTTGATCTCGCGCTCGACCAGCGCGCCGGAGGGGATGCGCCCCGCCGTCGGCACGCCGCGCGTCACCGACGAGCCTGAGCCGCCGGTGGCCTGGAAGCCGCCGATCGCCAGCGGGCCTTGGGCGACGGCGTAGACCTGCTGGTCGGCGCCCATCAGCGGCGTCACCAGCAATTGGCCGCCGGCCAGGCTGCGCGCATCGCCGAGGGCCGACACCGTCACGTCGATGCGCGAGCCTTGGGTGGCGAACGGCGGCAGGTTGGCCGTGACCATGACAGCGGCGACGTTGCGCGTGTTGAGGCTGGCTTCGGGCACGTTGACGCCCATGCGCTCCAACATCGCCGCCAAGCTCTGGCGCGCGAAGGTGGCGTTGCGCAGCGAGTCGCCGGTGCCGGCGAGGCCGACGACCAGGCCGTAGCCGATCAGCTGGTTTTCGCGGACGCCTTCGAAATCGGCGATGTCCTTGATGCGCGGCCCGGCCCAGGCTGGCAGCGCCGTCACCGGCGCCATCATGGCCGCTGCGGAGCAAACGGCGAGCAGCGTGGTGCGCGCGAAGCGTGAGGCAAATCCCATCTGAGCGATACGCACGCGGTTCGGTTAACGCGGGGTTCAAACTCCAATCGTTAAGCGAATGGAAACGGCAACGCCCGGAGCATCCGCGCCATGAAGATCGAGTCCGGCCGCAACGTCTCGGGACCAACCGGCGCCCGCCCTGCCTCGACGGCCGCGGCCGCGCCGGGCTTTGCGCCGGCGCTCGATGCGCCTCAACGCGCGGCCGCAACCGCGCCGGCGGCGGCGATCACCTCGCTCGACGCCATCCTCGCCTTGCAGACCGAAGAGCCGCTGGCGCAGCGCCGCGCCCGTCAGGCCCGGCGCGGGCGCGATGCGCTCGACGTGCTGGAAAAGGTCGAGCAGGGCCTGCTCTGCGGGCGCGCGCCCGCCTCGCTGCGCGGCGAGCTCGACGCCCTGCAGCGGGACTCCCAGCCCTCCGGCGATCCGGGCCTCGATGACATTCTGCGCGAGATCGACATCCGACTCGCCGTAGAAGGCGCCAAGCTCGACCGGTTGCTGGGGCGGGCCTGAGGGTTCAGCGCAACTAACGGATTTCAGACGGAGTTTGGCGCCGTCCTTGCTCGATGGACGCGCCCCAGGAGCAACGCTATAAGGCGCCCCCACGAGGCGCCGGGAGGTGCGGGATATGGCCACCGTGACGAAAGAATATCGTCCCCGAGACGACGAGCCTTTCATGAATGAGCGCCAGCGCGAGTATTTCCGCGCCAAGCTGCTCGCCTGGAAGGAAGAAATCCTGGAGGAGAGCCGCTCCACCATCGCGTCGCTGCAGCAGGACACCGTGGCCGAGCCGGATCTGGCCGACCGCGCCACCAGCGAAACCGACCGGGCGCTCGAACTGCGCACCCGCGACCGGCAACGCAAGCTGATCGCCAAGATCGACGAGGCGCTGCGCCGGATCGAGGACGGGTCCTACGGCTATTGCGAGGAGACCGGCGAGCCGATCTCGCTCTCCCGCCTGGACGCCCGGCCGATCGCTACCCTGTCGCTGGAGGCCCAGGAGCGCCACGAGCGCCGCGAGCGCGTCCACCGCGACGATTGATGCGACGAACGGCTGCTGTAGCGGCCCTTACGCATTGTTGTACCTGGGTATGATCCGCGACTGATTTTTTCAGCGGGGAGCGGTTTCGCATGCGTATCACGTCCATGGTTCTGGCGGCGGCCTTTCTGGCGGCCACGTCGGCGTCCAGCTTCGCCCAGACCGAACAGGCGCCGGCTGCCGTCGAGCAAACGGACGCCGCGCCTGCCGAGCAGGCAGCGCCGGTCGAGCAGACCAACACGGCTGCGCCGCAGGAGGAAGAACTCGTCTGCCGCACCGTTCGGCGCACCGAGAGCCGCCTGCGTGCGCGCACCGAGCGCACCTGCATGACCCAGACGCAGTGGGACGCGCTCGCGGACCAAACCGCCCGCGACGTGCGGGGCATGGGTCAGGTGCAGAGCGCGCAAGACTAGGGCCAAAGACGAAGTTCGTCTTTTCGCACGCGAGCATTTAGGCTGCGTCGATGCTCTGGCACGACGCAGCCTTTTCGTATCTGCATTTCACGTTCGCGCTGATCCTCACCGGCGCGCTGGCGGCGGAGGCGTTCGTGTTGCGCCTGCCGGTGGACGGCCGCGTCGCCAGGCTGCTCTTGCGCATCGACGCCTTCTACGGCGCCTCGGCCGTTGCGGTGATCTTGGCCGGGCTCGCGCGCGTCTTCTGGGGCCTGAAGGATGAGGGCTTCTACGGCGGTCAACCGTTCTTCTGGGCGAAGATGGCGACGTTCGCCGTGATCGGGCTGATCTCCATTGCGCCGACGTTGCGGTTCATCCGGTGGGTGAAGGCGGCGAATGCCGACGCGGCCTTCGCGGCGCCAGAGGCCGAGGTCAAGGCGATCCGCCGCGCGGTGATGGTCGAGCTGCACCTGCTGGCGCTGGTTCCGCTCTTCGCTGTGCTGATGGCGCGCGGCGTCGGCGGCTGAAGATTGGCGTCAATCCCTCCCCGCGCGCCAGGGGAGAGTGTCGCGAAGCTCGCTTCGCGACGGGTGGGGCGATGGCGCTGGATTCTGAAGTTCACCGCCGCCCGCCCCACCCGTCAGCTTGTGCTCGCGCACAACCGGACACCCTCCCCTGGCGGGGAGGGACGCGCTACGCTGCTTGCAAAAGAAAGCACGGGAGGCGGGTATGGCGGCGTCGGTGCATCCGGACGAGTTCGAGCACATGTCCACGTTGGGCGACGTGGCGCGCCATCATGGGCGCACGCGCGGCGATCGCCCGGCGCTGAGCTTCGAAGGGCGCACGACGACCTACGCCGAGCTTGACCGCCACACCAACCAGGTCGCGCACGCGCTGCCCGCCGCCGGTGTGCAGCGCGGCGAGGCGATCTGTTATCTCGGCAAGAACAGCGACCACTATTTCGAACTGGTGCTGGGCGCCTCGAAGGCGGGCGCGATCATCGCGCCGATCGGCTGGCGGCTCGCGCCCGCGGAAGTCGCCTACATCCTCGACGACGCCCAGGCGCGGCTCTTGTTCGTGGGGCCGGAGTGCATTGCGTGCGCGGAAGAAGCGCTAAAGCTCGCGCAGACGAAGCCCAAGCTCATCGCAATGGAGCCAGGCGGCGCGTACGAAACCTACGCGGCTTGGCGCGATCGCGCGAGCGCCGCCGATCCAGGGCCGCTCGGCGCGCCGGACGACACATCGTTGCTGCTCTATACCTCGGGCACGACAGGCCGGCCCAAAGGCGTGATGCTGACCAACGCCAACCTGATGCGCTCGCGCCGCACACTGTCGCAGGCCGCGCTCGGCTGGAACGAGTGGAAGGAGGGCGAGGTCAATCTGGTCGCCATGCCCGCTGCGCATATCGGCGGCACCGGCTGGGGGCTGGTCGGGCTGATCAACGCGGTGAAGAACGTCGTCACGCGCGAGTTCAATCCGTTGGAGGTGCTCGAGTTCATTCCGCGCGAGCGCATCGCCAAGATGTTCATGGTGCCGGCGGCGCTGCAATTCGTGATCCGCATGCCGCGGGCGCGCGAGATCGATTATTCGAGTCTGACGCACATTCTCTACGGCGCCTCGCCGATGCCGGTGGCGCTGCTGCAGGAGTGCATGGAGGTATTCGGCTGCGAGTTCGTGCAGCAATACGGCATGACTGAAACCACCGGCACGATCGTCTACCTGCCGCCGCAGGACCACGATCCGAAGGGCAACAAACGCATGCGCTCGGCGGGGGTGCCGATGCCGGGCGTGGAGATTTGCATTCTCGATGCGGCCGGCAACCAGCTGGGGCCTGATGAAGTTGGCGAGATCGCTACACGTTCGGCCGCCAACATGAAGGGCTATTGGCGCAAGCCCGACGCCACGGCGTCGGCCATCGGCAAGGACGGCTGGCTGCGCACCGGCGATGCGGGTTATCTCGATCGCGACGGCTATCTCTATATCCAGGACCGCATCAAGGACATGATCATCACCGGCGGCGAGAACGTCTATCCCGCCGAAGTTGAGAACGCGATCCACGGCCATCCCCACGTCGCCGAAGTCGCGGTGATCGGCGTGCCGGACGAGAAGTGGGGCGAGACGGTGAAAGCGATCGTCGTGCCGAAGCCGGGCGCTGCGCCCGACGCCGGCGACATCATCGCCTTCGCGCGCGAACGCATTGCGCATTTCAAAGCCCCGCGCAGCGTCGACTTCCGCGATGCGCCGCTGCCGCGCAATCCATCAGGAAAGATTCTGCGGCGCGAGCTGCGCGAGCCGTATTGGGCGGGGAAAGAGCGGCGGGTGAATTAAAGTGGCGCTCTGGCCGACCCATCCCCGGATTGGCGCGCCGCGCCAGGTCCGGGGCCCATGAACGCCGTTGCAGCCAGGAAATCGAGTGGCGTTCGTGATCTTGGGCCCCGGGCTCGATGCTGCGCATCGCCCCGGGGAGGGGGTGGAGATATTGTGCAAACGCCGCGCCTACCAGGGCGTGACGGCGTCGGCGAGGCGTTGGCCCCAGCTGGGGCGTTGGATGGCGCTCAACTGGCCGCGCCCGCCGTAGGAGATGCGGGCTTCGGCGATCTGGGTGTGATCGATGGTGTTGGCGGAGGTGACGTCCTCGGGGCGGATGACGCCGCTCACGGTCAATTCGCGCAATTCGCCGTTGATGCGCACTTCCTGGCGCCCGGCGATCACTAGATTGCCGTTGGGCAGCCGGTCGACGATCACCGCCGCCACGGTGAGTTCGATTTTCTCGGCGCGGTTGATGGCGCCGGAGCCCGACTGGCTGGAGTCGGCATCGGCGCCGATCATGTTCTCGGGATCGAAGGCGCCGTTGAACAACTGGCCGACTGTCTGCTCGAGGCCGAAGAAATTGCTGACGCCCACAGAGGTGGACGCATCGCGCTGACGGTTGGAGGAGTTCGAAAGCTGGGCGCTGTCGTCGATCTCGATGTTGACGGTGAGAATATCGCCGATGCCGGAGGCGCGCTGATCGTTGAAGAAGCTGCGCGAGCCGGATTGCCACAGCGAGTTCGGCCGCGGCGTTTCGGCGAGGCGCTGGCCGGCGTACGGCATCGTCTGCTGCTGGCCGCCGGTGAGCGAGGCGGGCGTGGCCACCGGCTGCAATTGCGGCGGCGCAAGCGCGCGATGGGCGGCGTCGTAAGCCATGCCGGGCGTGGCGAGCGCGTCTTGGACGAACGCGGCGCGGTCGGCGCTGGCGCAGCCGGCGGCGCTGGCCGCGAGGGCGATGAGGGCGAGGGAGCGCATGAGGGCGTCTTTCGTCATGGCGACGCGCTCGCCTGGCCGGGCCCGGTGACGATCGCGTCGATGGTGCGTTGCGAGGTGGTGTTGATCAGGCGAATCGGGTGGCCAACGGCGCCATCCTCCAGCGCGCGGGCGCGCACCGAGAGCGACATGCCGGGCGCCTGATAGACCAGCACCACCATCTCGCCGCGGCGGATCGCGGCGTCGCCGGCGATGCGCGCGCCGTCGGCGGGCGGCAGGGTCGCGCGGGCGCCGCCGGGGCGGACGATGCGCACTTCGGTGAGGCCTGGCGGCGGCGTCCAATCCAGTCCCGCCGCCGATGCAGCCGCGGAGAGGAGCGGCGCCGACAGCGTCGAGATTTGGCCTGGCGGCGGCGCGGGCGCGATGGCGCGGCCGGCGACGGGGCCGGCGCCTTCGAACACGTCGCCCAGCGTGATGGCAGGACCGTTCGCTTCGACGCGCGGGCGCAGCGTGACGGTCTGCGCCGACGCGATGGTCGCAAACAGCGCGAAGTAGAGGCAAATGGCGAGGCAAATGCGGGCGAGCATGATCGAGGCTCCCTCAGCGCAGCTGCGTGGTGGATTGGAGCATTTCGTCGGCGGCGGTGATGACGCGCGCGTTCATCTCGTAGGCGCGCTGCGCCACGATCAGCGCCGAAATTTCTTCCACCGCGTTGACGTTGGAGAGTTCGAGGAACCCTTGCATCAGCGTGCCGAAGCCGGGCGAGCCGGGCGTGGCGGTGTTGGGCGAGCCCGAGGCCGGCGTTTCCAGGAACAGATTGTCGCCGATGCCTTCGAGGCCGGCGGGATTGATGAAGGTGGCGATCTCGATCTGGCCGATCTGCTGCGGTTCGGTTTGCCCCGTCAGCGTGACTTCGACGATGCCGTCGCGGGTGATCTGGATCGCGGTGGCTTCCGGCGGCACGGTGACAGACGGCTCGAGCGGATAGCCGTCGGCGGTGACGATCGTGCCGTCGGCGTTGACCGCGAGATTGCCCGCGCGCGTGTAGGCGGTCTGGCCGGACGGCAATTGTACTTGCAGATAGCCGCGCCCGTTGATGGCGAGATCGTAGCCGTTGCCGGTTTGGCTGATGCCGCCTTGTTCGGTGACGCGCCCGACCGCGTCGGCTTGCACGCCGACGCCGATCTGGATGCCGAGCGGCAGCACCGCGCCCGAAGCCGAAGAGGTCGCGCCCGGCCGTTGCAGGTTCTGGTACAGCATGTCCTGGAATTCGGCGCGCTGGCGCTTGTAGCCGGTCGTATTCATGTTCGCGATGTTGTGCGAAATGACGTCGACGTTGAGCTGCTGGGCCTGCATGCCGCTGGCGGCGATCGAGAGTGCGCGCATGGTGGGACGATCCTATCCGTTAGCGGCCGAGCCGCTCGATCGCGCGCTGACGCAGTTCGTCGGCCCCAGATACGATCTTGGCCGCCGACTGGTAGGCGCGCGATATTTCAATGAGCCGTGTCAGCTCGACGACCGGGCGCACGTTCGAACCTTCGAGCGCGCCTTGCAGCACGACTCCTTCGAACGCGCCCGATGCTTGACCCTGCGCGTCCCAAAGGTTGTCCCCGACCTTTGAGAGCGCGCCTGGCGCGGCGAAGCTCGCCACGCCGATGCGACCGACTTCGACGCCGGCCACACGGATTACGCCGTCGCGCCCGATCGAAGGACTTTCGCCCTGCGGATCGAGCACGATCGGCGCCCCCCCGGAATTAAGAACCGCGCGGCCATCGCTGGTCACGAGCCGTCCTTCCCCGGTTAACGAAAACGCGCCATCGCGCGTGTAGAGCGGCCCGCTCGGGCCCTCGACCATAATGAAACCGTCGCCCTCGAGCGCGACGTCGAGCGCGTTGCCGGTCATCGCGATCGGGCCCTGGCGCATGTCGCGCATCAGTGCGACATCGCGGACGAAGCGGATCTCGGTTGGATCTTCCTCGGCGTGCGCGTCGGTGCGCTCGGCTTCGTCGAGCACCATGCCGTCGGCCTTGAAGCCGGTGGTGTTGACGTTGGCGAGGTTGTTGGCCGCAATGTCCATGCGCCGTTGCAGAACGCGTTGCGTCTGCAGGCCGAGCATCAGGGCGTTATCCATCCCCGTTAACGATGCAAGCGCCGGGCCAGGATCGAAGCGCTTGATTTTCAAGGCGCGCGCCGGTCCGTCATGGTGAAGCGGGCGGCGCAAGCTGCCGGGCGGGCGGCAAACTTTGCCGGGCCCTCCACCACTTCTTAACCACGTCAGGCCACCAAGGATGCGGGTTAACGCGCGAGCGATTCCGCATGTTTGGAAAGAACAAGAAAAAGAAGAAGGGCGACGCGCCGGAGGCGGATGAGGCCGAAGGCGCCGCGCCCGCCGCCGAGGGCGAAGCGCCTGCCGACGGCGAGGCGCCGGCCAAGAAGAAGATGTCGGGCAAGAAGCTCGTGCTCTACATCATCCTGCCGGCGGTGCTCGTGCTCGGCGGCGGCGGCGCGGCCGCCTATATGCTCTTGTTCAAGGGCGGCGGCGGCGAGCAGCACGCCGAAGCCGACGACGGCCACGGCAAAGGCAAGGCCAAGGGCGGCGGTCACGGCGAGGAGGTGGGCGAAGCCGTTCCGGGGCCGAACGGAACCATGATCTCGCACGGCGAGGACGTCATATTCGTTGCGCTGCCGGAAATGTTGGTGAACATCACCGCAGCGGACGGGCGTCCGGCGTATCTGAAGCTGAAGCTGACGCTCGAAGCGCCGGACGACGCCACGGTCACTTCGCTCGGCGAGCACATTCCGCGCGTCACCGATCAATTCAACGGCTTCCTGCGCGAATTACGCACCGACGATCTGGCGGGATCGGCGGGCGCCTACCGATTGCGGCTCGAACTGCTGCGGCGGGTCAATCTGGTGATCGCGCCGCTGCAAGTGAACGCCGTGCTGATCGAAGAAATGCTGGTGCAATAGATGAGCGGCGAAGCGGCTCAGACTGCGGACGGGGAGTGGCAGACAGCCGGCGGCGAGGAGGCCGCCGGCGGCGCCGAGCGCATCCTCAATCAGGACGAGATCGACAGCCTGCTGGGGTTCGGTCTCGGCGCGGAGGATCAGGCCGGCGGCACGGGCGTGCGCGCCATTATCAACTCGGCGCTTGTTTCCTACGAACGTCTGCCGATGCTCGAAATCGTCTTCGACCGCCTGGTGCGGTTGATGACGACGAGCCTGCGCAACTTCACCAGCGACAACGTCGAAGTCAGCCTGGACCAGATCAGCTCGATCCGGTTCGGCGACTATCTGAACTCCATCCCGCTGCCGGCGATCATCTCGGTGTTTCGCGCCGAGCAGCTCGACAATTTCGGCTTGGCGACGGTAGATTCCAGCCTGATCTACTCGATCGTCGACGTCCTCCTGGGCGGCCGGCGCGGCGCCTCGGCGATGCGCGTCGAGGGCCGTCCCTACACGACGATCGAGCGCGTGCTCGTGACGCGCATGATCGAAGTCGTGCTGAACGACGCCAGCCAGGCGTTCGCGCCGCTGACGCCCGTCGATTTCAAGCTCGACCGGATCGAGACCAATCCGCGCTTCGCGGCGATCGCGCGCCCGCCCAACGCCGCCATCGTGGTGAAGCTGCGCATCGACATGGAAGATCGCGGCGGCCGGCTCGAACTGCTGCTCCCGTACGCGACGCTCGAACCGATCCGCAAGATGCTGTTGCAGCAATTCATGGGCGAGAAGTTCGGGCGCGACAACATCTGGGAAGGCCACCTCGCCAGCGAATTGTGGGCGACGAAACTCGAAGTGCGCGCGGTGCTGGATGAACTCAAGATGCCGCTGCGCAAGGTGCTCGACCTCAAGGTCGGCGACACGCTGATGCTCGATGCGCCGCCCGGCGCGCCGGTCAATCTGAAGTGCGGCGCCGTCGATCTGTCGTTCGGCAAGGTTGGCCGCATGGGCCATGCGCTGGCGGTGCGCGTGGAGAAGCCAATCGCGCAAGCCACGCAAAGAGCCGTCATGAAATTAGGAGGCGGAACATGAGCCCGATTACGCTGGCCATCGAACTGGTGCTCGCCATCATGCTGGGCGCGTGCCTGTTCTACTTCTGGCGGCTCGACCGCAATCTGAAGGCGTTGCGCTCCGGCCAGGACGGGGCGTTGCGCGCGGCGGCCGAACTGGCGCAAGCGACGGCGCAGGCGGAGAGCGCGGTGCGCACGCTGCGGGTGACGGCGCAGGAGGCGGGCCGCGATCTGCAGGCGCGCATCAACGACGCGCGGGTGACGGCGGACCGCCTCGGCCTCGGCGCCGGGCGGCTGCGTTCGGCGAGCGATGTCGCAAGCGGCGGCGCGCGGGCGCGCTACTGATGAATGTCTTCAAGCCCAAGCCCGGCGCCAAGCGTCCGCCCGCCAACGTGCGCCTGTTGCCGGCGGCGATGGCGACGGTTGCGGTCGTGCTGGGGCTGAAGACGGTGGCGATGGCCGAGGGCGTGGCCGAAGGCGTCAGCGCCGCGACGACGGCGGAGCACGCCGAAGATGCCGCGCCCGCGCAAGGCGCGGATGCGGCGGCGGCGCAGCAATGCCCGGCGCCGACGCTGGCGGACCTCGCGGGCTTGAGCGCGGCGGAAGTTCAGGTGTTGCAAGCTCTGAGCGCGCGGCGCGCGGCGCTCGACGAGCGCGGCGAGGCGATGGAGACGCAGGACGCGCTGATGCTCGCCGCCGAGCAGCGCTTGAACGAGCGCCTGGCCGAACTGCGCCAGCTCGAAACCACGGTGCAGGACTTGTTGGGCCAGCTCGACGAAGCCCAGGAGCAGCGGCTCACCGAGCTGGTGGGCGTCTATACGCGCATGCGTGCGAAAGACGCCGCTTCGGTGTTCGATGGGCTCGACGACGAAGTGCTGGTGCAAGTGGCGAGCCGGATGCGCCAGGCGAACCTTGCCGAAGTGATGGGCCGGATGGACCCGGCGCGCGCGCGTCAGCTGACGGAAATGCTGGCCGATCGCGCGCGGCCGCCTTCGGGCGGCGCGGACTTGCTGGCGCGCGCGCGTGGCGCGCCGCCTGCGGCCGGTCAGGCGCCGGCGGAATAACTCGCGCTTAACCGCGCGCTGGCGAAGCTTGGAGCGAACACGCGTTCGAACGATGAAGTCCTTGCGCTCCCCGTTGACGATCGCCGCCGCCGCCCTGATCGCGGCGCCGCCGGCGATCGGTCAGCCGATGCAGCTGACGCCGCCCGCGCAAGGCGCGCAGCCGCCGCCGTCGGCTGCGCCGGCAGCGGCCGCGCCCGCCGCGCAAGCGCCGCCGCGCACCGCCGCGAGCGTGCCGCCGGACGATCTCGATATTCGTGGACCGATCGGGCCGCTGCCGCAGGATTTGACGCTGGCGGCGGCGCCTCCGCCGCCACCGCCTCCGCCGCCAGCTGCGCCGCCGCCGCCGCCGCCGGTGCAAACCGCGGCCGCATCGCCGCCGCCGCCGCGCGCCGCGCCGGCGCCAACCGCGACGGTGAGCGTCGGCCTCAACGAAGGCTATACGCGGCTCGCCTTCCGCTTCAGCGGCGCGACGACGGTGACGCCGTTGCTGCAGGGCAGCCGGCTCGATCTGCGCTTCTCGCGCGCCGCCGACATCGACATCGCCGAATTGCGGTCGAGCCTGCCGCGCTACGTGCGCGAAATCCGCCGCGTCAGCGCCGCCGAGCAACCTTTGCGTCTGGTGCTGATGCTCGACCCGGGCGTGCGCCAGCGCCACTTCGCCGACGGCGACCGCGTCGTGGTCGATCTGCTGGCGCCGGAAGGCATCGAACAATCGACGGCCGCCGACGGCACGGTGACCACAGCGCCGACGCCGGCGCGCCCGCCGGTCAGCGGCACGGCGCGCGTGCAATTGGTGGAAGACGCCAACTCCACGCGCATCACCATCACCTGGCCTGCGCCTGCGCGCGCGGCTGCGTTCCGCCGCGGCGAGGCGATCTGGCTGTTGTTCGATGCAAGCGGACGCGTGGATCTCAACGGCGTCGCGCGCGTGGGCCCGCGCCACCAGGATATCCGCGTGGTGCAGGGGCAGGGCGTGATCGGCGTGCGCATCCCCGCGCCGCCCGGCGTGCAAGTCTCGGCCATCGCCGACGACAACGCCTGGATCTTCACGCTGGGCCCGAGCGCCGAAGCGGGATCGTCGGCGGCGCTGTCGCGCGAAGCGGTGTCGGGCGGGGGCGCGCGCCTAGTCGCGCGGTTCGGCCGCGAAGGCGCGGTGCGCTGGGTGTCCGATCCGGAAATCGGCGACCGCATCGCGGTGGCGCTGATCGGCGGCCCGGCGCGCGGAATCGATGTGCGCCGCGCCACGGTCGAAGCGGCGGTGCTGCCGAGCGCGCATGGCGCGGTGATCGAAGCGCGCGCCGATGGCGTGACCGCCGCGTTCGAAGGCGGCAACCTGATCGTGTCGCGCGGCGACGGTTTGCTCGCCGCCGCCCCGCCCGCGAATGCGCAGGACGTCGCCGCGGGCGTGCTCGAAGCGTCCATCGGCGAGGGCGGCGAAAGTGCGGCGCCCGCCGCCGAGAACTTGGTCGAGGTGCGCGAGCGGATAGACTATCTCACCCGGCTCGCCGCCAATGAGGGCGTGCGCGAGGGCGCGCCGGTGGAGGCGCGGCTGGAGCTGGCGCGCTACCTGCTGATGCACGAGTTCGCCGCCGAGGCGCTCGGCGCGCTGCAGATCGCGGCCATCAACCAGAACGAACTGGCCGACGTCGATCCGGAATACCGGCTGATGCGCGCCGCGGCCCACGTGATGATGGGACGCGTGCAGGCGGCGATGCCGGACCTGACCGCATCGTCGCTGGCCAGTAATCCGGCGGCCGCGTTGTGGCGCGGCTATGCGCTGGCGCAGCAACGCAACTGGAGCGAAGCTCGCCGCGACCTCGAACGCGGCGCGGGCGCGATGGAGGGTTATCCGCCGGCGTGGCGCGCGCGCTTCCAGCTCGCGCTCGCCGAAGCGGCGCTCGAACTGAACGATCATGCCGCGGCCGAAGCCGCCGCCGCCGCCGCGAGCGGACAGGCGCCCGACCAGGCGACGCGTTTGCACGCGCGCTTGATCCTCGCGCGGGTCGTCGCCGCGCGCGGCGATAGCGCCCGGGCGCTGGCGCTGCTCGACGAACTCGCGCGCGCGCCGGACGAAGAAACCGCCGTGCGCGCCGAAGTCGAAGCCATCCGCATCCGGCGCAACACCGGCGTGATGCGCGCCATCGACTCCGTCGAACGATTGGAGGCGCTGCGTTTCCGCTGGCGCGGCGACTCGATCGAGCTCGCGACCGTGGCGCTGCTCGGCGACGCCTATTCGGAACTGGGCCGTTGGCGCGACGCGCTGGCGACGATGAGCGTCGCCGCCGGCCGTTTCCCCACCGATCCCGCCGCGCGCCAGCTGCGCGCCGACATGACGACGTTGTTCGAGCGTCTGTTCCTGGACGGCGAAGCCGATCAGCTGCAGCCGATCCAGGCGCTCGGCCTTTTCTACGAATTCAGCGACCTGACGCCGGTCGGCCCGACCGGCGACCGCATCGTGCGCCTGCTGGCGGCCCGATTGGTGCAGATCGATCTCTTGGAGCAGGCGGCGCGGCTGTTGCAGCACCAGGTGGACGAGCGCCTGGAGGGATTGGGCAAGGCGCAAGTCGCCGCCGATCTCGCTGCGATCTATCTGATGGACGGCAAGCCCGACCAGGCGCTGATCGTGCTGGCCAACACGCGCATTCCGAACATGGCGCAGACGCTGCTGGCGGACCGGCGCATCCTGGAAGCGCGCGCGCTGCTTGATCTCGGACGCCTCGACGGCGCCGTTGAATTGGTCGAGCGCGATCGCAGCGAAGACGCGCAACGTATTCGCGCCGACGCAGCGTGGCGCGCACGCGACTGGACGCGCGCCTCCGCCGAATTGCGCACGCTGCTGGCGATGCGCAACCGGGCGACGCCGCTGGACGCGCACGGCCGCCAGGTCTTGCTGCGCACCGGGGTCGCGCTGACGCTGGCGGGCGACGAGAACGGCGTGCGCGCGCTCTACCGCGAATATGCCGGCGACATGGCCAATACCGCGGAAGCGGATGCATTCGAACTGGTCGCCTCCGGCATCAACGCTGAAGGCTCCGCCATTCGCGACGTCGCGCGCGCGGTGGCGCGCACCGATCTGCTCGACCGCTTCATGCAGCGCATCCGTTCGCGCATGACCGAAGGCGCGCCGCCGCCAGGCCAAGCGCCGGCCCCGCCCGCCCCAACCCCGCCGGCGCCGCCCGCGCCGCCGCCGCAAGCAGCGCTGCCGCCGCGCGACCAGGACGCAGGCGCCTAGCATTTCGCCTTTACAATCCTTGCCGCGCTTGGCTCTCATGCGCGCGCATGATTTCCGTGGTGATCCCGACGCTCGATAGCGCTGCTGTCCTGCCGCGCGCGCTGGCGCCGCTGGTGGAAGGCGCGGCGCACGGCTTGATCAAGCAGGTGATCGTCGCCGACGGCGGTTCGCATGACGAGACGCTCGCCATCGCCGACGCAGCGGGATGCGATGTCGTTGCCGCGCCGCGCGGGCGCGCCAAGCAAATGCGCGCGGGCGCGGCGGCGGCGAAAGGCAAGTGGCTGATGTTCTTGAACGCCGACGCCGTGTTGGCGCCGGGCTGGCTGCCGGAGGTGGAGCGCTTCGTGGGCGCGGCGGCCTCGCGCAAACGCGCCGGCGTCTTTCAACTCGCGTTCGACGATCCCTCGCCGCGGCTGCGCCGCGCCGCGTTCTGGGCGCGGCTGCGCGCGCGCGTTATGAAGCTGCCCTACGCCGATCAGGGCGTGCTGCTCTCGCGCTTCTTCTATGACGGCATTGGCGGCTATCCCGACATGGCGGTGTTGGACGACGTGGAGATGGCGCGCCGCATCGGCGCGCGCCGGCTGACGTTTCTCGCCGCGCAGATCGTTGCGAACGGCGAGAATTTCCGCACCGCCGCGGCGGGACGCAATGGCTGGCGCAACCTCACGCTGATGGCGCGCTACATGATGGGCGCCGATCCAGCCGAGCTGGCGAAGGGGTACGAGTAGCCGCGGCTCAACGCTGCGCGGTGCGGCTGTCGAGCGGGGTGTAGATCGCGGCTTGACCCGAGGCGAGGCGATCCAGTTCGGGCGTCGGCTGGCCGTAGCTCTTGCGGCAGAGCGCCATGTGCGAGAGCGCGCGCTCGGCGTAGTCGCGGCTCTCCGCGCGCGGCAGCATTTCCAGGAGCAGCAGCGGATCGATATCCGACGGCTGCGTCGCCAGCCAGCGCGAGAGCCAGCCAGGCCCGCCATTGTAGGCGGCGAACACGCGGCCGAGATCGCCGTCGTTGTGAAACTCCGTCATCAGCCATTCGATGTAGTCTTGGCCGAGACGCATGTTGAGCCCGGGATCGAACAGCGCCGCCGGATTGCGCCGGTAATTGTGCGAGCGGTCCATGTCGCGCGCAGTCGACGGCAGAAGTTGCATCAAGCCGCGCGCGTTCGAAACGCTGACGGCCTTCGGGTTGAAATAGCTCTCCTGGCGCACGATGGCGTAGATCAGCGCGCGGTCGAGCGAGAAGCCGTTGTCCGGCTCGAACGTGGTCGCCGGGCAGAAGCCCGCGGCGACCTCGCGCCCGCCATACTCGGCCACGCGCAATTGCGCGGCCGGCGCCTGCAGCGCCACGGCGAGGGCGAGGAAGGCGCGGTCGTCGTCGCGACCGAGATCGGCGTGCAGCCGGCGCAGTTCGGCTTCGACCTCGGAGAGGCGGCCAAGCTGCGCCAAAGCGGCGGCGCGGCGCGCGGCGGGGTGCGCTTCGATGAAGCGCTGCAGCGTCTCGCCATCGACCTCCGGCGCATCGAACAGAAGCGAGCTGTCGCGGCCGAGCTGCGCTTCCGCGAGCTGGCCATAGAACGTCCAGGGGCGCTGCGCGGCGGCTTCGAGGTGTTGGACGACGCCCTCCGGCGCGCCCGCGGCAAGCCGCGCACGCGCGGCCCAGTAATGCGCGGCGGCGCGCGCCCAGCCGCCATGATGCGCCCATTGCGCGGATGCTTCGAACTGGCGCACCGCCTCGGCGTAGTCGTGCATGCGGTAGGCCATGAGACCCAGCAGCCATTGCGCTTGGCCCGAGCGCGGGCCGCTCACCTCTTCGTAGGCGATCGCACGCGCGCCTTCGATGTCGCCCTCGGCGAAGCGCAGCGTAATGCGCTCGATGGCGTTGCGGGCGGCGGCCGTGTCGCCCGAGATCGGCGGCGGCGTGCCAGGCAGCGTGCGTCCGGCGCCGGCGCGCGGGGCTGGCGCGCGCACGCCATTGCGGCGCGCACGGCGCGAGCGCGAGTCCATCGCGCGGTCGTAGACGGCTTGCGCCAGACCGTAGTCGCCATAGCGGTTGAGCCAGCTGGTGTAATCGCTCCAGTCCGCGCGGTAGCTGCGCGAGAGCAGCATGCGCGCGCGCACAACGCCTTCGAGCACGTCGTCGTCGGCGCGGTTGAGCGCGGCGGTGACGCCGCGCCAGTTGCCGGATTCAATGGCGGCGAACGCGTCGCGATAGGCGGCTTCGTCCTCCGACGAGAGCGCGACGATGCGCGGGTCGGCGTGCGCGGCGGCTGGGGCGACGATCGCGGCGACGGTCAGGGCGGCGAAGGCGGAGCGAAACGTCATCGGGGCCCGTCCAGGCTTGAGTCAGGGATGCGCCCGCGCGACCCCCAGCTCCTGGAGCCAGGCTTCGGCGAGCAGAAGATCGTTCCAGGCCAGCCGTTTCTGCTGCGGCTGACGCAGGAGGTATGCGGGGTGAAGCATGACCATCGCGTTGACGGGCGCCGGAATCCCCTCGCGGGCGTACTGGAGCCGCCGGCCGCGCAGGCGCAAGACCCCGTCCTCGCGCCTGAGCACGCTGTTGGCGGCGGCCTTGCCGGCGAGGATCAGCAACTTGGGCCGGGTGAGCTCGATCAGGCGCTCCACGAACGGCAGACAGGCGACGGTTTCGCCCTGGGTGGGGTCGCGATTGCCGGGCGGGCGCCAGTAAATCGTATTGGAAATCAGCACGTTGGACTGCCGGCTCAGCCCGATTGTGGCGAGCATCCGGTCCAGCAGCTGGCCCGAACGCCCCACGAACGGCCTGCCTTGCTCGTCTTCATCCCTGCCTGGGGCTTCGCCGATAATGAGGACGGGGGCGTCCTCGGCGCCGTCGGAGAACACCGTGTTCCGGGCGGTCGCCTTCAGGGCGCAGCCGTCGAACCTCTCCACCGCGGCCCGGAGCTCGGCCACGGTCTTGGCCGCGGCGGCCAGCGCCCGAGCGTTGTCCACAGGGCCCGGGCCGCCGCCGGCCCGCGGAGCGGGGCGGACAGGGCCGGTCTTCGGTGTGGCCGGTGACGCGGGCTTGGCTTGGGGCGCCGTGGCGTAAACCGCCTCCGCCATGTCCATGTCGACCCCGGCGCTGCGCCAGAAGGCGAGCAGCGCGCGGGCGGCCTGCTGGGGTGTCGGGGCGGCGTCCATCGCGGCATTCTGCAAGGAATCGCGCGAAACGACAAAGCGATGCGGCGAGCTTGCGCCTCATCGCATCCGCTTTGATAAACGCCGCGACAGATTTGAAGGGAAAACAATGGCCGACGAAGAGATCGCGCGCGACTCCATGGAGTACGACGTCGTGATCGTTGGCGCGGGCCCGGCCGGTCTTTCGGCCGCGATCCGCCTCAAACAGCTCGCCGCCGAAGCGGGACGCGAGATCACAGTGGCGGTGTTGGAGAAAGGCGCCGAGGTGGGCGCGCACATTCTTTCCGGCGCGGTGATCGATCCCTGCACGCTGAACGAGTTGATCCCGGACTGGAAGGCGCAAGGCGCGCCGCTCGACACGCCGGTGACCGACGACCAGTTCAAAATCCTCGGTCCCGCCGGCGCGGCGGCGCTGCCGATGTTCCTGATGCCGCCGCTCTTCAACAACCACGGCAATTACATCGCCTCGCTTTCGAACCTTACGAAATGGCTTGGCGCGCAGGCTGAAGCGCTGGGCGTGGAAATCTATCCCGGCATGGCCGCGTCCGAACCGGTGTTCGACGAGCATGGCGCGCTGAAGGGCGTCGTCGCCGGCGTGTTCGGCATCGCCAAGGATGGCCACAAGAAGGACGACTATCAGCCGGGGATGGAATTGCACGGCAAGTACGTGTTCATCGCCGAGGGCGTGCGCGGTTCGCTCGCGAAAGTGCTGCAAAAGAAGTTCGATCTGTGCAGCGATTGCGAGCCGCAGAAATTCGGCATCGGCATCAAGGAATTGTGGGAAATCCCTGCCGATCAGCACAAGCCGGGGCTGGTGCTGCACACGGTCGGCTGGCCGCTCGACGACAAGACCGGCGGCGGCTCGTTCATGTATCATTGGGGCGACCGCCTGGTGAGCGTCGGCTATGTCGTCCATCTCAACTACAAGAATCCGTACCTCTCGCCGTTCGACATTTTCCAGCAGCACAAGCTGCATCCCGAAATCAGCCAGCATCTGACCGGCGGCAAGCGCCTCGCCTACGGCGCGCGCGCCATCACGGAAGGAGGGTTCCAGTCGGTGCCCAGACTTGCCTTTCCCGGCGGCGCGCTGATCGGGTGTTCGGCCGGTTTCGTGAACGTGCCGCGCATCAAAGGCACGCACAATGCGATGAAGACCGGCATGCTGGCCGCCGAAGCCGCGTTCGCGGCGATCGCCGAAGGCCGCCAGCGCGACACGCTGGAGGATTATCAGCAAGCGTATCTGGAGAGCCCGGTGCGCAAGGATCTCTTCCGCGTGCGCAACGCCAAGCCGCTGCTGTCGCGGCTGGGCACATTCTGGGGCGGCGTCGCCGGCATGTTCGACATGTGGACGACCACGGTGCTCGGCGGTTTCTCGTTCTTCGGCACGCTCAAGCACGGCAAGGCCGACTACGCCGCGCTCGACAAGGCGGCGAAGCACACGCCGATCGTCTACCCGAAGCCGGACGGCGTGCTGACGTTCGACAAGCTGTCGTCGGTCTACCTTTCCAACACCAACCACGAGGAAGACCAGCCGCCGCACCTCAAGTTGCTGGACCCGGCGGTTCCGATCCGGGTCAACCTCCCCGAATACGCCGAACCGGCGACACGATATTGCCCTGCCGGGGTGTATGAGGTGCTTTACGACGAGGCGGGGGCTAATCCGCGCTTTCAGATCAACGCGCAAAACTGCGTTCACTGCAAAACGTGCGACATCAAAGACCCGAGCCAGAATATAAACTGGGAGCCGCCCGAAGGCGGCGGCGGACCGAACTACGCCAATTTGTGATCCCTGCATGGGGAGAAAGGTGACGATGATGCGTTGGGCGCTACTTACGGCAAGTCTCGCGGCGGTGTGCGCCGGCATGGCCACTTCGGCGTTCGCGCAGACGAAACAGCCAGACGCACAGGCGCAGCCTGTCTCGTTCGAGCAGGAGATTTCGCCGTCCGAGATGCTGACGGGCACGTCGCCGCCGAACGCAGCGGTCGACCGCACCTACGAGAACCCGTCGGCGGCGCTGCTCGAAGCCGACATCGACTATCTCGTGCGCGAAGGCCGCCGCGCGTTGGCGCGCGGCGATCAGACGCCGATCTGGTATGCGGTCGTGTTCGCAGACAACATCGCCGCCAACCGTTTGGCGGACGCGCGCGCGGTGCTGGAATCGGCGCCGGGCGGATTGAGCGGCGGCCTGGCCGACATGCTGGAGCCGTTCCTGCTCTCCGCCGAGGGCCGCGCCGATCTCGGCGTCGAACGCGTCGACGCGGGCGGCGACAATCTCCCTGCGCCACTGCCGGAAGTCGCGCGCGCGCTGATCTTCGAAGCGGCGGGGCGGCTCGACGAAGCGGCCGCGGTGTACGCGCTGATGGCCGAGCGCCTCGATCTTACCCCGCCGGGCGACGCCGAGCCCTCCACCTCGGAAGAGTTCGACCGTGCGCTCAACGCCGTGCGCATCACCAACGCGATCTACCGCGCCGCGCTGGTGAATCATCGTTTGGGCCGCAGCGCCGAAGCGCGCCGTTATTACGGCATCGTGCAAGAATTCGCGCCGCGCTCGATCGACGTGCAAACCAATTTGGCGCGCCTCGACGCCGGTCAGCCGCCATTCGAGGAGCCGCTCAACGCCCGCTCGGCGACCGGCCGCTGGATGATCTTCCTATCGGAATTCCTGACCCAGGCTGAAATGCTGGGTGCGATGCTGCAACAAGCCGATCCGCAGCGGGGCCTGCAATCGCAGTCCGGCACGGCGCTGCTGCAACTGGGCGTGCTGTTGGCGCCGGACGCCAACGACTGGCGGCTCTACGCCGCCGATCAATTACTGGAGGCCGGCGGTCCGGCCGGGGCCGAGCGCATCATCGCGCAAGTGCCGGCCGACAGTGTGTTCGCGCCCGACGCCGACATCGTGCGCGCGCAGATCGCCATCGAACGGCGCGACGAAGCGGCCGCGGTCGCCGCAGCCGAGCGGGCGCTCGCACAAGCGGGGGACCGCTGGGCCGTGATCGCCTCGGTGGGCGACATCTATCGCCGCGTCGGTCAGGCCGATCGCGCCATCCCGGCGTTCGACCGCGCGTTGGCGATGGCCGCGACAGCGGAGGACCGCGCGGATGTGCTGGGGTGGCGCGCCTACGCGCACCGCTTCGCCGGCAACATCCCCGCCGCCACCGCCGACATGCGCGCCGCCTATGAAATCGACCAGAGCGTCGATACGCGCCTGCTCTATGTTTCTATTCTGATGGACGATCCGCGCGGCTGGAGCGACGGCATCGCGGTGGCGCGCGGGCTGTTCGCGGAACAACCGGATTCCGTGCTGCGCCTCAACGCGCTGGGCTATGCGCTGATCCAGCGGCCGGAAGGTCTGGAAGAGGGCTACCGCCTCTTGTGGCGCGGCTTCAACTACGGACAACTCAACTACGCCGTCGTCGATAGTCTGGGCTGGGCCTACTATCTCTATGGCCGCTTCGACGAAGCGCGCGCGCTGATCGAGCGCGCAAACGATCTGGCCATCGCCAGCGGCGATCCGAACGCGGAGATCATGGACCATCTGGGCGACGTGTACTGGCGGCTCAACCGCCGCGACGACGCGCGCGCGATGTGGCGTCAGGCGCTCGAGAACCACCCGGACGCCATCCGCCGTCGTGACCTTGAGCGCAAGGTGCAATCGGGCATGACCACGCCCGCGCCGCGCCGGCGCGAGCTGCCGCAGGTGCAATTGCCCGATCAGCCGTCGCAGCGGGAAGATCTCTGATGCTGCGGGCGGGGGTGCTGATCGCGGCGGGGCTTAGTCTCGCCGCGTGCGCCGCCGTCGAGCCGAATCCGCAGCAATCGGCGTCGTACGCCGACTACCTGATCGGCCGCGTGGCCAATTCGCGTGAAGACTTCACCGTCGCGGCGGACCGCTATTTCTCCGCGCTGACTCGTGCGCCGGGCGACGACGCGCTGCTGCGCGGCGCGTTGATCGCGAGCCTGGCGTCGGGCGATGAGGCGCGCGCGCGCCGCGCCGCACGGCTTGCGCCTCGCGAGGACGCGCCGGGCTATGCGCACCTTGTGCGCGCGGCGGATGCGTTGACGGCGCGCCGCTGGGGTCAGGCCGATGCGTCGCTGAACCGCGTCGAGGGGGTTGCCAGCGAAGAGCTGATGGCGCGCCTGATGGCGGTGTGGACGCGCGTCGCACAGGGACGCATCGCCGACGTCGTCGCAGAACTTGGGCCGCTTGCGTCGGTGCGCCCGTACGGCGGGCTGTTCGCCTATCAGCAGGCGATGGCGTTCGACTATGCGGTGCGTCCCGACGATGCGCTGGCGGCGTACGAGATCGGCGCCGACAGCGGCATGTGGCTGCCCGCCGGCGTCGAGCGGCACGCCGACTTGCTGGTGCGCCGCGGCCGCCGCGACGCGGCGATCGCGCTGTTGGACACGCCGGTCAATCAAGCCAACCCCGCCCTGGCGGCGGCGCTGGCGCGCGTGCGCGCCGGCGGCGCCGCAGCGGCTGCGCCGCTGACGCCGGCCATCGGCGCTTCGGTTGCGCTCTATGGCCTCGCGGCCATCCTGATCCAGGAAGCGGATTCCACCAATGCGCTCGCCGCGCTGACATTATCGCTGATGCTCGATCCGAGCGCCGACAGTTCGCGCCTGGCGTTTGCCCAGCAGCAGACGCGGCTCGGCCATGTCGCGCTGGCGCAAGCGGCGTTGGCGCGCGTGCCGGAGACGTCGCCCTACTTCGGCAGCGCGCGCATCATGCAGGCGTGGGCATTGTTGGATGCGGGCCATGCGGACGCCGCGCTCGCGCTGGCGCGCGAGAACGCCGCCGGCGGCGACGCGCGTGCGTTGCGCACGCTAGCGGACATGCACCGCAGCCGCGGCGAGTACGCCGAAGCGGAGCCGCTCTATTCGCGCCTGATCGAGCAGCAGCCGCAGGAGTGGCGGCTGTTCTTTGCGCGCGGCGCCGCGCGCGAGCGGCTGGGCCGCTGGCCCGAGGCGGAGGCGGATTTTCAACGCGCGCTGCAACTGTCGCCCGATCAGCCTGACGTGCTCAACTATCTCGGGTACACCTGGGTCGATCGCGGCGAACGGTTGGAGGAAGGCTTGGCGCTCATCCAGCGCGCCGCCGCGCTTCGTCCGCAATCGGGCGAGATCATCGACAGCCTCGGCTGGGCCTATTACCGGATGGGCGATTTCGCGCGCGCCGTCGACCTGCTCGAGCACGCCGTCGAGCTGGAGCCCGCCGACCCGATCCTCAACGATCATCTGGGCGACGCATACTGGCGGCTCGGGCGGCGCACCGAAGCGCGCTACCAGTGGCGGCGCGCGCTGACGCAAGAGCCGGATGATCCGGCCGCGATCCAGGCGAAAATCGAGAACGGCTTGCCGCCCTTGCCGGCGCCGCCGCGCACGGCGCAGCGATGAGCGTGCGCGTCTTCGCTCCGGCGAAGATCAATCTCACGCTACAAGTCGGCGCGCGGCGCGCCGACGGGCTGCATCCGCTGCAAAGCGTCGCCGCCTTCGCAGAGGTTGACGAATTCGTCGAGGCGGCGCCCGGCGATCTAATCTCTCTGCTGATCGACGGGCCGATGGCGGCGGGGTTGAGCGCGGGGGAGGACAACCTCGTGCTGCGCGCCGCGCGCGCGCTCGCAGAGGCCGCCAGCGTGAAGCAGGGCGCGGCGCTGACCCTGTGCAAGCACATGCCGGTCGCCTCGGGCATCGGCGGCGGCTCGTCGGACGCCGCCGCTACGCTGCGCGCGCTGAACCAGCTGTGGCGGCTGGATTGGCCGGCGGCGCGGCTCATGGAGGTCGCGCGCCCGCTTGGCGCTGACGTCCCGGTCTGCATTGCGGCGCGCGCGGCCTACATGACCGGAGCGGGCGAGACGCACAGCCCGCTCGCGTTGCCGCGGTTCGACGCCGTGCTCGTCAACCCGGGCAAACCGCTGGCGACGGGCGACGTCTATCGCCGCTTCGATGCGATGGGACTTGGCGCGGGGTTTCGCGCGGCGCCGGCGCCCAATTGGGCGACGCGCGACGCGGCGCTCGCGGCGATGGCCGCCATCGGCAACGATCTGGAGGCGCCGGCGCGCGCGCTCTTGCCTGAGATCGGCGCGGTGGCGGAGAGATTGCGCGATCCGCGCGTGCGCTACGCAGCGCTCTCCGGCAGCGGCGCGACCATGTTCGCGATCGCCGATACTACCGCCGACGCCGTTTCGTTGGCGCAAGAGATCGCGGCGGCGCGGCCCGATTGGTGGGCGCGCGCGGTTGTGATCGGCGCGGGTGCTTGACGGTCGCAGCGCGCGCCGATAGCCCAGACGCGTGGGCGAGGTTGCGAGTGCTGCTGGATCTCATCGCCGCCGCCCTTGTCGCCGCCATCACCAGCTTCGCCGCGTGCCGCGCCCAAATGGGCGCGGGGCCGATCGACATGCCTGGCGGGCGCAAATGGCATGACGCGCCAACGCCCACGAGCGGCGGCGTCGGCATCGCCATTGGCTTCGCCGTGGGGCACACGGTGTTGGGGCTCGCCTCGGCGACGGTGCGCGAAGAAATGAGTCCGCGCGGGGCGGAGCTGCTGCAATTGGCCTCGGCGTTCGCGTACGCGTTTCTCGTGATCGGATTTCTCGACGACACCCGCCCGATCAACCCGGTGCTGAAAACCATTGCCTTCAGCGTCTTGGCCGTCGCGGCCGTGGCGCTGATCGGGCCGGTGCAGCATCTGCCGTTCGCCCCGGACTTCGTTCTCGAACTACCCTATGGCCCCGGACTGCTCGGCGCGGCGCTCTGGGTGTTCGTGATGGTCAATTGCGTGAACTTCATGGACGGCGCCAATGGCTTGGCGATCGGTTCGGTCGCCATCGGCCTCATCTGGCTGGGGGTGATCGCGTTGACCGGCGGTTCGCCGGCCGGCGCTTCCTTGAGCTTGATCGGCGCGGGCGCGCTGATCGGCTTTCTCTATTGGAATTATCCGAGCGGGCGCTTGTTCGCCGGCGATTCCGGCGCGCTGTTTGCGGGCGCCATCGCCGCGCTCGGCTCGCTGGTCGTCATTCACCGCACCGGCATGTCACCGTTCGCCGCGGCGATCATTTTTTTTCCGCTGCTGGCCGACGCGCTGTTGACGTTGTGGTGGCGCCTGCGCCGGCGCCAGAAGCTGCTCGTGGGCCACGCCGAGCACATCTATCAGATCGCCATCCGCGCGGGCTGGGGCAACAAGCGGGTGACGTTCGTCTATTGGCTGCTGATGATGGCGTGCGGCGCCGTCGCGTTCGCGGTGACGCGCACACCCGATGGCGTGCTGGCACCGCTGGCGCTGGGCGCGGGCGCGCTCATCGCGCTCGGCGGCTCGGCGTGGGTGCACCAGCGCGCGCGCGCCAACGGCCTCATTCCAGATTGAAACGCCGCCGCCCCTTGACGGAGGCCGCGCGGGCATATAGATAACCGATCAGTTATTGAACTAATCGGCTATGTAATGAACGCTTCGAACCGCCTCGACGCCGCTTTCGCGGCCCTCGCCGATCCCACACGGCGCGCCATACTGGCGCGTCTGGCCGCCGGCGAGGCGACGGTGTCGGAGCTGGCCGAACCGTTCGACATGAGCCAGCCGGCCATCTCCAAGCACCTCAAAGTGCTGGAGCGCGCGGGTCTGGTTTCCGTGGGCCAGGACGCCCAGCGCCGGCCGCGTAAGCTGGAGGGCGACGCCATGCTCGCGCCGATCGAATGGCTCGAACGCTACCGGGACATCTGGGAGCAGAACTACCAGCGGCTGGACGCGTTGCTCGAAGACCTCAAAGGCGCGCCCGTCAAACGCCGGCGCAAGAAGAAATAACCAAGGAGGAAGACATGCCCAAACCGCTCGAAGTCACGCTGCCGAACGATCGCGACGTGCGGGTCGTGCGCACCTTCAATGCGCCCCGCCAACTGGTGTGGGACGCGCACACGAAACCCGACCTGGTGCAGAAGTGGATGCTTGGTCCGCCTGGATGGAGCATGCCGGTGTGCGACATGGATGTGCGCCCGGGCGGCAAATACAAATGGCGTTGGAAGAGCGATGAAGACGGCAAGGAGTTCGGCTTCTTCGGCACGTTCGAGGAGGTCAGCGCGCCGGCGAAACTCAGCCACGAGGAATACTACGATCCGGGCGATGTCGGCGGCGCGATGCCGGCGGGCGATCCGTGCCGGGTCACGCTTGAACTCAGCGAAACGCGCGGCGTGACGACACTAGTTTGCACGATGCGCTTTGCCTCCAAGGAAGCGCGCGACGGCGCGGTGTCGACCGGGATGACCGACGGCATGGAGATGGGCTACGCGCGTCTGGACGACATGTTCAAGGCGGCGGCGTAGCGGCGTGGCTAAGGCCTCGCACACTTCAAGGACGGCGGCTGCGCCGCGCGTGAGGGCCATTCTGGCCGAGCTCAAGCGCGGCGCGTCGCGGGCCTATGCGGCCGACATGGCCAAACGCTACGGCATCGTCACCAAGGCGGAGGTGTACGGCGCGACAGTCGCGACGATGCGCGCGATGGCCAAGCGCATCGGTTACGATCACGGCTTGGCCGAAGCGCTCTGGGCGACCGGCGTCCACGACGCGCGCATGCTGGCGACGATGGTGGACGATCCCGCCGCTGTCACCGCCGCGCAAATGGAGCGCTGGGTCAAGGACATGGACAATTGGGGCATCGTCGACACGGCGTGCTTCCACTATTGGGACCGCACGCCGCACGCCTTCGCCAAGATCGAAAAATGGTCCAAGGCGAAGGACGAGTTCGTGAAGCGCGCAGCCTTTGCGCTGCTCGCGAGTTGCGCCGTGCACAAGCGGGGCGCGGACGCGCAATTCCTGCGCGGGCTCGAACTGATTGAGCGCGAGGCGCGCGATCCGCGCAACTTCGTCAAGAAGGCGGCGAATTGGGCGCTGCGCGCGATCGGCGGCAAGGCAAGCCCCAAGCTGCGCGCCGCCGCCCGCGCGCTAGCGCAGCGGCTCGCGCAGTCTGACGACGCGACCGCGCGATGGAACGGCAAAGACGCGCTGCGCGCCTTCGCCAAGGGAGGCAAGTGATGTTCGAGAAGGTGGCTTTCACAATGTACGCCATCGCCGATCCGGCGCGGGCGCGGGCCTTCTACGAAGATACGCTGGGGCTCAAGGTGGGCATGGCCGGTAGCCACGGCGAGATGCACTGGATCGAATACGATCTCCCCGGCGGCGGCTGCATCGCGCTCACGAACGCCACCGGCAAACCGCCGGGCGGCGGCGGCACGATCGCCATCGAGGTGCGCGATCTCGACGCCGTGGTTGCCGACCTGAAGGCCAAAGGCGTGCAGTTTCAGGGCGACATCGTCAAAGGACCGCACTGCCGCATGGCCAATTGCCTCGACAGCGAAGGCAACGCGCTGATCCTGCATCAATTGGACAGGAAGTAACCGAAACCGGCGCGTCGCCCGCTTCCCCTCGAGGGAAGTGGGTGATCGAGGGGGAGCGGGGCGTTAGTAGGCGCGTTCGACGACGAATTCCGGGAGATCGGCCAGCGCTTCGCGGTAGGCGTTGGCGGGCAAACTGGCGAGCGCCGCCCGCGCGGCTTGCGCGTGCGCGCGCGCGGCGTCGAGCGTGAGGCCGATGGCGTTGTGGCGCTTCACCAGCGCGACGGCGCGATGAAAGTCGTCGTCGCTGCGCTCGCCGCTCATGGCCCGGCGCCAGAAGGCGCGTTCGCTGTCGTCGCCGGCGTCGCGGGCAAAGACGACTGGCAGCGTGACTTTGCCTTCGCGGAAGTCGTCGCCGGCGTTCTTTCCCATCGTGGCCGAGAGGCCGCCATAGTCGAGCGCATCGTCCACGAGTTGGAATGCGAGGCCGAGTTCGCGCCCATAGGTTTCGAGCGCCGTCGCCTCTGCGCCCGGGCGTCCGGCGGCCACCGCGCCGGACTTGCCGGCGGCGGCGAACAGCGCCGCGGTCTTGGCGGCGACGATCTGCATGTAGCGTTCGCGCGTCGTCTCGGCGTCGTTGGCGGCGGCGAGCTGCATCACTTCGCCCTCGGCGATGATGCTCGCCGCACGGGCCAGAATGTCGAGCACCTGAATGTCGCCGGTCTCGACCATCAGGTTAAACGAGCGCGCGAACAGAAAATCGCCGACCAGCACGCTCGCGGAATTGCCCCAGACGACATTGGCGCTCTTCTTGCCGCGGCGCATCGAGGAGACGTCGACGACGTCGTCGTGCAGCAGCGTGGCCGAATGGATAAACTCAACCGCGGCGGCCAACTTGCGCGGGCCGTCGCCGCCGCCGCCCAGGAGGCGCGCGGCCGCGAGGGTGATGAGCGGGCGGATGCGCTTGCCGCCGGCGTCGATCAGATGCGCCGCCAGGTTGGGGATGACGCCGACCGGGCTCGCCATGTGCTGATGGATCAGCGCGTCGACGGCGGCGAGATCCTCCGCCAACAGCGCAGCCAGGCGATCCACGGCATGTGGCGCGCCGGCGGCGTGTTTGGCTGGTCCGACCGCCGGTCCCATGGCGCTCCGCTTGCCTTCAGACAACAGGAAAACGATGCTGGGGCCTGACGCGCGGGTCAAGCTGGGTTCCACCGGTCGCGCGCAAGGGTCGCACGGGCTTTATGGCCGAAATCGAGACGACGGAAGACGCGCTGCTGAACGGCCGCATCCGCATTCGCCAGCCCGCGCGCGGCTATCGCGTCAATGCCGACACGTTGCTTCTCGCCGCTGCGGTGGAAGCGGGCGACGGCGCGCGCGTGATGGAAGCGGGGTGCGGCGTCGGCGCCGCGCTGCTCGCCGTCGCCGTACGCAATGAGAACGTGACGCTGGTCGGAGTCGAACGCGATCGGAACATCGCAGCGCTCGCACGCGAAAATGTCGCCGCTAACGGGATGTCCACACGGATCGAAATCGTGACGGGCGATGTGCTTGGACGCGATGCGAATCGCCAAACCTTCGACGGCGTGTTCGCCAATCCGCCGTTCGATGAAGAGGGCGCGGGCCGTGCGCCCTCGCAAACGCGCGCCTACGCGCGTGTCGCGGACGCGCCTATCGATGCGTGGATCGCGGCGCTGACGGATCGGCTGACGGGGGGCGCGGCGCTGACCATGATCCATCGCGCCGCAAAAACGCCGGACCTGCTGGCCGCGCTTGAGGGCCGTCTCGGCGGGGTGGAACTTATCCCCATCCGTCCGCGCGAAGGCGAGGCGGCCAAGCGCGTTCTGGTGCGGGCGCGAAAGGGTTCGCGGGCGCCGTTCCGGCTCTGCCGCGAGCTGGTGCTGCATGACCGCTCCGGCGCGAAGCACACCCCTGAAATCGAGGCGGTTTTGCGCGGCGACGCCGGCGTTCGCTTCGCCTGATTGACTCTCTCTGCCCGGGCGAGCAGGAGTGCGGCTAACGGCGCTCTCCGACGCGAGTCGCGGGGCTGCCGGCCAGACAAGCGAACCCCGTGGGAGAGAGCGCCCCCAAACCTAGTCTTTGGACGCGCCCCCGAAGGAGCAACCGCCCCGGAAACTCTCAGGGAACCGGACCGCGGGGGGATGAACACGCTGGATAGAGTGTTCTTGGACCGCGCGTCTTCAGGCGCGCATGCGGGCCCGGAGGCCCGCGATCCAAGAAGACCGCCGAAGGAGTAAATCTCTCAGGCGCCAGGGACAGCGGGGGCGGCGTGCCATTTCGCACGCGCCGCGCGAACCTGGGACAGACATGGCCGAAGCTGAAACCCCGAAGAAGCTGCCGCTCGCCGCGCTCTGGCGCGCGCGCACCTCGCGGTTTGGCGATTTCGCCGGCTACGACATGCCGCTGCAGTTCGAAGGCCTGATCCCCGAGCACAACTGGACGCGCGCGCATGCGGGGCTGTTCGATGTTTCGCACATGGGGCCGAGCTTCTTTGCTTTGCCGAAGGGTCATGGGCTTGAGGGCGATGCCGCGCATAAGAAGGTGGCCGCGCTGATCGAGCGGCTCGTGCCGGCGGACATCCAGGGACTGAAGCCCGGGCAAGTCCGCTACACCATGATTACCAATGACGCGGGCGGCGTGCTCGACGATCTGATGATCGCGCGCCCCGCCGAGCCGGGCGCGGCGGGCGATCTCTACATCGTCGTCAACGCGGGCTGTAAGCACCAGGACTGGGCGCTGATCGAAGCGGCGACGCAAGGCGAGGCCAACCTGGTACGCGCCGACGATCGCTGCCTGCTCGCGCTGCAGGGGCCGAGCGCGCAGCAGGTCGCGGCGGCGGTGATCGATCCGGCGCTGGCGGACATGAGCTTCATGACGGTGAAGCGCTATGACGCGTTCGGCCGCATCACCGTAACCCGCTCGGGCTACACGGGCGAAGACGGTTACGAGATTCTGGTGCGCGCGGAGAACGCGAAGGATCTCGCCGAAGCGTTGCTGGCGCATCCGGAGGTGAAGCCGATCGGGCTCGGCGCGCGCGACTCGCTGCGCCTCGAGGCGGGTCTTTGCCTCTACGGCCACGATCTCGATGCGACCACCTCGCCGATCGAAGCCGATCTGGCTTGGACGATCCAGAAGCGCCGCCGCGAGGCGAAAGATTTTCCGGGCGCCAAGCGCATCCTGCGCGAGTATGAACTCGGTGCGGCGCGCAAGCGCGTCGGCATCCGCCCCAACGATCGCGCCCCCGCGCGCGAGGGCGTCGAGATCATGAAGGACGGCAAGACGATCGGCGTCGTGACGAGCGGTGGGTTTTCGCCGGTGCTCAATGGCCCGATCTCGATGGGCTACGTCGAGACTGAACATGCCGAACCAGGCCACGTCGTCGATTTGATGATCCGCGGCGTGCCGCGCAGCGCCACCATCGTGCCGCTGCCGTTCGTGCCGCACCGCTACGTTCGCAAGGGGAAGGCCCAATGACCACGCGCTACACCAAGGACCATGAATGGGTCCGCCTCGATGGCGACATCGCCACCGTCGGCATCACCGCGTACGCCGCCGAGCAATTGGGCGATGTCGTGTTCGCCGAGCTTCCCGCTGTCGGCAAACGCTTCAGTCAGGGCGACGAGATGGCCGTCGTCGAAAGCGCCAAGACGGCGTCGGATGTGTTCGCGCCGGTCTCCGGCGAAGTCGTCGAAGCCAACGCCGAGATCAAAGGCGAGAACTGGCAAATCATCAACGACGCGCCGCAAACGGGCGGTTGGTTCGTCAAGCTTAGGGTCGCCGACAAGAGCGAGGTCGACGCGCTGATGGATGAAGCCGCCTACGCCGATTACGTGAAGGGGCTCTAATGGGGCGAACGGCCCAACCGCACCCCCGCCCCCGGGCGGGGCAGGGGGGGTGGGGCGCTCCGACGCAGCCATGTCCGCGAAATAGCGCGCTGCGCCCTTTTCTGAATCGCACGCAGCGGCTTGACGCCTCCCTTCCCCTGCCCCTTCCCCGCGAGGGGGAAGGGGACGCTTTGCTTGCATCACCGGAGCACTGAACCCGTGCGATACCTCCCGCTCACCGACGTTGACCGCGAGCAGATGCTCAAGGTCATTGGCGCGAGGCATGTCGACGACCTCTTCGTCGATGTGCCGAATGGCGCGCTGTTGAAGGACCTTGTCGATCTGCCGAAGGCGCAGGGCGAGATCGAGGTGCATCGCCATTTGCAGCGGCTGGCGGAGAAGAACACGCCGGCCGGCCGCACCGCGTTCTTCCTCGGCGCCGGCGCCTATCGCCACCACGTGCCGGCGAGCGTCGATCACTTGATCCAGCGTAGCGAATTCCTCACCGCCTACACGCCGTACCAGCCCGAGATCGCGCAGGGCACGCTGCAGGCGCTTTACGAATTCCAATCCCAGGTCGCGCAACTGCTCGACATGGAGGTGGCCAACGCCTCGATGTACGACGGCTCGACCGCCTGCGCGGAAGCGGCGATGATGGCCGCGCGCGTGACCAAGCGGCGGAAGATCGTTTTTTCCGGCGGCGTCCATCCGCACTATGTCGAGACCGCCCGCACGGCCTGCGAGGCGCTTGGGCTTGAGATCGTGGCGCTGCCGGCGGCGGTCGATGACGAAGCGGCGGTGACGAAAGCGCTCGGCTCCGACGTGGCGGCCGTCATCGTGCAGTCGCCGAACGTGTTCGGCACGATCACCGATCTCACCAAGATCGGCGAAGCGGCGCGCGGCGCGGGCGCGCTGATGGTGGCGACGTTCACCGAGTGCGTGGCGTTCGGCCTGATCGAACCAGCGGGCGCCATGGGCGCGGACATCGTCTGCGGCGAGGGGCAGTCCATCGGCAACGCGCTGAATTTCGGCGGGCCGTACGTGGGTCTGTTTGCGGTCAAGGAAAAGTACGTCCGCCAGATGCCCGGCCGCGTCGCCGGCGAAACGCTCGACGCCGACGGCAATCGCGGCTTCGTGCTGACGCTCTCCACGCGCGAGCAGCACATCCGCCGCGAAAAGGCGACGTCGAACATCTGCACCAATTCCGGCCTCTGCCAATTGGCATGGACCATCCACATGACGCTGTTGGGCGAGAAAGGCTTGCGCCGGCTGGCGACGCTCAATCACGAGAAGGCGATCGCGCTTGCCGAGGCGCTGGGCGCCGTCAGCGGCGTCGAGGTGCTGACCACGCGCTTCTTCAACGAGATCGCGGTGAAGCTGCCAACGTCCGCGCAAGGCGTGGTCGATAATCTGGCGGTGCAAGGCGTCATCGCCGGCGTCGCCGTGAGCCGTCTCAATCCGCGCGCCGGCATGGACAACGTGCTCATCGCATGCGCGACAGAAATGAACACGGACGCCGACATCGAAGCGTTTGCAAAGGCGATGCAAAAGGTGCTGCCGTGAGCGCGGCTACAAAGAACCCCCGCCCCCTCGCGGGGCGGGGGCAGGGGGTGGGGGGCGTTCCGACGCGCCAACGCGCACCAAACATGGCTCTGCACGAAGCGCGCCATGCAGAGCGGCAGCTGAACGCCCCCCTTCCCCTGCCCCTTCCCCGCAAAGGGGAAGGGGTCGCTGTGCTTGGAGACGCCGGCGCATGAAAACCGAAACCACTTCCGGCAATCGCGGGCTCCTCCAAGCCGAGCCGCTGATCTTCGAAACCGGCCACGCCACCGGAACGGGCGTCGATCTGCCGGCGCCGAAGGGCGTCGCCGGCAAGCTGGGCGGACTCGGCCGCAAGGCGGCGCTCGATCTGCCGGGCCTCAGCGAACCGGAAACGATGCGCCACTTCGTGCGTTTGAGCCAAAAGAACTACGCCATCGATCTCGGCCTCTTTCCGCTGGGCTCGTGCACGATGAAGCACAATCCGCGCTTGAACGAACGCGCGGCGCGCTTCGAAGGCTTCGCCGATCTGCATCCGCTGCAGCCGGTGTCGACGATCCAGGGCGCGCTCGAACTGATGGATGAGCTGGCGCATTGGCTCTGCACGCTGACCGGTATGCCCGCGGTCGCGCTCTCGCCCAAGGCGGGCGCGCATGGTGAGTTCGCAGGCATGCTGGCGATCAAGGCCGCGCTCGAAGCGCGCGGTGAGGGGCATAGGAAGCGGGTGCTGGTGCCCAGCTCCGCGCACGGCACCAATCCGGCGACGGCTGCCGCCGCCGGTTTCACCGTCGATGAAATCCCCGCGCGCGATGACGGGCGTGTGCATCTCGACGACGTGAAGGCCAAGCTCGGGCCCGATGTGGCCGCCATCATGATCACCAACCCGAACACCTGCGGGCTGTTCGAGCCGGATATCAAGAACATCGCCGACGCCATTCACGCAGCGGGGGCCTACTTCTATTGCGACGGCGCCAACTACAACGCCATCGTCGGCAAGGTGCGCCCGGGCGATCTCGGCGTCGACGCCATGCACATCAATCTGCACAAGACCTTCTCGACCCCGCACGGCGGCGGCGGGCCCGGCGCGGGTCCTACCGTGTTGAGCGCCGCGCTAGCGCCCTTCGCGCCTGTGCCGCACATCGTCCTACGCGGCGACAAGCGCGAACTCCGCGAGCACATGGAAGGCACGCACGCGTTCGGGCGGATGTGCGCGTTCCACGGCCAGATGGGCATGTTCACCCGCGCGCTCGCCTACATGATGAGCCACGGCAGCGACGGCCTGCGCCAAGTCGCCGAAGACGCTGTGCTCAACGCGAACTACTTACTCGCACGGCTGAAGCCGCACTTCAGCGCGCCGTTCGGCGAGCGCCCGTGCATGCACGAGGTGCTGCTCGACGACGACAGCATCAAGCCGAAGGGCGTCGAAACCATCGACATGGCGAAGGCTTTGCTGGACGAAGGCTATCACCCGTTCACGACCTACTTCCCGCTGGTCGTGCATGGCGCCATGCTGATCGAGCCGACCGAGACCGAGCCCAAGCGCGAACTCGACCGCTTCGCCGACGTGATGATTGCACTGGCCGAGCGGGTGAACGCCGGCGACGTGGCGTACTTCAAGCAAGCGCCGACGCTGACGCCAATGCGCCGCCTGGACGACACGCGCGCGGCGCGCCAGCCCAAGCTGCGCTGGCGGCGCGGCGCCAACGACGCGCCGGCAAAGCACGCCGCGGAGTAGGGCGTCGGGCCAGGGTGTGTTCGGCCGGGCGCACGCTGGCCCGTGCGAGCAGCGCGGTTCGTCATTCCTAGGTTGCGCCTTGGGCGCCGGACGCTAGGCTGCCCGCCGGCTTCGGTGACCAGGGGACGTCTATGGCCTTGTTCGGTAGAAAATCGATTGCGGATGTAAGCCTCTCGTTCCAGGAGGGCGTGATCGGGCTCATCCTGTGCGTGGCGGCCGCAGACGGCGTGCTGCATCCGAAAGAGCGCGACCGCATCGCGCAGGTCCTGACGACGCACCCGCCGTTCGAGGGCGTGAATGCGGTGCCGTTGATGAAGAAGATGCTCGAGTTCATGAAGAACGACGACATCGCGCTGGTTCTGTCGCGCTGTTGCGCGGCTGTGCCGGCGGAGTATCGCCGGTACGCGTTCGCGGTGTCGGTCGACATGGCGCTGCTCGACGGCAACCTGGCGGATGCGGAATCGGCGGTGCTCGGCAACATCTGGGGCAATCTCGGCATCGACGACGCGACCGCGCGCAACGTCATCGAGACGCTGGTGACCAAGTACGGACACATCACCCGCAGCTGAGGCGCCGGAGAATGTCATGAGACGGACGGCGATTGCGCTCAGCTTGTTGGGCGTGCTGGCGGCGTGCGCGACGGCGCAGTCGACGCCCTCCGAGCGTATCGCCTATCCGCCAACGGCGACCGTCGACCAGGTCGACGTGCTGCACGGCGTTGCGGTGGCTGATCCGTATCGCTGGCTCGAGCAGGACGTGCGCACGACGCCCGCGGTGCGCGATTGGGTGACTGCGCAGAACCAGGTCACGCGCGCGTATCTCGATGCGTTGCCGGGGCGCGCCGAAATCGAGGCACGGCTGCGCGCGCTCTGGGACTACGACAAGTTCTCGACCCCGGAGCAGCAGGGCGGCCGCCTGTTCTTCCGCATCCAGACGGGGCTGCAGAACCAGTCCGCGCTCTACGTGCAGGACGGCGAGGGCGCGCCGCGCCTGCTGCTCGATCCGAACACCTGGTCGAGCGACGGCGCGACGGCGCTCGATGCGTTCTATCCGAGCCCGGACGGGTCGCGCGTCGCCTATGCGGTGCAGGATGGCGGCACCGACTGGCGCATCATCCGCGTCGTCGACGTGGCCAGCGGCCAAACGCTGAGCGATGAGATCCGCTGGGCCAAGTTCACGGGCGTCACCTGGGCGCCGGACGGGCAGAGCTTCTTCTATTCGCGCTATCCAGAGCCGCCCGAGGGACAGGCCTTCACCGCGCTCAACTACAACCACGCCATCTACCGCCATCGGATCGGCGCGCCGCAGAGCGCCGACGAACTGGTTTACACGCGTCCCGAGAGCCCGCGCGACAGCGTGGGGGCCGACATCACCGACGATGACCGCTGGATGGTCATCACCGTCAGCCAAGGCACCGATGAGCGCCACGAGATCGTGCTGATCGACTTGCGCGCGCGCAACCCGCGCCCGCAGGTGCTGATCCGCGGCTTCGAGAACGAGTATGCGCTGGTGGGGCAGGACGCACGCGGCCGCTTGCTGTTCCGCACCAATCGCCACGCGCCACGCGGGCGCATCGTCGCCATCGATCCGGCCAACGCGGCGGAAGCGAACTGGACGACGGTGGTGGCGCAGCATGATGCGGATGTGCTGGTGGGCGCCGATCGGGTCGGCGATCAGATCTTTGCGGGCTATCTGAGTGACGCACATTCCGTTGTGCGCCGCTTCGGGCTGGACGGGCGGGCGCTGGGCGATGTGCCGCTGCCGGGCCTTGGCACGGCGGGCGGGTTCGAGGGCTCGGCGAGCGATGCCTCGACCTATTACAGCTTCACCAGCTTCAACCGCGCGCCAACCATCTATCGCTTCGATGTGGCGAGCGGGCAGAGCAGCGTCTTCCGCGCGCCCGAGGCGCCGTTCGATCCGGACGACTACGTCGTCGAGCAGGTGTTCTACAGTTCGCGCGACGGCGCGCGGATTCCGATGTTCATCGTCCACCGCCGCGACGTGACGCCGAACGGCGCGCGGCCGGCGCTGCTCTACGGCTATGGCGGCTTCAACCTCTCGCAATTGCCAATCTTCCAGGTGCAGCGTCTGCAATGGATGGAGATGGGCGGCGTGTTCGTGCTGGCGAACTTGCGCGGCGGCGGCGAGTACGGTGCGGCGTGGCACGACGCGGGACGTCTGCTCAACAAGCAGAACGTCTTCGACGACATGATCGCCGCGGCGGAGCATTTGATCGCCTCCGGCTGGACCGCGCCGCAGCACCTGGCGATCCAGGGGCGCTCGAACGGCGGCTTGCTTGTCGGCGCGGTGATCAACCAGCGGCCGGATCTGTTCGCAGCGGCGCTGCCGCAAGTCGGCGTCATGGACATGCTGCGCTTCAACCAGTTCTCGGCCGGCCGCTTCTGGACCGACGATTACGGCGATCCGGCCGAGGAAGCGCACTTCCGCAATCTCTATGCCTATTCGCCTTATCACAACGTACGAGACGGCGTGGACTATCCGGCTATCCTGATCACGACCGCGGACACCGACGACCGCGTCGTGCCGGGGCATTCGTTCAAGTACGCGGCGCGTATCCAAGCGGCGCAGGGAGGCGGCTTCGCGGCGGACGGCCGTCCGCGCCTCATCCGTATCGAGACGCGTGCGGGCCACGGCAGCGGCCGCTCGACCGATCAACTCATCGCCGAGACCGCGGACATGTGGGCGTTCATCGCCCACCACACCGGTCTCGATCCGCGCGAACGTTGACCCGCGCCGGTTAGAGCAGGGTCGCCGCGACGATCCATGCGCCGGTCGCCGCCATCAGCGCGGCCGCCGCGCCGCGCACGTAGCTGAGCGGTACAATCTTGGTGACTGCTTCACCGAGATACACGGCCGGCGCGTTGGCGAGCATCATGCCCAACGTCGTGCCAATGGCGACCATGGCGATGTCTTGGAAGCGCGCCGCAAGAAGGGACGTCGCGATCTGGGTCTTGTCGCCGATCTCGACCAGGAAGAAGGCGGCCAGCGTGGTGAGAAACACGCTGCCGGCGTTGGTTCGCGCGGCGCGCGCGTCCTCCTTGTCTGGCACGAGCGCCCACGCCGCCATGGCCAGGAACGCAACGCCGACGGCCAGCTGGAATGTCGGTCCTGTCAGCCACTGCGCCGCCAGCGCGCCGAGCGTTGCGGCGGCGGCATGGTTCAGGATCGTCGCGAAGAAGATGCCCGCGAGGATTGGCAAGGGCTGACGAAAGCGCGCTGCGAGCACAATCGCCAGCAATTGGGTCTTGTCGCCGATTTCCGCCAGCGCGACGAGGGCGGCGGAGACGCCGAGAGCTTCCATGGATGAACGTCCGGGGCCGCCTGCTGACACGACGACGCGGACTCATCGCGCGGCCCACGCGCGATGATGCGTCGCCGGTCTCGCCAATCCGGATCGAACGATCCGCCGCCTGCGCCATGCCGAGGCCCGAAGACCTGCAGCAAGTGTGTTGACGCGGGCGCCGCACAAAGCGGCCGGCTACTCCCCGAGAACACGGCCGAGATAGGCGCCGCCGCGCGCGTTGTCAAAGCTGCGCGACGTTCGCATTCGCAGATCGATCTTGATGCGAAGCCCGCGCGAGGTGGCGGCGGGGCAGGCGCTGAGAGACCAGCTGGCGACGCCGCGCTACGTCTGCTCAGCCGAACTTGCGCTTCATTTCGGCGACGCCGTCCTCGACCAGCCCGGCCTGCGCCTGATCGGTCATGCGTTCGCGGATCATGCGCTCGGCGGCGGCGATTGCAGCTTCGGCCGCTGCGCCGCGCACCTCTTCGGCGGCGCGGCTCTCCGCTTGCGCGATACGATCTTCGGCCTGCTTCTCGCGGCGAGCGATGGCGGCCTGCATCGATTGGCGCGTCTCTTCGGCAACCGCGGCGGCTTGTTCTTTCGCGGTGGCGACGATCGCCTTGGCTTCCGCTTCGGCCGCGGCCTGCTTGGTCTGGTAGTCGGCCAAGAGCTTTGCGGCTTCCTCGCGCAGACGGCGAGCCTCGTGCAGTTCCTTGGCGATTTCCTGCGACCGCGCGTCCAGCGCCGACAGGACCATGCCGGGCACTTTGAGATACACCAGCAGCGCGAAGAAGGCGAGGAACGCGACGAACGCGATGAAGGTCGCATCGATGTGCATCACGCTTCTCCAGCCGCGCGCGCCCGCGGTGCGGCGTTCGCGGGCGCCAGTTTGTCGGCGATCTCACGCGCCAGCGCCTCGGCCAGCGCCGGCACTTCGGCCAGCGCTTTGGCCCGGGCGGCGTTCACTTTGGCTTCCGCCTCGGCGATGCGCTGCGTCAGACGCTGTTCGGCGGCGTCCTGTTCGCCGCCCAACTTGGCGGCGACGTCGGCGCGGGCGGCTTCGACCATGGCGCGGCCATCCGCACGCGCCTTGGCCACGGCGCGCTCCATGGCGACGCGCGCCTCCTCGGCGGCGGCGCTCTTCTGCGCTGCGTCGTCGAGGTCGGTCTTGATCGTCGCCGCGCGCTTGGCCAGCGTGCCGGCGATCTGCGGCAGCACCACGCGCGACAGGATCAGATAGAGCGCGCCGAACGTCAGCACGAACCAGAACAGCTGGCTCGCGAACAGACTCGCGTCGAACGGCGGGAACGCCCCGCCGGCTTCGCCGCCGTGCGCGGCCGCGTCCGCAGCGCCATGCGCCGCGTCGGCGGCGCCGTGCGTTGCGTCAGTCGCGGCGTGCGTGTCGACCGCCATTGCGGAGCGCTCCGATCAGAACACGAACAGGAGCAGCAGCGCGATCAGCAACGAGAAGATGCCGAGCGCTTCCGTCACGGCGAAGCCGAAGATCAGGTTGCCGAACTGCTTTGGCGCTTCCGACGGGTTGCGCAGCGCGCCTTGCAGGAAGTTGCCGAAGATGATGCCGACGCCAACGCCCGCTCCGCCCATGCCGATGCAAGCGATGCCGGCCCCGATCAGTTTCGCTGCTTCCGCGTCCATAAGTCTTTCTCCAGTTTTCTCTTTGCGATGGCCGGTCTTAGTGATGGCCAGGGTGAAGGGCGTCGTTCAGGTAGATGCAGGTGAGCAGTGCGAACACGTACGCCTGCAGGAACGCGACCAGAAATTCGAGCGCATAGAGCGCCACCGTCATGATGAGCGGCAGCGCTGCGCCGACCATGCCGAGCGCGTTCGAGCCGTCGCCCCACATCATGGGAACGAAGCTGGCGAACACCTTCAGCACCAAGTGGCCGGCAAGGATGTTGGCCCAGAGACGAACTGCGTGGCTGAGCGGGCGCGAGAAGAACGAGATGATCTCGATCAGCACCACGAACGGCAGAATGTAGCCGGGCACGCCGGAGGGCACGAACAGCTTGAAGAATTTGAGCCCGTTCTTCGCCAGGCCGACAACCAAGACGGTGAAGAACACCATCAGCGCCATCGTCGCGGTGACGACGATCTGTGAGGTCGGCGTGAAGAAGTACGGGAACATGCCGATCATGTTCGCCGCGAAAATGAAGAGGAAGAGCGTGAAGACGAACGGGAAGAACTTCTTGACGCCTTCTTCCCCGGTGGCGTCGCGCACCATGCCGTGGATGAAGCCGTAGGTGGTCTCCGCTACGACTTGCGCCCGTCCCGGCACCAGCGCGGCCGGCTTCATCGCCCACCACATGAACCCGGCGGCGGCGGCCACGCCCGCGACCATGAACAGACTCGCGTTGGTGAAGGTGGCGTCGACGACGCCGAGTTGGATCGGCTCGCTAATCGGGTTGATGTGAAACTGGTGGATCGGATCGTCGGCCACGTCTTCACTCAGTCTTCGTCGTCGGGGATCGACGGCGCGTTGGGATCGACCGGGTTGGCCCGCGAATAGGATTGCGCCACGCGCACCACATTCACGACACCCGCCGCGAAGCCGAGCACCAGGCCGATCCCGAGCCCCCAGGGAGAGCTGTGGAGAAAGTAGTCCGCCCCGTACCCGAGCAACGCGCCGACAATCACCGCTGCGCCGAATTCCCCGCCAAACCGGAGCGCCAGCGAAGCCGGGCTCTGGGGCGGAGCAGCGTTCGAGGAACCCTCGCCCCGCGCCTTGGCGACACGCCGGCGCAAGTTATCCAGGGCGTCCTCAGGCGGGTGTTTGTCAGCCATTGAACGGTCGATGCGCGACCGCAGGGCGACTCAAGATCGAGGCCCCCCGTTCGCGCGCGCGGAAACTAGCAGGGGTCGCGTCGGGGTCAAGGAACGCGGATGCGACAAAAGGGGTGCGAAAATGCATGCCGGGCGGGGGCTGCAGAGTGCCCCACACCCGGCCGCGCTCAGAACGTGCCGCTCAGCTGGACGATGAACCAGGGCGCGGAGGCGAACTGGCGCTCGCGCAGGTCGCGCCGCAGGAACGCGCCGCTACGGTCCGGCGTGAAAAAGCGGCGGTCGCGGTTGATCGTGCCGTCGAACAGGTTCGCCGCCCAGAGCCGCAGCTTCATGTCGTTTGGCAGCGCGGTGGTCTCGACCCAAAGGTCGACCCACGGGCCTTCCTCGCTGGTGTCGATCTCGTTGAACCGGTAGGCCTGGAACTCGCCTTCCTGGGAAACCTCTAGGCCCCACGCGAAGCGCCAACTGGCGACGTCCTGGCGGAAGCTGACCGAGATTTCGGACTCTGGCGTGTAGGAGATGATGCGGTCCTGGCCGGTGACGGGATCGGTCACGGAGCTGTCGCGCAGATAGCCTTGCACCGTGATGCGGCCGCCCTCGATGAACGAGACTGGCGACGAGAAATTGATGCTGAGCGTCGTCATCTCGCCGTCGCCGATATTGCCGGGCGCATCGAACAGGATGTCCGGGTTCGGCGGATCGGGCACGGTGATCAGCACCAGGTCGGAGACGTCGCTGATCTGCTGGTGCGAGAGCGTGACGCCCAACGCCGCGGGACCGAAGCGAAGATCGGCGCCGAGTTCGGCGATCCAGGCTGTCTGCGGCACCAGGTCGGGGTTGCCGCCGGCAATCAGATTGTCGGCGATGGCCGCCGCCGACGAGAAGTCGCCGAAGTCGAGCTGCCCGACGTCGCGGTAGACGCGGAAGCGCAGCTGGTTATTGCCGCCCAGCGTTCTGGTGATTTGCAGCGAGGGCTTCCAGTAGGAGAGCTCGACCGTTTGGTCGGTGTCGCCGGTGAAGGTGAGCGTCGACGTCTCCCAGGCGACGCGCGATTCCACCGTCCATTGGTCGCTCGGCCGCCAAGTGTGCACGCCGAAGAATTCCGCGCGCTCCTCTTCCACCAGGATGTTCGAGTTCGGGATCGGGCCGATCGGCGGATTGCCGGTGAGGTCCAGTTCCTGGTCGAGCGAATTGAAGGCGCCCTCGCCGCCGAATTCGATGCGATGGCGCGGTCCGAATGCGCGAGACAGCGTGCCGCGCAGGATCGTCTCGCCGCTCTCTTGCGTGACTTCCTGCACGAGAGTTTCAAGCGTCGCGCCGAAACCGTCTTCCAAGCGCGCGTCCTCTTCGCTCTCGTAGGTCCCCCGATTGACGAGGCCGATCAGCGCCAGCGACCACGGTCCGAAATCGCGGTCGTAATTGACGCCGACTTCGTAGCCGAAGCGGCCTTCTTCGAAGACGGTGAAGAGGCTCGGCCGCGGCGCGTCCGCGGCGTCGAAGAACAGAAAATCGCTGTCGGCGTGGAAGCGCCACCAATTGATCTGGCTGGTCGCGCTGAAGCGGCCGCCGGCGAGCGGAAAGGCGATGTTGCCGTTGAGCGTGGCTTCGCGGAAGTCGCGCGGCGAGGGCGTCTCGGCGCGGCCCGTGTAGACGCCGGCGGAATCGTAGAAGCGCCGCCAGCCGGGCAAGTCGCGATACAGGCTGAAGATGGAGCCGCCGATGCCGTATTCGACGTTGCCGCTGCGGCCGCTGTAGGAGAGTTCGCCGCGCGGCGCGGGCACGTCGCGCGAGGTGATTTCGACGCCCGCTTCCCAAACGCCGGATCCGGCCGTTGGCGTGCGCACGATGTTGAGCAGCACGGCTTGGCCCGAAGCGTCGCCCGCCACCGCCGCGCCGCGCAGCACTTCAATGCGCACCACCTGGTTGGCGGGAATGCGCGAAAGGATGCCGTCGAGCGACTGGCTCTTGGTGCTGGGGCGCACGCCGTCGATCAGCAGATTGCCCACAGCGCCGGAGAATCCGCGCCGGTCGTCGCCGCCGTCGAGCGTGAAGCCGGGGGTCTGGCGCACCATGTCGAGCGCGGTTTGCGGATTGTATTGCGCGAAGAACGCCGCTTCGTAGCTGACGCGGTCCGACGAGGCGGCCGGCGCCGGCGCGATCGTCGACTCATCGCTCACGGCTTCTTGGGCGTACGCCACGCCGGTCAACGCCAGCGCCGACACCATCATGCGGCCGAACATCGTCTCTCCCCTCCCGTCGCCGTCTCCCGCGGCGTGCGTCGCCCGCACTAGCGGCGCTGCGTGTTTCAAGATGATTGCAGCGGTCGCTTTGGACGCAGTGGTGGGGGCAATTTCTGGGCGTGTGGCGGGCGTTTGCGACGAAGCCGCGCGCGTGCGCGACGAGGGGTGTACGAAAAACGCCGCCGAGGCGAACCCCAGCGGCGTTTCGTAGTCTCAAAGAGCAAGAAGCTTACTTCTTCTTGCCCGCCGGCTTCTTGGCTTTCGCCTTGCCAGCAGATTTGGCGACCTTCGCCTTCTTCTTCGCAGCCATTGGTACCTCCCCAGACAGGTGGGATGCGCAAAGCTTCTGCGTCGATTCTCTGAATTGTAAATGCACGCGCATTGACAAGCGCGCCGACGCGCGGGCGTCGCTGCGCGGTTCGGCGGCGCACCGCGCGCGTCTCGAACCGCCGGCGCCGGCGCATCGCATGGGCGCACACAGCTTGCGAACGCCGGATCGTTTCGGAGTCAACGGCGCGCGCGCCGCATGCTCTTGGCCAAGCGTGATGCGCCCAGAGCACGCAGCGCGCGCCGCACGAAAAAAATGCAGGCGTGGCGTGCGCTCAGCCGCCGCCGACGGTCAGACCCTGGATGTAGAGCGTCGGTTGGCCGACGCCGACCGGCACGCTTTGTCCGGCTTTGCCGCACGTCCCGACGCCTTCGTCGAGCTTCAGGTCGTTGCCGACCATCGTCACGCGCGTCAGCGC
Organism: Hyphomonadaceae bacterium; assembly: GCA_050182055.1. GTDB lineage: Bacteria > Pseudomonadota > Alphaproteobacteria > Caulobacterales > Aquidulcibacteraceae > Vitreimonas. The sequence goes on from JBFXCP010000008.1 coordinate 45,533, forward strand.
GCTCGGGCCATCGCCGATGAGTGTGGCGCCCTTGATCGGGTATTTGATCTGCCCGTCCTCGACCCAATAGGCCTCGGTGCACTGGAAGACGAACTTGCCGGAGGTGATGTCGACCTGGCCGCCGCCGAAATTCACCGCGTAGACGCCACGCTTGAGCGACGCGAGAATCTCGCCCGGGTCCTTGTCGCCGGCGGTCATGAACGTGTTCGACATGCGCGGCATCGGCCGGTGGGCGTAGCTCTCGCGCCGGCCCGAACCGGTGGAGGGCACGCCGGTGAGGCGCGCGTTGAGGCGGTCTTGCAGATAGCCTTTGAGAATGCCGTCTTCGATCAGCACCGTGCGCTGCGTCGGGGTGCCTTCGTCGTCGATCGTCAGCGAGCCGCGGCGGTTCTCCAGCGTGCCGTCGTCCACCACCGTGACGCCCGGCGCGGCGACGCGTTCGCCGATCATGCCCGAGAACGCCGACGTGCCCTTGCGGTTGAAGTCGCCCTCCAGCCCGTGGCCGACCGCTTCGTGCAACAGCACGCCGGGCCAGCCGGGGCCCAGCACCACGTCCATTTCACCGGCAGGCGCGACTTGGGAATCAAGGTTCACCAGCGCGATGCGCAGCGCTTCGTCCGCCAGCGCCTTCCAGCGATCCGGCGCGATGAACACTTCGTACGGCTCGCGCCCGCCCGCGCCCGCGGAGCCGCTTTCGCGGCGCCCGTCGCGCTCGACGGTGATGGAGACGTTGACCCGCACGAGCGGGCGGTGGTCGGTCAGCATCGCGCCGTCCGGGCGCAAGATCGTCAGCCCGCGGCGTGCGCCGGCCAGAGTGGCGGCGACTTGCACCACGCGCGGGTCCTTGGCGCGGCAGTAGGCGTCGATTTCGGCGAGGAGGTCGGTCTTGTCGGTGAAGGCTGGGGCCTCGATCGGGTCGAAATCGGCGTAGAGCTGGCGATTGACCTTGGCCGGGCTGGCGTCGAGCGTCCCGGCGTGGCCCATCTTGACCGCGGCCGCCGCCTCAGCGGCGCGGGCTACCGCGTCCGTCTCCAGCACGCTGGCGTGGCCGTACCCGGCGCGCTCCCCGGCCACCACGCGCAGGCCGAAGCCCTGGCTGGCGTCGAAGGAGGCCGATTTCAGCCGCCCGTCGTCCCAGTAGAAGCTCTCGGTGCGGCTATCCTCGACGAAGATCTCGCCGTCGTCGGCGCCCTGGGTCGCGACGGCCAGAATGCGGGCGGCGGCTTCCCAATCCATCTCGGCGGACGGTGTCGGGTTCGGTGCGCGCAGCCCATCGGCCATTCGGGTCTCCATCGTGGTTCGGGTGTCGGCACAATATAGGGGCCGAGTCGGCGCGCGGCGTCCCGATCGCAGTATGGGCGCGGCGCGGCCGGGGCTCAATCCGCGCCTAAATCAATTTTCCTTCTGATTTCAATAGCTTGAGCTAATTCGATTGTTGCTCGCCCAGAGCGGTCGCCAGATGCTCGCGGCGGCTACGGGCGAAACGCGCCAGCTCCGCGCTGGCCGGGCCCCAATCGGGCTCGATCTCGAGCGCGGTATTATAGTCTTCGTAGGCGCCCCGGAGATCGCCCAGCGCCTCGCGCGCGGCGGCGCGGTTGAAATAGGCCTTGTGCGGCTCGCGCACGCCAAGCCCCAGCGCGGTGGTGATCGCCGCCACCGCCGGCCCGGGCTGGCGCAACTGGATCAGCGCCGCGCCCCGGTTCAGGAATGCTTCCGCGTTGCGGTCGTCGATGGCGATGACGGCGTCGAAGTCCTCCAGCGCGTGCTGAAACTCGCTGCGGCGGAGATAGACCACGCCGCGGTTCACGAGCAGCTGGATGCGCGCTTCGCGGGTGATGCGCGCGTAGTTGAGCGCGCGGGTGCAGGTCTCCACCGTGCGGTCCGAAACGTCGCCGCGCTGCACCGCCTGCGCGCAGCGGCGGCCATGCGCATCGCTGCCGACCACGGTCACCGCGCGCGGATCGTCATTCGGGTCCTGGCCCTCGGCCGCCGCCGGCGCCGCAAGCGCAACAACAGCCGCCGCGAACGCGATCGCCGGAATCCAATCGGGAAAGCGCCTTGGAGACCAAGCGCTGCTCATGCTAGCAACCCCACCCGTTGGTGACTCAGATTACAAAATGGCGAGGCGCGGTCGAATGCCGCGCCCGGCGACTATAGGCGGGGGGAACGGACCGCGCCATACCGCTGCTGAATCTTAAGGAGCGATGCGTGAAGCGAGGGGCTTTGATCGCAGCGGCCGCAGCGGCCGGACTCGTGTTCGGCGCAGGCGCCGCGCATGGCGCGGTTGTGGATGGTCCGACGCCGGGCGGGCATGATTTCCAACAGCCCGCCACCGAGATCATGCGCGAGATCATCGGATTCCATAATGGCGTTCTGCTGCCGATCATCGTTGCGATTTCGGTGTTCGTGCTGGCGCTCCTGCTGTGGGTGATGATCCGCTACAATCGCGCGGCGAACCCGACGCCGAAGAAGTTCACGCACAACATGCTGGTCGAAGTGATCTGGACGGTGATCCCCGTTCTCATTCTCGTCGGCATCGCCTGGAAGTCGTTCCCGCTCATCTACAAGCAAGAACAAATTCCGCCGGCCGAATACACGTTGAAGGTCACCGGCAATTCGTGGCGCTGGGAGTTTGCGTATCCCGATCTCGGCGTGAACATCACTTCGAATCTGCTCGACGAAGAAACCGCGCGCGCGCAAGGGCGCCCCTATCTGCTGGCGACCGACACGCCGGTCTATGTGCCAGTCGGCGCCGTGGTCCGCGTCATCGTCACCTCCAATGACGTGATCCATTCGTTTGCGGTGCCGGCGTTCGGCATCAAGGAAGACGCCATCCAAGGGCGGACCAACGAGACCTGGTTCCGCGCCGACCGCACGGGCGTGTTCTACGGCCAGTGCTCGGAATTGTGCGGCATCAACCACGCCTACATGCCCGTCGAAGTGCACGTGGTGAGCCGCGAAGAGTTCAATCGTTGGGTGGTCGCGCAAGGCGGCACGCTGGCGGCGAGCGACGCCGCGCCAGCGCCCGCCGCCGATGGCGAGCAACCTGACACCCAGCCGGCCGGGCCGGCTGCGACCCCGACGCGCTAAGCGAGAGCATCATGACGCACGAAGCTGCTCATCCCGCCGAAGATCATCACGGCGAAGATCACCGCCCCAGCCTCTACGACTGGAAGCGCTGGGTCTATTCCACCAACCACAAGGACATCGGCACGATGTACCTTGTGTTCGCGATTTTCGCGGGCCTGATCGGCGGCGCGCTCTCCGGCCTCATCCGCTGGGAACTGGCCGAGCCGGGCGTGCAGGTGTTTACCGAGAGCTCCTTCCTCGGCCAATACCTCAACATGGGATCGAACCACTCCTACAACGTGGTCGTGACCATGCACGGCCTGATCATGATCTTCTTCATGGTCATGCCGGCGATGATCGGCGGCTTCGGCAATTGGTTCGTGCCGCTGATGATCGGCGCGCCGGACATGGCGTTCCCGCGCATGAACAACGTCTCGTTCTGGCTGTTGCCGGCGTCGTTCACGCTGGCGCTGCTGTCGATGGTGGTGCCGGGCAATGGCGACTTCCCTGGCTTCGGCGGCGGCTGGACGCTCTATGCGCCGCTCTCGACATCGCCGCAGCATCACAGCGGTCCGTCGATGGATCTCTTGATCCTCTCGCTGCACATCGCCGGCGCCAGTTCGATCCTGGGCGCCATCAACTTCATCACCACGATCTTCAACATGCGCGCGCCGGGCATGACGCTGCACCGCATGCCGCTGTTCGTGTGGTCGATCCTGGTCACGGTCTGGCTGCTCGTGCTGTCGCTGCCTGTGCTGGCAGGCGCGCTCACGATGCTTTTGACCGACCGCAATTTCGGCACGATGTTCTTCGAGCCGGCCGGCGGCGGCGATCCGGTCATGTACCAGCACCTGTTCTGGTTCTTCGGCCACCCGGAAGTCTACATCCTCATTCTGCCGGGCTTCGGCATGGTCTCGCAGATCATCTCGACGTTCTCGCGCAAGCCGATCTTCGGCTATCTCGGCATGGCCTACGCCATGGTCGCGATCGGCGTGATCGGCTTCGTCGTGTGGGCGCACCACATGTACACGGTCGGCATGGGCCTCGATCTCGAGGCGTACTTCATCGCCGCCACCATGGTGATCGCGGTGCCCACCGGCATCAAGATCTTCTCCTGGATCGCCACGATGTGGGGCGGCTCGATCAGCTTCACGGTGCCGATGCTGTGGGCGATCGGCTTCATCTTCCTGTTCACGATCGGCGGCGTCACCGGCGTCGTGCTGGCGAACTCGGGCGTCGATACCGCGTTCCACGACACCTACTACGTCGTCGCGCACTTCCACTACGTGCTGTCGCTGGGCGCCGTGTTCGCGATCTTCGGCGGCTTCTTCTACTGGATCCCGAAGATGAGCGGCTATCGCTACAACGGGTTCCTGGCCGGTCTGCAATTCTGGATCATGTTCATCGGCGTGAACGTGATCTTCTTCCCGCAGCACTTCCTCGGCATGCAGGGCATGCCGCGCCGCTACGTCGACTATCCCGAGGCGATGGAATACTGGAACTACATTTCCTCGGTCGGCTACGCGATCACGGCGGTGGGCGTGCTGGTGTTCCTGGTGACGCTGGCGGAGATGTTCCTGGCCAAGCGCAAGGCCGGGGCCAATCCGTGGGGCGAGGGCGCAACCACGCTCGAGTGGACCCTGTCGTCGCCGCCGCCCTTCCACCAGTTCAACGAACTGCCGGTGATCAAGCCGGATACGCATCACTAAGGAGGCGCTAGTGAGTAGGACTTGGTCAGTAGGATCGCGGGACCACTGACTATCGACTACTGACTACTGACTGAGCCGATGACGGACGTCGCATTTGAGCATCAGGCGCGAGTTGCAAGCGCTGCGGACTACGTCGCGCTGTTGAAGCCGCGCGTGATGTCGCTCGTGGTGTTCACGGCGCTGGTCGGTTACGTCGCCGCGCCCGGTCATGGCGATCTGGTGCTGGGTTTCGCGGCGATCCTGGCGATCGCGGTGGCGGCCGGCGCCTCGGGCGCGCTCAACATGTGGTTCGACAGCGACATCGACGCGGTGATGACCCGTACGCGCACGCGACCCATCCCAGCCGGACGTGTGCCGCGCGAGGAAGCGCTGATGCTGGGGCTGACGCTGTCCGGCTTGGCGGTCGTCACCATGCAGCTCGCGGCGGGTCCGCTGGCGGCTGGCCTGCTGGCGTTCACGATCTTCTTCTACGCCGTCGTCTACACGATGTGGCTGAAGCGCTCGACGCCGCAGAACATTGTCATCGGCGGCTTGGCCGGGGCGTTGCCGCCGGCGATTGCGTGGGCGGCGAAGACGGGCGCGCTGGCGCTCGATCCGATGCTGCTTGTCGCCATTATCTTCTTCTGGACCCCGCCGCATTTCTGGGCGCTGTCGCTGTTGCAGAAGTCCGACTACGCCGCCGCGCGCGTGCCGATGCTGCCGGTCACGCATGGGGCCAAGGCGACGCGCGTCAGCATCTTTGCGTATTCTCTGCTGCTCGCGCCGCTTGCGTTCGCGCCGGTGCTGACGGGCCTTGGCGGCGTTGTGTATGCGGCCGCCGCCGGCGCCGGCGGCGCCTTCTTCGTGTTTCTCGCCTGGCGGGTGCTGACCTCGCGCGCGGGCGAAGGCGACGCTGCGCAGGACAAGCACGCACGCAACCTGTTCGGGTTCTCGATCCTCTATCTGTTCGCGCTGTTCGCGGTGATCCTCGTCGAAAAGGCGCTGGCGGCATGAGCGCGATTCTGACGCCCGAGGAGCTGAAGGCGCGCAAGAAGCGCAACGCCTGGATCGCATGGTCGATCGCGGCGTTCGTGGTGCTGGTGTTCCTGATCACGCTGACCAAGCTGCAGGCGGGCGTGTCATGAGCCAGCCGAACCGCAAGCGCATGGCGGCAACCGCGGCAATCGTCGGCGCGGTGGTCATCGGCATGACCGGCCTCGCGTTCGCCGCCGTGCCGCTCTACGACGCGTTCTGTAAGATCACCGGATTTGGCGGCACGACGCAGGAAGCGCAGGTCGCGCCCTCGCGCATCCTGTCGCGCCGCATCGAAGTCCGCTTCGATGCCAATACCGCGCCAAACCTGCCGATCGTGTTTACGGCGCCGCGGGATGGCCAGCGTCTGCGCATCGGCGAAACCGGGCTCGCGTTCTACACGGTGCGCAACCTTTCGGATGAGCCGGTGGTGGCGCGCGCAATCTACAACGTCACGCCGCACGTCGCCGGCGAGTACTTCGCCAAGCTCGAATGCTTCTGCTTCCAGGATCGCGTCATCGAGCCTGGCAAGGACATCGAACTGCCGGTGTTGTTCTTCGTCGATCCCGAGATCGCCGACGATCCGAACACGCGCGAGATCGGCACGATCACGCTTTCCTACACGTTCCTCCGTCCCGCCGACGCCGATGCGCAGGCGGCGAACGGCGGTCCGGCCAGTTGAGACTTTGAACTTCCGGCGCTGCGGCGCCGGCGACGCGAATGAGGGATGAAATGGCGCACGGCGAGGTCAAGCACGACTATCACCTGGTCAATCCGAGCCCGTGGCCGTTCGTGGCCTCGATTGGCGCGCTTCTGGCCGCGGTCGGCTTTGTCGCCGCCAAGCGCGGCCTGGTCGCGGACGACAACAATTTCCTGCTCGGCCAAGGCCATTGGACCTTGTTCTGGATCGGCGCGGTGATCCTGGTCTTCACCTGCGTCGGCTGGTGGGGCGATGTCATCAAGGAAAGCAAGCAGGGCGATCACACGCCGGTCGTCGACATCGGCCTGCGCTACGGGATGATCCTCTTCATCGCCTCGGAAGTGATGTTCTTCGTCGCCTGGTTCTGGATGTTCTTCGAACTGGCGATCTTCCACGGCCACCGTGCCGATTGGCTGGTGCCGACCTGGGACGAAGGCACGGCTGCTGCGTGGGCCAATTGGCCGCCGCCGCACGTCGAAACGTTCGATCCGTTCCATCTGCCGCTGATGAACACGCTCATCCTGCTGCTTTCGGGCACGACGGTGACGTGGGCGCACCACGCGCTGCAGCAGGGCGACCGCAAGGGCGCGCGGCTTGGCTTGCTGTTGACGGTGCTGCTCGGCTGCCTGTTCACCTGGGTGCAGTTCGGCGTGGAATATCCCATTGCGGGCTTCGCTTTCGGCAACAACGAGCACGTGACGACCGCCAACGTCTACGGGGCGTCGTTCTTCATGGCGACGGGCTTCCACGGCGCGCACGTGATCATCGGCACCATCTTCCTGGCGGTTTGCTTGTTCAGGCTGATCGCGGGGCAGTTCACGCCGCAGAAGCATTTCGGGCTCGAGGCTGCGGCCTGGTACTGGCACTTCGTCGACGTCGTGTGGCTCTTCCTGTTCACCTTCGTCTACGTGATGCCGTACCTCACGATGCAGAATTGAACGCGGCGCGCCCATCGGCATGGGCGGCCGGGCTTCGCCTACGCTGCCCGGAGTGCGGCGAAGGCGAGGTGTTTCAAAGCTACCTGAAGTTCCGCGACCGCTGCCGCGCCTGCGGTGCGGACTTCAAGGCGGCCGATGCGGGCGACGGCCCTGCGGTGTTCGTGATCCTCATCGTCGGCGCCATCGTCACGCCGCTGCTGATCGTTCTGCAATTCGGCCTGCATTTGCCCGGCTGGCTGGCGCTGGCGCTCACGTTCGCCGCGACGATCGCGCTCTGCCTTGCGCTGTTGCCGCCGTTCAAATCGCTCCTGTTCGCGCTGCAGTGGAAGCACAAAGCGCGCGAAGCCACACACGACGACATCGCATGATCCGTTTCCGCCCGCTCCTCGTCATGACCGCGCTCTCGTTGGCGGCGCTCGCCGTGCTGATCTCGCTCGGCCGCTGGCAGTGGGAGAAGTACGACGCCAAAATGGCCGCCGCCGAAGAGCCGGTGGCCACCATGACGATCGCCGACTATCAGCCGATCCCGACGGCGATCCAGTTCGTGCACGGCGTACGCCCAGACACGCGCGAGCAGGGCTGGCGCGTGTTCGCGCCGGTGCAATATGGCGACACGATCGTGTTCGTGGATGCTGACTTCATCGCGACGGTGCAGGCGCCCGATCCGAGCGAGGTGCGCTTTCCCGCATCGTTGCGCACCGGCGCGCCGATCAACGGCGCCGCCGTCCGGCCCGAGCCGCCAGCGCCGCTGACGCTCGCGCCGCGTCCGCTGCAGCGGCTCTGGTTCGCGGTAGACTTACCGGCGATGGGGCGCAACGCCGGCTTGGAGCCGGTGGCCGATTTCTATCTGGCCAGCGCCTATGTCGGCGCCGACGGGCGGGCGACGGAGAATCCCTTCGCGCTTGCGCCCGGCGCCGACGCGCTGCCGCCAGAGCGGCACCTGGGCTACGCGATCACGTGGTATGGTCTCGCGATCGTGCTGCTGGTGATCTACTTTGCCTATCACATCAGCGTCGGGCGGCTCGTTGTGCGGCCGCCGCGGCCGCCTGAAGCGTAGATGCGGTACGTTTCCACACGCGGGCAAAGCCCCGCCGTTTCATTTCTCGACGCCGTGCTCGCCGGCATGGCGCCGGACGGCGGGCTTTATGTGCCGGAGGACTGGGCCAGCGGCCCGCAAAGCGATCTGGCGCGCCGCAATGTCGCGTTCGGCCACTACACCTACACTGCGATGCACACGCTTGAGGCGTTTGCTCGAGGCGACATCGGCTGGGAGGAAGAGGGCGTCGCAACGCTGTGCAACGAAGCCTATATCGCGGCGCCCGCGCCCGGCAGCGGAGCTGCAAGGCATCCAAAATGGCCGCCAACCGTCGCGCCATTGCGCCAAAGCGGGCCGGGCGAGTGGCGGCTTGAGCTGTTTCACGGCCCGTCGCTGTCGTTCAAGGACATCGCGATGCAGCTCATCGCGCCGATCTTCGAACTGGCGCTGCGCCGGCGCGACAAGCGGCTGACGGTGGTGTGCGCGACGTCCGGCGACACGGGCGGCGCGGCGGTGGAAGCAATGAAGAGCCGTGAGCGGATCGATCTCTTCGTGCTGACGCCGAAGGGCCGTGTGTCCGATGTGCAGCGCCGCTTCATGACGACGTCGGGCGCAGCAAACGTGTTCGCGATCGAGATCGAGGGCGACTTCGACGTGTGCCAGGCGCTGGTGAAGGCGCTTTTCGCGGATCGCGCTTTTGCGGAACAAGCCCAGCTCTCTGCCGTCAACTCGATCAACTGGGCGCGCATCGTCGCGCAGAGCGTCTATTTTCAGACGACGGCGCACACGCTCTGCGCGCATGGGCCGGTGAGCTTCGTCGTGCCGACCGGCAATTTCGGCGATGCATACTCGGGCTGGGTCGCCAAGCAGTGCGGCGCACCGATCGGGCGCATCGTGCTCGCGACAAACGCCAATGATATCCTGGTTCGCGCGCTCCATACCGGGCGTTACCAGCGGGGCGCATCGCACGCCACGCTCTCGCCGGCGATGGACATCCAGGTCGCCTCCAATTTCGAGCGTATCCTGTTCGATGCGTTGGACCGCGACGGCGAGCATGTCGCGCGGCTCTACCATAATCTCGCGCAGTCGGGCGGCTTCGACATTCCGCCCGCGGCGCTTGCGCGGCTGCAAGCAGCCTTCTCGGCGACCTCAGTCGACGATGCTGCTACACTTGAGATGATGCGTGACGAGTGGGCCTACGAAGGCGAGTTGCTGTGCCCGCACACGGCCGTCGGTGACGCCGCGCGCGTCGCGACGCCCCAGCCGAAGCAACCCGTCGTGTATCTCGCCACCGCACACCCGGCGAAATTCCCGGACACGGTGGAACGCGCGACGGGCGTGCGCCCGCAGCTTCCCGCCAAGTGCGCCGATCTGTTCGACCGGGCGGAGAAATTCGATACGGTGAGCGCGGATGTGGAGGCGTTGAAGGTCTACATCCGCGAACGGAGCCGCGCGTGGCAGTGAGTGTTGCATGGACCGCCGGCGCCTCGCCGGCTAGCACCGGCGCGCGCCAGCAGGACGCCGGCGGTCCATGACGGCTGAACTCGATCTCGTCCGCTTGCCGAACGGCGTGCGCGTGGCGCTCGACCCGATGCCGGGGCTTGGCACGGCGGCGCTCGGCGTGTGGCAGCGCGTCGGCGCACGCTGGGAGAGCGCGGAACTCAACGGCATTGCACACCTGTTCGAGCACATGGCGTTCAAGGGCTCGGGCGGGCGCGATGCGCGCCAGTTCGCCGAAGCGATCGAAAACGTCGGCGGCGTGATGAACGCCGGCACCGGCTATGAACGCACCGCATACTACGCCCGCGTGGTCGCCGAACACGCGCCGTTCGCGCTCGACCTGATCGCCGACATTCTCTTTGCGCCGCATTGGGCGCCGGAGGATTTGGACAAGGAGAAAGGCGTCGTGGCCCAGGAGCGCGGCGAGGCGTTCGATGCGGCGGACGACCGCGTGTTCGAACTGCATCAGGCCGCGCTCTACCCGGATCAACCGCTCGGACGGCCGATCCTCGGCGAGGAAGAGACGCTGCGCGGCGTTAGCGTGCAGACTCTGATCGACTTCCGCACCGCGCACATGACGCCGGCGCGCACGGTGATCAGCATTGCCGGCGCCTTCGATCGCGCCGCGATCCTGGAAACCGCCGAACGCCGCTTCGGCGCACTCGCGGCGCAGCCGGCGCCAGAGCGGCCCGCCGCGCGCGCGCACGCGGGACGCGCCAGCGAAACGCGCAAGCTGGAGCAGACGCATGTCGTGCTCTCATGGCCGGCGCCGTCATCGGCGGATGAGCGCATTTATGCTGCGCGGCTGCTGACGGAAATCTTGGGCGGCGGCATGGCTTCGCGGCTCTTTCAGGAGGTGCGAGAAAGCCGCGGGCTGGTGTACGCCATCGACGCCTTCACCGATGTGTTCGAGGACGACGGCCGGCTGATGGTCTACGCGGGCTGCTCGGCGAAGAACGCGCGCACCGTCGCCGAGATCGTGCGCGAGCAATTGGCGCTGATGGCCGATAAGGGCCCGACCGAGGCCGAGCTCACGCGCGCCAAGGCCGTCTCGCGCGCGCAATTTCTGATGGGGGCTGAGGCGCCCGCCGCGCGCGCGGAGGCCCGCGCGGGGCAAGTTTTTCTCCGCGACCGCGTGATCCCGTTCGATGACGTGCGCGCTAGGATCGAACAGGTGACGGCGGAGGAAATCCAGGCGGTCGCCCGCGCTGCGCTGGCCGGCCCCGTCTGCGCCGCCACCATCGGCCCGAAGGCGGGGCATGGCGCGCTCACTGCTTTTGCGGCAGACTCCTGAGCATGGCGTTGATGCGCAAAGACGGAGACGGCGCGCGCCGGATCGACGGCGAGGGCGTCTATCTGCGCGCGCCGGAACTGCGTGACTACCAGGAGTGGGCCGACCTCCGCGACGCCAGCCGCGCCTTCCTCACGCCCTGGGAGCCGACCTGGGCGCAGGACGAAACCTCCCGCGGCTCCTACCGCTACAAGCTGCGCCGCTACGCCGAGGACGCGCGCGACGACAAGGCGCATGCGCTGTTCGTGTTCCGCGAAGAGGACGATGCGCTGGTCGGCGGCGTGACGGTCAGCAACATCCGCCGCGGCGTCGCGCAGATGGCGTCGATCGGCTACTGGGCCGGGCAACAATTCACCGGCCAGGGCTACATCACCGCCGCTGTGCGTGCGGTGGTGCGCTTCGCCTTCGAAGACCTCGATCTGCATCGCGTGGAAGCCGCCTGCCAGCCCGACAACATGGCGTCGCGGCGCGTGCTGGAGAAGGCCGGCTTCACCCACGAAGGCGCCGCGCGCGCCTACCTCAAGATCAACGGTCAATGGCGCGACCATCTGCTGTTCGGGATCGTGAACGAGCGGCGGTAGAGGGGGATTGGGGATTGCGCGACGCTTACGCGGGGCGTTCGACCGTTGACGTCGAGCGGAACACAACGCTTCCCTGACGCATCCCCGGCGAACGCCGGGGTGCGATCAGGGACCCAGCTCGTTGAGTGTGGCGCGTGCCGCTCTGGGTCCCCGCTCTTCGCACCGCTTGCGCGGTGCATGCGGCCGGGAAGCGTTGGTGAACCCGTCGTCCAAGTCGCTTCTATACAACATCCAATCCCACATCGAGCGACGGCGCGGAGTGCGTGAGCGCGCCGATGCTGATCACGTCGACGCCGGTTTCGGCCACGGCGAACACGTTCTCGATGGTGATGCCGCCCGACGCTTCGAGCAGTGTCTGCCCTTTCGCCAGCTTCACCGCCGCCTTCAAGTCTGTGAGCGAGAAATTGTCCAACAGGATTGCGCTCGGCGCGTGCGGCAGCGCTTGTTTCAGCTGATCCAGCGTATCCACTTCGATCTCGATGCAGGTGAGATGCGCGGCGGCGGCGCGCGCGCGCGTCATCGCGTTGGCGACGGAGCCTGCCGCAGCGATGTGGTTGTCCTTGATCAGCATGGCGTCATCGAGCCCGTACCGGTGTGCGCCGCCGCCGCCCAGGCGCACCGCGCGTTTCTCCAGGCCGCGTAGGCCCGGCGTCGTCTTGCGCGTCGAGGCGATCACCACGCCCATGCCGGCGACGGCGTCCACGTAAATGCGCGTCAGCGTGGCGATACCGGAGAGGCGGCCGATGAAGTTGAGCATGGTGCGCTCTGCCATCAGCGCCGAGCGCGCTGCGCCCTCGATCTCCATCACCGTGTCGCCCGCCTTCACCAGCGAGCCGTCCGGCTTGGCGATGGCGTAGTGGAGGTCGCTGTCGATCAGCCAGCCGGCGAGCATGGCCGCGTCGAGCCCCGCGATCACGCCGGCCTCGCGTGCGCGCACCGCCCACACTCCTTTGGCCTCGGGGTCGACCAGAGCGTCGGTAGTGACGTCGCCGGCGACGCCGAGATCTTCCGCCAGCGCGAGCCGGACGATCGGCTCGAGCACGATGTCAGGCAGCGGCGGCAGCAAGTTCGGCGGCGGTGCGGAAGGTGCGTTGCGGTGACCCGGCATCGGGATGATCGCTCCTGAAATGCGCGCCGCGGCTTTCCGTTCGGGCGAGCGCGGCGGTAAGAATGAGATGGGCGACGCGCAGTGCGTGCGCTTGGCCGTGAACATCGCAGAGTGCGCTCACGCGGTCGAGTGCGCGCGCGAGGCCGCGGGCGTCGCGCACGACGCCGGCGTGCGCTTGCATCAGCGCGCGGATTTCCGCGCGCGCTTCTCCCGGCAAAGGCGGCGCCATCGGTTCGGCATGCGCCGCACCGTGCGCGGACGCGGGCGCATCGCGCAGGCGTTCGGCGATGCGATGCGCGAACACCACCGCCTCCAGAAGGGAATTCGACGCCAGCCGGTTGGCCCCGTGCGCGCCGGTCGAGGCGCATTCGCCGACGGCCCACAAGCCGTCGAGCGTCGTGCGTCCCCAGGCGTCGGTGACGATGCCGCCCATATGGTAGTGCGCGGCCGGCGCAACCGGCATCGGCGCGAGGCGCGGATCGAGGCCCGCGCTCATGCACGCCGCAAACACCGTGGGGAAGCGGCGCGGAAACGCCGCCCCCACCGCGTCGCGGGCGTCCAAGAACGCGCCGCGCCCGGCTTCGCGCTCAACGTGAATCGCGCGCGCAACGACATCGCGCGCCGCGAGGTCTGAGACGAACGCGTCGCCTCTCGCGTTGACGAGGTGCGCGCCTTCGCCGCGCAGCGCTTCGGTGGCCAGCGGTGCGGGGTCGCGGCCGATGTCGATGGCGGTGGGGTGGAATTGCACGAACTCGGGATCGGCGATCAGCGCCCCCGCTGCGGCGGCGATGGCGAGGCCATGGCCCATCGCTTCCGGCGGATTTGTTGTCACTTGGTAGAGCCCGCCAACGCCGCCGGTAGCGAAGATCGTCTCCGCGGCTTCGAACCGGTCGCCGTTCTCGCAAGCGACGCCGCAGACGCGGCCGTTGACGTCGCGCAGCAACGCATGTGCGCGTTCGTTCTCGACAATCTCGATGTGCGGCGCGGCGCGCGCCGCCGCGATCAGCGCATCCATGATCGCCTTGCCGGCGAGGTCGCCCGAGACGCGCACCACGCGCGGGCGCGAGTGCGCCGCTTCCAGGCTTTGCGCCAGCGCGCCCTGCGGCGTGCGGTCGAACGGCACGCCGAGCGCGATGAGATCGCGCACGCGGTCCGGGCCGTCCCGTGCGATCAGCAGCGCAATTGCGGGGTCGACGAGCCCGGCGCCGGCCGCGACCGTATCGCGCGCATGCAGTTCCGGATCGTCGTCAGGCGCCAGCGCGGCAGCCAAGCCGCCTTGCGCCCACGCCGACGCCGACGCTTGGCCCAGCGGCGCCTGGCTCAAGACCGCCACGCGCCGCGGCGCCAGTTTCAGCGCCAGGAACAGCCCAGCGAGCCCCGCGCCGACGATGAGAACCTTTTGATGCGTGCTCATTGCGACGGGCGCTTAGCTTCGGCTGAGCCGGTCAATCTCCCAAAGGAGCGCCGCTATTTCTGGGTTCGCCTTGTGTGAAGAGAGCAACGCCTTTGAGTTTATCTCGCCTGCGAGGCAGGCGCGACAGCGCGGAGCATTGAGAGCGACGTCATCCCAGCTGACGGTTACTTCCTCGTTCAGCCGCTTCGAAATGAAGTTTAGGCCCTGATCCGTGAAGTGCCTGACGATTAGTAGGTCAACCGGCATTGCATCGGTCTCAAAGGGCTGGGGATAGCTAGGAAACACGGGAATCATGTGGGACCGGGCGCCTCGCATAGCAGCGTTGAAGGCGTGCCTCAGACGCGTGGCGGTGTCTTGCTCCACAGGCGCAGGCGCCGCGCCACCGCGTTCTAGCCGCATCAATTCCTGTTCGGCGGCGATCATCAGGGCCAAACCCACCCAAGCTTTTGGGTGCTTAAGGTCGAGTTCACGACGGCTGATTTCGCCGGTCAAGAAGCGACCGATGTCGATTTCCATTGCTGCGGACTCGCTCCAGGTGAAGCGAAACGCGCCATCGTCCGCGTCGAACTGCGGCGTCACCGTCAGGCCGTCGTTATCGAGTTCTCCGATCCGAAAGTATTCGCTAGTGTTTCCAGGATCGCCACCGAAGTGCAGTACCAGCATCGCGGTCCCGCTAACCGCGAAGGGCAGTAGCTTCGTGTAGTAGGCGCGATGCTCTTCGGCGGACGGCGCGTCGGTCAAACCAATTCCACCGCAACTTCCGGGCGGCCGACTTCGAAGGCGCGCGGTTTTTCCCTCGGCAGTGCGAGCATGGCGTCGATCGCGCGTTTGGCGCGCACGCGCACGTCCTCGGGGATCGTGACTTCGTGCTGCATATTGAGCAGCGCGTCATAGATGCCTTCCAGCGTGATGCGCTTCATGTGCGGGCAGAGATTGCAGGGACGGATGAAGTCGACGTCTGGCGCGGCTTCCGCGACGTTGTCGCTCATTGAGCATTCGGTGAGTAGGACAACTTTGGCGGGGCGCCTCTCAGTGACATAGGTCGCCAACGCCGCGGTTGAGCCCGCAAAGTCCGACGCCGCCATCACGTCCGGCGGGCACTCCGGGTGCGCCAATACGACGATGCCGGGATGGGCTTCGCGTAGTTCGGCAATGTCTTCGGCAGTGAAGCGCTCATGCACTTCGCAGCGGCCATGCCAGGAAACGATCCTGATGCCCGTCTGCGCGGCGACGTTCTTGGCCAGGTATTCGTCCGGCAGCAGGATGACGCGATCGACGCCCCATTCGCGCGCGGCCCATTCCACGACAGCGGCGGCGTTGGACGAGGTGCAACACACGTCGCTCTCGGCCTTCACCTCGGCTGACGTATTCACGTAGGTGACGACCGGCAGGCCCGGATAGCGCTGCTTGATCAAGCGCACGTCGGCGCCGGTGATCGACGCCGCAAGCGAGCAGCCTGCGCGCAAATCGGGGATCAACACCGTTTTCTCGGGCGCCAAGATCTTCGACGTCTCGGCCATGAAGTGGACGCCGGCCTGGACGATGACGTCCGCGTCCGTCTCCGCCGCTTCGCGCGCGAGCTGGAGCGAGTCGCCGCGGAAATCGCCGACGCAATGGAAGATGTCGGCGGTCATGTAATTGTGCGCGAGGATGACGGCGTTCTTCTCGCGCTTCATCCGGTTGATCGCCGCGATCAGCGGCGCGTAGGCCGGCCATTCGATCGCCGGCACCACGTGCTTCACGCGCGCATAGAGCCGATCGGTCTCGGCCTTGACCTCCGGCGTGTAGGCGAGGCCGCGGCGGGCGGCCGCGTCGAGCGCGCCCCAGGCGCCGTGCATGGCGCGCGGGTCGCAACCGGCGGCGTCGCTGAGGAGGGGGGCGTCAATGATGCGGGCCATGGCTTGGCCTCCTTGCGCCCGGAGCGGGGCACTTATACTCCCTTGGAGCATATATAGGGTGCGAAGGCCGCCGGGAGAAGTCCCCGGCCCACCCTTATGCTTCAAATGAGCATAACCGAGCCGACGGTACTCCCAAGGGAAATTCCGCGCAAGCAAAAGCTGGCCGAGCGGTCAGCAGTGTTCGGTGGCTGCGAGGCGTTCGTGAACCGGCTAGAACGCCACCCTCGCGCCGCCAGAACGGAGACCGCCCATGCGCCGCTTCGCGCTTGTACTTGCCGCCGCAGCGCTCGCTGCATGCGCGTCGACGCCAAGCGGCACCGGCACAACCCGTCCCGAGGTGAGCGCGACCGGCGCCTTTGCGCTCACGCCCGCACGCTTCGAGGATCTGCCCGACTGGCGCAGCACCGATCTCTCGCCGGCGTTGCTGGCGTTTCGCCGCGCGTGCGACGGACGCCGGCAGCGCCCGCAGGATGCCGCGTTGCCGGGCGGCGGCCGCTATGGCGGCACGGTCGGGGAATGGGCGCCCGCCTGTGCGGCGGCGCCGGGCGTCGCGCCGGGGCAAGAGCGTGCGTTTTTCGAGTCGTTCTTTGCGCCCTACATCGTGCGCGGCGAGGGCGAGGCGCGGCTGACGGCGTACTACGAACCGATCATCGAAGCGCGCCGCTATCCCGATCCGGTTTTCTCCGCGCCGCTCGTGCGCAGGCCTGGCGACATGGTCAGCGTCGACATCGCCGCTTTTGCTGAAGCTTATGACAACGAAGCGCTGCGCGGCGCGCCGCGCGCGCTCACCGGTCAACTCGTCGGCAATCAAGTGCGGCCCTATCCCAAGCGCGGCGATCTCAATCCCTCGCCTGATCAAGCGTTCGCTTGGGCGCACCCGGTCGACGTCTACAACCTGCAAATTCAAGGCTCCGGCCGCATCCGCTTTCCCGATGGCACGCAAGCGCGCGCGGCGTACGCGGCGCAGAACGGCTATCGCTGGCGCTCCGCGCTTGGCGCGTTGCGTGACTCGGGCGAACTGCAAGGCGGCGCAACTTGGGCGAATTTCCGCGCCTGGAGCGATGCGCGCGGGCCGGACGCCACGCGCGAAGCGCTGAACGCCGACCCGTCCTACGTGTTCTTTCAGGAAGAGCCGATCGAGGATCCGAGCGCGGGTCCGCGCGGCGCAGCCGGCGTGCCGCTGACGCCGCTCGGCTCGATCGCCGTCGATCCGGCGTATCACCCGTACGGCGCTGTCGTGTTCGTGGATGGCGCGTACGCAGGGCAGCCATTCCGGCGCTTGCTTGTCGCGCAGGACACCGGCGGCGCGATCCGGCGCGGGCCGTTGCGCGGCGATGTGTTCTGGGGCTCAGGCCCCGAAGCTGGGCGCGCGGCCGAGAACATGAACGCGCCGGCGCGCTGGTGGACGCTGCTGCCGCGCGGCGTGGCGGTGTCGTGAAAGCCGCCTGGAAATACATCGTCTATCGCGACGATTCCGGCGAGGAAGTGATCGAGACGTTCCCGACCAATACGATCCACGCCGCCTACGCCGCGCAGCGCGGCATCGCGCGTGCGCGAATCGTCGCGGCCGGCTTTGTGACCGCGAATAAGGAGTGCTTCGGGGTGTCGACCTCGCTGGGGCTGTCCAGCCGGCCGCGCGCGGACTCCGCGCTGCTGGCCGGCGACTGCTGAGCGGCGTTCCAGCGCTGCGCCCGTTCAGCTAGCGTTCATCGACGCCGGCCCAAACGGGGGCGGGGGTGCGGTTTCAAGGGTTTGGGCGATGCGGAATTTCGCACTCGGCCTCGTCGCGACGTTCGCGCTCGGCGGTTGCGCCGTTTCCAACGCGACCTATCCGCGCCAGCCGGCGCCCGTCGTCTATGCGCCGGCGCCTTCAGTCCCGAATGACTACACCACGGCCGCCTCCGCGCCGCTGCACAGCGATCTCTTCCCCTGCAACGCCTACGGGTCGAACCTGGGTGAGATCGGCTATCGCGGCGAATCCGCAAACTACACGCCCTACATCGAAACGGCGGCGGGGCCGCTGCTGCGCAACCCGACCGAGAGCGCCTGCTTGTCGTCCGGCTTCGGCTGGCGCGGCGGCGAGAACGGGCGCCCGCACAACGGGCTCGATCTCGCCAACCCGGGCGGAGGTTACATCTACGCTGCCGGCGCTGGGCGGGTGCGCTTCGCCGATTGGCGCGGCGGCTACGGGCTGATGCTCGAGATCGATCACGGCGCTGGGGTGCGCACCGTCTACGCGCACCTCGCGGAGATCGATCCCAATTTGTCGGCGGGCGCGTACGTGGAAGCCGGCGCGCCGGTGGCGCGCATGGGCCGCAGCGGCAACGCCACGGGCATCCATTTGCACTACGAAGTGTGGATCGACGGCATGCTGGTCGACCCGCTGCATTACGGGCGGCCGCCGCAATACGTCACGACGCCGGTGACCGACGCGACCCTGACGCCGCTGGACGGCGGCCAGGGCGGCGAAGCCGGGCCCGACGCCGGCCACTGAACCGCTCGTGAACCTTGCGCGGCGCGGACGCGCCACTCGCTCGCCGAGAAAAAGCGGCCCGCTTTTCCCTTTGGAGTTGCGCTCGCCTCTGGCCTGTGAACAATTGTCGCGGGGAGGTCGGGTCATGATCAAAAAAATAACATCTGTGATGGCAGCCGCTGCGCTGGCGTTCGCCACATTCAACATGTCGGGTGACGCGGTGGCGCAGCAGCAATCGGTGCCGCGCTACTATCGCGCTTATGTCGACGCCATGAAGAACGCGGGCTGGGCCGCGCTCATCCCGGCGTCGTCCGACTACATGCCGGGCTACATTTTCCGCTGGGTGCGCACGGGCAATGGCAACAACCGCCGCTGGGTCGCGCGCACCGTGTGCTCAAATGCATTCCTGACGCCGCCGCGGGTGACGGTGTCGAGCCTGCCGAATGCGCATGAGTTCAGGGAAAATGGCTTCAACGCCAGTTTGAGCCTGTCGCCTGTCGTGCTGCCGGGCGAACTCTCGGCGAACATCGGCGCGCAGCTGTCTCGCGTGCGCCGCGTGCAACTCACGTTCGGCGAACTCCGCCAGTATGAAGTCGCGGAAGCCAACCAATTCGACCAAGCGACAGAAACTGTCATCGAGCGCCGGCTGAACCCGGCGTGCGTGCGCAATTTGCGCGGGCTGGCGCTACAACGCGGCCGCTTCCGCGACCGCGTCGAAATGGTCATGCGCGCAACGGTGCCGCAAAGCTTCAATTACACGCTGCACGCTGAAGGCGGCGCCAACATCACGCTCGGCGCCAGCATCCCGAACGTGGCCACCGGGGCTGTGGGCTGGAAGTACGCGCGGATCAGCGATCAGTCGTTCGCCGTGGTGCGCGACCCGAACGCGACTTCGCCTGAGGTCGTCATCGCCGCGGACACGATCGTGCTGCAATCGGTTGAAGACGTCTCGGCCGTGTCCGGTGTGACGCGCGGCGGCATGCGCTATCGCCAGCCGACGGCCGAGGAAATGGAACTGCTTTCGGTTCCACGCCAATAGACGGAGGCGGGCATGCGAGGCTTTCGCGGCCGTGCGCTCGCCGCCATCTCGGCGCTGGCGCTGTTTTCAGCGTCAGCGCCCGGTGCGGCGCAGCAGACCCGGCAGAGCAATTGCGATCAGGGTGGGCAACGGGCCACGAGTTTCGCCATCGCCGGCTTCAATCTGGCAGGCGAGCAGCGGCGTCAGCTTGTCGGCAACGCGTTCATCGTCTTCGCGCAAGCCACGGAATACTGCGGGCGTAGCAATTCGCGCGCCTGCGAATTGTCGTCCGACGTCGGCCGGCGCCGCGTCTGGAGGACCGTGGTGGTGACGGCGCGCCACGTCATCATCGACGCTTGCGCAAACGCCGGCCCGGAGATGCGGCTTACGTTGCTTCCTGATGTGCCGAACGAGGCGCGTCCGTCGGTGGAACGCAGGCGCGGCCTGCATGAGATCGTCATCGACGAAGCGTGGTGCCGTAGCTTTGCCGAGCAGGCGCCTGACACCGCTTCTGAAAACGCTGGCCCCGATATCGTCGCATTCGAGCAGGATTTCGCTATTCCGACGCGCACGGTGATCCGGCCCTTCACGATCGGCTTCCGCGAGGGCGCCACGACCGATGTTACGGTCCTGGGCTTCGTGCCGCAGAACCAATTTGTCGCCGCGCCGCCCTCGCAACGCAGGTCCGGTCAACCAAATCCGCCGACCGCAGTGCCATCGTTCAGGGACATCGCGGGGTTGTTCGATGATCGGGAAGACGCCTCGGTCGGGCAACGCCATGAACTCAACTATCGCGAACTGGAGGACGGCTTCTTCTATCACGGCATGTCCGGCTCGCCGGTGGTGGACTCAGCGCAGCTGAACATCGTCTACGGCGTGCTCACCAACCTCGGAAATCCAGTCTCCTGCTCGCGCGCGCTGGAGAACGAGGACGAGTGGGCGAGACGTTCAACTCAAATCAGCGACGCGGAACCAAGCGACACGCCGCCGGCGCAGCCGGCCGCCAGTGAGGACGACGAGGAGGAAGACGCGGAATTGGTCGAATGGCGGACGTGCGAGCACACGTCCGCGATCGGCCAAGCGAACGCCGAGCAATACCAGACCGGCTATATGATCCTCTTGCTGGATTACGGCTACCTGTACGCCGACCTCACCGCACTGCAGGCGCAGAGCGACGCACGCATC
This sequence comes from Hyphomonadaceae bacterium, assembly GCA_050182055.1. Lineage (GTDB taxonomy): Bacteria > Pseudomonadota > Alphaproteobacteria > Caulobacterales > Aquidulcibacteraceae > Vitreimonas. The sequence goes on from JBFXCP010000008.1 coordinate 66,464, forward strand.
GAAGCGACCTTGGAGCTATTCAAGGAAGCTCGCGCAATCCAGATCGAAGGGCTGACGGACGAGGACAGCGAGAACATCTCGGAGACATTCACAAACACGCTGCGTGACCTCACGGCGCTGGAGCAGATTCGGTTCTGGGGACTGGCCTACAAGTACCTGCAGGAACAGTCGCCGGACTCTGAGATCACTGGCGTCCCCGGCCTGCCCAACATGTGCGTCAATACGAGGTCCATGCGGCCGCCAGTGCGAAGCGAGAACTGATATGGGGATTCTCAAAAGAGCGCCGGTGCTGGCCGTGCTGGGCGCGCTGCTGCCCGGCGTAGCGCTGGCCCAAACCACGCAGACCGCCGCGATCGGCCAGACGATCGAGGGCGAAATCAGCGAATCTGACGCAGTTTCCGGCCGGGGCAATCGCTACGACGAGTATTCGATCCGGCTGCCGTCGAACCAAGCCCTGCAAGTGACCATGACCTCGGAGTTCGGCCGCGCCTATGTCTCGATCGGACGTCAGACGCCGCTAGGGTACGTGCTGCTGCAGGAGAGTTTCGGGCCCGGCCAGGCGACCGTGCAGTTCGTGTCGCCCACCGATGGCGACTACATCATTCGTGCGGTCGGAGACGCGCGGGGGTTGGGCGACTATACGCTGCGCTTGGACGCAGCGGAGATCCGCATCAACCTTCCCGAGCCAATCGACGCGTCCGCACCGGCGGAGGGCCGACTCAGCGACGCCAGCGGTCAGCGAGACGACAACAGCACGCTCTATCGCGACTATGTCGTGCGCGGCGCGCCGAACTCTCGCTGGGCGGCGACGTTGCAGTCGCCGGATTTCGACGTCAGTCTAGATACCGGCCCCTACGTAGATGGCCGCCTCTACGTCGAGCGGAGCGAGACCGGCGGTGCTGGTGACGTTGGCGCCAACCTCGCGGTCATTCTCAATGCTGACGGAGAAGCCGTCATCCGCGCCCGCGCGTTGTTTAGCGGCCAGGAGGGCGCTTACACGCTGAGCGTGGCGCCGTTGCCCCCGCCAGGACCGGAGCCGGAGCCGGTGTTGCTGCGGATCGGGCGCCCAATCGAGTCCGAGCTCACTATGCGCGACGCGATGGTCACCGAGTACACCGAGGCCGGCGAGAGCTTCGTCGGACTGCGTCCGTACCGCTACTATGAAATCGAAGGTGATCGCGGCGACGTTGTCGTCCTCACGGCGGCGTCGAGCGAGTTCGACACGGTGCTCGAGGTTGGCGCGCGGACGCCTGCCGGATTCGCAGCGGCGATCGGGAACGACGATTGGGTCGACAACCAGGGCGTCACGGACGACCGGCTCGCGAACCTGACGGACTCGCGCGTCGTGGTCCGCTTCGTGCGCTCGGGCGTTTTGGTCGTGCGGTTGAGCTCCTACGGCGAAGGCGGCCACGGCCGCTTCACGCTCTCCGCCGCGCGCGCGGAGGAATAGCTCAGTCGCCGCGCGGGGGCGGGACGTGGACGCCGCCGACGGGGCGGTCCAAGAGCGCTTCGCGGCGCGCGCGGAAGAGTTCGGCTGGGCGCCCGCCGGCGCTGGTGTCGAACTCGCCGGTGCCTTCGACCAGCCCCGTGCGGTCGAGCAGACGGCGGAAATTCTGCTTGTGCAGCTCCAGGCCCGAAATCGCCTCTACAACGCGCTGCAGATTGAGCAGCGTGAATCGGTCCGGCGCGAGTTCGAAGATGACCGGGCGATATTTGATTTTCGCGCGCAGGCGTCCGATCGCGGTCGCCAGGATCCGCCGGTGGTCGGAGATCATCGGTTCGCCCAAGCCTGGGATTGTTGTCAGCTCAGGCGGAGCTTTGCCGTCGAAGCGCGCGCGGTCGCGCGCCGCTTCGGGCGCAAGGCCCGCTTCATAGAGCAGCTCGTAGCGCTCCAGCGCGCGTTCTTCGTTCCACACCGCGCCCTCGAGCGCGAAGGCGAGGCGCATGCGGGTGCGCCGTTGCGCAGCCATGGCCGCGTCGCCGGCGCTTTGCGCCCAGGCTTTCAGCTTCGGCGCGATGATCTCGTCGATCAGCGGCGGCCGGCCGTCGCGCCAGTCTTCCCAGGGGAAGAAATCGTACCAGCAGCGCCAGCGCGCCTCGGCGCGGTCGAGGACCGCGCGCGATGGCGTGAGCGCGAGATAGGAAATGGAGATCACCCGGTCCGGGCGGTCTTTGATGTCGGCGAGCGGCGTTTCGCGCCCGCGATCGCCGAACGTGTAGAGCTGTTCGACGTAGCCGATATCGAAACCGGTCTGCGCGCTCACCCAATGGCGCAGCGAAAGTTCGAGCGTGCGGTCGCCCGCGGGATCGAACGGCCCGAACGGCAAGCCCGCCGCACGCGCACCGTCGCGCGTCACCACCACGTAGGGCGCCTCCTCCGTCACCGCGACGATCACCGCGGACAAGCCGATGACGACGCGCGCCTCGCTCATGCGTAGCGGCTCGGCATCGAGAAGGGCGCGGCTTCGCCGACATCGTACCAGTTCGGCCCGCGGCCGATGCGCTCAATCGCCCGCGTCATGCGGCCGCTGCGGCCGAGCTCGGCGTCGGCCATGGCGATGAAGCGCCGGTTCGGCGATGCGGTCGGCGAGGCTTGGCGGAGCGCGAGCGCGATCTGTTCCTCGTCGGCGCCCGGGTTCTGCGCGCACGCGGTGATGTAGGCTGTGGCGGTCGAGCGCGAGATGCCAGCGTAGCAATGGATCAGGATCGGCTGCGTCCGGTCCCAGCCGCCGACGAAATCCAGCATCCGCTTGATCCGCGCATCGCAAAGCGGGTCGAGGCCGTCGATCTCGTGCTCGATGTCGTGCACTTCGATGCAGAGATGGCGCGTCCCCACGTGCTTGATGACCGGAAACGGCGTGTTCGGATCGAGCAGGCTGACGGCGTGGGAGACTTGATGGGCGCGCGCGACGTCCGGCGCGCGCGAGAGGGGGCAGACGAGTATGGTCACGCCGCCAGCTTAGGCCGGATCGATGAGCGACCGGAAGCGCTTCAGGAACGCGTCTTGGACCTGGCCGGTGGGCGCGGGCGTCAATTTGAGCTTCATACCGCGCGGCGGCGTTCCGAAGAAGCGCTTGGCTTCGCCCTCGGAAAACCCCGCCAGCTGCACCGCCTCGAAATAGGCGCAGATCATGTCCGCGCGTTTGATGACGCCTTTGACAGCGGGCGCGGGATGCGCCGGCAAGCCGAAGCGCAGGTGGATCGCCGCTTCCAGCTTCAGCTCGAACGCCTTGTAATCGAGCCCAAGCGCAGCCTTGAAAGGGCTGATCATGTCGCCGATGACATATTCCGGCGCGTCGTGCAGCAGCGCGGTCAGACGGCGCTTTTTGTCCCACTCCGGCGCCAGCTTGCGGCAGATGTCCTCGACGCAGAGCGAATGCTGCGCCACGGAGAAGGCGTGCGCGCCAACCGTCTGGCCGTTCCAGCGCGCCACCCGCGCGAGCCCGTGGGCGATGTCCTCGATCTCGATATCGAGCGGCGAGGGGTCGAGCAGATCGAGCCGGCGGCCCGACAGCATCCGCTGCCAAGCCCGGGGCGCGCCGGCGGGCTTTTTTGCACTGCGCGGGGGTTGCGCCATGACCTCTCTCGATTCGCACACAATCTAGGCGTTCGAGCGCTTGCGCACCACGCGATAGGCTTTGCCAGCCGCCGCAGGCTCGGCGATGATGGGCGCGCTTTGGAGGGGATCATGCGGCTGTTGGTTCGCGCGTTGGGGGTGTCGTTGGTTTTGGCGTGCGCGGCGTGCGCGAGCCTTTCATCGCCGGCGCCGGATGCTCCCGTGGCCGCATCCGCCCCGTCGCCCCGCGCCGATTGCGCGCCGGCGGAGGCGACGATTTATTTCACGGAGAACTCCGCCACTGTGCAGCCGCTCTCGATCCCGCTCCTGCGCGATCTGTTGGATCGTGCGCGCGCGTGTGAAGCCGCCGGCGGCGAAATTCGCGCCATCACCATCGCCGCGCATCCCGATCACGGCGCCGACCGCACCAGCGCCGAGATGCAGGTGCGCGAACGAGCGCGGCGCGTGCGCGGCGAGTTGATCGATCTCGGCGCGCCGGCCGACAAAATCCAGATCGTCCACATCCGCCGCCGCGACGGCGCGCCGATGACGCGCCGCGCCGTGGTTCGCCTCGATCTTTACTGAGCGGTCAGGATCGCGCGGTAGCGGCGGCTGCCGAGCAGCGTCTGCCCGCTGCTGAGCGTGATTTCCAGATCGCCGGACGGCGTGGGCTTCAGCGCGCCGCATCTGGATCGGCCTGCCGTCGCACGCCGGCCAGGCGGGGCGGGGGGCCGCGCCGGCTGTCGCATCGGCGGCGCAATGAAGGAGCGTGCCGCAGCGCACCCGTTCCCCCGTTGCGCGTGTCACAGCGGCGGTCTCCAAAAACCGTGCACACTGCGCTATATTGCTGGGACGCGGTCCTGCGCCCCAATGGATTGGCGCGCGCCAGCCGCGCGGAGCTTGAGATGTTCTTCTGGTTCCTTGTTGCAGTGCTGATCGTCGTCGGGCTGACCATTCTCGGCGCGTTCATCGCCCGCCGCTCGGACGGTTGGGGCGACGACGGCCCGATGGGGCCCTGGGCCGACCACTAGGCCAGCCAGTAGGCGGCGCCGTCCGTCGCGCTTTCGCTTGCGTCACGGGGCGTCCGGCGCCTTTTATGAGCGCCAGGCATGGCCCATCCGTTCCACATCCGCCGCGCGGTTCCGCGCGACGCTGACGCGATTGCACGGCTCGCCGCCGCGGCCGCGGTGGAGGAGGGTGTCGCCTCGGGCCTGGAGGCTGACCGGATCAAGGCGCACGGCTTTGGCCAGACCGCGCTGTTCGAGGCTTGGGTGGCGCAGGAGCGCGTCAACACGCCGGTGATCGCCCACGCCGTCATTACCAAGAGCTACGACGTGCGCCGCGCGTGCCCCAACATCGTGCTGTGCGAACTCTACGTCGTACCGGAGCATCGCCGCGGCGGGCTCGCGCGCAAGCTCATGAGCGCCGTGGCGCGCCGCGCCCGGGAATTGGGCGCGCGCGAACTGGCCATCACCACCGGCATCGGCAACGAAGCCGCGCAGCGTTTCTTCGCGGCGGTCGGCGCGCAGCCGCGCCAGGCCGCGGTATTTCTGATGACGGCCGACGGCATCGAGTGGCTGGCCGCGGAAAGTTCATAAAGGGAAACTGGCGCCCGCACGAGCGCCAGACGAAAGAGGGGACGGACATGCTATCGAAACCGCTTCTGAAAATGGCGGCCTCATGGATCGCCATCGCTGCCTTCGCAGCGTGCGCCACGACAGCGACGCCGAATGCGAGCACGGCGCCGCGCGGCGCGCCGACGGTCGCCGAGGCGCAGGCCTACGTCGAAGCCGCCGAGCAGGAACTGACCCAGCGTTCGGAATACGAGGCGCGGATCGCTTGGGTCTACAACACCTACATCAATTACGACACGGAATGGCTGCTTCAGCGCACCGACGCCGAGGGCACCGAGGCGCGCGTGCGCCTCGCCAGCGGCGCCGCCCGCTTCGCCGATCTAGAATTGCCGTCGGACTTGCGCCGCAAGGTCGACCTGCTGCGCTTGAGCCTGGTGCTGCCTGCGCCGCAGCGCGAAGGCGCGGCCGACGAACTCTCCACCATCACCACACGTCTGGCGTCGATCTACTCGACCGGCCGGATCGAGTATCAGGGCCGCGAAGTCACGCTCGACGATCTCGAAACCCTGATGGGCACGGAGCGCAATCCGGCGCGGCTGCAGGAAATCTGGACCAAGTGGCACGCCGTCGCGGCGCCGATGCGTGAGCCCTATTCGCGCATGGTCGAGATCGCCAACGAAGGCGCGCGCGATCTAGGGTTCGACAATGTCGGCCAGATGTGGCTGTCGAACTACGACATGCCGGCCGCCGACATGGAGCGCGAAGTCGAGCGCCTCTGGGGCCAGCTGGAGCCGTTCTACGAGGAGCTGCATTGCTATGTCCGCTCGCGGCTGAACCAGCATTACGGCGACGCCATCGTGCCGCTCGATCAGCCCATCCGCGCGGACCTGCTGGGCAATATGTGGGCGCAGGACTGGTCGACCTTGATGCCGATCGCGCGGCCGCCTGGCGGGCGCCCGACCTACGACACAACGCAATTGCTGACCCGCGCCCGCTATGACGCCGTCGGCATGACGCGTACGGCGGAGCGCTTCTACACCTCGCTCGGCATGGCCCCGCTGCCGCAGACGTTCTGGGAGCGCTCGCTGCTGACGCGCCCGCGCGACCGCGACGTGGTGTGTCACGCCTCGGCCTGGAACCTCGACTCGCGCGAAGACATCCGTGTGAAGCAGTGCATCCAGATCAACGCCGAGCACTTCCAGACCATCCACCACGAGCTCGGTCACAATTTTTACCAGCGCGCGTACATGAACCAGCCGTATCTCTATCAGAACGGCGCGCACGACGGCTTCCATGAAGCCATCGGCGATTTCATCGCGCTCAACATCACGCCGCAATATCTGGTCGACATCAACCTGCTGCGGCGCAACCAGATCCCGCCGGCAAGCGCCGACATCAGCCTGTTGATGGAGCGTGCGCTGGAGAAGATCTCGTTCCTGCCGTTCGCGCTGACGATGGATCAATGGCGCTGGCAGGTGTTCGACGGGCGCATCACGCCGGACCGCTACAATGCGGCGTGGTGGGAGCTGCGCGAGCGTTATCAAGGCATCCGGCCGCCGACCGAGCGGGGCGAGGAATTCTTCGATCCGGGCGCCAAGTATCACATCGCCAACAACGTGCCGTATCTGCGCTACTTCCTCTCGTACATCCTGCAGTTCCAGTTCTACGAAGCGGCCTGCCGTCAGGCCGGCTGGGAAGGGCCGCTACACCGCTGCACCGTCTACGGCAACACCGAGGTGGGCCAGCGCTTCAATGCGATGATGGAAATGGGCGCCTCGCGGCCGTGGCCGGACGCGCTCGAAGCCTTTACCGGCACCCGCCAGATGGATGGCGGCGCGATGGTGCGCTACTTCCAGCCGCTGATGACCTGGATGCAGGAACGCAACCGCGGGCAGGAGTGCGGCTGGTAGAATTCGCCATGATGCGCATCGCTCTTGCCGCAGCGGCAGTCTTGCTTTTGATGCACGGCGAAAGCGATGCGCAACCTGCGCCGGACACGTGCGGCATCCGCCGTGTTCAGCTCGAGTTTTATGCAAGCAAGCCGCTTCGTGTCTGCGCGTTGGACGGCCATGCGGAAGCGCAAGCTTGGCTCGGCATGGTCTATTGGAGTGCTTCGCAAAGCGAATTCGGCGGTTCCGCGCGGTGGGGCGTCCCTGAGCGCCTTACCAAGCAGGACCTATGGAGCGAGGGGTTGCGACTGATTACGCTTGCCTCCGAGGCAGGCGTCGCTGTCGCCCAAAATGAACTGGGACGTGCGCTGCTTCTTGGCGATTTCGGCGTGTCTGTAGACTTTGCGGCCGCCCATCGCTGGCTCAATGCCGCCGCCGCGCAGAACGACGAAGTCGCCATGTTCAACCTCGCGCGTGCGCATTTCCTTGGTTGGGGCGTGCCGCAATCGACCGACGAGGCGGTGGGTTGGTTGCGCAGATCGAGCCGGCGCGGCTACGTCGATGCCCGGTGCACGCTCGCCGAGGTCCTCGCCTTGCGCGCGACCGAAGCCGACCTTCCGGAGGCCATGCTCCTGCGCTCTGGTGTGCTGCTGCAGCGCGGGGTCGCATGCGGTCCCGACGACTTGGTCGACGGTTTTCCATAGCTGAGCGAGCCGCGTCTTACGCCGCCTTCTGGACGAAGATGCTGCCGGCGCTGTAGCCGGCGCCGAAGGAGCAGATGAGGCCGCGGTCGCCGGTCTTGAGGTCGGCGCTGTGCCGGTGGAAGGCGATGATCGAGCCTGCGCCGGCGGTGTTGCCGAATTCGTCGAGAACGGTTGGCGACTCGTCCTGGCTCGCTTCGTGACCCAGAACTTTCTCTGCGATCAGACGATTCATGTTGGAGTTGGCCTGATGCAGCCAGAGCCGGCGCATGTCCGATGGCTTCAGGTCGAGCTCAGCCATGTGCTGGAGGATCATCTCCGAAACCATCGGCACGACCTCCTTGAACACCTTGCGGCCCTGCTGGGTGATCAGCTTGTCGGCGAGATCGCGTTTGCCGGGGTCGCAGCGGTTGAGGAAGCCGAAATTGTTGCGGATGTTGTTGGAGAAGCGCGTCTGCAGTTTGCTGCCGAGAATGGCCCACGAGCCCGGCGGCGCCATGTCCGCCCGCTCGACCAGGATCGCCACCGTGGCGTCGCCGAAGATGAAGTGCGTATCGCGGTCGCGCAGATTGAGATGGCCGGTGGTGAGCTCTGGGTTCACGACCAGCACCGAGCGCGCGTGTCCGGCTTTGACGATGTCCGCCGCGTTCTGGATCGCGAAGGTGGCCGACGAGCAGGCGACATTCATGTCGTAGCCGAAGCCCCCGGCGCCGAGCGCATGCTGAACCTCGATCGCCAGCGCCGGATAGGGCCGTTGCAGCGACGAACAGGAGCAGATCACCGCGCCGACATCGCCCGCATCGCGCCCAGCGCGTTCCAGCGCATCCTTCGCCGCGAGCACGGAGACCTCCGCCATGAGCGAAAGCTCGTCGTTGCCGCGCTCCGGGAGGTTCGGGACCATGCGGTCGACATCGAGCATGCCGTCCTTGTCGAGCACGTAGCGGTGCTTGATGCCGGAGGCTTTCTCGATGAACTCCACGCTCGACGGCAGCAGCGCCTGCACCGTGCCAGCCGCGATGGCGGCGGCGTTCTCGGCATTGAAACGCTCGACGTAGGAATTGAAACTGGCGACCAGTTCGGCGTTGGAAATCGACGCGGTCGGATGCCAAAGCCCGGTTGCGGAAATTGCAACAGTCAAAGCGGTGTCCTTGCGGGCGCGGCCGGGCGCCGCTCTTGGCCAAGGGCGTTAGACCCGCGCCCCGGCAGGCGTCAATCGGGCGCCCCAGCGGCGTCGCCTCCGCCGGGCAAAATGAGCCATGACGGCGGCGCCAAACGCACCTCGCGGCCGTCCACCGAGAGGCGCTGACCCGCCGCGCGGTCGAGACGCACGAGCGCGAGCGCGCGCCCATGCGCCCCGCTCCGAACCGCGCCTACCTCGGCGGCGCCGGCTAGGATCGGCGCGCCGTAGGCGGGCGCCTCCCCCGCGAACTCGATCGGGCAGAACTTCTTCCGTGTCGTCGCGCGCCGCTTCATGCGGCTCACGTTTTCCTGGCCGACGAAGCAGCCCTTCCGGAAGTCGACGCCGTTGAGTTCTTCGAGCAGCGCTTCGAGCGCGAACACTTCTTCCGCCTGGGCGTCGCGCGCAAGATCGGGGACGCCCAGCGCGAGGCGAAGCGCATCGAACGCTTCTTCGCCCGCCGGCAGGTTGATTTGCTCCGGCGGTAGAGCTGACACCTCGCGCCAACCCAATTCCGGCAAGCGTGGATCGGCGGCGGCGCTTGGGAAACGCTCAGGCGACCACAGCACCGGAAACTGCCTGCTCACATCTTCAATTCTGACTTGCGCGCGCAACTTGTACATCGCCAGCCGCCGCACAAGATCGGCGGCGCGCGCGGGGGCGGTTTCGAGCAGCACCCCGTCTCCGGCATCGTTCCACAGCAGCATGTCGGCGATCGCTTTGCCCTGCGGCGTGAGCAGCGCGGCGTAGAGGACGCCCGCTTCGGCAAGCCGCGTCACATCCTGGGTCAGCAGATTGTCGAGGAACGGCACGGCGTCCGGCCCGGAGACGCGAATCAGCGCGCGGTCGAGGCGATAGGGGCCGGCCATGGCCAGACGTTTGGCCTTGCGCGCACGCGCACGCAACCCTTCGGCGCGTGTTGACTTGGCATTTACCGGCCTCGCGCCTAACCCGCTCTCGCATGGCGTCGATCCTGTTTCTGGCCCCCGCCGATCTCGGTGAAACGGTGCTCGCCACCGGCGCGCTGGCGCACGTGCTCAGCGAGGGCGACGCCGTCACCGTGCTCGCGAGCCCGGAGTCCGCGCCGCTGTTCCGCGCCGTGCCGGGGCTCGTCGCCGCCCGTGCGGTGGCGACGGACGCGGGCATCGCCCAGCATTGGCGCGCATGGATGGAATTGGCGCGCGCCCGTTACGATCTCGTCATCGACGGACGCGGCGGTTTCCTTGGCCGCGCCATGCCGGCGGCGCGCCGCGTCGCGCTGAAGCCACCGGCGCATCTGCGCCACTTGAGCGAAGATTGGGCCGAAGCTGTCGGCGCTGAGCGCGCGCTGCCGAAGCTTTGGCTCGACGACGCTGCGCGCGCGGGTGCGGCCAAAACGGCGCCGGAAGGGGCGCGCTTGCTTCTGCTGGCGCCTGGCGGTGCGGCGGAGGCGAAGCGCTGGCCCGGCGAACGCTACGCCGCCGTCGCGCGCCGGCTGGCCGACGGCCCGCTCGTCGGCGCGCGCATCCTGGTGCTTGGCGCGGCGCGGCGCGACGCGGCGATTACGCGGGCGATCGTTTCGAGTCTCGACGCGGACGGCGTCGCCGCCACGGACCTGGGCGAGGGATGCGATCTGCTCACCGCCGCCGCGCTTGCTGAGCGCGCCACGCTCTGCATCGGCAACGACAATGCGCTGACCCATATCGCCGCGGCCATGGCGGCGCCGACGCTTACCCTGTTCGGTCCTACCGACGAACGCGTGCGCGCGCCGGTTGGGCCGCGCACGCGGACGCTGCGCGGGCGAAGCTTCGAAGCGGCGGCGACGCTGGCGCCGCTGGACGCGCGCGCGGCGATGGAGGATGTGTCCATCGACGCCGTGGAAGCGGCCGCGCTCGACCTGCTGCACGCCGGAGGCCTCAGATGAACACGTTCGACCTCGTCATTCGCGGCGGCACGGTGGTGAACCACGCCGGCGAAGGGCTGGCCGACATCGGCGTCGTCGCCGGGCGCATCGCCGCCATCGGCGACCTCTCGCGTTTCGACGGCGACGTGGAGATCAAGGCTACGGGCTTGCATGTCCTGCCGGGCGTCATCGACACCCAGGTGCACTTCCGCGAACCCGGCAACGAGCACAAGGAAGACCTCGAAACCGGCACCCGCGCGGCGGCGCTGGGCGGCGTCACGGCTGCGTTCGAGATGCCCAACACCGCGCCGCCGACGTCGAGCGCCGAGGCGCTTGCCGACAAGTTGCGGCGCGCCAAGGGCCGCGCGCACGTCGATCACGCGTTCTATATCGGCGCTACCGCCGAGAATGCCGAGCAACTCGGCGAACTCGAGCGGCTGCCGGGGTGCTGCGGCGTAAAGACGTTCATGGGCTCCTCCACCGGCACGCTGCTTGTCGGCGACGACGACGGCCTGGATCGCGTGGTCAAGAACATCAACCGCCGCGGCGCGTTTCACGCGGAAGACGAAGATCGCCTGAATGCCCGCAAGCCATTGGCGCGCGAAGGCGATTGGACCAGCCACCCCGAGGTGCGCGACGATCAGACGGGGCTTATCGCCGTGCAGCGCCTCGTCGCCGCCGCGCGCAAGTACGGCAAGCGCGTGCACGTGCTGCACGTTTCTTCCGCGATCGAGATGGAATTCCTGGCGACGGCGAAGGACGTCGCCACCGTCGAGACGCTGCCGCAATTCCTGACCTTCGCCGGTCCCGAGATCTACCAGCGCCTGGGCGGCTTCGCGCAGATGAACCCTCCGATCCGCTATGCCCAGGATTTGGCCGCGCTTTGGTTCCTCGGCGTCTCGCAAAGCGTGGTCGACATCATCGCTACCGACCACGCGCCGCACACGCGCGAGGAAAAGCAGCTGCCGTACCCGAAGTCGCCTTCCGGCATGCCGGGCGTGCAAACGCTGGTGCCGGTGATGCTCACGCACGTGAACGAGGGACGCCTGAGCCTGGCGCGCTTCGTCGATCTGTCCAGCCATGGGCCGCAGCGTGTGTTCGGCATCGAAGGCAAGGGCCGCATCGCGCTCGGTTACGACGCGGATTTCACCATCGTCGACATGAAAGCGCGGCGCGTCATCCGCGCAGAGGATCAAGCGACGCGCTGCGGCTGGACGCCATTCGACGGCTTCGAGGCGAAAGGCTGGCCGATGGCCACCGTGATCCGCGGGCAGGTGGTGATGAGCGAAGGCGAGGTCGTCACGCCAAGCACCGGCGCGCCGATACGCTTCCTCGAAACCATGCAGCCGGGCTGATCAGTCGTCCTTCAGCCCGGCGCGATAGAGTTCTGCGTCGTCTTCGGTGAAGCAGCAGAACACGATGCGTTTGAGCGCGGGCGCGGTCTCCAACGCTTGTTCGCACGCGGCGATGGCGATGCTGCAGGCAAAGCCGCGCGGCCAGCCGTAGATGCCGGTGCCGAGGCAGGGAAACGCCAGCGAGCGGAATTTGCGCGACGCCGCCAGCTTCACCGACGACATGTAGCACTTCGCCAGCCCCGCGACCTTCTCGCCCTCCGGCCCCGGGTCGGTCCATTTCGGCGCGGCGGTGTGAATGACGAACTTGGCCGGCAACTTGAAGCCCGGCGTGATCACCGCTTCACCGGGCTTGATCGGCCCGAGCCGCTGGGTGAGCTTTGTCAACTCCGGCCCGGCCGCGGCGCGCAACGCGCCGTCGACGCCCGAGCCCGGCGCCAATTCGCGATTGGCGGCGTTGACGACGGCGTCGACGCCCAACGTCTCGATCCGCCCCACCAGGACTTCGAATGGCGCTGTCATTGCTGTAATTTACCCAAGTTTCCGTCACTTGTCGCCTGCGTGCGCGGGGCCATACTAGCTGGCATGGACGCGGGCTTCATGGCCGCCGGCGAGCGGCGCAGTCTCACCGAAGGCGAAGTCGCGCTCGGGCGCACGCTGTTCGCGGACGAGATCGCGTGGCCGCGCGTGCGCATCTATCAGGCCCCCGCGGCGTTAGGTTTCGGCGCGATGGTGCCGCTGGGACGGACGATTGTCTTCTCCCGCTGGCGCGCCGCGCGCGACTTCGCCCGCGCCTCGATCGAGGATCAGGGCTGGTTCGTGCACGAGCTTACGCATGTCTGGCAGGCGGCGTGCGGCGTGGTGCTGGCGCACGCCAAGCTCGGCGCGATCGGCAAGCGCGCGTACGTGTACGCGCCACGCAAGGGTCTGAAACTCTCGGCGTACAACATCGAACGCCAAGCCGAGATCGTGCGACATCTGTTTCTGGCGCGCGCCGGCGCCGAATGGGCAGGCATGCCGGATCGCGACTGGCTCGAAGCGATCTGGGCGAAGCGCTGAGCGCGCTTACGTGTCCGATCCGAGCGTGAACTCGCCTGCGCGCACGCGCTCCGGCAGCGTGGCGCAGAATTCGGCGACGGCGTCGACGCCAAAGCGGTCGACTAGGTCCGACAGCGCCGAATAGATCGCGACGGAGGCCACGATCTCCGGCTCGGCGCCTTCGCTGAGGGCCTTGTCCCACGCGTCGAGCATCAGTTCGAGCGCGCGCCGCTTTTGCTCGCTCTCTTCCATCAGCGGTCGGCGTGCCGCGCCGAGAGGCCTTGCGCCACGCGCAGACCGCGCGCGCGCAACTCCGCTTCCATCTGGCGCGTGGTCGCGTCGCAGACGGCGAAGCGCTCTTCTTCTTCGCGGTAGCCGCGGTTGAAGCCCTCGACCAGCAGCGCGTTGTAGTTCGGCTCGCGCTGGATCACGCCGCGCATGTAGTCGCGCCAGCGTTGGTCGCCGCGGCCGTCGCACAGAATGCGCAGGTAGTGTGCGCCGCCGAGAACCTGCGCCAGCTCGACGAGCTGAGCGCGGTACCATTCTTCGCCGCGCAGGGGCTGACCCTCGGCGGGTTGTTGCGGCTGCGGGCGCGGCCGCTGCTGCTGCGCCGCCGCCGGCGTCGCGGCGGCGGCGGCGGCCACGGCCAGGGCGCAAAGAACGCTGCGAATCTTCATGGCCGCCGGGTAGCCTTCAAACAGGGCGGGAGTGTGGAATCACGCTTCATCCTGCGTTCACGGCGGGCTTCCGTGAAGCCCAGGGACGCGCCTGCTCCAACTCGAACGCGAGTTCCAGCAACCGGCGTTCCTCGCCCTTGGGGGCCGAGAAGTGCGAGCCGATCGGCAGCCCGCCCGCCGACCAGGCGAGCGGCACGCTCATGGCCGGCGCGCCGGCGATGTTCTGCAACGGCGTGTAGCCGACGTAATCCGAAAGGGTTGCGAACACGGCCATGCCTTTGGCGCCGTCGATCGTGCCGAGCGCCACCGGCGGCTTGGCCAGGACCGGCGTGAGATAGACGTCGATGTCGCCGAACATCGCGGCGTACGCCGCTTCGACCGCGCGCAGCCGGGCGATGGCGGCTTGCAAGGCGCGCGGGCCTTGCCGGCGGGCGTGCTCGCCCAGTTCGATCGTGAGCGGCTCGAGCAACTGATCGAGCGGCGCGCCGGTCGGCGCCATGCTTTGCACCAGCGCAACGACCTCGGCCGCGCCGTTGGCCCACAGCAGGATGAAGTCGTCGGAGAATTGCCGGCCGTTCACCGGCGCGCGGAACTCCGTGACCGTATGGCCCAGCGAGCGGCACAGCTCCGCCGTCGACTCGATGGCGGCGCGGACTTCGGCGTCGGGCTCGTGGCCGAGCGCATTGAGGATGTCGACGCCGATGCGCAAGCGCTGCTGAATAGGGCCTTCGACGACGCCGACCGGGGCGAAGGTCGCGCTCGCGCCTTGCTGCTCGGTGACGGCGAGCCAAGCCGCCGTGTCGCGCACGCTGCGGCTGACGCAGCCGCTGACGGAAATGTCGATGCCGGGGTCCGGGCGTCCGCTCGGCACGCTGCGGCCGCGCGAGGGCTTGAGGCCGAACACGCCGTTGCAGGACGCCGGAATGCGGATCGAACCGCCGCCGTCGCTTGCGTGCGCGACCGGCACGACGCCGGCCGCCACCGCCACCGCCGCGCCGCCGGACGAACCGCCGCTGCTGCGGGTGACGTCCCACGGATTCTTGGTGGCCCCGCCCAGCAATGGTTCGGTCGTCGCCGTCAGGCCGAACTCGGGCGTGGTGGACTTGCCGAACGGCAGCAGGCCGGAGGCCAGCAGCGTGTCGGCGTAGGGCGATTGCTCCTGCGCGACGAAGTCAGCGAATGCGCGGCAGCCGTACTTGGTTGGCAGGCCGGTGATCGGCATCAGGTCCTTGATCAGGGTCGGCACGCCCGCGAACGGTCCGGAAAGCTCCGCCGTGGCGCGCGCGCGCCCAAACTCGTACGTTGGCGAGGCGATGAAATTGAGTTGCGGATTGACGCGCTCGCTGCGCGCGATCGCGGCTTCCAACGCCTCCTGCGCGCTGACCTCACCGGCGCGAATGCGCGCCGCCAGTCCGACAGCGTCTGACTCGCCGAGCGCATCCGACGGCGTTCCTTGTGCGCCCTGGCACGCAGCCAGTCCGCCCAGCGCCACCCCCTGCGCCACCAGCGCGCGCCGTGAAATCCCCATCTTGCGTCTCCCTCTGCCGTGGCGGCGGAGCCTTGCGCGCCGGGCGGGGGCGGCGCAAGCGCCTTCCGTCGCGTGAAGCGTCGCTTGCCACATCCGCGGGACCGCTTCAGGAGAGCGCCATGACCCGCATCCGCGCGGACTTGCTGCTGGTGGCGCGCGGCCTCGCTGAGAGCCGCGCCAAGGCGCGTGCGGCGATCGAAGCGCGCGGGGTGCTGGCCGATGGCGCGGTGGTAGCGAAGCCCTCGGACTTGATCGCGGAAGATGCGGTCCTGGAGGTCACGCCGGCCCATCCCTGGGTCTCGCGCGGCGGCGTGAAGCTTGCGGCGGCGCTCGATGCGTTTGGCGTCGATCCGAGCGGGCGCGTGTGTCTCGACGTTGGCGCGTCCACCGGCGGCTTCACCCACGTGCTGCTCGCCCGCGGCGCCGCGCGCGTCTATGCGGTCGATGTCGGTCACGGCCAATTGCATGCGTCGCTGCGCGGCGATCCGCGCGTCGTCAATCTCGAACGCACCGACGCGCGCAGTCTGACTCGAGAGCTGATCGCCGAGGCGCCCACGCTCATCGTCTGCGACGCCAGCTTCATCGGCGCGGCCAAGGTGCTCGCCACGCCGCTTGCGCTTGCCGCCGAGCGCGCCGACCTCGTTGTGCTGATCAAACCGCAATTCGAGGCGGGCCCCGGCAAAGGCGGCGTGCTGGGCGAGGAAGACGCGCGCGCCGCAGCTGCGTTGGCTATCGATGCGTTGGACGGCCTTGAAGACTTCGCACACTCCGCTTCGATGCATTCACCAATTCGCGGCGGCGACGGCAATCTCGAGATTCTGGCGCACTTCCGGCGCTGACAAAGAAAAACCCCGGCCGAAGCCGGGGTTCAGTCACTGCGTACGAGGGTTCACTTCCAAAATTGCTAGGCCGGGCGCCAGACGCCATCGCGGTCGCGGCACATCCAGACTTGTTCGCTGCGTTCGCGGCCGCGGCGGTCGACGGTGCGCAGTTCGCCCCAGCGGCAGTCATCGTCGCTTCCGCGATAGCCGGACTGGCTGTACGGGCCGCCGGCGAGATCGTC
This sequence comes from Hyphomonadaceae bacterium, assembly GCA_050182055.1. Taxonomy (GTDB): domain Bacteria; phylum Pseudomonadota; class Alphaproteobacteria; order Caulobacterales; family Aquidulcibacteraceae; genus Vitreimonas. The sequence goes on from JBFXCP010000008.1 coordinate 82,901, forward strand.
ATCGTCGTCGCCTTGGTAATAGGGATTTTCGTCGCCGTCGTAGGGCGCGCCGGGGTATGGGCGGCCTGAGTACGGATCGTAGCTGCCTTCCGGCACGTCGCGGCAATCGGCGGTGTTGCGGCCGATGGCGCCGCCGGCGGTGGCGCCGACGACCGCGCCCAGAAGCGCGCCTTCGCCGCGGACGCCGCGGTCGGCCACTTCACGGCCGAGCACCGCGCCGGCGATGCCGCCGATGATGACGCCCGTCAGGGTGCGGTTATTGCGCGATTGCTGACACGCCTGCTGGTTGGAGACGTGCTCGTCATGGTAGCTGCGGTATTGCTGTGCCGCTGCGGGCTGCGCCGCCACAACGAGGGCGGCCGCTACGGCCGCGGCGGCGATGAAGGCTTGACCTCGCATGACGGGCTCCTGTCTGTCGGGGCTGAGGAAAGCAGAACCAAGCTGAACGGCACATGAAGCGCACCTCCCGCCTCGGCCGCGCGCGCCCCACCGGGGCGCAGACGCGTGACCCTCCCGTCTCGGAAGAGCGGGTGCTGGAGGTCGCCGCCATGGGCGCGCGGGGCGATTCAACCGCCGAGGGAGAACGCGGGCCGATCTACGCCCCCTTCGCGTTGCCGGGCGAGCGCATCCGCGCCCGGGTCACCGGCGACCGCGCCGAGCTGCTCGAGGTGCTCGCGGCGAGCGCCGAGCGTCAGGAGGCGGTTTGCCGCCATTTCGGCCGCTGCGGCGGCTGCCAGCTTCAGCACTGGCGGGAAGCGCCGTACCTCGCCTGGAAGCGCGACCTGGTCGTCCAAGCAATGGCCAAACGCGGCCTGGGCGGCGCTGTTGTGGACGCCGCGATCCCGGCCTGGGGCGCGGGCCGCCGCCGCGCCGCCGTGCACGCCGCGCGCGAACGCGGGCAGGTGCGCATCGGCTTCATAGAACGTGGCGGCGCGCGCCTGACGCTGATCGCGCACTGCCCGGTGCTGGCGCCCGAACTCGAAGCGGTGGTGCTGAAGCTCGGGCCCCTGGCGGAGCTCACGCTGCCGCAGCGCGGCGAGATCACGCTGCAATGTCTGCTGACCGATTCCGGCGTGGACGTCGCCATCAAGGGCGCGGGGCGGGTTGATCTCTTGCACCGCGCCGCGCTTGAGAAGCTCAGCGCCATCGCCGATGCGCTCAATCTTGCACGCCTGTCCATCGACGGCGAACCGATCGTCGAGCGCGCCAAGCCCATGCTGCGCATGGGCTTGGCGCTCGTGGCGCCGCCGCCGGGCGCATTCTTGCAACCCACCGCATTGGGCGAAGAGACGCTGGCGCGTCTCGCGCTCGAGGCGCTCGCCGGCGCCAAGCGGGTGATCGATCTGTTCTCGGGCATCGGCACGTTCGCGTTGCGGGCGGCGGAGTTCGCGGAAGTATTGGCGGCGGAATCCGACGCTGAGATGCTCGCGGCGCTGAAGCGCGCCGCCGACGGCGCGGGAGGGGCTCTGAAGGAGGTGCAGACTCTGCGCCGCGATCTCTTGCGTACGCCGCTCTCGAGTCTGGAGATGAAGAAGTTCGACGCCGCCGTGATCGATCCGCCGCGCTCTGGCGCGAAACTGCAAGCCGAGCAGATCGCGCGCGCGCCGATCCGGCGGCTCGCCTACGTCTCGTGCGAACCAGCCAGCTTCGCGCGCGACGTGAAAGTGCTGGTCGAGCACGGCTTCACGCTGACGCGCATCACGCCCGTCGATCAATTCCGCTGGAGCCCGCACGTGGAAATCGTCGGGGCGCTGGAGCGATGAGAAAAATTACGCTCCTCGATCGCCGGCCCAAGCAGCCCATCGACGACGGCGCGCCGCTCGAAAACGGCTATTGGCGCAAGAAGACGCTCGCCGAGATGAACCACCGCGAGTGGGAAGCGCTCTGCGACCGCTGCAGCAAATGCTGCGTGATCAGCCTCGAAGACGCCGACACCGGCCAACTCTATCTCACCGACGTCTCCTGCAAGATGTTCGACACCAAGGCGTGCGGCTGCAGCGACTATCCCAACCGCAAGAAGCACGTCGCCGATTGCGTGCAGCTGACGCCGAAGAATGTGCCGAAACTGGACTGGCTGCCGCGCACTTGCGCCTACCGGCTTGTTAGCGAAGGGCAGGATCTCTTCTGGTGGCACCCGCTTGTGTCCGGCGACCCGGAAACCGTGCACATCGCCAACGCCTCGGCGCGCAATCGTACGCGCCCCGAAGGCCGGCTGAAAATCCCCGGCTTGATGAAGCGCATCGTCCAATGGCCCACGCCGCTGGAAACACCGCCGGCGAAGAGGCGGAAACGGGTGAAGAAGTCGGGGCGCTGAAGCAGCGCGCGCAAAGCACCAACGCGCGCGGCGGAGGTTGGACCGCGGGCCTCCGGCCCGCATGCGCGGCGGAGCCGCGCGCTCCAACCTGCAACCACCGGTGCCCCGCCTCCCACCGGAGGCAAAGTCACAAGAACCTGCACGTGCGACGCGCGCGCGGGTGGAGGCGGGTGAGCATGCCCGCTACACTGGCCCCATGAGCTTGAAGCGCGATCTTGGCCGCGCCCGATACGCTGCTGCGCAAGGCGCGCGCGTGGCCTGGTACATGAGCCAGTATCTGATGGCGCGGCGCGTGTCGGGGCCGTTCAACCGCCCCGGCGAGCCGAAGTTCGAACCGCAAGCCGAAGAAGGCGATCCGGGCCGCATTCGCGCCGCCTTCCTCGATCTCTTCGCCAAGGACCGCACCAATATCGAAGCGGGGCTCTATCCCGCGCCGGACGACATTCGCCTCGCGCGCGCGGTGGCGGCGTTGCGCAATTCGGCGCGTTTTTTTGCCGATCTGCCGCGCGTCGATGCGCGCCGGCTGCAACGGGACGGCGCGGAGGTGCGCGAAGCGGCCGAGCCCGGTCGCTACCCAACCTACTATTTGCAGAATTTCCACTACCAGACCGGCGGCTGGCTCTCGGAAGACAGCGCCAAACTCTACGACACACAGGTGGAGATCCTGTTCGGCGGGGCCGCCGATGCGATGCGCCGCCTCGCGGTGGGCTCGCTCGCGCGCGCCATCCGCGGCACCGATCAGCGCCGCGTGCGCTTGCTCGATGTGGCGTCCGGCAACGGGCGCTTCCTTGCCCAGGTGCTGGCGGCGTTCCCGCGTATCAAGGCGACGGGGCTCGATCTTTCGCCTGCTTATTGCGAAGCGGCGCGCGCCCGGCTCGCGGCGTTCTCGCAGGTGGACATCGTCGCTGGCGCAGCCGAGCAGGCGCCGTTCGAGGCGGAGAGCTTCGATGCGCTCACCTGCGTCTATCTTTTCCACGAATTGCCGCCGCGCGTACGCCGTGACGTGGCGCGCGAAATGGCGCGCGTGCTAAGCCCTGGCGGCGTGCTGGTGTTGGCGGATTCGATCCAGACCGGCGACGCCGCCGATCTCGACCGCATGCTGGAATACTTCCCGGTGGGCTTCCACGAGCCGTATTTCAGCTCTTACCTGAAAGAGGACTTCGCGGCGCTGTTCGGCGAAGCGGGCTTCGATCTCGAGGAAACCGAGACCGGCTTTCTCACCAAAGTGCTGCGCTTGCGGAAACGCTGATCACGGCGGCGACGCCCTTCAGCTTCGCGTCCGGCTCGATCTGCGCTATCGGCGTGTAGGCCGCCTCGACCGCGCGCGCTTCGCCCGCGCCCTCGGCGCTGGCGAGGATCATCTCCGGGCCGCCCAGCAGCGTCTCGGTCGTGAGGCTGTAGTCGCCCGCTTCGAGGGTCGCGGTTTGGAGCACGGGCGGCGGCGCAAAGGCGGGTGTGAACACCGTGGCCTCGACGCGGTCTTGCGCGATCACGCGCGGCGCCGGCGCGGCGCCGGGATTCCAGTCCGGCCCGCCGGTGATGAGGTAGTCGACGCTGACAACGAAGAAGCCAAAAATGGCGGCGAACACGGTCCGCCCCAGGGCGCGGTCGCGCGCGGCAGGATCGGTTCGCAACGCGGCCCAGCTCTGTTGCGCCCAGGCCCCGACCTTGCGCCCTAGCGCCGGGGCGCCGGTTACCAACGCGCGGAGCCTTCTGCGCGCTCGGGACAATAAAACGCGTGGGGCGGGCAAGCGTGCAGGCATCGCAGGGCTCCGGCTGCGATTGACGATCCAGAATTAGTACCTGCGTTTGTGGCGTTCGCCAATCCGGCGTATTGCGCCGACGGTTACTTCGGCGAAATTTTCTCAGAAGGGCGTGTCCGGCCCGGCGGCTTCGATAGCGAGGTCGCCGGCATAGGCCGCGCCTTGCTCATAGAGCGCGTCGATCTGCGCGCGCAGGTCCACGCCGCTTGGCTCCGGGGCTGGGGGCGCGTCAACCTCGCCGGCGAGGCCGCCTTCGGAACTGTCCGGCGCGCTGACGATGTCGGGCGGGAGCTGCGGCAGCGACGTTGGCGCCGCCGTGTAGGCGTCCGCCGCCCAGGGCGTAATCGCCGCGCTGCGCGCGTGCGACGCGCTCTCCCGGGCCTCGCCGAAGTTGGGCGTGATCGCATCGAGACTGCCGGTGATGACAAGCTCAAAGCCCGCAACCGCGGCGATGGCGATGCCGGAAAAGACGGCGCTTGCGTGCAGGCGGTCTTTGAGCATTGGACGATCTTCGAGCATGGGCGCACCCCTTTGCGCGACAACCGCCGACTGCGCCTGGAGTTCCGCGCGCCCAGCGGCGAACGCGGAACGCGACGGCTCTCGGTGGCGTTCGCCTGCAATGACCGACGACCTGCTCGCGCCATTGCGCAAGCGTGCTTATGAGTTGGCCGACACGGGCAGATACGCCGACTGGGCCGCGCTCAGCGCCGATCTCGTAGACGAGGGGGCGGCCGCGGTGATTGTTCGCCGGCTCACGTACGACGCCCTGTTTCAGGCCATGCTGAAAAACCGGATCGAGGCCGCCCGGGATCGCCGCTGACGCGTGTGCGCGATTGCCCGGGCGCGGGCAGGGTGGTTAGCTGGCGGCCCAGGGGGAATGGCCATGGCAGAAAGCAAGGTCGCCATCGTCACCGTGCACGGCACCGGCGATACGGCGGAAGGTCCGGACGGGGACAAGTGGTTTCAGCGCGGCTCGCAATTCTGCACGCGCCTGTTGCAGCATCTCGGCGCCCAGGGGGTCGGGGCGGACATCGTTCCCCACCTCTGGTCGGGCGCGAACAGCGCCTGGGATCGCGAGCGCGCCGCCAACCGGCTCGCCAACCGGCTGCGCGGCCTCTTCCGCCGATACGACAGCATTCACGTGATCGGCCACAGCCATGGCGGCAACGTCGCCAACGACGCGGCGGTGTTGCTGAAGTGGGGCCTGCGCCGCAGCGCCAACTTGGAAAAGTTCGATAGTCTGACGACGGTCGGCACGCCGTTCTTCAACATCAAGACCGCATGGCCGCAGAAACTCGCGGGCATCATCTTTCTGATCATCGCCTGGGGCAGCGCGATCTTCATTCCGCCGCTCGCCGCGTACTTGGCGTACGATGTCATCAGCGGCCAGAACGAGATGGAGCTCACCTCACAGCAGGAGGGCTACGTGATGATCGCGCTGTTGGCGCTGATCATCCCCTGTACATTGTTCATGCTGAACATGTCGCGCCAGGGCATCCGTCGCATCCTGCGCCCGCGCACCGGCGGGCGCACGCGCACGTCGGTGTTCGCCATCTGGCACCAGAACGACGAAGCAATCTCGTTCTTGCAGCGGGTTGAAGAGCTGAATCTGGAGCCGTTCCCGCGTGGATCGATGTTCCGAAGCTCGCGCGCTACAGCGATCTCCATGGGCGTTCTCGGCGTGCTGATCGTTGGTCTGGCGAACCCGATTCTTTATAGCTTCGGCTTGGCTGACATGATGAGCTTCAACACGACAAATGCCGACGAGGATGTCGCCAGCAATATCCTGACCGTAGCGCTCCTCAGTCTCATGGCGGCGCCGGCGATCTTCACGGCTGTCTATCTGGGCTATCGCTGGCTCGTGGGCGGCTTCCAGGAGCTTGGCGTGCGTGCGCCGATGAACCGCTTCGTCGGCGGCGTGCTGCGCGGAGTAGCGATGGGGCGCGACGGCGATCAGGTGCTGTGCAACGTCTCGCCCAGGTCGCACACCCACGCGACTCAGGAATTGGTGCTGTCGGGAGAGTGCGCCGCGCGCATGCAAACGGCCGCCAACGGCGCGGCGGGCGCGCTGATCGACAAGTACCGCTGGGCGCTGTTCAGCGTTGGCGGCGATTCCAGCGCCTCGCTCACCTCGCTCACGACCGATGCGATGACGTGGAACAGCCTGATCCACACCACCTACTTCGACCAGCCCGAAGTGGCGGCGGCGATCGGCGATCACATCGTGCGCACCGTACGCGACAGCGCCCACGGCGCTTAGGCGGTCGCCCGCCTAAGCGCTGGCGGGGGCTCATTGCTGCGGCGCAGGCGCCTGCGGCAGCGTGTAGTCGACCACGGCGCCGGGCCCGAGCGGCAGGTCGAGATAGACCCAGCCGAAGGTCAGCAGGATGCCGATCACCAGGATCCAGATCGAGTAGGGGATCATCGTGGCCGTGAGGCTGCCGAGGCCGAAGTCGGTACGCCAGCGCTGGCAGAACGTTAGCACCAGCGGGAAGTAGACCATGAGCGGGGTGATGATGTTGGTGGCGCCGTCGCCGACGCGGTAGGCGGCCGTCGACATCTCCGGGGAGACGCCCAGCAGCATCATCATCGGCACCAGCACCGGCGCCATCAGCGCCCACTTGGCGCTGGCGGAGCCGATGACCAAGTTGATCAATGCCGCGAAGCCGACGATCAGCACGAGCAATGTCGGCGTCGGCAAATTCGAAGCTTCGATCGCGTCTGCGCCTTGGATTGCGAAGATGAGGCCGAGGTTCGACCAGTTGAACATGGCGACGAAGTGCGCCGCGGCGAAGGCGAGCACGAGATAATAGGCGAGATCGCCCATCGCGCCGGACATCATTTTTACTGCGTCACGGTGGTTCTTGATGGTTCCAACCGCGGCGCCGTAGGCCCAGCCGGCCGCCAGGAACAAGAGGAAGAAGCCGGCCACCAGCGATTGGTAGAACGGCGTCAGCCGCGCCTGCGCGATCTCGGCGTCCTCGTTGATCAGCGGCGTGCCGGGCATGAAGACGAACAACGCCCAAAGCGCGACGATGAAGAGCGTGGCGATGCCAGCGCGGCCCAAGCCCTTTTTCTCGGTCGCCGTCAGCGGCGCATTGGCGTCGCCGAGATTGGTCATCGCTTCGCCATCCGGCGGCGAGAATTTCTTGAGCCGCGGTTCGATGATGGCGTCGGTCACGAACCAGATCACCGGCAAGAAGACCACGAGCATCGCGGCGATGAAGAACCAATTGCCGGCGATGTTGGCGACCCAGCCTGGGTGCAGCCCCGATGCCTCGACCGAGGCCTGCGTGATCCCAAACAACAGCGCGTCGAGTTGGCCCGGCAGCAGATTGGCGGAAAACCCGCCAGACACGCCCGCGAACGCCGCGGCGATGCCCGCCACAGGGTGGCGCCCGGCCGCCGCATAGAGCACGCCGGCCAGCGGAATGAGCACCACGTAGGCCGCGTCGGCGGCCAGGTTGCCCATCATGCCGACAAAGGCGACGGCGGGGGTCAACAGGAATTTCGGCGCGTCGCGCACGCCCGCGCGCATGGCGCTGGCGAAGAGCCCCGAGCGCTCGGCGACGCCTGCGCCCAGCATCACGACGAGCACGTAGCCCAGCGGATGGAAGTGGGTGAACGTCGCGGGCATCTCGACCCAGAGCCGCTGGATGTTTTCCGGCGACAGCAGGCTTGTCGCCGCGATCACGGCGCGCTGGCCCGTTTCCTCGTCGATCTGCGTTGGGTGGATGGCCGAGTAGCCGGTCGCCGCAGCGATGACCGATCCGACAATCAGAAAGCCCATCAGCCAGAAGAAGATGAAGACGGGGTCGGGAAGCTTGTTTCCCGCGCGCTCGATCCAGCCAAGGATGCCTTTGGACGCTGTTGCTTCAGCCATGTTCTACCCTTCGCGGCGGCCCGCGCCGCGTCCCAAGCGTTTTGTCGCGTCGTCGATGGCGGCAATCTTGGCTCGAGGCAAGTGGAACCGATCAGCGCCCGGTCTGGCCCCGGTGGCGCAACATCGCGTCGGCCAGCACGCAGGCCACCATCGCTTCGGCCACCGGCGCGGCGCGGATGCCGACGCAGGGGTCGTGCCGGCCCTTGGTGGAGATCTCCGCGTTCTGGCCATCGCGGGTGATGGTTTTGCGCGGGGTGAGGATCGAGGAGGTCGGCTTCACCGCGATGCGGGCGACAATTGGCTGACCGGTTGAAATCCCGCCCAAAACGCCCCCGGCCATGTTGGAGAGAAAGGCCGGGCCATCGGCGCCTGCGCGCATTTCATCGGCGTTCTCCACGCCGGTCAGAGCCGCTGCTGCGAAGCCCGCGCCGATCTCCACGCCCTTGACGGCGTTGATGCTCATAAGCGCGCTCGCCAACTCCGCGTCGAGCTTGCCATAGACCGGCGCGCCCCAGCCTGCGGGAACGCCGGTCGCCTCGATTTCCACGATGGCGCCCACGGAATTGCCGTCCTTGCGGATATCGTCGAGCAGTTTTTCCCATTGCGCCACGATCTGCGCGTCGGGCGCCCAGAAGGGGTTGTTCTCGGTCTCCGCCCAATCCCGGCGCGCGCGGTCGATGGCAAGCTTGCCGATCTGAATCACCGCTGCGCGAATGGCGATCTCGCCGCCCAAGATGCGCCGCGCCACGGCGCCGGCGGCGACGCGCGCGGCGGTCTCGCGCGCGGACGAGCGCCCGCCGCCGCGATAGTCGCGCACGCCGTATTTGGCGTCATAGACATAGTCCGCGTGACCCGGGCGATAGAGGTCGCGGATGTCGTCATAGTCGCGCGCCCGCTGATCGACATTGTCGATCAGGAGCGAGATCGGCGCCCCGGTGGTTACAGGACCGCCGGTGCGGTCGTCTTCAAAGACGCCGGACAGGATCTTCACCTCGTCGGGTTCGCGCCGTTGTGTGACGAAGCGGCTCTGCCCAGGCGCGCGGCGGTTCAGCCAGAACTGGATGTCGGCGGCCGTCAGCGGCAGCCCGGGGGGGCAGCCATCGACCACGCACCCCAGCGCCGGCCCATGGCTTTCGCCCCAAGTCGTAACGCGGAAGAGGTGGCCAAACGTGTTGTGGGACATGGAGTCCGGCAGTGCCACGATACGGAGCGACGGGCAATCTGGGCCCATGGGGACGTGACCCCAACGCAAGCCCGTGCTACTTTGCGCATATGGCCGACGTGAAGATCCGGAACCTGGACGACGGCGTGCGCGAAACCTACCAGCGCATGGCGGAAGCCGAAGGCATCAGCCTGGAGGAGCAGCTGCGGCGAGTGCTGGGTGAGTATCTCAGTCAGGAACGCCGCGCGATGATCCTTGAGGTCGAACAGGGCCTGGCGCGGATGCGCGACAAGTACGGCGTGTTGCCCGACAGCACACCTGGCATTCGAACGGACCGGGATCGGCGCGGATGACCGGCGCGGTCGTGCCGGACGCGTCGGTCGCGGTGAAGTGGCTCCTGGAGGAAGCGGGTTCTGACCGGGCGCGGGAATGGCTGCGGACGGCGGGCGCCATTTGCGCGCCGGAGCTGCTCCGAGTTGAAACAGCGGCGGCGATTGCCCGGCGTTTCCGCACCGGCAGTATTGGCGAAGACGACGCGAAGGAGCGGCTCGCGTCGTGCTTTTCGCTGCTGTCTGAACGGCGGGTGCGATATGTCTCCGATCGGTCCTTGCTCGAAGAAGCGGCTCGGATAGCGGTGCAGATCAGACACAACCTGCAGGATTGCATGTACATTGCGTGCGCGTCGCGCGTCGACGCCGTCCTGGTCACGGCGGATACGACACTGCTCGAGCGCGCCGCGCGCTTCGAATTCATGCGAGCCCTTTGATGTCCGGCGACGATCTCATTCCGCCTTCGCCCAAGTACGATCCGAGCGCCGCGCCGCCGCCCGATGACGCGGCGCTGTTTGCGGAGAACGAGCCGTTCGCGCTGTTCGAACTCTGGTTCAAGGACGCCAAGGAAAAGGAGCCAAGCGACCCCAACGGCATGGCGCTGGCCACGGCGGACGCATCGGGGTTTCCCGACGTGCGCATGGTGTTGATGAAGGGCTTCGACCACAGCGGCTTTGTCTTCTACACGAATGCGGAGAGCGCGAAGGGCCGCCAGCTGGAAGAGAACGCCCGCGCGGCTGTTGCGTTCTACTGGAAGAGCTTGCGCCGCCAGGTCCGCGTGCGCGGCACGATTGAGCCTGTCTCCGACGCCGAGGCCGACGCGTACTTCCGGAGCCGGGACCGCGGCGCGCGTCTTGGCGCGTGGGCCAGCCGGCAGTCTCGCCCGCTTGAGGATCGGCTCGCGCTGGAAAAGCGCATCGCCGAGTACGCGCTGAAGTATGGCGTGGGCGAGGTGCCCCGGCCTGAGTATTGGCGCGGCTACCGGTTGGTCCCGCTTTCGATCGAATTCTGGCGCGACCGTCCGTTCCGCTTGCACGACCGTTTGCAGTTCACCCGCACCGACGCGGCGTCGCCTTGGGTCAAGAGCCGGCTCTACCCTTAACGTTCGTGCAAGCGCAGGGGCGCAGGCTGCGAGTCGCTCCGATGCGCGTTCTTGACATTGCCCTCGCTTCGCTTGCGCTGCGCGCTTCGCCGCCGCAGGCGCCCAAGCATGAGCGCCGTCTCGTGCCGGCGGTCGACGATGCCTCGCCCGAGACGCTGGCGCGCGGGGCCATCCCGGAAACGCGCGCGGCGCTCATCGCCTCGCTCTGGCCGCCGCCGGCGCGCCAATGCGTAGCGCCGCCAGTGTATCTGGAGCTGGCCGCCCCGGCGCAGTTCGGCCGGCTCAATCAGGTGGCGTGGGGTGCGCCTGCACGCTTTGGCGCCCGCGCGCTTCAGGTGCGTCTGGCCGCACACTTCGGCGGGGCCGCCTGACGCCGGGTTTGCGCCGCAGCTTCGCCTGCGCTTAAAACGGCCCCTAGAGGACGCACGGAGACGTCCCGCACACGACGTTCCTAGGGAGGCGAAACGCGATGCTCGGGCTCATGCAGAACTGGCCGCTGACGGTCGACCGAATTCTCGACCACGCCTACAACAACTTCCCACGCCGCGAAGTCGTGACCCGCGCGGTCGAGACGGGTGTGCTCACGCGCACCACCTACGGCGACATCTGGCGGCGCGCCAAGCAGGTGACCAACGCCTTGCAGGCGCGCGGCGTACGTCTTGGCGATCGCGTGGCGACCCTTGCCTGGAACTCCGACCGTCACCTGGAAGTCTGGTACGGCGCCATGGGCATGGGCGCGGTGCTGCACACGGTGAACCCCCGCCTGTTTCCCGAGCAGATCGCCTGGATCGTCAATCATGCCGAAGACAAGATTCTCTTCTTCGACATCACCTTCGCGCCCATCGTCGAGAAGATCGCGCCGCTCCTGAAGACGGTGCAGACCTATGTAGTCCTCAGCGGCCGCGACCATGTGCCGACATCGCAGGTCGCGCACTTCGTTGCGTACGAGGACTTCATCCACGGCCAGGCGCAGGACGCCAGCTGGGGCGGCTTCGACGAGAATACTGCGTGCGGCCTCTGTTACACCTCCGGCACAACCGGCGACCCCAAGGGCGTGCTCTACTCGCACCGGTCGAACGTCATCCACGCCATGGCCGCCAACAGCGTCGACTGCTTTGGCGCCGGCGCCAGCGACGTCGTGCTGCCGGTCGTGCCGATGTTCCATGCGAACGCATGGGCGATTGCGTTCGTGGCGCCGATGATTGGCGCAAAGCTCGTCATGCCCGGGGCAAAACTCGACGGGCAAAGCGTCTACGAATTGCTGGAAGGCGAGAAAGTCACGTTCACGGCCGCTGTGCCGACCGTATGGCAAGGACTGTTGGGCTATCTTCGTGAGAACAACCTCAAGCTCTCCACCCTGAAGCGGGTCGCCATCGGCGGTTCAGCCATTCCGGAAAGCGTGCTGCGCGCGTTCGAAGTCGACTATGGCGTCGAGGTGATCCACGCTTGGGGCATGACCGAAATGAGCCCGATCGGCACGATCGGCAAGTTGCTGCCTGAGCACTACGCGCAGGACCGCGAGTCCCAGATCAAGACGAAGCTGAAGCAGGGGCGCTCATTGTTCACGGTCGAGATGAAGATCGTCGACGACGCCGGCGTCGAGAAGCCGCATGACGGCAGGACCTTCGGACGCCTGCTGGTGCGCGGGCCCGCGGTTGCGCGCGCCTATTTCAAGAACGCCGGCGCGCGCAACGACAAGGGAGAATGCCTGGAGCCGTGCGGGTTCTTCGATACCGGCGACGTCGCCACACTCGACGAGCTTGGCATCATGCAGATCACCGACCGCGCCAAGGACGTGATCAAGTCGGGCGGCGAGTGGATCAGCTCCATCGACATCGAGAATATCGCCATGGGCGCCGAAGGCGTCGCCAATGCGGCCGTGATCGGCGTGGCGCATCCGAAGTGGGACGAACGCCCGTTGCTGATCATCGAGCCGAAGCCGGGCGCGCAGCCGACCAAGCAGGCGGTGCTGGCCTTCCTGGAGGGCAAGATCGCCAAGTGGTGGATGCCGGATGACGTCCAGTTGGTGGAGAAAATTCCGCTCGGCGCCACTGGCAAGATCAACAAGCTGGCGCTGCGCGAGCAGTTCAAGAACTACCGGCTGCCCGGCGCACAGGCGGCGGAATAGGCGGCGCGTCTATCCGCGCAGCACGTACATGCTGTCGACGCAGGGCGGTCCCAGCGTCTCGACCCGGCCGAGATCGATCAGGCGGATCATGTGCGCCAGCACGGAATGGCACGCGGCAGGGTGAAGGCGCTTGTCGACGTCGGCGTAGATGACCGCGACCATGTCCTTGATCTGGGTTTTGCCGGCTCGCATCTGGGCGATGATCTGGTCTTCGCGCTGCAAGCGATGATCGATGAACGCCTGCACGAAGGGGCGCACGTCCGTGACCGGCGGGCCGTGCGTCGGCCATAATGTCGAGAAGTCGCGGTCACGCACCTTTTCGAGGCTGTCGAGATAGTCCGTCATGTCGCCGTCGGGCGGGCCTATGACGGTCGTCGACCAGCCCATGATGTGATCGCCCGGGAAGAGCGCATTTTCCTCAAGCAGCGCGTAAGCCATGTGGTTGGTGGTGTGTCCGGGCGTGAACACCGCCTCGATCGTCCAGCCCGGACCGCTGAACCGCTGACCGTCGTCGACGTCGAACTCCGGCTGAAAGCCGTGATCGTCCGACGCTTCGAGCCGCAGCACGTCGCAATCGCTGGGTTTGGGCGGGATCATGCTGGCGTAGACCTTGGCGCCGGTGCGCGCCGCCAGCGGATGCGCCGCCGGGCTATGGTCCATGTGCCGGTGCGTGACGAGAATGTGGGTGACGCGCTCGCCTTCGACAGCGCGGAGCAGCGCCTCGATGTGCGCGTCATCGTCGGGGCCCGGATCGATAATGGCGACCTCGCCATGGCCGACGATGTAGACGCCGGTGCCTTTGTAGGTGAACGGTCCCGGATTGTTGGCGACGAGCCGGCGGATCAGCGGGCTGACTTGCTGGGCTTCCTCGTAACGGAAGTCCATCTCGCGCACGAACGGGATCTTGGCGGCCATGACGGCTTAGTTCGTTTCACCGCGCACGAAGTTACGGAACGCCTTGGCGAGCGTGCGCGTGGCCACCAGCTTGTCCGGCAGATTGAGCGCGATCGGCGGGCCCATGTCGGTCTTGTTGGCGTCGACGATGTAGAGACGCCCGTCCGTGCGGTCGCGCAGCACGTCGACGCCGCCCCAGTCGAGGCCGATCTCGCGCGTGAACGCGGCGATCTGCTCCATCTCGCTTGGGCTGAAGACTTCCTCGGGCGTGCGCAGCAGCACTTCGGTGTTGGTGTTGAGGAAGCGCTTGGAAACTTGGCGGCGCTTGATGAAAACGCAAACGGGCTTGCCGCCGATGGTGCAGGTGCGCAGGTCTTCGACGAGGTCCATGTTCGCCGACATGCGGTTGTCGATCACGCGCTGATAGACGCGCCCCGGCGCCGCCTGCGTCGGACATTGAACAATGCGCCCGTCATGGGCGGCGTTGATCTCGCTTTTTTCCACCGCCGGGCCGGAATGGGTCGTGGGATCGACGGCGAGCGGGGCGCCAAACGCGGCCGCGCAGGCCCGCGCCACGTTGGTCTTGGACACGTCGCGGCAGTTGAAATTCACCAGCTTGACGCCGGGCTGCAGCTTCGTTGGCGGATCGTTCGGCGAGTAGGTGGCGTCCTCGAACTGCATCACCACGTCGGCGTGCGCGGCGTCTTTGGCGAGCTTGGCCCCGGCGGCGCGCGAAACGGCCCAGATCAGATACCACGGCCGCGCGCGTTCGGGGGTAAAATATATGCTGAACGAAGGGGTCGCCGGCTCGATCGTCTGCGAGGCAAAGAAGAAGCGAAACCACGCCGTGACCTGGGCGATCACCGATGGCGAATACGGCACGCGCGCGCCGGTCTTGCGCACGGTGAGGCCGGTCAGCCCGAACTCGAAGTCACGAAGCCAGACGGGCCCGGAGGTCTGGAACACGCGCGGCGTGGTGTCGCTCATTGTCTGTCCTCGCAGCGCGGCCCGGCGCTTGCTTGATGGCGCGCCATGGGCGCGGCCATGAATGTCTGTCTCTTCGCATTGGATCGCGTGCGCACGGTCTTGCTCGCCCTGTCCCTGATCGTCCTGCTGAAGACGGTATGGCTTCTGATCGCGCCCTAAGATTTGGGCGATAGCGTTTCCAGGGCCCCCCGCGCCCCACCCAAGTCGTAGCCTGCCTTTGCCGCCAAGGCGACAAGCTCGTCCGGGCGCCTGGCGCCCGCCAGCGCCTGAGCCAGCGCCCACGCCATAATTGAGCGCCTGCCGGTTCGGCAATAGGCCAGGACAGGGCCCGGGGCCGCCTCCAGCGCCTCCGCCGTTCGCGCAACGATCGCCGGGGGCGGCGGCCCGTGGAAGGGCAGGCTGATAAACCCCAAGCCGCTCGTTTCGGCCGCGGCCCGCATCTGCGCTTCCGTCGGCTGATCGGGGTCTTCGTGGTCGGGGCGATTCACGATGATCGTGGTGAACCCCTCTGCCTTGGCGCGCGCCATGTCCTCGACCGAAATCTGGCCGGCGACGGCGAAGTCGGGGGTGACCCTGTGGAACTGGGACATTGCGTCTGCACGTTGACAGAGCTTGCCGGGGAAGCAAGGTTTCGCGCGCACGCCGTCCGTGGGCGGCGCAGCCGGGACGTTTGAATGCTCGCTCTTGCCGCTCGGCGCCTCCTGACTGCCATCCCGACACTATTGGCTATCATCGCCGCCGCGTTCATCTTGATGAAGGCGGCGCCCGGCGGTCCGTTCACGGCCGAGCGCCAGTTGCAGCCGGAAGTCGAGCAGCGGCTGCAAGAAAAGTTCGGTTTGAATCTGCCGGTTGGCCAGCAGCTGCTGCGCTACCTCGGCGGTCTGGCGCGCGGCGACCTCGGTCCGTCGATGACCTACAAGGACAAGGATGTCCTCGACATCATTGGCGAAGGCGCGCCGACCAGCTTGATCCTCGGGCTGAGCGCCATGGTGCTCGCCTTGTTGGTCGGCGGCGCGCTGGGCGTCATGGCCGCGCTCAGGCAAAACAAGGCGCAGGACTACGCCGTCATGGCGCTGGCGATTGCGGGGGTGTGTTTGCCGCCCTTGGTCGTCGGCCCGATCATGCAGCTCTATTTCGGCATCGAGTGGGAGCTTCTGCCGAGCCAAGGCCTGCACCGGGATGAGTTCGGCGTCCCCTACCTGATCCTGCCGGTCATCACGCTGTCGCTGCCGCTGATCGCCATCGTGTCGCGGCTGATGCGCGCTTCGATGATCGAGGCGATGCGCTCCAACGCCATCCGCACCGCCCGCGCCAAGGGCCTGCCGGAATCGCAGGTGATTTGGCGCCACGCGCTGCCGATCGCCATGCTGCCGGTCGTCTCCTACGCGGGTCCGGCGCTCGCGGGCGTCATGGCCGGGTCGTTCGTGATCGAGACCGTGTTTCAGCTGCCCGGCATCGGCAAACAATTCGTGCTCGCCGCCCAGCAGCGCGACTACACGCTCGTGATGGGCGTGGTGCTGGTCTATTCGGCGCTGATCATCCTTCTCAACCTCGCCGCGGACCTGCTGTACCGCGTGCTCGACCCCAGGGCCCGCACGGCATGAGCGACGTCATTCTCGACGACGGGCCGGAGGCGCCGCAGGCGATCAAGGGCCGATCCTTGTGGGAAGACGCGCGCCGGCGGCTCATGCGCAATCCGGCGGCCGTCGCGAGCCTCTACGTGGTCGCCATCCTGGTGCTGCTGGCGGCGTTCGGACCACTCTTGTGGGTGCATCCTTACGACGAGATTTTCCGCGACCGCGTCGCCGTCGCGCCGACGTTCGAGAACATGCATCTGCTCGGCACCGACACCGAAGGCCGCGACATGGTCGCGCGTATTCTGTTCGGCTTGGGGATATCGCTTCTCGTGGGCATTGCAGCCACGTTGGTGGCGTTGACCATCGGCGTCGTCTATGGCGCGATCGCGGGCTTCGTCGGCGGCTGGCTCGACGACGTGATGATGCGCATCGTCGACGTGCTCTACGCGATCCCGTTCGTGTTCTTCGTCATCGTCCTGATGACGGTGGTGACCGCACCCGATCCGTACCTGAAACTGCTGCTGATCTTCATGGCCATCGGCGCGGTGGAATGGCTGACCATGGCGCGCATCGTGCGCGGTCAGACCATCGCGCTGCGCAAGAAGGAATTCGTGGAGGCGGCGCGCGCCGCCGGCGCCAAGCCGCTCGAAATCGTCTTCCGCCACATCGTGCCGAACGTGCTGGGGCCGGTGGTCGTGTTCGCCACGCTCAACATCCCGGTCATCATCCTGGCCGAGAGCTTCCTCTCCTTCATCGGGCTCGGCGTGCAGGAACCGCTGACCTCGCTCGGCCGCCTCATCTCCGACGGTTCGCGCCAGATGATCCAGGCGCCGTGGATGCTCATCGCGCCCGCGGTGACGATGCTGGTTACGCTGCTGGCGCTGAACTTCCTGGGCGACGGCCTGCGCGATGCGCTGGATCCGAAGGAGAGGTAGGGGCAGGAACTCAGAAACCAGAAGGCAGAAACCCGGGAAGAGGAGCCCGACTTCTCCTTCCTGGTTTCTGACTTCTGACTTCTACTCTTGCCGCCTCACCCGGATCGCGGGGCCGCCGGCTTCTACCGACATCAGGTAGCTGCCCATCGAGGCGCGGCGGATAGTGACGGCGCCCCCTTCGCGCGCGTTGCGGGCGTTCTCGTCGTCGATCTGCACCCAGACCTGGCCGTTGCTCATCGTGAATACGGCCGGGCCGTTGCGGCGGCGCACGACGCTGGCGATCTGCAGCTGCATCGTGGCGACTTGCTCGGCGCCGTCCTCGTTGCGATCGCGGCCGAAAATGCGCGGCAGGCTGGGCAGCGAGAAGCCGAACGCGTCGCGCTCGATCTCGCGCGCTTGCTCGCGGTCGACCGCGACCAGGTTCCCGCTGGTCTGCGCCTCACGCAGACGCCCGACCGCCTGGTCGTAACAGGAGAGACGCTGCGCCTCGTCGGCGATGTTGGCGCAGGCGTAGACCTGATCCAGCACCTCGGGTGTGGGATCGGTTTCCTGCGCCGCGGCGGACGCCGTGAGCGCGACAAAACAAAGGCTGGCCAAGACGATGCGCATAAGTCCCCTCCCGTCGGAAGCCGGATCATCCTAGACTGGCCGCCTGATTTGTCAGCCCGGCCCGGCAGCCGAGACGGAGTTCACGATGTCGTTATGGACCAATCGCAGGCGGCTGCTCGCCGGGGCAGGGGCGGCGGGCGCGGCCGGATCGCTCGGCGCGTGCGGCAATGCGCGCATCGTCGGCTTCGACAAGGCGCGCAAGTCGATCGACATCGCCAATTCGAGCGAGCCGTTGTCGCTCGATCCACACAAGGCGACCGGCACCTGGGAAAACAACATCATTGGCAACATGTTCGTCGGTCTGACGACCGAGGACGCCAGATCCGAGCCTGTGCCGGGCATGGCGGAGCGGTGGGATGTCAGCGAGGACTTGCTCACGTGGACGTTCTATCTCCGCCGCGCGCAATGGTCGGATGGTGAATCTTGCGACGCGCACGATTTCCAGTTCGCCTTCCGCCGCATCCTGACGCCGGACACGCTCGCGCAGTACGCGTCGTTTCTCTATCCGATCAAGAACGCGCAAGCGGTGCACACGCAGGGCATGCCGATCGATCAGCTCGGCGTCACCGCGATCGACGACCTGACGCTCGAGATCAAATTGGAGCACCCGGCGCCGTATCTGCCGCAGCTCCTGAAGCACTACACGGCGTATCCGATCCCGAAGCACATATATGAGCGCGTCGGCGATGCTTGGGTGAAGCCTGAGAACATCGTCGTCAATGGGGCCTTCATCTTGCGCCGCTGGTGGTCGAACTACATCATCCACCTGGAGCGCAACACGAACTTCTACGACAACGCGAACGTCACGTTCGAGCATCTGTATTTCTATCCGCAGAACGACGTGCAGGCGGCGGCGCGCAAGGTGTTGAGCGGCGAGGCCGGCTGGGCGACGCGCTTCCCGTCGAACCAGGTTGAGACATTGCGACGCGACTTGCCGGGCTACGTGCGTGTCGCGACCTACCTCTCGTGCAACTATTTTTCGTTCAACATGACGCGGCCGCCGTTCGATGACATCCGCGTGCGTCAGGCGATGGCGATGGCGTACGACCGCGACTTCGTCGCTAGCCAGATCTACCGCACCGGCGAGCGGCCGGCCTACAAGTTCGTGCCGGCAGGCGTGTACGGATATCCGTCGACGGCGCGCTATTCGTGGGCGGACGTGCCGATCGCGGAACGCAAGCGCGAGGCCGAGCGGCTGCTGCGGGCTGCGGGGTATGGCCCGAACAATCCGCTGAAGTTCGCGTTCTCGCACCGCAATACCAGCGACAATCCGCGTGTGGCCGTGGTGGCCCAGAACGACTGGAATTCCATCGCGCCGTGGGTGACGGTGGAGCTGCGCGGCGTGGAAAACCAGGTTCACTACGCCAATCTGCGCGCGAAGAACTTCGACGCCGGCGATGGCGGCTGGATCGGCGACTACAACGACGCCAAGAACTTCCTGTATCTGTTCGAGAGCCGCACCGGTTCGCAGAACTATCCGGGTTACAACAACCCGACCTACGATCGCCTCGTGCACGAGTCCGATTTCGAGCGGGATTTCGACGCACGCTCGCAGCTCATGCTCCGCGCCGAGCAATTGTTGCTCGACGAAGCGCCGCTCTGCACGAGTGTGTTCATCAACTCGACCAACCTCGTGCATCCGGATCTGACCGGCTACGAGGACAACCTCGAAGACATTCACCGCGCGCGCTGGTTCGGAATCCGGAACGCCTAGAACCCGCCGCCAGCCTCGCCGCCGCCTATCGCTTTCACAGCGAAGGCGTAGTCGTGCGCAAGCTCGCGCAAGTATTCGAACCGCCCCGCCGAGCCGGCGTGCCCCGCGCCCATGTTCATTTTCAGCAGTACCGGTCGGCCGCTCGTCGAGTTGGCGCGCAGCTTCGCCGCCCATTTGGCCGGCTCCCAATAGGTCACGCGTGGGTCGCTGAGTCCGCCGGTGGCGAGGATCGCCGGATAGGGCTTCGAGTCGATGTTGGTGTAGGGGCAGTACGATGCGATGTAGTCGTAGGCTTCCACACTCTCCAGCGGGTTGCCCCATTCGGGCCATTCCGGCGGCGTCAGCGGTAGCGAGGTGTCGCTCATCGTGTTGAGCACGTCGACGAACGGCACCCCGCCGATCACGCCGGCCCACAAGTCAGGCCGCATGTTGGCGATGGCGCCCATCAAGAGCCCGCCAGCCGAGCGGCCCTCGCAGACGATGTTGCCCGCGCGTCCGTAGCCGCGCGCGATTAATTCTTCTGCGCAGGCGATGAAGTCGGTGAACGTGTTCTTCTTCTTGAACACGCGCCCGTCCTGATACCAACCGAAGCCCTTGTCGGCGCCGCCGCGCACATGGGCAATGGCGTAGACCCAGCCGCGATCCACCAAGCTAAAGCGCCGGATTGAAAAATCCGCGTCTAGCGAGATGCCATATGAGCCATAGCCATACAGGAAGAGTGGCGCCGAGCCATCGAGTTTCTGGCCGCGCAGCATCAGCACCGTGACCGGCACCTCGGCGCCGTCCGGCGCGCGCGCAAGGAAGCGCCGCGCTTCGTACTTCGACGGATCGTGCCCGGAGGGAATTTCCTGCGTTTTGCGCAGCACCTGCGTGCGCGTGCTCATGTCATAGTCGAACCACTGCATCGGCGTGGTCGGGGAGTTGTAGACGTAGCGTTGGATCGCCGTGTCGTATTCGAAGCCGCTGACGGGCTCGATTCCATAAGCTTCTTCGGAGACCGGAATGTCGTGCTCTTCGCCGCCGCGATGGCGCACGACGATATGCGGCAACGCATTCACGCGCTCGGCGCGAACGAGGTAGTCCCTGGTCGCCGATATGCTGGCGATGTAGCGGCCTTCGCGGTGGGGCAGGAACACGCTCCAGTGGGCGCGTGCAGTGTGGGCGAGTTCGCACGTCATGATCTGGAAGTCGACGGCGCCGTCGGCGTTGGTGAGGATGAACCAGCGCCCATTCCAGTGTGTCGGTGCGTAGAGGAGCTTTTCCTCGCGGGGATGAAACACGACCGGCGCCGCCTCCGGTGTTGCTGCCGGGATGAGATGGGTTTCCGACGCCTCGTGATGGCCGGCGTGGATGATGATGAAGTCGCGGCTCTCGCTCACGTGGACGCCGAGGAAAAAGCCCTCATCCTTTTCATGGTAGACAAGCGTATCCTCGCCGCCGCGCGAGGGGCGGCGATAGATTTTGTCGGGACGGCCGTTGTCGTCGCGGTGCGTCCAGAAGATGAAGCGCCCGCACGGCGAAAAGCAGAAATCCCCCGTGCAATTGCCGATCGGGCCGGACAGCGTCTCGCCGCTCGCCAGATCCTTCACGTAGACGCTGTGAATTTCGGACCCTTGTTCATCGACGGCGTAAGCGTAGAGCGCATGGTCCGGGGAGTGTTCGGCGGCGGCGACCTTGTAGAATGTCTTGCCGTGCGCCTGCGCGTCGACGTCGATCAAGACCTGCTCGGGCCCGTCTTGGCCTCGCGGCTTGCGTGCGTGGACCGGGTGCTGTGCGCCGAGGGCAAAGCGACGGTAGTACTCCCATGGGCCATCCGGCGCCGGCACGCTGGAATCGTCTTCCTTCAAGCGCCCTCGCATCTCCTGATAGATGCGCTCCTGCAGGTCCAAAGTCGGCGCCATCACGGATTCCCGGTAGGCGTTCTCGGCGTCGAGATGCTCGCGAATGTCGGCGCGCAGCAGCGTGGGATCGCGCATGACTTGCTGCCAGTTGTCGTCCTTGATCCAGGCGTAGTCGTCAGTGCGCGTGCGGCTCAATTGCTCGATGGTCTTCGGTTCGCGGCGGGCGGCAGGAGGAGTCGTGCTCATCTGGCGGGTTTGGCGGGGCGAGCCAGCGGGGTCAACCGCCGTCAGGGGAGGCGCAGCAGCACGGCGGTCGCGTCATCGCTCTTCTTGAAGCGCGGGTGCGCGGCGCCGAGTGCATCGGCGTTCTCGATGGCGCGGATTTCGCGCGCCAGTTCGTGAACGCCCAAGTCGCGCGCCGCCTGCACCAACCCGGCTTCGTCGTAGACCCCATACTGATCCGCGAGCACCGAAAACCCGTCGGTCATCAAGAGCACGTGCGCTGGCCGCTTGAGCGGGAGCGCCCACGTCCGCGCATGATCTGCGCACGCCGGATCGAGGCCGAAGGTCCAGTGTGCGCCCGGCTGGTTATGCGCGGCGCGGCCACGCCGCAGCATGTCGATGGTCGCGGTGCGCCGAAGGAGGGGTTTGTCAGCATCTGTCTGCTTCGCCGCCGCCGCGGCTTCGGCGTCGCGCGCGCCCTCGGCGCCGCCGCACACGTGTACGGCGCCGTCCGCATCAAGTGCGAAGAGGCGGCTGTCGCCCAAGTCCAAACCGCGCACGCCGGCCTCGCTCTCCTCCAGCAGCACCAGCGATGAAATGGGCGACTGCCAACGTTCATAGCTTTTGCCGCCGATCAGCGCCGCGAACGCATCCGCGGCCGCCTGGCTCACGTTGCGCACAATGTCCCGAAGGTCAGAACCGCCGGCGCCGTGCAGGTAGGCGCTCGCGAAGCGCGCGATCCACGCGGCGTCCGAGGCATAGCCCGAGAGTGGCGCGTCGTGCAGATCGGTCGCGCCGTCGAGCACCCAGACGCGCCCGTTGGCGAACCCGTAGGCGTCGTCATTCTGCTTGTTGCGATCGCCCGCCAGCGAAATCGCGTCAACGAAGGTGAGCATCAGGCCGGATAAACGATGGAGACGGTTTCAGCCACGCACGCGGGGCGGTCCTGGCCCTCGATCTCGATCGTGCATTGGTTGATCAGCTGGAAGCCGCCGCCGCGCGCCTCGCAGCTCAGTAATTGCACGCGCATGCGCAGGCGCGATCCGACCGGCACCATGTTGGTGAACCGCACTTTGTTGCAGCCGTAATTGATGCCGCGGCTGACGCCTTGGTACTGGACAATGTTCTTGGCCAGGAACGGGATCAGCGACAGTACCAGGTAGCCATGCGCGATCGGGCTGCCCAATTCCTTGGTGGCGCGCTCGATGTCGACGTGGATCCATTGGTGGTCGCCGGTGGCGTCCGCAAAGCGGTTGACCCGGTCCTGGGTGATTTCCAGCCAGTCGGACACGCCGATCTCTTGGCCGACCAGACTTGGCACTTCAGACAACGGAATTTCGCGCATAGGGAAGGGCTCCTCGCTCGGCCCACGCAGTAAGGCCGGCGCCCGGGCTTGTCGAGTTGCCGCCGCGCTATCGGGCCCCCGCCCTGGCTATGACGGCCACCTGGCCCGGCTTCAGCGCCTTAAGCGCCGCTAGAATCTTCCGCTTGAGAGGGCGCAGATGGGTGAGGCGGTTTGATTTGGCCCTCAAGACGATCACGCCGAACGATAGTGTCACTAGTCGCTGTTCGTTCGGCAGGTTCTTGTCGATCGTGATGAACGCCTGAAAACCGGCCGCGTCGATACGCTTGAGCAGTTCGCCGTTCCTAAACCCGGAAAATCCAGCTTCTCGGACGGTCACCACCTGGTGATCCGACAGGTCGCTGGCAAACACCTCGGGTAGGCACTCGTCCAAGATCACGCGCACGCTATTCCGCCGCGGTTGCCGCGGCGGACCCGAGGTATTCCCGTGCGGCCTCAAGGAACGCGACAGCCAGTTCGCGGCTCACCGACGGAAAATGCTCCAAAAAGGTATCAAGCGTATCGCCGGCCTCCAGATAGTCTGTGAGGTTCTTTATGGGGACGCGGGTGCCGGCGAAGACCGGTTCGCCGCCCATGATTTCGGGGTCCCGGTTCACAATCTTCATCGGGACATTATGGGATTCCAGTGCTGAAACGGCAAGAGATCACTGTTTCGCCGCGGATTGCTCGCTCCGCCGACACAGGCTAATCCGCCCCCCATGTCCTTAGATCCGCTCGCGCCAGGCACGCTGGCCCTCGCCGAAGAATTCGGCCTCTCCCGCGACGAATACGATCTCGTCCTGGAGAAACTTGGGCGCACGCCTAATGTCACCGAGCTCGGCGTATTTAGTGTGATGTGGTCGGAGCATTGCTCCTACAAATCGAGCCGCGTCCATCTTGCGAAATTCCCGACCAGGGCGCCGCACGTGATCTACGGGCCGGGCGAGAACGCCGGCGCCATCGACATTGGCGAAGGCCTCGCCGCCATCTTCAAGATGGAAAGCCACAACCACCCGAGCTTCATCGAGCCGTTCCAGGGCGCGGCGACTGGCGTCGGCGGCATCCTGCGCGATGTGTTCACCATGGGCGCGCGCCCGGTCGCGATCATGAACGCCTTGCGGTTCGGCGAGCCCGAGCATCCGAAAACACGCAAGCTCGTCGACGGCGTCGTCAGCGGCATCAGTTTCTACGGCAATTGCGTTGGCGTGCCGACTGTAGGCGGTGAGACCAATTTCGACGCTCGCTACAACGGCAACATCCTCGTCAACGTGTTCTGTCTTGGCATTGCGCCCAGGGATCGGATCTTCACCGCCGCCGCCAAAGGCGCGAACAATCCGGTGGTCTATGTAGGGGCCAAGACCGGCCGCGACGGCATCCACGGCGCGACGATGGCGAGCGCTGAGTTCATCGAGGGCGAAGATGGTTTGCGGCCGACCGTGCAAGTCGGCGATCCGTTCTTGGAAAAGCTGCTCATCGAAGCTTGCCTCGAATTGATGGCGACCGACGCCATCATCGGCATCCAGGACATGGGCGCGGCGGGGCTTACTTCCTCGTCGGTGGAGATGGCCTCGAAAGGCGAGGCCGGAATCGAACTCAATCTCGACGCCGTGCCTGCGCGCGAAGAGGGCATGACGCCCTACGAATTCATGCTTAGCGAGAGCCAAGAGCGCATGCTCATGGTGCTGAAGCCCGGCCGCGAGCACGAAGCGAGGCGCATCTTCGAGAAGTGGGGCCTCGACGCCGCGGTGATCGGGACGACCACCGACACCGGCAATCTGACGCTCCGCTGGCACGGCGAGATTGTCTGCGACATTCCGCTTGGTCCGCTCGCCGACGAGGCGCCGAAATACGAGCGGCCCTATGTAGAGCCGCTGCGGGCGATCCCGCTCACCGATGGCGAGCAGAGGCGCTTGACGAGGGAATACCCCGGTTTCGCCAAGTCGCTCACGACCTTGCTTGCGATGCCCGACCAGGCGTCGAAGCGCTGGATTTGGGAGCAGTACGATCGCCACGTTATGGGCGATACGCTGGCCGATAGCGGCAGCGACGCGGCCATTGTGCGCCTCTACGGCTCCAAGCGCGCTTTGGCGATGACGTGCGACGTGACCCCGCGCTACGTCGAAGCCGATGCCTACGAAGGCGGCAAACAAGCTGTCGCCGAAGCCTGGCGGAATCTCACGGTGACGGGCGCGCGCCCGCTCGCGGTCACCGACAATCTGAATTTCGGCAACCCGCAACGCCCCGAGATCATGGGCCAGATCGTCTATGCCATCGAAGGCATGGCCGAGGCATGCCGCGAACTGGCGTTCCCGGTGATCAGCGGCAACGTCTCGCTTTACAACGAGACCAATGGCCAAGCCATTCTCCCGACGCCCGCCATCGGCGGCGTCGGCATCATCGATGACTACGACCGCCGCGCGACGGCCGACAAGCTGAATCAGGGCGATACGCTGGTGTTGATTGGCGACACCCGCGGCCATTTGGGCCAGAGCGTCTACGCGCGCGATCTCTTCAAGCTGGGCGGCGCCGCGCCGAAAGTCGATCTGGCGCTCGAGAAGAAGAATGGCGACTTCGTCCGTGAACTCATCACCGGCGGCATGGTCCGCGCCGCGCACGATCTGAGCGACGGTGGGCTGGCGATCGCCGCGGCGGAAATGGCGCTGGGGTCCGACGTCGGCGTTTCGCTGGGCTATCAGGGCGACCTCCCCGACGCCGCCTTCCTCTATGGCGAAGATCAGGCGCGCTATCTGATCGCGTTGCCCTCCAACAAACTCGACGATCTCGACAAGCGCGCCCGCGCGGCGGGCGTGAGCTATCTGGTCGTGGGCGAGGCTGGCGGGCGCGAAATCAGTTATCTCGGCGCCTCGGGCGACCGCGAGCGCGTGTCCCTGGACGACCTGCGCCGGGCGCACGAAAGCTGGCTGCCCGCCTATATGAAAGTGGCGCACTAAGCGCTCGGAGGGCGCATGCCGCAGTTTGATTACGACCTCATCGTCATCGGCGCGGGCTCCGGCGGGGTGCGCGCCGCGCGGCTAGCGGGCAAGACTGGCGCCAAGGTCGCCATCCTTGAGCAGGTGCAGGTGGGCGGCACCTGTGTGCTGCGCGGGTGCGTGCCGAAAAAGCTCTTCGTCTATGCGAGCGAGTTCAGCCAGTCGTTCCGCGACGCCAAGGGCTTCGGCTGGACGGTGGACTGGGCGCGCTTCGACTGGCCGACCTTGCGGGATCGGGTGCACGACGAAGTGAACCGGCTCTCCGGCCTCTATCGCGCCAACCTCGACGCGGCAAAGGTCGAGGTGTTCGAAGACCGTGGCGCGCTTGAAGGCGCGCATACGGTGCGGTTGACGCGCGAAGGACGCTCGATCACGGCGCAGCGCATCCTTATCGCGACCGGCGGCCACACCTATCGTCCACTCGACATTAAGGGTCAGGAACACGGCATCACCTCAACGGAGGCGTTCTTGCTGGAAGAGTTGCCGTCGCGCGTGGTGATTGCGGGCGGCGGCTACATTGCGTGCGAATTTGCCACGATCTATTCCGGCCTCGGCGTCGAAACCATGATGGTCTATCGCGGCGAACGCATCCTGCGCGGCTTCGATCATGATATCCGCGCTCATGTGCAAGCCGATCTGGAGCGCAGCGGCGTTAAGATCGTCTGCGGCGCCACCATCAGCGAGATCACGCCGCTCGATGGCGGCAAGAAGCTCGTCACGCTCTCGAGTTCGACGCGGCTGGAGGCCGATCAGGTGCTCTGGGCGGTGGGGCGTGAGCCGAACACGCAAGGTCTTGGTCTGGAGCGCGCCGGTGTACAATTCAACGCGCGTGGCGCGGTGATGGTGGACGAGTACTCGCGTACCAACGTGCCCTCGATTTGGGCTGTCGGCGACGTCACCGATCGCATCAACCTGACGCCTGTGGCCATCCGCGAAGCGCAAGCATTCGCCGAGACCGAGTTCATGGGGCGCCCTACGGCGTTCGATCATGCGGACGTCGCAAGCGCGGTGTTCTCCCGCCCGCCGGTGGGGGCGGTGGGGCTCACGGAGGAAGCGGCGCGCGCCAAAGGCCACAGGCTCAAGGTCTATCGCAGCGCCTTCCGGCCGATGAAGCATATCCTGGCCGGCAACGAGCAACGGGCGCTGATGAAGCTGATCATCGATGCCGAGTCGGACCGCGTTCTCGGCGTGCACATCGCTTCGCCGGAGGCGCCGGAACTAATTCAGCTCGCCGCCATCGCAGTCAAAGCGGGGCTCACCAAGGCGCAATGGGATGAGACTTGCGCGGTTCACCCCACGGCCGCGGAAGAGCTGGTCCTGATGGGCGAGCCCGTCGCGCACGACAACGAGGCGCCGGCCTAGGAGGCGCGGTCCTGACGCTGCGCGGATAGACGCGCGGACACGTCGTTCACTCTGGCCACGACCTGCGCTTCGATCAGCGCCTGGAACTTCCGGCGATTCACGAACCAGCGCACCGGGATCGGGATGAGATCGCGGAGGCGGTCGATCGCCTTGGCGCGTGCGTCGGGGTCCGTTGCGGTCGCGATGATGCGCTGCGCACGCGGGTGCTCGAGCACGCGTTGCGCGAGAGATTTGAGGTCGGCCATCAGCGCTGCTCCGAATGTCGCCGCGCTGCAAAGTTCACCGCGCAAAGCTTCCCGTCAAGTGAAGCGCGAATTTTGCACTGCACGACAACGAGGCGCCGGCTGGAAGCCGACGCCTCGCGTCTCGTGCAGTGGCCTACGGATCAGTCGCGGCGGCCGTCCCAATCGCGATCGCGGCCGCGGTCGCCGTCGCGATAGTCGCGGTAGTCGCGATCGTCCCAATCCCGATCCCGGCCGCGGTCGTCCCAGGTCCGTTCGCGGAAGTTGGCGAAGCGCGGGCCGGGCAGATGCGGCGCAAAGATGAGGTCGAGCGGACGGCGCGAGCGTTCGCCAAACACCAGCACTTGGCAGCCGCGGCGGTTGCAGTTGTCGGTGTAGACGTAGGTTAAGCCGGGCCGGAAATTGTAGGGGCGATCCGACAGGCGGTAGAACATCCGGTCCCGGCGGTCGAAATCGAACGTGCGTCCGTCGACGCGCACGGTGATCTCCGCCCGGCGCCAGTCGCGGCCGTCGCGCCAGCGGTCGTGGTCGCGGCCTCGGTAATCTTGCGCAGAGGCAACGCTCGCGCCCAGCACCGTCATCGCCGCGAGCGCGGCAGCGAAAAGCTTGGTTTTCATAACAGTAATGCTCCCGAGGGCGTCTCGCGACGTGTGCCTCAACGACCCTCGGAGCACACTTTGGCGCCCCGGCGCTGAACCCTGACTGAGTTCTTCGTTCGTTTTGCAGTGGGCAAAGCTGCCGCCCCGGCTTGCCCTCGATTTACCCGATGATAACTCCTGCGGGCCGACCGTCCGGCATTCGAATACGTCAGAGAAGAAGAGGGGGGCGTGAATGCCCGCGCGGCTCGTTTCGGTGATCAACATGAAGGGCGGCGTCGGCAAGTCGACGACGACCGTTTCGCTTGCCGAAACACTGGCGCACCATCAGCGCCGGCGCGTGCTGATCGTCGATCTCGACCCGCAGACCAACGCCTCGATCATGGCCGCCGGCCCGGAGCGCTGGAATGGTCTGCGTGAAGCCGAGCGCACGCTCGATTTCTACTTCGAGAGCTACATCATTCAGCAGAAGGCCAAACCCTTTAAGTCTCTGATCGAAGCGAAGGTCAGCGACCTGAAGGGCAAGCCGGATGTCGCGCTCTGTGCGTCGGCGCCCGAATTCCGCATCGTCGAACGCGACATGATCGAGAGCTTCGTCAAGCGCGGCTTCCAGATCGATCAGATCCAGAAGTGGATCTGCGAGCGCTTCGCCAACGGCATCAAGACGGTGGTCAACGACTACGACTACATTCTGATCGATTGCCCGCCGGGTATCTCGCTCTTCGCCGAAGCGGCGCTGATTGCGGCCGACGCGATCCTGGTGCCGTCGATCCCGGACTATGTCTCGCGCCTGGGCCTCATTACCTTCCGCAAGCGTGCGCTGCGGCTCATCAACGAGCGCCGCGGCGGGCCGTCGCAGCTGATGGTGCTGGCCACCAAGTATGAGGACGGCTTCTCGCTGCACCGCTCGGAAGCGCAGTTGCTGAAGGACAATCTCGGCGACGCCATGTTTGATGTGCGCATTCCCCAGCACGTCGATATCGCCAAAGCTGCTGAATGGTCGGAAACGCCGCGTACGTTCGAGCAGAAGTATGGCGCGATGGCTTCTGTCGTGAAGAAGCTCGGCGAGGAGTTTCAGAACAAGGTGGAGCTGGCGCCGTCTCTATGAGCCTCAACAAGACGCTCGACCGCCTGTTCGATGAAATTCGCCGCGAGGCGAAGCGCAATCCCGATTTCGCCGATCGCTTGGATGCTGTGCTGCAGCGCCATGACTCGCGCCGCGACGTGCCGGACGAGGTGTTGGAAGCGGCGGCGCAGGAGGGTGTAGCACCGGCTCCCAGCCGGCAAACGCCAGCCAACAAAAAGCTCAAGAGTGAGCTGGCTGTTCCCGTTGCCGGGAGGGCGCCGGCGGCCCAGGAGGCCGCTGCGCCTGCGCTCAATCCCGCGGGACTCTACAAGAAAGCCGGCGAGGACGCGCTCACCGAAGCGCTCGTCGCGCTCGATCTCGGCGCGCTGCGCGCGCTGGTAGCGGAGCACAATCTCGATCCCAGCGGCGTCGCCGCGAGCTTAGGCGCGGACGAACTGGTTACCCACATCGTCGCTCAAGCCAAGAAGCGCGCCGAGCGCGACGACAAGATGTTCGATTATTAGTCAGTCGAGTATCTCGATGCCAATCACCGCGCCGGTTGCGTCGAAGTCGAGGTTTATTTCAGGGCCAGTGTAGGCCAGCAGGGAATGCAAACGAACGGTCCTTGCGACACATCCGGGCGTTTGAGGGGTGTCCGGAAAATAGAGGTAGACGGCCGCATCACCACGTTTGCCCTCTACGGTGAGCCGATAGCCTTGGCTGGTAGACACTTTTTTCATTGAGCGAGCCTTCAAGCAAACAAGGTGCGCCGAGCGCGACGACAAGATGTTCGTTTGCTAGCTCTCGTTAATCCACACGTGTTCATCAAGAAGTACGCTGCGCATGTCAGCGATCCACGCTCCGCGATCGCGATCCCAGATCGGGAACGCGCCGGCGAAATCCCAGACGCACCACGCGATCCCTTCACGCTCGCAGGCGTCGCGCACCGCGCGCGTCCAGAGCGCGCGCTGGGCCAGCGGCGCCATGCGGTTGACGCCGAATTCGCCCAGTTGCACCGCGTAGCCCTGCGCGCGGCCCCAGCGGGCCGCTTGCGCGATGTGGCCGTCCACGGCGCGGCGATCTGCGTCCGTACCCCAGGCGCGGCCAAAGTCCGGCGCGTCGTCGCCGAGCCATTCGGCGTTCTGGTGCGTGAAGTCGTGCGGCTCGTAGTAATGGACGCTGACGGCGATGTTGTCGCCCGCGGGCGGACGCCAGTCGCGCAGCGCGTCGATGTTTTGCCAGTTCGCGGGGCCGAGTACGATCAGCCGCGATGCATCGCGTGCACGGATCACGTCGACGACTTCGCGCTGCAGCTGCATCAGCCGCGCGCTGGTCCAGTACTCGCCGTTCGGTTCGTTGAATGGCTCGAGGATCAAACCCGCTGGCGCGCCGCGGAAATGGTGGGAGATGACCGCCCACATGCCGAGGAAGCGCGCCCGCTGACGTTCCGGCTCGCTCAACAAACGCTCGTAATGGTGCATGTCGATCTGAACGACGAGGCCGAGCCCCAGAGCGTGCTCCACGATCGCGTCGATCCGGCGCCAGAAGTCGCGGCCGAACGCGTAGGGCGGCGTCGAGCCTGCGTGTGCGTCGAAGCGAACGGGCAGGCGCACACCGTCGAAGCCCGCGTCGCGGATGGCGTCGAGATGCGGCAGCTCGATCCGGTAGCCCCAATCGCCCTCGTTGGGCGCCTCGAGCGCGTTGCCGAGGTTGACGCCACGGCGCATCGGGAAGGGCGTGGGCTGCGCTTGGC
Organism: Hyphomonadaceae bacterium; assembly: GCA_050182055.1. Lineage (GTDB taxonomy): Bacteria > Pseudomonadota > Alphaproteobacteria > Caulobacterales > Aquidulcibacteraceae > Vitreimonas. The sequence goes on from JBFXCP010000008.1 coordinate 113,712, forward strand.
TCTGCGCGTTTTGCGAACAGGCGGCGAGGGCGGCCGCGCCAACGAGGGTCTGCCTGCGATTCATCCGCCCACCTTACCACCACCCATTCCCGCGGCGATGCGCAGCACGAGCCCGGGACCCATGAACGCGGCTGCTCGCCGGCGGCTCGAATCCGGGGACGGGTGAGAGGATGACGAAACGATGAAACACGGGTAAGCAGCCGCCCCAATGTTCGACAAAATCCTGATCGCCAACCGGGGCGAGGTCGCCGTCCGCATCATGCGCACGGCCCGGCGCATGGGCATCAAGACGGCCATCGTCTACTCCGAAGCCGACGCCGACAGCCTTGCCGTCGATATGGCGGACGAGGCGGTCTTCATCGGCCCGCCGCCGGCGGCGCAATCCTACCTCGTGATCGACAAGATCGTGGACGCCGCCAAGCGGACCGGCGCGCAGGCGATCCACCCGGGCTTCGGCTTTCTGTCGGAAAAGGCGGAGTTCGCCGACCGGTTGCTGGCCGAGAAGATCACCTTCATCGGCCCGAACCCGCACGCGATCCGCGCCATGGGCGACAAGATCGAGTCGAAGAAGACGGCACAGGACTCGGGCGTGTCATGCGTGCCGGGCTTCATAGGCGAGATCGAAGGCGTCGAGCACGCGGTGCAGATTTCCGAGGAGATCGGCTACCCGGTGATGATCAAGGCGAGCGCCGGCGGCGGCGGCAAAGGCATCCGCGTCGCCTACAATCGCCGCGAAGTGGAAGAGGGTTTTCCGGCCGTGCGCGCCGAGGCCAAAGGCGCGTTCGGCGACGACCGCATCTTCATCGAGAAGTTCGTCACCGCGCCGCGCCACATCGAGATTCAGGTGATGGGCGACAAGCACGGCAATGTCGTGCACCTGTTCGAGCGCGAGTGCTCGATCCAACGCCGCAACCAGAAGGTCATCGAAGAAGCGCCGTCGCCGCTGCTGGACGAAAAGACGCGCATGGCCATGGGCGAACAGGCCTGCGCGTTGGCGCGCGCGGTGAACTACGATAGCGCCGGCACCGTAGAGTTCGTCGCCAGCGGCGCCGACAGGAGCTTCTACTTTCTCGAGATGAACACGCGCCTCCAGGTGGAGCATCCCGTCTCGGAAATGATCACTGGCCTCGACCTCGTCGAGCAGATGATCCGCGTCGCCGCCGGCGAGAAGCTGGCGTTCAAGCAGAAGGATCTGAAAATCAAGGGCTGGGCGATCGAAAGCCGCATCTACGCCGAGGATCCCTATCGCAGCTTTCTGCCGAGCATCGGCCGGTTGCGGACCTACCAAGCGCCGCCTGAAGGCAAAACCGGCGACGTCACGCTGCGCAACGAAACCGGCGTTCGCGAGGGCGACGAGATTTCGATGTTCTACGATCCCATGATCGCCAAACTGATCACGCACGCGCCGACACGCCTCGCGGCCATCGATGCGCAAGCCGCGGCGCTAGACGACTTCCTGATCGACGGCATCGCCGACAACATTCCGTTCCTCGGCGCGGTGATGGAAGAGGCGGACTTCCGCAAGGGCGATTTCACCACCGCCTACATCAAGCAGAAATTCCCGGACGGCTTCCAGGGCTCGGCGCCGACGAAAGCGCAAGAGAAGCTCCTGATCGCCACAGCCGCCGTCGCCCGCTCGTTCACGTCGCGCCGTGCGACTCAGATCAGCGGCCGCCTCAGCGCCGAGAACGGCTGGCGGCGCGACTGGGTCGTCATCGTCGACAAGGTTCACCACCTAACCGGAGTCGATCTCGATGACGGGGGCGCTGACGTCTTTATCGACGGCAAGAAGCATCGGCTCGACACGAAGGCGCGCCCCGGCGCACGCATCATCTCGGGCGCGTTCGACGGCAGACCTTTCTCGGTCAAGATCAAGACAGCGCCCGAGGGCTACACCTTGCGCCATCGCGGCGTGACTATGGTGTGCCTGGTGGCGACGCCGCGCGGCGCCGAACTCTACAAGAAGATCCCCGAGAAGCAGAAGGCCGACACCTCGAAGCTCATTGTCTCGCCGATGCCGGGCCTCGTGATCTCGGTGGAGGTAAAGCCGGGGCAAGAGGTCAAGGCGGGCGAGGGCGTTGCGGTGGTGGAGGCGATGAAGATGCAAAACATTATCCGCGCCGAGCGCGACGGCGTCATCGCGAAGGTCAACGTCGCCGCCGGCGCCAGCGTGGCCGCGGACGAGGTGATGATCGAGTTGACGTAGGGCCGGTCCTTCGCGCGGCGGAAATTGATTTGCCTCAACCTCGCCCGGCCCGGCTGGGTGAGCATGTCCGGCGGAGCGCCCATGAGTGAGCATTTCGACGTCCTGATCGCCGGCGCCGGCATTTCCGGCATTGGCTCGGCCTATCACCTGAAACAGCAGTGCCCGGACAAGTCGTTCGTGGTGCTCGAAGCGCTCGACAGCTTCGGCGGCACTTGGCTGATGCACACCTATCCCGGAATCCGCTCGGACAGCGACCTGCACACGTTTGGCTATCGCTTCAAACCGTGGATCGGCCCGCCGATCGCCACGGCGGCGGAAATCCTCGACTACATGGGTGAAGTGATCGTTGAAAACGACCTCGCGCCGCACATCCGTTACCGCCACAAGATCGTGTCGGCCGCGTTCTCACGCGAGACCAATCTCTGGACCGTCGAGGCCGAACACGCGGACTCCGGCGAACGCCGCGTCTTCACGTGCAACTTCCTCTGGATGTGCCAAGGCTACTACGAGCATGCCCGGGGCTATATGCCCGACTGGCCCGGGATGAGCGCCTTCAAAGGCCAAATCGTTCATCCGCAAACGTGGCCGAAAGACATCGACCTGAAGGGAAAGAACGTCCTCGTCATCGGCTCCGGGGCGACGACGGCGACCGTCGTTCCCGCCATCGCTAACGACTGCAAGCATGTGACCGTGCTGCAGCGTTCCCCGACGTACTTCATCCCGGGCCGCAACATCAACGAACTTGTCGAAATGCTGCGCACCATCGGCGTCGACGAAATGACGATCCACGACATCGCGCGGAAGAAGATCCTCTACGATCAGGATCAGTTCACCAAACGCTCGTTCGACGACCCGGAGTCGCTGCGCCAGGAATTGCTGGCGGGCGTCCGCATGTTCCTCGGTCCCGATTACGACATGACGCACTTTACGCCGCGCTATCGCCCGTGGCGCCAGCGCATTGCGTTCGTGCCGGATGGCGACTTGTTTCAGGGCATCGCCGCTGGCAAGGCGACGATGGTCACCGATGAGATCGATCGCTTCACCGAGCGCGGCGTCCTGCTCAAATCGGGCCGCGAGTTGCAGGCCGACATCGTCATCACGGCGACGGGATTCAATCTGAGCGTTCTGGGCGGGATACCCTTCAGCGTCGACGGCGCGCCGGTCGATTTCTCGCAAACCGTGACTTACCGCGGCATGATGTTCACCGGCGTGCCCAACATGGTGTGGGTGTTCGGCTATTTCCGCGCCAGCTGGACGTTGCGTGTCGATCTGTTGGGCGACTTCGTGTGCAGGCTCTTGCAGCACATGGATGCACAGGGCGCGCGCCGTGTGGAAGTGGCCTTACCGGCGGCCGATCGCGGCATGGAAATCCTGCCCTGGATCGATCCGGAGAACTTCAATCCCGGCTATCTGACGCGGAGCGTGCATCTTTTGCCGAAGCGCGGCGCGAAGCGCGACTGGCAGCACACGCAGGACTATTGGCGGGAGAAGGACGAGATCCCCGCCATCGACCTCAGCGCGCCCGAATTCGCCTACGCGTGATCAGAACCGGCTGCGCAGCGTCACCCGGACTGCCGTCGGCGACCCGGGCATGATGTTGTTGTCGTTGTGCGCGGTCGCCCAGTACTCTTCATCTAGCAAATTCTCGACATTGAGCTGGGCTTCGACCTCTTCGTTGATCGCGAACACGATCGACGCATCGAGGCGGGTGAAATCCGGGAGCGTGACGGCATTGGAGATCGAGGCGAACGACTCGCTTTGATGGATCACGCCAAGGCCCGCGCTCCAGCGCGGGCTGAAGCGCACCATGTTCCAGAGCGAGAACGTGTGCTCCGGCGTCAGCGGTACGACGCGGCCGGCGGGCGCGGCGGTTGTGGTGCGGGTGATTTCGACGTCCTGGTGGGCGTAGCCGCCGGCGATCTGCCAGGAATCGGTGACTTCGCCGGCGATGCCGATCTCGAACCCCTCACTGCGCTGCGCGCCCGTGAGCACCGTCAGGCCCGATAACGGATCGGGGGCGGTCGTGTTCGAGCGGTCGAGGCGGTAGAGCGCGGCGGTGAGCGCGAGCCGCGGCGTGACATCCCACTTCAAGCCGACTTCGGTGTTTTCGAACTCCTCGGGCTCGAGATTGGCGGTCGTTGCGGTGAGGGAGCCGAATTGATCTCCCGATTGCGGCAAGTAGGAGACGCTGTAGCTGGCGTAGAAGGAGAGTGGCTCGACCGGGCGATAGATAACGCCGAGACGGGGCGAGACAAGATCGTCTTCACGCTGGAAATCCGCGTTCGCCGGGCGGCGGTCGTCGAAGTCGAGCTCGAACGCATCGTAGCGGACGCCGGCGACGACTTGCCAGTGATCGCCGATGGAAATCTGATCTTGCGCATAGAACGCCGCGAGGTCGAGATTGCCGAGACTATTGGTTTGCAGCGGCGCCCCGAAGAAGTGCGGACCGAAGACAGTCGGGCTGGCGACGTTGACCGTCCCCGGCGCGGTGTTGGGCGAGCGCGTAGCTGCGGTGCGCTGATGGCCGAACTCGAAGCCTGCGAGCAACGTATGCCCGAGGCCCCCGGTTTGCGCGCGCCAGATCAAATCGGTCTGCGTGAAGAGGTTCTCACGCTGCGTGCCGGAATTGTAGCCCTGCAGCGTCACGTTACCCAGGCCGTTCACGGCGGAGTTGGCGTGGATGTTCTGATAGAACTTGTCGTATGAGCCGAACAAGGTGCGATTGCGCAGCGTCAGCGTGCCGGAAAAGTCGTGCTCGACGGCCATCGTGAACACGTCGACTCGCGTCTCCGCGAAGCTCTGGTCGGGATTGCCGAAGAACGCAGTCCTGCTGCCCGCCCACGGGCGGCCATTCTGCGACGGCACGCCGCGGTCGACGGTGCGCTCGTCGATGAAGTGCTCGTAGCCGAAGCGGAACACCGTTTGCGGCGAGACCTCAAGCGCAAGAGTGGGGTTCACGCCCCAACGGGTGAGTGAGACGTGGTCGCGGTAGGAGTCGCTGTCTTCGTAGACGAGGTTCACGCGCCCGGCGACGCTGTCGCCGAACGCCGCGCCGATATCGGCCGTGCCGCGCAGCTGGTCGTAGGCGTCGAACGTCACGGCGACTTCGTTCTGCGGCGCCCAATTCGCCCACTCGGTGACGCGGTTGATGACCCCGCCGCCGCCGCCGCGGCCAAAGATCATCGCATTGGAGCCTTTCAGCACCTCGATGCGGTCCACGTTGTAAAGGTCGCGGTAGTACTGAACGTCGTCGCGCACGCCATCGACAAAGAAGTCCGCCGTGGAGGCGTTGCCGCGCAAGGTCGGCGCGTCGCGGTGACCTTCGCCTTGGCCCATGGTCACGCCGGGCACGTAACGCACGACATCGGCCATGGTGCGCATGCCCTGATCCTGGATCAGGTCGTCGGTGATCACGGTCACCGATTGCGGCACGTCGCGCAGGTCGGTGTCGGTGCGCGTCGCGGTGGAGGTGTCAGTTTGCTCGTACTGCGAACGCCGGCCGATGACCGTGATGGCGTCCGCGGTCGCCTCCTGCGCGCCCGCGGCCGACCCCACAAACGGCGACATCACTGTCGTCGCCAGTACGGCCATCCGGCCAAAGCCCCACGCCATCCAGCACCCCTTGCTCTTGCGAGGCGCTAGCAAGTACCAAATTGCGAGTGACTCGCAAGTGCGAAAAAGCCGCACCCGCGCGGGCTTGGCTGTCAGAACGCGCAGGGGTCGCGACGGACCAGACAGTCTTCGCACACGACATTGTCCCAGCCGCTGCCGCTGTCGCTCAGCATGGCGGCGAGCCATTCGGACACCGACACATCTCCGGCGGTGCGCTCGGCATAGAACCGCTGCGAGCGCAGAATGGTGTGGGTCTGGCCAGCGGCGACGTAGGCGCGAAAGTTCGCCGCGCGCTGACGCTGGCCCAACTCGCGTAGCATGGTGTTGGTCCAGGCCGTGCACGCGTCCTCGACACCCATCAGCGCATAGAAGCCGGATTGGGTGATGTCGTGCACGGTGGTGTATTGCGCGAACCGGTCGTTCGGATAGCGCGCCGCCAACAGCGCAACCATGTCGTCGGCTTGCGCGCCGCCGCGCGAAACGAGCACGCGGGGCAATGACGGCCGCCAGCTTCGCGTGCGCGCGTCCATGAAGTCCTGCGTCGTCACGCCTTGGCCGGCGTCGCCCAGCAGCAGCGCGCGCCCGCGCGGATAGACGTCGCGAATGAGCGCAAAATGCGCCGCCGCGCCGTAAGCGCCGGCGCTCGATCCGGCCACCAGCAGCTGCGCAGGATCGAGTTCGAGATTGCGCCGCATCCACGCCAGGACGACGCGGAAATTGTCGGCCCCGCGATGCTGGATGGTGTAGGGCGCGCCGGTGTCGGGATCGGTGTATGTCGCGGTGTTGGAACCCATGTGCACGTCGCCGGTGCAATAGGGCACGTACACGATGGTCCAGTCGCGAACGGGATTGCGCGCATTGTCGGCGAAAATGCCGTTGAAGCGATTGGGGTCGTCGTTGTCGATGAGTTCGGCTTTGTAGAAGCCATCCTCCTCGCGCCGGTCGCGCGCCAAGCGGGGAATGGCGCAGGTGATGTCGTCCCAGCATGCGCCGCCGCCGTCGAAATAGACAACGAGCCGGTCGCTTCGGCCGCGCTTGATCCAGAAGCTGAAGGCGGGATCCGTCCCCGGCGCGCCCGAGCACGTGGCCTCGACCGTGCGTCCATCGACGCGGATCGGCTCCGGCGCCACCCTTTCCCAGCCGTTGGTTGTGGACGGCCGCGCTGAGGGCGCGTCGCGGCTTTGCGCGTGCGCGCTTCCTGCGAAGCCCGCCATTGTCAGCGCCAATGCCACCACCGCGCGCCGGATCACGCTAACCCCCGTCAATGGTCCTCGGGCCCGGAGCCTATAGGAAATTGCGCCGCAAGCATGGCCTGAACGCGCAAAGGGCCGGGAGCGGTTCTGCGTCCCGGCCTCTGAACCGCGCCTGAGCGGGGTCTTAGGTGTCGCGCTTCTTGGTGGCGTAGTCGAAGATGGCAAGCAGAAGGAACGCGGCGCCGACTGCGCCCATGATGACCGCCGGGACCATCAGGCCGCGATGCGCGTCCGGGTCCCAGCCGTCGATGACATAGCCGGAACCGATGAAGCCGCCGGCCAGGGCCAGCAAGATCACGCCGTTGCCGAGGCTTTTCCGGGCGCGATTGCCCTCCTGCATCATGTCCTCGCTGATCTTGACGATGGTGGCAGGGTCTAGGGTCTGGCCGCGCGCCATGGCTTGAGAAACAAGCTCGTGCGCCGAGCGGCGTGTCCGTTCCTTGGCCATGACCGGCACGAGGATCACTGCGGCCAGAAAGCCAAAGAAAGACAGCGGAATAAGAATTTCGGGTCCCATCGAACGCTCCTGTGACAGGGGCCGTTTGCCGCCCCATTGCCGACACAGATGCGTTCGCCGGCCGGATTGGACGCAGCGCCGGCTCGTTTTCTGCCCGGCCAGTCTCGAACCGGCGCCCGCCGGTTGAGCGTCACGCCGGGGGCACGGCGTCCGCCGTCGGCCCGAACACCGCTTCGAATGCGGTGCGCAGCGCCGCGTCGGCGTCCGCCATTGTTGCCGGCAGGCCGAGATCGACGAGGCTGGTGACGCCGAGACCTGGATCGCTGATGCCGCAGGGCGTGATGCCGGAGAAGTGCTCCAGGTCGGGCTCCACGTTGAAGGCGATGCCGTGGAAACTTACCCACTTGCGCAAGCGCACGCCGATGGCGGCGATTTTGTCTTCGCGGCGCCATCCCGGACCTTTGCGTTCGACCCACACGCCGACGCGGCCCTCCCGGACTTCGCCCTTCACGTTGAACGCCGCCAGCGCGCCGATGATCCAGCGTTCGAGATCGGCGACGAATTTCGTCACATCGCGCCCGCGTTGGCGCAGATCGAGCATGACATACGCCACGCGCTGGCCGGGGCCGTGATAGGTGAACTGCCCGCCGCGGCCGGTCTGGAACACCGGGAAGCGATTGGGATCGAGCAGGTCGCCCGGCTTGGCGGAAACGCCGGCGGTGTAGAGCGGGGGATGTTCCAGAAGCCAAACAAGCTCGCTAGCTTCGCCCGCGGCGATGGCGGCGGCGCGCGTCTCCATGGCCGCGACCGCAGCTTCGTAAGGGACCAATCCTGGTGAAACCGCCCAGCCGACCCGCATGCCTCGTTCACCGCCCATGAACCGTTTCCGGTTCGACTAGAGCAGAATCACATGGGGTCGTCGCGTGTCGCAGCAAAGCCAAGTCCATCACGTCGCCATCGAACTCGCGGTTGTGCTGGGCCGCTGCCGGATGCCGATGCAGCAGCTGCTGCGCATGGGCCGCGGCGCCGTGATCCCGCTCGACACCAAGGAATCCGATCAACTCTGGATCTTGGCCAATGGCCATCCGATCGCCCGCGGCGAGATCACCATTCAGGGCGATCGGCTGTGCATTACGGTTACGGAAGCGGCCGACGTCCCAGAATTTCACGCTGCGGCCTAATCCGCCCTCTTTTGGGGGTAGACGGGACTCTAACGTTCGGGTCATTCTCAGCACAGGCAGGGACGCCTAGTTCGCTCTGCGCGCCAGAGCCAAGCGCGCCTAAACGGGGAATTTCTGATGCTTTCTCTGACTCGCATCGCAGCCGCTGGCGCGGCCGCCGTGATTGTTGCCTTCGCCGGCGTGGCGGCGGCACAAGACATCAACGGCGCGCCGACCTATGGGACCTTCAACCTCCAAGCCGGTTTCGAGCCGGACCCCGCGTTTCAGGACGTGGTCGCCGGCGGACGCACCGACGCTTCGGCCATTTCCGGCTGCCGCGGCATGATCGCCACGAACCCGGACGTCCGGATCATCTACAGCTCCGGTCAGTATCCGCTGACGATTTGGGCGGAGTCGTCGATCGACACGACGCTTGTGATCAACGCGCCGGACGGGACTTGGTATTGCGACGATGACTCGGGCGGCAATTTGAACCCGGCGCTCCGCTTCGCACGTCCGCAAAGCGGCCGTTATGAAATCTGGGTCGGCACCTACAACGGCGGCAACGGCAACGCCCGGGTGTGGGTGTCCGAGCGCTAAGCGCCGGCCTTTATTCTGGAAATCAGGTTCAAGGGCCGGGCGCCGCTCCGGCCCTTGTTCGTTTGTGGCCGGTCTGGTAACCCCGCGCCCCTGGAATGCGCTCGTGGCGGAATTGGTAGACGCACTGCCTTGAGGTGGCAGCGAGTAAAATCGTGGAGGTTCGAGTCCTCTCGAGCGCACCAGCCTTCGCTGCGCGACTGCTGGTTCGCGGCGCGCTTCGTTTTTCGCGGAAGCTGGGGTTGACGCGAGCGCCGACGCGGCGTTTTGGAAACGCACGAACCCACGAAGCGTCCACTCCAGCGAAGCGGCCCGCCGATGAACACTGAATCCGAAACGGCGGAGCAAGCCGCGCGCGCCGCGCCGTCCGAGGACGCCGCCTTCATCGCCCGCGTCATCGGCGCCGCCGGGGACCACGACGCCCCGCTGCTGCGCCGGCTGCTGGCGGGGCTCGACGCCGCCAACCTCGCCGACGTGATCGAGCACGTGCCGTTGGAGACGGCGCGCACGATCGTGCGCATGATCGGCCGCGAGCTGCCGGCCGAATTTCTGGCCGAAATCTCCTGGGAGCGCCGCGAGGAGATCCTGCCCGAACTGCCGGCGGACTATCTCGGCGAAGCGCTGGACGAACTGGACACCGACGACGCCGCCGCGGTCGCCGCCGACATCGACGAAAAGCAGCTCGGCGAGGTGCTCGCCGCAGCGGACGAGGACACCCGGCTCGCCGTCGAAGAAGCGCTGTCGTTCGAGGAAGAGACGGCTGGCCGTCTCATGCAGCGCGAGTACGTCGCCGCGCCCGAGGGCGCGCTGGTGGGAGACGTCATCGACCGCATGCGCCTGGAGGCGGCCGAGCTGCCGGACGTCTTCTTCGAAATCTACATCGTCGACCCGATGATGCGCCCGGTGGGGGCGGTGCACGTATCGAAGCTCATGCGCGCCACCCGAGAGACGCCGGTGGCCGAGATCATGTCGCCGGTGAAAGCGCTCGTCCGTCCTGAGATGGACCAGGAAGAGGTGGCGCACACGTTCCAGAAATATCACCTGGCTTCCGCGCCAGTGGTGGACGAGGCCGGGCGGCTGACCGGGACAGTGACGGTCGACGACATCGTCGACGTCATCAGCGAGGAGGGCGAGGAAGACTTGCTGAAGCTGGCCGGCGTCAGCGACGCCGCGCAGACCGATAGCGTGCTGCGCTCCGTGCGCGCGCGGGCGCCGTGGCTCCTGGTCAACCTGCTGACGGCGATCGCGGCCTCGGCGGTGATCCGCGCCTTCGAGCATTCGATCGCCGAACTGGTGGCGCTGGCCGTGCTGATGCCGATCGTGGCGTCGATGGGCGGCAACGCCGGCACGCAGGCGCTGGCCGTCGCCGTGCGCGCCATCGCCGCGCGCGACCTGACCGAGTCCAACGCCGGCCGCTATGTCCTGCGCGAAGCGATGACGGCGGTGTCGAACGGGCTGATTTTCGCCGTCGTGCTGGCGGCGGTCGTGGCGCTCTGGTTTCAAAGCGCCTTGCTGGCGCTCGCGATCGCGCTGGCTGTCCTGATCAATTTTGCCTGCGCGGGCCTCGCCGGCATTCTCGTTCCGTTGACCCTGCGCCGCTTCGGCGCCGACCCCGCCGTGTCGTCTTCGGTGTTCGTGACGTTCGTGACGGACATCATCGGCTTCGTGGCGTTCCTGGGCCTGGCGACGCTTATTCTGCTGGGCTAGCCGCGGGCGGCGCCAGCCGATCAAGGCTAACGCCGGTTCACCTTGCACGCGCGCGTGTGGCGCCGCACTTGCCTGATTGGGGAAGTCCGCCGGCTTGCCCGCATCAAACCGGGACGGCGGCGAACAGAATTTCGTCCGAAAGGCCCGACCATGACGTACGCCATTTCCGCCGACGGCCTCGCATTGATCCGTGAGTTCGAGGGTTTCCGCGCCGAACCTGCCCAATTGCCTGACGGCAATTGGGTCGTGGGCCACGGCCACGTCCGGATCGGCGAAGCCGGCCCCGCGGTGACCGAAAACGACGCAGCCGGCCTGCTGGCGCTCGATTTAGCGCCAGTGGAGCGCTTGGTGAACGCGGCGGTGACCACCGCGCTCACGCAATCTCAATTCGACGCCCTCGTCTCGTTCGCCTTCTCGATCGGCCACGAGCAGTTCGAGCGCAGCCAAGTGGCGCGCCGCGTCAACACCGGCGACTTCGTGTCCGCCGCTTGCGCGATGGACGCCTGGCGCAAGAGCGACGTCTCGGGCGAGCTGGAGATCGTCGATGCGTTGGTGCGCCGCCGCGCCGCCGAGAAGGCGCTCTTTCTCAAAGACCTGCCGCACGACGCCGCCCCGTCGGTGTTCATGCGCGCCAAGCTCGACTACGCCGCCTCCGTGCTCGGCGCGCCGCTGAAGTACGCGGCCGCACCCGCCGTGGGGTCGATCCCGGTCGTGCAGATGAAGCAGCAGGACAATGTCGTGCTCACCGAGGTGTTGCAGTCCGAGCCGGCGACCGAGACGTTGCTGCTGACGCAGCCCATCGCCAATGACTTCGACGATGCCGGCATCATCCACACCGCGCACGCCAAGCCGGTCGCCCGCACCATGGACGACATCCGCGCGGCGACGCGTCTTGCTTACGAAACGCAGCAGCCCGCCAACGATCGCCGCCCGCGCTTCACGCTCTTTCAGGGCAAGGCGGAACAGCCGAAGCTCGAAATCGACCGCCGCCTGCGCAGCATGCGCAAGCGCGCGCATGCCGGCTTCCGCTTGCCGAGCTTCGATTTCGGCGGCTCGTTCGAAAACGCCGGCCTCTACGCGCTGCTCGTGTTTGGCCTCGCGCTGGTCGCCCTCGGCGGCTCACTCCTTTTCTCAGGCAGCATGGACGCGATCGAGATCGGCGCTGGCGCGGCGGTGATGACGCCGGGCGTGCTGGCCACGCTTCTGGCCATCGTGGGCCTGCGCCGTCCGCAGATGCGCCCCGCCTGATCTAGAGCTAACGCTGGTGAGCCTTGTGGGGCGGGAGCGATCCCGCCCCACTTTTCTTGGCTACGAGAAGCCGAAGGGCCGCACCGGATCTCCGATGCGGCCCTTCCATTGTCTGGCCCTAGTTGGGCACGTTCAGATGCGTCAACCGCGATCGCTCGAGGTGAACCACGTCTGCGGCAATGCCCCTATAGAGTGACAATGAGACATGGATCACCTCCTTTCTTGATGGCCAGCGACGTCCGCCGGCTGAATGTGCAAGATAGTGGTCTCTCCAGCCGCTGAAAAGCGCCATGGCTAATTTGCGCTGCATCTGGCGTAATGCCGTTGCGCGCATGTGGCGCGAGGCGAAAACTGCCGTTATTCGCGCTCGGGCGTGCGCGAGCCGAGTAGAGTCGCGCGGTCGCCCGCCATGGCCACGCATGCGTTGCTCTCGCTCCCGTCCGGAAAGCAGAACAGCGGCCCTTGGGCGCCGCGCGCGTTTTCGTACACGTTGCGGGACACGGCGGGTTGGAAGAAGGGCGGCCGTTCGGCGTGCGCGGGCCAGGCTGGCAGCCAATCGGCGGTCGGCGTTTCAGCGGCGTTCTCGGCCCATGCTTCGACTTCGCTGCGCAATGTCGTTTGATCGCTGTTCGGGCTGAACGCGAGCGGGATCGCCGACGTCGCGTAGGTGCGCTCGAACAGAACGACGCCATCGCGCGACTTGATGCGCATCGTCGCTTGCGCCTCGGCGCAGGTCGGGCCCTCAGCTTCGGCCTCGATTAGATAGTACTGGCTGCCGACAGCCGACCAGTCGTGCGACGCCTGTGCGGAACAGCTTGCGTGCGGCGGCGCAGTGGTGGCCGGCGGGAGTTCGGCGCGCTGCGACGGCGGCTGCTGCGAACATGCGCTTAACAGGATCGCCAACACGGCAAGACTCATTCTGATCATTCGCCGTCGACTCCACTCGCCGCTTCGGCGGCGTCGCGATCCAGCAGATGGCCGGCGCCGCCGGCTGCTGGCTCCCAAAACACGCAGGTTTGCCGTGCTGTTCCCGAAAAGTGGCACAACATCGGCAGGTCGCGGGCCCGGATGTCGTCATATGTGAGTTGATCGAGCGTCGTGGCGCCCGCCGCAAGCTCGGCGAATTCAGGCGCGCTTTGTGTCGTCGTCAGCGCGGGCCGGGCCCAGCTCTCCAGAAACGCCTCCATGTGGTCGGGGCGGTCGGCAGGGAAGACGTCGCCGAATGCGCGGGGCAGCGGCGCCGACCAGGACCACAACGGGTGGCCGTCGGCGTCAAAGATCATCAGCAGGCCCACAGCCTTGTCGCAGGTTTCGCCGAACGCGCGCGTTTCGATGCGGTCGGGCGCGTCCGCGCGGCTGAACTGGATCTCACCCGCGTGCACGAAGTTGCAGCCGCCGGCGGCGCCGGTGGTCCGGCTGCAACTGGCCAATGCGAGCGCGGCGGCAATCAGAACGATTGCGTGCTTCATCATGGCCCGTACGCCACCATGCGGACCGGCGCATCGGTGATCGGGTCGATGATCAGGCATTCCGTGCCTTCCGGTGCGGCTGCATAACACAGCATCGCGAGGTTGCGGCCGCGCAGCATTTCATAGGTCTCGCGGTCGAACGGCGTATCGTAGGAAAACGTCTGCGCGCTTGCGCTCAAGCTCGCCACGCCCTCGCGCCATTCCGGCAACTCGCCGGAGCGCGACAGTGAGACGTTGGCCCAGCCGTCGAGAAACGTATCCATCTGCTCGGGCGTCGTTTCCAGTCCGCCCTCGGGCGGCGCCTCGCCAAGCGTCAGGCGATAATGGCCGTCGGCAAACGCCCACAGCAGCTCGCCGCCTGCGTTGCGGATGGTGAGGATCACGGCTGCTTGCGTGCAGTTCGGCCCCTCGGCGCGCGCTGTGACGGTGTCCGGGGCATCCGTGCTCGACCAGGTCACTTCCCGCGTCACCACGCGCGCGCACCCGTCCGTGTTCGCTGCCGTTTCTTGTCCGCCGCAGCCGGCGAGCGCCAGCACGGCGATGCTGATCATCATGGCGCGCATTGGGAGCCCCTCGACTCGCGGAAACATAGCCGGGCGCGCGCCGCGCGCCAGCCTATTCAGCGGCTTCGAGAGAGTCGTTGCCGGCGAGGTCGCCGATCAAGTCCTGCTCGGGTTGCTGGAAGAGGCCATGCGGCCGCTGCAACGCAGCAACCGCAGATTCGTAGCCTGCCGTAACGGCGGCGTCGAAACGTTTCCAGTCGCGCATGTCGATGTCCGGCATTTCCGGCGCGATCAGGAGATCGGCGCCGGAACGGCCCTCCCACGGATCGACGGCCAGCGTCGCGGCGCGCATCAAGAGGGATGCGATCGGCGGCGCCGACTGCAGTCCGTGCGCGGCGATCCAGCCGAAAAAACCCGGCGGATCGCGGAAGTCCTCGACATCGATGCCGTCGCGCCGGGCGACGTCCACGCCGATGATCGGCCCGCGATGCAAATCGCGCAGGATGTCGACCGGGAAGTTCTTCAGCACCGCGCCATCGACCAACAGGCTGTGGTCGCCCTCGACCACAGGCGGAAGGATGCCGGGCAGGGAAATCGACGCGCGGAGCGCGCGGCGCAGCAAGCCGCCGCGATGAATGCGCACATCGCCGCTGACGAGATTGGTCGAGACGGCGAAGAAGGGGACTTCGAGATCCTCGATCAGGGTTTCGCCGAAATGCTCCTGCAACCGCTCCTCGACGCGGCGCCCGCGCACCAGGCCGACGACCGGCAGCACGTAGTCGCCAAGCGGGTTGCTTTCGACGAACGCCTTGGAAATGCGGGTTTCGATCTCCTCGTTGCTCCATCCCATCGCCACGCAGCCGGCGATGATCGCGCCCATTGAGGTGCCGCCGATGACGTCGAACGGAAGACCCGCCTCGCGCAGCGCGCGCACGACGCCAATGTGGGCATAGGCCCGCGCGCCGCCGCCGGAGAGCACCAGTCCAATCGAACGGCGCGCGATGATCCGCGCCAAGCGTGCGCCGTCGGAGTCTTCGAGGCCGCGCCAGTGGAACACCCGCGCCGCGTCGCAAGCGGCGCGCCATTCGTTTGTCGTGGCGGCTTTACGGTCCATGCCGTGATGCAGCAGCACGACATCGACCAGCCGGAACTGCCGCGCAGGCGAAGGCTCTTCGGGCGGCAGCAGCGGCAGCGAAGGACGCGCGTCGGCGCGCGCGAAGAACCAGATGCGATCGGCTTGACGCAAGCAGGTGCGAAACCAAGGCGTATCCGCGATCGGGGAAACGAGGAACACGGCGTCGTTGCGCTTTTCCAGCGCATCGAACCAGGCGCTGTTCATGCCCTCGCCGGTGATGGCGTTCGCGTCCTCTTCGGTGACGATGACGGCGCGGGCGCCGAGCCGCTTCAGCAGGGCCTGCAGCGTTCGAGCGCGCAACAGGAGATCGATCGTCGGCGACGTAGAGATGAGCGAGTAGACTTTAGGCTCGGCGCGAGGGCTCGAACGCGCTGACGCGCGCGCGCGCGTCAACATGAGGCGCGCGATGTGCTCCATCATCGCGGGATGGGCGTGGATCAGGAGATCGAAGGCGGCGGGCGGAAGCCGGATCAGCTCGCTGTCGCGCATGGCGAAGACGGATGCCGAATGCGGCTCGCGCGCAATCGCGGCCATCTCGCCGACCGGCTCGCCGGGGCGGATGTAGCCGAGCAATTGATGGCCGCCGCGATCCGTCGGTTTGAATGCGGCGAGTGAACCGGAGATCAGAAACCAGACGCCCTCCGGCGGTTCGCCAGCGTGCAGCAGCGGCCAACCGGCCGGCAGGGAAAACCACTCCGTCACCGCGTCGAGCGCCGCCACAACGTCTGCGGGCGCGGCGCCAAGGGTGGCGATCTCTGAGAGGCTCGGTTTCATACGCGTCCGTAACAATAGAGGCGCGAAGTTAAGGCGCAATGACGCGCTGCCGGAGGTGCGGTTTACGGCGCCCGCCAACGGGGCTTAAGACAAGGCCATGACCGTTTTCATCGCCCATGCCCCGGCCGACCGTTCCGCAGCCGAGGCGCTCGAGAAAGTCATCGAACGGCGCGGACAATTCGTTGAGCTGGATGACGGGCAGACGGCGCTGAAGCCGGTGCAATCGGGCGACGCCTTTGTGCTGTTGGTCTCGCAAGCGCTTCTGTTTGCGACGGCGCGGCTGCGGCTCGAGCAGCGCGCGCTCGATGCATGGGCGGCGGGGCGGCTCATTTTGGTGAAGCTCGATCACGGCATCGCGCCCGTAGGCTTGCGCGACTTGCCGGCGATCGACGCCAGCTTCGAAGCGCAGCGCGAATTCAAGTGGAACGAGGTGGCTGACGCGATCCGCAAGGCGCTCACTGCGGCGCGTCAACCGCCGCCGGCGCCAGAAGTGGAGGATAGCGACGCCAGCAGCGCACCGCCGCAGGGGCCGGCGAAGAAGCGCGGTGGCGGCGCTGGCGTGTGGCCGTGGCTGGCGGCGGTTGTGTTGGCGGCGCCGGGGCTCGTCGCGATCGCGGCGACGATTTCAATCTGGCTCGCAAACCGCATCGGCCCGACGCCGGGGGGCTGGTCAGAGCTTGCGTCGGGTCTCGACGCATTTGGCGCGCGCTGGGGCGCGCCCCCCGGCGTGACGCTTTGGGTCTTCGTCGGCGCCATCGTGCTGACCGTGTGCGTGTTCATATGGGCGATCGCACGGAGCGTTTCGCGTTCCGCTGGTCCACGTCCGCGCGCCGAGCCTGTGCGCACGAGCGATGCGGTGTTTGTCTCCTACGCACGTGCGAACGAAACGCAGGTGATGCCGGTGATCGAAGGCGCAAAGCGCGCCGGACGGAAGTTCTGGCTCGACAAGCAGGGGCTGGCGGCCGGCGACGGCTGGGCGGGCGAGATCGTGCGCGCCATTCGCGGCGCGGCCGGTGTTGTCGTGATGTGCTCAAAGGCAGCGTTCGAGAGCGATCACGTCAAACGCGAAATCTATCTCGCGGACCGCTACAAGAAGAGGCTGGTGCCGGTGTTCATCGAAGCGGCGGAGCCGCCGGAGGACTTCGAGTATTTCTTTGCCGGCGTGCAGAGTTTGAACTTGTTCGAAACGCCGGAAGCCGAGCGCCCGCAGGCGCTCGTCCGCGCGCTGGGAGCCGCTGCATGACCGCCGATTCCGTGCTGCTCGACGTGTCGCCGGAGGGCGTCGCGGTCGTCACCCTCAACCGGCCTGAAAAGCGCAACGCATTTGACGAGATCGTGATCGCCGATCTGAGCGATCGCTTCGAGACGTTGAAAGGCGCCGACCATGTCCGGGTGGTGTTCTTGCGCGGTGCGGGTGAAACCTTCTGCGCCGGCGCCGACATCGACTGGATGCGCCGTTCGGCGGAACTCTCCGAAATCGGCAATGAGACGGATGCGCTGGCGCTGGCGCGCATGCTGCAGCACTTGCACGAACTGCCGCAACTCACGGTCGCGCTCGTGCACGGCGCCGCGATGGGCGGTGGTGCGGGGCTCGTGGCGGCGTGCGATGTCGCGGTCGCCACAAAGAACACGCAGTTTCGCTTCTCGGAAGTGCGGCTCGGTCTCACCCCGGCCACCATCTCGCCTTACGTTGTCGAGGCGATCGGCGCCCGCTGGGCCAGGGCGCTGTTCGCCACCGCCGAGACCTTCGACGGCGCATTCGCGGAGAAAATCGGGCTCGTGCAGTACGCAGTCGACACCCTGGAAGATCAAAGCGCGCTGGCGGAGCATTTGACCGCGCTCGTTATGGCGGCTGCGCCGGGCGCTGTGGCGGATGCGAAGGCGCTCGTGCGTTATGTGGACGGGCGTCGCATCGACGACGGGCTCGCCAAGGAAACCGCCAAGCGCATCGCTGCGCGCCGCGTCTCGGCGGAGGGACGCGAGGGGCTCGCGGCGTTTCTGGAGAAACGCAAACCGGGGTGGGCCTCGTGAAGCTGAAGCTCGGCCTCAGCCGCTTCTGGGCGTTCATGTATCGCCGCCGTCTCGTGCGCGCGCACATGCCGTTCTGGCGGGTCGTGGTGGAGGCGAAGCTGCTGGGCAGGACGGGGAACTGGCCGGAAGGCGCGGACGCGGCGGTGGTCGCCTTGTTCGTATGGGCCCGCACGATCGAGGAAGCCGAGGGGCTGGCGGCGCTCGCGCTCGAAGAAGAAGGCATGCAGGCGCTCACCGCGGACGCGAAAAAGGACGCGCCGGCGGCTGCGCCGCGGCGCACGCCAGGGGCCGTCGCGCGCAGTGAGTACGGCTTTCTGCAGCGCGCTGACGATGGAGCGCCGTCGCGCCGCGGCGCCCGCGCCTAACCTGCGCACTTGAAAACCACCGCGCAGCGGCGGAGACTCCAGCCCATGACGGGGGAGACAGAGGCAGCCGGCGCATTGGCGACGGCAGGCGTGGTTGCAGGCGCAATCGAAGGCGGCGATCCCGGCGCGCCGAAAGAGGGCGGTTGCGCCAATTGCGGCGCGGCGATCAGCGGGCGCTATTGCGCTAATTGCGGTCAGGCCACGCACGGCAACCGCAGCCTGACCCACATGGTGGCGGACTTCGGGCGCAACCTCTTCCACCTCGACACCAAGCTCTGGCGCACCGTGCCGATGACCGTGTTCCGACCCGGCACACTGACGCGCAACTACGTGTTCGGGCGGCGCGCCCGCTACATCTCGCCGCTGGCGATGTTCCTGTTCTCGATCTTCCTGATGTTCTTTGCGTTCTCCTACGTGGACGCGCCGGTCACGATCGGCGGCACGCCCGCGGAGCAGCGCGAACATATGACCGCGGGTCTGGAAGCGGCGCGCGCCGAAGTCGCCCGCGCTGAACGCGAACTCGCCGCCGCACAGGCTGCGCCGCCGGCCGACGACGGCTCGCCGCCTGGTCTTGAAGTTCGCCTCGCCGAGCAGGCCGTGCGCTTGGCGCGCGAGGAGGTCGCTCGGCGCGAACAGGCGATCGCTCGCATCGACCGCTACATCGCCGAGCGCGGGGCCGCCGCCGTGAGCGGCGAGCCGGTCGCGATCACGGTGGAGGAATCGGCCGGCTCAGAAGGTCTGACGTGGGAGCCGGGGGAAACCTGGCAGGACGGCATGCGCCGCCTTGCGCAGAGCGAGGATTTCACCATTGTCTCCGGTATGCCCGAACTCAACGAACGCGTACGGCGTAAGTTCGAGAATCCGGATTTGGCGCTTTTTCAGATTCAGGAAGCGGCCTCGAAATACGCGTTCCTGCTTGCGCCGATGTCGCTGCCGTTCATTGCGCTTCTCTTTTTGTGGAAGCGCGGCGTGACGCTGTACGACCACATCGTTTATGCGCTCTACGCGCTCGCCTTCGCAGCGCTCCTGTTCGTGGCCGTGATCGCCGTCAGCCAAAGCGCGTGGACGAGCTGGCTGGCAGGTTGGCTGGTTCTGCTCGTGTTGCCCGTGCACACGTTCTTTCATCTGAAGGGCGCCTATGCGCTCGGCTGGTGGTCGGCGCTGTGGCGGACCTTGTTCATGCTTCTCTTCGCCATCGTCATCGCTAGCGTCTTCGTGAGCTTGGTGGTCATTCTCGGGTTGGCGGGATGATCGAGGCGTATCTGGCCAAGTGGCTCGACGCCGCGCCGGTGCTGCTGGGTTCGGCCGCCGTTGTCGCTCTGATGGTGGGGGTAGCCTACGTGTTGGGATTCCGCAGCGCAGCGCGCCTCGACGAGGCGGCACTCGCGCGCCTCGCGGCCGGCGAGGGCGATCGGGTGGCCGCGGCGCTCGTTGCGCCGGATGGCCGGTCCGCGTTTGCGCGGCTGGCGAGCGGTAAAGTCATGGTCGCGCGCGTGATGGGCGACGACATCAGCGCCCGGATTGCCGCGGCGTCCGGCGTCCGCGCGACGTTGCGCGGCGGCATGCTCAGCGTGCGATTTGCCGACACCGGGTATCCGCCGCTAACGATGCCCGCGCCCGAGCCGCCGGCGTGGCTGGCTGAGCTTGCGGCGGGAGACGCACGGTGACCGCGCCCGCGACACATCCCGACAGCTTTCTCCAAGCGCTCCAGGCGCTGGACAAGGATTTGATCATCACGCTTGCCGTGCCGGGATTCGTGTTGCTGATCCTGATCGAAATGGCCTACGTGCGCCTCGCCCATCGCGGCCGCTACGAAGTGCGCGACAGCGCGACGAGCCTGATGATGGGCCTGGGAAATCAGGTCGCCGGCATTGCGTTCGCGGGCGTTGCGGTCTCGCTTTATCTCTGGGCTTACCAGTTTCGACTCTTCGACCTTGGCTGGACGTGGCCGGTCTTGATCGCATGCTTCTTAGCTGAGGACCTCGCGTATTATTGGTTCCACCGCATCGCCCATGAGCGGCGCTGGTTCTGGGCGAGCCACGTCGTCCATCACTCGTCGCAGCACTACAATCTGACGACGGCGCTACGCCAGACGTGGACCGGCGTGCTCGGCCTGAGCTTCATCTTCTGGATTCCGCTCATGCTGATCGGCTTTCCGCCCGGCATGGTGCTGATGTTCTCGGCCTTCAGCCTTGTCTACCAGTTCTGGATCCACACCGAAGCGATCGACCGCATGGGCCCGTTCGAGTGGGTGATGAACACGCCCTCGCACCACCGCGTGCATCACGCCATCAACGCCAAGTATCTCGATGCGAACTACGCCGGCGTGCTGATCATCTGGGACCGCTTGTTTGGCACGTTCGTGCCGGAGGACAAGAAAGAGCCGCCGCGCTACGGCATCGTCAGCCAGCTTGGCACGTTCAATCCCTTCCGCGTTGCGTTCCACGAATGGCTCGGCATTTTCCGTGACGTGCGCGGCGCGAAATCGCTGAAGGACGCGCTGGGCTACATGTTCGGCCCGCCCGGATGGAGCCCGGACGGCTCGCGCAAGACGAGCGCCTCGATCAAGGCCGAGTGGGCTGCGCGCCAGCAGAGCACCGGCGTGCCGGCGGAGTGAGTTGGACGCCGCGCGGAGTCGGTTTAAGCGATCCGAATGACCATCCACATCGTGAAACTCTGCGTCGGCGCCGAGAGCGTCGAGGACGTGGCCGAGTGGCAGATCGGGCAGATCAAGCGTGCAAAGAAAGAGAAGCGGAAAATCGTCGCGCCCGTGTGCGGTACGCGCATGTGGCCCAAGCGGGCGGACGACGTGCTTGCGGGCGGTTCGCTCTATTGGGTGATCAAAGGCGTGATCAGCGTGCGCCAACGCATTGTCGCCATCGACGATGTGACGGACGATCACGGCCAACGCTGCGGTCTCTACCTCGACGCACATCTACAACGCACTGTCCCGCAGCCGCGGCGGGCCTTTCAGGGCTGGCGCTATCTCGATCCGAAAGACGCACCCGCAGATCTAAGTGAAGCGCAAGGCGGCGCCGACTTGCCGGAGCACCTGCGGCGGCAATTGGTCGAGCTGGGGGCGTGGTGAGCTAACGCAACGCCGCCGCGGCCGCCGCGCAGAACGCGGGAATGTCGTCGGGATCGTGATACAAGCCTAGCCCGATGCGGAGAACATCGTCGCGCGCGTCGGTCACGATGTTGGCGGCCATCAGCTTCGCCTTCCACTCGACCGCCTTGGCGTGCCGTAGCGCGATGAAGCGCGCGTTGGGCGCGGCGGAATTAGGCCGGAGCAGAAGCGCCTCGCGCAGCGCGCCGGCTTCGCCCGCTTCGATCGCCGTCTCCAAAGGCGCGCGCAGCGCCGCCACGCGCGCTGTAACGTCAACGGTGCGGACATCTTCTTTCGTGAGCGCGGCGCACACGGCGTTGAACCGATAAAGCCCGGTGGGATCGTAGGTCGCGCCAAGGAAGCGCGAGCCGTCCGCGCCGTAGGCGACGCCGCCTTGCTTGCCCTCCATCGCGCCAAAATCCGCGAACCAGCCGGTGAAACTCGGGCGCGGCGCATAGCGGGGCGGCGCGTGGATGAAGCCCGCGCCTTCGCCGGTCATCGCGTACTTGTACCCGCCGCCGAGCAAGAAGACGCGATCTGCGACGCGCGAGAAGTCACAGGGGATGGCCATAAAGGAATGATAAAGATCAAGCGCGACCCACGCGCCATCCGGGCTCGCATAGGACGCCAACTCTTCCACGCCGTCGACGCGTAGCCCGCTCTTGAACATGACATGGCTGAGGAAAGCAATGTCCGGCGCCTTCTCGCGCATCGCGGCAAGGAAGCGGTCTGTGAATGTCTCGAACGGTTCGCATGGCACGATCCGGCGTTTGACCCACCCCGTTTCCTCCCAGCGCGCGCTTTGACGGCGGAAGGAATGAAACTCGCCGTCGCTGGTCAGCACTTCGATCGGCCCGGGCTTGCGTGCGGAGAAGAGCCGCATCAGCAACTCGTGCGTGTTGGGCGCGAAGCCGATCGTGCGCGGATCCGGCAGGCGAAGCTCTGCGGCGATGTTGGCCTGCGCGCGCGGGATGACTTCGCCGAAGACCTTCTCCCATTTGCGGTCCGCAAGCGTGGCCGCATCGTCCCACGCCTGCATGTGGCCGTCATAGGAAGCGTCCGGCCACAGATGATGCGAGTGCGCGGCGAAGTGCAGCCGGCCGGGCGACGCCGCCAGGGCGCGGGAGAAGAGGTGCTTGTAGCTCTTCACAGCTTGGTCCTCAGCGACCAGAGTTCTGGAAACGCCCGGCGCGCCAGCGTTTGCTGCAGATAGCCGACGCCATCGGTGCCGCCGGTGCCGCGCTTGCGGCCGATGATGCGCTCGACGGTCAGCACATGCTTGTGCCGCCACGTCAGCAGCGCATCGTCGAGGTCGAGCAGCTTCTCCGCCAATTGGTAGAGCGACCAGTACTTGGCCGTATCGCGATAGACCTCGAGCCACGCCGCTTCGACGGCCGCGCTGTCTTCGACGTTGAACCCGTGCGCCGCCAATTGCGCGCGCACGTCGTCATAGAGGCTCGGCCCAGCCAAAGCCGCATCCAGCGCGCGACGTTCGGCCGAGCCTTCTGCGTGAAACGTCAGAAACGCGGGGTCCTTGATCCCCAACTTGTACTCCAGCACGCGGAACTGCCACGACTGGAAGCCCGAGCTTGTGCCGAGGAGTTCGCGGAAACGTAGATAGTCCGCCGGCGTCATCGTCGCGAGAATGTCCCACGTCTGGGTCATCACCGCCTGAATGCGCGACACGCGCGCGAGATTCTTGTAGGCGGGCACGAGGTCGCCCGCGCGAATTGCCGTCTGCGCCGCGCCGATCTCGTGGATGATTTGCTTCATCCACAACTCCATCGTCTGATGGAGGATGACGAACAAAAGCTCGTCGTGCTCGCTCGACTGCGGCGCTTGCGCCCCCAGAAGTTCCTTCAACCGCAAATAGCCGCCGTAGGTGACGTTCTCGCCCATCGCGCCGAGTCTCCTTGAATCAGCAGCTTAAATCACAGGCGCCGTAGCGGGAGAAGCCGCTTCGCAAGGCTCGGCGCCGCGTTCTGCGTTTTTGGGGGTTTGGGAGCCGACGCCGACCTGCTAGGGAGGCGAGCATCAGGGGGCAGAAGCCAAGGAGATCGAGATGAGCGGTGTGGGACGCATCATCGCAATCGTCGTCGCTGTCATCGTAGCTATCGCGGCGGCCGCCTATTTTATCGTCGGTTCGACAGCGCGCGGCGGCGGCGAGTTCACGGTCGAACGCAAGCCGGAAACCGTGCTCGCATGGCTCGCCTCCGCTCCAGCCGGCGCACCGGTGGCGGACGGCGTCACCGTGACGGAAGTCGTGTCGCACGAGGGCAATGTCGTCGTCGCCAATGTCGCCTACGCCGATGGGGCGACGGGCCGGGTGACGTACACCGTCGCGCCGTCTGAGGCCGATCCTGAGCAAACCAAAGTCGATGTGCGCTTGGAGCGCAATCTGGGCCTCAATCCTCTAAACCGCGTCCAAGCGGTGACAGGCGGCGACGCGCCGGCGCTGGCGACAGCTGCGGCCGAAGGCGCGCGCGCCTCGATCAGCGCGCTCACCGCCGACACGACGCCGGTCGCTTACACGGTCGAGCAACTTACGGCGCGGCCGTTCATCTATGTGCAGAACTGCTCGCCCACCGACGCCGGCTCGGTCACGTCGGTGCTGCGCCAAGCGCTGAATGGCACGCGTGCCGCGATCCGCGACCTGAACCTCACCGCCGCGGGCGAGCCGATCGCGATCGAGCCTGCCGTGGAGAACAATCAGTATTGCTTCCAGATCGGCTATCCCTACAGCGGCGCCGAGCCCGGCCCGCAGGCGTTTACGCGCATCGGTCAGACGCCGAGCGGCACGGCGCTCAAGATCGCTTACACCGGCACTGAAGAGGACGTCATCGCGCAAGTCTACGATCGTGTGGACGCGCTGCTCGCCGCGGCGCGCTTCGACGATCCGACCACGCCGGAGGACGATTGGGCGACGATGGAAGTCTACCATGACGACCCGACGCAGGTCGGCGGCTCGCGTAACCGCACGATCTACTATATCGTGCCGGCAGGCGTGGACATCTCGCGTTTGACCGCGATTGCGCCGCCGCAGCCGGCCGCGCAACCAGCTAGCACGCCGCCAACCGAAGGCGCGACCACGACGGAAGGCGCAACGACCACCCAATAGGCGCGCGAGCGCCGGCTAAGGCGAAGGGCCGTGGCGCATGCTGCGGCCCTTTTGCTTGCTACGGCCGCATGCCGAAGCGTGAGGGCCCCGGTTCGCTCAAACGCTGCGCCAGGTTCGCCCACTCGCACAGCAAGGGCCGCGTGTCGCGCGGGTCGATGATTTCTTCGGCGTAGAACGCTTCCGCCGTGCGGAAAGGCGAGCGCAGCGCTTCGGCCCAGGCGCGGATTTCCGCGAGGCGCTTTGCCGGCTCGGGATGCGCTTCGAGCTCCGCCTTGAACGCAGCCTCGATGCCGCCCTCGAGCGGCAGCGAGCCCCAATCGCCGCTCGGCCAACAATAGCGGAGCTTGGTGCGCGTCGGGTTCATCATCGCCGATCCCGCCAACCCGAATGCTTGGCGCACGACGATCGAGCACCAAGGCACGCGCGCTTGATACACCGCCGCCATCGCCTGGACGCCGAGCTTCACCGTGGCCGCGCGCTCATGTTTCACGCCGACGGCGAAACCGGGGCAGTCCACAAAGTGCACGACAGGCAGGTGAAAGGTCTGCGCCAAATCGACGTGCTTGATCAGTTTGCGGCACACGTCAGCGGTCCAGGCGCCGCCCATGAAGTGCGGATCGCCGGCCAGCACCGCGACGCTGTAGCCGTCGATGCGGGCAAAGCCGGTGATGATCCCGCGGCCCCATTGGCGCCCCGTCTCGAAGAACGCGCCGCTATCGACGCAGGCTTCGACGATGCGGCGCATGCGATAGGGCACGCGCCGGTCGCGCGGGACGGCGTTGATCAGCGTCTCGTCGCGGCGGTCCACGGGGTCGCCAGTCGTTAAGCGCGCCGGCAGTTCGTGAACCGAGGCCGGCAGGTAGGAGAGAAACTTGCGCGCCGCGGCGAACGCTTCCGCTTCGCTGGCGACGATGTCGTCCACTACGCCATTCTTGCCGTTGATCTCGGCGCCGCCGAGCCCTTCCTTGTCGACATCCTCGCCGATCGCTTTCGCAACGGGCGGGCCGGCAACGAACACTTGGCTCAGGCCTTGGACCATCACGCTGTAGTGGCTGGCCGCCACGCGCCCTGCGCCTAGACCCGCGCATGGGCCCAGCGCCAGCGCAACGACAGGCACGCTGGCCATGTTGGCGACGACCCACTCCCAGCCAGGCGTCTGCGGGATGTAGGTTCGGGGGTCGTTCTGCAGCATCTTCACCGAGCCGCCGCCGCCGGTGCCGTCGACCATGCGCACGAGCGGCATGCGATACTCGTTGGCCATCTGCTCGGCGAAAACGAGCTTCTGCCAGATGCCCGCATCGGCAGCGCCGCCGCGGACGGAAAAATCGTCCGACTGCACGCACACCGGACGGCCATCGATCTTGCCGCGCCCGACCACGAAGGGCGTGGCGCGGAACGACGCCATCTCGTTGTCGGCGCCGTAGGCGGCTTTTCCCGCGATCTTCCCGGTCTCGTGAAACGAGCCCGGATCGAGCAAGGCGTCGACGCGTTCGCGTGCCGTGAGTTTGCCGGACGCCTTCTGCCGCGCCACGCGTTCTGCGCCGCCCATCTCCTCGGCCAGCGCCTCGCGCCGGCGCAGCTCCTCAATGTCTTTGTCCCAGCTCATGCCGCCTCCGCGGCCCAAGTTAGGCGGGACGTGCAGCAGAACCAAGCTCCCGGGAGCGCATCGATCGGCGGCGTTCGGCTAAGCAGTGGCGGCTGCGCCGCCCGACGCCAGGAGCCAAACCAACGCGCACCCCAGCGCCGTCAGCATCACGGCGCGCTCGCCGGAATAGAGCCCGTCGCGGCCGCGGCCGAAGAGGTGCGTCAGCAACGCGAGCAGCATGAGGGCGGCGTTGAGCCAGAAGGCGCTCGAGGCGATGACCGTCCACGCCGGCGGGAGGCCGGACAGCGCGACGATGGCGGTCAGTAGCGCCATGGCGGCGAAGGCGCGCGCCCAGTGCAGCATCGTGTCGAGGACGTAAGCTCCGTCCGGCGCGTTCCGCGTGACCACCGGCACTTGCGCCCGCGCAACGACCGCGCGACGGGCGCACGTCGCGCCTCTCTTGCGCGCGGTTCGAAACATGAGAAACTTCACCCACGCCACGAACGGAGGAAGCCATGGCCAAAGGTCAGATGCGCTCGAACAAGGAGAAGCGGAAGCCCAAGCAGGACAAGGGCGACAAGAAGAAGGGCGAGAAGAAATAGGAACGCGTCAAGTCAATCCGTGAGCGCTGCGCCCGTGCGCCAACGGTTGCCGCCGCCGCGCGGGCGCACCACATGGCGTTGATGGGCCGTGTCGCCCGGCGGACTGGCCGTGCGATGCTGGCGTGAGGAGCGGCGCTATGGCGGAGCCACGCGTGTTCGAAGCGTCCGGCGGCGTGTGGGCGCAGCTGCGGGTCGAGGCGATGCAGGCGGCGGCCGAGGAGCCGCTGCTGGCGTCGTATCTCCATGCCTCGATCCTGCACCATGACCGCATCGAGGACGCGCTCTCCTATCATCTGGCGCAGAAGCTTGGGCACGGCGATTTGGGCGCGCTGCAATTGCGCGAGGTGATCGGCGAAGCGTACGCGGCCGATCCGGCGATGGCGGCGCAGGCGGCGCGCGACATGCGCGTGGTGCGCGAGCGCGATCCGGCGTGCCGGACGTATCTTCAGCCGTTCCTCTACTTCAAAGGCTATGGCGGCTTGCAGGCGCATCGCGTGGCGCATTGGCTCTGGGGGGAGGGCCGCGAAATTCTGGCCTACCACCTGCAAAGCCGCGTCTCCGAATTGTTCAGCGTCGACATCCATCCCGCCGCCAAGATCGGCGCAGGCGTCTTCATCGACCACGCGCACGGCATCGTCATCGGCGAGACGGCGGTGGTGGAAGACGACGTGTCGATGCTGCACTCGGTGACGCTTGGCGGCACCGGTAAGGAGGGCGGCGACCGTCATCCGAAAATCCGGCGCGGCGTGATGATCGGCGCTGGCGCCAAGGTTCTGGGCAATATCGAGGTCGGCGAAGACGCCCGCATCGCCGCGGGCTCGGTCGTGCTTGAAGACGTGGCCCCACGCTGCACCGTTGCCGGCGTGCCGGCGCGCCCGATCGGCGGGCCGTGCTGCGAAGGCGTGAGCCCGGCTGAAGTGATGGATCAGCGGATCGAAGGGGAGTAGTCGCCTTCCCTCCCCGCGAGGGGAGGGTGTCGCGAAGCTTGCTTCGCGACGGGTGGGGCGATGGCTCGGTTTGTCCCTTTGGGAGCACCGCCGCCCGCCCCACCCGTCAGCTTGTGCTGCGCACAATCTGACACCCTCCCCTGAAGGGGAGGGAAAAAAGCGGCGGCGCAGGCTCTAGCCGCCCGGCGGGCGGACTTGGTAGGTTGCGGCGTTGCCGATTGCGGTGGAGGTGGCGGCGACGGTGTCGGCGCGCGGGGCGATGACGGTGGCGCTGGAGTATACTGCGCCGGAGTTCACCTGACTGTTCGTCGCGGTCAGCGTCGGCGGCTCGCCATTGGGATCGCACGAGGTGCAGAGCACGCCGGTCGTGGTGTTGCCGTAGGCGGCGGACGAGGCGAGCGCGGGACCCGCGCCCTCGCCGGCAAGCGCGGCATTTGCTTCGATGTCGCCAGAATTGGTTTGCGCGGTGTCCATCACCGTGTCGGAGCCGACATTGGAGACATTCGCCTGGTTGCCGACGCCGTAGGCGCCGGCGGAGCCGAAGCCGGTGAAATCGCCGCCGAGCGTGACGTAGGAATTGGCGGTCACGTTGGCGCTTGACGTTTGGCTGGCGCGCGCGTTCACGTAACCCCACTGATTGTCGATGGTCAGCGCGTTGGCGTTGGCGGTGGCGTTGCCCGAAGCGTCGGTGGCGTAGCCGGCGTAGAGGTCGACCCGCGCGTCGACGCTGTGGCCGCTTGCGGTTTGCGTGGTGTCCGTCAGGATGGTGGCGGTGTCGCCGCCGACGCTCAGATTGTTCGCGCTGGCGATGGCGCCGGACACGGCTTGGCCCGCAACGCAGCAATGATCGGCTTCGACCGTGGCGCCGATCGAGCCAGTAGAATCCTGCGACGCGATGAGCCGCGCCCGACCGTTCTCTGCCGACAGCGCGCCGACATTGCCGCTGGCCGAGGCCGACGTGCCGGCGTTGGCTGCATCGCCGCCGGTGAAGTGCGTCGCCGCATTGGCGTCGCCGTGCGCGAGCTGTTGGCTCGTGATATCGGCGTTGCCATTGACGACCGTACCCGTCGCGCCGTTGGCGACGGCGGCGGCGGTCACAGCGATGTTGCCATCGGCATGCCACACCGTTGCGTTGGCTGTGGCGTTGGCGTCGCCGTCCATGTGCTGCGTATTTGAAAGCGAAGCGTCGCCGCCTTCTGTCGTGCTGGTGACGACGTTGCCGCTGGCGACCGCCGTCGCGCCGACATCGCGCGCGTGGTTGGTTTCAACCGTGGTGACGGCGGTTGAACCGCGCAGCTGATATTGGTCGTTCACCGCCGTTTGCGCGTGCGCCACAGGCGCTGCGATGAGGGCGATGCCGGCGAGAAGGGCGGCGCGCATGAGCGTGCTCCGTTTGGGGGCCTACGAGCGGCCGCGAATGCCGGTCATGTTATCGTCACGGCGCTGGTGCCAGGCGTCTGTCGCGACCGGCTGCTGCACGATCGGCGCGGGGCCGGCGGCAGCCATGGCGGCGGATGGCGGCGGCACGCCCGGTTGGTCGCCGGGACCCATCGGATCGCCTTCGGCGGCGATGGCCTCGGCGCAGATCGAGCTGTCCTGGACGCGGTAGAAGCGGCTCATTACTTCGACGATGGCGCGCTCGACGCCGGCTCGGACTGCGAGTTGAACCGGCTCCAGTGCGCGTTCGCCGGCGGCGATATCGAGGAGCGTGTCGTCGAAGAACGAGAACACGCCGGCGCGGACTTCGCGGCCGATGATCTGCTTTTGATAGGAGATCACGTCGACGACTTCGAGCGTGCGGGTGTCGATCAGGCGGAAGTCCAGCGCGATGTTCATCACGTAAAGGCGCGCGCCAGCGTTGCCGACGCCGTCGCGGGCGTCGCTGTGGCCGCCTTGGGCGTCGACGCCCACCGAACGGATATTGTAGTTGAGTTCGGTGATGCCGCCGACGAAGTAATAGTCCGACCCCGGCATCTGACCGGCGAAAATGCGGCGCACATTGTCGTCGCCTTGGTTCTCTTGGCCGATCAGCCGGTTGTTGGCGTAGCGCAGTTCGAGTTCGGTCACCGAGGTGTCGAAGCGCTCGACCAGGCGCGCGCCGGCTTTGGCGAAAGCCGACATCGCCATCAGCGAGGCGCCTTGGGTGAGGCGGCGGCCGCCGTCTTCGTTGACGGTGCCGGTGTAATCGAGGATGCGGCCCACGGCGATGCGGGGCGCGGCGATGTTCTGCGACCGCGCGTAGTCCGCAAGGCACATCAACGCCGGCGTGTAGGACGTCGGGTTGCCGGTGACCGGCGCATCGCCGATCGGCAGCGCATACATGCCGTCATTGCCCGAGAACGGCGTGACGCACGCCGTGAGCGCGCTCGATGCCGCGAGGACGGCGACGATCTTCTTAAGGGCGAACATTATTCGTCTCCGTCGACTTCGGCGGTGATGTCGCCGTTATTGATCTGCGTGGAGTCCACGATCACGGTGTTGTAGTTGCCTTGGGTGATCACGTTCAGCTGGTTGCCGATGGCTTGCGCTGAACCCCAGCTGTCCATCAGGCCGCCCGAGAGCGTGCCTTCGATCTCCATGCGACCGTTGACGATGACACGATTGCCGTTCTCGTCGCGGGTGGCCGGATTGATCGGGGTATCGAAGCTTTCCCAGCCCATGGCGAACGGCCGTTCGACGTCGCTCGTCCCGCTTGGGATCGGATCGGCCGAAGCGGCGCTGGCGAAAGCCGCGGCGGCAAGGCTGGTTAGAATGAACGTGCGCACGTGCGTGGCTCCGGGAAATTCTTCTCCGAAGCGAGAAAGCAACGCCTATGCCATCCGGGACGGGCGCGTGGCGGGCGAAAATCGGACGGCGGCGGTAAGCAGGCGCGCACTGGGGCGCGGCCCGTGCCGAACTGACCCGTCTGAAGCGAACGCACGCCTTGGTTAAGCGCTTCGCAACGGGCATATCGGCTGGCGACGGAGTTGTGCGTGCGGTCTGGTTTGGCGGTTTGGGGTCTTGGCGCGGCGATCGTCGCCGCGTTCGTCTTGCTCAATCAGTATGCGCCCGACAGCGCCGCGGCGGGCGTTTGGTTCGACCGTTTCGCCGTAGTGCCGGCGCGTTTCGATCCTGCGTTGGCCGGCGCCTATCGTTCACCATTCGACGCCGCGCCCGCGATACTGGGCCATGTCTTCTTTCACTATGGCTTCCTGCACTTGCTGATGAACGGGCTCGTTTATCTGCAGGCGGCGCCGTTCGTCGGCGCGCGCTTGGGCGATGTGCGGTTCCTGCTGCTCTTCTTCATTTCCGCGGTGGGCGGGGCAGCGGCATATGTTCTGATTAACCCGGATTCGCAGGTGGGCGTTGTCGGTGCGTCGGGTGCGATCTGCGGCGTGTACGGCGCCTATTTCCTCTCCGTGCGCGCATCGCCACGGGCGGCGCTGGCCGATCCGCAGGTGCGCAACGCGATGATCTCGTTCCTGGCGATTAACGTGGTGCTGATGGCGTTCTTGCCGCTGCCGATCGCGTGGGAGGCGCACCTCGGCGGCTTTATTGCGGGCGCCGCCGCCTATCCGATGCTGGCGCCTCGTCGGCGCGGGCCTTGGGGTTAAAGCCAGTTGAGGTCAAGCCGCTCGCCGTCAACTATCACACCCATTAAGCGCGCCTGGCCGTCGCGGCCGATAGAGGCGATGACGAACACGCGGGTCTCGCCGCCCGGCTGCTGCTCGCGCATCGCGCGCTCGATGCGCAACGCGTCGGCTTGGTTGATGTAGAAGCGGTCGATCCCGAGATCGATCCAGACCGCGCCGGCCCCTGGTGTTCCATCTGCGTTGAGCCCGCCGGGCGAACAGGTGAACGTGCCCTTGGCCGGGACGGGGCCGACCTGCTGGGCGTCCTCGCGCGACGCCGCCGAACCGACCAGCACATGCACGGCGCCGCTCGGCGCGAACGCCAGCCAGTCGTGCATCGCGTCCTGCTCGGGACAGGGTTCGCCCGGCGCGAGTCGCTCAGTGATCTGGATCCGCACGTAGTGGCCGCTGAGCAACTCGCGCGGATCGACCGCCGCCATCGGCAGGACGATCTCCTGGCCCGCCTGACGCGCCGCGCCCTCGCTGATGACAAGCCCGATCAAACTGGCCGCGCAAAGGCCCGCAACAATCAGGATGCGTGCAGCCGCGTTTACCTTCATGACGCCGCCGCCTTCTTGCCCCGCAAGAGGAAGCCCGCGGCGAGCGCTGCAACTGCGCACACGAAGAAGATGCCGGCCGCGG
Organism: Hyphomonadaceae bacterium; assembly: GCA_050182055.1. Taxonomy (GTDB): domain Bacteria; phylum Pseudomonadota; class Alphaproteobacteria; order Caulobacterales; family Aquidulcibacteraceae; genus Vitreimonas. The sequence continues at coordinate 145,840 of JBFXCP010000008.1, forward strand.
CCATCAGATCGAGGCCCAGGTCGTTCAAGATCGCACAGATCGCGGCGATCGTGCTCAGAACGCCGACGGCGGTGACGAGCGCATGGCGGTCGAAGCGGCCGAGCGCGAGCACCGCGCCTGAGGCCGCAAGCCACACCACGCGGTGGGCGATGCCTGCGGGCGGGCTCCCCTCAGGTCCGAACCATGGCAGGTAGCCGGCGATGGCGAAGAACAGCAACGCGCCTGCGGCAAACCAGCCGTAGAATACGCCGCCGAAGGCGCGGCCCTGGCCGAACAGCCATCGGGCGCCGGCCGCCATGGCGCCGAGCAGGATCGCCACGAACAGGAAGGCGACGGCGTCCTCTTGGCCGCGTGCGGCGAACCAGCCGAAGCAATAGACGATCGCGAGCGCGGCGATGTGCGCGAGCGGCGCCGAGCTCCAGCGGATCGCGAGGAACGCGCCCAGCGGCGCTGCGCCCAGCATCCACGGCGCTTCAAGTTGGGAACCCGCGAACCATCCATCGTTGAAGTCGCCGATGCCGATCATGACGAGGCCCACGCAGGCCGCGCCCGTCGAGCGTCCCGCCAGCGCCAGCGCAAACGCGGCCACGCCTGCGCCGTAGGCGGCTGCACGGGGATCGCCGGCGATGTCGAAGATCTGGCCTGTCAGGCCGATCGCGGCGGCGAACACCAGGGCGGCGATGGTTAGCAGGATGTTGCTGGAGAGCGTCCGATCGCGCTGGGCCGTCCACGCGCCGGCGCCGGCGAGCAACAGGAACCCGCCGAGCACGATAGCGAAACGGCCGAGCCGCGGCAGGGCGTCCCAATTGGCGGAGACAAACGCGATAACGGCGACACCGAACAACACGCCGCCGACCCAGGCCAGCGCGGTGGCGGCGTCCATACGGCGCTGTTCGGGGATGGATTCCAGGATTGCGCTGCGCTTCTCCGGCGCGACGTGGCCGGCCGCGATCCAGCGGTCGAGGTCGGCTGCGACACGGTCTTTGTAAGCGGCCATGGCGGTGTCTTACCGCCCGGTTGGGGCGGCGCAAAGGCGGGTGTTCGCGCTTGAAGCGCACGGCGGGCGGGGGCATCTTTGTCCGAACGACAAGGAGCCGCCGCCAGGAGGACGCCGATGCTGATCGCTCATGTGTTGCGCGAGAAGGGCGCAACCGTGCACACGCTGCAGGCCGATGCGACCCTCGAGCAAGCGGCGCGAGAACTGTTCGCGCGCCGGGTGGGTGCGCTGGTGGTCCTGGACGCGGCGGGCGCCATTCTTGGGGTGTTCTCCGAGCGCGACCTCGTTCGCGAGGTAGCCAAGCGGGGCGCTGCGGCCCTCGAGGACAGCGTCGGCGCCGCGATGTCGCGCGACGTGTCCGTCGCGCGGCCAGACGAGAACATCGACGAAGGCCTGGCGCGCATGACCGATCGGCGCGTGCGGCACCTGCCTGTGCTGGAGGATGCGCGCCTCGTCGGCATCGTCTCGATCGGCGACCTCGTGAAGCACCGCATCGCCGCAGTGGAGGCCGAAGCCGCCGCGATGCAGGCCTACATCACCGCAAACTGAGCCAGCGCCCCGGCCTTCAATGCCGGCCCATCTTGTCGAAGTACGATTGGATACGGAACATCGCCTTCTGAAAACGGCCGGCTAGGTTCACGTCCAGCTGGCGCTTGTTGTAGGT
>JBFXCP010000009.1:0-135192 GCA_050182055.1 Hyphomonadaceae bacterium
TTGAGTAATTATCGGGGTTTTTGCCGCGCTTTGCGGTTTTTCCTCGCGCGCGGCGCATGCCCTTGTCGTTCTTGGCTTTTCCTCACTAGCTGAATCCTACCGAGCCCTACCAGTCCCCACACCTCCCTCTGCAGCGAATGGGACAGGAACGGGATTTGAGGGATGCAGTGGAGCGTATCAGTTGCCAAGACCATCGAACCACAAGCTCAAACTAACACGTCGCGCGATCGAAGATTTGCAGCCGGAAGGTCGACGCTATCGCGTCCTCGACACCGAGATTGCAGGTCTCTCCATCATGGTGATGCCGTCGGGCAGGAAGACATGGTCGGTGCGTTACACGCCAGAAGGCGCGTCGCCGACAGAGGTCGTGCTTGGCGATTATCCTGGCGTGCTCCCCGAGACCGCTCGCGACTACGCCGGCAAGGTGCGCTCCGGCGCGCGGCTTGAAGGCCGAGACCTTGCCAAGGAGCGTAAGGAGGCCCGGCGCACCAACGCCATTCGAAGAGAGCGCACTGTCGACAAGGTGCTCGAGACCTATATGGCCGACGCGCAGCGGCGGATGCGCGACTGCACGATCGTCCGGCTGCAGTCGACGATCAGGCTCTACGTGACCCCGAAGTTCGGCAAGAAGAGCATTGGGCTCGTCACCCTGGATGAGGTCCGCCGCTACGTCGAAGAGATCGAGGATTCAGGGCGTCCGGGGGCGGCGCGGAGCGCTTGCTCGGCCCTGAAAGGCCTCATGGCGTTCGCGCTGCAACGCGGCCTGATCGAGCGCAATGTGCTCGCAGGCTACCCAGGCCCCAGTATCGCAAGTCGCGAGCGCGTGGCGACGCAGGACGAACTGAAGCTGGTTTGGTGGGGGCTGGTGGATATGGCCAACAACCCGCAAGGCCGCTCAACCGCGCAAGCACTGCAGCTGGCCCTTTTGACCCTCCAGCGGCGCGGGGAGGTGGCCGGCCTTTCGAGGTCGGAGGTCGATCTCAGCGCCAAGCGCTGGACCATCCCAGGCAGCAGAACAAAGAATAAGTCCCCGCAGGTCGTGCCGTTGGCTCCGCTCGCCCTAAAGATTGTGGAGGAGGGTTTTGCGCACACTGGAACTGACCAGGCATTTGCGGGCCGCAAGATGCTGATTGCATCGACCGGCCACGCGCTCACGCGCGGCTTCATTCGACTGAGGGAGGATGTCGGCGCCGGCGATCTCACGGTGCACGACTTGCGCCGGACCGGCGCGACGATGATGGCGGAGATCGGCATTTCGGGCGATGTGATCAGCCGGATCCTCAATCACACGCCTCCCGGTCCGCAGGTGACGAAGATCTATAATCGGTTCGATTATGAACCTCAGAAGCGCGAAGCGCTCGAACGGTGGGAGGCACACCTGATGTCGATCGTGCGCAAGAAGGAAACGGGCAAAGCTCCTGGCGCTGATTTGCGGTGAGGGCGAGCGCTTGCTGGACTAAGCTCGGTGTTCTGGAGATTCGGTCATGCGACTATGGCTTGCCGCGATGTGCTTTGCTGCGTTGCCCGCAGCCGCTTGGGCCGATCCGTGCGAAGGCGCGTTGCCCCGGCGGGCAGGTGAAACCTTCAGCGGCCAGGTCCGATACATCGGCGATGGCGACAGCCTATGCGTCGGCAATTCTTCCGATCCCTCCACTTGGATTGAGGTGCGTCTAGCCGACTTCGATGCGCCGGAACTACACGCTGACGGGGGCCAGGCGGCAAAGACCGCGCTGGAGCAATTGGCGCTCGGGCGTAACGCGCAATGCGTCGCCACGCGTGGCCGCAGCGGCCGCGTGATTTCGCATGATCGCGTCATTGCGACGTGCAGGATTGGCGGCCGGCGTATCGGCGACGCGCTGCGTGCGTCCGGCGCCCGCGAAGGCGGCAACTAGGCTAGTCGTTCCAGTCGCGCGCTTCCTCTGCGCGCCGCAGGAGCTGGCGCACCGCGATGCTCGCTAGAGCGCCGGCTGCGAGGGCCTCTGTGGGGCCTAGTCCCTCGCGATGTGCGAACCAGCCTATCGCCGCGCCAACGATGAGAACTGGCGTCCAACGCATAAGGCTGACCGCGATCCAGAAGCCGGCATCTATCAGCACAAGAGCGACCAGCGCGGCGCAGGCGACCACTAACGCTTCCATGGTGAAGCTCCAGGCTGATCGCCACGCGATTGGAAGGGCCGGCCGCGCAGCTGGGCGCCGTAGCGGAGCCGGCGTTCGTATTGCGACAGCGCTTCACCGTTGAGGCGCTTCACCTTCCAAATCTTCTTGATGTCGCGCAGCGTCTTTATCTTATGGCAGCCTCGGCACATGAGCTGGTCGGGCTTGGCGCGCCGCCATGCGTTCGGCGTCGAGTGCTCGCCGATCAGACCTTCGGTCTCTTCGCAATCGTCTACGCAGCATGCGCCGTTCTGCTTCTTGAGCAGCGCTTCGTACTCGCGTGCGGTCAGATAGAGACGGCTCATGGCGAGACGCGCCTTCTTCAAGCGTTGAAGAGAAGGGCGCTGATGTCTCGACGTGATTGGCTGACGCCAATCGGTCCCCAGATGTGAGAACAAAACAAGCACAAATTGGTTGAGCGCGCAAGCGGTCTCTGGGAGGAGGCGGAGCTTCATCGCCAGTGCGAGCGCGTTCTGTGGGCTACGAGGAGAAAGTGCCGGTGAAGTTTGGCCAGCTCGGGCGTTTGAGCGGGCTCTGTTTCGGTTGCACGGGATGTGCGCGCGGTAAGCTCTTCACGGCGATCGAATTGGTGAAGCTCTACGGCACAGAAGGACGCGTCGCCGATCTCGCTAAGCGGCTATCGTGCAAGTTCTGTAAGCAGCACAGGAAGCGTTCGCCGCGTGTTTATGTGGAGGTCTCGAAGCCGTTCTATACCAGGGCGGAAGTCGCAGCGCTTACAGCGACGGATTTGGATGCACTTGTGTTGAGCTTGGAGAAGCTGAAGCCGAACAAGAAGATTTCGTGATGGGCGAACCCGCGCTGTGCGCGGGACGCGCTCTCGTGAACCGAGCCGCGCGGAGTCGATTTGCAGTAGCGCGTCTCGGCGCTTCGCGCATCGATCGCTTTCGCGGTCGCTCAATGATTGAAGCGACCGTGGATGTTCAATGCTTCTTGTCGCGAGGCGGATTGGGATCGCGCCCTCTCTTGACCGTGTCAGAATCTCTGATCTTTCCATCCCTGCCTTGGATGCGGACCTCGCCGCCGCCTTGCTTTTTCACGATTTCCTTGGCGCGGGCTTCGGCTTGCTTTTGCGTCGGCGCCACGGCGCTTGCGCGTGAGGCGCCAGGGGCTTTCACGGCCCAGCCATCGCCATGCTTCACGACATAGCGATCATTCTTCGTCATGGCGCTACCTCCTGCCGCCGCTTTGAGCGTGGCGTTGATCCGGGTTTGCCAGCCCGTCCCGGTTGCTTTGAAGTGAGAGACGACATCGCGATCGAGGCGCAACGTAACGCTTTGCTTTGGATTGAGCGCGCGCGGGCGGCCCGGTCCTCGCGCCGGCTTCAACTGTTTCAGCATCACATCCCAGAGCTCGGGAGAGTCCACTGCGTCCCAGTCGCTCTGACGGATGTTATTCGGCTTTCGCTTGGACATAGGCCTTTGCTTCTTTTTTCGTGGCTTTGCGCAAACTGATGATCCTGTGGTTGGCGCCGCGTGGCGTATAAACAAGGACGTGAAGATGGGCCTTGATTGGGCCGATCGCGACCCAGCGCTCCTCGTCATAATCTTCGCTCGTGTCTTCGACCTCCAAAGCCTCATCCCAATCGAACTCATGGGCAGCGTCGAACGCGACCCCGTGCTTGGCTTTGTTTGCGCGCGCCTTGTTCGGGTCCCATTCGTACATTTACGTAACTACATTAATTGTGGGTTTCAAGGCGTTCGAGCGGTGGTCGGCGCGATGGCGGGGCTAGTTGGCCCCGGCGGCGTCCTTGCTGCGTCGCGCGGCGATCCACGCGTCGAGATCGACAGGGTCGTACCGCACTGCCTTATCGGTCGACTTGACGTATCTGGGCCCTTTGGCGGCGCAGCGCATCTTGTCCAAGGTCGATTTGGACAGGCCGAGGCGCGCAGCGGCTTCTCGGACGTTGAGCAGGAGAGGTGGCGGGCTAGCGACGCGCTCATGGCGCGCGCCTGGCGCGGGCGGGGCGCGCGGCGGTGTTTGCCTGGGCGCTCGCGAGGAGCGGGCGTCCTCGCCAAATAGATCGGGCTGCGGCAAGGGCTCCTTTTTGGCGCGCTCTTTCTTCACGGCGGATATGGGCGCAGCAGAATGTCTTGACTGACGAGAACGCGGACGCGCGCGCCAGCGCGTATGCGCAATGTCGGACGCACGTTCAGCTCACGATCGATGAGGCGCGATCCAGTCTGCGCTGCTTGCTGCGCGGCGGCGTCGCCGATGCTCTGCGAAAGTCTCGCGTCGTCTTCGTCCTCACTTTCATTGGCGGCGACGCCAAGCACGGCGGAGATAAGCGAAGCGACTGCTATGCGCCCAATGTGAGCGTCAACGTCGCCGGTCAGACCCGCGCTTCCCGCCGCGTCAGCGCCGGGCATGGCGTGCAGCGGGATCGACCACCCGTTTGGCATGATGAGCCTGTTCCAGACCACCAGCAGACGCCGCTCGCCATAGGCCGTATCGGCATCATAAGAGCCGATCAGGCGCGCGCCCTGGGGGATGAGCAATGTCTCGCTCGTGACGCTGTCGAAGACGTTCTCGCTCACCTGCGCGATGACGCGCCCAGGCTGATCGGAGTTAAGCGCGGTGATAAGCGCGGCGGAAATCGTAGAGCCGGCTTGCACCGTGTAAGGCGAGCGGGGCGGCGCATAGGTTGCATCGAGCACGCCGTCGTCACGGCCGCGCTGACCATTGAGGAAGGCGGCGCGCCGGCCGCTTTCACTAAAGCTCTGTGCGTTTGTTGGTGTTGCGCCTTCGCGACGCCCTGAAAAGAGAATGGATGACGTGCGCGCCGCGTCCGCCTCCGTTTCAAGCGGCGAGGGAGGGGCTGGCGCATACGTACCAGGGCCGGCATCGTCCGACGCAGCCAAAGTCGCGTCGGCAGGCGCGTGATCGCCCCAAAAGTAATCGCGGCCTTCCTCGGGCGGCTGCAACGTATCGAGATCGTAGTTCGCAGGCGCTTGGCGAATGTTTTCGGGCGGGTTGGCGACTTGGAGGTTTTGTGAGGCGTCCTCGCCAGATGCGGGCGTGCGGTCGCGATCCGACAAGCCGTTGATGAGCGCAAACGCGATAAGGGCGCCGAGGCCAAGGGCGCCCGCCATCAACGTCTTGCGCGAGAGCCGCCGCGGCTTTGGCGGCGCGGCGCGAATTGAGGTGATTGGCGCAGGCCGCGCCTCTTCTGTTGCGGCAGGCGCGGGCGCGGTCATGGGCGTCTCCCGCGCCGGGCCGTACGCGGCACTGGCGCATCGTCGCGGCTGATACGCACGATTTGAGGACGCTCTGCGCCCAAGCGGAGTTCGGCGACGTCGAAGAGCCGGTCGATCACGTAGCGGTCGCCTGAGACCCGATAATTGACGAGACCAGCTTCGCCACTCTCGATGATGAAGAGCGGCGGCGCTTCGCTGGTCGCGAGCGCTGGCGGAAATTCGATGTAGGTCTTTCGTCCATCGTCGAAGACGCGCACGGGCCGCCAGCGCGGATTGAAGCCACGCACCGTGCGGATGCTGTAGCCGAAGTTCAGCGCTTCCAATGCGGCAGGAGCGCCGGCGAGTTCGTCGTCTGCGTCGGCGGGATAGCGCCATGCAGTTTGCGCGGAATAGGTTTGACCGCCCGTTGCGATCGCTTCGATGGCGTAGCTGCGCCGGTCCGTGACGAGCACGATGTTGGTCCGAATATTGGCGCGCGTCGGCTTAATGAGCAGCATGGCGCGTGCGTTGGCGGCGTCGCCGCCAATTGCCTGTTCGACCATCCAGCGGGTGGTGTCTCCTGCTGCGACAGTGAGGATTGTCTCGCCGGGCTCGAGCAGCACGGTCGAGATGAAGCCCGGCGCGCCATAGACTTCATAAATCGCGCCTGGCGCATAATCGTAGATCTGTGTGGCGTCGGTGAAGTTGGCCGGGTCAGGGCGCCGGCGTGCTTCTGAATTGGCTTCGGCAAGCGCAGCAAGCGGCGCCGAAGCCCTCGCGCTTTGCGCTTGCGCGGGCGCACCGGCTAAGCTGATGAGCGCGAAGCAAAGAAGGGCAGCTCTCTTCATGGCCGCACCCGCGAATAGGATGAGGCCGGGGTTTCCGGCGACATTGAGAACTCGGTGATGAAGAGCCCGAGCGGATTGTGCATCAGCGCGTCAGCATTGCGTGGCCGATCGAAGCGAACCGTGAAAAGGCCTGTGAAGCTCTGGGCCGAGCGCGCATCGGCGCCGTGCGTGGCTTCGATCCAGCTCACTTGCCACGTCGCCTCTGAGCGCTGCACGACCGATGTGATAACGGCGGTCCGCGCGCTCGTGCCTAGACGCTCAAACGGATCATCTTCTCGCGCGATCTCGTTGAGCTGTTGCGACGCCTGCGGCGTCAGGAAGCGATACGCCGCAAACCAGTTCTGGCGCAGAACCACGCCATCGGTTGGAATCTCGCGCACCAGGCGGACGAAATGGCCGAGGAAGTAGCTGACTTGCGCATCGGTCGGCGTGTAGCGCCCGGACAGCGGTTCAACCGAGAGCACGCGGCCTTGCGGGCTTACCTCAACCACGTGAACGAAGGTGCGTTTCTGTAGAGCCACGAAGGTGAGACCGGCTGCAAGCACGATAGCGAGAAGACCGAGACCGAAAGCGAGCCAGCGCCAGGTGACGGCCGCTTGCACCGCCGAACCCATGCGCAAATCCCATGCTTGCTGAGCGCGCGCAAAAGGCGTGTCGGGCGCGTCTGGCGCGTAAGCTCGCGGAGGACGCCGGAAAGGAAAGTTCATGGCGCTAGATTCTCCATGTCAGGACTTCTGCTTTGGTTGCATGGCTGTGTAGTTGGGCCGTGGGCGCGCGCCGCCGGTCGCGCCGCGTCCTCGCGCGGGACGCGCGCGTGAGCCGCCGCGGCCGGAGGTCATGAGCTTTGTCGTGACGGCGGCGCCAACGACCATGCCGGCGCCAGCCATTGCGCCTTGAATGGGTTGCGCGGCTGAGAGGCTGGGATTGCCTTGCATCACTTCGCTGGCAAGCGCCGGCGCGAGGAACGAAAGCGCAAGAATAGTGAGCCCGAAGAGCAGCACATCGAGCGCGCCGCCATTGGCGAGCGTCATCGTCTGCGGCAATTCGGCGACGAAGCTTAGCGCCACGCTCGCGACGAAGGCTAAGAGGAAGAGCCGGATCGCCGAGCTTGCGACCCAGCCCAGCGGCCGCTCGGCCGCCCAAGCTGTGCCAGAAAACACGCCCCAGGGCAGAGCGACGAATGCCGCGAGCGAACCAAGCTTGAAGGCGATCAGCTGCACGAAGATCTGCAGCGCCAGCACGAAGAAGGCGACGAGAATGACGACGCCCGAGAGCAGGATGGTGGCAAGCGGCAGGAAGTCAGTGAAGATGTTCATGCCGTCGCCCATTTCCATGACGCGGCCAAAAAGCTCCTTGCCCTGAACTGCGACGCGGGCGGGATCGTGAAGTTGTGCGAGGCTCATGCCTGAGCCGCCGGCTTTCAATCCGAGTGCGGCGCCCGATTGGTTGATGGCGCCGGCGACTGCGTTCCAATTGTTTACGAGAAACGCGAAGAGGCCGACGAACAGCACCTTACGAAAGAAGGGGGCGATCGGCGCCTCGGCTTTGAGCGCCCACATAGCGCCGGCGAGCGTGACTGAGATGACGATGAGCGCGTTCAGCACGAACGCGACATCGCCTTGGATCAAGCCGAAGCCGCGGTCGGCGAGACCTAGAAAGCGATCCAGAAACGAATTGACGCTGCCGGTGTTCATTTGATCAGAACCGCGGCTGCGCGGGCGGCGCATCGCTTGATGCTTCGGTGGGAAAAGCGCGGCGGCGCATTTCACGCGCACGTTCCTCGCGCGCGATCTGCTCAATGCGTTCGGTTGCAAGAGCGCGTGCTTGAGCGGCTTGTAGCGCCTGGAGCTGCGCGATCTGTGAGGAGAGGACGCCGATCGCTTGCGCCGTCGCTTGTTCGGCCGATGTTTGGCCCGCCGCATTGGCGCTTGCCTGGAGCGCTCGCGACATCGCGCTGTCAGCATCATCCAGTCCGTCGCTGCTGGCCGACGCGCTGATCGTCATCAGCGTCTCAACGCTGTCGCGGCTTTCCTCCAGCCAGCGGTCGGACTGGCTGAGCAACCTATCAAGATCGAAGTTGGAGAAGTCTTCCGGATAGAGTGAGCGCATATCGCCCGCGATGGTTTCGGCGTTCTGCTGGAGCCCTTCCGCTTCGCGCAGCAGATTGCGGACTTGCCCGATCGAGGCCGACAATTCGGGCGACATCTCGAGACCCAGGCTCTCAAGCATCTGCGCCTGCTGGCGGATTTGTTCGATCTGGTTGTTGATCTGCGAGATCATGTGCGTCACCTGCGAGATGCTTTGCGCGAGATTGGCAGGATCAATCACGACCCATTGGGCGCGAGCGGGCGCGCCGCCCAGTGCGAGCGCGAGCGCGCAAGTGGCAACAAAAAGACGTGATTTGCGCATCATGTGGGTGCTCCTTCAGTCTGGCGTTGCAGGTGGGGTGAAGTCGCTGCCGCGAAGCGGTGCAGAGCGAGGCTTGCGTCAGCTAGGTTCTTGTGTTCGAGCCAAGCCGCGGCGAAGCCGGGAGGACTGGCGTCAGCGCACACAGCATCGATGGCGCGCTGGTCTTCGGGCGTGGAGGCGCCGAGAAACGCGAGCGCCGCTGGTCCGAGAGCCAAGTCTATGAGTCTGGCGCCGCTACGCGTCTGTACATAATAGTCCCGCTTGGGCGCGGCTTCGCCGATCAAAGCGATCTGGCGCGCATTGAGACCGAGCCCTTCGTAAAACGCACGTGTGCGCGGCTCGCGGGCGCGATCATTAGCGAGAAAGATGCGGGTCGGGCAGGCCTCAAGAATCGTGGCGGCGATTGTGCTCGCCTCGACATCGGCTAATTCTTGGGTGGCGAACACGACGGCGACGTTTTTCTTCCGCAACGTCTTGAGCCACGCTTCGATTTGGCCGGCAAACGCCGGGTCACGCAGGTAGGCCCAGGCTTCATCTAGAATGAGCAAGGTGGGGCACCCGTCGAAGCGTGCTTCGAGCGCGTGCACGAGACATGGCAGCACGGCCGCCAGCGCATCGGCGCGGGGCATGAGTTCGCCCATCTCAAAGGCCTGCACGTCGTGCTCAGCCAGATGGCTTACGTCCGCGTCGATCAGGCGTCCCCAAGGCCCGGAATGCGTGAAGGGCTGAAGCGCTGTGCGGATATCGCCGTCCTGGATGAGCGCCGACAGAACCGAGAGTGTTCGCTCGTTTGCCGGTCTTTCTCCAAGCACCGAGAGTGCTGCCCAGATTTCTTCGCGCCGCGCTGGATCGATGGCGATATTGGCTCGCTCTAGAATTGCTATTAGCCAATCGCGCGCCCAGGCGCGTTCGGTTTCATCATCGATATGCGCCAGCGGCTGAAGCGCGATTGATGCTTGCGCTTCCTCTTGCATCAGATCGACGAATGCGCCGCCCAATCCCAGTGTGAGCGCACGGCTTGAGCGCCCAGCGTCGAGTATGAAGACTTGCGCGCGTGGGTAGCGGCGCCATTGCGCGGCGATGAGACCGAGGAGAACGGATTTGCCGGCGCCGGTCGGCCCGACGATCAGGGTGTGGCCGACATCGCCGTGATGTAGGTTGAGGCGGAAGGGCGTCGCCCCGTCCGTTGCAGCTACGAGGAGCGGCGGGCCGTTCAAATGTTTGTTGTGGACTTCGCCCGCCCACACCGCCGAAAGCGGCAACAGATGTGCAAGCGACGGGGTCAAGAGGATCGGCCGCCGGAGATCGGCGTAGGGTTGGCCGGGCAGAGAACCCAGCCAAGCCTCCACCGCGTTGATGGTTTCGAGCGCGGTGACGAAGCCCATGCCGTCTGCGACTTGGCGAATTTGTCGAATGCGCTCAAACGCGATGGCCTCGTTCGCGTCAGCGACGGCGATGGTCAGCGTCACATACGCCGCGCCCGCGGCTTCGCCGTTCACTTCCTGCAAGGCGAGATCGGCGTCTTCGGCCTGTGCCGTCGCGTCGTTGTCGAGGAGCGTGGCTTCTTCGCGATATAGCGCTTCGCGCAGCAGCGTTAGAATGCCCTTGCGCTTGGAAAACCAGCGTTTGCGAATCTTCTCAATCTCGCTCCGCGCTTCTTCCCGGTCGAGCGGCATGACCCGCGTCACCCAGCGATAGGGCACGCCCAGCCCGTTGAGCGCATCGAGAAGGCCAGGCTCGGTCTCGCTCACATAAGCGCGGACCGACAGCACCTTGAGGTGAAGTTCGCCGAGTTGTGGCGCGATGCCGCCAACGAGCGCGGAATCGGAAATGAGCTCGTCGATGTGAAACGGCGTCGGTGGGACGGCGATCGGATGCGGCCGGTCCGAAATGCAAGAGTGCAGATAGGTGAGCGTCTCGGCGCCATCGAGAAAGCGCACTTCGTTCATGACAAGGTCTAGCAGCGCCTTGAACGATTGCGTCTCGTCAATGAAGCTCGCGAGGCAGGCTCGGTAGTCGATGCCGACCGTTGCGGAATGGCCGCCATTGTCGAACAGAGCGGCTTCCAGCTTTCCCGAGGTTTCGCTGGGTGGAAGCCACGACAGGGTGAGATAGTATGCGCTCTCAAAGCGCCCCCCGGCTGAGGCGAAGTCTTGCGCGCGTTCCTGGTCGATGAGCCACGAGAGGGGGTCTGGCCAGTCGCTGGTGGGATATTCTTTCGTCTCAGTACGGCGCGCTTCCACGTGCAGGCACCAACCCGAGCCGAAGCGCTTCAGGGCGTTGTCGAGCCTGCTGCTCGCGCCCATCAATTCAGACAGCGTCGAGGAATCGAGATCGGGTCCGCGAAATGTAAGCGTACGCTGGAAGGCGCCGTTCTTATTGATGACGACGCCATCGGCAACGAGTCCGGCCCAGGGTAACCAGTCGGCCAGCCGGGCTTCTGTCTGGCGATAGGGACGGAGATCCATCATCGCCGCCTCACGCGCTGAAGAAGGAAGGTTTGGCCATGGCGCGCGGCCAAGTGTCTAAGAACCAGGGATCGCGCGATGATGCGTAGGCGCCGGCACCTTGGATGATCGCCCAGAGCGGAAGTCCGATGAGCGGCTGTTGCAAACCAAACGCGATGGCGGCGGCGACCGTCGCGTTCATGATCGCGAATGTGCGCGGGACGCCCGCAATGAGCAGTGGGCGCGTCAGTGATGTGCGCAAGGCGATACGATAGCCTTCGGGTTCGTCGAGCATCAGAGCACCGCCCCGCCGGCAAAACCGAAGAAGTCGAGAAAGAACGAGACGGCCGCGAACATGATGGCGATGCCCAGGCCCACGAACGCGAGCTTCCTGATGCCGCCGCCGCCTTCGCCAAAAATGATGCCGACACCCGAGATGATGATCGCGATGACGGCCGCGGCGCGCGCGACAGGCCCGGTGATCGAGTCCACGACTTGCTGGAGGGGCGCTTCCCACGGCATGCCGGAGCCGGAGGCGAAAGCCGGTCCAGCGCTGGAAACGATAAGCAAGATCACTGCGCCCGTTGCGACCACTTTGAAGCGTGATGTTTTCATCGCTGGTCTCCATTGCAGCTGACGATTTCTTCGATGCGGCGGCCTTCCGCAGTGCGGGACATGAAGACGATGGTGTCGACGGCGGACGCGATGAGCCGCTCGGGGCGCGCAGCGCCGGTTTCGAGGCAGAGGTCTTCAAGCCGCAGCAGCGCGTCGGCGGCGGAATTGGCGTGGATGGTCAAGAGGCCGCCGGGATGACCGGTGTTCCACGCTTTCAAGACTTCGAGCGCCGCGCCGTCCCGCACTTCGCCCACGACGATCCGATCGGGACGGAGGCGCAACGTCATTTGCACAAGGTCGCGCATCGAAACTTGCGGATGCGTGCGCTTAGTTAGGAGTTGCACTACATCGGCGCCGGCGCACTGCAGTTCCGCCGTGTCTTCCAAGATGAGCAGGCGCGACGCGGAAAAGTCCGGCTCTGCGAGCAACGCATTGAGGAGCGTCGTCTTGCCCGAGCCTGTGCCGCCGGCGACCACGATGTTGCGCCGTGAAATGATGGCCTGGCGCAACTTTGCCGCTTGCGCCGACGAGGCGATGCCAGCGCGCACGTAATCGTCGAGTGTATAGATGAGCTTCGGCCGCTTCCTGATCGCCAACACCGGCGCGCTGACAATGGGCGCGATGAGCGCTTGCACCCGCGCGCCGGAGCCGGGGAGAGTCGCGGCGAGGAACGGATGGTCTTCAGTCACTGTTTCGTATGCTTCGGCCGCGAGCAACCGGATCGCGGTTTCGCGCTCAGCGACGCTAAGGCGTGCGTCTGTCACCTCGATGCCACGGCCGACGCGATCGACGCGCATTTGACCATCGCAATTGATCAGCACTTCGACGACGGCGTCATCGGCGAGCGCCGCTTGCAACGCTGAACCAAGCGCGCCCGTCAGAGCTGCAAGGCGGCGCTCAGCGACGACGCGCTCCTGAGAGGGAGAGATCGCATTCATTCCGCCGCTCCATTCATGGGCGCGCCGGTCTCTGCTTGGCGGCCATGGGCCGCGTAGGGAAAGAGCGTCTGACCGGGCGCCATGCTCTCGGCGAGAAGTTCAAGGAAGGACTGAAAGCGCCGCTCTGCGACAGCGTTGGTGGCGTCGAGCGTTTCCTCCCGGGGCGGCGGCGTGTGCTCCAGCCAAACCCGAATGAAGAGCAGCAGCGTCTCCTTGACGATGGCGATTTCGCGCTCGCGCACGACTTCGCGCTTTTCAACGCGATCCAGCCGCATTTTCACAGTGTCGGCGACCGCTTCGTCCTTCTCGTCGAGGAAGATGCGGCGTAGCGCATCGGCGGCCGCGCGTGTCGTCGGTAGACCGCGGAGACGAGCCTCCAAGTCCAGCGCCCGCGCGAGATCGTGCTCAAGATAGATCGTGATCTTCTTCTTGGGCTTGGCGGTCATGAGCCAGCCTCATTGGCGGAATCGTCGGAAGACGGGCGCAACGCAAAACGTGAGGGCGCTGGAAGCGCGGCTTGCGCGGCGGATGCGGTGTCAGCTTCGCTGCTTTGATCCGGTTGGTTCGCCTCCAAAGCCGAAAGCAGGTCGCCCTGTTGTTGCTCCGGCGCCGGACGCGAGCGCAGTGGCGCTTTCTGTGTAAGCGCGCGAACAATGGCACCATCACGTCCGGGCGGCGCGTCAGGCGCTCGGCGTTGCGCAAAACCGAGTGACGAGATGCCGGTCCAGGGTGAAGGCAGTGCACGCCGGCGCCCCTCGTCCGGGGCGGGTAGCAGCCGCGTCCGGAAGATCGGCTCTTCGTCGTAGCGTAGTTTCTGGGCGCGCAGCGGCTTTGCGCCGGTGACGAAGATCAGTTCCTCGCCCTCGCTGAGCCGGCGCACCTCAGACGACAACAGCAGCGGGCGGCGTTCTTCTCGATACGTTATTGCCCGGTGGTCCAGTCCAAAGAGTTGGCGCTTGCCCGACCAGGTTTCTTGCGGGCGCATCTCGAAGATGTCGCCGGCAAGCTTAGAGATCGTCTCGGCCGTCTCGACATCGGTGGCGGCAAAACTCGTGACGATCTGGCAATTGTCGAGAATCGTGTGATAGCGGCCATAGGCTTGCGTGACCTGATGCAGCGACTGGGTGACGAGATAGGCCTTGAGGCCATAGCCGGCCATTGCGCCCATCGATTGCTCGAACACGTCGAGCTTGCCGAGCTGGGGAAACTCATCGAGCAAAAGGAGAAGGTTGCGCTTCTTTTCACGTCCGTCGGCGGCGCGTTCTTGATGCTCCATCAGCACGCGGAGCACGGCGCCGAAGACGAGGCGGATGAGCGGTTTGACTCGCTTGGCGTCGTTGGGCGGCCAGCACAGATAGAGCGTCACCGGCTCGTCGGCGCACATGAGGTCTGAAATGCGGAAGGTCGAGGTCGCCGTGTTCTGGCGCACGAGGGGATCGGCAAAGAGGCCAAGATAGCTTTCGGCCGTCGCCTTGATGCCGGCGCGCAGCTTCTCGTGATAGGCGGCGTAGGAGTGCGCGGCGCGCTTTACTTCGGGATGTGTTTCAGGCTCGCCGCTTGCTTCGTTCTTGCGATGGAGCGTCGCCTCCATCAGCTTTACCGTGTCGTCGAAGCGGGCGAGCAGCTCGAACACGCGCGCGAGTGTTTTACTCGGAAGTGGTTCAGCGTAGACGACGTGAATGATCAGGCCGGCGAGGATTTGCTTCGCCGCACGGTCCCAAAACTCCTGGAAGCGCCCGTCGCCGTAAGGATCGGCGATGAGCTCCACGAGATTTTGGACGTCGCGCACCTCTTGGGCGCCGGGCCGGATCGTATCCAGGAGATTGAGCCGGTCTGAGATTGCTTCGGTTGGTGCGAACCGGATGACGGGACCGAGCTTTGCGCGCCAACCCGCGGTGCCAGCAAAATCCACGCGGGAATCGCCCGAATGAAGTTCGCCCTTCAGATCCAAGACGAGGATCGAATGTGGGCAGGCGAGCAATGTGGGGATGACGCTGCCGCGGGTCTTGCCCGAGCGCGTGCCGCCGGTCAGCAAGAGGTGATGTGGGCCATCGTAGGCGAGAATCTCACCATCGAACTTGCCGATGATGATGCCGCCTTCAGCGAAGAGGCCGGCCTCGCGTGCATCCTTGCGGCCGCCCCAGCTCTTTGCGCCGAACGGGCGCTGGCTGGGATGAGGCGATCTTAGCGCGAGCAGCAAAAGCATCGCGCTCGAGAGGAAGCCGACGAACACGATCAGTTTCGGCATCGCAAAGGCGCGCGGATAATTGGCGCTCCAGCGCTCTGACCAGTTCAGGACCGAGAAGGGCGCGTAAATTGGCGTCGAGCCGAATACAAAGGCCGGCCTGCCGAGCGCAGCTTGGTAGTCGAACGTCCGTGCGCATGTTTGGGTCGCGGCGAAGCACGCGAGCACGCTGAGTGAAGCGGCTGCAATGCCGCCCCACACCAATCGCATATGAAGCGTCCGCTCCCACATGACGAGAAGCGTCTCACCCATTCCTAATGGCGCCACATGTTGCAACTCTATCGATGCATGCCCCGCAACCCGCGACGACTCGCGTGCGAGTTTCGTCACGCGCGTTGGTGTTAAGCGCTCAATTAAGGCGGCGCTTGCCAGGTGATGCGGCGTCAGAAATCGGTTACACTTCGGGTTGCATGCGCGAAAGCCTTATCAGCGCCGAGATGATCGCCTTCGCCGCCGCATGTGATGTGGCGGCGACGCTGGACGACCTCGAAGCCATTTGGCGTGAGCGCTTGGTTGAGATGGGATTCACCTTCGTTGCACTCGGCGTTCATGCCGACCCGCTGCGGCCGGATCGGGCCGGGTACGTGTTCCAGAATTATCCCGAAGAATGGATCACCCACTTTTCGGCGCAGCGCTATCACCTCGTCGATCCGGTGTATCGGGCCGCGGAGGCAGGGATTGGAGAGTTCGTTTGGACCGAGCCGGAATTCCTTGAGCCGCTGTCTTGGCGACAGCGCCGCATCCTCAATGAGGCGCGCGAATTCGGTCTCCGACATGGGAGAACCCATAGCTTAGCGTCCATTCTTCCGCTTCGCGCGTCTGCGTCATTGGTGGCGAGTGAGCCAGATATGCCAGAAGAGACGTATGCCGCCGGCAAGCTCATCAATGTCGTCGTGCATCACCGCGCAGCGCAGATGTGTATCGCGTCGGCGCCGCGCTTTGCGGAGCTACGACGGCGCGAGCGGCAATGCCTTGAGCTTTGCGCGAGCGGTCTCATCGATGCCGACATCGCCCGGAGCTTGGGGCTAAGCGTCGCCACTATCCGGCGCCACATTGAACGCGCGCGCGTGCGCTTGGGCGCTAGCACACGCATTCAAGCGGTGGCGCGCGCAATCAGTTCGGGACAGATCAAACAGATCGCTTGAAAATCATGGTGAAGATTTCTCAAAAGATATTCACCTTCAGCGCTAGAGGAAATTTCGTCACGTAAACGTCACGCTTTCTCTTGTCATCGAAGCCCCTTCGCCATCTAAAGTTGTCGAGGCGAGGAGTTTCTCATGCAAGCCCGCATCAATTGGGCGTTCGCAGAAGTCTGCGATCGTGCCACTAGCGTTGATGAACTTCATGGCGCGTTCATGCGAGAGATGCGCACACTCGGCTTCGCTTATGCCGCATGCGCCTCTCACGTCGATCCGCTGCGTCCGCCCGCAGAAGCCGTGATGATGGTCGACTATCCGCTGCCATGGCTGCAGCGCTTCAGTGACCAGAACTACGCGAAGCGCGATCCCGTCTATTGGAGGGCGCGGCGGCAGACGCTTCCGTTTCAATGGAGTGACCGGGTCTTTCGCGCGGGCCTTGCGGCCGATCAATTGCGGATATTGAGCGAAGCGGCCGAAGCCGGTCTCGTCGATGGCATCACGATTCCCATCCATGCGCCCGACGCCTTGCCGGCTTCGTGCTCGCTCGTCATTGGCCCAGACGGGGTTGATCCGCTCAATGCGCAGAAGGCCACTTGGTACGGCGTCTATGCGCACGAATGCGCGCGGCGATTGCGTCTGGCGGGCATGCCCGCCAAACCCGTTTTGAGTCCGCGCGAGCGTGAATGTGTGCAGCTCTTGGGCCAGGGTAAGGACGATGGCGACATGGCCGTTATCCTGGGCCTTAGCGAGCACACAGTGCACAACATTGTGCGCCGCGCGATGCACAAATATGGCGTCGCGAGCCGCGTGCAAGCGTTCGTGCGCGCGCTCAAAGACGGACAGATCAGGCTCGAAGATGTGTGCTGAGATCACCTGATCCGGCCCTGTCAATAGGCACGTCCGTGCCTATTTGCGACCGGCTCGAAATAAGCATGCTCTGGCCGTCGTTTGACGACCGGAGCCGCCATGATCCACATCATCACTGCCGAGAACCGGCGCCACTATCACCACGCGCTGATGGAAATGCATCGCCAGCGCAAAGAGGTGTTCATCGATCAGATGAAATGGCGCTTGGAGGAAAGCGCCGGCATCGAGATCGATGCATACGATTCTCCGGAGGCGATCTATCTTATCGAAGCGGCGGCGCCGCGGGCGCCAGTGACTGGCTCGGCGCGCCTCCTGCAAACCGATCGCCCGCATCTTCTGTCCGATCACTTCCGCTTCCTGTGCGATCACGAACCGCCCGCGGGCCTCGATGTTTGGGAGGCGACGCGGTTTTGTCCCGCGCCTGACACGGGGGCCGGGCAACCCCGCCATGATCTGCTTGCGCGCATAATCGCGGGCATCATCGAAGCGGCGCTCATCTTCGGCATTGAGCGTGTCACCTTTGTTGCGAGCGGAGCGCTCACGCCGCTCGCGGCCAAGGCCGGCTGGGATGTGGCGCCCCTAGGCCGATCGCGTCGTGTTGGCGGAGATCGTCTCACGGCTTTTGTCGCGTCGATCGATCAGCAAGGCTTGAAGCGCGTGCGCCAGCGCAACGGCATCACGGCGCCGGTCACCCGATTTCTCGGCGGCGATCTCACTCAAGCGGCGTGAAGGAGAAACACCATGATGAAAGCTTCCAACGTCGTGCCGTTTGCGCCTGTGGATCAAGATCACCTGTCGATCCTGGAACGAGACGGATTTGTCGTGCTTGAAAACCTGCTCGACGAGCGCCGTTGCCGGAAGCTCGCGGAGGAGCTCGAACCATGGCTCGAAGCGACGCCCAGGTGCGAAGGGGATTTCTACGGTTGGAAAACGACGCGCGTCGGCGGGCTCCTCTCGAAAGCGCCAAGCGCACGCGATCTTGTCATGGACCCCTACATTTTGGCGATCGCCGAGGCACTGCTCAAACCGAATTGTGACTGCATCCAGCTCAATTTGACGCAAGCCGTACGAGTCCACGGTCATGAGCGGCCCCAAGCGCCTCACCGCGATGAAGAGATGTGGCCGTGGCCCACTGGCGGCAAACACTGGCTCTTGAACGTGATGTGGGCCGTAAGCGACTTCACAGAAGAAAACGGCGCAACACGCTTGTGGAAGGGCAGTCACCGGGCGGCGCTCGATCGCGGCCTCGATCCGGCGGACAGCGTCGCTGGCGCGATGAAAGCAGGCTCGGCGCTCCTCTTCTTGGGCTCACTCACGCACGGCGCAGGCCAAAACCTCACGGCGCTGCCGCGCACCGGCATCATCGTCAGCTATTGCTTGGGATGGCTCAAGACATATGAAAACCAATTCCTGGCCTATCCGCGCGAGGTCGCTACCTTCTTTCCGACGGACCTCCAACAGCTCATTGGCTACCGCATCCACCGGCCCAATCTTGGCGGCTGGGAAGGGCAGGACCCGATCAACTACCTGCGCGAGCAACGTGGGTTCATGCCTCACGTCGATGCGTTGACGCCGGAAATAGCCGCGCAATTGCGCGCGCTCTATCAAGATCAGGAGAGCACCGGCGGCTGATGGCGGGAGATACGGGCGTCACCGAACGCGTCTATGCGATGTTGCGCGAATCTATACTCAATGGATCGCTACGCTTGAGGGAGCGCCTAGACATCGAAACGCTAGCTGCGCGCCTGCAGGCGAGCGCAACGCCCGTGCGGCATGCGCTCGCCGTTCTCACCGTTGAAAGGTTGGTGAAGCTGACGCCCGGCAAAGGCTATTCGGTCGCGTTCTGGAGCGAGCGCGAACTCTCCGTGCTTTATCTGTGGCGCGGGCAGCTCGCGGCCCTGGCGAGCTCCGCCTATGAGGTGCGACCGCTCCCAAGCAACCTTAACAAGCGCCCTTATGTCGAAGCGCTGGCGGGTGTCTTCACGCATATCGAGGAAGGCCGCCACGGAGAACTGGCGCGCGCGATCGCCGCCGCCGATGCGCGGCTCACGTTGGCGCGTGCCGCGGAGCCCGAAGTTCTGGAGCGGATAAGCACGCATTTGAACGATCTCATCGGCGCGTCGCAACAGAGTAGGGCGAAGCTTCAGGCAGCGCTGCGCCGCCATTTCAAAACGCGCGTGCGCGAAGCGGGCCGCATTCGCCTCCGCGCCGGCTTGGCCGCTCTGCCGCGCAACGGTGAATAGCCTTCAAGATATTCACAGAGATAGTCCACCTGATCCGCAACGCCGCTGTCATGCTTCTCTCGTTCGGCTTTCCGAACATTCAAGGAGTAAGGCAATGCGTGAAGACCAAACTCGCGATGAAGCCATCACCGAACTCGGCGACGCGACGGCGCTGACCAAGGGCGAACGGCTCGAACAATCGATCGAAGCGCTCACGGTCCCCGACAAATACGACGTGGGCTGAGCAACGCTGTCCGTCCGGCCGCACGAGGCCGTGCGGCCGGACGCGAACGCCGCTCGCAATTTTTGTCTCCTTCAATCAGGACACCACCATCATGAACGAACGTGACGAGACCGAGGAGCTGGTCGTGCTCGGCGACGCGACTGCTCTCACCCTTGGCGAATGGATGCCAGGCGGCATGGAAGGCTTCGTGCATCCCGACTTCTACGATGCATGACGCTGTCGAGTTCGGGCGCCACACAGCGCCCGAACTTTTGCCTTGGGCGGCGCATGCGCGCTGGGCGTTCGAAAACGATGTTCTCTTCGTCCTCGACCTGCGCCGTGACGCTTATCTATCGGTACCGATAGCGAAGCTGACGCCAACGCTGGAACGTCAACTGGACGCGCGCGGATTGCTTCGATCGGCGGGCGACGAGTCGTTTCTCAAACCGAGACCCATGCCCGGCGGAGGCGGCGCGGGGCTTTGGTCTTTTTGGCGCGCCGCGCTCTGGGCCCGCAACGTCATGAAGCGGCGTGCCCTGGATCGCGCGACGAACCTGCTCCAAGGCGCAGATCACGCCGCTGCCGCACGCGCACGCGAACTCGTCGTCCGGTTTCAAGAATGGCGCCCGCTCTATCCGCGCGCGGCGTCGTGCCTGTTTGATTCGCTGGCGCTCGGCCGATTCCTCTGGCGCGCGGGCATACGGAGCAATCTCATCTACGCCGTGCGCGGCGGACCGTTCTCTGCCCATGCCTGGCTTGAGATCGGCGGCGTCATCATAAACGACGATCCCGAATACTGTACGGGGTTTACACGGATGCGCGGCCCATGACCGCGCTCATCGCCTTCAAATACGCAGTGGGCGATTACAATGGCCGCAAGCATGCGGAGCGCTGCGTCGACGTCATGACGCGGGATGGGGCTTGGACGATGGCGGTGAATTACCGCGGTCTTCGTCTGCTCCTGCGATCCGACGCGCGAGACGTCGATCCGATTGTCCTGCCTGGCGACAAAGGCGTGCTGAGCGGCATCCTTTTCGAGAGGCGGGAAGGGGGACACCGACGTGTGTTCGAGGTCGACGGCGCCGCGGTTAGCGCCTGGTGTGCAAGCGAAGGCAAGGCGCTCGTCGACAAATATTGGGGGCCGTATCTTGCCGTGATCAGCGATTCAGAGCGCGATCGCGTCCTTATCCTGCGCGATCCGCTCGGCGCGCGCGCATGCTATTTCGCGGAACTGCCCGGCGTGCATGTCATGTTCACGGATGTCGCCGATTGGGCGAAATTGAACTCACTCACAATCGATGACGACTATATCGCGCTGTTCTTGCGCCATGCGCGCATCGAAGGCGCGCGCACCGGTCTGTGCGGCGTAAGCGAAGCCATCCCTGGCGTGCTCTATCGTTGGGAGCGCAGCGGGCCGGCGCAATCGGTGGCGTGGGCCCCGTGGCCGCCGGCACGCGACACCGCGATCTTCGATTTCGACGAAGCGTGTGTCGCGCTGCGCAGAGGTGCAGAGGCAGCCGCTGGCGCATGGGCGCAAGCACGCCTGCCGATTGTGCATCGGTTGTCCGGCGGCTTTGATTCAAGCGCCGCGCTCGCGTGCTTGGTGCGATGCGGCGCAACCGACATCGTCTGCGTCAATGAGCGTCCGTTCAATGTGCCCGAGGGGGACGAGTTCGACGCCGCGTCGCGTACGGCCGCGCATGTGGGCGTCAGGCTGCATGGTCTGACATTTGACGCCGCCGCCGCCGACTATTCCGCGATGCAGCGCGCGCCCGCGACCGCAAAGCCTTCGCCCGCAGACATGGCGTTTGCAAGCGATGAGATCGCCAGCGTGTTCGAGCAAGAGCGTGTCTCGGCGCTGACATCGGGGCAGGGTGGCGACCAGGTGTTCTCGCGGCGTCCGCTGACGGACGGCGCGGCTGACGCCCTTCGTGATGGACGGGCTTGGTCCGAAGTCCGACGCATCCTTTGGGAAGAAGCCCGTCTCAGCGGCAAGCCCCTCTCAGAGATCGTCGGCAAATCCTGGCTGGGGCTGGTGCAGCCTCAAGGTCGGCGTGTCATCGCGCTGTTGAATTCGCACACGGACGCTAAGGACGGCGACCCAAGAGCTGCGCTCGCCTATCAGCTTTCGCATCCGTGGCTCAGCGATATCGATCATCGCGGGCCCGCACGCACCTATCGGGCCCTCAATCTGTTAGATCTCGCCTTCTACCAACGGCCGACGCCCGCGTCGGCGCGCAGCGTTGCGGCGCCCGTTTTCGCCTCGCAGCCGGTGGTGGAGACAATTCTGCGCATCCCGCCGTACGTGATGCAGCAGGGGGCAAAGACCCGCGCGCTGGCGCGCGCCGCGTTTGCCGACCTGTTGCCGCCGGAGACATTGGGGAGAACGCGCAAGGGTGACACGACCCGCCACTTTCGCCGCGCGCTCGACAACAACCTCGACTATCTCCGCGCGTTTTTGCACGATGGCGAACTGGTGCGCGGCGGCACTCTCCATCGTGCCGTCTTGGAGGAAGAGCTTAAAGCGCCTGAGGGGCGTGCGCTCTTTCGTCTCTCGGCCGCGCTTGTCGCTGAGTCCTGGATCGCGCGCATCAAGGCGCTGCCTCCGCCGTCTGAGCAGCCTGTCTGAGTTCGCGCCATCGGGCGATGCGTTCGGGGTCGCGCGGATCCTCGACCTCCACGCCGCGCAGCCAAAAATCGATCCAGGCCATGCCGCGTTCTTGTGATGCGAGCACCTGGAGCGGGCGCCATTTCAAATGATAGGCGTCTGGATAGAGATACATCTCCGTCGGCGTGCGTTGTTCGCGCAAGCGAACGTAGAGCTCCATCGCGCCCATCGCCTCGCTGTGGCCGAGGTTGAACAGCAGCGGCGTGTTTATGGCGGACGATTGTTCGCTGACGGCGTTCGTGTTCCACCAGCTGCGCCACGGTTCGGATTGAGTCCAGGGAACGATGTCGCCGTATCGACGAAGATGCGCACGCAGCGTCTCGGATTGGAGCCACCAAGCCGAACGCTCTGACGGATGCGTCGAAACAACTGCGGCGGCAAAATGACGGCGCAAGAGCGCACGGTAGAGTGTTTCCGAGCCATCGCTCAAGCCCGTGATGGCGATACGCTGCGGGTCGATCAATCCGCGGCGCTCAAGACCTGAGAGAAACGCGTCGAGCGCCTCTCGCTTCATCCGGTCTTCTTCGTCGCTCAAATTCTGTTCGACGAAGTAGGTATCTGCATCCACCTGCGTTTGACGGACGAGATCGTCCGGCCGCTCGACGCTCAACACGAAATAGCCGCGCGCTGCGTAAGGATAGATCGGATAATCGCCGCCGGTGCCGCCGCGCAGGAAACCATGGGATCGATATTGAACGATCACCAGCGGGTAACGGCGTCCGCGGCGGTATCCGGCCGGATAGACGAGGTGGGCATAGGATTCGAGGCCGCGCTGATCGGTGAAGTCGATCCGCTCGACGCGGGGTCGCGTGAAGCGCGCCCAGGACGGGTTGGCGTTATAGAGCACGCGTGTTGCGCCAGTGCTCGGATCGACGGCGATCAATTCGCGCGGGCGCCAAGTCGCTTCGCGCAAACAATAGATCTCTCGCCCAGCGACACAGGCAAGCCGGTCTTGATCGAGCGGCAAGTGGCGGAGCGCGCCCGTCGTCAGGGTCCAGATGACGATGCCAGTCTCAGCGCGCGCGAAACCGGAGAAGCGCAGGAACGCGACATCGCCATTCGCCAGCAACATGGGGCTGCGGATGTCGCCCTCGCATAGGCCTGTTGAACAGCGCAAAGTCCGGTCATCGCGGTAGACGCGCACTTCGCGCGGCGGCGCTTGCACGGCCGGCGCTCCCGGCTGAGGCGCAATCACGGGCAGAAGCGCGTTCTCAGTAGCTACGAGTGCTGCCCGCGCGGTCGCGTCAATCGCCGCAACACGGCCCGAAGCATCAACCAGCACGGTCCGCACATCGTCGCGCGGCATGCGGTTCAAACTGAAGATCGGTGAGAGCCGATCGTCGGCGCGATAACCGAAATCAGCGTCTTGTGCCTCATCAAGCGCCGAACTGGCGCGCGGCGGGCCCATATCGACAAGGAGCCGGCCGTCCGAGAGCCACATCACATTGGTGACATCGCCGTCGAGCGCCGCCACTTGAGCGGCGCGCCTGCCACCAATGTGTGCACGCCACAGTTCCGCGCGGCCCTCGCGCTCGGCGATGAATGCGACCCATTGAGAGTCGGGCGCCCAGACTGGGGTTCGGTCGGCCGGGCCGCCGGTGCGGCGTCCATCAGAGGCGTGACGTATGATGCCGCCACCGTCCGCGACTGGACGCGGCGGGCCGCCCCGCGTTGGAACGAGCACAAGCGTATAGTCGTAATCATTGCGCGCGAGATTGGCGCGCCGCTCAAACACGGCGATGTTGGCGCCGTCCGGCGACAGCGCCAATTCGCCATGCACCGTTCCCAGATCGACGAGACTGATGAGATCCTCGATCGTGGGGCCGGCCACGCGCCCTGGGGGATGCGCGTGGCCAGCGGGGGAGACGCAAGCCACCAGGGCCGCGGCAAGGACGAGACGCCTCACCACGTGCGACGCAGCTCGATGCTGAAGAATCGGCCAATGCCAGAGGCGTTTTGAGAATCGAAGGCGTAGCCGATTGGATTGTTTGCGAACGGTGGATCTTCATCGAACAGGTTTTGCACATTGAGCGCGATTTGCAGCCCAGGCGCGCCGTCCTCGCGCCATGTATGCGAAAGCCGCGCGTCCCACGTCACCCATTCGTCGATCTCGCGATTGGGGTTGCTGATGTTGTCGCGATAGTCATCAACGTAATTGACGGCCGCGAGCGCCGACCAGCCCTCATCGCTCCACGCCACGCCCGCGCGGCCACGCAAATCAACGGGATTGAAAATCGTATCGCGCAGATCGAGGGGCGCCGCAGAAGGCGTCGCGCGCCGTTCATGTTGAAGCAAGTAAGATGCGCTGGCGAACCAGCGTACTTGCCCGAACGGCGTGTCGTGCGTGTAGGCGGCGTTGAAGTCGACCCCACGCGTGCGCTGTGTCGCCAGATTGACGAGCCGGCCGTCCCAGATGACCTCGATGCCATCGGCCGGCATCGCGCCGACCACTTGATTGGCGAAGCCGAGATAGGCGGCGATTTGATCCGCCGTCGGGTTTCGAATGAAGACGCCTTCAAAGCCCGTTGGATTGGCCAACGCCGCCAGTACGCTGCCGGCATTGCCGATGCGATCGACGAAGTCGATGTCGAAATATGTGGCGCTGAGCTCAAACCCGCTGAGCCAGGACGGATTGTAGTCGAAGCCAGCCGTCCAGGTTGTTGCTTGCTCAGGTTCGAGAGACCGGTTCGACCCGCCTAACAGCAGCACGCCGGTTGATCCATTCGTCGCGAATGGATCCTGCGTGGGCGTCGCCGTTGAAAGCGTGCCCACGGTGCTGCCGAGCATTTGCTGAAATTGCGGCGCCTTGAAGCTCTCGCCCCAGGTTGCGCGCAAGGCAAGGTCTTCCGACAACGCCCAGCGCACGCCGACCTTGGGCACGGTCGTCGCTTCAAAGTCGCTGGGCGCCTCGTGGCGCAATGAGAACGACAGCGTAAAATCATGAACGAGCGGCACGCCATTCTCGGCGCCGATGATTGGCGCGAAAAGCTCCGCGAACACCGCGTCGGTCGTGCGATCGCCTGGCTGGAAGGGCGCGGTGCTGGTGATGCCGCTCGGCCTGCGCTGGCGGCTATAATATTCGAATGTCTCGCGCCGGCGCTCAACGCCAATTGCTGCGCGCAAGGCGCCGCCCCACAAGGTCCACAGCGGTCCATCGGCGCGCACCGAGAACGAAGCGATATCAGTACGGCTGCCGTTCAGCGATTCATAAGTGATGCCGTCGAGCACGCCTGGTGCGCTGTTCGAGCCATCAGCAAACGGGTTGAATGCGGTCGCCACATTAGAACTGGCGAGGGCTGCATTGAGCGTGCCGGAATCATAAATGTTGCCCTGGACGCTGTCGTCGGCGTGTTGGGCGTAACCGAAATTGGCTTCGATCTGCCAATCGAGCGGTAATTCGTATTGCGCGCCAAGCACGGAACTCAAGGCGCGCGCCCGCGTGTCGTACCAAGTTGGCCCGAGATCGGCGTCCAGATTGTAGGCGATGACGAGATTGCCTTGGCCGGGAAAAAGACCGTTGAGCTGACGATAATAATTGCTTTCCGGGACCGTAAGATTGGCGTTGAGCTGGCGCGAATAGGCGAACGCGGTGCGTTCGCTGGCCAAGAGCTCCGCACTCAGGGTGAGCGCGCCAAGGTCCTGACGCGCTGCGGCGAACACAGAATGGCTCTCCTGATCTGGCAGGAGCGATTGGCCCTCGGTGCTGTTTTGAAAGTTGCGCACGCCGACTAAGAGATCGGCCGGGGACAGCGAGGTGCCGTCTTGGCCCTCGGGGATCGCCAGCACCACATTGGTCGCGCCAATACGGGTGATGTTGCCCGGGTTGGCAGATGTGCCGGAGAAATTCGTCCCGCCCCAGGGGCGCAAATCGGAATCGGAAGTGAACCAGCGATCGGCCGCCAGCAGATCGCTGCGATGACGATATTCGTAGCCGGCCATGATCGAGCCGCCGCGCCAAGATACGCCGAGCAATTGCGAGACGCCGACATCCTCAGGTCCACCTTGCGTGGCGCCGCCATAGCGCAGAGCCGTTTCAGCACCCTCAAAATTGTCGCGCAGGATGATGTTGATGACGCCGGCGACAGCATCCGCCCCGTACGTAGCCGACGCGCCATCGGCCAAAATCTCGACGCGCTCCACAGCGGAGACGGGAATGGCGCTGACGTCGACAAAATTGCCGAAGCCGGCAGGGGCCAAGCGGCGACCGTTGACCAATGTCAGCGTTGCGTCCGAGCCGAGGCCGCGTAGATCGACCGTCGAGCCAAAGCTTACATTGCGCCGCGAGTCCGACGCGCCGAGCTGCGTCGCCTCGCCTTGTGACCCCGGGAAATTCTGCGGCAACGTCGAGACGACATCGGCGACGGTGGAGCGGCCTGTCTCTTCGATGCTTTCACGATCCAATGTCAAAAGGTTCGCGCCCGCAGGCACGGCGCCACGAATGCGTGTGCCGGTGACGATGATCTCTTCTTCGCCTTCCGCATCACTTTCGGATGCATTTGCCGCTTGGGTGGTCTCAGCGCCGGTCGCGGCGCTGTCCCGCTGGGGGCGGGAGGATTGCTCCTGCGCGAGCACCAGATTGCCGCCGCTTATGCGGCCGTTATAGCCGGAGCGGGCAAGCAAGAGATCGAGCGCCTGCTGACGCGTATATGAACCGCGCAATTGCGGGGAGGAGAGGGCGCGGAGGTCGTCTGAGAAATAGAGTGCGTTGACTCGCGCCTGCCGCGCGAATTCGCTCAGGGCGCTGCTGAGAGGCTGAGCGGCGATATCGAATTCAATCCGCTCATCGCTGATCTGCTGAATGTCTTGAGCGCGCGCCGGCTCGGTCGCGGCGGCGCCCATGGCGCCGAGAATCAGAGCGGTCGCCAGCTTTCGCCGGCGGTCATCCCGCTTGGTGGTCTTGCCCTTCATGGTTTCCCCCTTCCGCTCTTGAACGAGCGTTGTCGGGAGGAAGACACGTCAACCAGCAAACTGCGCCACGCTAGCTTGAAAGTGTGCGCTCTCCGATAATCGCGGAGGAGGGACGCAATGCGAGGGATGGGTGATTTTCAACGAGCACAGATGAAGCACAGAGACGCGCGCGTCAGCGCGATGGCGCAGCATTTGCGTGCGGCCGTCGACCTCTGGGAAGAGATCCAGCTTCATCCGTTCAAGAAGGACGAGCCTTCTGAACTGCCGTCTCCACCACCAGCACCACCGCCCGTCGTATCATTGCCCTCAGCAAAGCTTGCCTACGGAATCAAAGAAGCGGCCACCGCTCTTGGGGTCAGTAAAACGACGATCTGGCGCGCGATGAAAGAGGGGAAGTTGCCGGCGGTGAAGGTGGGCAATCGCACGCTCATAAAGACGGAAGCGTTACAGGCGTGGTTTTCTGCGTCCGTCTCACGCAAGAAATAGCGCAGGGAATAAACAGGGCGTGGTTGGTCGGCGGGGAGGACCACGCCCGCTGGCGTCCGGATGACCGAACCTCTAACTTCCCCGGCAAGTGCAATCGATACGCCTTCGACATACGCAAAGCCGGCATGGAACGAGACTATTGGGGTTTTGATGAGTGGAGCGAGACACGCATCAATCCGATGCTGGGCAACGCGGTGCTCGAAGTGTTCCGAAAAGTCAGGCGCCGGTCATCCGTAACCGGTGGATCGAGGGCAAGCGAACCGAAGAGCTGGAATGGCAAACCATGCGCTGGGGTTTGCCCGGGCCGCCGCAATTCGGCGGCGCGCCAGTCACCAACATCCGCAATGTGATAAGCCCGCATTGGCGCAGCGTCTTGGGCGTAGCGCATCGATGCCCGTTGATCCGTGCCATGATCAAAGTGCTAAGGCCAAAAATTCGTGGGCGAATCAATGCTGGCGCTGCGGATTCGGCCGGCTTCCTGTGCGAGGCGCATGATTTCCTGCGACCGCAGGCGAAGAATACGGCGTAGCTGGCGAACAAGCCGCTAATATCGCCGCTGCATCTCCATGATCCACAATGCCGTCCACGATTGGCCTTCGTCGGACGAAACGGACAACTCCCAGTTCACGGTTTCGGGCGTAATGTTGTCAAATACGATGCGGCCAAGACGTGCCCCGTCTGGTGTGGCGAACTCTCGCCGGAATTCGCCGCGGCCATTTTCGAAATTCCCAACATAAGGCGACTCAAACCGCGGCGCGTGGCTGTCCATCCAGTAAATGCGCCACTGCCTTAGGCTTGGATCATAAGTCCGGACGCTGTAGCCAAACAGTGGCTCAGCCGCCGTCATCCCTTCCCAAAAGAAGCGTACGTCGCCCTGCCAATGTTCAGTGAGCACGCACCCATTTGGTGAGGCGTTCACGGCGGTTTGGGCTGGCAGTTCTAGCCAGCTTCCATCGGCATTGAGAATGCGCTGAGCGATATCCCACTCACCCAACCAAAAATCGAACGCGCGGGACTCAATGCTCGTGCAACCAAGTGGTGAGTTCTGAGTGTTGATCGGGGGCGTCGCGCATCCTGTCAGCGCCGCCAAACTCCACGCGGCGACAGCGGCGCGTCGAGCACAGGATTGAATTGCAGTCGGCCAGGCGGTCATTTCCAACTGTCTCGCTTTGGACTTAGAATGACTATTAGGGTGCGACCCTGTCAGTCAATGTTCAGGCGACTGATTGCTCTTGCTGACTTGGTGCGGCGCGCACGCAGAGGCGATTACAGTGCGCACCTTGTCATCCATACGGTTACCAAAAGGTGCGTGGTTGCTGGAAGCCACGAGTGGGCCTCAGGTTGCTCGAGTCGCTTGGCGAAATCGAGAAGCGCCGGTTGCGGTGAAGTTGCTATAGCGGCCCTTGTGAGGGACGGTCTCGTCAGTTCGTGAGGAAGGAGAGAGCATGAAGGGTCTTTTGCTGTTTCTGGCTGTTGCGGGTCTTCTGAGCTGCGCGTCGCTTGACGTCCGGTCTGAGGAAGCTCAAGCGGACGTGGTGTCGTCAGCCAATGGCGATGTTGTGTCTCTTAGTTTTCTAGCCGGCGATTGGGTGCTCCATGACGCCAGCGGGGTTGCGGTGGGCGTAAGCCACATTGAGGTTAGCGGGAGCAACGCAGTTTTGTTCGAGCAACGCACGATCGGGACAAACCCTTCGCAACCGCTTTGGCTTATGAACTCAGAGCGTGCTGGCGGGTGGGTGCAGCTGTTTCTGAATCCCTCACAACAGGTGCGAGAGTTCACAACGCAATCCGATAAGGGTGCTTGGCCATTGATACTTGGAGGTGAGTTTGAGCTGCGCAACGGGACACTGGCGCGGTTCCGGCTGACTATTACACAGGAGAGCGAGGCTCTCTCCCGTCGCTTGTTGGAGATGTCTCGTGACGGCGGTGCGACGTGGGCGCCAGTCCTCGACTACACGTACCGCCGCGCCTAGCCGCCTGGACTCTTGAGAGTGATTGCCCCTAGCGCCACCCGCGTGTCATTGTTCAGCGCGGTCGTGTGATGCGGGGCGTCATCAGCACACTTTGTCTCTTGGTACTCGGCATTGGTGCTTGGGCGCTTCGCCCCGATCGTGCCGCGCAGTCCGTGTCCGCAATGGCGGCGCATTATCTGTGTGGGGCGGTGTTTATCCAGCGACTGCCTCCAGAGGACGTATTCGAAGAGCTTGTCCGACCCCTCGCATCTATTCTTGGCCCTTTGCTGAGTTACACGATTGACGAGCGTCGCCACACTGTGAGCGCGCGGATATTGGGGCGTTTCTTCGTCCAACGAGCGGTCTGGGTGGAAGGGTATGGTTGTCGCCTAGTCCATGCCGCAGCGGCTGAGGCACTTCGAGAGCCGTCGCCCTGGCCGACGCCAACTGCTTCGCGCGAAGATCTTGCACCGATGGAAGCGGTGGCGACAGACGACCCAGGGATCGTATTTGAACTTGAGCAGTTATTTCGTGGACGGAACCGGCAAGTAAAAGCTGTTGTGGTTGTATTAAACGGCCACGTCATCGCAGAACGGTACGCTCCTGGTTACGGAGTCGACACTCCGCTCCTGAGTTTCTCAGTGGCCAAGTCCATTACGAATGCGCTCGCGGGAGTGCTTGTGAGGCAGGGGCGGTTGAGTTTGTACCAGAACGTGGAACGTCCTGAATGGGCCGGCGCCGAGGATTTGCGCTCAAGCATAACGGCCAATGACCTTTTGCGCATGCAATCGGGGCTCGACGCTCGCGAGAGCGGCGACGGGTTCGACCCAGTCACGCACATGTTGTTGCTACATGACGACATGGCGCATTTTGCTGCTGGCCGCCCAGCCAGGGCGCGGCCGGGCGCGCTATGGGAATATACGTCGGCGAACACAATTATATTGAGCCGCCAGATAGGGGACGTGGTTGGCGGCGGCGCGTTTGGCATGCGTTCGTTCGCCGAGCGAGAGCTATTCGAACCGCTGGGTATGGAAGACGTAACAATGGAGTTCGACGGTGTGGAGACATTCGTCGGTTCGACATTTGTCTACGCGCCAGCACGCGCTTATGCGCGTTTGGGTCTTCTATTTCTGAACGACGGCGTAGCTCCCGACGGACGTCGTATACTGCCTCGGGGGTGGGTCGACTATTCTCGCCGGAGGACGCTGAACTCTTCCTATGGGGCTGGATTCTGGTTGGCGTCAGGTGACGGAGAAGACGCCCGCCGGCTCCGTGCAGCTGGCTTTCCCGACGATGGGTATTATGCGTGGGGTGCGCTGGGGCAACGGATTTACATCGTGCCGAGTCGAGGCATCGTAATGGCGCGATTTGGCTATACGTTGGCTGTTGATCAAGATGTTGACGCTGACATGCGTCTGTTAGGGGCGGTGATTGCTTCAGAAGGCGGTTGACGATCCGTATCGCTATGCGCGGCGAATACAAGCTCGCGCTTTAGCTGTTCTTGTGTTCAAGATGGCTCCTTCCCCATGTTCGCATCGCTTCGACGATTTCGAGTGCGCTCTGGCCATGACTTGAAAGCTCGTACTCGACGTGCGCGGGCATCTCAGAGATGACGACACGCCTGACAAGTCCTTCGCCCTCCAGCGAGCGCAATGTTTCGGCGAGTACCTTGTGAGAGATCTCTGGCATCAACCTCTGCAGCTCGCCAAACCGGCGCGGCGCCGCAGCGAGCCAATACAGCGCGATCATCGCCCATTTCCCGCCGATAGCGTTCAGCGCGGCGGTGAGCGGGCAACGCGTGTCCTCTGCGGTCGGGTCAGTTGGCGTGGCGGTCATGGGCTGTACTTACCAAAAAGTGCGTAATTGCCAAAGGGCGCCCCACCGCCCCAATTCAGGCGATAACGCAAGGAGTTCAGATGCAGATGTGGGGAATGCGAGCGGCCATCGTCGTCTGTGCAATCGGGATCGGCGGGGCTCTGCCTGTTGAAGCGCAAGACTCGTCGGAGAGGGCGCCCGCTCCGCGCGCCGAAATGGTGGACCGCTTCTATCGCGGCCGCGCGGTGATCAACGCCGCCGTGCAAGCCGCTGGAGGCGCACAAGCGCTGCGCCAGATGACGGCGCTTTCTTTCGTCGTCGATGGCGACGTCTCCAACGATGTGCAAGGCTACGAGGCCGCCAACATCGGCAGCCCAACGCGTGACGGCTTGCAGCGTGTGATCAACCGCTTCGACTTCGCCGGTCAGCGTTTCTATCAGCGTGTCGAGCAAGATTTTGAGAGCGGATACGATAGCGCGTTCTCCACCATCTGGCGCGGCGGCACGCAGTACGCCGTGCGCTATGTGCCTCGCGACTATTCCGAAACCGCCAACGCGCCTTCACCATTCAATGCTGGAGGACCAATCATGGTGGCGTCGCGCTGGCTGCCGCCTGTCATCCTTCAACGCGCGCTGCAGAATTTTCGCAGCGCTGCTTGGGTTGGCGAGAACGTGATCGACGGCGCCATGGCGGATGTAGTGGAATTTTCGTTTGACGAGGCCACTCGCTTCCGCATCCATGTTATGCGCTCTGATGGCAAAATACGGCGCGTGGAGGCTATCGCGCCCGACCCGGTAAGCGCTGACGATGTGTCGATCGCGGACTTGAGCGGCGACCAGACAGTTGGCGGTGTCGTGTTTCCGACCCGCATCATTGCGTCTCGACGCGGAGCGACGACGCTCAATCTCGCTCTTAGCGACCTAGTTGTGAACCCGGCTCTTACGGATGCCGATTTCATGCCTCCGGCGGGGTTCGCCCCGCAGAATGAGAGCGCGCAGGTGCGCGCGACGCAGATCGCGGGGCGCGTGTATGAAGTGAGCGGCCTCGCTGGTGGAACGTATCAAGTGCCCTTCGTGGTCATGGAGGATTTTGTGGTCGCCTACGAGGCCCCGCTCGGGATGCCGGCCAGCCGTCAAGTCATCGCCGAAATCCGCCGCGTCGCGGGTGAGAAGCCAATTCGCTATGTTGTCGTCAGCCACTTCCATGGCGACCACGCAGGCGGCGTCGGCGCGTTTGTCGAGGCGGGCGCCACGGTGCTGAGCAGCGCCGAAAATGAAGCGGTGCTTCAAACCTACGCGTCATCCAATCGCCCGCAATTCCAAGGGCAAGAGGGCCCGCGCAGCGATGTGCGGATGCAGTTCCAAGCGATCCCCGCCGGCGGGTACGACATCATCGACCGCGCCGGTTCGCGCCTGCGCGTTGTCGATTTCCCACGCAATAGCCACGTCGAACACATGCTCGGCTTGTATGACCCGGACACGGGCGTCTTCATGGGCGCGGACCATTACATTAAGGCTGTGGCGTGGAACCCCACGTTCGAGAGCTTTGCGCGCTGGGTGCGTAGAACCGACGGCGTGCAAACCATTCTCGGCGTGCATAACCGCCCGATTTCTCGCGCGGATTTCCTGGCGGAAGCGCAACGTCGCCGCCCCGAGGCGCGTCGCCGGCGGGTTGATTGGGAAGCAAGCGCTCACTGAAGGGGGGTGCGGTGAGTTTGCGCTCTATTCGGCGGTGTCCTCGCGGCGTCGGCGCGCACGCTGTACGCGGCACAGCTGCGCTCTCCGGCGCGAGCCACCGGAGCAGAGAGGGCCGAGTTTGGCGGCGGTGTCGGCAGAACGTCAATCTAGCTCGATTCAGAGATGTTGAGAGATGAGAGTGGGGCTGGCTCTATTGGTCTTGGGCGCGTCAGCATGCGCCGGACAAGATCCCCGGCTTCAGGGTCACTGGGCCGAATCGATCAGTGCATGTCACAGCGATGGATCTTTCATAATCGAAGGAGATCAGTTGCGTGGCGAAGGTGGCGAAGCAAGCTTTGACTATCACGACGGCAATCTCTCCTCCGCAGATGGACTTCTTGACGTAGTTGGCGTGTACGCCGACGAGCAGCAGCTACATTGGCGCGTTCGGGCGACAAACGAGCTGGCCACGTTCGTTCGCTGCCCGCCTTACCACGATATCGCCGCGCTGGAGTCGGAACTCGTGCGATTGGAGCAGCGCCGGCAAGCCGCCTACATGGCCGGCGATCGCGCAGAACTAGAGCAGCAATTCGCTGCTGAGTATATACACACCAATCTCCGCGGCGGCCAAACCGACCGTACCGCCGAGCTGAATTTTTATGGACCTGGAACGTTTTCGCTAGGCGAAGGACGTATCGAGAATATCAGCGCTCGCAGTTATGGTGACGTCGCAACAATGATCGCGACAGTCACCTGGATCGACGCCTCCTATCGGCCCAATCCTGCGATATCGATAGACCTCAGCGGAAGGTACAGCGTTAGTCGCGTCTATGTTTGGCGCGAGGACAGATGGCAGCTGGCGCTCTCGCACGCCAGTCAAATCCCGGAAGAAGAAGATCGAGACACGGAGTAGGCAATTGTCGCTGCAAATTGGATGGTTGGTTGCATCGGCGCTGCTGGTGCTGTCGGCGTGCGCCACTACCTCAGTCCCATCCAGGGCTGAAACTCTGGCTTCGAGCTGCGCGGACCCGCGATTCCGCGAGATGGATTTTTGGGTTGGAGAGTGGGAGGTGCAATGGGATGCCACGCCAAGTCTTCCGGCCGGCGTTGGACGCAATACCGTGACGCGGGAACTTGGCGTTTGCGTCATCCAAGAGCGATTTGAAGGAGGTCCCGCCACCCAAGGACTGGTGGGGCACTCGGTTTCAACCTTTCACCGGCAGGTGGGCCAGTGGCGCCAAACCTGGGTAGATAACAAAGGCGGCTACTTCGCGCTGGTTGGCGGCCGTCAAGGCGACCAGTTCGTGTTGGAAAGCACGAGGATCAGCGAGCAAATGCCCCAGGTGCGCATGGTGTTCGAAGACATTACCGACACGAGTCTGACATGGCGTTGGCAGCGCAGCACAGATGGGGGCGCGACTTGGGCGGACGAGTGGGTGATCTACTATTCACGCATCGCTTCTTGATGGAAGGCGTGGGTTTCGTGGCGCATCGAGCCGGGTCGGCACCGTGCTCTCAGAAGCATCGGTATACATGCGGAGTTGGTCGGTGCGACCTGAGGGATTGGGACGGAGTGACGACGATGAGCACGCAGTGGGAAAAGCGGCTAGGTCAATGGATCAAATCTAGCCTCTGCGCCGGAGCGATGCTCTCTTTGGCTTCTTGCGTCAGCGTTGACTTCGGCGAGGCAGAGATGTTTCGCCCGCGGCCCGGGCCTGGTCTCACAGCGGAGGCCGCAATAGCAGCGGGCTATCAATTTGAACCGCTGGACATCGTCGCCCAAGATGGCGTTCACCTGCGCGGCGGACTCTTGAAGAAGCAAGACGCGTCGTTCACGATCATCTTCTTCGGCGGCAACATCGCGACGGCTGCGAGAACCGGGCTGCGACGCGCGCGAGAACTTGCGCCCCTGAATGTCAATGTGGTCCTGGTCGACTACAGGAGCTACGGCGGTAGCGATGTCGGGCCCATGTCATCCGAGATCTTTCTTCAGGATGGGTTGTCCGTCTTCGATCACGTGGTTGCACGGTCAGATATCAACGCTGAACGGTTGGTGGTTCACGGTCATTCGATGGGGAGCCTCATCGCCGGCTATGTGGCCGCAAATCGCCAAACTGCGGGGGTGGTGCTGGAGAGTTCGGCCACCACGACACAGGCATACGCTGACAACCAAGTGCCCTGGTACGGACGTCCATTTGTGCGCGTCGATGTCGCTGAGTCGTTGCGTCAACAAGGCAATCTCAATGTGATCGGGCGGATCGACGAAGCTCTCATGGTCATTGTGGGCGAGTGTGACCGGGACACCCCCGTGAGCTTTTCACGTCAGCTCTACGAAGCATCGCCGCTTCCATCTTATCGGCGGCGCTTGGTAATTGTGTCCAACGCGGGCCATAGCGACGTGTTCGGCCAGCCTTCTGCTCTCGACGAATATGGCCAGTTTCTTGGATCGATGACGCAGGCGGCATCGGACCAATGACACAGGACGCAGCCTGAATGATGTGAAATGGGCGGCGGCGCCCAATAAGGGAACATGGCCTTCGAAGTGACAGGCAGATGTGGCGTCAGCGAAAGCGTCTGTCTTTTATCGGGCAATGGACTGACCCCGCTCGCGCGGTGCGCAGATTCTGCGAGGAAACATTGATGGGGCGAGTTGTCCGGACAATTGGTGTTGTTGTGGTTGCCAGCGTGATCTTGCTGACAGGCGCATTTTTTTCCGCCGGGGGCTGGCAGATTGTCACAACCTTAAGGGGACCAACCCTACCGGATGCGCCGGTCGCACTCACTCCCGCGGGAGATTTGACTTATCTTCGCGCAGCTGTGATCGCGAATGAGCGTGGCGCGACGGATGAACAGTTCGCTGCGTTCACCTCTTTGCTGGATGAAAGTAGGCCTCCGGACACCGTAGATGATCTAACGCTAGTTGCGTCTCGCGCACTTGCGAGCTTTGACAACGCACACACCACGCTCGTGCGCCCGGTGATGCACCGGTTGCCCATTCGGCTGCATTGGACGGCCGATGCTCTCATCGTGGTGAAATCTCGCCCGGAGTACGCCGCGCTGCTCGGGAGAAGGATTGTAAGTCTTGGCGGAAGAACGCCAGAGGAAATGCTCGCCTCAATGCCGCTTCTGGTGGGCGGCGGCACGGCGAGTTGGAGGCGTTACCGTAGCGAGTACTTCCTTAGCGCACCCGCCGCGCTTGCGTTTCTGGGCGCCGATCTGAGGGATGGCACAATCGAGCTGCGCACCGTTGATGCCGCGGGTGAGGAAGAGACCACCGTGCTTGTGGCGGATGCAGACCCCTTACCCGGTGATGCCTTCTGGGATTTTCTCGATGCGTTTCCTGGCGACACCCACTTCCAAACCGACGGTTGGCTGACGCTTCTGCATCGCGATCAAGAATTGCCGATCTACCTTCAAGAAGGTGACAAACTCTTTCTGTTGCGCCCACTGCCAGATCATCGTGCGGTCTATGTGCGATTGAACGGAAGCGTCAACGACGACACTGAGACGCTAGCCGCGTTCACCCGGCGAGTCTTGGCGGAAGTCAGTCAGGGCGAGCCATCGAACATCATAGTCGACTTCCGCTACAATCGCGGCGGTGATTACACAATGGTTTTGCCTTTGGTGGAGGGCTTATCGCGCGCCCTTCCCGTAAACGGACGCCTCTATCTAATTGTAGGCCCTAATACGTTCTCTGCGGGTTTGCTGGCCGGCTCGCAGTTCAAGCGCTTTCTCGGTGGTCGATTGACCGTCGTCGGTGAGGAGGTGGGTGATCGGCTGCGCTTTCGTGGAGAGGGGGTCATGGTGACCTTACCCGCGACGAACGTGGAGGTTAATCTCGCCACAGCCTGGGATGATGTGGCTGCCGATTGCGGCTGGTTCGGAGATTGTTGGCCGCTGAATAAGGTCTTGCTGCGCGGTGTTGGATCGCTTGATCCCGATTTACGAGTGTCGAACACTTGGGAGTCTTATCGGGAGGGACGCGACCTGGTGGTCGAGGCCGTGTTCGCAGACATCTCGCGGCGTGGGGGACGATAATCTAGTTAGGCCGGTGACGCTCCGGTGAGCGCCTGAGAACCGCCGGTCACTAGCATTGGCTCTGTAGCTGAATTCGGCGACTTCCGACCAGTCAAGCGCACCCAAGGCGGGCGTCGCGAATTGCGCGGGAAGCCGATCGTGATCTCGGCTTCGCGCCGGAAGTGAGCGGCGTCAGCGCCGGGAGAGGATGACGCGGCGATCGCCGTCTCGCCGGGCTTCCAGGTTTAAGCTGGACGACATGAGCTCAATGAAGGCTTCTGGATCAGCGCGGACGTAACCGCCGACGCGCATTTCACCCAGCGCGGGATCGGCGAGTTCGAAAGTCCAGCCCGTTTGTTGTGAGACTTGCGCGATAGCCTCGTTCAGCGTCTCGCCGTCGAACGCCAGCATGTTGTCCTGCCATGCAAGCCTTCGCGGAATGATCTCAGCCGCGATGGTTACAACGCGCGCACCTTCCTCATTGAGGATTATCTCTTCGTTGGCATCTGCGGTGACCGGCGCACCTGCGCCAAGCACGCGAAGCAGGCCCGTTCTCTGGGCCGCGCCGCTTACGCTGCCGCGTATGACTGTGGTGCGGACTTGATCCTCGCCGACGCGAACGACGAAAGACGTGCCAAGCACGCGAATGTCGCCCTGCGGCGTATGCACGATGAAAGGGCGGGCGGGGTCGTGTTGGACGTCGAAGAGCGCATAGCCTTCGCCCAGTTCGATGCGGCGTTCGTCTTCGCTGTACGAGACCGACGCCTCAGTGGCGCCGCTGAGGACAATGGTCGAGCCGTCTGCGAGCTCGATGGTGCGTACTTCGGCAGGCGCGGTGGCGTAGTGTTCGGAAGGCGCGAAGGATGACGGTGCTCTTGTGAACCAGACGCCCGCGCCGATCGCCAGCAGCGCGCACGCCGCGATGGCGGCGGCGGGTAGAGTCCAGCTTCGGCTTGGGCGAGGCGCGGTGTCATTAGCCGCGGCGCGGCCCTTCAAGTGCTGCAGCGATTGCACCGCGCCCCAGGTGCGCTCCAGCTTGGCGTAGGCCGTTTGGTGTTCGGGGTCAGCGTCCAGCCAAGCCTGGAAATCACGGCGGTCAGCCTCGCTCGCATCGTGCGCCTTGATGCGGACGATCCAGCCGCTGGCCTCGCGCTCGGCTCGTGTCAGGGTTTGCCGGCTAGGCATGTCTGTCGGAGCTTTACGTGTCTGGTTCGGCGAGGGCGAGGGCCATCTGGGCCAGGGCGGTTTCTATGTAGCGCTGAAGCGTGCGGCGCGAGACGCCAAGGCGCTCGGCGGCTTGCGGTTGGGTGAGACCCTCGATGATGTGCAACAGCAATGCTTCGCGAAGATGCGGCTCCAGAGCGGCGAGCGCGGCTTCAGCGGCTGAGGCCTGCTCAGAGGCGATCAGGTCGGCCTCGGGATCGGCGGCGGATGTGAGGGCGAGGGTTTCGATTCCGGCTGAAGCGTCGGTTTTGTGATTGGCCTGACGGCGAAGGTCGTTGAGCGCCAGATTGCGGGCCGTGGTCATGAGATAGGCCTGGGGATTGGCGATCTCTCCGGTCTTTGCAGCACAGAGCTTGGCGAAGGCGTCCTGGGAGATGTCTTCAGCAGAGATGCGGGGGCCGAAGCGGCGGAGGAAACGCATAAGGCGAGGGGCTTCCTCTTCGAAGAGGTTGGCCCAGTCGAGGGTGGAGCTCATGGGGGGCTCTCCTTGGCGAGGAGAGCGGCGAGCTCATCGATGCGGGAAAGGGGATAGGTTGGGATGTCGCCGGCGGGCTGCGAATGCTCGTCAGAGTGGACGATGAAGGCTCGGGTGAAATCGCCTTCGGCGACCATCGTTCTGAGAGCGCTATGATCGGGCTCGCAGGGGAGTTCGACGCATCGAACAACGACCTGGGCGTTTCCGTTCGTGACGGCCAAATCGGTCACGTCAGGAGATTCGCGCACACTCGCGATCACCTTTAGTCCCTGAGAAGCGAGGACCTGCGTTGTCGTTTCCGCGGTAGTGTTTGCTTTGAGGGCCATTTCTTGACGCCAATGGACACCCTCAACCGCTACCAAAATACGGAAAAAATGCCTATCGAAAATTTCCGTATAGATGGGCGGCCGGTCATTTCGAGGCTGGCTTGCCAAAGACGGTTTTCACGGGCGCGCATCAACACCTCGTCGAGGTGCTGGTTAAGGCGCGAAAGACTGCCAAGCTCAATCAGACCGAGGTCGCCGAGCGCGTTGGCAAGGATCAGACATTCATCTCGCTGATCGAGCGTTCTCAGCGCCGAGTTGACGTGTTGGAGTTTGTCGCCCTCGCCAAAGCGATGGGGCAGGACCCGGTCGAGCTGTTTGAGAAAGTCGTCGCGCGACTGCCCAAGCGCTTCGATATTTGAGTTCTACCACTCTGGACGTTTTGGGCGAACCGCGCGCTACGCGCACGGACGCGCTCTTGTGAACCGAGCCGCGCTATGCGCGTCTCGGCCCTTCGGGCTTCGATCGCTTTCGCCATCACCGCAATATTGGACGACAGCCGTGTTCGCCCGAAGGTGCGCGGATTGGCGAATCATTGCGTCATTAGGAGAGTCAAGATATCTGCGATTGCGAACTGTGCTGCTAGAGGAATCCTGCGAAGGAGAAGGCAAACTAGATGAACGCAGGTTCGCAATGGCATCGATGGGATCCGCACATTCATGCGCCGGGTACGGCCATGAACGATCAGTTTGGGGCGGATGCACCGCTTGAGAAGTATCTGGACGCAATCGAGGCAGCGTCGCCCGTCGTGCGCGCCATCGGCGTCACTGACTACTATGTACTTGACACGTACGAGGCGGTCGCCGCCGCGAAAGCCGAAGGGCGGCTCGTCAATTGTGATCTCATATTTCCGAATGTTGAGCTGCGGCTGGGGCTGCGGACCACAAAGGGGAAGTTCGTCAACTTGCATTTGCTCGCGTGCCCCGACGACGCGGACCACGTGGCGCAAATTAAGCGCTTCCTCAGTCGAATTACGTTCGAAGCATTCGGTGATACGTTCGCCTGCACAAGAGACGAATTGATGCGCCTCGGTCGCACCTCGGATGCGACCAAGGCATCTGACAGTGCGGCGCTTGAGCACGGAGCGAACCAGTTCAAGGTGAGCCTCCCCCAACTCCAAGCTACCTACCGGCAGAACGACTGGGCCAAAGCAAACATTTTGGTCGCGATCTCAGGTACGGAAACCGACGGGACCTCCGGCCTCAAGGACGCGGCCGATCGCACTCTCCGGGAGGAGATGGAGAAGTTTGCTCATGTCATCTTTGCGAGTAGCCCGGCGCAACGAGAGTTCTGGCTTGGCCTTCGCGCAGCGAATGCCGACGAACTGGAGCAGCGTTACGGTGGGTTGAAGCCCTGTTTGCACGGCTCAGATGCTCACAAACTACCTGACGTCGCGGTCCCAGATGGTGCGCGATATTCATGGGTGAAGGGCGCACTCAAGTTTGATTCTCTCCGACAAGCTTGCATCGACCCTGCCGGGCGCGCGTTCGTGGGGCCCGCAAAGCCGATAGGAGGCATCGGCTCGCAAGTGATTTCGCGAGTAACAATTAAGAACGCGCCGTGGGCGACGACGCCAACAATCGAATTGAACGCCGGACTAGTCTCGATTATCGGAGCGCGGGGGTCAGGCAAGACCGCGCTGGCGGACATCATTGCCGCTGGGTGTGACGCGCTACCTTCGACTCTAAACTCTTCGTCGTTCCTGGCACGCGCGCAGAACCTCAACGTGAAGTCCGGTCCGCGCCCGAACCTGCTTAGTGGCGCCTCGGTCAAAGTCGATTGGGAAAGCGGTGAAACCGCCACGAGAATGATCGATGGCTCGCATGAAGCCAGTACCTCGGACTACCCACGTGTGCGCTACCTCTCACAGCAATTCGTTGATGACCTGTGTTCAGCCGACGGTGTGACCGATGTGCTGTTGTCAGAAATCGAACGCGTGATCTTCGAAGCCCACGAAATCGTAGATCGCGATGGTGCGATAGACTTCGCCGACATGCGTGTCAGACGCACCAATCGATATCGCATTGCGAGAGGCCGAACAGAGCTTTCGCTTGCTGAAATATCTGAGGCGATCGGTGCAGAGTTGGAAAAGCACCGCCAGGTCTTGAGCCTTCGGACGCAGGTGACACAAAAGGACGGCGTCGTTAAAGGCTACGAGACGGACCGTGCGAAGCTCGTCACTGTCGGGAGTGAGAAGCGTGTAGCGCGATTGGCGGAGTTAACTGAAGCTGCTGATACGGTTCGCTCGCATATTAGGTTCTTCAACACGCAACGTGAGGCGGTCCTTACTCTGCAGGATGAAGTGAAGGACTTTCGCGCCAATCGCGCGCCTGCCGTTCTCGCGCAATCAAAAACCAAACATAAGTCCGTCGGCATAAAGGACGAAGATTGGGTTCCTTTCCTTCTGGACTACAAGGGCGACGTGGATGCCGCACTAACGGCGCGCGAGGCAGAGGCGGCGAAGGCAGTGCTCGACTGGAAAGGCGCCACGATCGGTGCCGGCACAGCAGACGCGCCACTCATCGCTGACGACGCGGACCTAACGCGGCTCCCGCTAAATTTGCTCAGCGCTGAGATAGCGCGTCTTCAGGGTCTCGTCAGTACCGACGCGCAAGTAGCAGGACGCTTCAAGACAATATCCACCAAGATTGATGAAGAAAAGGCAACTCTTCAGGCGCTCAAAGAAAGATTGGAGGACGCTGAGAAGGCGCAGGACCGATTGACGACACTACGCGCGTCGCGTGACTCTGCCTATCGTGAAATATTCGCATCGCTGATTTCCGAGCAAGAACTCCTAGCGAAGCTCTACGCGCCTCTCATGACGAAACTTGCCGGGGCGAAGGGCACGCTCGCGAAGATGTCGTTCTCAGTTCGACGGATAGCGGATATCGATCGTTGGTCTATCGACGGTGAAAAACTCTTTGATTTACGGAGTGGATCATTCAAGGGGCGAGGCACCCTAAAGGAATTCGCGGAGGGAGCGCTGAAGCCCGCTTGGGAAACTGGGGACGCAGATGCAGTTAGTGGCGCGATGGCAGCTTTCTTGGCCGCGCATCAAACGACGTTGCTTGACAATGCCAACGTCCCCCGTTCCGACGAAGCCAATTTCCGCGAGTGGGCCAAACGCTTCGCAAAATGGCTTTACGGCACAACGCACATCGCGCTCAACTATAGCATCGACTTTGACGGCGTAGATATCAGACACTTGTCGCCGGGCACCCGCGGCATCGTCTTGCTGCTACTCTATCTCGCGCTGGATGACGGTGACGCACGCCCCCTTGTCATTGATCAACCCGAGGAGAATCTCGATCCGAAGAGTATCTTCGAAGAGTTGGTCCAGCTCTTCATCGACGCCAAATTGCAGCGTCAGGTCATTATGGTGACGCACAACGCAAATTTGGTCATCAACACGGATGCCGATCAAATTATCGTCGCGGAGGTTGGCCCCCATCCTCGTGGATC
The DNA here is from genome assembly GCA_050182055.1 of Hyphomonadaceae bacterium. Classification (GTDB taxonomy): domain Bacteria; phylum Pseudomonadota; class Alphaproteobacteria; order Caulobacterales; family Aquidulcibacteraceae; genus Vitreimonas. The sequence continues at coordinate 42,308 of JBFXCP010000009.1, forward strand.
ACTCCCGCCGATCGTCTATTCGTCTGGCGGTCTGGAGGAAGCGCCAATCCGCAAGGCTGTCTGCGACATTCTTGAAGGCGGGGAAAGCGCGTTCAAGGAAAGAGCTCGCCGCCTGCGGGTTCGGCTAGAACGGTAGCGCGCGATGGCTAGTCGGCGAGGATAGCACCAGCGGCGTCATCAACGATGACCATCGTTGCGTCTTCGTTGTCTGATTGTATGCCTGCAAACATCATGGGCTGCGGCGACGAGAAGACGAGCGCGGCTCTCAGGGAAGTGGGGTGAAAGCCGGTGAGGCGCGCAGCGTAAGGAAGGTGCGCGCGTACAAACGCAACGCGATCGAGATGGCGCTGGAGCTTCGATCGTTTGCCTCGCGCGTCTTGCCCGGGAGAATACTCGCGGAGACGATCGGCGACTTCTGATGACGTGCGCGCCAAACCAAGATCCTTCGCCTCAAGCATCCACAGTGTCGTCGTACCCGGCTTCCAAGCGACAACGTCGGCGTCGCCCAAATGCGGAGGCGTCTTCATGCCTAGCAATGCACTGGGTTGCACATTGGCGCGAGCTTCAATCCCTCGCTTGCGAAGCATCGATGCAAGTTCGTCGTTGAATGCGGCGCCCAGTCGGTTTCCGGCGCGCCCACTCCACGAGCGCATGGCGCCGCTTTGCCAATAACGCTGCGGGAGTTGACCGTCGTAAGCGCGGGTGAGCTGAAAGAGGAGGGCCTCCTCGATCAAGATCGGCGCGCATAGAATTCGCTGATCGGGCTTTGGCGCAACTTCGATGAACGGCCTTGCTGTCAATGCCAACCGGCGTCCGAACCGCCAGGGGTCAATATCCTGTTGCTTATGGCCCGGCGGCGGTTTCGCCCATTTCGCGCGTATGGGCAGCAACAACCGATCAATCAGGAAACCCGCGCTCTCAGCAGTAACTCCGACGCCGCCAACGAGAAGCGCTTCGAGTTCATCGCGGCGGAGCGTCAGCGTCGTTTGGTTCTCATCCAGGCATACCTTTGTGAGCGCCTCCTGAACTTGCATGAGCTGCTCGGGTCCGATCCCGTACTCGGCTGTTACCGCGTTGACGAAATCAGAATCGTTCAACGGATTGTCGACTGGCTCAGCGTTGGACTGAGGCCCGCGGAGGGCGAAGTCCACGTGCGCGTCGCTTAGCTTTTGTCCCAGAGGGTCTTGAACGGCCTCTTCAAAATCACGCCGAGCAAGAATATCGCCGCCCGGACTGAAAGTGATGGATGCCGGAGTTAGACCCGCCGCGATTTGATTGGAGAGCTCCGCGGCGTGGATCAAGACCGATGCGGACGTCATCAGCTCGATCATGTCGGCATCGCCCGGCGTCAGCCTTCCGTTTGAGTTCGATTGCGCCGCTGCCATTTCCGCAATCGTTCGCGAAGCAATCCGGACCGCATTGATCTTCATTCCGTGCCGGAAAACGATTTCGCGGCCACGCGGGGTATCGCCGTAGAGTCCGATCTGCGCCTTATGAGATCGCCGCCAGTAATGCTCCTCATAGGTGGCGCGTTGAGCCGCCCCGACCGCACCGGCGAGCAGTGTTTGGCGGTCGAACCGGCGAATGTAGTTTGTCAGAATGACCGCAAGATTGGAGGCGACTTTGTGGAGCGCATCTACGCAAGCCTCGACGCCTTCGATGCTGCGCCCCGGGGTCACGCCTTCTCCAAGCAGTGTATCGAGGTTGAGTTTCGCGAGACACTCAGCAGAACCGCTGAGTGGCTCGAACCTATGTCCCGAACGCGACCCTAGAATGTCGCGAGCGGTGAGAGCCGCAAGCAGATGAAGGTGGCGTGCGTGCGGTCCGCCCATCACGGCATAGGCTAGATCATCGCCGTCGATTGCGCCGTTCTTCAGCGCCGCGATGGCTTGGCCTAAAGTGGAAACCAACGTTCGTTCAGCGATGTTGGAATCCGCCGCCAGATGGGCGCACCAAGCTGGCGTGAACGTGAACTGAAGTACGCGCCCCTCGCGATCGTATTGCGGCTTTAGTGTTTCCGGCGGGCACTCGTCAAACTCATCCTCGGGCTCTTTGTATTGAATGCCCGGATCATCGACGATTAGTTGGATTGAAAAGGGCGCATCCGGAATGAGGTCTGGGCGTTCTTTCTCCAGCACCATGAGCGTGCGTGCGGTCCAGTCCAACACTGCTTCCCATACCTGGTAGCGCCACTCAGGCGACGCAGTGCTCGTCTCATTGTCCACAACGACCCAACAGGGCGGCTCGCAGTCGATCGCGCCCAAAAGGAGTTTGTCACGAAGCGCATCGATCGACGCGAACTGACGGTCGCGGGCGGGATGCTCGAAGTAATGACCACGGTTTTTCGCGAGCACGCGGCTAAAATCGCCAGCCGGCGTCGCTAGGCTTCGGGCTCCAAGTTGGCTCTCAGCTGCGGCGCGAGGCAGCGTCAGGGCATCGACCGGCAACGCAATGCCAAATGGCACTGGCACCTTCAGGTGTTCCGGTATCATCTGGTGACCGTTCTTCAGCCACCATCCGAATTGATTGAGCAGCCCGTTAGGGTTCTGAAATTCGTAGCCACGCTGCCGCATCCCATACGTGAGCTTCAGCATCCGCCAAACGTCTATTAGATGACCTGACGCATTGTTGCCGATCGTCGCGATGTCGGCGCAGCCGGCCGCGCAAATGTTCCAGCCGCGGGGGAGGCGTCTAATTGGCGACATCTTCATGGCGCGGCCCCAGCCGCATCCCATGATGAGCGTAAGGCCTTCCCGATAGTCGCCGTGCGCCTTTGCTTGGTCGTGCGCCCACCTCATCGACTGACGTAGCAGCTTGCCGACATCGCTCTGGCGCGGAGCGGGTTTCAGGATAGGACCGGGTTGGAAACTGTCGGCGACGGCAAAGATGTGCACCCAGCGGCCTGGCTCGACCGTCATGAGGGCCGACTTGATCACGAACTCGCCAACCTGTTGCGCGGGAATATGCTGCTGCAAACGCATGAAGCTGGTTTCGTCGATGCGATGCAGTGCGACGTTCAAAAGCACGCGCTGGAACTGACGAATGCCATTCGTGCGCGCGAACTCAACAAGGCGGAGCCTGATCGCCGCGACTAGCGCGCCCGGTGAGACCACTACATAGGTCGCGCCTAGGCGGAGCAACGGTTTGCTATCGAATGGCGCGGCGCCCGGCGTCGTCTTGAGGCTTCGGCCATGGGACTTGGGCTCTGATACGAACCTTGCAATGCTCGCTTCAGCAACGCCTATGGACGTTAGTCTGTCTGTGGAGAAGGTGACCAAGTTTGCAAGGCGTTTCTGCTCTCCAGCGGTCGGCGCTTTGATCGCGGTCCAAGGCTCGCCGTTTGACACCACGCCAGGCGTGACGCCGGCGCTCGTTGCGATCGCATGCGAAATTCGAAGGAGCGCGTAGACTTCGTCAAGCGCGAGCGTCCTTGCCTCGCTATCAGGCGCGTGTTCGGCAGTGTCGAGCAGTGTTTCGATTGTAAACGTGGCGTGCTCCCACGTGCCTTTGATGTGCGTGAATTCGCCCCGCCGCGTCACGATGCGTGCGGCGAACGGCTCCTCGGGAGGATCTTCGAGCCGTGTAACATGGCTCTCGTGCGCGAGTTCGTTGAGAAGTCGTCGCAAGGTTGGCCGGTCAAGTTCGACCCGTCCACGTCCACGCGCAGCGACGGCGCGCGCGATCATCTCAAGGCGCGCAACATTCGGCTGTAGCTGGATGTTCGTCATCATGCCGCTGAGCACTGCGACCAATTCAATCGGTGTGCGACGCACAACCTCGTTCATGGCAGGCGAGCGAGACAGCATTTCCCCCGGTGTGCGCGGCAGCCAGAACATCGCTTGAAGCGCGGCGAGGTCGGGGGGTTCGGCTTCGGAGCTCATCGCACCTGCAAACTCATCTCGTTCGAAGGATGAGCGCGGCGTTGGAGGACCGGCGATTGGCAGGATGAGATGCCGCGGAACAGAGGGCGCGCCGCGCAAAGGGCGCCGTGTGGTCGGCGTCGAGGCGTGGCTGGGCGATGCCGAGGCTCATGGGCCTTCTTACCCAGAGTCGCGTACGGAGGTGAGCGGACCAGATGTTTATCTTCAGGCGGCCGTCGCGCTGTCCTCGGGCGCGACGAATTAGAAGGTGCGCCGCCTGGATCTTGTCGGTCGCCAACGACGTTGAGGCCGGCGTTGACGCTGCTTCTGCATAATCGTGGCAAGTGCACGCAGATTTTCCTGTCGCTCTCTTGCGCGTTGGGCGGCGAGCATTTGCTCCGCTTGCTTGCGCAGCGGCAAGAAAAGAAGTGCCGTCGCCTTCTCCCGCGCAATGCTGATGAAAGCCTCGCACGTAAGTCTGAGAATAATGGCCTGATGACCAGTTTGAGGTAGGACGCACCACAGGCGTTCTTGCACGAGTGCAGCAGCTGAAGGATCTGCCGGCGCGCCAAAGTCGAAAAATACGGGCGTCGCGCATCCAAGCCAGCTCTTCGGGAAGAGCTCATTTGGGAAGGGGTGTGCGAACACGCCTTTGCCTATGGACCTGAGTTCGCGTGCGCCGTCGACGAAACGCGGAAGATCGTGCTTCAGTCGCGTCCCATCTACGACCCAGATCATGTTGCGATAGAAGCGCTCACGCGCGGCGCGCTCTTCGGCGCGCAAGTGCGAATACTGGAATTCGATGACCACAGCATCGGGCGTACGCACATCCGCTATGTGCTTTTCCCCTTCCGGGTCGTGCAGGATGCACTCGTGCCAGGCTTCAGGAAATCTGAGCTTCCACGTCCGATGCCATTGCGTTTCCGGCTCCCACCATCGGTCGCACGCACGTTCCCCGATATGCGCCCAATGATGGACCCGCTGCGTGCCACATCTTGCGATGACAGTCCGCGCACAAACAGGACACGCACCTCGCAGTCCCGGCGCAGGCGCCGAGCGCACATTCTCTATGTCAGCCCAAAGCATGGCTCACTCCATGAGAGTAGTTCGCGCAAAGACGCGCGCGTTTGTTCGTTGGAAGTCGCATGGGGTAGCGCACGCTCGGCCTAGGGCCGGGGCTATTCTCTTTCTCTTCGGCGTTGCCCGCCGGTTATCTTGGCAACATGCCTGCGCTCTTTGGGACGCCAACTGGAGATGGGGAGGTCGAAGCGGCGGTCAAGGATCCAACGAAAAAGCAGTCGAGGTCCGAACGAGGGGGGAGAGCGTATGCACACGCACGTTTTCGCGCCCGAAAGTTTCGCCGCAGCAACGGACAGCCTCCGCGTGTGGGGGTTATCGGGTACGACCGGCCTCGCTACGATGCTCCGATGCGGCTGACTCGTTTCCCACTCTGTGACCTTACTAGGGGGGCAGGGTAGCCGTGCCCTCGGCTATCCTCACCTCTGGTCTAGGGCAGCGCACCTTCGACGACGTGCTGCGCAAAGGCATCCGGAAAGGTAAGCCATCCGTTTTGGGCGTGGCTGTTGCCTACGTATCCGTGGCGGGTTGGGCTCGTCTTTCAGAACTCGTGAGCGCCGCGGAGATAAGCGAACTTTGCCTGGTAACAGACACGCGTGACTGCGTGACGCATCCAAGCGCGCTCTCTGCCGCGTTGGCGGCTGGATTCGACGTTCGCGTGGTGGACGGCCTCGCGGGCACATTTCACCCCAAGGTCTATTTAGGGGGAGCATCATTTGACGCCGATCGCTCGGTCGTTTCCCCAACGCTCGCTATCGTGGGTTCGGCAAACCTGAGCCGGGCCGCACTCTCGCGGAACGGAGAGTGTTCATATCTCCGTGTGGGTTCAAACATACCCGATTCCGCCAGGGTGGCGTGGAGGCAATGTTGGGCGGTGGGCGCGCCTCTCACCGCGCCCAATCTAGAGCTCTACGCAAAAGCATTTGCAAAACGAAACAAGGCCCGTGCGATCGCCGACATGATCGCCTTGGGCGTGTCCGACAATGATGTCGCGAGCGCAGCAAACAGCGCAGCGCCGACGCCATCCATGCCGAAAGCCGTTGCAACAGCGGCGTGGGCCGGACTGCAATCCTTCACCGGCGCTTATACGCTTCAGGTGGAGTTCCCGCGAGATCCCGGCCTGATACTCCAGGCCATGTTAGGTAGCGCCGGCACCCAGCAGTTCTTGTGCGCAGACAACGTCATGCGCGACTTCGTATTCAAATACTACGACGATAACAGCATGTTTCGCTTGAATATTCCCAATGATACGCCATTGGCGGATTGGGCGCGCGCTACTCATGACGGCATCGCGCTGGTAGAGACTGCGGCTGGTTCGCCCACGAGGTTTGAGATCGTTCAACCTGGCAAGGCGCTGGATGATATTGAGGCGCGTTCACTCGCGCTTGGGACCTTGGGGCAGACGCCTACGAGACGATACGGATGGTACTGATGAAGAATTCATCAGCGAGCAGGACTGGCATGGAAGAGCAGCCCGAAAAATTGCCAATGAGCTCGATGGATATCGGCGAACTACGACGCGCCGATTTGGCGCGCCTGTTCCCTGAAGCCCGCACGGAAGGCGGGAAGATCGATTTCAATGTCCTCCGACAATTGCTGGGGGACGCCGTTGACGCAGGCAAGGAGCGATATGGGCTGACTTGGCCGGGCAAGGCTGATTGCATCCGGACAATTCAACAACTCAGCTACGCCACTCTTCGTCCTGATCTCCAGCGGAGCGTCGACTTTGACGGCACAGAGAATCTCTGCATCGAGGGCGACAACCTCGAAGTGCTCAGGCTTCTCCAGAAATCGTACCTCTCGCGCATAAAGATGATTTTTATCGACCCGCCATATAATACGGGGGGCGACTTCATTTATCCAGATGACTTCAGCGAGACCCTCCAGACTTACCTGCGGTACACAGGTCAGGTCGACAATGACGGGCGCCGTTTCTCGACTAACACAGAGTCCGACGGTCGCTTCCATTCCCGCTGGTTGAACATGATGTATCCGCGGCTCTATCTCGCCCGGAATCTTCTTACAGACGATGGCTGCATCTTCATCACGATCGACGACCAGGAAGTCGATAATCTGCGCAAGGTCTGTTACGAGATCTTCGGCGAAGAGAACTTCGTCGCTCAAATCGAATGGCAGAAACGCTATACGCGGAGCAATAATACCGACGACTTCACGTCGGTGATCGATCACATCATCGTATTTCGTAAGTCCGAAGCGTTCAGGCCCCAACTTGCCGAGCGAGAGGAAGAGGCGAACGCGCGGTATTCAAACCCCGACAACGATCCGCGAGGGCCGTGGAAGGCGATTCCGTTCCTCAATCCTTTGTCCCCTGAGGAGCGGCCCAATCTCGCCTATGACATCGTGCATCCGTCCGGGCGCATCATTAAGCCTACAAAAAAGGCATGGCGTTCTTCAAAGGCGGTGTGGGAGCAGCTCTCTGCGGATGGACGCGTCTGGTGGGGCCGTGATGGCTCAAGCGACATACCAAATGTGAAGCGCTTTCTGAGCGAAGTCCGTCAGGGCATGACGCCGATAAATTTCTGGGATCACGAATTCGCTGGGCACACCGATCTTGCGAACCAAGAGATCAAGGAAATCTTTGGCGACAAGATATTCGATACGCCAAAGCCGACCAAGCTTATCCGTAGAATGATCGAAACCGCATGCGCGCCCGGTGAGGATGCCATCATCCTCGACTTCTTTGCGGGGAGTGGCTCTACAGGTCACGCTGTACTCGATAGCCAAGACATCTCCGACGCGAAGCGGAGTTTCATTCTGGTGCAGCTGCCCGAGCTGACCGGACGGGCCGATTTCCGAACCATCTCCGACATCACGATCGAGCGAATGAGACGCGTGGTAGAGCGGAAGAACGCCAGCGTTTCCGGCGAGCTTGCTCTGCAAGCGAAAGACAAAGTGGATCGGGGCTTTCGTTCCTTCAGGCTCGATCAGTCCTGCTTTACCGAGTGGGACGGCGCGTCTGCGAGCAGCGAGGAGAGCCTAAGCGCCCAACTTCGCTTGCACGTCGACCATGTCCGCCCGGATCGATCGGAGATGGACATACTTTTTGAGATCTTGCTCAAGAGTGGCTTTGCCCTGACCACAAAGGTGAAGGCAAAGAAACTTGCCGGAAAAACTGTCTTCCAGGTGGAAGCTGGGGCGATGCTTGTCTGCCTTGAACGCAAGTTGACGCTGGAGCTCATTCGCGCCATGGCCGAACTCAGGCCAGAGCGTATCGTGTGCCTGGATGAGGGCTTTGCCGGCAACGATCAGTTGAAAGCAAACGCGGTGCAGACCTTCCGCACCAAAGGCGTTGCTAGCTTCCGGACTGTGTGACCGATGAAGCTGCACTTCGATCCAAATCAGACCTTCCAACTCGACGCTGTGAGCGCGGTTGTGGAGCTATTTGATGGGCAGCCGGTCGGCCAGCCAGAATTCGCGGTCATTCGCGCCGGCGCGGAGCAGGGGCTTTTCGCCGGGCAGGAGCGAAGTGAGTTGGGGATCGGCAACCGTCTTCTTCTCGACGCCGCAAAGCTTCATGCAAACGTGCGCGCGACTCAGGCGCGTAACGATATCGAGGTGTCGAACGACGGGCGCGAGCTCGAGGCCTGGGAGATTCTCGATAGCGCGGCCAACGCAGTGCGGTCTTGCCCGCACTTCTCAGTCGAGATGGAGACCGGCACTGGAAAAACGTACGTCTACCTCCGAACGATCTTTGAACTATCGAAACGCTATGGGTTTCAGAAGTTTATTATCGTCGTGCCGAGTGTGGCGATCCGAGAAGGCGTGCTGAAGAACATCGACATCACCACGGATCACTTTCGGTCGATCTACAACAATCTACCGTTTGAGCACTTTGTCTACGACGCCAGGCGCGTGAACCGGCTACGTCAGTTCGCAACGGGCAACACGCTACAAATCCTTGTCATTAATATCGATGCGTTTCGAAAGAACTTCACCGGCACTGAGGTGGAGCAGCGCAGCAACGTCATCTACAAGGAGAGTGACAAGCTCTCCGGCCGCCAGCCAATCGAATACGTCCAAGCCGCGCGGCCTATCGTCATCATCGACGAGCCTCAATCAGTCGATTCAACTGATCGCGCGCAAGAAGCGATTAAGGCGCTCAACCCGCTTTGCACGCTAAGATATTCGGCAACGCACAAGAACCTATACAACCTGGTTTATCGTCTCGACCCCGTACGAGCGTTTGAGCTGGGCCTCGTCAAACAGATCGTCGTGGCTAGCGCAGTCACGGAGGAAAGCGCCAACGAGCCCTTCGTGCGGGTCGAGTCCATCGACTATAAGCCAGGCATCAAGGCAAAGCTGCGCATTCACGTTCAGGCTGCGGACGGCGTCAAAGAGAAGACCGTGACGGCGAAGAACGGCGCGGATCTCTACAGGTTGTCAAACGAGCGCGCCGTGTATGCGCAGGGCTATTCGGTAGCTGAGATTAGCGCTGAGCCGGGGGCCGAGTTTGTGCGATTCAACAATGGAAAGACGCTTGCCGTCGGTGACGAGATAGGGGGGCTGCGCGACGACATCTGGAAGGTTCAGCTGCGCCATACGATCAAGAAGCACCTCGAGAAGGAGCTGCAGGTTCAGGCGCGTGGCATAAAGGTCCTCAGTCTCTTCTTTATCGACCGCGTCGCGAATTACCGCGACTACGACGAGGATGGACGTCCAACCCCGGGAAAATTCGCGCGTCTGTTCGAGGAGGAGCTTGCAGCGCTAGCTAAGGAGGAGCGCTACAGCGGTCTCGCTTGGCTACAGGAGCCCTTTGAGCGGCTCCATAACGGCTACTTCGCGAGCGACAAGAAGGGCGTCTACAAGGATACCAAGGGTGACACGCAAGCCGACGATGACGTCTACAGCCTCATTATGAGGGAGAAAGAACGTCTACTATCGACTGAGGAGCCGCTGCGCTTCATCTTCAGTCATTCCGCTCTGCGCGAAGGCTGGGACAATCCCAACGTTTTTCAGATCTGCACCCTTAACGAGACGCGCAGCGTCTTGAAGAAGCGCCAGGAGATCGGGCGCGGATTGCGTCTGCCAGTTGATCAGAATGGTCACCGCGTGCGCGATGAAGCGATCAACAAGCTCTATGTGATGGCTAATGAGTCTTACGAGGACTTCGCCCGTGCACTGCAAACTGAATACGAAGAAGATTGCGGCGTCACGTTCGGCAAGGTGCCCCTGACAGCCATCGCCAGGCTAGTTCGTGAAGTGGATGGCGTTGGAGTGCCGATTGGCAAGGATGCGGCGGAGGCGATCCGCAGTGCGCTCGTCGGCGCCGGCATGCTTACCGATGACGGCAAGATCGGCGCTGCGTTCAAGCCTAACACCCCGGGATTTTCCTTGTTGCTTCCCGAAGCCTATGCCGATCTGCGAGCAGCCGTGACAGACCTGCTCGGCTCTCATCAAATTGAGCGTCACATTAAGCGGGAGCGCGACGAGCGAGCGAACCGGCTTCGTAAGGAGGTGATGCTCAGCCCGGAATTCACTGCGCTCTGGAACAGAATTAAGCCGCGCACAAACTATCGTGTTGAGTTCGACACGGAGGAACTCGCTGCCAAGGCGGTCGCGGCTATCAAACGGATGGAAAAGATCGAGGCGCCGAAGATACGTGTAACGGCAGGGCAGATTGTAGCGATCAAAGAGGGAGTCCGCGCTGCTGCCATCAGCGCAGCCGAAGAACGAGCCGACTATGCCGGGCGACCGTTGCCCGACATTTTGGCCTATCTCCAGAACGAGACCGAGCTCACGCGCTCAACGCTTGCGCGCATTCTGAACAGCAGCGGGCGTTTGGGTGATTGCTTCTTGAACCCACAGCGCTTTCTGGATCAGGTGGCAAGCATACTCAAACACGAACTCCACAAACTCCTCGTTGATGGAATCAAATACGAGAAGGTCGAAGGGGATGGCGTTGAGGCGAATTGGGAGATGTTGCGCTTCAAGCACGAGGAGTTGGTAAATCTCCTAAGTGCGGAAAAGGTGGGAAAGTCAGTCTACGACTACGTCGAATATGATTCGGAGGTTGAGCGCGAGTTCGCGCGCAAGCTCGATCAGCGTGATGACATCAAGCTCTTCATGAAGCTTCCGCGATGGTTTGTGATCGACACGCCCGTGGGAAAATATAACCCTGACTGGGCGATCGTGAAGCAGGAATCCGCCACGATTTATCTGGTGCGCGAGACCAAAAGCACGAGAAACTTCCTCAAGCTACGGACTGGAGAGGCGGATAAGGTGCGCTGTGGTCTTCGGCACTTTGAGGCGTTGGATGTTCCGTTCGCCGTGGCGGTGTCAGCCGACGAAGTTTGACAATCGATGTACGCGTCGGCCGCATTCTGCGTGTTCTTGCAGATCCTATTCCGCCCAGAGCCGCGAAGAATAGCGCCGCGTCGCCGGCGCCTTGAGCACGGTCACGTCCCGGTCGTCCCCGTAGATGTCGGCTCTCAGCCAATCGAGTTCGGTTTGCGGGTCGTTGGTCATGAGCCACCATGCCTTCACGCGCTTGCCTTCGCCATCGTCCCAACGATAGCCACGCGCCTTCAAGGATGCGCGTTGTTCGAAGGCGGTGTCCTCGGCGCGGACCACCCACAGCTGTCGGCGAGCGCATTCGAGCAGTGCGTTGAGGCCAAGCCTGCCTGAGGTCGGCAGGGGAAGCGTCAGCAGGAAGAGCGCGGCTTCAGCGTCCGACAGCGCGCGGTGTCCATCATGAAACCAGCCGCGTGACCATAAGAGATAATCGAGCTTGGCGGACCCTATTCCTTCGCTCTTCCAATCGATCTCGGCGAACGAACAGGCCCAGTGCTTGTCTTCGAAGATGGGCCAGTGCTTTTCGACCATCGGGCGATCGAAGCCGGCGTTGTGGGCGATGACGATATGAGCGGGCTCGATGATTGTCTTAATGCGTTCGGGATCGATGATTTGGCCTTTGACCATCTCATCGGTGATGCCGTGAATCCTCGCGCTTTCGGGCGGGATGGGGAAGGAGGGTTCGCGGAAAGCGTTGAGGGCAGCGGCCGTGTCGATGCGCACGATCGCGCCGGTGTCGCGTTCGTATTCGAACGGCAAGAGCGCCAGTTCAATGACTTCATCGGTGTCTTGATCGAGACCGGTCGTCTCGGTGTCGACGAAGACGCCACGTCGCGTCTCTACGCTTGCGGCCCTGAACGACCACGCCGCTGGCGCGGGCACGCGCCGCAACAAACGGAAGTCCGGGCTGGCGTCGACCAGGTGCGCGGCGTCGATCAGGTTCATATGCGAACACAAGCGCGCCAGCCAGGCGAAGGCAACCTCCGTCGTGGGCGGACGCTGGACTTGGTGCATCACGGCATCGACTCACCCTACAGACATTGTGCCCTCCCCAGAACGGTCGCAGCATGAGCAACAAGCCCTCCGACGCTCAGCTTTGGGAGATCGCCTGCGCAGCGATAGAGAAGGTGCGCCAGTACTCGCCTGACCAGCGCAGAGCTTATTTCGACTCTGCGCGGTTCCTTCCGCCGATGATTTCGACCGGACAACGCGGGCAGGTCTTCACGACCAGCGAGGGTTTATCGGCCATCGCCAGCATAGCCGAGGCGTGGCGCACGGCTGATCCTGCGCGCAAGGCGCGCATCGATCCGGATCGCATGCGCCAGATCGCTCACAGCGAATTTGGCGCGATGCTGGCCGAAAACGATAGACGCGTCCGTACGGACTATGCCGATGCCGTGCGTGAATATAAGCAGCGCCTAGCGCGCCGCCTCGATCAGGTAGCCCGTGACGTTGAACACTATTTTGCCTGCCGCGTTTTTGAGCGCGATGATCTGCCGGCCTTCAATGTGGGGCCTGTTCGCTTTCAACAGCGCGAGGACTGGCTTCGTCACGTTTCCAGCCGCGCAAAGGGCGACGTCGGCTGGCCCGACCGTGTGAGACGAATTTGGACACGCAAACGATCTTGGCTCGACTATCTCGATCGCAAGGCGATCTCGCGCCAGGTGCGCCGGTTTCTGCTCAGGCGGAAAGATTGGCCATTCATCACCAATCTAAGACGCGCGCACATGGATCTCGACACGGAAAGCGTCCTCGAGATGGTCGGCGAATGCCGGTGGGTCGCGGCAGTTCACGTTGTCGGAAACGAACTCGGTCGCTCTGGCGAGCGCGCGAAGTATGGCGTTCGCCTTGCGATCGATGCGCTTGGTCTGCTGTTGAGCGCGTCGCAAGCGTCCGAGCTTCGAGGGCCGGGCGACGAACTCCACTCGCGTCACACCGTCACGCTCTCTTTGTACGAAGGGCTTGATCTCAACGCCGGCCATCATATGGACGCCCCGCATCTCTTCACGACCGGCGAGACAGCCAAGAAGTATATTGACGCGACCTCCGAGTATCGGGAGGCAGCGGGATGGGCCATCAGCGCGGTGCTCGACTCTGACGGCGCCCAACCGTTTTCATCGTTGCGGCGACGCTGGTGCGACGCGCTCTATTGGTTCGGCGAGGCGCGTCGTAGCAGTGCCGACTTTAGCGCTCTCGTTCTGTACGGAATCTCCATCGACGTGCTTTCCAAGGGCCGCGGCGCCAATGGTATCTCGGACATGCTGGCCGGCCTGTTCGGCATCGGCGTCGATGACAAGCTGATGAAAGACGGCGATACCGTGCGCCAGATCGTGTCCGACATCTACGAGAAAGGTAGATCTCAGTTCGGACATGGCGGAAGGCCCGCCCTAATTGAAGACCTGCCCGTCTCGCGCGCCACCGCGGATTCTGTCGCGGCGCGTGCACTCGATCTCTATCTCGACCGGTTGCGTCTCTATGGCGGCGACGACGACATCGATGTCTTCCTTGCCGCGCTTCCCGACCTCACGGCCGAGCGTCGCAAGCAGAGACAAGCAACGAAAGATGCGGCTGAAGAAAACGTCGCAACCTGACGTCCGGGCGCGCGCGAGCACGGCATCGCCCGCGCGTCCGCCCCTGTCGAGGGACGCTCCGCTCTAAAGCCCTCGACAGCGCCGGCCTGAACGCGGGCGCCAGGGAAGGGGTCGCGCACGCGGCCCCGGCGCGCAATCACGCGAGCCGGGAAAGCCAAAGAGGCTTTCCATGACACAAGCAATCGCAACACATGACGAGCACGCCGTTCAAACCGGCGTCGTGCTGATTCCGCTCAACAAGCTGAAGAAGTCGCCGGCCAACGCGCGCAAGACCCCGCACGCCAAGGCCGAGATCGAGGCGCTGGCGGCGTCCATCCACGCCAAGGGCATCCTGCAGAATCTGGTCGTAGCGCCTGAGCTGTCGGAAGCTGGCGCGCCGACGGGCTTCTATTTCGTCACTATTGGCGAGGGCCGCCGCCAAGCGCAATTGTTGCGGGTCAAGCGCAAGCAGATCGCCGACACCGAACCAGTTCGTTGCGTGATCGATACCGGCAATGACGCAGCCGAGATCAGCCTCGACGAGAACGTGACGCGTTCGGCCATGTCGGTGATGGATGAAGTTGAAGCCTTCGTCGGTCTCGTGGAAGCCGGCATGAGCGCGGACGACGTCGCCCGGCGCTTCGGCTGCACGGTGCGCCTGGTTGAACAGCGTCTGGCGCTGGGGCGCCTCTCGCCGAAAATCCGCGCCGCCTATCGCAAAGGCGACATCAATCTCGATGTGGCGCGCGCTTTTGCCATCAATGACGATCACGCGGCGCAAGAGCGGGTGCTGCGCCAATTGGCGAAGCCGATCACACACGCCGCCAGCGTACGTAACGCGCTCAGCGCAGGCCGCATCCCCGCGCACGACCGCCTTGCACGCTTTGTCGGCGCCGAGGCCTATGAGGCGGCGGGCGGCCGCCTGGTGCGTGATCTCTTCGAGCCCGACGTTGTCTTCTTCGACGATGGCGAGCTGCTGCAGCGCCTGGCGGGAGAGCGGCTCGAAGCGATGCGTCAGAGCCTTGCCGGTGAAGGTTGGGGCTGGGTTGAGACCTTGACCGGTCATGGCCAAGTGGATGGCTGCGCTGGCGAACGGCTCCATCCGACACAGCGCAAGCTGAAGCCGGCCGAGAAGAAGGAGATCGCCGCATTGGAAGCGCGCATCGAGGCGCTCGACGAAAAGCTGGAGGATGCCGAGGAGAATAATCCGCTCTGGACCGAGCGCGACGAATTGGAAGCCAAGCTCGACGCGTTGCGCGACGCGACCCGCGTGTTTGACTCCAACTTGATGCGGCACGCCGGCGCGGCCGTCGCGATTGATCGGGATGGGCGCCCCGTCATCACGCGCGGCCTGATCAAGCGTGCGGATGTGAAGGCCCTCGCCAAGCTCCGCAAGAAAGATGCAAAGGCCGAGGGCGCCGAGAGCGCCGACGATGCCAGCGTCGAAGGCGAGGACGTAAGCGAGGGACCGCGTCTCACCAAGGCGCTGACGGAGCGGCTGACTGAAGCACGCACACGTGGGCTGCGGGCAAGCCTCGCTGGCAATCCCGCTGTCGCGCTGGGCCTCCTCGTTTACACTTTGATTCGTCAGAGCGCAGACCGCTCGCGCGTGCCTGGCGTCGGCATCGAGGCAAAGCCCATCGGCTTCGACGACGATGATTCCATGGAGAAGGCGCGTGTCGCCTACGCCGACAAGGCGGAAGAGGACGAACTCGTCTTCTTTGCGGCGTGCATCGATCAGCCGATCGAGACGCTCCTCGGCATGCTCGCCGTGTTCATGGCCGAGACGATCGACCTGACCCATGGCGGCGTATCGTTTGAGGACAAAAGGCGCCAGCGCATGAGCGATGCGCTCGCCGCCGCGCTCGACCTCGACATGGCCAAGCATTGGGAAGCCGACGAGGACTTCTGGCTTTCAGCCCCGAAGTCGCTCGCGCTCGGCGCTCTCGAAGGAGCGCCCGCGATTGCATCCATGGCTGAGAAGGAGCGCGCTGGCATGATCGTGGCGTTCCAGAAAATGAAGAAGGCCGAACTCGCACGCACAGCGGCGCAAACCGTGAAAGGCGCAGGCTGGCTGCCTGAACTTCTGATCACGCCCTCGCGTGAAGGCGCCTTCTCAGTCACGCCCGCGGGCGAACGCGCACTCGCGGCGACACAAGCCGCCTAAGCGGCCTTCCTAACTCGGCGCCGCTCGCCCCACGGGGCGGCGGCGCCGTTTCCGTTCGGAGACATTGTCATGACCAAATTAAACGCGCGCGTGGGCGCGCGCCGCGACGTCGCGGCCGAAATCACTGCGAAGATACTGCGAGAACTGGAAGCTGGCGTCTTGCCTTGGCGAAAGCCATGGGATGGCGCACGCACCGGCGCGGTGTTGCCGCGCCGGGCGACCGGCGAGACCTATCGCGGTGTGAACGTCATCCTGTTGTGGAGCGCCGCCATCGAGCGCGGTTACGTCTCGCCCTACTGGCTGACGTTCAATCAAGCGGTGAAACTGGGCGCGCAGGTGCGCAAGGGCGAGCGCGGGGAAGTCGTGGTCTATTACGGCCACGGCACGCGCAAGCGCATCGATGAAAGAGGCGCCGAGATCGAAGATGGATTTCGCTTCCTAAAATGGTACGTCGTGTTCTGCGCTGACCAGATCGACAATTTGCCGGCCAGGTTTCATCCCGCGCCCGTTTATTCATCGATCGCGCCAATCGCGCTGCACGAAGCTTGGTTCCAGAAGCTGGAGATCGCACGCATCGCGACGCGTGACATCGCCTGCTACATCCCCAGCAAGGACGTGATCGGCATGCCGCCGCTGGCGGCGTTCGATACGGCTGAAGACTATGCCGCGACGCTCAATCATGAGAGCGTGCATGCGACCATGGCGGGCCATCGCGTCGGCCGTGACATGGGCAAGAAGTTTTCGGGCGCTGCGATCGCGGCCGAAGAGCTTGTGGCCGAAATCGGCGCAAGCTTGCTGGGCGCCCATCTTCAGCTGCCGCCTCATCACATCCACGACCACGCATCCTACATTGGTCATTGGATGAAACTCTTGGCCGACGACAAACGCGCGTTCCTGACCGCCGCCGCCCAGGCGCAAGTGGCCGTCGATTGGCTGTTGACCAAGAGCCCGTCGCCGTTTGGCGTTGCCGAGGAGGGCGGCGATGTCGCGGCTTGAGCGCATCGTCGCCGCCTGCGGCGGCATGCTGCTCGATGGCGGCGCGCGGGCGCTCATCCCTGGTCCCAATCACAGCCACAAGGATCGCTCGGTCTCGCTTCGTCTGACGGAGGAGGGCCGCATCCTCATTCATTGCTTTAGTCCGAAGGATGATTGGCGCGATGTGCGGCGCGCTCTGGCCGATCTCGGTTTGCTGGACGATGAACCTGCGGCAAGCGCGCAAGGCGCGCGGGCGACGGCGCGCAAAATCGCGGCGCAGCCTGCCGACGAGGAACGCATCGCCCGCGCGCAGCGGATCTGGGATGAAAGCGGGCCGCTTAAGCACACGTTGGCGGAAGCCTATTTGCGCAGGCGCGCCATCCCGCCGGGCGTACTTGTGAGCGAGGCGCTTCGATTTCATCCGCGCATGACAAGTCTGGATGATCGGGCAAGGCGGCCAGCTTTGGTCGCCGCGATCACCGATGATCAGGGCGCACTGCAGGGCGTGCAGGTCACATTGCTGAGCACGCACGGCACAGCCAAGGCCGCTCTGGCGACGCCGCGTCGCGTTATCGGAAGATTGCTGGGCGGGGCCGTCCGCATCGCCGATGCCCACAATGAACTCGCAATTGGCGAGGGCGTCGAAACCATGCTTTCGGCCTCTGTTGTTTTTGGCGCGCCCGCATGGGCAGCTTTGAGCGCCGACAATCTTGGCCGCATCGCAATCAATGTACCTCTCGATCGGCTCATCATCGCGTCAGACAATGACGACGCTGGCGCGCGCGCGGCGGAGTCGTTGCGCGCGAGAATGTCTGCCGCTGCCAGAGTTGAGATCGAGCCTGCGCCATCCGGATTTAACGACTGGAACGATTGGGCCCGGGCGCAAGGCGCGGGTTAGCTGGTCGGATCGAGGTCGCGTCATGTCTTCGAAATCATCCAGCTGTTGCGCATGCCGCAAGCGTCGCCCACGCCGTCGCAAGTGACGCCCGGCCGTCGCCGCCGGCAAGGCGAAAATCGTTTCCCCGCCCGCTAACGCGGCTTCGGGTCTTCCGCTTCGCGCAAGACCGCGGGCCCCACCATTTTCACCTTGCCCGCGCCGCCTCATGGCCGGGCTCGAAGAGCGCCGTCGCGGGCGACGCCCGCGGCCCCGGGATCAGCCGGGAATTCTTTTCAAGGATTAGCGCCATGACCAACCGCGTCACCATCACCGGCACGCTCGTCGACGATCCCAAGATCCGTTCCTTCGAGCAAAAGGGCGGCACGATCGAAATCATCTCGCTCTGGCTTGAAGTCAAAGACGAGCACCGCACCGATCGCTTCACCGTCGAGATCAATGACGGCAAGGCGTCCGTCACTGCGAAAGCAATGAAGAAGGGCGTCATCGCTGAAGTGAGCGGCAAGCTCCGCCACGACCGCTGGAAGGACAAGGGCACTGGCCGCTGGACCGGCAAGGTGTTTGTCGCCGTCGATCCCGGCGAAGGCGCGGTCAAATCACTCGGCAAGACCGAGACCTCGGCCGTCGCCTGATCGCGAGACGCCGCTTCCGTTCTGGCGGAGGCGGCGTCGCTCAATTTTCCATTCAACTCTTTCAAGGAGACAGCACATGTCTTCACCGACGCTCCGCGCCAGCGATCTGGCGCAATTCACCGGCAGCGAATGCTGGTATCGCCATCCGCTCTATCCTTCGATCACCTACACGGACGGCGCTCAATACGTGGCCGAAGCTGGCGGCGCCTATTGGCTGCTCGACGCGATCGTCTCACATCAGCACGACGCCCGCGTGCGAAGCGAAGAATTCCAAGTGTGGACGTTGAGAGTGGCGCAGGACAAGAGTGCTGTGCTGACCTGCGAGGACGGCGATCATGGCATGGTCGCGAGTCAGGCCATCGCGTTCACGGACTTCCCGCTGACTGAAATCACGCTCTGGCTTCAGAACGGGGTTATCTTCCTGCCAAGCGAATACTGAAGCGGGTGGCGCCCGGGAGCCGAGGCCCCCGCACCCCTTTGTGCGGGATGACCGAGGCGAGCGCGCTATGTCCGTTGACTCTGCTTGCCTCTGATGCGCGACAGCGATTGTTCTCGTTCCGCAGAGACCCCGTATGACAGCCGCGAAACCGCGCTCACGAGGTCCCAGAGTTCGAGGTCCTTATCCTCAAATGGCCGCAGACGGCGGTATTCATCGAGGTACCGCCAAGCGAGTACGGATCGGCCGAACGCCGTCAGGGTCCGCGTCAGCAGCGGCGCCCCTGGCGGCAGTGCGCCGCCCCGAAGAATGAGCAAGGTCCGTGCGACATCGGCGCGTGCATCGCCCCGGCAAGCGCTCGCCCAATCGATCAGTTTCAGACCGTCGGGGCTTTCGATCACATTTCCCGGGTGAAAGTCCCAATGACAAATCGCGCTGCCGTCAGGGAGACGGTCGAGCGCGTCAAACGCAAGTTCTTTGCAATCGGCTGGCACGCCATCGGAACGCGCGATCTCATCTTTGACTGTCGCGCGCAGCGGCGGCAATTGGTCGGGAGCGGCAAGCGCGTGAATGTGCGCGTGAAGCCGCGCGAGGTTCGTCGCCACCGTCCAGATCGACCATGGTTGGCGTCCAAGCAGAGACAATTGGTCAGACCCGGCGAGCCGTTCCATCACAATGCCCGGCCGCTCGCCGATCGTGACTGTGCCGAGTATGCGCGGCATCGGAATTTCAGTCGCATCAAGGGCGTACATGGCCGCAGCCTCTTGTTGCGCCGAGGCGCGAGAGCTCACCTCTCGGAACAGTTTGACGACACCGTCTTGCGCCCAAGCGTAGGTCTCGGCTTGGCGTCCTGCACCGATCAGCGCGAGGCCGTCCAACCGCGTTGAACTCGGCGCGAACTCAAGATCGGGCATGATCTCACCTAGTGATCGGGCAACCTCCAGCATCGAGGTGTCGACAGCGCGCCCGCTGACGATCTCATCGCCTCGATGAGCTACTCCGCCATAAGTTCGCGCCGGTCAAAACATTTCCAGCGCCTCGCACCGGCGAGACAAACACGGCTCAGATTTCGCCTTCGCCGAAGCGATCATGACGGCGCTGTGCGACCCTCCGGAGCGGGGCGTGCGTCCAGCCATATCAATGCAAGAGCGGCAAGCCCCAGCCAGGGCAGCAACAGCGCATTGAGGGCCTGCCAGCCAAGCCCTTGCAACAGCGCGCCGGCGGCGAAAGAGGAGATGAGCCCGACCACGAATATTGTCATGTCATTGGTGGCCTGGGCGCGGCTTGTTTCGGCCGGCGCGTATGTGCTCGTCAGCAGCGTGGTGCCCCCGACATAGAGAAAATTCCAACCGACGCCCAACAGAACAAGCGCACTCGCAAACGAAGTGAAGCCGACGCCGGTCCATGTGGTCACGATATGAGCCGCGAGAAGCGCCACGCCAGCAAGCATGACGCGCAGCACGCCAAAGCGCGTAATCAGCGCGCCAGTGAAGAAGGAGGGCAAAAACATCCCCAACACATGGAATTGGATGACGCCGACGACGGCGCCGAGCTCATGATTGTGCTCGCGCATCGCGATCGGCGTCGCCGTCATCGCGAGGATCATGACGCCTGCGCCGGTCGCGGCGCCGAAGAGCGCAACCAGGTATGCCGGCTGGGTGACGATGGTGAACCACGGGCGCCCTCCGCCCACCTGTCTGATGGGCTTGGGAACGCGAACGCCCAGCAAGACGATGGCCGCCAGCAGCGAGACCGCGCTCAAGAGCAGAAACGAGCCCGTATAGAGCGGCTCGAGCAATGGTCCGCCCACCCGTCCAAGCCACGGACCCAACAGGGCCGCCGCCACACCGCCGGCGAGCACCAAGGAAATGGCGCGCGGGCGATAGTCTTCATCGACAACTTCGCCGGCGGCGAAGCGGTAGAATTGAGCAAAGGCTTGGTTGCACCCGACAAGAAAAGTGCCGAGCGCCAAAAGCGGGAGCGCGTGCAGCCAAATGCCGGACGCAGCGACCAGGCCGCCCGCGACACCGAGCAGCGAACCGAAGACAAATCCGGCGCGCCGCCCCGCGCGGGCCATGAACATCGACGCCGGAAACGTCGTTAGCGCCGTGCCCAAGAACATCGAAGCGATTGGCGCCGTCGCAAACTCTGGCCGGTCGGCGATTGCGAGGCCCGCGAGACCGCCTATGGTCATGACCAGCACGGACGCCGTTTGAAACAGCGCTTGCGCCGAGGCGAGCCGCAGCACCTGCCAGGGCATTTCTTTCATGATCTTGATCCTGGAAACGCCAGCCTAGCTTTCAACAGGAAGACCGGCGGCGCGCCAGTGCGGCAGGCCGTCTTCAAGACGGCGGGCCTTGTATCCAGCAGCCCGAAGCTGGGCGACGGCTTCAAATGCGAAGACGCAATAGGGGCCGCGGCAATAGGCGACGATCTCTTTGCTGCGCGGCAGTTCAGACAGGCGCCGCTTCAGTTCGGCGGTCGGAATGTTGACCGCGCCCGGGACGTGACCAAGCGCGAACTCTTCCTCGGGCCGCACGTCGAGCACGGTCACGGTCCCTGCCGCCATACGCTTCTTCAGTTCACGGCGCGACACAGGCTCCATGTCATCGCGCTTGTTGAAGTAGCTGGAAACGACATCCTTGACCTCCGCCACGTTGCGCTCGGCGACGGCGCCAATCGCGTCGAGCAGCGCCAGCACGCTGTCATCGGCAAGGCGATACAGGGTGAATTTCCCTTCGCGTCGCGCGGCCAACAGCCCTGCGCGACGCATGGATTGAAGATGCTGCGACGTGTTGGCGATCGTCAGGCCCACTTTCGCGGCAAGCGCGTCGACGTTGCGCTCGCCCTGAGCGAGCTGTTCGAGCAACCCCAGACGGTGGGGATGCGCCGCCGCCTTCGCCACTTCGGCGAAGCTTTCATGCAGGGTCGCTTTCACACCACGGCTTGACTCGATCACACTCTCGCTCCATCATTCAAGCGAATAATAGAATGTTGGGCGGGGTTGTCAACCGGCGGAGGAACGCGAATGAATCCGAACAAGGCGCTTTGGGAGAAGGGTGACTTCACGCGCATCGCCCAGAGCATGCGCGACAGCGGCGAAGAGCTGGTCTCGAAACTGGGTATTACGAAGGGCATGAAAGTCCTCGACCTCGGCAGCGGCGACGGCACCACCGCCGTTCCCGAAGCCAGGCTCGGCGCTGACGTGCTGGGTGTCGATATCGCCAGCAACCTCGTCGCCGCCGGCAACATACGCGCCCGTGAGCTGGGGCTGGCCAATTTGCGGTTCCAGGAAGGCGACGCCTCCAACCTGTCAGAACTCGCCGACGATAGCTTCGATCTCGTCGTCAGCATCTTCGGCGCGATGTTTGCGCCCAAGCCCTTCGATGTCGCCAAGGAGATGGTGCGCGTCACCAAACCGGGCGGCCGCATCGTGATGGGCAATTGGATTCCCGGCGATCCAACTTTGATCGCGCAGGTCTTGAAGACGAGCGCTGCTTACACGCCGCCGCCGCCCGAAGGCTTCATCAGCCCGGTGACGTGGGGCGTTGAAGAGAACGTGATCCAGCGGTTTGAAGGCGCGAGCGTGCCGAAGAACAAGATCTCGTTCGAGCGCGACACTTACTTCTTCAACTATCCGGGTTCTCCGGCAGAGTTGCTGAGCGTCTTCAGAACCTACTACGGCCCGACGATGAACGCCTTCGAGGCAGCCGAGAAAAACGGCAAGGCCGCGGACCTGCAGCGCGAACTCGAAGCGCTTTTCACCGGTCAGAACAGGAGCACAAAGCCCGGCGCGACGTCGATTCCGGCGACCTTCCTGCGGGTGAGTGTCGAGGTCTGAGCGAAACTGTAGATCACCGCGCCCGGCAACACGGCCTCAACACCAAGGACTGATGTCATGATCCTCCGTCAATTCCTGCACGCCGATCCTGTGGCGGCTTCCTACTTGGTCGGATGCGGAGGCAAAGCATCCGGCGCGGTGATCGATCCTGTTGGCGATCCGGGCGCCTACATCGACGCTGCTGCAAAAACCGGCATGCGCATTCTCTATGTGATCGATACCCACATCCATGCCGATCACATCTCTGCGGGCCGTGCGCTCGCGGCGGCGGCGGGCGCGCCTTATGTGCTTTTCCACGATGCCGCAGCCACGCGCCCGTTCCACGGCGTGCGTGAGGGCGAGGTTCTCGAACTTGGCAATGTGAGCATCGAGGTCTGGCACACGCCTGGCCACACGCCCGAGCACATCTCGCTACTGCTCCGCGACAAGACACGCGCCGAAGAGCCGTGGATGATCTTCACGGGCCATACTTTGATGGTGGGCGATCTTGGCCGCACTGAGCTTGCAAGTGACGCCGAAGCGGGCGCTCGCATCCTCTTTCATACAGCCCAACGCCTGAAGGCGCTGCCGGACTATGTGGAGGTTCTGCCGGGCGCGTACTCGGGCTCGGTGTGCGGCAAGAGCCTTTCCGGCAAACCCTGGTCGACGATCGGCTTCGAAAAGCGCCACAACAAAGCGTTCCGCCTCGGGGATGAAGAGGAGTTCGTGCGCCGCATGGTGAGCGACATACCGCCCGCGCCACCGCGCGCCGCCGAACTTCGCGCACTGAATTCTGGCGCGGCAATCGCTGCGGAATAGGTCATGTCCGGCGCCGGCAGAAGCGAAATCGCACTGGGGCTCAAAGAGAATTGGTCTCAGTTCTCACTGCTGGTGCTGATCAACGCCTTTGTCGGCGGCATGGTCGGGATCGAGCGCACCGTCGTGCCGCTGATCGGTTCGGAAGAATTCGCCATAACCTCGACCACTCTGGTGGTGTCGTTCATCGTCAGCTTCGGGGTCGTCAAGGCCTTCGCCAATCTCGTCTCCGGTCAACTTGCCGACAAATGGGGGCGCAAGCGCGTTCTGGTCTTGGGATGGGCGGCGGGCTTGCCCGTTCCGTTCATGATCATTGGCGCCCCGGATTGGAATTGGATCATTGCCGCGAACGCGCTGCTGGGTGTCAGCCAGGGCTTTGCCTGGTCGATGACCGTCATCATGAAGGTCGATCTCGTCGGTCCGAAATCGCGAGGCCTTGCTGTGGGCCTCAATGAGTGCGCCGGCTATATCGCGCTTGGGCTCACCGCGCTTGCGACCGGCTATCTCGCGGCTCGTTATGGGCTTCGCCCGGCGCCCATCTATCTTGGCGCGTTCTATGCGATTGCGGGCCTCACGCTTTCCGTTTTTTTGGTTCGCGATACCCGCGCGCATGTGGCGCTTGAGACCAAAAGCGTAGAGCCAAGTGCGCCGATGCGGTTTCGCGACGTCTTCGCGCTGACTTCGTTCAAAGATCGCAACCTGTTTGCCGCGTCGCAGGCGGGCCTCGTCAACAACCTGAATGACGGCATGAGCTGGGGCATTTTTCCACTCTTCTATGCCGCGTTCGGGTTGGGTGTGGAGCGGATCGGACTTCTCAAGGCGCTCTACCCTGTCACCTGGGGCCTGCTGCAGGTCGCGACCGGACCGCTCAGCGATCGCTGTGGGCGAAAGGGCCTGATCGTCGCCGGCATGTGGGTGCAGGCGGGTGGATTGTTGCTGACGGCTGCGACGCGTGACTTTACCTGGTGGATCGTTGGCAGCGTATTGCTCGGGATCGGCACCGCGATGGTCTATCCGAGCCTTATCGCAGCAGTGTCCGACGCCTCGCATCCGACCTGGCGCGCGCGCTCGCTCAGCGTCTATCGCTTTTGGCGCGATCTTGGCTACGCTATTGGCGCGCTCGCGGCGGGTCTGATCGCCGATCAATTCGGCCTTGCCGCTGCAATCGCCGCGATCGCTGGCTTGACCTTCCTGTCAGGCGCCGTGGTCGCGATCACGATGCAATCGCGGATCGCGCCGGCGCGGGATATTGATCCAGCGCAATCCAATCGAGGCGAGACAGCGCCAAGCTCAGAAGCGTCATGAAAGCGCTGCTGATCCTCAACGGCCCTCCGTATGGCGATGAGAAGGGCTACAACGCATTACGCCTCGCGCACGCCCTAGCGAAAACCGATGCAGCGGCGGAAGTTGTCGTGTTCCTGATGGCGGACGCTGTCAGCGGCGCAAAGTCGGGTCAGAAAACTCCGGACGGCTACTATAATTTCGAGCGGATGCTGAAGCGCGTCCTCACCGCCAAGGGCCGGGTGTTGCTGTGCGGCACATGTATGGACGCGCGCGGACTGAGCGACGCCGAGATTGTCGCAGGCGCTCAGCGCAGCACCATGGATGAGTTGGTGCAAGTGACGCTGGCGGCGGATCGGGTGCTCGTCTTCTGACCGTCCTAGCAAGGGAGAGAGTGACATGGGCTACCTCGCCAAATCGCTGCTTTTATCCGTCGCTTTGGGATTGGGCGCGTGTGCAAGCATGGGCGGCGCCCACCATCAGGCGATGGAGGCGCGCGCGACAACAGAGCACGAAGGGGAAGAGGCCGACCACGACATGCAATGCCCGATGATGGGCATGATGACGCCGCTCATCGGTTGCCACGGCGCGGCGGGCGATGTGGACGCCCGCCTTGCAGGCATGCGTGCGTCGCTTGCGATTACGCCAGCACAAGAGAGCGCCTGGGCGGCCTACGCCGACGCCTATCGCGCTCACGCAGGGCGGATGCAAACGATGATGAGCGGGATGCATGAGCGCGCGGAGGCCGCGCCCATTTCAATTCCGCAGCGCTTCCAGCGCCATGACGCCATGATGGCGCAGCACATGAGCGTGATGCAGCCGTTGCGCGCCGCAATCGAGGCCCTCTACGCGACGCTCAGCGACGAGCAGAGGACAAACGCTGACGCTCTCAGTTGCGACTAACGCTCGGAGCTCGTCCGTTGTAGAGACGCAAGGACGGCGCTGCGCCGGGTCGTATCGGATGGGGCTGGGCGATGGGCGGGCATTTGTATCATGGGCGTTGTCTTTGCGGCGCGATCCAGTTCGAAGCGCGAGCGGCGCCGAAATGGGTGCTGTGGTGTCATTGCGAGAGCTGCCGGCGCCATAGCGGCGCACCGGCCTCGGTGTTCGTGTCGTTTGCCGATGAAGCCGTGCGCATCACCAGCGGCGAGATCGCCAAGTACGAATCTTCGCCCGGCGTCGAGCGGGGTTTTTGCGCGCGCTGCGGCTCGACGCTCACCTGCACCAATCCGAAGCTGCGAAGCGAAACCCATTTCCATATTGGCGCGTTCGAGCGCGCCGCCGACTTTGAGCCGACCGGAGAATTCTTCGCCGCCGAGCGCCTGCCATGGTTTGAGCCGCGCACCGGTCCGCTTGGCGGCATGGCGGCGATGGCCGCGGTCGTGAAGGGCAGGGTCAAGCCGCGCCCATCCTGAGGCGCGGGTCAGCCCGCGTGCGGACGACGCTTGGCGGCGATGAGCAACGCTGGCGCGCCCGCATCACACACATCCTCGCGCGTCTCGACGGCGAAGCCTGCCGCCTCAAGCGGAGCGACGACATCACGAAGCGCGCGAAAATTGTAGACCTCGGCAGGGAACGCCGAGACCGCGTTTTCATCCGCACTGGTGCGGAAGAGAAGCGCAACGCGCCCGCCGGGCTTCATAACCCTCGCGATTTCCCGGAACGCGGTGTCGAGGTCGTTCCAGAAATAAATGACATGCACGCAAAGCGCCTTGTCGAAGCTGCTGTCGGCGAACGGCAGCGAAGCGGCGCTGGCGACCATGATCTCAGCGCGGCGCGCCTTCACCAGTTCGCGGTTACGCCGGACCGCGATTTCAGCCATCAGTTCGGAGGGATCGACGCCGACGATGCGGCCGCTCGGTGCTCGCGCCGCGAGTTCAGCGATGCTGCGGCCGGGGCCGGTTCCGATATCCAGAACCTGATCGTCGGGCGTGACGCCAAGCGCCTCGATCGCCCGCATATTCTGTCCCCAGGTCTCTCGCGCCATGATGAAGGCGATGAGCCGCCCAATCGGTCCCTTGGCGTGCCGGGCCTGTTCGGCGATGAAACGCGGTCTGCGCATGGCTATAAGCTCCGTACGGCTTCGATGACGTCTTCGGGACGCCGCCAGGTCTGGGTTTGGCAAAAGACGTTCAAGGCGCAGCCGCGTAATTCGAGCGCGCCGTTGCGCAACCTGATCGTGCCTGTGTACGTGCGCCCGTCGTCGGGATTGTAGACCGCGCCTTCGCTCCAGACGCCCGGTGAAGTTTCCCTTAAGCCACGCAGGATCTCGACGCCGACCAACGAACGCGAGCGCAAGGCGCGATCAGGATTATGCCGATCGGTGCGCGCACGCCCGTTTGCATCGTTCGGCTCCCAGAGCCAGAGGATGCGTCCGCACATCCTCTCCGCCGCGCCCGCGCATGGACGAAACTCGACGATCGAGCCGAACCCTTGTGTGGCCCAGCGTCCAGCGATGCCCGATTGCGCCTGCGCGCGTACCTCGCTCGCGCCGCCAAGAACCAGCACGACGACGATCGCGAGACCGGCGGCTGCTTTCGCTGTTCCAGGTGACGCTTTGGCGCTCGACTGCGCGCGTTCGGCGATCTCACGAACACGCTGCTGATACTCGCCGTGCTCGGTGCCCATCCAGCGATCCCACCAGCTGAAATAGAGCCCGTAATTGGACCGTCCGTCCTGGTGGTGAAGGTCGTGATGCGTGGTCGTGTTGAACCAGCCGAAGAGGCGAGAAGGTTTGCCCGAGACTGGAAACATTTCGACGCCAGCATGGCCCATGACGTTGCGCACGATCTGCCACGTGACGAACGTGAACACGGCAAGGTCATGCATCGGCACGAGAGCGACCCAAAGCGGCACGAACGCCACGATGACGAGGGCCTCGGGCGCATCAAACGCGTAAGCGGTCCAAGGCGTCGGGGTCTTCGACTTGTGATGGGTCCAATGGAAGCTGCGAAAAAGTTTCGGATGATGCATCGCCCGATGCGTCCAATAAAAATAGGCGTCCTGACCGATAATCATGAGAATGAGCGTGACCGCGAAATAGACCGGCCCACGCACCGAGAAATCGTCGTAGAGCGTGAGCCATCCCGCTTGGCTGGCGAGGTGGATCGAAAAACCGACCACTGAAAAGATGAGCGCGGTGCGCAAGGACGCGAACACTTCGCGCTGGTAGTCCTTCGTCGACGCCAGGCGCGCCTGGATTTTTCGCGTGGCGTAATGGAAACGCCAGAAGGCCCAGATGATGAGGCTGATGAGGCCCGCTGCGATCAGATAGCGGCCCGCCTCAAGCGACACGATCAAGGGATAGACGGTCGCGAGTTCATGCAAAACGTAGTCAACCGAAATCATGCTTGCGTCCTCCGATTGGCGGCTTGCTGTGTGCGGATGGGGCATGAACGCCGGCGCCAACGCCGCACGCCCCATGTGGCGGCTGCGATCGCCAGCAGTGCGAAAAGGAGTGCGGCCCAACCGCGGCCGCCCGGACGATCGATGGTGCGCGACCACAAAGAAGGTCCCGCTTCGCCGTCGCGTGGCAGGCGGAAGGCGACGATCGTATCGTTCGGCGCAACAATGCCGGCGTCGGGATAGCCGCCGGCGGCGATCACCACGTATTGCTCGCCCTGCCATTCATAGGTCATGGGCGTCGCTTGCGCGGTCGCCGGCAGGCGCCCTTGCCAAAGTTCACGGCCAGTACGCGCGTCGAAGGCGCGCAGATAGCGATCCATCGCCGCGCCGATGAAGATGACGCCGCCGCGGGTGACGACCGGTCCGCCAAGATTGGGCGTGCCCCAGTTGAGCGCGAGCAAACCGCCCGTGTATTCCTCGATCGTGCCCAGTCGCGATTCCCAGAGGATTTCGCCGCGCCTCAGATCGATCGCGGCAATCGCGCCCCAGGGTGGGGGATTGCACGGGAGCTGCGCCAACGAACCCAGCAATGGCTCGCGAATGACGCCGAATGGCGCGCCCGCTTGCGGCGACACTTCGCGATTGTCGAGTTCGCGTTCAAGCCGTTCATAGTCCTCGGCCGGAAACAGCGTGATGAGATGGGCGACGCGCGAGGTGTTGGCGAAAAGGATCTGCCGCTCGGGATCGAATGCGACGCCGCCCCAATTCACCCCGCCGCCCGTGAACGGAAAGAGGATCGTACCTTGCGTGGAAGGGGGCGTGTAGAGACCTTCGCTGCGCGCCGCGGCGATTGCATCGCGGCAATGCGCCTGATCAAACGGCGTTAAGCCAAAAGCGTCCTCTGGTTCGAGATGCGCCGGCACGAGCGCGGGCGTGTGCGTGGGGAAGGGCTGTGTCAGCGAAAGCGCCTCACCCGGCGCGCCGTCTTGGGGAACCGCGCGCTCCTCGACTGGAAAGACAGGCTCGCCAGTGTCGCGATCCAAGACGAAGATGAGGCCTTGCTTGGTCGGCTGGATCACGACGTCGCGTGGACCGCCTTCGAGTTCTAACGTCGCCAAGGTCGGCTGAGCGGGAAGGTCGTAGTCCCACACATCGTGATGCACGGTTTGATACGCCCAGCGCACGCGACCACTCGCGGCTTCGATTGCAACGACTGAATTAGCGTGGGCGTTGTCGCCGGGACGGTGGCCGGCGAAAAAGTCTGGGCTTGGGCTCGACGTCGGCATGAAGACGAGGCCGCGCTCCTCATCGATGGACATCGGCGCCCACACATTCGCGTGGCCGCTGTCGCGCCAGCCTTCGCCCCAGCTTGCCGCGCGCGCATCGTTGGCGGCGCGGGGGATTGGATCGAAGCTCCAACGCTGCGCACCGGTTCGCGCATCGAACGCGTAGACTGTGCCGTGTGGGGCCGCGATGCGCTGATTGTCAGCGATGGCCGAGCCGACAATGACGACGCCGGCGATCACGACCGGCGCCGATGTGATCTGGATTTCGCCGCGCCAAACTTCCGGCGTCGAGGGAAGAATTTGTGTCTCGCCGTCGCCGGCGAAGTCAGTGCAAGGACGGCCCGTTGCCGCGTCGAGCGCGATCAGCCGCGAGTCGGTCGTGCCGGTGAAGACGCGCGTCGCACAGGCAGCATCCGGTCTCGCTTCGGGATCGGTCCACACCGCCACGCCCCGGCAATTGAAGCGATTGCCCGGACGCACGCCGTCGGTCTCGATCTGCGGATCGTGGCGCCAGCGTTCGGCGCCCGTGCCAGGATCGATGGCGATCACCGCGTTGAACGGTGTGCAGAGATAGAGCGCGTTTCCGTGCAGGACCGGCGTCGTCTGGAATTTTGCTTGTTGCATGAGGCCCGGCGGCCGCGCCGATGCATCCCCCGTGCGATAGGTCCAGGCGCGGATCAATCGGTCGACGTTTTCGGGCGTGATCTCCCCGGCAGGCGAGTAGCGCATGCCGCCAGCGTCGCCGCCATAATGGGCCCAGCCGGCGGGCGGCGATTGCGCTGTCGCTGCGCTGCCGGTCATCAACGCGAGCACGAGCACAAGCGCGGGCAGGTATTTGTCGCGCAGCTTCATGGTGCGGTCTCCACCAAATCCGGCGCCACATGAGCGCGTCGCTTGAACCGCCAAGTCAGGAACGGCCAGATGAGCGGCGACGCGAGTTGTGCGGGGAGGTTCTTTGGGATCGGATCCGGCTTGATGCCGACTTCGCGCAGCTCGACATCGAGCGGATGACGGAAGGTGCCGAAGAGATGGTCGCACCACATGGTGAGCGGCGACAGGTTGCAGGCGCCGCGATCGAACTCCTTGTTGTGGTGGAGCCAGTGGGTTTTCTGCGTCGGCAACAGCGCGTGCACGAAGCGCGGCAATTCTTGCTTCAGGTTCGAATGATTGAGACTGCCGGCAAAGGTCATCAGCGCGGCGATCCAGATCATCACTTCGGCGGGCGCGCCCAAGATGACGAGCGGGGAATAGACGACGAGGCTGCGGATCGCGGCTTCGAGAAAGTGCAGCCGGATGCCCTTGAACACGTGCATCTGGTTCATGTTGTGATGCAGCGCGTGGATCGGCCACGCGAACGACCAGCCGTGATAGGCGCGGTGTTTCCAGTAATCGAAGAAGTCGACGATCAGGACGGCGACAAGGATCTGCGCCCAAAGCGGCCATGCGTTTGGCCAAAGCCCCAGATTGCCTTCTTCCGCCAGCCTGCCGCCAATGGTGGCGAAAATGACAAGCAGAAGCGTGCGGCCGAGGCCGCCGGCGAACTCGTTGCCCAATCCATGAATGATGTCGTTGAAAACTTGGCCGTCGCGCGCCCAGCTCCAGTCCGGCCGGTCGGGCAGCCATAATTCAAGCACCGCGATTACTGTCATGTTGGCGATTGTGACCGCGAGCAATGTGAGCCCCGGATCAAAGCCAAGCTTGAGCGCTGCGGCGAAGCCGCCAAGCTGCGCGGCGAAAATGACCGGAAAGGTGAGCCAGGCGGCGAGCGATTTGACGTGG
Organism: Hyphomonadaceae bacterium; assembly: GCA_050182055.1. Classification (GTDB taxonomy): domain Bacteria; phylum Pseudomonadota; class Alphaproteobacteria; order Caulobacterales; family Aquidulcibacteraceae; genus Vitreimonas. The sequence goes on from JBFXCP010000009.1 coordinate 73,559, forward strand.
GCCAAGGGAAGCGTTCCTCACGCCGGGTCGTCCCGGCGCGGGCCATCTCGGTCAGATTGCGATGTTGAGGGCTCGCCGCGATTCAATGCGGGCTAGCCGAATTTGAAATCAGCTAGCCGGTTCTGAAAAACCTCCAGCGATTCAGCTCGCTGATCGCTGGGTTTTGGCGCCCACGCCGGAGGCTTTGTTGAGCGCCGCGTCGCGAAATTCTGTGGGCGTTAGTCCGGTTGCGGCCTTGAAGGCGCGGTTGAAGGGCCCGAGCGAGCCGAAGCCTGCATCGAGCGCGATGGTCGAAATGGGCACGCTTGCCTGGTCCGGCTCGGCCAGCGCCGCTTTCGCTTCGGCAAGGCGCCATTGGTTCAAGTAGGCGCTGAAACTGCGGTGACCGAGCTTTTGGTTGATCAGCTGGCGAAGTCGGTGTTCGGGAACCCGCAGGCGCAGCGCCAGCGAGGATATGGTGAGCCCTTCTTCGCGATAGAGCCGCTCGACGCGCATCAGGCGGTCGAGCTCGGCCGCGACGACGGCGTCAGCGCCTCCAATCGCCGGCGGTTCGGGAGCGGGGGCGCTTGCCGGCGCGGGCGCGGCAAAGAGCTGTGCGTCGACGCGACCGAACGCCCACATTGAAACCAGGCTCATTGTCATGAGCGCCGCGGCCGCAAGCGGTGACAATCTCTCCGCAGAGCCAACGAGGAGCTCGCCGGTTTGAACAAGGGTGATCACAAGCGCGTAGGTGGCCCCGGCCAACAGAACAGCGATCCGGATCCGCCGGCGCTGCTCCACGAGATCGCCGCGCCAGCCCGCCGCGATGAGCGCGAGGATGTGAAGAACGAGCACGGCTCCAATCAAATTGTGGAGGAGCCAAATTCCCGGGATCGCCGCTTCCGGCGCAGTTCGACCGGCAATGCCGACGGCTAGAAGCGCAACAGCAGGAATGAAGCGGCGCCAATCCGCTGGCGTGTCCTCGAACAGATCGCGCGCGAACGCCCAGAAGAAGCCCGCGCCCATGGCGGAAAGACCCCACACTGGCCATTGTGCGAAACCCAAAATGGACTCGGGACCGGGCCATTGCGTGAGCGTGTGTGCGCCAGCAGCTAGGCAGAACAGTACGCCAGACGCCCGCACCGGCCCGGAGGCGCCGCGCACAAGCGCGATAGCGAGCGCGACGAAGGCGCCAACTGCAATGCCCCGTGCGAGCAGTTCAACGACTAGGGCGGCTTGAATCATTTCTAGTCCCGACCACGCATGCGCGATCCATCGCTATTGGTTGCGCCGCGGTCAATGTCGATCTCGATCACGCGCACGCCAGTTTTCGTAGTCTGCGCCCTTCAATTCAGGCTTCCGTAGATGAGCCGTGGTCCCGCCCGCCCGGTAGCACTGGTCTGAACCGTGCGACGATTGATGCGTGACCTGTGACGCACATGAGGCTTAGCGATCCCGTTGGCTTCGCCCCGGGGCCGGGCTGTCGTGCTTCGCACCGAGCTCCGATGGGTCTCGGCCCTTCGGGCGTCCATCTCTATCGCGAGACCCGCCCCTCGTGGGCGGCTCTGACTCAGAGCCGAAGGCCCCAGCGGGGCCCGAGCCAGGTCATCAGCAGATAGAGCCCGATCGTGATCACGCAGCCCAGTGCGAGCGTCGTCCAGAAGGGCAGGCCCTGTTTGAGCAAAGCCGGCACAATGAGAAACATCGGCAGCGAGGGCAGCACATACCAGAACGTCGCTTCCGCGTGAGCGGCGAGGCGGGCGGTGTCGTGCGTGTCGCGCCAAAGCCAGATCATGCCGAGCAGCGAGACAAGTGGAAGCGAGGCGATCAACGCGCCAAGACCAGGCTGTCGCCGCGAGACTTCCGAGACGATGGCGATGATGATGCCGGAGAGCGCGGCTTTGATGAGAAGGTAGGCCATGTCCGCAAGCCTAGCACAGGGGCATTTTCTGCTTGATCCTCTAGTGACTGGAGGATGTAGGAGGGGGCGGATTGGAGAGAGCCGATGCCGCCGACCTGGATCACGATTGCTGCGCTCTCGCTCATCGGTGACGTCTGCGCCGCCTGCGCCGCGAGGTTAGGGCGCAGGCTCGGTCAGCGGAGCGCCGCATGAGCAAATGCTGCGACGAAGGATGTGGGACCGTGCGCAAGGCGGCGATGGATCGCCAGGCGCAACGCATCTTGCTCATCGTACTGATCGCAAACGCGATCATGTTCGCGGTCGAGATCATTGGCGGTCACGCAATTGGCTCGATCTCTTTGCAAGCCGACGCGCTCGATTTTGGCGCGGACGCCGCCACCTATGCGATCACGCTTTGGGCGATTGGCAAATCCGATGTGATTCGCACGCGCGCAGCGTTGATTAAGAGCGCTGCGATGCTGGTGCTGGGTATCGCCATTCTGATCGGCGCCGGATTGCGCTTGGCTGCTGGCGGCGCGCCCGATGCGCCGCCGATGGGCCTGATTGGCGCGCTGGCGCTCGCAGTCAATCTAGGCGCCGTTATACTGTTACTTCGCTTCCGTGAGGGCGATGCGAATTTGCGGTCAGCCTGGCTCTGCTCGCGCAACGATGCATTTGGCAACGTTTTGGTAATTCTCGCCGCAGGCGCAACGGCAGCGACAAACTCGCTCTGGCCTGATCTCGCTGTCGGTGTTGTGATGTGTTTACTCTTCCTCAGCGGGTCTTGGTCCGTATATAGGCAGGCGCGCCGAGAATCAGGTGCTCAAGCGAGGATCGCAGCGTGAGAGCTTCGGCTCACATGGATTGGAGACGATTGGTGGCGGCGCTCTGCGTCGGACTCATCGCGCTTCTCTATGTCGAGGCGGCACACGCTGAAGGCCATACGGATTTGAGCAGCGACAGTCTGATCTACGCGGCTGCGGGCCAGGTCGTGCACACCCATGACGAAGCAGGTCATGAACATGGCTCCGGGGGCGCCGAGCATGACGGCACTGAGCCTCATGCTCACCATTGCTCGATGGCGCATACAGCGGCGCCGCCTTCCGGCGGTGTGGAACTCGGCTGTGAGCAGCGTGCGCTGAAGGCGCATCCAATGCGTGACGCCGCTTGGCGGCTCACATCGCGGCTCTACGGCCTGGAACGCCCTCCACGCGCTTAATCGCAGAAGCTTAAGCCGCGGCGCGCCCTGAGTGCGTCCGCGTTCGAGTATTCACGCGATTACGAGATTCAAGAATGACATCCCGATTGTTTCGGGCGCGCGCACGCGCACACGTGCGTCTGCAAAAGCCCTTGGCTTCATGGCGCGTGCTTGCGCTGGCGGCCTATAGCGCGATCAGCATCGTGGGCGGCGCCAACGCGCAAGAAGCGCCGCTAACATTGGCTGAAGCGTTGCGCTTGGCCGAGGCGCATGACCCGCGCTTGCGCGCAGCAGAGGCAGGTCTGGACGGCGCCGATGGCGACCTTCGCCAAGCGCGCGCTCGCCTTAATCCGGTTCTCGATGTCGAAGTGGAAAACTTCGGCGGGGAGGATTCCTTGCGCGGTTTCGACGGCTCGGAATCCACGTTTCGATTGTCTCAGCAGGTCGAGCTTGGTGATCGCCGCCGCGCACGGATTGATGTTGCCCAGCAGGGGCGCACCGCGGCGGTTGCCGAAGCGCTGATTGCGCGCTTGGACGTGTTGGAAGAGGTGCAACGCGCCTATTACGACGCCTTGGCTGCAGACGCGCTCGTGCAGATTGCCGTCGAGCGCGTGGAAACGGCGGAAGCGCTGCAAGCCAGCGTCGAGCGGCGTGTGGCGGCGGCGCGCGATCCGCTCATGGCTGGCGCTCGCGCCGAGGTGGGACTGGCCGAAGCGCGCATCGCACTGGACGCAGCGCAACGCGAAGCGGCAAATGCGCGGGCGACACTGGCGAGCCTTATCGGCGCCGACGTTGGGTTCGATTTGGCCATGAGCGATCTTGGCGTGCCCGAAATTCGCGCGCACGACCACGAGGCCGACTTGGACGCGAGCCCGGACTTTGCGCTTGTAAGCGCAGAGCGTGACCGGGCGCGTGCCGAGCTTCGCTTGCAGCGTTCGCGAGGCTGGCAAGATCCGACGCTCAGTTTCGGCGTGCGACGTTTTGAGGAAACGGGCGAGACCGGCCTGGTTGCCGGTGTCGCAATTCCTCTCGGCGTCTTTGATCGCAATAGCGGCGCTATCGCGCGAGCCGATGCGGATGCACGGCGCGCGGGCTTCGATGTTGAAGCCGAGCGGCGGCGCATCGAGCGTGATGCCGCGGCGTTGCAGCGTCGGCTGGACGGCGCGGCGTCGACCGTTTCGGCCATCGAGCGTTTCGTTGTCCCGCAGGCCGAGCGTGCGCTTGAGCTCGCGCGCGACGGCTACAATCAGGGCGCCTTCTCGTATCTCGACGTGCTGGAAGCGCAGCGAGCGCTGACAGCCGCGCGCGAGGCGCGGATCGAAGCGCTGCGTAACTATCATCACACCGAGGCGGCGCTTGATCGCTTGACCGCCCGTTTTGCCGATGCCTTCGGCGCGGAGATTTCCCAATGAGCCGTTTTTTCCCAAGCCGCCGCATGGCGGTGATGATGTTGTTGTCGTCCACGGCGCTCGCTGCCTGCGGCAGTGGCGGCGGTGAAGAGCATGGCGACGAACATGGAGAGGCCGAGTACGAGCGCGGGCCGCATAACGGACGGATGCTGCGAGAGGGCGATTTCGCCGTTGAGATCACCATCTTCGAGACCGGCGTCGAGCCGCAATTCCGTGTCTTCGCCTATCGCAGCAATGAGCCTTTGCCGCCGGCAGAAGTCCAACTGGCGATGGCGCTGACGCGCCTGGGAGGACAAGTGGATCGCTTCGCGTTCACGCCGGAAGCGGATTATCTCAAGGGCGATGGCGTCGTTGAAGAGCCGCACTCGTTCGACGTGGCGGTACGCGCCACTTATGATGGCGCGACGCACGACTGGGCTTACGAATCCTACGAAGGCCGCACGACGATCGCAGCGGCGCAAGCGGAGGCCGCCGGCGTTCGTAGTGAAGTCGTTGGTCCAGCGACAATCGAAGAGACGATCGCCTTGTCCGGCCGCGTTGAGCTTCAGCCTCAGGGGCGCGCCGACATTGTGGCTTGGTATCCTGGTCGCATCGTTTCGATGACAAAGGAGATCGGTGAGCGGGTGACCCGCGGTGAGACGATAGCGCGCGTAACTTCACGCGAGAGCTTGCAGACCTATTCCATTCCGGCGCCGATCTCGGGCGTCGTGATGGCGCGCAACGCAAATGTGGGCGATGTGGCCGAGACCTCGCCAATCTACATCATTGCTGACGCACGTCAGGTCCATGCGGAATTTTATGTTTATCCGCGCGATGCCGAACGCCTGCGCGCTGGTCAGGCCATCACGGTCCGCAGCCTGAGCGGTGATCACAGCGTCCGCGCGACGATCGAAGCGATCTTGCCGACCGCCGACATGATGACGCAAACGATCGTCGCGCACGTCGATCTGCCAAATGACGGTGGCGCATGGCGTCCGGGGCAGGCGGTAGAGGGCGCGGCAATGATCGCTGCGACGGAAGTGCCGCTTGCCGTGCGCACCCGGGCACTTCAGCGCTTCCGCGATTTCACGGTTGTCTTCGCGCAAGTCGGTGAAACCTACGAAGTCCGCATGCTGGAGCTGGGTCGTCAGACGCCGGAATGGACGGAAGTCATAAGCGGGATCGATCCGGGCACGACTTATGTGACCGAGAACGCCTTCCTCATTCGCGCCGATGTCGAAAAGACCGGCGCGAGCCACGATCACTGAGGGATGACCGACCATGCTTGACCGGATCATCCATCTTTCCATTCGCCACCGCTGGATCGTTTTGGCGCTTATATTGCTGAGCTCGATCGTCGGTGTTTGGAGCTTTCAACGGCTTCCCATCGACGCAACGCCGGACATCACCAACGTCCAGGTTCAGATCAACACCGAGGCGCAAGGCTTTTCGCCGCTTGAATCCGAACAGCGCATAACCTTTCCGATTGAAACCGCCGTCGCCGGTCTGCCGGGGCTTGAATATACGCGCTCGCTCTCGCGCTACGGCCTAAGCCAGGTCACGGTCGTCTTCGAGGACGGCACGGACATCTATTTCGCGCGTCAGCTCATCAATGAGCGCCTGCAATCGGTGCGCAGCCAACTGCCGGAAGCTGTTGAACCAGAACTGGGGCCGATCGCGACGGGTCTCGGCGAAATCTTCATGTACACGATCGAAGCCGAAGAGGGCGCGCGCCGCCCCGACGGCAGCGAATGGACGCCCGAAGATTTGCGCACGCTGCAGGATTGGGTGATCCGGCCGCAATTGCGCAACACGCCCGGCGTCACGGAAGTGAACACGATCGGCGGCTACGAGCGCCAATACCATGTCACGCCTTGGCCGGATCGCTTGGCGGCGGCGGGTCTTACGCTGCACGATGTCGTTGAGGCGCTAGAGGCCAACAATTCTAATGTCGGCGCCGGGTACGTGGAGCGGTACGGCGAGCAATTGCTGATCCGTTCGCCGGGCCAAGCTGATAGCATCCAAGACCTTCAGCAGATCATCGTCGCCAATCGTGGCGGTGTCCCAATCCGCGTGATCGATGTTGCCGACGTGGTTCTCGGCGAAGAGCTGCGCACCGGCGCCGCGACCGAGAACGGTCGAGAGGTGGTTCTCGGCACAGTGTTCATGTTGATGGGCGAGAACAGCCGGGCCGTTTCCCAAGCCGTGGCCGAGCGGCTTGAGATCGCGGCGAGAGCGCTGCCGGAAGGGGTCATTGTCGTTCCGATTTACGACCGCACCGATTTGGTCGATCGCACGATTCAAACGGTCGAGACCAATCTCACCGAGGGGGCTCTTCTCGTTATCGTCGTGCTGTTCTTGCTGCTGGGCAACATTCGTGCGGCCTTGATCACGGCGGCCGTCATCCCACTCGCCATGCTGCTGACGATTACGGGGATGGTGCAGAATAATGTCTCCGGCAATCTGATGAGCCTCGGCGCGTTGGATTTCGGCCTCATCGTAGATGGCGCGGTAATCATCGTGGAGAATTGTCTGAGGCGCTTCGGCATGGAGCAGCACAGGCTCGGACGCTTGCTCTCCCGCGATGAGCGTTTCCGTTTAGCAGAGGCGGCGACCGTCGAGGTGATCAAGCCGTCGATCTTCGGCGTGCTGATCATTACCCTCGTCTATGTGCCGATCTTCGCGCTCACCGGCGTCGAAGGCAAAATGTTCCACCCGATGGCCTTCACAGTCGTGTTCGCTCTCACAGCGGCGCTGCTTCTCTCACTCACCTTCGTGCCGGCAGCGGTGGCTTTGTTCGTCACTGGCAAGGTGGACGAAAAAGAAAGTCGCGTCATGCGCGCGGCGCGCGGCTGGTACGCGCCGGCGCTCGATTGGGCGCTCAACACACGCAATCTGATCGTCGCCGGCGCGGTGGGGCTGGTTCTGGTGAGCGGCTTGATCGCCTCGCGCATGGGTTCGGAATTCATCCCGAGTCTGGATGAAGGCGACATTGCGCTGCATGCCTTGCGCATTCCCGGCACCAGCTTGACTCAGGCGATCGACATGCAGGCCGATCTCGAACGCCGGCTCATGGAGTTTCCCGAGGTCGAGCGTGTTGTTTCCAAGATTGGTACCGCGGAGGTGGCCACTGATCCGATGCCGCCGAGCGTGGCGGATACATTCGTGCTGCTGCGCCCGCGCAGCGAGTGGCCGAACCCGTGGAAGTCTCGCCGCGACCTCGTTGCGGAAATGCAGGAGGCGGTCGAGCAGATTCCGGGCAACAATTACGAGTTCACACAGCCGATTCAGATGCGGTTCAACGAACTGATCTCTGGCGTGCGATCAGACGTGGCCGTGAAGGTGTACGGCGATGATCTCGATCAGCTCATGGCAATCGCCGGTGAAATCGAAGATGTCATGGCCGGCATTGATGGCGCTGCCGACGTGAAAGTTGAGCAGACCACGGGGCTTCCAGTGTTGCAGATCGAACCTGATCGAGCGGCCTTGGCGCGGCATGGCCTGAACGTCTCGGATTTGCAGAATGTCCTGAGCGTCTCGCTTGGCGGCGCTATTGCGGGGCAGGTGTTTGAGGGCGATCGCCGCTTCGACATCGTCGTTCGTCTGCCAGAGCAATTGCGTCAGAACGTCGATGAGATTGGCAGGCTGCGCATTCCGCTACCTGGCGCGGCCGACGGCGTGCGTGGTTTCGTTCCGTTGCAGGAAGTCGCGCGCGTCGATCTGATCATCGGTCCTAACCAGATAAGCCGCGAGAACGGCAAGCGGCGTGTCGTCATCACGGCTAACGTGCGCGGGCGCGACCTTGGGTCGTTTGTGCAAGAGCTGCAACGGCGTGTCGGCGACGAGGTGGAGATGCCGGCGGGCTATTGGGTGGGCTATGGCGGCACCTTCGAGCAGCTCATCTCCGCAGCACAGCGTTTGGCTCTCGTCGTGCCTGCGGCGCTGTTGCTGATCTTCGGCTTGCTCTACGCGCTCTTCCGCTCGGTGAAGGATTCCGCGATCGTGTTCTCGGGCGTGCCGTTGGCGTTGACGGGAGGTGTGTTTGCGCTGCTCTTGCGTGGCCTGCCGCTTTCGATCTCGGCGGGTGTCGGCTTCATCGCGCTTTCCGGGGTGGCGGTGCTGAACGGCGTCGTGATGCTCACGTTCATCCGGTCGCTCAGGGCCGAGGGTAAGCCGCTTGAGGAGGCAATCAGAGAGGGGGCGCTCACACGCTTACGGCCCGTTCTGATGACCGCGCTTGTCGCGAGCCTTGGGTTCATCCCGATGGCGTTCAATGTCGGCGCCGGGGCGGAGGTGCAGCGGCCGCTCGCCACAGTGGTGATCGGTGGGATCATTTCGTCCACGCTGCTGACCTTGCTTGTGCTGCCAGCGCTCTACCGCATGGTGCATCGTGAAGCGGAGCAAGAGAACGAGACCTGGGAGCGCACAAACGGCAGCGCTCCCGCAGGCTCAGCGGACTAGATTGCGAGCAGGAGAGACGGCGATGCACAGAAGAACTTTGCTGATGAGCGCAGTCGGCCTCATGGTCACAACGTCTAGCGCGAATGCGACGGAGGTGTACGCCATTGATGTCCGCCGCGATGCGGGTTGCGGGTGCTGCCATACCTGGACTGAAGTGCTGGCGCGCGGCGGGCGGCTGCGGCCAACACTCACCAACGAGGCAGACATGAGCGCGCTCAAGGAACGTCTTGGCGTCCCGAGAGATCTGGCCTCGTGTCACACGGGCATCGCGGGTGAGTATGTCGTTGAGGGGCACGTTCCCGCAGCGGATATCGTTCGGCTGCTTGAAACCAGGCCAGCGGGCGTGCGCGGTATTGCCGTTCCTGGCATGCCCATCGGCTCGCCCGGCATGGAGCATCCAAGCGGACGGCGCGATGCGTTTGAGGTGGTGGCGTTCCATCTGGACGGCAGCCGCTCGATCTGGGCGCGCTACGCGGCGCAGTGAAGCGGAGGAGATGAGCGATGTACGCCATCGGCGCGGTCGCGAAGGCGACGGGGCTCAAAATTCCCACCATTCGCTTCTACGAGGCTGAGGGGCTCATAGACGCGCCGGAGCGCACCGGCAGCGGCCGGCGGCTCTACAGCGATGCCGACATGAAGCGCCTGAGCTTCATCAGGCATACGCGCGCCCTTGGCTTTGAACTCGACGATATCCGTTCGATGCTCGTGTTGAGCGACCGGCCTGAGCAGCCCTGCGGCGATGTCGATCTGATCGCTCGCCGGCAATTGGAATCGATCGAGACACGCATCGCGCAATTGAAGGCTTTGCGGAAGGAGCTGAGCCGCGTCGTGCAATCCTGCGCGGGCGGAAAGGTGAGAGAGTGCCGCGTGATCGAGGCGCTGGCTGATCATGAATATTGCACTTCGCCTCACCCGGCGCCAGCGAAGGCGGTGAAACGGCGGCGCGCCGCGCACACGCGGCATGGGCGTCGCGCCGACTAATGGGCAGCGGACGGTTTTCGTCACTCGAGTTGCGCCCCAGCCAAAAATATACGGCGCCCATGCTCGAGCGCCTTGATTGCGTAAGACGCAACGCGTGCGCGAGGGTGTTCTCGCATTTGGCCCACCCGCCCGCCCAAACGCCTGCGCGGTGTGTTTGCCGTCAATTGCAGCATTTTCGCTCGGTGATAGCATGGGCGATCCGCCGGCTGTCGCCTGCGGCCGGGCTGTCGTGCAAAGCACCGAGCCCCTAACGGGTCTCGGCCCTTCGGGCTTCCATCCCTATCGCGAGACCCGCCCACCCGCCCCAGATGAATTGAAGTGAGGGAAAAGGGCGATTGCGTTTGACTTAAGGTATGCGCTCGACGGGATTGAGACTTTGGATCGGTGGCGCTGCCTTGGCGCTAACGGCGCTCGCTTTCACGAGCGGAGCAAACCAAGACCTCATCCTCTTCAATCATAGTCCATCCGTGCCCGTGGGCTTCTACGTTCGAACTTCAGTTTCCTGACAACGGACGCGAACGATCTGGTGCGGCCAGTGCATGCGAAAGCGATGCCGGTCGTGTTGCGCGATGAGGCGGCCTGCGACGAGTGGCTCAATGCTCCGCCAGAAGAGATCGAGGCGATCCAGGCGCGCGTGCTGGCGACGGATGCCCTCGAAATCGTCGGTGATGACGAAGCGGCGCAATATGTTGGCGGCTACATCAGGTAGCGCCGCGGAGCGCATGCCGCGTTTCGCGACAAGCTCCCAACTTGTCGCGTTTCGGCCGGAGCAATTGAAGGGCCTGCATTTGTCGAATGCGCAAGATCCGCTTCTGGCGGAGGCGCTCCTCCTCTCTGGCTGTGACGCGCGATTGGCTGACCGGCGCCGATATCGCGAGCGCCGGGCTCAATCTGTCGGGCCGTAAGATCGTCAGATTAGACTTGGGCGTTCCAATCTCTGTTGGAGCCGAGGGGGCAAGCGCCGGCAGCGTTCGCGATCGCTCAAATAAGGGCGAGAGGGTTGGAACATGGAGGATCTCCGCAGACCTCGGCCAATGGAGCGTGATCGGACGGCCACAGCCCGAAGCGCGTGTGTTGCAGACTTCGGAAATACGTTCGCGACGGCTTGACCGCATTCACTTCGAACCAGATCGTGCGAAAAAAGACCCCGGTCCACAAGCGGGACCGGGGCTTTGAAGCAAACGCAGCGGCCTGGGAGGGCACAACCGCGTCGTGTGTACAGCCGCGGGAGCGACTGAACGGGGGGCGCGTCAGTAACGCGCGCGCAACGTGACGCCGTAAGTCTGCGGTTCGCTGGGATAGATGACGTAAGTGTTCTGAAGCGTCGCTTGGAATGCGCCGACATAATAAAACTCGTCGGCGAGATTGCGTCCCCAGAACTCAACGGACCAACGTTCATCCTGTGGCCCGATGCCGATCCGTCCATTGAACACAGCGTAGGCTTCGTTGTCGGTGCGTCCTAGCGGATCTCGTCCGAGCGTTTGCGTGCGATACTCACTGTTCCAGCGGCCGTCGAGGTAGAACAAAGCCCGCAGGTCGTTGCCTAGCGGCATCTCATAAGCAATCGCGGCCGTAGCGGTCCATTCAGGCGAGAGCGCCAGTGGATCGCCCGAGAATACGGCGTTCGGATCGGCCGCACCCTGGCCGGCCGTGAGGGGATTGAAGCGGACCTCGCTGTCGAAGAAGGCGTCGATGTAGCTCACGCCGCCACTTATCGTCAGCCCTTCCATCGGGCTCGATGACATTTCCAATTCAACGCCTTGGGAGACAACCTCCGGCACATTGCGGGTGATGAAGTTGAAGCCGTTGAACGCGTTGAGCTGGTAGTCGTGAATTTGCTGGTAGAATGCAGAGAGGTTCAGCGTCGTCGTCCCACCCAACACGGTCGACTTCAATCCGATTTCGTATGCATCCGTGAATTCGGGATCGAAGTGCGTTTGCTCGATGTTCAGCGTCGCCGCGCTTGTCGTGTCAGGACGCAGCGCCATGCCCTGACGGTCTAGATTGTACCCCCCGGCTTTATAGCCGCGCGAATAACCACCGTAGAGCATAACGTCGTCGGTCAGATGATAGGCGAGCGAGACAGTGCCGCTGAACTCGTTCTCTTCCGACGAACCTTCCCAGTGCCCGTTCCCCATCGGGTTCACTGCAGGGCTGCAGGCAATGTTCATCAAGCCGCCGGCGCTCGCCGTGGACTGGAGCACTTCGATGAATCCCACACCGTCCGCTGCGCCGCCAAAGAAGGGGTCAGTGCCTATTTCGATCGCCCGAAGCGAGTCGCATGCCGGCGACACGGAGAAGAGGTCGGCCGTCACATCCTTGGTTTCAGAGGTGTAGCGCCCCCCAATTGTCAGCACGAGTTGATCGCTCAAGTTCACTTCGTTGTGGGTGAAGACTGACCAGCTTTGAGTCTCGGCTTGCCAGTCATCGCTCTGCTGGCCTGCCCCCGCGACGTTGCCCTGTAAGTAAAAGCCCGCGAGCGCCGGGTTTGGATCGAATACGAGAGGCGTGGCCGGATTGTCGCTGACACAATAGAAAAACGAGGGGATGGAATCCGGTTCAGCGTTTACCGCGCCGGAGTCAAAGAGCTGACATCCGCCGGCCGGACCGCCAATGGCGGCCAGCGGCGCCGTGCCTCCCTGCGCCAAGGCGTTGGCAAAGAGGTTTGCATGCGCGCCGATGCGGATGCGGTCGTTATTGATGACCGTCTCGTCGGAGTAGAAGACGCCGGCGAGCCAGTTTACGCGACCCGCTTCACCCTGAAGCCGGAATTCCTGCGTGAAGTTCTCCACGCCGACTTCGACGCCGTCACGATAGGCGATGTCGATGAGGTTGAAGTCGATGTCCTGGCCGCGGGTTTGCTGCCAGTCGCGATAGGCCGTGATCGAGGTTAGGTTTATCCCGCCAATGTCCCAGTCCAGCTGGGCGGAGACCCCGAAGTCCTCGGTGACGTCGGACAGATCGCGCGCATCGGTTTGCGGTTGGGCGGGCAGGCCGGGTCCGAGCGAGGGCAGCCCCGGCAACGCGCCCGTCACCGTCATAAAACGGCCCTCGGGATTGATTGCCGGGGTCCCCGCTGGGCCGACGATTGCGGTCACCGCCCCTTGCGTCGAGCCATAAATGAACGGCGTCACGCCGCAGCAAACCTCATCCGCCTCGGACGCATCGACAATGACGCGAAGCGTGGCGTCAGTGTTGATGTCCCATTGCATTTGCCCGCGCGCCGTCCACCGATCGCGCGTGTTGAGATCGTCGCCCGAAATGAGGTCGGTGATATAACCCGAGCGCGATCTAATGGCGCCATCGACGCGAAAGGCCAAACTGTCATTGACCGGGATGTTGACGCCGGTGCGGAGTCCGGCCTCTTCGAGGTCGTCGAGGCCGAGCAGGCCTTCAATGTACATGCCCGGTTCGAAATCGGGACCGGCGGAAACGACACTGATCGCGCCGGCTGACGTGTTGCGGCCGAAGAGCGTGCCCTGGGGCCCGCGCAAAACTTCGATTCGTTCCACGTCGGGCAAGTCTGAGAGCGCGGCGCCGGCGCGCGCGCGGTAGACGCCGTCGATGAAAATACCAACAGCCGATTCAAAGCCGACATTGTCACCGCCGGTGCCGATGCCGCGCACGCGGGCCGTGCTGGCCGCAATCGATTGGCCCGTGCCCAATTGAAATGACGGCGCAAGCTGGGTGACGTCCCGCAAGTCTTGGACGCCGGAATTGGTCAATTGCTCGCCACTGACCGCCGTAACGGCGAGGGGCACATCCTGGATCGCGGCGGTGCGTCCGGTTGCGGTGACGACAATCTCTTCGCTGGCGTCCGGCTCATCCTGCGCAAAAGCCGGACTAATCGCACCGATCGCCGCCAGCGACACGCCCGACAGGAGCGCAAGTGTTGACTTTGTTCTCATGGCAATCCCCCCTTGCCCCCGGTTCCGCTACTGCGCCCGAAGTTTTGTAAAGGTCTTTATAGTGAGGAAGTTTGCATATGTCGCGGCGCCCGGCAAGTACTAGACCTCGCGGCAAGGAGCGAGTTCGCCACGCTGCGGCATTGTCGCCACGGGCCCTGCTGGGGTTCGCGCTCGCCGACGTCACGCGTTTGTTGAGAACGGTTTATGACGCGCGTCTCAGCGGCAAGGGGCTAAGCGGCGCAAGCTGGCGCGTACTGGCCTATCTTTATCGCGAAGACGGACTAACGCAGACAAAGCTCGCCGACTTGTTGGAAGTTAGCAGGCCTGCGATTGGCCAAATGATCGATCGGTTGGAAGCCTCTGGCTTTGTTGAACGGCGCGCCGATCCCGCAGACCGCCGCTCTTGGGGCGTGTTTCTGAGCCCCCAATCCCACGCGAAAGTCGAAGAATTCCTGCAGGCGTCGCGCGCCATCGAAACTGAGTGCTTCGAGGCGTTCAGTGAAAAAGGACTTGGCGACGCTGTCGGAGCTTACCAATCGGCTGAGGGATCACCTCTTGGTGCTTCAAGACAATGTCCGCGCCGAGGACGCGGGGTCCGATTAAGACCGGCTTATTCTGTCCAAGAACGCGAGCACCGCGTCGCAGAACAGGTCGTTTCGATCACCGGCGACCATGTGACCAGCATCGGCAATGTCGGTGTAACAGGCCCCTGGGATGGCATCGATGAAAGCGCGCGCGGCTTCTTCGGGGACCAGTTCGCTCATCCGTCCCCGGACGAGATGCACAGGTAAGGTGAGGGAGGCCAGCGTCCGCTCAAGCGCTTCGAGCGTGTGTTCGCGCCGCGTCTCACGGACGCTGGTTACGAATCTTGGATCCCAATGCCAACGAAAACGTCCGTCGGGCCCTGCACGCAGGTTCTTTGCGAGGCCGCTGAGCTCGCGCGGTCTTGGCCGATGCGGCATGTAGGCCGCGATCATGTCGCTTGCCTGTTCAATGCTATCGAAGCCGTGGTCCGCCTGCGCGCCCATAAACGCCATGATCCGATCAACGCCGCTTGCATCCATTCTCGGCACAATGTCGACCAATGTGAGCGAAGCAAAACTTCCCGGCGAAAGCAGCGTCTCGACCAAAAGGCCTGCTAAACCGCCGAGCGAAGCGCCAACGAGGTGGGGTTTTTTGTCTGAGCTCGCCAGAGATTTGGCGACCTCCGCCAGGTCGGTCCCAAAGGCCTCGAGGCGATAGTCTCCTGAAGCGGCCCAAGCGCTCTCGCCATGGCCCCGGAGGTCCAAAGCAACACTGCGCCAACCTGCGCCCGCGAGCCGCCGGGCGACGCCCGCCCAAGCGTGACGGGTTTGTCCCGCGCCGTGGGCCAACAGAACAACGCCGTGCTCCGGAGAGCCCCAAGCTTCACCACGCAGTTCTACTTCGTCGGCGGAAAAAAAGCAGACAGGGTCTGGGGCCATCGATTTTAAGCCCTTCTTTTGGAAATCCGGTTATAGTAAAGTGGTTTACAGAATTTCGGGGAGGAGGCAAGGCGGTGACCGCGCAGGCCCAAGATGAACTCGCCGATACGCGCCTCACCCGATTGGGTTTCGCGCTGGCTGACGCAACCCGGCTGATGCGCGCCGCCTTCGACCAGCGCATGCGCCCACTCGGACTGCGGGGATCCAGTTGGCGGGTGCTTGCCTACCTTTATCGCAAGGATGGGCTGAGCCAGACTGAACTCGCGCGGTTGCTTGAAGTGACACGGGCAGGCGCGGGGCAGATTGTCGATCAGCTTGAAGCCAGCGGTCATGTGACCCGCCGGCCCGATCGCGCCGACGCGCGTCGGTGGCTCGTCCATCTTCATCCCGAATGCCGCGCCAAGATGTCCGACGTCTTCGATGTCGTACAACGCTTCGATCGCGATCTGTGCGAGGCGTTTTCGGATCGGGAGCTCGAGCAATTGCGCGGCCTTGTTGAGCGTCTGCGTGATCGTGCGGGCGCCATGACGCCGATCCGGCCCGCGAAGGAGACGTGATGGACGCTGCGACTTCCGCGGAGCCAGCGGCTCCATCGTTATTGCAGAGGATGCGCGCGAGATTGACCGGGCGCACGCGGCTCTTCGCCATCTATGGCGTGCCGGTGGTCGCGGTTGCCACATTGCTTGCTTTCATGCTGACCGGCGGGCGCTTTCAAGAAACCGAAAACGCTTATGTGCAAGCCGCGCGCGTTCCAATTAGTACAAGCGTTACCGGCCGCATCGTCGAGATGCGCGTTAGCGAGAACCAGACGGTTCGCGCTGGACAGGTTCTGTTTCGCCTGGACCGGGCCAACTCCGAAGCCGATGTCGCCCAATATGAAGCCGCGCTCGCTTCAGCGCGGGCCCGCGTGCTGACGCTGCGAGCGGAGTACGCCGCCCAGCTGGCCAATCTGCGCGCCTCGGGCGAAAATGTTGCTTTTGCGCAGTCCCAATTGCGCCGCACTCGACAACTCGGCGCCGAAGGCATTGCTGCGCGCCAGGATGTCGATGTCGCCGAACACGCTCTAGAGCAGGCGCAGGCGGGCAGGGCGGCGGCTCAACAGAGTGCGGGCGCAGCTCTCGCCAATCTTGGCGGCGACGCAAATATCGAGGTGGAGGCACACCCCGCTGTCAGGGAAGCAGCCGCGCGCCTGGAGCGTGCTCGGCTGGCGCTTTCCTACACTGAGGTGATTGCGCCGCAGGACGGCGTCGTCACGCGCGTTGATCAAGTGCAGGTCGGCACTTTCGTGAACGCGGGCCAAACGTTGTTCTGGCTGATCGCCGGCGAGCCCTGGGTGGAGGCGAACTTCAAGGAAAATCAAATCAGGGACATGCGCGTTGGACAGCGCGCGTCGATACGCATCGACACGTTCGGCGGGCGTAACCTTGAAGCGCGTGTCGCGAGTTTCAGTCCTGGGACCGGCGCGGTGTTTTCTCCGTTGCCGGCCCAAAACGCCACGGGCAATTGGGTGAAGGTTGTGCAGCGCGTGCCGGTTCGCCTGACCCTCGTTGATCCGCCTCCCGATCTTGTTCTTCGAGCGGGCCTGAGCGCGCACGCGCGCGTCGACACCAGATCTCAGCCCGACCGGCTGCGCGGGCGATAGCCATGTCGGAGGCGATGACACCGTCGAGCGTGCGCCGAGTCCCGCTTACGATCTCGATCATGATCGCGGCCTCGATGTTCACGATCGATAGCACCATCGCCAACGTCGCATTGCCGCACATGCAGGGCGGACTGTCCGCGGGCCTCGATCAGATCACTTGGGTTCTGACTTCGTTTATCGTCGCGCAGGCCTTGATGACGCCACTGGTGGGGTGGCTGGCCGTGCGCGTCGGGCGCCGCCGTCTCATGCTCGCCTCAATCGTCGTCTTCGTAGGCGCCTCGATTGCCTGCGGCCTCGCGCAGAACCTGGAGCAAATGATCGCGTTTCGGGTGCTCCAGGGCGTTGGAGGCGCATCGTTCATTCCGCTTTCACAAGCCATCCTCTTCGACATCAACCCGCCCGAGAAGCACGCTCAGGCCATGTCGGTGTTTGGGGCAGGGATCGTCTTGGGACCCATCATCGGTCCAGCATTGGGCGGCCTCATTACGGAGACGTCCAGCTGGCGCTGGATATTTCTCATCAATTTGCCTTTGGGCGTACTGGCCTTCTTGGGCGTTCTCGCGTTTTTGCCGCGCGCGCCGCGACCGCCGCCGCCGCGTTTCGATTTTACTGGCTTCGCCACACTTTCACTTTTTATCGCTGCACTCCAGTTGATGCTCGATCGCGGGCCCGGAGAAGACTGGTTTCAATCGTGGGAGATCCGTTTGGAGGCCGTTATCGCCCTCAGCGGTCTCTACATGTTTGCGATGCACACGCTGACAGCGGAGCGTCCCTTCTTTGACCGGCGCTTGCTGGCTGATCGCAATTTCATTGTTGGAGCGCTCGCGACCTTCGTCGTCGGCATGCTCATGTATGCATCCTTGGCGCTGCTGCCGCCCATGATGCAGAACTTGATGGGTTACCCCGTGCTTGAGGTCGGCATTGTCACCATGCCCCGCGGCATCGGTATGTTTGCGGCCATGATTGTGATCAGCAGGTTGATGCGCGTGATCGACTCGCGCTGGCTTATGGCGATCGGGTTTGGTCTCAACGCTTTTGCCGCCTGGCAGATGTCTCAGTTCAATCTCGACATGGACTCGCACCTCATCGTGGTGTCGAGCGTGATCCAGGGCATAGGGTTGGGCCTCGTGTTCATTCCCTCGAATACGCTCGCATTCTCGACGGTGCCGGGCGCACTGCGCACCGACGGCGCCGCGATCACGACCTTGGTGCGCAACATTGGCTCAGCCGTCGGCATCTCGGTGATGCAGGCGCTCTTTCTCATCAACATGCAGTCCTCTTATTCTGGACTGATTGCGAACCTGCGGCCCGACAATCCTGTGCTCGGTGCGCCGACGGCGACCCCCGAACAACTTGCCGGATGGGCGCCTGAAGTCGCCCGGCAGGCCGCCATGGTTTCTTACGTCAGTGATTTTCATCTCATCATGCTGTTAACGCTGGCGGCGATGCCAATCGCGTTCTTGATGCGCCCCGATCGAGGGGCGGTTGCGACAGGAGGCGTTCATGCGATGGAGTAAGGTTGCTGTCGCCGGCGCCTTCGCGGCGCTTGCGCCGTGCGCTGGGTGCGTCAGCGTCGGTCCCGATTACGCCGCGCCCCGCGTCGAAACGCCTCCCGTGTATCCGGGCGCTCCCGAGCAAGGATTGCCCGCGCGCAGTGATTGGTGGCGCATTTTCGGCGTCGCCGAACTCGACGCGATCATAGCCGAAGCGATTCTAGCAAGCCCAAGCCTGGCGGAGGCGGATGCTTCCTTAGATGCAGCGCAAGCAGCGCGTGACGCCGCTTTCGGCGGATTGCTGCCGCGCGCCGATGCTTCCGTGGGCGCCGAACGTACGCGCATCAACGCCGCCGCCTTCGGTTTCGACGGTTTTCCCACCCGAGAAATATCGCGCTACACGGCCAGTGTAGGCATAAGTTACGATCTCGACCTCTTCGGCGGAGGACGCCGAGCGCGAGAGGCAGCGTCCGCGCGTTTTGAGGCGGAAGCGTTTCGCCGCGATGCAGCCCGCCTCACACTCGTCGCCGATATCGTGAGCGCGGCGATCGAAATAGCGGCCCTGCTCGAGGAAGAGCGCGTGCTTCAAGCAATCGTCGAGGACGATCAACTTACGCTTCAGTTGGTCGAACGGGCCTTGCGGGCAGGTGCGGTGGCCGAGATCGACCGTCTTCGCGCCCGAACCCAATTGGCGCAGGATAGTGCGGACTTGCCGCGCTTGCGCGCGCGCATCCAGGCCGCTCAGACGGAGTTGGCCATCCTGATGGGGCGGACGCCTGGGCTCTCGGCTGGCGCGCGATTTGCGCTCGATGACTTCCGGCTTAGCCAAGCGCCCGCCAGCGTGCCATCCGATCTGTTGCGTGCGCGCCCAGACATCCGCGCCGCGGAGGCCGCGCTCCACGCCGCTACCGCCGACATTGGCGTGCGCGTTGCAAATCTCTATCCGCAGGTGCGGCTCTCGGGTAATTACGCACAGACTTCGCTCGATCCTGAGACGCTCTTCCAATACTCCTCCGCAGGGTGGGGATTAGGCCCGTCCATATCAGCGCCGCTCTTTAACGGCGGCGCGCTACGCGCCGATGTGCGCCGCGCCGAGGCGGACGCGCGGCGCGCCGACGCACGCTATCGCGCTACGGTCCTTCGGGCCTTTGGCCAGGTCATCGACGCCTATTCAGCGCTCGCCGCGGCCGAAAGCGAATCCGCCATGGTCGACGAGACCGTGGCGCTTGCGATCGAAAATCTGCGCCTTTCCAGGCGCGCCTACGAAGTCGGCGCGGGAGCTATTCCAGACGTGCTGGACGCGCAGCGCCAAGCCAACCTCGCACGCCGGACCCAGGTGCGCGCAACAGCGTCGCACTTGCTTGCGCTCGCGCGCTTGCACGGATCCTTGGCCCAACCGCAAAACGGCGACGAACAAGTCACCGAAGAGCGGGACGCCGCGGCTTTGGGGCTACGCGAGGCGAAGTTGTTGCTGTAGAACATTTTCCGCAAACGGATTGACTGGGATGGCAAACCGGGTGTCGAGCGAGCATCAGACTGACCGAGGCATCGTGCGGCGGCGCGCGTTCCTGGAAACGGCTCTTAACGTCTTCAGTGAGCGCGGTTACGCTGGCGTCAATGTCAATGAAATCGTGCAGCAGGCAGGCGGCTCGCTGGCCACGCTCTACGCACAGTTCGGCAGCAAGGATGGCTTGTTCGTTGCTGTGCTCGAAGAATGCAATGCACGCTTTGCCGCCGCCCTCTGTCCCGTCGCCGACCCTGAATTGCCTTTGGCCAAGGGATTGCAGCGCATAGGCGAGCACTATCTGCATGAAGCCTTGAGCGCTCGATCCCGCCGCTTCTTTCGCATGATCGCCGCGGCGAGCGGGGAATTCCCCGACGCTGCGCGCGAGTGTCTGCGCGTCGGCCCCAATCGCGTGGCGCAAGTCGTGGCCGATTACATAGAGGCCCGCGCTGTGAAGGAGCGGCTGGTCTTTGCCGATGCGCGTGAAACCGCGCTCGCTTTTTTTGCACTTGTCCGCGGCCCACACCATTACTGCGCCGTTTTGGACGACGATTATGTCCTGAGCGACCTCGAATTGCATGCGCATGTCGCCAAGGCAGTGTCGATTTTGATGAGCGGCGCTATTCAGGGAGGTCCACAACATGGCTAAGGCCAAGCAGGATGCGACGTTGCTTCTCTTCGAGGGCAAGAGCGACGCGGTCCAAGCAACTTACGACCGGCTCGTCGAGAAGCTCGTGCGGAAGGTGGGAAGCTTTGGCGTCGAAGCGAAGAAAACCGGGCTCCATCTCACAAATGGATCGGCGTTCGCCGGCGTGCATCCTAAGAAGAACTGGCTCGATCTGACGCTCCGCCTCAGTGAGCCACTCTCGGGAGCTCGGGTGCGTCTTAAAGAGCAGGTGTCGCGCAATCGATGGCACAATGAAGTGAGGCTAAGCGCGCCCAGCGAAGTCGACGCCGAATTGATATCATGGCTCGTGGAAGCTCATGCTCTTTGTGGCGAACGGGCGGCGCCCCCGGTCAAGCGAAAATCCGCGTAATCGACCTTCCACGAACATGTCCACGGTCGCAACAGAAAGAAAAGCCCGTTCGGTGTGGTAGAACATTTTAAGAATTCAATTTGGCTTAGCTCGATTGCAAACGACAGACTTTTGATCCCACGTGCGGCGGAGACTTCATGAGCAAGAGTGAACCTGCACCAGCCGCGACCATTCTGTTGCTGCGCGAAGATCCCAAGTTCGAGGTGCTAATGGTGAAACGGCATCACCAAATCGATTTCGCATCGGGCGCCTTGGTGTTTCCCGGCGGCAAGCTCCGCGAGGACGACGCTGACGAACGCTGGCGCGAGCATGTTTTGGGATGGGATGAGTTCGACCCGCTTCAGCGTGCGTTGCGCATCGGCGCCATCCGTGAAGTGTTCGAGGAAGCCGGCGTGCTGCTGGCGGAACATCATGACGCCGGCGCCTTCGACGGAGCCTGCGATCCAGCGGTTCGCGCCGGCGTCGACAGAGGCGAGATCGCTTTCGCCGATGTGGTGCGCGACCTCAACGTCCGTTTGACCTTACCCGCGCTCACGACATTCGCGCGCTGGATCACACCTGCCATGATGCCCAAGCGCTTCGATACCTGGTTTTTCGCCGCGCAAGCGCCTTTGGCGCAAGTTGCGGCCAGCGACGGGCGCGAGACCGTCGACGCTGAATGGCTTCAGCCTGCGCGCGCGGTTGAGTTGGCCGCCTCGCGCGAACGCACGATCATCTTCCCGACTTTGATGAACCTGCGCCTGCTGGCGCAATCGGCGAGCGCCGAAGCGTGCATTGCAGCGGCGCAAGGCCGCCCGCTCCGGCCGGTGCTGCCACAGGTGGAGCAAAGGGAGGACGGCGCCTATCTCGTGATTGGCGCCGATTGCGGCTATGGCGAAGTCGCGACCCCGCTCGCCGAGCTTATGTCGCGAGGCGGGTAGGCAAGCGCGAAGTGCCCCGTCCCGGCGATATTATTCGATCAGGGCCGGTACAGAACAACGTGGCGCTCGCCCTGGCGGCGAGCTTCCAATCCGAGGCTGGACGACATCAGCGCGACGAAGGCATCGGGATCGGCGTGAACGTAGCCGCCAACGCGTTCGCCGCCCAATTCGGGATCGGCAAGTTCGAAGGTCCAGCCGGTTTGCTGAGACACTTGTGCGATCGCTTCGTCGAGCGTCTCGCCGTCGAACGCCAGCATGTTGTCACGCCAGGCAAGGCGGCGGGGAACAACATCAGCGGCGATCGCGACCAACGCGGCGCCATCGTCGTTCAGCACGATCTCCTCGTTTGCGCGCGCCGTCACGGAGCTACGGCTTGCGCCGAAGAACCCGCGTTCGGCGGCGCCGGACACAGAGCCGCGCAATACGGTGGTGCGTACTTCGCCGTCAGCGATGCGCACGACGAAGGACGTGCCGAGCACGGTGATGTCGCCCTGCGGCGTGTGCACCACGAACGGCCGGCCGGGATCGTGCGCGACATCGAAGAGGGCGTAGCCGCGGGTAAGCTCGACACGGCGTTCACTCTCGCTGATCGCAATCGAAGCTTCGCCGGCGCCGCTCAGCGTGATGGTGGAGCCGTCGGCGAGAGCGATGGTGCGCACTTCGGCCGGGGCGGTGGCGTAGTGTTCGGAAGGCGCGAAAGATGATGGGGCGCGGGTGAACCAGATACCCGCGCCGATCGCCAGCAGCGCGCAGGCGGCGATGGCGAGCGCCGGCGCCCTCCAGTTCGAGCGTTTCGGCGCGGTGTCGTTGGCGGCGGCGCGGCCCTTGAGGTGCTGGAGCGATTGAACCGCGCCCCAGGTGCGCTCCAGCTTGGCGTAGGCTCTTGGATGGTCTGGATCGGAATCGAGCCAGGCCTGGAAATCCCGGCGGTCAGCCTCGCTCGCATCGTGCGCCTTGATGCGGACGATCCAGCCGCTGGCTTCGCGCTCGGCTCGTGTCAGGGTTTGCCGGGTCGGCATTGTGCGTTGGAGCTTTACGTGTCTGGTTCGGCGAGGGCGAGCGCCATCTTGGCGAGCGCGGTCTCGATGTAACGCTGAAGCGTGCGGCGAGAGACGCCGAGGCGCTTGGCGGCTTCTGGCTGGGTCAGGCCTTCGATGATGTGCAGCAGTAGCGCTTCGCGAAGATGTGGGTCCAGGGCGGCGAGCGCGGCTTCAGCGGCCGAGGCCCGCTCGGCGGCGATCAGGTCGGCTTCGGGATCAGCGGTTGATGCAGGGGCGAGGGTCTCGATCCCGGCATGCGGGTCGGTCTTGTGATTGGCCTGACGGCGGAGGTCGTTGAGCGCCAGGTTGCGTGCCGTGGTCATGAGATAGGCCTGGGGATTGGCGATCTCTCCGGTCTTTGCTGCACAGAGCTTGGCGAAGGCGTCCTGGGAGATGTCTTCAGCGGAGATACGGGGACCAAAGCGGCGGAGGAAGCGCATAAGACGAGGAGCTTCCTCTTCGAAGAGGTTGGCCCAGTCGAGGGTGGAGCTCATGGGGGACTCTCCTTGGCGAGGAGAGCGGCGAGCTCATCGATGCGGGAGAGGGGGTAGGATTCTATCTCGCCTGGGAGATGAGGCTGATCTTCGGCGGTGTAGACGATGAAGGCGCGGGTGAAATCGCCTTGGGCGAGCATTGTTGCGAGGGCGTGATAGTCGTCGGGCGCTGGCGCCGGGACGCATCGTACAATTAGGTGACCGAAACCCTTAGCGGCAAAGGCGAGGTCCGTGGCCTGTTTGGACGCGATGACGCGCGCGATTGGGCGTGCGCCGTTCGCTGCAAGGGCATCGCAACAGCGTTCTGCTGCTTCGGAGAGGTCGGGCAAAACCTCGTTTCGCATTCGGCAAGAATGACACTTTTATCCAGTCGACGTAAAGTCATCATGCCGACAATTCGTCGGCCGTGGCAAAGTCGCCGAGGCCAGCGCGCCAGATTCTGGCGGTCAATTTGATCCGGCTACGCAAGGAGCGTGGTTGGACTCAGGAAGCGCTTGCGCACGAGTGCGACCTCCATCGCACATATATTGGCGATATCGAGCGTCACGCGCGCAACGTGACTATTGACAACATCGAGAAGCTGGCGCGCGCCTTGGAGGTCGAGCCTTGGATGTTGCTAAAGCCAAGCCGATGATATGGGCGATCCGCGCGTCTTACGCGCGGCCGCGCTCTCGTGAACCGAGCCACGCTTCGCGCGTCTCGGCCCTTCGGGCTTCGATCGCTTTCGCAAGGCTCTATTGCAAGTCAAACTCGAGCAGCCGTTTGAACGCCACAATGGTCGCCGCATTGGCGATCTCTTGCGCTAAGCTGGTGCAGAAAATGGTGGCTTTTGAGGCCTTCAACCCGGGACGCGCTCAAAGCTAATGTGTCCCGTGCTCTTGTGTTCGGTAAAGTAGTCGCCGCTCAGCGTCGCATTCTTAAGGTCGACTTGTACCACGGCCGTGCCGCGATAGACCTTGTCTGCGCCGACACCGGAGATGCGAGTCACCTCGAACACATAGTAGAGGCGGAAGTCGCCGAAGGTGGGGTCACGGGTCGTGGCCACGGCCAGTGTCCGCGACGCGGATTCCTCGGTTAGTAGCCGCATATGCAAACCGAAGAAGTCATGACGAATGACGAGTCGCGCAGGTCTCTCACCGTTCTTTCCATCGTGGGTCTCGTAGCGGAGAACGCCGTTCCAATCCCCGCCGAGATAGGGGAATGTGATCTCTTGGAGCAGTTCGACCTTCCGCCATGCCCAGTAGAGGACGAATAGGAACACGATCGGGACGAAGGGCGCCCACCGCAATGCTGTAATTTGTGCGCCAATCACGCCGTCGGTTGGCGCCATCCAACCAATGGCTACGACAAAAAGGATCGTGGCGACGACCAGCGCCTGCAGGAGTGCACGGAAAGGAAATGAGAGAAGCATCGGATTCCGTCACATGACCCTAGATGAATGTGACCGCATAGCGCAAAGCGCGGTGTCCAAAGTCGGTGGCACCCGTGCGATCCTGTGTTTGTACACGGGGCTGATGCCGGAATTTTGCGAGCCGATGCTGCGTGATCCCTTGCCTGTCCTGGGCTGGCCGTTCGACGCGCTGGAGCAAGAGACGGCGACGGCAAGAGACATCAATCCTACCATTGAAGACGGCGTCCTGATGTTCGGGCGGAAAGATGTTGCAACTGCGTACCGATCGACCGGCTGGTCGTATCGCTTGTTTCCGCCACCGGCGGTGGCAGCGACGGTGGCGAATAAGGGGTCGGCGTTCAATAGTTGCTTGCTGATGTCGCAGGTTGAGCGGGTGGATGCGCTCTATCAAATCGGCGAACGGAGGGCATGGCGCTTCCGCCTGGGTTTGGCGAGCCCGCTCTGACCGCATAAATAGCGGTCATGACGAAAGACACGATCGACCTCTTCATGTGGGGCTATCAAAGCCACTTCCGCATAATGCTGCGCCTCGCCGCTGAGAAGCTGTTTGAGGCTATCAAGGCGCCGGGGAAGCCACAGGCGATGCTGGTAGGCGTCCGACGCCCGGGCATCACGAATGCGCACCCGATCTGCATAGACCCAGAATACGATGCCTGGCCGCTCTCTTTGTTCGACGATTTCGACGCAGGCTTGAGCAAGGCGATTGGCGAGCACGCCGGCAACGACATGTTCTACACCAACGACCCTAAGTCGAACGCTGAAAAGCCGGAACGGATTCGCACCAGCGCGATCAAAGACGAAGTCCGCCGCCGCCTGAAACCCTACGATGACCAGAACGGCGTTGTGAGCTTTTGCGGCACGCCCACACCTGTCGACAAACACTATGTCGTGCCCGTGGTGCAGATACCCGCCGCTCTTTTTCATCGTTATCCGGCGATCGAAAGGATTGGCTTTGAGCACAAAGAGCGACGGCTCTCGTTCATCGAGGAATGTATGCGTCAGCTCTTGAAGGACGCCAGTATCGCTTTGTGGCGCCCGGACGCAGGCCATCACCTGGAGGAATTTCGCCCTGGCGATGAGGTCGCCGCGCGCGCGGCGCAAGCACTGATGCGGGAAGCCGCGGGCATGGTGCGTCAGAACGCCGTGCCCGGCGAGCTTTTCACGGCGTTGAACGATTTGGCGCATCTGCGTTATGAGGGTGCCGCCAACGCCGGAAGCATCGTGCTGGCTGATGCGAAGCGTCACAGCCTTTCGTTCGTGACGCGGCTTGCGACGCCCGTTCATTTGAGCGAGCGCCGGTGGTGCCGAAAGCTACTTCAAATGGCGAGCGATGGCGCAGCGCTCCTCTCCGATTGTGAGCACGCGCTCGGTGTCGGGCGCGTTGAGGCGATTGACGCCGACGACGCTCCATTTGTGGTGAGCTTTATCGAGCAGGGGTGGGACCTGCACACGGGCGATCGAGAAATCATTCGCGTCCGTTTGGGGCGCGCGCAGCTCCCCGGCGAGCCCGTGGAGCGTACCCGGTTTGATGACAACGTTTCCCGCATCTTTGCGGGCGCGCCCCATGATTTGGATGGTCTTTGGGCGATATGGAACGCGTTGATCGAAATTCCCGGCGGTGCGCTTGCGATCATCGCCGCCGACGCCGAGGCCGAAGCGGTGCGATTGGCGAGGCAAGGAATGCGTATCGAGCCGGCGCTTGCCAGAAGCGACCTTCTCAGCCGCGCGCGGCGGATGGATGGTGCGCTCTTGATCGATCCGATGGGGCGCTGTCACGCCATTGGCGTTATTCTCGACGGCGAAGCCAACGACGCCTGTACCGCCTCGCGCGGATCCCGGTTCAATTCCGCTGTTCGCTACGTTCGCAACGGCGATGCGCCACGCGTAGCGTTCATCTTGTCAGATGATCTCACGGCGAACATCGAGCCGATGCTCCGTCCGCGTGTGTCGATGGCGGCGCTCGAAGGCGCCATTGCGCGCTTGGAAGCGGCAAGCCTCGATGAATATTTGAAGCCATTGCATTTTCTTGACGAGAACAGGTTTTATCTGGATGCCGCGCGATGTGATCGCATCAACGCAGCAGTGGAGCGGATCGGGGCACTGCCAAAGCAGGCGGGACGGATTTACGTGACCGTCTCGCGGTTCAAACCGCACCCCGACATGTGCGACGCTTATTTGATCGCGTGAGGCGCGGTCACGATCGCGCGAACGCCATCAGTGGCGCAAAGTCGTGATTGTCCGCTGCGCGAAGCGCCGCGATGTAGGCGCGGCGCGTTTCGTCGGCTGACCGCAGCGTTTGAGCGCCGCCCCAGCTGAATCGGTTGCCGCCAAGCGAGACAATAAGAAGGTCCGCCATCAGCCTCGACCAGCGGCCGTTTCCATTTGGAAACGGGTGAATGAACACCAGTGCATGGTGGAAGCGGACCGCAAGCTCATCATGCGAATAGGTATTGTGATCCACCCAGTAGCGCGCATCATCAAGCGCCTGGCGGAGGCGGACCTGGGCGGTACGGTGGTCCACCCCAATGTTCTTGTCGCTGGTGCGAAACTGACCGGCCCATCGCCAAACCTGGTCGAACATCCGTTTGTGCAGCCCTAGTGCAAACGCCTCCGAGAAGGGGTCGCGCTTGCGGCCGAAGGCCCAGACACTTGCGGCGAGGATGTTCTGTTGTTCCAGTTCATTGAGTTCACCGCGCAGCGCCACATGCGAAGGGATCAAGCCATCACGTTCTTCGGGTGTGAGTGGCGTGGCGTCGTTTGGTTCATTGAACAGGTCACTCATCAGCTGTCCCAGAGCCGGGCCGGCTTTTGCATCAGCTCCGTTATCAAACGCTCACGGCCGGCCATCCGCTTCTTCGGATCCACGGTTTGGTCCTCCAAGCGCATCGTTTGTTCGATGGCTGCGAATTGCTTTTCTGCCGCTCGAATGGCTCGCGCGCGCACGGTTTGCGTGAGCGGTTGCCTCGGCACCAGGACGTAAACGAGCTGGCATCCCAGGGCCTCCGCGGCACGCTCCAGACTCTGCAATGTTACCGCGCCGGTAGGTTCTGACTTTTCTAGTTCGACTACACGAGGCTGCGTCACACCCATGCGGGCGGCCATCTGGGCCGTGGTCATGCCGAGGGCTTCGCGAATGGCACGCACCCATCCCCGGGCAGGGCGTGCTGCACGTGCCAAGAACGGGCGAAGCTCCGCAAACCGTTTATCCAGCTGGTCACGAGGGGTTACCATGCAATAAGATATACCTTATTACATGCCACTATGTCAATAAGATAAAGCTGATTAAATTCGACATCGCTAATCAGGTATAACTAATTAATTCATGCGTCATCGATCAGGCTTGGCTGATCAACTAGCCTTGTTCCGCGATCGCCGCGTGCGCCGCAGCCCGTCCGCGAGCCTCTTCTTGGGCCGTGATGAGCTCGTTCCTGTTGAGGAGTTGCAGCTGAAGTCTTTCTGGGGGGAGGTCGTCGGTATCCAAGTCCAGCAACAAGCGGCGCGTCAGATACCAAGCGAGATAGATCGTGGTTTTGAACTCCACGACTCCATCTTGCATCCCATAGTCGAGCGCAATGGCAGCGCGGTGGCTGGGCGGCAGCTTTGGATGCGGTGCAATCCTGAGGGTGAATTCTGTATTCCACTCCGTGTCGTAGGTCGGATCTACTCGGGCTGGGCGCGACTCCCCAATATCGAGAATGCGCGCCAACACAAAATCTCGAAATGCTTGGCGATGCGCGCACCACGCGCGCGCGTGCCAACGGAAACCGTCGTAAGCGAGCGCATATGGGGTGATCCACCGCATCGCCGGCTCAGGAGACGAGAGCGACTGGTAGCGAATTTCCAGCGCATTTTTCGCTTCAATGGCATTCAAAATGCGCTTTAAGCAACCGGCGTTAACGTTCCGATTAAGCGAGGGAACGATGCCGAGTTCGGGCTTGAAGCCAATAAAAGTGTCGACCTTTTTGATGAGGTTCTCGACCAGCGCTTGGTACTGAAGAAGCAAACGCTCCGGTGACAACCGGTAGAAGTGAAGTTGGAAGCTCTCAGTCGGAACGTAGGTCCGTTCAACGCTGTCGTATCGAATATTCCCAGGCGCTAGTTCTGCGTAGCGTGCGAAGTCTGTCGTTGCCTGCGGCGTCGATATCTTGAAGCGATCCCTGAGATCAGAACGATTGACGCGTCCGTCCCAGAACAGGCGAAATTCGATAAAATCCAGCCGCTGACGGACGCTCCATGGCAGTCCGCCAAAGGCCCTATCGTCCTCGTCGCGCGGTGCGCGGCCAATGTCGTCCATGTCCCGTCCCTGACGGGCCGCCCCCACCGCCCGCTGCGCAAAGCTTAACGCACTCATAAAAACAAGTAGAGCACCCCTTGTGTAAAAAAAGTATGCGCATACTTATGCTGAGGACGACCCGGAAGGCGGGCTTGGTAAGGTAAGCGAATGGGGTGGACCCAGCCCTACAGGGTGCTCAGCCTCGATGGAGGCGGCATGCGCGGCGTCTACACTGCGTCCTATCTGGGCGCGGCGGGGCGCGCGTTTGCGTTGCGCCGCGGCGGCGATCAGCTCGATATCGGCAAGGCCTTCGACCTCATCGTCGGCGCCAGCACCGGCGCCATTGTCGGCGCCGCCCTGGCCGCAGGCATCGGCCTCGACCGCGTAGCTCACCTGTACCGCGCACATGGCCGTGCGATCTTTCGCCGGCGTGTGCCCAGCCAGTGGTGGGACCTGCCGGGCGACCTCGCGGAACGCCGGGAGGCGCTCGAACAGGGCGAGAAGGCGCTGAAAGCGGCGCTCACTGAAGCCTTCGGAAACATGACGCTCGGCCACGTGTTCGCCGAGCGCGGCATTGCGATGGCCGTGCCGGCCGTGGAGATGTCGCAGCACCGTTCCTGGGTCTTCAAGACGCCGCATCTCGCCGACGAGACCAACAACCGCGACAACAACACCACGCTTGTCGACGTCTGCTTGGCGTCGAGCGCGGCGCCGATCTTCCGTTCGCTCGCGCGCGTGCCGCGCACAGACGGAACGGCCAACAGCGTCAATTATTTCGCCGACGGCGGGCTCTGGGGCAACAACCCGGTTCTGATCGCGCTGACGGAGGCGCTGCGCGCGAGCGAGCCCGGTCGTCCGATCGAAATCCTTTGCATGGGGAGCTGTCCGCGCCCCGCTGGCGAACAGGTGGCCGACGCCAAACGTCACCGCAACCTGATGGACTGGCGTTTCGGCGCCGACGCGGCGACGCTGTCGATCGACGCGCAAGAGTTCGCTTTCGACAATATCGCCCGAATGTTGAAGGGCCGCCTCGACCGGCCCTGTGAGATCGTTCGTTTCCCTGCTGACAAAGTGCCGGCCGCGCTGGTCCGTTATCTCGGCCTCGACGACGCCCGCGATGAAGCGATGGATGCGCTGATCGCTCAAGCGCTGGCCGATGCCGACATGCTGAACGCGCTCTGCGCGGACGCGACGAGCGTCATCGCGAAACTCGTCTGCGGCGCCTTCGATGCCGCCCCCGTTTTCTCAAATCCGGCCCGTGCAGCCGAAATGCACACATCATAGGAGTAGGAAATGTTCGATTGTTCTGATGATCTTCTGGCCTTTCAGAAGGCCAACGTCGCGCTCCCGAAAGCGGAGCGCGACAACATGCGGGAACGGCGCAACGCTAATCGCAAGCGCCTGAAGGATGGGCTCGCCAAGGCCGCGCTCGCGGCGCCTTGGGAACATGCCTCGCAGGGCAGTTACGCCATGTGGACCATGGTGCAGTTGCCCGACGGCGACCACGACATCGACGACGGCGTCTATTTCCTGCGCGTTGATCTCAAAGGCGCGCAAGGCGCCGACATGACCGCGCTCGCCGCGCGCCAGATGGTGCGCGACGCCATCGACGACGGCAGCTTCGCCAAGAAGCCGGAGGTGCGGAAGAATTGCGTCCGCATCTACTACAAGGAAGGCTATCACGTCGACGTGCCGGTCTATCGCGTGACCGTAGAGACCGATGCGTTCGGCAAGGAAACCTATCTCTACGAATTGGCGAGCAGCGACTGGAAGAAGTCCGATGCGCGTGACGTGACCGGCTGGTTCAACGGCAAGAACAAGGACCGGAGCCCGGATTACGACACGAGCGAAGGTCAGATGCGGCGCGTCGTGCGCTACATCAAGTTCTACGTGAAGAGCCGCTCGTCCTGGACTGGCATTTTGAGCGGCTTCGGCATCACCAAGCTGGTGACGGAGAAATACTGGGCCAACGCCGATCGCGAAGATGTGGCGCTCTATGAGACCATGAAGGCGATCCGCGACCGGCTCGAATACGACCTCGTAGTCAAGCACCCGATCCCCGGCAATGACGACATCACCAAGGGGACCGACGATGCGCGGGCGCGCAAGCTCAAGGAAAAGCTGGATGACGCGTTGGCAACGCTGAAGCCGCTCTTCGACTACAACTGCACGCGCGAAGCGGCGCTCGGCTGTTGGGATAAGGTCTTCGCCACCACGTTCTTCAGCGACCGCGTGGAGAAGGCCGCGGCTGCGGCGAGCGTTACTCCGGCTCTTGGCGCGGCGCGCGTGTTGACGGCCGGCTTGTTGTCGGTGGCGGCGGCCGAGGCCGCCGAGCGCGGCGCGGTGCAGAAGGACGGTGGCAAGCGTTATGCCTGACGGCGGCGCTGGGCGTCGGCCTAAAGCGCTGCATGATCTTGCGGTCGCCGAGGTTGAGGTCTGGCTTCAGAAAATGAGCGAAAAGGCTCGGCGGCTCGAAGCCGCCGAGCTTTCCCGCTATGTGTTACGCGCTCCTGTGGCTGGCTGGCGCGTGCCGGTGCGCGCGGGCGCGGGAGACATTGAACTCGATGTCCTGGTGTCGAAGGAGTTTCCGTGGTCGGCTCCGCGCGTCGCCTTCGTAGGTGAACCCAAGGTCGGAAAATGGCCCCATGCCGAGCATGACAATGTTCTTTGCATCGCCGATGGCGTAGCCTTCAACCCGCTCGACGCGTGCGGCGCGGTTGCGACCGTATTGAACGACGCCGTGGGGCTGGTGGACGCTTCCATCGCCGGCGCCAACCGCGACGACTTTCTGGCCGAGTTCGAGAGTTATTGGACGCATTTGACCAAGGCGCGTGCGCCGCCTGTCTTCCTGCTCATGCGGCCTGGCGGCGCCACCCGGATCGTGCGTCTCTGGCGCGACGCGGCTCACACCGTCGCGGCCGATGACGACCAGACGTTGGAGAGCTGGGTTAGGAACGGCGAGTTTCTCGACGCCCGCGCGGGTTTTAAGTCGACGGCGGCGCTGGCCGTGGCGGTCGCTTCCCCGCCCGTGCCTCAAGACTATCCGAAGAACGGTGCCGAGATCGTTGCTTACTTGCGGCGCGAAGCGCCCGAAGCGGTGGCGATGCTTGCCGAACTGGCCGATCCCGCGCTCTCGGCGATCGATGTCCTCTTGATGTCCAAAACCCCGGACGGCGGTCCAGTGGCGGCGGCCATGGTGCTGTTGCGGCCGAAGCCGCAATCGCGCGGCCCGGGGAGGGCGCCTGCAGATCCCATGACGCGCGGTTTCCGGCAGGTGTTACCAGCCGATGTCGCGCTCTCCCGCTTCACCGGCGGGCTCTTTCGCACCGCCGAAGTCGAGCGCGCCGATCGCGACTGGATTCATGGGCGCGATGTCGATCCAGACGCGGGCCTTCTGGCGAGCGCCTCTGTCGTGATCTTGGGCGGTGGATCGCTCGGCGCGCCAGTGGCGGAATCGTTGGCGCACGCAGGCGTGGGCGAAATCAATGTCGTCGATCCCAAAGACCTGAGGTTCGGCACGCTCGGTCGCCATACGCTGAGCGCGCGGGCCGTGCGCGCGAACAAGGCTGTTGAACTCGTCGCCGACATGAAGCGGACG
The DNA here is from genome assembly GCA_050182055.1 of Hyphomonadaceae bacterium. Classification (GTDB taxonomy): domain Bacteria; phylum Pseudomonadota; class Alphaproteobacteria; order Caulobacterales; family Aquidulcibacteraceae; genus Vitreimonas. The sequence continues at coordinate 106,249 of JBFXCP010000009.1, forward strand.
CTGCCGCACCTGAAGGGCAAGGGTTACCCGATCAAGTTTCAGAAACTCAGGGATGATCATCACGACGTGTTGTCGAACGCGGACCTGATCATCTCGGCCATGGGCGATTGGCAGGCGGAGGGTTTGCTCAATGCTTGGCGCCTGGCGCAAATGACCAAGCCGCCAATCGTGTTCGGCTGGGCCGAAGAGCACGCCTGCGCCGGACACGCCGTGGCCATCGTCGATTCCAAGGCATGCTTTGCCTGCGGGATGAAGCCCAACGGCGAGCAAAATCTTCGCCTCACGCGCTGGCCCGGTCCGACCCTCGTCAATGAGCCAGGTTGCGGCGCCCATTTTCAACCGTACGGGCAGATCGAGATCAGCCGCATCGCGCTTACCGTGGCGGACTTGGCGATCGCCGTTTTGCTTGGGAAGGTCATCGACTCCACGCATCGGATTTGGGCGGCATCTGAGGAGACGTTGAAGAACGCCGGCGGCCAGTGGTCGCCTGAGTGGCTGGCGGCGGGCGGTAGACAGGAAGGCGGATATCTCAGTTCGCGAGCCTGGGGCGTCGGTGTTTGCTGGCAATGCGGTCGGCGCGCGGCGTGATCGCGTATCCGATCGGATCCTCCGGTCAGGAGCTCCAGTTCAGCGACGCTGTTCTGGAACACCTCTGGCGTTTTCGGCAGCGTCGTTTTTGGGCTGCGGAGGCCGGAGGCCAGTTGTTCGGTCGCCTCTATGGGACTGTTGTTAGCATCACAGCCGCCACGGGCCCGCGCCCGCGCGATGTGCGCACGCCGTGGTCGTACGAGCCCTGCCGGGAGGATGAACAGGCAGAGATCGACGAGATGCATCGGGACGGTCTGCTATTCTTGGGAGATTGGCACACGCACAAGCAACGGCGCCCGCGCCCGTCTCAGCAAGATCGCCGGAATGTCGTGGAGATCGTCCGTAAGTCACACCACGCGATGAACGGTCTGTTGATGGTGATCGTCGGAACCGTGCGGGCTCCGTCAGGGCTCTTTGTCTCTGTCTGTGACGGAGAGGAGCTTCACGAACTTAATTCAGGCGATGGGGCGGGTGCATCGCATGGCCTCGAATAAGAACCAGCACTTCGTTCCGCGCGTCTTCTTGCGCGCCTTCAGCCAAAACGGCATAGGGCGCGCCATCAATCTCTACAACATCGATGCGCGCCGCGGGATCGAGAATGCGCCTCTAAAGAGTCAGTGCTCGAAGAGTTACTTCTACGGTGAAGACCTGACACTGGAGCGCATCCTCCAGCACTCTGAGGGGCTTTACGCCCAAGCGCTGGCCCGGCTTCGGCAACCGGGCTACGCGCTAAACGACGTTGACAGGGTCATTCTGCGTCACTTCTGCTTTCTGCAGCACTGTCGAACAGATGCAGCAGCGCGCCGCGCGGCTTTTATGCCGGCTGCGATGGCGGACATCGCGTTTGATGGTAGTCCGCCGGCGTCTTGGCGAATGACACAGCGGGAAAACGTCGTCTTGGCGATGCAGGCGTTCAGCGACACGATGCGGATCGTCTATGACCTCAATGTCGCGCTTATAGAAAATCAGACAGGCCTTCCGTTCGTCGCCTCGGACGATCCCTCAATACTCACGAACCGTTGGTATCTGCAGGATCGACGCGCCAAAGAGATGAGCGGCGCCGCCGGCAACGCCGGCGCGCTCTTTATTCTGCCGCTGAGCCCGACGATCGCGTGCGTCCTTTATGACAGCGACGTCTATGCGCTCGGCCACGACAAAGGGTGGGTTCGCGTCCAAGACGTCTCCGATGTCGAAGCTTTGAATGAGCAGCAGTACCTGAATTGTGCAGCGAACATATATTTTTCGAGATGGGACGACCTTGAACGGGTCTCTGATGCATTTGAGCGCGTGCGGGCGAGACGCCCGGAGACGCGTCACGTAGTGACGGTGAGTGAGCTCGAAAGTGAGGAGGGCGGCTACAGGCGCTACCGCGTCGTTCCTCTTGACCAGCTTTCACGAGAGAGGAACACGCTGGTGCATGTCAGGTCGATTACTCCTGAGCCCACGCGATGGCCATCGTTTCTCAAGTGGCGCTCGACGAAGCGGATCTACACAAACGGTAGCGGCACCGGATTTGTGCGTAAGGCGACGCTGCAAGAAGGGTTCTTCCGGGGAACTGGGTATCGTCGCATTTCGTGATCGCGCCATTGCGCGCCCGCGATGCTCGTTTTCGACTACGTGTTTCGCACGCCTGTTTTTTGGAATTTTCGGCCATATCACTCGGCCCAGAGTCGGGACGAATAGCGCCTCGTTGCCGGAGTCTTGAGCACGGTCACGTCCCGATCGTCCCCATAGATGTCAGCTCTCAGCCAATCCAGTTCGGTTTGGGGATCGTTGGTCATGAGCCACCAAGCTTTGACGCGCTTGCCTTCGCCGTCGTCCCAGCGATAGCCGCGTGCCTTCAGCGATGAGCGTTGCTCGAATGCGGTGTCTTCGGCCCGCACGATCCAGAGTTGGCGTCTGGCGCATTCGAGGAGGGCGCTTAAGCCCAATCTGCCCGAGGCGGGCAGGGGAAGTGTCAGAAGGAAGAGTGCGGCTTCGGCGTCCGACAGCGCGCGATGGCCGTCATGAAACCAACCGCGCGCCCAAAGCAGGTAATCGAGCTTAGCCGAGCCGAGGCCTTCGGCCTTCCAGTCGATCTCGGCGAACGAGCAAGCCCAGTGCTTCTCTTCGAAGATAGGCCAGTGCTTTTCGACCATGGGCCGGTCGAAGGCCGCATTGTGGGCGATGATGATGTGTGCGGGCTCGATGATTGCTTTGATGCGCTCGGGATCGATGATCTGACCGGCCACCATCTCATCGGTAATGCCGTGGATCTTCGCGCTTTCGGGCGGGATGGGAAAGGAAGGTTCTCTGAACGCGTTGAGGGCGGCGTCTTGGTCGACGCTCACGACCGCTCCAGTGTCGCGCTCGTACTCGAACGGCAGCAGCGCCAGTTCAATGACTTCGTCACTGTCTTGGTCAAGGCCCGTCGTCTCGGTATCGACGAACACGCCGCGCCGGGTTTCGCCGCTTGCGCTTTTGAGCGGCCAATCGCGGGACGCCGGCACGCGCCGCAACAAGCGGAAGTCCGGGCTGGCCTCAATGAGGCGGGCGGCTTCGGAAAGATCCATCTCCAATCACAAGCCCATGCCTCGATAACGCGCAATCATTTGTTTTCTGAGAGCCGCACCGGCGAGCGCGTAGAGCAATGACGTCAAATCAGAGCGCGAGCGTGATCGCGGAGACGGACATCCGCGCAGATGCGCGTGAGCCGGTTACGTCACGCGTCGTCCGTCCTCGTCGATGATGAGAGCGCCGTCTTCCTTATAAAGCGGGCCCGGTGGCAAACGATCGAGCAAATCGAGCACTGTTTCACTCGGCCGGCAGAGCTTCACGCCGCGCGGCGTCGCCACGATCGGCCGATTGACTAGTAGAGGATGCTCTAGCATCGCGTCGATCAAGCGCGCGTCATCGACGCCTGGATCAAGCAAGCCGAGTTCAGCTGCCGGTGACTTGGTTTCGCGCAAGGCGGCGCGCGGCGTCAGGCCGGAAGCTGCGAACAGCGCCAGCAATTGCGGCCGCGTCCAACCCGTCTTCAAATACTCGATGATGATGGGCTCGTAGCCGGCCGCGCGGACGATCTCGACGACATTGCGTGAGGTGCCGCAGTCCGGGTTGTGGTGGATCACAACAGGAAAGTGATCGCCGCTCATCCAGTTTGCTCCTGGGCGCCGGCCGCTGGTCGCGCACGCCGCGAGACCGCTGCGCCGCTTTCATACCAGCCCTTACTGGCGTTCACGATCTTCACCACCGACAGCATGACCGGCACTTCAATCAGCACGCCGACGACGGTGGCGAGTGCCGCGCCCGAGTTGAAGCCAAAGAGGCTGATGGCGGCGGCGACTGCGAGCTCGAAGAAATTGCTTGCGCCGATCAGCGCGGACGGCCCCGCAACGCAATGGGCTTCGCCGCTCCAGCGGTTCAAGAGATAGGCGAGACCCGAGTTGAAATAGACTTGAATGAGGATCGGCACGGCCAAGAGCGCGATGACGAGTGGCTGGGCGATGATCTGCTCGCCCTGAAAGCCGAAGAGCAACATGAGCGTTGTCAGCAGCGCCACCAGAGAGAGCGGTTGAAAGATGCCGAGCACTTTCGCGAGACCGGCTTCGCCGCCCGAGTTGAGAACGATGCGGCGAATGATCTGCGCCAGAATGACTGGGACGACGATGTAAAGGGCAACGGAGAGGAGCAACGTCTCCCAAGGCACGGTGATGGCCGAGAGACCCAGCAGGAGCCCGACGATGGGCGCGAAGGCGAACACCATGATGGTGTCGTTGAGCGCGACCTGGCTCAGGGTGAAATGCGGCTCGCCCTTGGTCAGATTGCTCCACACAAACACCATCGCCGTACAGGGCGCCGCGGCGAGGAGGATGAGGCCTGCGATATAGGAGTTGATCTGATCGGCCGGCAGGTAAGGGCGGAAGAGGACGGCGATGAAGAGCCAGCCCAGGAAGGCCATCGAGAACGGCTTGACCGCCCAATTGATGAAGAGGGTGACGCCTATGCCGCGCCAATGCTCTTTCACTTGGGCAAGCGCGGCGAAATCGATCTTCACCAGCATCGGGATGATCATCAGCCAGATGAGGCCAGCGACCGGCAGATTGACTTGCGCTATTTCGGCGGCGCCGATCGCTTGAATCACGCCCGGGAAAAACTGGCCGAGCGCGATGCCGACGACGATGCAGAGCCCAACCCAGAGGGTCAGGTAACGTTCAAACGTGGACATGAGACCTCAAGCTTTAGGCGGCGCTATCGGAAGCTGGTTTGGCGAGGCCAATGTCGTCGAGGCGTTGCTTCAGCGAAAGGCGATCAAGGCTCTCGATCGGCAGATTGCAGAAGATGGTGATGCGGTTCTGCAGCATGCGCCATGCATCGTCGAATGCGAATGCGATCTCAGCTTCGGAGCCAGTGGCCGCGGCAGGATCAGGCACGCCCCAATGCGCGGTCATCGGCTGGCCCGGCCAGACGGGGCAAACTTCGTTCGCGGCGTTGTCGCAAACGGTGAACACAAAATCGAGTTCCGGCGCGTCAGGGCCTGAGAATTCTTCCCAGCTCTTCGAGCGGAAGAGTTCGGGTTTGTAGCTGAAGTTCTTCAGCATGTGCAGGACGCGCGGATGCACTTCGCCCTTGGGCTGGGAGCCTGCGCTATACGATTTGAACTTGCCGGCGCCAAAGCGGCCGAGAACGGCTTCAGCCATGATCGAGCGCGCGGAATTGCCCGTGCAAAGAAAGAGGACGTTGTAAGGCCTCTCGCGTGTGTGCTTGTCCATCATACCCTCCGTCTTTTCTTCTGTGGTTCGTCGCAGCACGCCGCGCGCTGGACGATTCCGGTGAGCGGCGTGCAGAGCTCAGCGCGGCCCTGGCAGCAATCCTCGATCAGGAAGGCCATCAGGTCGGTCATGCCGTCGAGATCGGCGCGGTAATAGATCGTGCGGCCTTCGCGCCGCGACCGGATGAGGCCAGCGCGTTCCAGGATGGCTAGGTGCGTCGACATGGTGCTTGCCGGCACACGCAATTCGCGCGCGATCTCGCCCGCGGGCGTTTCGTCTTCGCCTGCGCGGACGAGCAGTTTGAAGACCGCAAGCCGGCTTTCTTGCGCGAGCGCGCCCAGTGCATCGATGGCTTGTTTAGATCGCATAATTCGAGGAATATCGAATCGTCGCCTGCGATGCAAGTGGGACGCCTGCGCACGCATGACGCGGGAGACCTGCACGCGCTTGATATGTGCGTATCGATGCACATAATAAAGGCATGAAGCAGATTTCTCGCTCCGCCGCCGCGAATGCTTGTCTTGCCGTTCTCGATGCGGATTTCTTCAAGGCGTTCTGTGACCCGACCCGATTGGAAGTGGTTCGCCAGATGATCAAATTGGGCAGGGCCGACATTGGCGCGATTGCCGAAGGGCTTCCTCAGGATCGGTCGGTCGTGTCGCGCCACTTGCAGGTGCTCGAGCAGGCGGGTGTCGCGGCTTCGACCAGGGAGGGCCGGCAAGTATTCTATGAACTCAATGGCCCCGTCATTGTAAGCAAGCTCTCCGTCATGCGGGATGCCGTTGCTCCTTTGGTGGAGATTTGTTGTCCAGGGCCGACGCGGAAAGCGCGCAATTAGGTGCGGACTTCAGAGCCGAGCCCAATGCCTCGTTGAACCGCGGGGCGGGCGCCAATTTCGGCGAACCATCGCCGGATGTTGGGCGTCTCACCGACCAGATCGGGCCGGGCGCTCGCCATGGGTTCCAGCGCCACCCTGATCCAAGGGAAAACGGCGATGTCGGCGATGGAATAGTCCCCTGCGAGATAGCGCGCTTCGTCCAAGCGTTTCTCCATGACATGCAGCAACCGCACGGCTTCGCTTGAAAAGCGTTCAATTGCGTGCGGGCACTTCTCGGGCGCCTTGCTTGTGAAGTGGTGCGCCTGACCGAACATCGGGCCCACATTGGCGACCTGCCAGACGGTCCAACTCATGCAGGTTGCACGCGCGCGCGCTTCACTTGGCATGAGGCGGCCGAACTTTTCCGCCAGATAGATGAGGATCGCCGCTGATTCGAAGACGGTCACGGGCTCCTTGCCATCGGAATCGACGATCGCCGGGATCTTGGCGTTCGGGTTTATTGCCGTGAACGCAGGCTCAAATTGTTCGCCCCGTACTATGTCGATGAAGTGGGTCCGATAGCTGGCGGAACATTCCTCCAACATGATCGCGATCTTGCGCCCGTTTGGGGTTCGGGCCGCATAGAAATCTATCATGGCTGATCCCCCGCTGCTCGCGCGGCGGCGAGCGCGTCGCGCGCCTCGGCTGATACCGCGCCCTCCTGCAAGAACGCCAAGGCCGCGCGCGCATATTCCTCGTTTTCCTCCTGCATCGGCATGTGTTGCGAGTTTCTGAGGTAGTGAATGCCTTGCACGCCGGGAATGTCGCGCGAGAGACGTTCGGCAAGGTGGGGACCAAAATTCTCATCGCGTTCGCCCCACAACAACAGCACTGGCCGCTCAAACGCGCGCATTCCGGGCAGAGCCGTCATGGTGATGTTGTTGTGGGTCTCATCCATCTGCCAGCGGAAGAAACGGCGTAGCCGCTGCCAGCGCTCCGGGGTCGCGATGTGCGGCAAGGCGTAAGCGCGCAAGACATCGTCCGTCAGCACCGCTCGATCTTCTACGGCGATCGAGAAAATCTCGCGCCGGACAGGTTCAAAGTGTAGCGCCTGATAGATGAGGGGACTGGTGATCGGATTTACGATCATGCGCAGATAGGGGAGTTCCGGCTCACTGGGCCACTGGTCGTAGGCTTCGACATTGGTGAGGATGGCGCTCCGGATACGCTCGGGCTCGGCCTGCATGAGCAATTGCACTGTAGCGCCGCCATGATCGTGGCCGATGAAATCCGCTGATTGAATCTCCAATGCATCCATCAGTCTGCGGACCATCTCGACGTCTTGTGGCAAGCGATAGTCTTGATCGAGCCGCACGGGCGTGTCGCCGAGTCCGTAGAGATCAGGGACAATGACGCGATAGTGCTGGGCCAGAACCGGGATAATCTCATTCCACTCATAGGCGCTAAACGGGCAGCCGTGCAGCAGGATGAGCGGCGGACCCGCGCCCAATTCTATGTACGCGACCTGCGTTTCGCCCAAGGTGATAAGTTGTTTCTGGTGTGAAAAGCCGTCTTCAGTGAATTCGCCGGGCGCTACGGCCCAGCGATCATCGTGTGGGATAAAGAGTCCGGAGCGCCAGGCCAGAAACGTCCATGTCACAGCAAGGATGGAGAGAATAAACCCAACTGACAGCAAAAGGCGACGCATGGGACAATTCTCCAATATGTGTGCATAACGGTGCATGGATGCACATAAAGAGTATTGCTGTCAAATTGCGCCTTGGATCATACGAAGAATACCGGCGCGAAGCCGCCGCCGGGTGTGCGAAAATTGGTGGTTTGACCCTGATAGAGGCGCGCCGCGGCGATGAGGATTTCGCCGTCGTAAGTGTAGAGCCGGACATCTACTTTGCGCTGCACACGCTCGCCATCGAGTTTGATGGTTCGCTCGCTGGGCGGCGCAACGCGTTGGGCGATGTAGTCGCCTGCTTGTATTTCGCTCCATGTCCCGCGTGTCAGCTTGTCGCCGCGATAGACGGCTTTGCCGCCATGGCCGCACGCGGGCTTGAAGAAGAAGCCCTTGCGGTCGTTCCATAGCGATTCTGCATCGGCGTCTCTCACGCGCAAGGTTTGCGGAACCCCCGCTAGCGCGGCGCCATGCTCAGCATCGAGACCCCAGTGCGCGAGCTTTGCGGGATCGGAGAGTAAGGTGAGATTGCGCTTATCTGCGAGGAGGGCGTGATTGCGCGGGTTCGGCGTCACCACGACCGCGCCGCCCTCGTAAGCCATTTTGAGCGCCGCGTTTTCGCTGGCTTCGAAGCTGAAATCGACGAGGCGGTTATAGATCAAATCGAGAGGGCGTCCCTCATGCTGAAGCAGATCGCATTCAAAGCGAAGCTCGCGCGGATCGGCGATCACGGCCTCGATTCCGCGTCGTTCAAATAGCCGCTTGGCGAGCAGAAATTCGGGATAGAGGTATTGCTCCTGCGGCCGCTCATCGACGATGGCGATGCGGCGCAACCGATTGCTGCGGCCCTGCAGTCGCCATTCTGCTTCGAACATGGCGATGATCGCGTCGTCAAAGGCGCCGAGCGAGGCACGCGCGAGCGCCTGTTCGACCTCGGCGCAACACGCGACCTGCGCGCGCGCCAGGAAGGCGTTGAGATAGGCGCCGCCCGCATTGGTGTTGACTTCAATGAGCTTTGGTCCCTCGGGCGTTAGGTGAAAGTCGTAGCCCATGAAGGCGCCGATGGGGCCATGATCGATCCGTGCGATTGGCGGCGCCCAGCCCAGGACCGCGTCCTGATAGGCCGGCAGAAGCGCGGCGGCCTCGATGGCGCGCACAATCGCGTGCATGGCGTCGCGGTCCGCCTTGGGCAGGAAAACCGGCGCGTGCGAGAAGAGATGCGGTCGCGACGCGGTGAGGGCTGCGAAGAAATCCGCGTTAGCGACTTCGTGCTGGAGTGCTTGCGCGAGCGCCTGCTGGTCCAGGGTGACGCAAAAGCATTCCCGGTTGAGCTGATCTGCGGCCGCGCGCGCGTGATGAGGCGACATATGCTTAAGCCTCCGGCGTCGCGCGGCGGATCGTGCCTTGGAGGTCGGTGGCTGCGGCGACGGTGTTCGAGACCGTGCCGTATTTGCGAATGTTCTTGTGTAATAGTTCCAGGCGCTGATCCGTCTCGTCTGTGTCGACGACGATCTCATAATCGATGCGGAGCATCTTGGGCGGACTGTCCTGGCGTACGCCGTGCAGGCGCACCTCCATGCCGCGCAGATCGAAGTTGATCATTGGCGCCACGCGCTCGGCGCCCTTGATCATGCAAGCGGCGATAGAAGCGAGTAGCAATTCGGCTGGGTTGAAGGCGTCGTCGCGCCCCGCGACGTCCGTGTCCAGCGTCAGCGAAGCGCGTTTCGTCCACGCCGTCGATCCGTGTGCATCCACGCGCTTTGCGGCGACATCATAGCTCAGCATGGCGCGCACCTCCTTGGCGGCGTGTCGAAACCCAGGCCGCCGCCCAGAACCCGAAAGCCAGAATAAGCGAACCGGCCATGATCGCGATCAAAACCGGCGCATAGGACTGATTTGTTGACCAGAGTGCGGCGCCCGCAAGCGGCGCCAGCGCCTTGGCGATGGTGGCGGGCGTGTTCATCACGCCATTAATAGCGCCGTAGCCCTGCGTTGTGATCATTTCGGGGACGGCGAGGCCGCGAACAATGGTCAGCACGCCATTGGAGGCGCCGTAGAGCGCAGCGACCGCGGCAACGACCGCAAGCTCCGTCGGCGCGAGGGCGAGCACGGCGAACGCGATCGGGAAGCCCAGCACCACAATCGAGCCAATCCGGCGAATGGAGGCCCCGCGCGCAAAGACGCTCATGGCGATCCGTCCCGCCACTTGCGCAGGTCCAATCACCGCCATGGCAAAAACGATATCCTGCGTCGAGAACCCGCGCTCAAGCAACAGCGCGTAGAGATGGAAGGTGAAGGCGGTGAACGCGCCGGCGTGCGCGGTGAAGGCAAGCGCGAGCATCCAGAAGACGGGCGTGCGCAGCGCCTCGCGAAGAACGTCGTCGCGTTGGGCGCGAGAAGGAGCGGACGATGTCGTGGCCGCTGTTTCAGCGCCGATCACCAGCCAGTAAAGCGCAGCGCAAGCGAGATTGATCAGCCCAAGCCCGATGAGAGCGCCGCGCCAGTCGAATTGATCGAGCATGATCTGAGCGAGCGGAATGAAAACCGTGGAGGCAAAGCCGCCCCAAAGCGTCAGCGCTGTGATGGCGTCGCGGGCGCCGCCGCCATTGCGCCGTGCGATGACCGCGAACGCGGGCTCATAGAGCAGAGCCGCCTGAAGTGCGCCAAGGCCGGCGGTGATGGCGAAGAAGGTGGAAAGCGCGCAGACCTGCGACCAGACGATAAACAACATGCCGGCTACGAGCGAACCCGCGCTCATGATGATCCGGCCATGGCCCTGATCGATCGCCTTGCCCACCGGGTAAGCCGCCGCCGCTGCGAGCAAAAGACCCAGCGTAGCCGCGCCGTAGAGTTCAGTCTTGCTCCAACCGAGATCTCGTCCCATCGCTTCGGCGATCAGGGGGAAGCTGTAATAGAGCGCGCCCCATGAGCAGATCTGGCCGACGCCGAGTCCGCTGACGAACCAGCTCCAGCCGGCGACCGGCTGGAGCTTCGAGGCTTCGATCGCTTTGCTCACGCGGCGGCGCCGCAACAGGCTTGCGCCTTGGCGCCCACGACCGGCGCTGTGCTGCAGACGCCGGTCTCCGGCAGCACAAGTTCGACGCGCCGCGCCGCTTCGTGATCGCCTGCGAGTTCCGCGATGACTGAGCGCACTTGTTCGTAGCCCGTCGCCATCAGGAAGGTTGGCGCGCGGCCATAGACCTTGGAGCCGACGATATAGAAATTTGGTTCGGGATGCGTCAGCTCAATGACGCCATGTGGCGGCACCGAGCCGCATGAGTGGAGATTAGGATCGATCAGTGGCGCCAATGCCGGCGGCGCCTCTACAGAAGGATCGATCGCAACGCGAAGCTCGCGCAGCATATCCAGATTGGGCCGCAGGCCGGTGGCGACGACGATGCGATCGACCTCGAGGGTTGTTTCTTGGTCCCCAAGTTTGGCGACGACGCTGAGCGCGTCGCCGGTCGTGACCATGCGTTGCACGGCGAAGGGCGCGAGCACTTCAAGGCGTTTGTCCTTGATCGCTTCCATGGCGGCCAGGCCCAGCGCGCCCCGTTGCGGCAATTGGTCATTTAATCCTCCGCCTAAGAGCTTCTCGATGCGGTTGCGCCGAAGCGCCCAGAAAACCTTGGTGTCGGGCGCGTCCTTTTGCAGCGTGATGAGATCAAGAGCGACATTGATGGCCGAATGGCCCGCACCCACGACCAGCACGCGCTTGCCGGAAAAACGTGCGCGCGCATCGCCCAGCACATCGGGAATGCCGTAATCAATGAAGTCGCGCGCCTCGGCTTCGCCCAGAGCGGGGAGACCGTTGACGCCGATCGGATTTGGCCCTGACCACGCGCCAGACGCGTCGATCACCGCGCGCGCCAACGTCTCGTGTTCTTCGCCGTCAGCGTCGCGCCAGCGCAACACGAAAGGTGAGGCCGCGCGATCAGCGTCGGTCATTTTGTCGTTGAAGGCGCGGGCGATCCGGGTCACGCGGGCGTTGACGATAACATGAGGCGCGATCGCCGGGTGCGCCGCAAGCGGTTCGAGATAAGTCTCCACGATCTCACGCCCGGTCGGCAGCGCCGTCGGATTGGGGGCCATCCAATTGATCGTCTTCAACAGGGCGTGCGCGGCATCGTCGATATTGTAGGCCCATGGCGAGAATACGCGCACATGGCCCCAGTCGCGCAGCGCACTGCCGACGCCTGGTCCGGCTTCCAGCAGGACGAAGTCGAGCTTGCGCTCGACCGCGCGTGCGGCGGCGGCAAGGCCAACCGGCCCCGCGCCAATGATGGCGATGGGAAGCGCATTGGTTTTAGACATCACACAACTCCTTATTCCAATAATATCGAAATAAGAGTGCAAAAAAATGCACTCAGGCGGTTTGTTTGGTTCGTCGTTGGATGGGCTTTGCCGCACAGCCGGCGTCCGCGCAGCACTCGTCGGCGAGAAAGCCGATCAGCGCATCCATCGTCGGGTAGTGCGCCCGGCAGATCAGTGTCGTCGCCTGGCGCTCCTGGGTGACAAGGTCCGTGTCGATCAATTTGCGCAAGTGATGCGAGAGCGTCGAGGCGGCCATGTTCATGCGGTCCTGCACGGCGCCGACAGGCAGGCCCTCGTGGCCAGCGCGCACCAGAAGGCGATAGATGCCGAGCCGGGTCGGATTGCCGAGCGCTTCCAATTGGGCCGCTGCTTTTTCGGTTTTCATGGAAATATGGATGGCGTCCGCGGCGGGATTCGTCAAGCGGTATTTCCGGAAATGTGGAACAAGTTAGCTCGCATCATCGGCTGGGCGTTGAATGCTTAAGCCGGTGTCCGGGGGTGCGACGGGCCGGTGGCCACCGGCGGTGCGTCGGCACGCGGGGCGAGGTCGATGGCCCGGACGGTCGTTCGGCAGTCTGCTCTTGCCACACTAGTTGCTGGATTTGGCGTGGCGCTAGCGCGCCCGATCCCGATTACTCGGTTATGAAGGCCAATCCCGCCACACCCTCGCGCTGCCAAACGACGCGTGCGCGGGACTTTATCCGCAGCGTCGGTTCCACCAGGATTACGATTTCAGGCAACTCGCGGCGCGTGAAATACTCCACGCGCGCGCCGCTGGCGCTGATGTTCTTGAGCGCGACGGGAAACTTTTCTCCGTCTGCGAGAATGAGGGCGCCTTGCCTGAAGACGGCTTGGCGAAGCGCGCGCTCGACGTGACGCGCAAGCGCGTGCGTCGCGGGCGGCGGGGCTGTTTCGCGCTCAACCGCTTTGCGCATGCGCTCGCTCAACCGGCTCTCGCCTTGGTGGGGTTTAGCTTTGCCGAACACCAACGCTCCTGAATCGCTGGATCAAGCCTGCGGCACGCGCTTTATCCGGCGCAAGCCAGAAAGAAACCGATAAAACGGCTCAGCAACAAGGTGTTGTTGGGCTGTAACCAAACCCAGGACGGCGGCGAAGCCATTGAGATAAGGAATAGGCTGCGGTTCGATGAATTCGGGGGCAATGCTGATGGAGATAGGCCGATGGCCCCCACCGATACCGCCACCGCACGGCGCCTGCGGGTTCCCGCCGCAATTTGGGCGGGCTTGATCGCCGGGCTCGCATTCCTCGTCATCGAGATGGCGATGCTGATGATGATGGGACAAAGTCCCTGGGGCCCGCCGCGCATGATGGGCGCCATCGTGCTTGGACGCGATGTGCTTCCGCCGCCTGCAACCTTCGACCTGCCCGCGGTGGCCGCCGCCATGATGGTGCACTTCCCTTTGTCGATCCTCTATGCGTTCGTCCTTGCGCTTGCTCTTGAGCGTTTGTCGCTTTGGCCAGCACTGCTGGCAGGCGCCGTCTTTGGCCTCGCGATCTATTTCATCAATTTCTACGGCTTCACGGCGTTGTTTCCTTGGTTCGCGGATGCGCGCGGCCTGGGCTCGATCGCCGGTCATGTTCTTTATGGGCTCGTGCTCGCCTTCTCGTACAAAAAGCTGGCGCGCTAAGCGGCTTGAAACGCGTGGCGGCGCGTCGCCTGCCGATGCAGTGTGATGACTGACGGCGCCTCAGAGCGTGGGCTATAAGCTATGACAACCATCGCCCTGTATGGGCGGGCACTTGGCGTCGGCGTAGGAGCAGAACACACAGCAATCTCCGGGCTTGGGTTTCAGCACCGCGCCGCACCCTTTGCAGTCATAGAAGTATTGACAATAGTCGGTCGCCATCGCCTCGCGCTCGCGATGGCCGCAGTGCGGGCAGGTGATTGTCGCCTCGCGGATCGGCGCGTTGCTCATCGTCCTCTTACCCAGTCGAGCAATTCGCGCTCATAGTACGGCGCAGCGATCGCCGCGGCGACGAGCAGCGCCCCGCCGATGAGGAGCGCAAGAACGAGCGGGCGCGGCCGGCGCCCGCCCCAGAAGGCTGCGACGAAGCCCGCGAGGACCAGTGCGATCGTGGCCGCCAGGAGGTAGGGTTTGGCCTGGGCAAACCACGCCAGGTGCGCAACCAGCGCTGTGCCGAGGCCGGCTTGCACCAACAGGATCGGCAGCACGCAGCAAGATGCGCCCAAGACTGCGCCGAACCCCGCCAGCAACCCGCCTCCCGCCAATAGGCCTTCAGCGCGCCGAGGTGTTGTATCTTCGCTCATGGTGCCAGCGTAGAACCTGTAGCGACTACAGGAGCAAGCCGTGAGTGATCGGGTCTTCACGATCGGGCGCCTCAGCGCCCTGACCGGCGTCAATGCCGAAACCGTGCGCTATTATGAACGCATAGGGCTGATGGCCAGACCGCCGCGTTCGGCGGGAAACCGGCGGCTCTACAATGAAGCCGCGCGCGAGCGGCTGAGCTTCGTGCGCCGGGCCAGAGAGCTCGGCTTTTCGATCGGCGACATTCGCGCCTTGATGTCGCTTTCGAGCGGCGAGGGACGCTGCACAAAAGCGCATTCATTGACAACCCGCCATCTTGGCGCCGTTCGTGAACGCATCGCCGATCTCAAAAAGCTAGAGCGCACGCTCGCCCGCGCGGCGCAGCAATGCGCGCGCGGCGCTTCACCGGACTGTCCAATCATCGAAACGCTGTCGCGCACGCGCTTGTGAGCACCGCCTCGTTCGCGCGGCGCATCAAACGCGCTCGGCTATCGGGCGCTCAGAACAGACCTACCGTGCGACAGCGCAGCGCTCCGCACCTCGTCCGCGAGTTCGCTGTCGGGCAACGTGCGCGCCAAAATCATTCCGCCGACGCAGAGCGCCGCCAGCGTGAGCGCCGTCTCTCTCTTTCTGCGCTTGGGACCGGCGAGCGACGTTTCAAAGAGGCCAACCATCGCCTCGAGCAGCTGTTGATAGGCGCCCTGAACGTCGGCGCTGGCGCGTCCAGCATCGGAGGGTAAGGCGATCATCGGACATTGGCCGTCGAGGTCGCCCAGATGCTCTTTCGAAAGATAGCTGCAGAGCATCTGGCCTGCGGCTTCGCGTGTCGGCGCGCCCGGACGAATGCCCGCCTCAGTGCGCCATTGCGCGCCGCGCCCCATCAGAAAGCTCGACACGGCTGCGGCGAACAATTCTTCCTTGTTCCTGAAGTGATTGTAGAAGCCGCCGCGCGTCAGCTCAGCGGCCTCCATGACCATGTTGATGGTGACGTTCTCAAAGCCGTGCCGGTTGAAGAGAATGCGCGCACTCTCGACGATGCGCGCACGCGTCTTCTGTTTATGGTCGGGCTTATAGGGCATGGGCCGCGCGCTTCCTTCAGGACCAATCTAGGCTAGGGCAAAATATGTCCTTGATCATATTGTGCGGCGGCGGCAAGCACACCCTTGAAGAAGCAAGCGGCGGAGGTCTGCGACGTGAGCGTCAGATTTGAGGGCGGATGCCTTTGTGGGGCGGTGCGTTATGTCTGCACCGCCGAGCCGGTGGTCGCCGGCCATTGCTATTGCGAGGATTGCCGCCGCTCAAGCGGGACCGGGCATTGTTCGCATTTGGGCGTGCCGGAAGCGAGCGTGTCGCTGACCGGCGAGACCAAAGAATATTCCCGCGCCGCCGACAGCGGCAGTGTTGTGACGCGGCATTTCTGTCCGGTCTGCGGCGCTGCAGTGTTCTCGACCAATCCGAATATGCCTGGTCTTATCGTCCTGCGCGCCTCAAGCCTCGATGATCTCGAAGTGTTTAAGCCGCAAATGCAGGTGTTCGTGTCGCGGGCGGCGAGTTGGGATCATCGTACAGACGGATTGCCGGCCTTCGACACGATGCCGCCGGGAATGTGAGGCAAGAAATGAAACGGTTCATGTTGCTGCATGTCGGCTTCGAGCCGCCAACGCCGGAAATCATGCAAGCGTGGCGGCGCTGGTTCGAAAGCGCGGCGCCGCGAACGGTGGAAAACGCTGGGCTGCGCAATGGCAGAGAAATCTCCAAGAGCGGCGCGCGCGATCTTGCGATGGGCGCCGATGCGCTGACCGGCTACACCATCATCGAGGCCGCGGACATAAGCCAAGCCGAGACGCTTGCGCGTGAGAACCCGTTCATCACCGCTATTCGCATCTACGAGCTCGCTTCACATTAGCGCGGCCGTTTCCGACGCGTCGTTCAGCGCGCATTAGTCCGCGCTGCACGCACGAGACAATCAACTTGCTGCATCGTCCATCCGCGCTGCAGCGACAGGAGCACGCCGTCGATCACGACATGGGGCGTGCCCACAAATCCGAGTTCGCCGGCAAGCCGGAGATTGGCCTCCGCGCGTGAGATGACCGCTTGGGTCTCGGCGCGCCGTTGCGCCGCGGCAAGATCGAGCCCGGCGCGCTCGGCGGCTAGGCGAATGGCGCGATCGTCGACGCGGCCGGGGATGCCCATCAAGGCGTCATGAAAGGCGAGCTGTTTGCCTTGCGCTGCAGCGGCGATGGCGATGAGCGAGGCGTTCAGCGTCCGATTTCCGGTCGCGCGGGAGACGAGCGTGCGCCCATAAATCGGATATTCCGTCACCGAGATGCGCACATCCGGATTGGCGCGCGCGAACGCGACCCAGCGGGGATGTAAGGCCCGGCAGGCCGGGCAGGAATAATCGGCAAACTCGATGATGCGAATCGCGCCGCGGCCGCGATCGGCATAAGCGGCTTCCGCGTCGAACCGGGCAAGCACCGGGCGCGCCGCCGCGGATGCGCTGATGACCGCTTCACTGACGCCGCAAGACCGCGCTGCTGCGGCGCTGATCTCCGCATAAGCCAACGAGGGCATGGCTAGAAACAGGAAGAAGATAATACGAAACATTAGATATCCCCCTGTCCGGATTCGGGCCGCCGCCGCTCCGGGTTACATCAAGCGCTGTTGGCGCCAAGGCGCAATTTGACGTCACACGGGATTGGCCGATCGGTGCGATACACATGCAAAGGCAAGGTCTGGGCTTATCCAGGAGAGGGCGGGTGGCGGTTTGTCACCATTCCCGAGGATTTATCCCGGCGCATCGCGGCGTTTGCGCCGGGACCGCGGCCGGCCTTTGGGTCGGTGCGCGTCGCGGTCACGATCGGCAAGACCACATGGCGTACGTCGCTTTTTCCCGACAAGCGCGCGCGAGGCTATTTGCTTCCGCTGAAAGCAGGCGTGCGCAAGCGCGAAGGCATCGCCGACGGCGACATGGTCGATATAGCGCTCGAATTCGACGCCTAGAGGTTCGCCCCCGGGCCAACCTCCGAAGCGGGTGACCTGTCACCGCACGAACCGGCTACCCGATAAGAGGCTGCGCCAGCGCCCAGATGTTTCTGACAAGTTCGCCAAGCACGCCGACAATGCCCGCGATTGAGACGGCCCAGCCCCACTTGCGCAGCGAACGCAGCGGCTTCACCGACAGGATGAGATAGAGCGCGCGGCCCGCGGCATAAACGAGTGCGCCCTTGAGCGACCACGGCCCAAATCCGTTCAGCAGCAGAAGCGCGAGAGTCGCCGCGGCGAACAGATAGGAGGTCTCGGAATAATTGCGGTGAATCTGTTGCAGCGTTTCGTTGCGTTGGCTCACAGAAGCTTGCGCCGCGCCATAGACACACGCGCCGAACAGAATCGCGATTTCGACGTTCATGCTCAACTCACCATCTTTAAGGCTGGGCCGCATTCGCGCAGCCCGCCGTTTTCGATCCATGCCCGCGTGCTCGCCGCGGCGCGCTCGATGAGGTCGTGCGAATGCGCAAAATTGAGCGGCGACACATCAAGCGGGCAGAGCGCCGGCGCCACCGCGACCTCGACCTTGCCGGCCAGCAGCGCAAGATCGCGGTTCATCTGATTGGCGATCAAAAGGTTGATCGCGTGAAGACCTTGCGCCAGAGCGCCGCGTGGCGGGGCGTCCAATGTGCACGCATAGCCGGTCTGCAGCACGATGATGCGGTCGGCCCCGAGCGCTGCCGCATCGATGAGCGGCGTGTTGCCGGCAATGGCGCCGTCGAGCAAATATTCATCGCCATGTTTGACATGCGGAAAGGCGATCGGGATCGCAGCGCTTGCGAGCACCGCGGGAATGGCGGGGCCTTCAGAGAGACGCACCGCCCGGCCATTCAAAGTTGTGGCCACCACATGAACAGGAATAGCCGCCTGCTCCAGACGCTCGACCGGCAGATGCCGCGCCAGAAGCTGTTGGAGACGCGCCGGCTCAAAGAGCGTGCCTCGGCCGGCGAGCCAAGCAAGCAACGCGCGCAGGGACAGCGGAAAGATATCGGCGCGGCTTAGGCCGCGCCAAATTGCGGCCAGCGCTTCCACGCCATCGGCGTCTGGGCGTCCAGCGAAGAAGCAGGCGTTAATGGCGCCGACCGAAGCGCCGACCACCATGTCGGGGCGTTCGCCCGCGGCGACAAGTTCGCGCAGCATGCCGACCTGGATGGCGCCCAAGCTGCCGCCGCCGGCGAAAACAAAAGCTGTTCGTTTGCGTGACATCGAGCTTGCCCTCGCTCTCGGTCTCAAGCGGCGCGGAGCGCGCGCATCAATTCTTCGCGGGAGGTGACGCCCGTATAGCGCATAACCACCTTGCCTTCCTTGAAGAGCAGCAAAGTTGGGATCGACCGCACCTGGAAGGTCTGCGCGAGCGATTGCTCCTGGTCGACGTTGACTTTGGCGATGATCGCGGCGTCGCCAATTTCGGCGGCGACGGAATCAAGAATTGGCAATTGCGTGCGGCAGGGCGGGCACCACTCGGCCCAGAAATCGACAAGCACAGGCTTGGTCGCCTCAAGGATCGTGCTTTTGAACGAGTCGGCGGTGAGTGAAACAGTCATGGGGCTCTTCTCTTGATTAAGTGCGTGCGCGCCGGTTGAACGGGGATAGGAGGGCGGCGACCAAAGCAAGCGGAGGAGCGACGCGCCACATGTCGCTCCACGCGCCGGCGCCAGCGCGGGTGAGAACTGGCGCGATGTCGCCCATCATCCGCAGCATTGGTCCGAGCATGGCAGACGATTTTCTGCGGCGTAGTTTGCGTCCCTCCGACACCCGCTTCAGCGCATGCGCCAACGCCTTCGTCTCATTGGCCCAGTGCGCCCGGAAAAGGATCACGCCGTCCGGCCCGATCAGATAGGCCGCATTGGGTTTGGCGCCGAAGGCGCGGTGCAAGGCGCCGTGTATGTCATCGACGGCGACATCGAACGGCAGGTCGTGCAGGTCGCGGAGATAACGCGCGTGCGCCAGCTTATCTTCGTTCGTGCCGGGTTGTGAAAGGCGTGCGCCAGGATGCGCCTCGCGCACATTGACCATGACGAACTGCACGCGCGCGCCATAGAGCCGATGAAGCGCTTTCAATCCGGGCGTGGAATTGTCGGTCATGGGACAGGTGCTTGAGCCAAACACCATCAAGGTCGCGCGGTGATGAATGAGCCCACGCGAGCGAAAGCGGCGCCGGCTGATGGTTGGCAGATCGAAATCGGGCGCTGCATCGCCGGGTCCAAGGTCGTCCTTGGCGAAGCTCAGGTCGCGCATGAGGATCGACATCGACAGTCGCTGAAAGCGATACTCGCCGCTCACGTCCATGGTCTCATGGGCGCAGCCGCATTGGTCGCTTGAAGTGGAAGTATCGGAGAGGGTCACTGTCGAACTCTTTTGACTGGCTGGGAAAAAGAGGGGGACGCGTGATGGGGAAGAAATGCGCGTCCCCCCAGTCGGCGTCACGCGCGGAGAGCCTCGATACGTTCGACGGCTTCGCTCGTGCGCCAAACCGCGTTGGCGATCATGCGGAAATTGATCAGGGCGGCGAGATAGCCATCGCCATCTGGGATTTTTGCCCCTGCCGTCGCATCGCGGACGACCGCAATCTCAAAGCCTTGCTCGGCAAGTTCACGCATGTGGCTCTCGACACAGAGATTGGCTGACATGCCCGCGAGAATGATCTGGTCGATGTGCTGTTTGCGCAGCTGCAACACCAGGTCATTGGTCTCTGGCCCGTACATTTTGTGCGGCGAAGTGACGATTGTCTTGCCGTCCTCGATGAAGGGGCGAAGGCGCGGCAGCCAATCAGCGCCGGAATTGGCAAAGCCATCGAGATTGAGCGGTGATGCGCGATCGAACATGTGGATCGAGTGCATCACCTTCTCGAGTGCGCCTTCGAAGCGCCAGCCATGATCGTGCGGGTAATAATAGTGCGGTGAAACAAAGGTCGGCAGTTCGGCGGCCTTCGCCGCACGGAATACGCGTTCGAGGTTCTCGATCGTGTTTTGCTCACGCACGCTCTCGCCCACGACGCCCCAAGCGACGCCGGTTTCGGCGAGAAAGTCGTTTTGCGGATCGATGACGACGAGCGCGACGCGTCCGCGCGTCAGCGTCATGTTGCTCGCAGGCAGCGCGGGTTCAGCGGGATCGGCGTAAGGCGAACGCGCGCCGCGTGATTGGGCCTGAGCCTCGTTGGCGCCGGCGATCAAGGCCGCGCCAGCAGCGATAGCGCCGCCGGTGATGAGATCGCGGCGTTGGACCGTGTCTTTCTCGGTATTACTCATGGTGCGTCTTCTTCCTCACTTGAGTTCGCGGAAGCGATGCGCGCGGCCAAGCATGCAGCGCAAAGCACTGGCGCCTGCTCGGTTCGAATTCGGCGTATCGCGGCCGCGTCTGGCGGCTGGTCAGATATTGAAGGCGCGGCGCGCCGGCGGAAGCACGTTGGCCGCGATAGCATTCATGCCCGTTCGGCATGTGTCGCCGCGGCGCGGGGGCCCCGCGCCGCAGCGCGCACGATCAAGGATGCGCCTCGAAGTGCTCCTCAAGAAGCGAAGCAAACAGGATCGGCGTCTCCTGCATCGGGTAATGGCCGGCATTGGCGATGTATTCAAAGCGTACGTCGCTCAGCCATGAAGCGAGGGTTGCTTGATAATGAGCGTCCTGGAAGCCGGGCAAGTCGTTACGTCCGCCGATGACAAGAACCGGCGCGCCAATGCGCGCCTCGGCAAACGCCGCGGAGAAATCCTCGCCCAGCCACATCTCATAATAGCCGCGCAGCGCTTGCGGACGCGATGTCGCGCGGCTGCGTGCGGTTTTGACATCGTTCCAGGCGCTGTTGAGGCGTCCCCCGGTCAGAGCGGAGAAAGCCATGCGTGCTGTTGCGTCATCGTCGATGGCGCTGGCCAGAAAGGCGCGATCCTCATCCGTGGCCGGATAACCGTCGGGCGTCACCGGCGTGACCGCCACGAAGCTTTGGATGCGGCGCTCGTTTTGCCAGTCTTGCATGAGCAGGCGAAAGCCCGCCATGCCAGTCATCGAATGACCCACGAGGTGAAAACGCCGCCAGCCCAGATGATCAGCGACCGCCAACACGTCAGCGGCGACTTCCGCCGATGAATAAGCGCCGCTCAGATTGCGCGAGAGACCATAGCCGCGGATGTCGACAAAGGCGTAGGTGTAGCGATCACCATCGAGCCAGGGGCGGACTGCATCATAGTTTGCACTATCCCCCATCCAATCGTGAAGGACGATGACATGCTGGGGGCCGGCGCCATGCAATTGATGGCCGAGCAGGGCCGGCCGTTCCGCGGAAGCGGGCATGGCCCACATCAAGGCCGCGGCAGCGAGGCTCAAAAATCCATGGCGAAGCATTGCAGTCAACTCCTCGAAAAAGCCGCGCCATGGAGCCGGCGCGTTCGCCTTGGAGGTGATTGCGGCTCTGCGCTCTAACAAGAACGCACAGAACGCTCATATAGTGCGCAAGTGGATACTGAAGGGATTGGGCGATGAACGCTAAGACAAAACCGGCCCGCGCGCGGCGCCATAGCAGCAAGGATTATTGCCCGGTCGAGGCGGCGCTGCACCGCATTGGCGGCAAATGGAAGGCGCTCATCGTGCTGCGTTTGTTGGCCGGACCAAGGCGCTTTAACGAAATGCAGCGCGGTCTTTCCGGCTGCACGCAGCGCGTCCTCACCAATCAATTGCGCGATCTGGAAGCCGACGGTCTCATTCATCGCGAAATTTTCGCGGAGGTGCCGCCCCGCGTGGAATATTCACTGACGCCGGCTGGTGCGGCGCTGGAGCCGATCGTGCGCGCCATGTGCGAATGGGGCCAAGAACACGTGCTGGGCGATGCCCCCGACTTCGCACGCCTGATGCGGCAGCTAACCTAGATCTACTGCGGCTCGCGGCGCGTTCAAAACTCCAAACGCCGCGCCGCGCGTGCGCCGGCGCGTAGTTTGAAGTCTGCCTTGTACTGGCGCATCTTAGGGGCGGGCGAGCACAGCGCCGCGCGCCACGTCGCGCAAGACGCGCGATTCAAGCTCCGCACTTTCCAATCGCGCCTTCACCAGATCTCCAATTGAGACGAGGCCCAACGCGCGCCCGTCGCGGACGGCCAAAAGGTAACGCACGCGCGAGCGCGTCATCTGCGCAAGTGCGTGCGCCACATCATCGTCTGGATCGCAGCTAGGCGCCGGCTTGCGCATCGCAGTACGCAGAGGCTGATCCAAACTGGCCGCGCCATGGGCGGCGATTGTGCTGACGATGTCGGGCTCGGTGATAATGCCGATCGGCGCGCCGGCGAGATCGGTGGCCACGACCGAGCCCACCTTGTGGGACGACATCAGCGCCATCGCCTCGGCAAGCGGACGATCGGCAAAGATGGTGATGAGCGAAGCTTCCTTTGCGTGCAGCACATCGATGACCCGCATAACAATCTCCAAATAGCGCCGTCTCCATGAGAGACTTCGGAGGGCGACCTGGAGCCGTTACGTCGTGTGCGAAAGGACGGCCGCGATCAGCGCCGAGAACGGGAATGAATGCCATTCCGTCTTAGCGCGCGCCGTTGAGCGTCCAGTCATAATCATGACCGCTGATGCGCGTCACGCCGGCGAGTTGATCGCGCAAGGCAGGTTCGGCGAAGCGGCGCAGATGCGCGATGACGCCAGCGTCGTTGCCGCCAAAATCATCCTTGAACCATGCATAGATGGACGAGACCCTGAGCGATGCATTGGCGACGCGTGCGCCGCGCGGATGGTTGACGAAGGCGCGGGCGGCGCCGTCGAGGTCCTGTTCGAGCGTATCGGCCGACCAGGCGTGAGGCTGAAGATTTGGACAACCGATCGAGGCGCAATTGACCGCATAGTGCACGCGCGGATCACGCACCAAGGGGCGAAGCGTGTCGTGCTCGATATTGTCGAGCGACAGGCGCCGGCCTTCGACGCTGACGCGCCGCGTGCGCCAAGGGCCGATGAGCGCTTGGGGGTCGAACAAGACGCCCTCGCTTCTGATGTCGCGGATCGAATTCACCGGGTAACGGTCGAGCACGACCTTAAGCGTGATCGCGTTGTAGAGATTGGCCCAATAGGCAAAAGCAACCGCGCGGCTCATCGCCGAGGGCCGCTGCGCCGCGAGCGCGTCGATGACGGCGTTTAGTCTGGCCATGTCCGCGGTGCTTGCGCGCCAGCGCGCATAGGCGACCCGGTTAACCCCGTCTTGATGGAGCGAGACATAACGGGCGAGAAGCGCGCTCAGATCGGCGGTGGCGTTCGCCTGCGCCCGGGCCGGCCGCGCAACCGCGCTCAAGCTCAATCCAGTCAACGCCGCGATGGCGGCGCGTCTGTTCCAGTCGCGCATGCATGCTCCTCCGGATCCCTGCCTTCGTGGCTTCGCAGCGAAACCGGCCGCGGTTACCGGGCAGGCGTAACCAGACGCTCCAGGGCGGCGAAGCCGGAAAGGAATCGAATCGTCCGCCGGCGCGGACGGCCAAAGAGGCGGGTTAATGTACGGCGCGACTGCGCATATCGAGGAGATGGAGGCGCTTGCGCTAGGCGTACGCTTGCGCGGGCTCAAGCCTGCACTCGAACCGGCGCATGCGCAAGGGAGGGGTGTTCAGCTTCGCGGCGCTCTCCGCTCGGCTGGGTGGACAAGCGCTGACGCGGCGCCTAACGCGCGGCCAAGGTCAAGTGAAGCGGCGGACAAGCGCGTGAACGAAGTCGAAGAGCTTTTGCACGGATTAATGGTGCGCGGTCTGGCCGGCGACGCCGCCGCGCATCGGTTGCTGCTTGAAACCTTAGGCGAGCGCTTTCGAGTTTTCTTCCGCAGCCGCATGCGCATCGGCGATCCAAGTCATATCGAAGACCTGGTGCAGGAGACGCTGATCGCCATTCACACCAGGCGCGAGTCCTACAATCCAGCGCAGCCGTTGCGCGCTTGGGTCTACGCCATCGCCCGCTACAAGCTCATCGATCATTTTCGCCGCACCAAGACGTCCGGCGTCTCGGTTCCGGTCGACGAAATTGAAGACCTCTTCTCCAATGAGGAAGCCGACGCCTCCGATCCCGCACGCGATGTCGCCGCGTTGCTCGATAGGTTGCCGGCCAAGCAACGCATCGCCATCCGCCTGGTCAAGCTTGAAGAGCTCTCGGTGCGCGAGGCGGCGCAGCGCACCGGCATGTCGGAATCCGACATCAAGATCAGTATCCATAGAGGCATGAAGAAGTTGTCGGCATTGGTTGCAAAGGATGCGCAGGCATGAAAACCGATGCGCTCATTGAGGCTTTAGCCAAGGAAATTGAGCCCGTCAGGGCGCCGCGCACCGCGAGCCGCTTTGCAGCCGCAGCAGCGCTGGGCGCGGTGCTCGCTTGTCTCGTCGTGGCCGTATTGTTCGGCGTTCGCCAGGACCTCGGCGAGGCGATCGTTCCTGTATTGAGCAAGACGCTCTATTGCTTGGCCGCGGTCGCCGCTGCGGCGCCGCTCGCGTTCATTCTGTCGCAGCCCAACACCTCGATGCGGATTTGGCTTGCGCCAGCGGCGCTCTTGATCGCTGCAAGCCTTGGCGTGTCGGCCTGGGTGGTTGCGCAAGCGCCCGCCGACGCGCGCTTTGATGTTTGGCTCGCCGGCGGCTTTCCCGAATGTCTGCGCCGCATTCCGATTCTAGCGACGCCGGTTGCGGTCGCTCTGCTCTTCATCGTGCGCACGCTGTCGCCGACACGCCTGACGCTCGCGGGCGCGGCTGTCGGGGGCATGGCGGGCGCAATCGCCGGCGTCGCTTATTCCTGGTTCTGCCCAGTCGATAGCGTGGCCTATGTCGCCACCTGGTATCTGGCGGCGATGCTCATCTGCGCAGGCTTGGGCGCCATCTTCGGCCGCTGGCTGTTGCGGTGGTGAAAAGCGCGCTGTCGCATTCCAGCACGGCATCAATCTTATTCCGCAGAGGCGGGCAATCGGACGCTGCGATCTCGTTTTGAGCGCCGCCTGAAGAGAGTTTTTTTGTGATGAACGGTTCAACAAGCGCCGATTCGGCGCCGGGCGCAGATTCTCCTCGACGCCGCGGCATGATCGCCAAGGTCATCATTGTCGTGCTGATCGCAGGCGCGCTCGCAGCTGCCTGGAGGTTTGGGCTCTTTGATCTCTTGAGCCTGGAGACCCTGCGGGCGCGCCGCCATGACTTATTGGCCTTCGTGACGGCTCACCGTTTTGCGTCGCTTGCGATTTTCATTGGAATCTATGCGCTCGCCACGCTGTTTGCGCTGCCAGGCGTCCTGTGGATCACCATCGCGGGCGGCTTCTTGTTTGGCTTGGCGACAGGGGCGCTCGCGACCGCGCTTGGCGCTACTTTAGGCGCAACCGGGCTCTTTCTGGCCGCGCGCCACCTTTTTGCAGACGCGCTTGCCCGCCGCGCCGGCGCCTTTCTCAGCCGGCTGGAGGCGGGCTTTCAGCGCAACGCCATCTCTTATCTCTTGAGCCTGCGTCTCATTCCGATTGTACCCTTCTTCATCGCCAATATCGCGCCGGCCTTTCTTGGCGTGCGCACCACAACCTTCGTGGCGACAACCTTCATCGGCATTCTGCCTGGCGTCGTCGCCTATACCTGGATCGGCGCCGGGTTGGGCGCTGTGTTCGACGCGGGCGGCGAGCCTGATCTTGCATCGTTTGCGCGCCAAATGGCGCCAGCCCTTGTCGCGCTCGGACTTTTGTCGCTGGCGCCTGTCATCGTCGGCCGCTTCCGCACGAAATCAAAACCAGCGAATGATGCGAAGGACTGAGACGATCATGCATGGAGTTCCAGGCAGACGGCGTTTGAGCGCCGACGTCGCCATCATTGGCGCAGGGTCCGGGGGTCTTGTCGCCGCGTCCGGCGCAGCTCAACTCGGTCTCAAGGTTGTGCTGTTCGAAAAAGGCGAGATGGGCGGCGACTGCCTCAATTATGGCTGCGTCCCATCCAAGGCCTTGATTGCGGCGGGCCGCGCGGCGCAAGCGGCGCGCATCGCCCATCGTTTTGGGGTTCATGTCGGCGATGTCCGCGCCGAATGGCCCGAGGTCGCCGCGCATGTGCGTAGTGTCATTCAGTCGATCGCGCCCGCCGACAGCCAGGAGCGCTTCGAATCCATGGGCGTCACCGTCATCCGCGAAGCCGCCCGTTTCGCAGATCCGCGCACCCTTGTGTCCGACTCTGTCGAAGTGCGGGCGCGGAAATTCGTGATCGCCACCGGCGCACGCGCCTTCATTCCGCCCGTGCCGGGATTGGAGACTGCGGGCTATCTCACCAACGAGACCATCTTCGATTTGAAGGAGCGGCCGACGCGGCTCTTCATTCTGGGCGGCGGCGCGATCGGGATCGAACTCGGCCAAGCGTTCCGGCGCCTCGGCGCCGAGGTCATTATCGTTGAAGCCAAGGAAATTCTCGCCGGCGCTGACGGTGAAGCGCGCGCGGTGATGCGTGAGCGTTTGGGCCTTGAAGGCGTGATGTTGCGGGAGAACGCGAAGGTCTCGGGGGTGGCGCGCCTGGAGGAGGGCAGCTTGCGCGTCACGATCGAGACCGCGTCCGGCGAGGAAACCGTCTCCTGCTCGCACCTATTGGTGGCGGCGGGCCGCCGGCCCGTCGTCGAGGGGCTGGAGCTTGAGCGCGCCAATGTCGCTTACGATGCGCGCGGCGTGCGCACAGATGCACATTTGCGCACGACCAATCCCCGAATCTGGGCGTTGGGCGATGTCGCTGGGCGCGAGCAATTTACCCATGCAGCGGGTTTTCATGGCGGCTTGTTCGTGCGCAACGCGCTTTTCCGCCTCGCGCGCGCCGGCGCCGCTAGCCTGCCCATTCCACGCGTTGTCTATAGCGAGCCGGAACTTGCCGAAGTGGGACTAAGCGAAACCGATGCGCGCGCCCGCTTTGGATCACGCGCGCGAACTGTCCGCTGGGGCTTTGAAGACAATGACCGCGCCGCCACTGAGCGGGCGCAGGAGGGCTTTGCAAAAATCGTGGTGGGACCTGGCGGCAAAGTTTTGGGCGGCGTCATCGTCGGCGAGGCCGCCGGCGAACTCATCGCGGTGCTTCAATTCGCCATTGCCAACGGGCTCAAGATCGGCGCGCTCGCCTCACGTTTTCTGCCGGCTTATCCAACGCGTATCGAGGCGCTGAAGCGCGCGGCCGGTCAATATTTTACCGCCTCACTTTTTTCACAGAAGACGCGGGCGGCGGTGGCGGTGCTGTCGCGGCTGCCGTGATCGCGCCGTTAACGCTCAAGTGAGTTCGCTGATGCGCTTGGCCGCGAAATCCATGAAGGCGCGCGCCTTGCCGGGAAGGCGCCGGTTGGAGGGCCAAACCGCATGAACGTCGATGCCGCCGCCGCGCCATTGCGTCAGCACACGCTGAAGCCGACCGCTCCTCAGATCCTCGAGAATGAGAAAGGCCGGGACAAAGCCAACGCCAACGCCGCGAAGCATGGCTTCATGAACGATGCCGCCAGAATTGGCGCGCATGGGTCCGGCTACGGCGATCTCGGCTTTCCTTGCGCCATTGACCAATTGCCAGGTGTCGGGTGTTGGGGCTGTGGTGAAGACAACGCACGGCTTGTCGCTCAAATCGTCCGGCGTCGCCGGGGTCCCGAATTTATCCAAGAAGGCGGGGGAAGCTGCGAGGATGCGGTCAAAGCCGCCGACGCGCTTGGTGTAGTGAGGGGAATCTTCCAACGCGCCAAGCAGGAAGGCGATGTCCACCGCTGCTTCCACCAGATCAAGTGGACGGTCGTCGGCAAGAAAGTCGATCTTCACATGAGGGAAGGCGGTCAAGAATTCTGCAGCGATCGGCGCGAGCACGTAGCGTGCGAGCGCGACCGATGCATGGACACGCAGCAGCCCGACGGGTTCGCGGTCGCGGCCCGTGATTTCAAGATCCAGTCCATCGACCGCGTCGAGTGCGGCGCGGGTCCGGTCGAGCGCCGTTCGTCCCGTTTCAGTCAAGGTGATGCGTCGCGTCGAGCGCAAGAAAAGTGCGACGCCCCATTGCGCTTCAAGTCCCGCAACCGCCTTGGAAACGGTCGACTGGCGCACGCCCGCTTCGGCGGCCGCCTTGGAAAAGGAGCCCAGTTCAGCGGCGCGCACGAACAGGCGCAGGGTGTCGAGCCGATCCATCGTTCATTCCCGCCCAGAATGGCCAGGTCGTGGCCATCGCCGCTCGCGCGAAAGCACGCAAACGCTCCTGCAAGCGGCTTCGCGCCAGCGGCTCGTTTGGTTTCACCGCTCTTGTTGTCATCGCGAGCGGACGCAAGTGTTGTTTTGAATCAATTCGATAGGAGAATAGGGTGACCCATTTCCCAAGTCTCGATGCCGACGCCGGCATGATCGCAGCGATGCGCCTGAACCCTGTTGCGGCGCGTCTGCTGATCGCCTTTCACACCGAGATCATGCGCGCGCCCTCGGCGCTGAGTGCAGGCGAACGGGAATTAATCGCCGCTTTCGTCTCCGCTCTGAACGCCTGCCGCTATT
>JBFXCP010000010.1:0-116066 GCA_050182055.1 Hyphomonadaceae bacterium
GCGCTCACGCGCGACACCTCCCCCGCAAGGGGGGAGGAGCTGCATCCGCGCGCCGCAGCAAACTGCGCGCCGCACTTGCCACCGGCATGCCGCCTGGAAGGCGGCGGTCCGGTTGAGCGAACGACCGCGTGTCTGCTTCGAGATCCGCGCGCTGTTCTGCATCAACGCCGCAGCTTCGCGCCCCTCACCCCTAACCCCTTGGTGTGAGCAGTGAAGGGCGTCCGCTTAGCCGCCGCGGTTGGCGAGCATGTGGTTCACTTGGATCAGCGCGGGGCCGATGATCACGGCGAACAGCACGGGCAGGAAGAACACGATCATTGGCACCGTCAGCTTCGGCGGCAGCGATGCGGCTTTCTTCTCGGCTTCGGAGAGACGCAGGTCGCGGTTTTCCTTGGCCATGACGCGCAGCGCCTGGCCCACGGGCGTGCCGTACTTTTCCGCTTGCGTCAGCGCCATGGCCACGGCCTTGACGCCGGGGTGGTTGGTGCGGCGCGCGAGGTTCTCGTAGGCCATGCGGCGCTCTGGCAGGTAGGAGAGTTCGGCGGTGGTCAGGGCGAACTCTTCCGCCAGTTCGACCGACGCAGGCGCGATTTCCTGGCCGACGCGCTGCAGCGCCATCTCGATCGACATGCCGCTTTCGACGCAGATCAGCATCATGTCGAGGCTGTCCGGGAACGCCTCCATGATTTTCGTGCGGCGTTTGTCGGCGAGGTTCTTGAGATAGAGGTTCGGCGCGTAATAGCCGGCGGCGACCGCGCCGACGACCGCCGCGAACTTCATCTGCATGCTCAGGTCCTGGCCCAGCATCACGACATAGGCAAAGGCAAGGACGCCGAACCCGATCGGCAGCGCCGCGCGGTAGAAATAGAACATGGTCTGCGCGGCTTGCCCGCGCAGACCGGCGCGGATCAGCTTTTCCGAGAGCGAGTCGTCGGCCAACGCCTTTTGCAGATTGAGCCGGTCGACCAGGCGCTTGGCGAACTGGTTGGCGTTCTTGTGCTGCAGCGACGCCGAATTCTTGGCCAGATCGGCGCGGCTCTTCTTGCGCAACTCTTCGCGCTTCTTGGCCACTTCCTTCAGACGCGAGCCGAGCTTGTTCTCGGCGAGACTGGGCGCGGCGAGCGTGAGGATGGTGGCGAAACAGGCGCCGGCGGCAAGCACGCCGGCGATGTTCAGAGGATTGGTGAGGGTGTCGACGATGTCCATGACCCAAGCCTCAGAACTTGAAGTTGACCATCTTGTGCATAATGAAGATGCCGAGCGACATCATCACTGCAGCGCCCAGGAGCACGAGGTGCCCCATCGGGTCGTTGAACAGCACCGAGATGTAAGCAGGGCGGGTGAAGTAGACCATCGCCATGACGACGATCGGCAGCGCGCCGATGATCATGGCCGAAGCCTTGGCTTCCGCCGACAGCGCCTTGACCTTCTCCGCCATCAGTTTGCGCGCGCGCAGCACGCTCGACAGGTTGCCAAGTGATTCAGACAGGTTGCCGCCCGTCTTCTGTTGGATGATCAGCACGATCGAGAAGAAGTTCACCTCGGGCAGCGGCATGCGGTCGTACATACGCTGCATGCTCTGATCGAGCGGTACGCCCATGGCTTGGCTGTCGACCAGCGACTGGAACTCGCTCTTGAGCGGCTCGGGGCTTTCCGCGGCGATGATGCGCAAACATTGGTTCAGCGGCAGGCCGGACTTCACGCCGCGCACGATGATGTCGATGGCGTCGGCGAGCTGGTTCGAGAACTTCTTCTGGCGGCCTTTGACCTTCATGCCCAGCACCCAGCGGGGCAGGCCGAGCAGGCCGATGAAGAAGCCCATGCCGGCGCCGATCGGGCCCTGAATCATGAGGCCGGTGAAGGCGAGCACGACGGCGGTGACGCCGGCCAACACCCAGAACATCGTCGGCGACAAGGTCATGCCCGCTTGCGCAATCTGACCCTTGATGGAGAAGCGGCGGCGGCGCGATTGCTTTTCGCTGAGCGAAAGCTCTTTCAGCGCTTCCTGCGTCGATTGCTTGCGCTTCAGCGCCGCCATTTCGACGGCCTGCTTGCGCCGGTCGGTCGAGCGCGCGCCGGAGACGGCCTTGACGCGCTTGGTCGCCGCGGCAGGCTGGCCTTGGCCGCTGAATGCGAGGCCCGCGCCGCCGATGGCGACGAACGCAAGCACCGCCGCCATGAGCGCGGGATCCATTAGCTCTGCTCCGACTCGTCCAGCGCCTGCGCCAATTCCTTCTCAAGGCCGAAATAGCGCGCGCGCTCCCAGAAGCGCGGACGGCCGACGCCGGTGCCGCGGTGGCGCCCGGCGATGCGCCCGTTCTGGTCCTCGCCCTGGATTTCGTAGGTCAGCAGGTCCTGGGTGATGATGGTGTCGCCTTCCAGACCGAGCACTTCGGTGATCTGGGTGATGCGGCGCGAACCGTCGCGCAGGCGCGCGGCCTGGATGACGACGTCGACGGCGGCGACGATGATTTCGCGGATCGTTTTCGGCGGCAGCGAGAAGCCGCCCATGGTGATCATCGATTCAAGACGCGAGAGGGCTTCGCGCGGCGTGTTGGCGTGCAGCGTGCCCATCGAACCGTCGTGGCCGGTGTTCATGGCTTGCAGCAGGTCGAACGCCTCGCTGCCGCGGACTTCGCCGACGATGATCCGCTCCGGACGCATCCGCAGGCAGTTCTTGACCAGGTCGCGCATGGTGACTTGGCCCGAGCCTTCGAGGTTCGGCGGCCGCGTTTCCAGGCGCACCACGTGCGGCTGCTGCAGCTGCAGTTCGGCCGCGTCTTCGCAGGTGATGACCCGTTCGGTCGGATCGATGAAGGCGGTCAGCGTGTTGAGCAGGGTGGTCTTGCCCGAACCGGTGCCGCCCGAGATCAGCACGTTGCAGCGGCAGGCGCCGATGATCTGCAGGATCTTCGCGCCGGCAGGCGAGATCGAGCCGAACTCCACCAGGTTGGAGAGCTTCAGCTTGTCTTTTTTGAACTTCCGGATGGTGAGCGTGGGACCATCAATCGCCAGCGGCGGCACGATGACGTTGACGCGCGAGCCGTCCGGCAAGCGCGCGTCGCAGATCGGCGAGCTCTCGTCGACGCGGCGGCCGACCTGGCTGACGATCCGCTGGCAGATGTTCATCAGCTGGCCGTTGTCACGGAAGCGGATGCCGGTCTTGGAAATCTTGCCTGCGACTTCGATGAAGACGGCGTTGGCGCCGTTGACCATCACGTCGGCGATGTCGTCGCGCGCCAAGAGCGGCTCAAGCGGCCCATAGCCCAGCACGTCGTTGCAGATGTCGTCGAGCAGGGCTTCCTGCTCGGCAATCGACATGACGACGTTCTTGATCGAGATGATCTCGGCGACGATGTCGCGGATTTCGTCGCGCGCGCTTTCCGGATCGAGCTGCGCCAGCTGCGTCAGGTCGATGGTTTCGATCAGCGCGTTGAAGATGGTGGATTTGACGCGGTAGTAGGCTTCCGAACGATACTCGGGCGTTTCCCCAATTTCCGCCGACGCCTGCATCCGCGGGTTCGGTGCGTTTACAGACGGCGCGGCCGCGCGCGGCGGCGGCGCGGCCGTGTTGGCGGGACGCGGCGGCTGTTGCGGAGCGGCAGGGGCGGGACGCGCGCCCACAGCCGCCTGCACGCGCGCCTGTGGCGGCGGCGCGGCGGCCGGTGCGGCTGCTGGCGTCGGGCTTGGCCCATCGCCCAGGCTTCGCTTTCCGAACATTCAGGCCCCTAGCGCTTCAGGAACGGGATCTTGTCGGCGAGCGACGCTTTCTTGGTCTCCACCGGCTTGCGGCCCGTCAGCGATGCAGCGAGCCCATCGAGCGCGATCGCCGTCTTCGACTGCGCCGCCACCTCGCCGATCATCTGGCCGTTGTTGGCGGCCATGCCGAACAGCTGAGGGTCGAAGGGGATGGCGGCGACCGGCTCTGAGCCGAGCGCTTCGGCGAAATCCTTGAACGGAATCTCGGGCCGCTTCGGCACGCCCACCATCGACAGCACCACCGTCGGCGGCGAGTCGTAGGGGCGCATGGCTTTCAAGAGATCGATGATGTTCTTGGTGTTGCGCAAGCTGGCCAGATCGGGGCCGGCGACGATGATCGCGTCGTCGGCGGCGAGCAGCGTGTGCTTGACCCAGCTCGTCCACACGTGCGGCAGATCGAGCACGACGAACGGGCTGGTGCGGCGCACCCGCTCGATCACCATCTCGTAGGCCTGGGCGTCGAGTTCGAACTCGCGTTCGAGCGTAGCCGGCGCGGTCAGCATTTGCAGACGCGTGGTTTGCTTGGTGGTGACGCGTTCGAGGAAGACGTCGTCGACCCGATCGGGCGCCATCAGCGCATCGGCGATCGATTGCGGCGGGTCCTGGTTGAAGTCGAGCGCGGCGGTGCCGAAGGAGAGGTCGAGGTCGAGCAGCGTGGCGCCGCTTTCCTGACGCTCGGCGATCGACCAGGCGATGTTGTGCGCGATGGTCGATGCGCCGATGCCGCCGCGGGCGCCGATCACGGCGATGACGCGGCCGGCGAACGGCTTGTCCGGATTGACGTAGAGCCCGCAGACGGTGCGGATCAGGTCGATCGGCTGTATCGGCGGCACGATGTATTCGCTCACGCCGCGGCTCATCAGCTCGCGGAAGAGGGCGATGTCGTTGACCGCGCCGATGATGACGACCTTGGTGCCTTCCTCGATCACCTGCGCCAGGCGGTCGAGGCTGTGCAGCATCGATGCGCCCTGCAGCATCGTGTCGATGATGAGCAGGTTGGGGCTGGCTTGGCTCGAGAAGCGCGTGCACGCCGCATCGATGCCGCCGGACTCGACGCTGATTTCCGCGCGCGCCATGCGCCGGTCGGCGGCGATGCCGGAGATGAGATCGGCCACTTCTGGGCGATCGCACACCGCGTGAATGGTGATACGCGGCACCGGCTGTTCGGTGACGCGCGTGTCCTCGCGGACAGCCGATATGACCGCCGACGCCGGCGGCGGCGTCAGCGCGGCGAGACCGTAGGGATCGGCGAGCGGCGCGGCTGGCGCTGGGCTCTGGTTCGCGGGCGTGACCGCGGCCTCCGTGTCGAACGGCGGCAGTTCCACGCCTTCCAGGTCGCCAACGCCGAAGTTTTCGTCCTCTTCAAGCACGAAGTCGTCGTCCGTGCCGAGGCTCCAGGCGGGATCAGGGTTGCTCATGAGGTTGCCCTATTGCACCGCGTTGCTGATTTGGATGCGCTCGTCGGCGCTGCGGTCGGCGTGCGTCTGCTCGCCGGCGCGATATGCTTCCATGACCGTCGTGCGGCGGCCGGAATCGCGCGGATCTTCGTCGCGCGGCGACATCAGATCGCGCGGGTCCTCGACCATCGCCGCGAGGTTGGCCTGGGTGGCGCAGCCGAAGCTGGCCCATGGCTGATTGTTGCTCTGATGCGCCAGGTCCTGCTCCCAAAGCGGGGCGCATTCCGGCGCCTGCGCTTCGAAGCGCGCGAAGCTGACGATGATCGGCGCCGCCGCTTCGCCCGAGGCGTCGTAGGACGAGCCCGCGACCGCCGCGTAGGAGACGCCAGCTTCAACGAGCGAGAGCCGCGCTTCCTGCGTCAGCAGCGAGGCGGCGTCGGAATTGCCGGCGCCGGCCGGCGTCGAGAGGATCAGCGCGCCGTGGCCGTAGCGCAGGTAGCCGTTTGCAAAGCGCCGCAAGTTGGCGCGCGCCTCTGGCGACAAGGAGACGTCACCGGCGCCCACAGGCAGCTCCAGGCGATCCGATGTTTGCGTCACCTCGATGCGGTGGCGGTCCGCGGCCGTCGGGACTGGCGGCCCGACCGGCGCAGGGACGCTGGCGCAGGCGCCAAGCGCGCTCAGGCCGAGCAGAAAGAGGGGCAAGCGGGGGGTCATTGGCGTCCTCATTCGATGACGTGTCCGTGGGGGCCTTGCAGGCCGCCTTGTTGCTGGGTGTCGCCGTTGCTGGACGGGCGATAGAGCGAGTTCAGGCGCCCGGTGAGCAGGCTCTCGCCCTCGCTCGGGTTCATGAAGCCGTCGGCGGGCGTGCGCAGACGATCCGGGCTGGTCGGCCGCACCAGATACGGCGTGACGATGATGACCAGTTCGGTTTCGTTGTTGATGAAGTCGCGCGAGCGGAAGAGCGAGCCGAGCACCGGCGCGTTCATGACGCCGGGCACGCCTTCGAGCGCGTGGCGGGTGCGTTCTTGGATCAGGCCCGCGAGCACGATCGACGAGCCGGACGACATTTCCAGCGTCGTCTCGGCGCGGCGCACTTGCAGCGCCGGGATAGTGATGCCGCGGATGACGGTGGTGGTGCCGTCGGCGTTGCGCACCGGCGTGTCGCCGGTTGAGATCGCGCCCTCCGAGGTGAGCTCGGACACTTCCGTCGCCACCTTGAGCGAAATGCGCCCGCCCGACATCACGACCGGCGTGAAGGCGAGGCCGACGCCGAACGGCTTGAACTCGACTGAGATCTGGCCGTCGTCCGAGCTGACCGGCACCGGGAATTCGCCGCCCGCCAGGAAGCGCGCGTTTTCGCCGGAGATGGCGGTGAGGTTTGGTTCGGCCAGCACGCGCAAAAGCCCCGCGCGCTCGAATGCCTCGATCGTGGCGTCGGTGCGTTGCGACGCTTCGACGTGCGCCGGGCCGTAGGTGACCTGGCCTGTCGCGGGATCGAACTCGTAGCCGGCGACGCCCGCCGAGCCCGTGCCGATGGCCGGGTTCACGATGTCGGACGGATAGGAAAGACCGTCCGGGCGCAAGATGTTGGTGGCGACGCCGCCGGAAGCGGTGAGGCCGCCGAGGATGCTGCCATTGATCGAGAAGCCGTTGCGCGTGGCGAGATCGAGGAAGTCGTCTTCGCCGACGAGCTGGTTGATCATCTCGTCGTAGTTCGCGTTGATGCCGAGCTGACGCACCAGCGTGCGGCTCATCTCCACCACGCGCACGCGCACGAGGACCTGTTCGCTGCCTTGAACCTGGATCATGTTGACGATGCGGTTCTGGCCGGCCTGACCGCTGCCGCCGCCCGCGCCGTTGCTGGCGAGGAATTGCACGGCAAGCTGGTTGGCGCGGTCCGCTTCGGCGGCGCTGCGCGCCGAGCCGGAGAGGATCACTGAGCCGTTCATCGCTTCGGCGCTGATCTGCGAGTCCGAATAGTGGCGGCTGAAGAGCTCGTTCAGCGGCGCGACGTCGGGCTCGACGCGAATTTCG
Organism: Hyphomonadaceae bacterium; assembly: GCA_050182055.1. Taxonomy (GTDB): domain Bacteria; phylum Pseudomonadota; class Alphaproteobacteria; order Caulobacterales; family Aquidulcibacteraceae; genus Vitreimonas. The sequence continues at coordinate 7,191 of JBFXCP010000010.1, forward strand.
ACGTTGGCGATCTGGCGGCCCTGCGCGTCGAAGAAGAAGATGTTGGTCTGGCCGATCTGGCGGCCGATCACGTAGGCGCGGCGCGCCGTGCGCACGGTGGCGTCGGCGACTTCCGGGTTCGAGATTAGCACATCGCGCGCGTCCGCCGGCAGGTCGATGATGGCCGACTTGCCGAAGGGGAGAATGAGCGAGGCCGATTGCGGCCCGCCGCCGCCGCCATTGGTGATGCGCAGGTTCGCTGCGCTCGGCGGTTCGACTTGCGCGGCGACGTAACCGGGCGTCAGCGCAACGGCGGTGGAGAGCGCCGTCGCGACCGAGAAGCGAATGGACTTGCCGGCGTTCATCGGCTGCCTCCGGAGACCGAGCCGAACGCGTGCACGCGCACCGCGCCGCCCGAGCCAAGTGGACGAGAATTGTTGTCGCGCATGCCGACGGTGTCGGCCTGGACGCCGCGCAGCGCGAGGCTGACGTCGCCCATCTGCTCGGCGAGCGCCAAAGTGCGGGCGCCGCTGGCGCTGAGTTCGAGAACCGCGAAAGCGCCTTCTACGACCTGCGGGCCTTCGCCGCTGGCCGCGGGCGGCTGCGTTGCTTCGCCGATCGCCAGCACGCGGACGTCCTCGAGCACGATTTCGCTGCGGACTTGCTCTTCGCCGCCGCTTTCGCGGTTCTGCAGGCGCTGCGTCATGATCACGTCGACGCGGTCGTTGGGTTGGATGTAGCCGCCGGCGGCGGTGGTGGGATCGATCTCCATCGATACGGCGCGGAAGCCGGGTTCGAGCTGCGCGGCCATGAAGCCGCGGCCTTCAGGCTGCACGACCGAAGAGGTGGTGATCGGCTCGCCTTGCACGAACGCCCGGCGCGTCACCGAACCGACAAAGTCGGTTTGCGCCGACGGCTGCGCGGAAAGGCGCACGAAGTTCGGCCCGACCGAGCCTTCCGGGAAGAGGGCGACCGCCACGTCGCTCGGCGTCAGCTGCGCGCCTTGGGCGATGTCGCGCGCCGCGACCAGCACCTGTTCGCCGACAATCGGCTCGGACTCCGCCGCAGTCTGCTCGGCAGAATTGCCGCCAAGGCCGCGGATGAGGAATAACGCGCCGATCGCCGCGACGGCGGCGACGACCAGAACGATCAGCTGACGCGCTGACATGAATTCAACTCCCCGCGAAATTCAGCCCGAAACCCCATCGCGACATGAACACGGTGTGGCTAAGGCAGAGTTAACGATCCAAGCGTGAAGGGGAGCGCCGGCATCGCCATCAGGCCGCCGGCCATGATCGCGACGCCGTATGGCACGCCGCCCTGCGGCTTTAACAAACGGTTGACGAAGACAGGCCGCTTCTCGGCTTGCTTGATGAAATGGCGCGCCGCGAGCAGAACGAGCGCCATCGCGCCGCCGGCGATGGCGGTCCAGAACGCGAAGGGCGCGAAGGCGGGGAAGCCGGTCCACACCGCGGCGGCGGCCAAGAGCTTGGCGTCGCCGCCGCCAATGATGTTGGCGGCGAAGAGGAAGAAGCCGACGGCCAGCACGGCGACGCCGAACAGCAGGTGGACGCCGATCACGGCGAGCGGCATGCCCGCGGCAAGCGCGGCGAGCGGGAAGGCCGCAGCCAGCGCGATCGACACCCAATTTGGAATGATGAGCCGGGCGACATCCGAGCAGGCCGCATAGATCAACAGGCCGGCGAAGACGGCGAGCGCGAACAGTCCCAGCATCGAAACTACTTGCGCAGCGCCGACTCAAGAAAGTGTAAACAGAGAAAACGCCGCCCCGAGGGAGCGGCGTTTTGAAGGAGAGGGGAAAATAAGGGCGCTACACGGACCGCCGCGAGGCGGCGGCCCGTAAGCGATAGCTTGGCTTAGCCGCCGAGCTTGTCCGCGACGCTTTCGAACGTCGTGTTCAGGCCGTCGCCGACGAGGCCAACCGCCGTGATGATGGCGACGCCGATCAGAGCGGCGATCAGGCCGTATTCAATCGCGGTGGCGCCGTCTTCATTCTTCAGGAAACGCTTCAACATTTCAATAGCTCCGTTTGTCGAGTGCTCTTTCACCGGCCCGGTCAAGCGTCGCACCCGACACCCATCCCAGACGCAGGCATGAAGCTACACGAGCGAGATTAACGCTTGGCCCAATGAACAAGCTTAAGATTCCGTTGCCAAATGCGCGCATTTTGCGTGCGTGTTCGATTTGTCATCTCCCTCGCCGCGCACGCCGCTTTAGCGATGCGGCAACCATTGACGCGTAGCTCCTATAAACATCGTATCGAGAAGGAAGCTCGCTCATGCGCGCCTTGCGTTCGTTTGCCGCCGCCGCAGCCGCCGTCTGCATGTTCGCCGCGCCGGGCGCCGCATTCGCGCGCGATGTCCGCGTTGCGTTGGACCAGGCGTTTCCGATCCGGCTCTCCGAACCGGCCGAGGGCGTCGCCATCGGCAATCCGGCGATCGCGGGCGTCTCGGTGCAGAACGACCGCTTCCTGTTCGTGACCGGGCGCTCCTACGGCTCGACCAACCTGGTCGTCGTCGGCGCCAACGGGCGCGTGCTCTATTCCGGACGGGTGGTCGTCACGCCAGATGAGACCGACGTGGTGATGATCACGCGCGGCACCGAAACCGCGCGCCTCGAGTGCACGCCGCTGTGCCGCCCGCGCCCGGATATCGGCGACGGGCAGGGTTCGGCGATGGCCTCTGGCCAGATCCAGAGCCGGGCGGCCGCCGCCGCAGCCGCCGCGAATTAATCGGCGTTTACCGTCCTGTTTGACGGTTTTTCAGGGCTTCGGCGCGATACTTGCGTTTCGGAGCCGACATGTTCACGCGTTTCGCTGCACGAATGACTCGCGCCTTGCGCCGCTTTCCGCGCGCGCGGAAAGGCACGGCGGCGGTCGAATTCTCCATCATCGTGGTGCCGTTCTTCGTCTTGACCTTCGGTCTGGCTGAAGTCGCCATGATCGGCTTCGCGCAGACGAGCCTGAATTTCGCGGTCTCGGAAGCCTCGCGCCAGATCCGCACCGGGCAGGCGCAGATGGGCGGCGTCAGCTACGCCGAGATCCAGCAGGAGCTCTGCGATGAGATGAACCAGTTCATCGTGCTGACGTGCGAGGACAATCTCTTCCTGGATGTCGACCGCTTCAATTCGTTCGTCGACGCCGCCAACGCCAACCAGGCGCCGATCCAGAACGGGCAGTTCCAGAACAACGGCTTCGCCTACGCACCGGGCGCGCCGTCCGACATCGTCGTCGTCCGCGCCTATTACCGGTGGCACGTGATGACGCCGATGTTCGAGAACGTCTTCGCCAACGTTGCGAATGGCGAACGAATCCTGATCTCGACGATGATGTTCCGCAACGAGCCGTACCAATGATGACGCTCCGCCGCCGACTTCGCCTCTTTGCGCGCGCCGAGAAGGGCCTCGCCGCGCTCGAATTCGCCATCCTGCTGCCGATGATGGTGTTCTTGCTGTTCGGCTCGGTCGACCTGATCGACGTGCTGGGCGCTAATCAGCGCTCGCAGAACGCCGCCGCGTCGCTGGCCGACGTCGTTGCGCGCGACACCGAAGTCTCGAACGCCGAGGTGACCGGTCTCTGGGGCGCCATCGATATTCTCATGTTCCCCAACAACGGCGCCGACGTGCAGGCGCGCATCACCAGCGTCTCGATCGAAAACGCGACGACGGCGCGGGTGGTGTGGAGCGAGGGGCGGGGCATGAGCGCGCGCACGGCGAACTCCACCGTCGTCCTGCCGGCGGCGATGATGACGCCAGGCACCAGCGTGATTATTGCCGAAACGAACTATCCGTATTCGGCGCCGCTTGGCTTCCTGTTCGCCGGCTCGATCGACATGGAGCACACCGCCTATCGCCGCTCGCGTCTGGTCGATCCGATCCCGCGCGTGTCGTGACCTCTTGACGCGGGGCGCGGTCAGGGGATCAGTTCAGCGATGGAAGATCCCAAGACGCCCGCTGAAGCGGTCGATCGCCTCACAGAGATGCACGCGCGCGCCGTCACGGCGCTGATCGAAGCCGTCCAACGCTTTGCCGAGAACGGAACGCCGCCCAGCTTGGAAGAGCGGGCGCGCTTTCGCTATCCGGAATTGCGCGTGACTTATCTCTCGGGCGCGCCGACGCCGCGGCTGGCGCGCGCCTACGGGCAATTGACGTGGCCCGGCGAGTACGCGGTCTCCGTCACGCAGCCGGCCTTCTTCCGGAAATACCTGATCGAACAGCTGACGCTGCTGGTGCAGGACTATGGGGCCGAACTCAGCGTGCGCGTCAGCGACACCGAGATTCCATACTCGTTCGTGCTGGACGCCGCCGGCGCTGCGGCGTTCGAGAATGTGCCCGCCGAGGAGCTGGCGCGCTACTTTCCAAATCCGCGCTTGACGCAAGTGGGAGACGCCGTGGTCGACGGGTTGCGCCTGTCGCGCCTCGACGGCGCGCGCCCGCTGGCGTTGTTCGACGCGCCACGCACCGATTATTCGCTGAAGCGCATCGAGCATTACACCGGCGCGCCGTGGTCGCACGTCCAGCCCTGGATCCTGTTCACGAACTACCAGCGTTATGTCGAGGAGTTCGTGCGCTGGGCCGCCGCGGGCGTGAAGGACGGCCCGAAGGGCTGGATGCTCTCCTGTCCGGGCGGGATCGAGATCGGGGCAGGCGATGCCGACGGCGAGCGCAAGGCGCTCGATGCGCCGTGGCGCAAATATCAGATGCCGGCCTATCACCTGACGACGCCCGATGGCGACGGCGTCACGCTGGTGAACATCGGCGTCGGACCGTCGAACGCCAAGACGATCACCGATCACCTCGCGGTGCTGCGTCCCCATTGCTGGCTGATGATCGGTCATTGCGGCGGGCTGCGGCACACGCAGCGCATCGGCGATTACGTGCTCGCGCACGCGTACCTGCGCCGCGACAAGGTGCTGGACGATCGCGTGCCGCTCGAGGTGCCGATCCCGGCCATCGCCGAAGTGCAGATCGCCTTGCAGCAGGCGGCGATGCTCGTAGCAGGCGGCGACAAGGAAGAGCTGCGCCGCCGGTTGCGCACGGGCACGGTCGTCTCGTACGCTGATCGCAATTGGGAGCTGAACTACAACCAGGAACGCCAGCTGCTGTCGCAATCGCGCGCCATCGCAGTGGATATGGAAAGCGCGTGCGTCGCCACGCAGGGATTCCGCATGCGCGTGCCGTATGGCGTGCTGTTGTGCATCTCCGACAAGCCCGCGCATGGCGAGATCAAGCTGCCGGGCGTCGCCGATCGCTTCTACGATAGCGCCGTGGGCGCGCACCTGCGCATCGGTTTGGAGACGATCGCGCTCCTAAAGCAGCAGCGCGATCGCTTGCATTCGCGCAAGCTGCGCGCCTTCGACGAGCCGCCGTTCAGGTAGGGATTAGGTTGTAGGACTTAGGTGTTAGCTTTCAGCTTGGCGTGCAAAGCGTTGAGCATGCGTCCGACCTCTTTGACTTGCGCGAGAGCTGGTGCGACTTTCTCTTTCCGCGGGCGATGGAGATGAAATGGGCGAAGTCCTTGCGGGTGGCCCGTGTGCGACCTTCGGCAATGTTGGCGGGAACGGAAATCGCGGCGCGGATCATTTGCGCCGTCAATCGATACTCTTCCTTCTTGGGCATTTGTTCGGCAACAGCATACACAGTCTTGGCAGCGGCCACTGCCTTGGTCCAAACGGCCAGATCACGATAGTTCTGAATTGCCATCTAGCCCTCCCGCCTAACACCTAATACCTAACACCTAATCATGCACGATCGCCTCGTTCCCTTCGACCGCATCCTGAATTTCCGCGACTTCGGCGGCTGGGAGACGGCGGATGGCGCCCGTGTCGCGCGCGGCAAGCTCTATCGCTCGGCGGCGTTCAATGACGCCACCCAAGCCGACCTCGCGCGTCTCGACGCGATGAATTTGCGCTTTCTCGTCGACCTGCGCCGGCCCGAGGAGCGCGCCCACGAGCCGAACAAGTGGGAAAGCGAAGCGTGCCGGATGATCTTCAATGACGAGGGCGCGGGCGCGCACTCGCTGCCGCCGCATCTGCTGGCGCTGATGCAAAGCGATTTGACGCCGCAATCGACGCGCGACTACATGCTGAGCCTCTATCGCGAAATTCCGTTCGATCCGCGCTTGATCCGGCTCTATCGCGACTGGTTCGCCGAACTCGGAGAGGGCGGCGCCGGCGTCATCCATTGCGCGGCGGGCAAGGACCGCACCGGCATTGGGTGTGCGCTGACGTTGCTGGCGCTAGGCGTGGATGAGGAGGCGGTGTTCGCCGATTACGACTTCACCAATGCGGCGGTCGATCTGGAAAAGCGCATGCCGCGGATCCAGGCGCGCATGGAGGAACGGCTCGGCCGCGCGCTCGATCCCGAAGCGCTGCGTCCGATGCTCGGCGTGCACGTGGATTATCTCCGCACCGCACTCGATGCGATCGAAGCGCGCCACGGCGACGTGATGACATATTTGGATGACGTGTTGGGCGTCCGTGCACGTGAGCGCGCCAAGTTGCGAGAACGTTTGAGCGCATGAACTCGGACCGCCGGCGCCCCGCCGGCATGCGCCAGATAACGATTCCCCTGCGCTGTCGGTAGCAGCGGCATGCCGGCGGGGCGCCGGCGGTCCGAGTTTAGTTCGCGGCGTCTTTGCGCTTGTCCATCAGCTGATCGAAGGTCGCCCACACGCCTTCGCCCCCGTACCAATCGCCCTTGGTGGCGGCCTTGGAATATTCGGTGGCGCGCGCTTCGAAGAAGTTGGCGTGTTCGACGCCGTTGAGGATGGCGGTCAGCCAGGGGATCGGGTGATCTTTGACGCCGTAGATCTTCGGCAGGCCGAGCTGGCCCAAGCGCCAATCGGCGATGTAGCGGATGTATTGCTTGATGTCGGTGTCGGTCATGCCTTGCACCGGCCCCATCTCGAAGGCGAGGTCGATGAAGCGATCCTCGATGCCGACCACGGTCTTGCAGCAATCGGCGATGTCGTCCTTCACGCTTTGCGTCAGCGCGCCGGTTTCCTTGGCGAAGGCGTGGAAGAGCTTGATCATGCCTTCGCAGTGCAGGCTCTCGTCGCGGACCGACCAGGTCACGATCTGACCCATGCCCTTCATCTTGTTGAAGCGCGGGAAGTTCATCAGCATCGCAAACGACGCGAACAGCTGCAGGCCTTCGGTGAAGCCGCCGAACATGGCGACGGTGCGCAGGATGTCCGCATCGGTCTCGACGCCGAACTTCTGCATGTAGTCGTGCTTATCGCGCAGCGCCTGGTAGTCCATGAACGCCTGGAATTCCGTCTCCGGCATGCCGATGGTCTCAAGCAGCAGCGCGTAGGCGGCGATGTGCACGGTCTCGATGTTGGAAAACGCCGCGAGCATCATCTTGATCTCGGTCGGCTTAAACACGCGCGCGTAGCGCTCCATGTAATTGTCGTTCACCTCGACGTCGGCCTGGGTGAAGAAGCGGAAGATCTGCGTGAGCAGATTGCGTTCGGCGTCGTTGAGCTTCGAGGCCCAGTCTTTCACGTCCTCGCCGAGCGGCACTTCTTCGGGGACCCAGTGCACCTGCTGCTGGCGGCGCCAGAATTCGTAGGCCCACGGATAGCGGAACGGCTTGTAGCCGATCGAAGGGGTGCGAAGGCCCGTCAGTTTGCCCCCGTTGTCGCCAGCCATCCGCAAACTCCCTTTCGAAGCCAGAACATAACCCTAGATTTAGGGGTCTTGGCGGCGCTTGGCCACCATATCTGGCGTATTCGGGCTGAGTCTCGTTTAAGATTGGTTACCAGCCCGGCCGCGACCATGCAGCGATTCAGGTGCGGCGGGAGCGTGCCGGGCGGCGGCGCTTGTGGAGAACGGGGCGGCGCAGGCGGGTTGAGCCCCGCCGGGCTTTCGCCCATGGTCGCCGCCTCAGTTTTGGGGGAGTGGTTCTGATGCGGATTTGGTTGATCGCGGCGCTGGCCGCGTTGGCGGCGGCGTGCAGCCCGGGCGCAGCGGCGAAGCAGCGCTTCGTCGAAAACTGCGTCGGCAGCGCCGGGAGCCAGTATTCCCAGGAGCAGACCCAGGCGATGTGCTCGTGCATGGGCGACCGGTTGGCGGCGGGCCTCACGCCCGATCAGCTCGCGATCGTCGCCAAGGGCGACGACGCCACGGCCGAAGAGCAGCAAGCGATCGGTCAGGATGCGGCGGTGATGCAGACGATGGCGGGCGCTGTGATGTCCTGCGCCAGCACGTTGGAACAACGTTAACCTAAGCTATTGCGTGCACGCGCCGGCGTAGCAGTCCGTGGGCGAGGCCTGTGAGGCGTCGGCGCGGGTGAGCTCCGCGAACGCGAAGATGGCGGCCCCAATGGCGGCGCCGAACAGCGCCGGCGCAGCGACGGCGCTGACGGCGCACAGCAACCGGCGCCGGGCCATCTGCTTACGAATCTGTTTCATGCCCCGCCCAATGCAAGGCGGGCGCCTAGCGTCGGCGCGCCTCGGCGCGGCACTCGTAGGGCAAGTCCTCGGCGGCGCAGAAATCCGGCCAGCGGCCGCTGAGGCGCCAATAGCGCGTCAGGCCCATGTCGCGCGCCAATTCCATGAAGCGCGGGTCGGCGCGCAGGCGCGCAGCCGGCGGCGCGAACAGCGCCCTCCCGTCGTTCGCTTGCTCGACAAACGCGGTCCGCGCCAGCGCGAACGCGCCATCGATGTCGCCGAGCGCCGACAGCATTTGCACCGCCTCGGGCGCAGGCAAGTCGCCGCTTCCGGCGCAAGCGCGGATGCTGGCGAAATCGTCCGGGGCCGCAGCTTGGCGGCGCAACGCCTCGAGCGCCTGGCGCCAGCACGTGCGCGCGCGGGGCTGGCGCGCGAGCGAGGCCGGGTCGCTGACCAGTTCGGCCGCGTGATCGTAGTCGCCGCCGAGGAGCGCGATGCGCATGCGCGCCCACCAGTGTCGCGTGTCGTTTGGATATGCGCCCGCGAGGCCCTCGACGATGTCGCGCGCCTCATCGGCGGCGCCGGTATTCGCCAGCATGGTCGCGAGCATGCGGCGCTTGGAGAGCGACAGGGGATCGAGCGTCGCGCTTCGCCGCGCCAGCGCGAGCGCTTCCTCGGTGCGGCCGACCTCGTCCAGCAGCGCCGCGTAGAAGTTGATCAGTGTGGCGTTGAGGCCGTCGCGCTCCAGCCCGCGCCGCAGAAGGCTCTCGCGCGCATCGTAGTTGCTGGGCGTCTCAAGCAGGGAGAGGGCGATGTAGCTTTCGCCGATGCTGCGGTCCATGCGCAAGGCGCGTTCGGCCTCGCTGCGCGCGCTCGCTTGCATGTCTTGGCGCAGCGCCTCCGGCGCGCTTCCGCTGGCCATTGCGCCCGCAAGCGCCAACAGCGCGCGGGCGTAGGCGAAGTCCGGCGCCCGGGCGACCACCTGGGCCATGGTGTCGCGCATCTCGACCACGCGCGCGCCGTCGCGCATCGCCTCGCAACCGCGCAGCAGAAGGGAGAACGCTTCGCCTTCCAGCTCCGCGCGCCGCAGCCGCACGACGCGCACGCCGCACGCCAAGACATCGGCGCTGCGCTCGGCTGCGCGCTGGCGCAGGCCCGCAAGCTCCGTGGCGCGCCCCTCGAATACGCCCGACCACAAGGTGGTGCGGTCCGCCGTGCGCACGATGTTGAGGGTCAACCGCACCGCCCCGCGCTGCGCTTCCGCCGCGCCCTCCAGCGCAAGCGCCGCACCCAGCTCGCGGGCGCGGCCGAGACGCTCGTCCCGGGCGGCGTCGCTGGTCTCCGCGCGCGCGATGGCTTCGACGTTCATCGCCGTCAGCGCGACGCTGATATCGTCGGCCACGCCCGCGGTCAGCGCCGAAAGTTCGTTCGCGGCCGTCGGCGTAAACACGGCGACGCGAATGTCCGGTTCGCGGTGCAGCATAGGCCAGACGAGTGCGGCGACGGCCACCGCTGCGGCGAGACCCACGCCTGCGATCGCGAGCAGGCGCAGCCGGCGCGCAGCGCGCTGACGGCCGTCGAGGCGCCCGCCAGCGTGCGCTTCCGCGTCGAGTTCGTAGACGGCGATATGCTCATCGATCTTCGGAAGTTTGATCACGCCTTTCGAGACGAGGCGCTGGGCGAGCGGTCCGCGCAAGGCGCGCCGCGCGTCTTCGGAAACCAGCACGTGACCGGGGCGCGCCTGCGCTTGCAGCCGCGCGGCGACGTTGACGCCGTGCCCGAGCAAGTCGCCGTTCTCCAGCGTGGTGACTTCGCCCAGATGCACGCCAACGCGAATAGGGGGATCGGGATTGGCCGCGAGTTCGGCCGCGGCGTAGATGCCAGCGGCGACGCTCGCGAACTCCATCATCACCGCGTCGCCGGCGGTGTTGAAGATGCGGCCGTTGTGCTGGGCGGCGGATGCTGCGCACCGCTCCTGCAAGCGCGCGACGGCCGCGACCGCCGCGTGCTCGTCGGTCTGCGCCAACGCGGAATAGCCGGCGACATCGACCGCGACGATGGTGGTCAGCTTGCTCAGGGCGCACCCCCGGGCGCGACCATGCTACCGCGCGGCGCGAGGGTCTAGCTCTCGAGAGGAAAATCCGCGCCTTAGCGGCGCATCGTGACGGTGACGCCGGTGAAGCTCTCGTCTTGCGAGAAGCTTTCGCTGCCGATGGTGGTGGAGGCTTCGCGCTCGACGTAAGCGAGCGAGGCCTGCACGCCATTGCGCTCGTAGGTGATGCCGGCGGCGCGGTCGCCCACTTCGACGCGGTCCTGCAGCGACAGCGAGCCGCCGCTGTTGCCGAAGTCGGTGCGCGTGCCCGGCTGCCAGGTCAGCGCTTCGTTGTCGGAGGCCACAAACACATAGACCGAAGATTCTTGGGGGCCGTCGCGTTGTTCGCGCACCAGGTTGCGCCCGACGCGCACTTCCGAGCCTGCGCCGCTGCGGTTCATGTCGCCGTTGCCGTCGGCGCCAAAGGCGGCGCGCTGCGAGATCGAGACATCCACCGGGGAGTCGCCGCCGCCCGCGGCCACCGAGAGCTCAAGCCGGCGCGGACGCTGCGTATCTGTGGTTTCGGCGTCTGGGGCAGGGGCGAAGCGCGGGGCGGCGTCTTCGCGCACGCGGACGTCGACGCCCGCTCGGTCGGGTTGGCGCAGCACGGTGTTGGGATCGGTGAAATCGACTTGGCCGGGCTCTGTCGCCGCATCCTGGCCGAAGGCGGCGGACGCGCCGCCGAGCGCGACCGCGAGCGTGACGCCCGCGAGCATCGCTGTGCGGAGAGTATTCGACCCACCCATTACAGCCTCGTCCCAGGTTTCAACTACGAAGCAGCAATGCATAAACGCTGCCACAGGTTCCGGCCGCTGTTAAGCGCTAGGCGAACCCGGGGCGAAGATTTCACCCCGGGCGTGCGCTTAGTGCCGGTAGGTTAGGGTAAACCCGGCGAAGTCCTCGTCGTGGGAATAGTTCTGCGAGCCTGAGCGGACGCTGATTTCCCGCTCCACATAGGCCAGCGAGGCCTGCCAGCCGTTCTGCTCGTAGGTGATGCCGGCCTGGAGGTCGCCGATTTCGACCCGGTCCTGCAGGGCGAACGAAGAGCCCGATCCGCCGAAATCGGTGCGGACGCCCGGACGCCAGACCAGGGCTTCGTCTTCCGACGCGGCGAAGATGTACCAGGTCGGCGCAGACGAGGCCCGGTTGCGCGGCATGTCGCGCAAGCCGCGGCCGAGGCGCAGTTCGGAGCTGCGGGTTTGCCGCTCGATGTCGCCGTCGCGGTTGAAGCCGACGCCGCCGCGCTGGGCGAACGACACGTCGAAGCCGCCCGCGCCGGTCATCACCGCCACCTCGTAGCGCCGGTTCTGATCGTCGCCGCGAGAGGGCTGCGCCGGGCCGAGGCCCGAAAAGCGCGGCCCGTCGCCTTCGCCGATCCTGACATTGAAGCGATCAGGGAACGCGTCGCTTGGGTCAGCGAAGCTGACGCCGTCGACTGCAACAGGGGCCACCGCATCTTCGGCGGTTGCAATATTGGCCGCGAAACTCAGAATACCCGCCAACCCAACGACCACGAGCTTACGAAGCAGCATCGCGATCTACCTCCCATTCGCATGAGAATGTCGTAAGTAAGGTTACTGATTTCTAAAGCTCTGTGCGAACGATCAGCAGTTGGCTTGCAGTTCGCGCCCGCGAACGCGCGCCGCGCTAGCTTTCCGCGGGCGTTTCAGCGCTAGGCAAGGGCGGAATGTTGCGCTGCATCACAACGACGTCGAGCAGGCGTCCGAACTTTTCGCCGACGTTGGAAAGCGTGCCGACGTGCTTGAAGCCGAGCTTCGTGTGCAAGCCCACGGACGCGACGTTGTAGCTGTCGCCGATGAAGGCGAGGGCCTCGCGCACGCCGTCGCCGCGCAGTGTCGTTAACACGTCGGTGAGCATCGCTTCGCCAGCGCCGCTGCGCAGCGTTGTCGGCGCCGCATAGACGGAGACTTCGAAGGTGCGCGCGTAGGCGGCGCGGTCGCGATATTGGGTGGCGTAGGCGAATCCCATGACGCGGCTGAGGTCGTGCGGCGGCGAGGCGACGACGAAGGGCCAGCCGCGCTGGACGATCCGGCCCCAGCGTTCGGCCATGTCCCTGAGGCTGGGCGGCTCGATCTCGAAGGTCCCGGTCCCGGTCAGGACATGGTGGGCGTAAATGATCTGGACGTACTGGAGGTCCTGCTGAAAGCAGGGCCGGGAAACCAGATTCAAGGTGCGGCGCGTCGCCATAGGTTCGTCGGTGCCGCCCTTTGGGCCCCTGGGTCAAGCATGCCCCTGCGGCGGGAGGGCGCATTCACCTGATCCCAACCTCCCTGAATTAGGATCGGCTCCGTAATGGTGGGGTCTGCTTGGATAGCGGCCCGGGGCGCGGCCCTGGGGCTCTTGGCGACGGCGTTGGCCGCGTGCGCCAGCGTGCCCACGCCGGTTTCCGTATCGCCCGCGGGCGATTTGCGCGGCGTGCGAACCGAGGCGCTGCCGCCCCCGCCGGCCGGGCGCGACGGCCCGGCGCGGGTCGCCAACTACGCCGCGCGGCTCCAGTGCGTGCCGTACGCGCGGGCCGAATCCGGCATCGAAATCTATGGCGACGCCCATCTGTGGTGGGACCGCGCCGCCGGCCGCTATCCGCGTTCGCAGCGCCCGGCCGCCGGCGCAGTGTTCGTGATGCGCGGTTATCGCGACGCCAACCGGGGCCACGTGGCGGTGGTGCGCGAGATCGAGAACAGCCGGCTGATCCTGGTCGACCAGGCCAATTGGCTGAATGGCGGCGAAATCAGCGTCGCCGTGCCAGTGCTTGACGTGTCGCCCAACAACGACTGGTCGCAGGTGCGGGTCTGGTACATCCCGGGCAACCATTGGGGCGGGCGCGTCTACGAAGCGCAAGGCTTCATTCACCCCTTCACACTGCAAGCGTCGGTAGGCTGAAGCGGCCTTAAGATTTATTGATGATCGCGACAGTCTAGGCGTTAACTTCTATTACCCAAACCGGGAACTAGATTTAGTCTTACTGCGACTTGTTTACCATAGGAACTCTCACCTTTCGAAGAGTTCAGTTTCGCGTTTAAGTCTTCTTTAAGTCCGCCCGGGCGTTTCTGTGTGCCAGTTTGGGGCACGCGCCCGCCTGGGCTGACAGGGCATGTTGGATTCCCGCGCGATACTTCTCGCGGCAGCGGCCGCCGCCGGCTTCACCGCCGCGCCGACCGACGCCGATGCGCTGACGCCGTTGTCGATGGATCTCGCCATCGATCCCGCCGCCGTTGAGGAGCCGTCTTCACATTCAACCCTGGCGCCGAGCGCTTTCGAGCGCGCGCCGGACCTCGCCTTCGAGCCGATCGCGCGCGTCACAAACAGCCGCGCGCGCCTACAGTGCGTGCCGTTTGCGCGCCGCGAATCCGGCGTCGAGATTTACGGCAACGCGAACACGTGGTGGCGCCAGGCGCAGGACCGTTACGAAACTGCACAAGCGCCGACGGAAGGCGCCGTGCTGGTGCTGCACGGTTACGCCAACGCCAACCGCGGCCACGTCGCTGTCGTGCGCCAGATCGTGTCGCCGCGCCTCATCATTGTCGATCACGCCAACTGGCTGAACGCCGGCGAAATCACGCGCGACGTGCCGATCATGGACGTGTCGGAAGCGGGCGACTGGAGCGAAGTGAAGGTGTGGCACGTGCCGGGCCGTCACTGGGGCGGGCGCACGTATGACGTGCAGGGCTTTATCCTGAACATTCTCACCGACGCCGCGCAGCACCAGGCGGTCGCGCAGACCGCCCAGCAGCACGAAGCCGCGATGGCGGCGGCGGGCTAACGCCCGGATTTGCCGCCGCGCAAACCGCGCGCGGCCTGTGAGTCGATCCCACATGCAAGCCGTTGATCGGGCGCCGCCGCGCGCCTAGCCTCCGGCGCGCCGGTTTCGGGGACCTCCGGCGCTGCAAGGTGAGGGATCGACATGAGCGACGCGGACTCCGGCGCGGCGAAACGCAGACCGGCGCCAAGAAAGCGCAAGGAGGGCGGTGTCGGCTTTCTTCGCGCGCTCACGCGCAACGTGGCGTGGGATACGTTCATTTTCCTGTGCATTGTCGCGAACGCGGTGATCCTCGGTTACGACGCGCACTACGGCGAGACCAACCCTTATCACGCGCAGATCGAGCAGTGGAACAACTACTTCCTCTGGATCTTCAGCGCCGAACTGGTGCTCGAGTTTCTTGCTCAAGGTCCGAGGGCGTATTTCAAGCGCGGCTGGAATATTTTCGACGTCATCGTCGTCGGCTTGAGCTGGATGGCGTCCAATCCGGCGATCTCCGCGCTGCGGACGCTGCGCGTGGTGCGCGTCTTCCGCCTGATCAGCGCGGTGCCGCAGATGCGCCGGGTCGTAGAGGCGCTCTTCAACGCCATGCCGGGCATCTTGGCGACGTTCGCGATCCTGGCGATCGTGTTTTACATCGGCGCGGTGATGGGGACGACGCTCTTCCACAACGAGCTTGGCTTCCGCGATTTGGGCGAAAGCGCGCTCAAGCTCTTCGCGTTGACGCAGTTCGACGGGTGGGGCGATACGATCAATCAGCTGCAGCCGAAATATCCGTGGGCATGGGTGTTCATTCTCGGCTTCACCATCATCGCGGCGTTTGCGGTGCTGAATCTCTTCGTCGGCGTCATCGTCGAAGCGGTGCAGGCCGCGCCGCAGGAAGAGATCAAGGAAGAACTGGGCGAGCTCGAGGGCGATGTTGAAGACATCGCCGAAGCGCAGGAAGACGCAGCCCTGGTGCAGAAGCGAATCTTGGAGGAGTTGCAGGCGTTGCGCCGTGAGGTGTCGTCGCTTCGGGGCGGCGCGGCGCCGCCTGGCTAGCGGCTGGCGACCAGACTCGGCGGCGCGAGCACGGTGTTGATGCCTTGGATCACGCCGTTCGACGCTTCGATGTCGGGCATGGTCACCAGTTGATCGTTGATGCGCAGGCCGTCGCGGCCGTCGATCAGGACGCGATGGCCGTTGGCGGACTCAAGCCGTGCGACGCCGTCGACGCCTGCGCTCGTCACGCGCTCGGCGACCACGTGATAGGCAAGCAGGGCCACGAGCTCGTCGCGGTTTGCGGGCTGCAGCAGCCGTTCGTATTCGCGCGCGGGGATCTGGCGAAACGCCTCGTCGGTCGGCGCGAAGATCGTGAACGGCCCTTCGCCGCGCAACGTGTCTTCGTAGCCGGCGGCGCGGACTGCGGCGAGAAAGTGCGTGAACTGTCCTGTCGCGGCGGCGACCTCGAGCACGTCACCAGCCGGATTTGGCGCAACGGTTTCGGCGACAAAGAAGCGCTGACCGGTCTGCGCCATCGCCGCCGGCGCGCCCAACAGGAGGGCGGCGGCGATGGCGGCGCGCAACAGATGGCGGTGTTTCATGCCGGGGAAACCCGCGAACAGGGCGAGCGGTTTCCAGCAGCCCGCAATTGCGCCGCATGGCGCGCCAAACTTGGTTCGGCGAAAAGAGGGACGATGTCGGTCTGGTCCAGCATTGTGGAAATGGCGGCGCGCGCCTTCGATCCGGAGGCCGATCCGCCGGAATTCGGTGAAGAATGCGCGCCGCGCCCGAACGATGTGGGCTTCACCGCCGCCGTCATCGGGCTTGCGGCCAAAATGGCCCGCGCCGACGGGGTGACGACAGAGGCTGAGATGGCCGCCGCGGCGCAGGTGTTCCGCCCGCCGCCCGGCGAAGAGGCGCACTTCCGGCGGGCCTTCATGCTGGCGCAGCAGACGGTCCTAGGATTCGAATCCTACGCCAAGCAAATCGGCCGGAAGTACCGTGCGCGGCCGTGTCTGCTGGAGGACGTCCTTGACGGGCTGTTTCACATCGCCGCCGCCGACGGCGCGGTGACCGAGGACGAAATCGCCTACCTGGCCGAGGTGGCGACGCACTTCGGATTTTCCGACCTGGAGTTCCGCCGCATCAAGGCCACCAATCTGGGCCCAGACGCCGGCGATCCCTACGCCGTCCTGGGCCTGCTGCCGGGGGCGACCATGGACGAAGTCCGCCACGCCTGGCGGCGTCTGGCGGCGGAAAACCATCCCGACCGCATGCTTCAGCGCGGCGCGCCGGCCGAGTTTGTGGAGATCGCGCGCGAGAAGACTGCGGCGATTAACGCCGCCTACGCGCGCATTCGCGCGGAGCTGTCGGTCGAGGCGAAGTAGCCGTAGCAGAACGCGCCGCAGGAGCGCCGCATTGATCGGCGACGCTCGCGCTCCATATTGGAAGTCCAGGAGTCCGCCCGCGATGACCGCTAACGCCGCCGATTTTGGCTCGTCCGCAGTGAGCGCCTTCATGCGCGCGGCCGGGCTTGTCGTTTTGGCGATCGGCGGCGCGCTGGCGCTCATGTTCGCCTTTGCAGCGGCTCTGGTGATTGGCGTGATGATCGCCGGCGCGGCGTTGGCGATGCGCCTTTGGCCGCGCCGCCGCGCGGCCGGACAGGCGGAGTCCGGCGTACTCGAAGCGCGCCGTACGCCGTCCGGCTGGGTGGTCGAGACCGCGGCCAAGCGCAAGTAAGCTTCCAGCGCTGGCGTAATCCCGGCAGGATGGCCGGGCGATGACTCGCTACATCCAACGCCCTTCGCCCAATTTCGACGCGCGCACGCGTCCGATCGATCTTGTCGTGCTGCACTATACCGGCATGCAGAACGCCGAGGTTGCGCTCGCGCGTCTCACCGACCCCGCGCCGGTCGCGGGAAAATACCCAGGCCCGTGGCAAGCCGAGGACATTGCGCCGGACGCGCCGTTGCCGCGCGTCTCGGCGCACTATGTCGTCGGCGAAGTGGGTGAGATTTGGAGTCTGGTGCCCGAGGAGCACCGCGCCTGGCACGCAGGCGCGTCGAGCTGGGAAGGCGAGGGCGACATCAACGCGCGATCCATCGGCGTCGAGATCGTCAATGGCGGACACGATTTTGGCTTGCCGGATTTTCCCAACGCGCAGATCGAAGCCGTGGTCGCGCTGCTAGGGGATGTGTTCGAACGCTGGCCCGACCTCAACGCCAAGCGCGTGGTGGGACATTCCGACGTGGCGCCCTCGCGCAAGGCCGATCCCGGCGAGAAGTTTCCATGGAAACGCCTCGCCGATGCAGGCGTGGCGATCTGGCCCGCACGCGTCGCCGAGCACCTCAGCGGCGACGACCCGACCTCCGACGTGCAGCAGCAACTCGCCCTGTTTGGCTACGGCGTGAAGCAAACGGGCTACATGGACGAGGACACCAAGGCCGCGCTGATGGCGTTCCAGCGCCGCTTTAGGCCTGAGAAGATCGACGGCTTCGCCGATGACGAAACGCGCTTGCTTCTGGCGGCGCTGACGCGACACTGAGCGCAAACCACGGGGGATTCCCATGCGACACTCGAAGGCGGCGTTGGTGCTGGCTGCTGCGCTCTGTGCGTGCCAACCCGGGTCGGTCGGCGGCACGCGGATCCCGCTCGAGGCCGGCGCGTCGCGAGACTGCACCGGGCAGATGCAGGTCACGGTGGAGTACACCGTCTCAGACGCCGGCCGCGGTCCGCCCGGCGTCGAGCCGATGACGCAGAGCTTCACGTCGACGCGGGGCGGCGGCGGCTACGAATTCGTGCAAGAAGGCGGCACCTCGATGGGGCCGATCAATCTTCGCGCCAGCGTGCGCGAGAATGGCACGGTGACCGAGGCGACGTTGAGCGGGACCGGCGTGGCGCCGATGTTCAGCACCTCGCCGGAAGACATGAACCGCCTCGCCGTCGCGGCCGCCAATTCGATCCCCGAGCGCATGCTGCTCGGACGCGGCTTCAATGTCGGCGACCGCTATTACACCGATGCGATGATCCGCGAGCTGGTGGACGCCATGAGCCGCAGCATGGGCATTCCGCCGACCTTCAATCTCAATGTCGACGCCAGCGACGTGAAGTTCGCCGGGCTGACCAGCGACAGCGGCGCGCAGGCCTACGTCTTCCGCGGCACGCTGCATGCGACCGGCGGCGGCGACTTCAACGGCCAGAACATCTCGCTCGACTATCCCGCGGAAGTGACGGTCGCCTACGATCCAGAGACGGGCCTGATGCGCTCATCGTCCACCGACGGCGTCATCACCACGAACCTCGACGGCGAGCGTCAGAGCGCCATGCGCATGCAGCAGACGCTGACTTGCACGATCCGGCGAGCGTGATCTGGCCAGGGCGCGCGCGCGCGCCTATATCTCACGCGCCAGTCGGCCGGACGGCCGCGGATGCGCAAGTATCCGAGGAAAGTCCGGGCTCCACGCGGATACGGCGGCGGGTAACGCCCGCCGAGAGTGATCTTAGGGATAGCGCCACAGAGAATAGTCTGCCGAAAGCGTCTCGGTCGCCAGATGCGAGTCTGGAGGCCTTGGACGCAGGCGATGGTGAAACGGTGGAGTAAGAGCCCACCGCCGCGACCGTAAGGAAGCGGGCACGGCAAGCCCCGCCGGGAGCAAGACCGAATAGGAGCACGCGTCGCGCAAGCGACAGGTCCGTCCGCGGATTGTGTTCGGGTTGGTCGCGAGAACCATGCGGCGACGCATGGTCCAGAGGAATGGTCGTCATCCTGGGCTACGACCAGGATACAGAACCCGGCTTACAGGCCGACTGGCGTTTTGTTTGAATTACTGTTGAAACAGCCCTTGGACGAAAGTCCCCATCGCGGCCACCGCAATGATGCCCAGCATCCAGGTGTGGAGCCGCAGCGTGCCCTCGACACGAGCCATCCGAGCCGTCAAATCGCTGAACGCGGTGCGCGTCGCGGCGCCGCTGAGCGCTTCGGCGGCGCGGCGCGCCTTTTCGTCTTCCACGCCCACGGACTTGAGGGCGTCAAATACCTCGAAGCTGATGTCGGCCATGAAGTGGAATTTAGCGCGTACGCGCGCCGATTGTAAGCGCCAACTTCCACCTAAAACTCCGGGCGCGCGCGCGAACAAGACTCGTCCGCGGGTCGCCTCCGGTGGTCGCGAGAACGATCCGGGGAGCCCCGCGTTCGGGCCGACTGGCTTTTTGCCTAATCGGACGCAGTCCATCACCCCGTCATTCCGGGCTCCCCGCCAGCCGTAGTCCATGAAATTGCGCAGCCAAGCTCAATCCGGGCGGTAGAGGTCCTGAATGTAGGCTTCGACGTCGTTGAAGCTCGCGCCCTGGCGGTCGCGTTCGATCAAGCTGCCCGTGCCGATGTCCCAGCGAAGGCCGAAGCGCACACTGTCAACATCGTCGTCGAGATCGGCGCGATTGTAGCCGGCAAAGAGCGTAATTGGGGCTGCGCCGAAGCGATACTCCGCGTTCAGATCATAGGACCGCCAATCGAAGTCATCCACGTTCGCGAACGCGATGCCGCCGCCGATGGAGAAATTGTCGGTCACGAAGTGGCGGCCGGCGATTTTGAGGCGATCGTATGTAACCGACGGCAAGTCACCGCTGATATACGAGCCCTCGAGCGTCCAGCGATCGAAGTAGAGCGCGCCTTCAACGCCCAAGTGATCGAAGTCGCTGCCAAACCAATCGCCTGTGCCAGCGAGCAATCCCACGGCCCAGGTCTGCGTGCGATAGAGTCCGTGCACCGCGTAGCGTGTGGTCTGCTCTTCGCTCGGGCCTGCCTCTATGTCGTGGTACAGGATTTCGCCCTGCACGCCGAAGCCGTTGCTGAACCCATGATAGATGGCGCCGCTGACGCTCGTTACGTCGATGTCGACGTCACGGTCGTGATTGGCGCGCGTAACCTCGATTGAGCCATTGGTTTGCGCCAAGGCGGGTGCGGTCATCGCAACCGCGGCCACTGTCGCAATGAGCACATTTCGGACCATGGCGTCGCTCCCTTCAAGTCTTCAGGCGTGATTCCACGGCACGCTAACTCTGCGGGAATTGAAGTGCGCTACCCATTTGGGTAGCGCGCGGTCGCGCTGCGGCGGCGGATAACGCTCTGAAATGGAGCGTCATGAGAAGCGTGCGCGGCTTTTGCGTTTGCCGCGGCCCGGTTGAGCCACGCGGGTCGTTGAAGCGGAAGCGAGGGCAAAACGAAGGAGAGTGAGATGCAATTGAATGTCCGGGTGCTGCTTTCGGTGCTTGTGATGTCGCTGGCGATCGTTGGTCCGGCCGGCGCGCAGTATCAGATCGCGCCGGGAGCTGTCGAAGCGGCGCGCCAGCCTATCATCGTGATGTGTCGGGGCAGTGAGCGTTCGCCGTTCGCGAATGCCCTGCTCTGTCTCGGTTTCGCTGAGATCACGATCAATTCGGAGGGGCCGGGCGCAATGATCGGTTTGCAGCTCACCGCGCCGACGACGCATTGTTCTGATATTCAGTACTACGTTCAACGCGTGGCTACGGAAACCGGCGCCACGTCCATCCGTTTGTCGCCTGGCGCCAGTCAGACACTCCCCATTGCCAGCGATCTCCCGCGAGGCGCGCATCGTTACCGCATATGGGGGTGGGGCTATATTGGCGGCTGTATGGTGGACCAATTTCACTCATTCGGCGTAACAGCTGTTCCAGTCATCATCCCTTGAATCATCCAGCGTGCGCGCACGCGCACGCCGGCTTGTCGCCGCCGCGCCGCCGTATTAGCCATAGCGCCAGCGGGTGGACTGGCGATGAGCGCTGACCTGGAGGCATTCAACGAAGTCGTCGGCGGCATCTATCAGGCCGCTCTTGATGCAGAGACTTGGGATGAAGCGCTGACGCGCTTCATCAGTCACTACGCGCCCCCCTTGTGGGGCGCGAACTTCCTGTTGTGGGAGCGACCGCCCGAGCGTGGCGCGCGGTTCGTGGCGAGCGCCAATCTTGCGGCGCACGCGCGCGAGATTTATGCAACGAATTTCGCCGGCGCCAATCCATGGAGCCGCGCCTTGAGCGGAGCCCCGTTAGGCCGCGTCGTGTGCACGGACGATCTCTGTAGCCGCGAAGAACTATTCGAGAGCGCTCTCTACAAACACTTTCTCTCGAACTGGCAAATGACGCGCGCGCTCGTCGCCACACTCGATAGAGATGGCCGGGCGCGTCTAGCCTGGGTGATGCCGGGTCCGGACGGCCAAGACCTGACCCATCTCCAGCGCGGCATGCGGCTGGTTGCACCCCACATCCAGCGCGCCGTCCGCATCAGCCGACGCATCGCGGAAGCGGATCTGCGCGCCGGCGCCGCTGAAGCATCTTTGGCGTTGTGCGCTTCCGGCATTTTTGCGTTGCGCGACGATCTTTCGATCGTGAACGCAAATCCCGCGTCGCGCAGCTTCATTGAAGATGGCGCCGGCCGGATCGCCGATGGCCGGTGGACATTCGCCGAACGCGCCGCGCAAGCGGAGCTGGAGCGGCTTGCGGGCGCGGCAACGCCAGCAAGCGCCGCGTTCACGGCTCGAAACCGGGAGGGCGACGAGCACGCTGTGATCGCCGTACGCATTCCGGCGCAATCCGCCTTCGCACTCGATGGTTACGTGGAGGGCGCCTCAATCTTGATGACGGTGGGCGCAAAGGGCAAAGCGCCGTCTTTGCCGGTCGATCACCTGGCGGCGTGGTATGGTTTGACGCCCGCTGAGGCGACGCTCGCGGCGTCGATGGCCGACGGCCAAACGGTTCGCGAGTTTGCGATCCGCCGCGGCGTCACCGAGAATGCGGTGCGGTTCCTCATGAAAGGCGTTTTGCGAAAGACTGGCGCAGCCGATCAAGCGCGGCTCGTTGCGGCGCTGCGCGGCTTGCCGATGGCGAGCTTAGGCCGGCGGGACGCCAGCGGTCCGTAAGGGCTATCCCACCGCACGCCGCGTCAGGCTCACTTCTACGTTGGCGATTTCGCGATCCGCTCTGAGCGTCGCCGTGAAGAGCTCGTCGCGCTGGCCGTTGGCCTCCGGGATGGGCGCGGCGAACACGGCCTCGCCGCAGACGTCGCCGTTGGCGTCGCGCAGGCAGATGGCGATGTTCGGCGTCGGCTTGGGCTGGCGCAGGCGGGCGAGGAAGTTGGCGCTGATTTCTGCGGTGCGGCGGTTCTCGTCCAGGTCCGCGCCGATGTCGCCCAACGCGAACTCCTGGCGCTCGGCGTCGCCGATCGGCTCGGAGGCGAGAAACTCCGCCGCCGCCAGCGCGCGCGTCAGCTGATGGTAGCGCGGCGTGTCTTTGGCTGCGGTGCTGCGCTGGCGCAGCGCGCGCAGGAGATCGCGCCAGCGCCGCGCGTCGGCGGCCATATAGTTCGAAAGTTCGCCCGCATCGACTTGCCCAGCGAAGAGCGTCGATGCCTGCGCATCCAGGAAGCCAAGCACCGCAAACAAGCCGCCGTCGCCTGCGACTTGTCTCTCAGGCGCGCTGATCTGGTAGTCCGACAGCAGCAGTTGTTCGGCGACAATGCGCTGTTCGGCCAGGTCCGCCCAGCCGCGAAAGATTTGCTCCGGCTTCGCGCCTTTGCCGCCCGGGAGTTCGCGCACGATTGCCGCCCGGGCGGGCTCATAGCCGGCGCCCAGCGGAATCATGCTGCCAAAGTCGCGCATCCGACACCCCGTTTGTTGCGCTGTTGCACTATCTGATTCTGTCGCGGACTCGCTGTAACATGTGGGCGATGTTGAGCTTTCGCCGGACGGTCTGTGGATAAATGAGCCACGCGCCCGTTCTCCTGACCGAAGCCATGGACGCGCTCGCGATCGAGCCGGGCGCGCTCTATGTCGACGCCACGTTTGGCGGCGGCGGTTACACGCGCGCGATGCTGGAGAAGGGCGCCCGCGTCGTCGCGTTCGACCGCGATCCGGACGCGGCGCTCCGCGCCCAGCCGCTGCTCGAGGCGTATCCGGGCAAACTCACGTTCCTCGCCGCGCGCTTCAGCGAGATCGACGAACTCGTGAACGAGTCCTTAACGGGCGTCGTGTTCGATCTCGGCGTGTCCTCGTTTCAGCTCGATCAGGCGGAACGGGGCTTTTCGTTTCAAGCGGACGCCGACCTCGACATGCGCATGGAAAAAGACGGACTGAGCGCCGCCGACGCCGTGAACCGGCTGAGCGAAGCCGCGCTTGCCGATTTGATCTATCACTACGGCGAGGACGACGAGAGCCGCCGCATCGCCCGCGCCATCGTGCGCGAACGCGCTGGCGGGCCGATCACGCGCACCTTGCAACTGGCCAAGATCGTCGAGGAGTCCGTCGGCGGCCGCAAAGGCGCGCGCACCCACCCCGCGACGAAGACGTTCCAGGCGCTGCGGATGCTGGTGAACGACGAACTGGGCGAACTCGCGCGCGGCCTTTCTGCGGCGGAGCGTGCGCTGAAGCCGGGCGGGCGCATCGTCGTGGTGTCGTTCCACTCGCTCGAAGACCGCATGGTCAAGCAATTCCTCACTGCCCGCGCGGACGCGCAAGGGCGCGGCTCGCGCTATGCGCCCGACCTGCCGCCGGAGCGCGCGCCCAGCTTCGCGCTGGAGCGCAAGCGCGCCACCGCACCGGGCGACGCGGAAACGGCGGCCAATCCGCGCGCGCGCTCGGCCAGCCTGCGCTGGGCCGTGCGCACCGACGCGCCCGCGTGGGACGATCTCGAACCGCCGGCGCTCGCGCCCACAGCGGAGGCCGAATGGACAAAGCTCAACTGAAGCGCGCGCTGCAAATCGGTGCGGCGCTGCTGATCGTCGTGCTGGCGATCGGGCTCTACAAAGCCAAAGCGGACGCATCCAAGACGGAAGCGAACGTGCGCGAACTGCGCGACGAGATCGCCGTGCGCGAAGCGCAGCTGCGCGAACTGCGCTCGGAGATCGCGCAACTCGAAAGTCCCGAGCGCATCGAGGCGCTGGCGGAAGGCAAGCTGGGCATGGTGGTCGGCGGCGAGTCCGCGGCGCTGCCGCAGGACCAGATCGACGACCGCTTGCCCGCGCCGCGCCAAGCCAAGGCGCGCGAGTGAAACCGATCGGTCCGGCGGGGGTGTTCGCAGGCGGCGCCGATCTCGGCGCGCCGGCCGAGGCCGCGCCTGCGCGCAACCGCGTGCGCTTTCTGGCGCTGACGGTTTTTGCGGCGCTGCTGTTGCTCGCCGGTCGCGCTGTGCAGCTTGCATTCTCCGGCGATCCGCAGGCGGCCCCACGCGCCGCCGCGACCGCCGCGCCGTTGCCGCGCGCCGACATCGTCGATCGCAACGGCGTGCTGCTGGCGACGACCGTGCGCGCCTATGCGCTGACGGCCGAGCCGGACCGTGTCTGGGGCCCGGAGGAAATCGCCGATGCGCTTCGCGGGGTGTTTCCGGATCTCGATCGCGCCGCCACCATTCGCCGCCTCACCGACACCGCCCGGCAACTGGTTTATCTCCGCCGCGGCCTGACGCCGGAGGAACGCGATAGCGTGCATGCGCTCGGCCTCGCGGGGATCGGCTTCGAGCAAGAGCATCACCGCGACTATCCGCAGGGCGACTACGCCGCGCACGTGCTCGGCTTCACCGATGTCGATCTCAATCCGCTGTCGGGCGTCGAGTGGGGCATGGACGCCCAAATCCGCGCCGCCGGCGCGCGCGGCGAGCCGGTGCGGCTCTCCATCGACATGCGTGTGCAATATGCGCTGGAAATCGAACTCGACGCCGCCGCACGCGCGGCCGGCGCTTCGGGCGGCGCCGGCATTCTGCTCGACGCGCGCACCGGCGAGGTGCTGGCGTTGGCGTCCTGGCCGCGGTTCAATCCGAACCATGCGGGACAGGCGTCCGCGGATGCGCGGCGCGATCGCGTCGCCGGCGACGTGCATGAGCTCGGCTCGACCATCAAGCCGTTCACGGTCGCGATGTCGCTGCAGGAGCGGCTGACGACGCCCAGCGAACTCTTCACGCTGACGCCGTTCGAGGTCGGCGGCGATTTGATCGAGGATCACGAACCGTCGACCGGGTACGTCACGTTGCGCGATATCGTTGCACGCTCCTCCAATATCGGCGCGGCGCAATTGGCGATCCGGCTCGGCGGTCAGCGGCAGCGGCGCTATCTGGAGCGCCTGGGACTCACTGCGCCCGCCGCGCTGCAACTCAGCCGCAACGAAGCGCCGCTGGCGCCGCGTCTGCAAAGCCCGCGCGATATCGCGGGGCTGGGTTTCGGCTACGGCCTCGCCGCAACGCCGGCGTCGCTCGCGGGCGCCTACACCGTGTTCGCCAACAATGGCGCGCGTGTCGCGCCGACATTGATCCTGCGCGCCGCCGACGCCCAGATCGAACGCGTCCCGGTGTTCAGCCCGGACGTGACGCGCCAGACGCTGGCGTACATGCGCGCGGTGGTGACGCAGGGCACCGGCCGCGCGGCGGATGTTCCGGGGCTCGATGTCGCCGGCAAGACCGGCACCGCGGAAAAATTGGGCAACGATGACGCGACCTACGAACAAAGCCGCAATTTCTCCTCGTTCGCTGGCGTGTTTCCCGCCGCCGATCCGCGCTACGTCATCGTGCTCGCGCTCGATGACACCGGCGAGGGCGCGGCAGGCGGCATGGTCGCCGCGCCCGCCGTCGCGCGGACGCTGCGCCGCATCGCGCCAATGCTCGGTTTGCGCGTAGAGCCGCGCGCGCCGGCGCGCTAGAAGGGGCGCATGTCAACTTACCTTCAGGTCCGCCTATGCGAGGCCGCGTTTCCGTGCGAAGTGCGGGGCTGAAGCTCCGGTCCGAAGCAATGAAGCTATCCGAACTTTTCCACAGCGGCGTTCCAGCGGACGCCGCGGACATCGAGATCGCGGGCCTCACCGCCGACTCGCGCCGTGTGCAGCCCGGCTTTCTCTTCGCCGCGCTTGCGGGCGTCGCCGCACACGGGCGCGACTTCATTGCGCAAGCGAAGGCGAACGGCGCGGCGGCAGTGCTCTCGGCGGGCGATCTTGGCGCGGACCCAGGCGTGCCGCATGTGATCGCCGACGAGCCGCGCCGCGCCTTCGCGCTTGCCGCGTCGGCGTTCTATCCGCGCCGGCCGCCGACCATCGTTGCGGTCACCGGCACCAACGGTAAAAGCTCGACGGTCGATTTTCTGCGCCAGATTTGGACCTGCGCCGGCAAACGCGCGGCGAGCCTCGGCACCTTGGGCGCGATCGGGCCAAGCGGCGTGATCGATCTCGGCCACACCACGCCCGATCCCGCCGCCGTGCACGCGACACTTACCGCGCTCGCGGAGGACGGCGTGACGCACGCGGCGATGGAGGCGTCGAGCCACGGCCTCGAGCAGCATCGCATCGACGGCGTGACGTTCGCTGCAGGCGCGTTCACCAACCTCACGCAGGATCACCTCGACTATCACGTCAGCATGGCGGCCTATCGCGAGGCCAAGCTGAAGCTTTGGCCCTTGGTGCGCGATGGAGGCGTGGCGGTGATCAATGCCGACGCCGCCGAAGGCGGGGCGTTCGAAGCGGCGGCGCGGGCGCGCGGGCTGAACGTCGTGCTCTGCGGCTGGCGCGCGCCGCGCGACGGCGCGCTGAAGATCGTGGAAATTCTGCCGCGCCCTAACGCGCAGACGATGTTGCTGCGCTGGGATGGCAGGGAGCACAAGGTCGAACTGCCGTTGATCGGCGAATTCCAAGCGCTGAATGCGGTGTGCGCGGCGGCGCTGGCGCTGGCGACGGGGGAAACGCCGGACGCTGTGTGGCGCGGGCTGGAAGCGTTGAAGCCGGTGCGCGGACGGATGGAGCACGTCGGGCAAAGCGCTAGCGGCGGCCATGTGTTCGTCGACTACGCGCACACGCCGGACGGCTTGGATGTGCTGTTGCGCGCTGCGCGCCCGCATGCGCCGGGGCGGATCGTCGTGGTGTTCGGCTGCGGCGGCGATCGCGATGCGGACAAGCGTCCGAAAATGGGCGCCATCGCAGCGCGCCACGCCGACGTCGTCATCGTCACCGACGACAACCCGCGCAGCGAAGACGCCGCCGCGATCCGCGCGCAGGTGTTGGCAGGCGCGCCGGGCGCGCTGGAGATCGGCGACCGGGCGCAGGCGATCCGCGAGGCTATTTCGATGCTGAAGCCGGGCGACGCAGTGATGATCGCCGGCAAGGGCCACGAGACCGGTCAGATCATCAAAGGCGTCACCCATCCGTTCTCGGATCAAGATGTGGCGCGCGCGGCGCTGGAGACGCAAGCATGACATTGTGGACGGCGGAAGAGGCGCAGGCCGCGACCGGCGGGCGGCTGATCCAAGGCGATGCGTGGACCGTGAGCGGCGTCTCGATCGACACCCGCACGCTGGAGCCGGGCGATTTGTTCGTCGCGTTGAAGGACGTGCGCGACGGACATGATTTTCTGGCGCAGGCGTTTGTCTCCGGCGCCTCCGCGGCCCTGATCTCCGACGCACGCGCGGTCGAGGGGCTGGGGCCCGCGCTCGCCGTCCCCGATGTGCTCGAGGCGCTGCGCCAACTTGGCGAAGCCGCGCGCGAGCGCAGCTTCGCCAAGCGCGTGGCGGTGACTGGCTCGGTCGGCAAGACATCGACCAAGGAAGCGCTCGCGGTCTGCCTCTCCGCCAGCGGCCCCACCCACCGGTCGGTGAAGAGCTACAACAATCATTTCGGCGTGCCGCTGACCTTGGCGCGAATGCCGCGCGAGAGCGCCTTTGCGGTGTTCGAAGTGGGCATGAACCATCGCGGCGAGATCCTGCCGCTGACGCAATTGGTGAAGCCGCACGCCGCGATCGTCACCACCATCGCGCCGGCGCATGTGGAAAACCTCGGTTCGCTCGAAGCCATCGCCGACGAAAAAGGCGACATCTATGCAGGCCTCGAACCGGGCGGCGCGGCCATCGTTCCCAACGAAGCGCCGCACGCGAGCCGCTTGATCGCGGCCGCCGAGCGCAACGGCGCCAACCTCATTCGCTTTGGCCGTGACGCCGCATGCGAGGCGCGGCTGATCCGCTTCGACATGGATGACACCGGATCGAACGCCGAGGCGGAAATTCTCGGTCGCACCATCCGCTACCGTGTCGGCGTCGAGGGCGCGCATTGGGCGCTGAACTCCGTCGCCGCGCTCGCCGCCGCCGATGTCGTCGGCGCCGACGTCGATGCGGCCGCGCATGCGCTGGAGCATTTGCGCGCGTTCGACGGGCGCGGCGTCGCCATGCCGGTCGCCGCGCCGTTCGGCCAGATCCTGGTGGTGGACGATTCCTACAACGCCAATCCCGCATCCATGGCGGCGGCGCTGGCCACATTGGCGGCGCGGCAACCGGCGCCCGGCGGACGCCGGATCGCCGCGCTGGGCGATATGCTGGAACTGGGTCCGGATGAACGCGCTTATCACGCGGGACTTGCGGAACCTATTGAACACGCAGGCATCGATCTGGTGTTCGCGGCTGGCCCGCGCATGGCCGCGCTCATGGAGGCGCTTCCGCCCGGGCGCCGCGGCGGCTATGCCGAGACAGCGGACGCGCTGATTCCGATCCTCGTCGGGTCGTTACGCGCAGGGGACATCGTGCTCGTGAAGGGCTCGAATTCTTCCAAGATGAGCCGCGTCGTAGCCGCGCTGACGCGGCTCAGAGGGGACGGTTGATGCTGGAGCTCTTGGCCCAATACGAAGACCAGTCCCAGTTCTTCAACCTCTTCAACTACATCACCTTCCGCACCGGCGGCGCGATGTTCACGGCGATGATCCTCGCTTTCGCCATTGGCGCGCCCTTCATCCACTGGTTGCGGAAAAAACAGGGCAAAGGCCAGCCGATCCGCGAAGACGGCCCCGCGGGGCATCTGCTGACGAAGAAGGGCACGCCGACGATGGGCGGGCTGATCATTCTGATCAGCCTCGGCATCGCCTCGCTGCTCTGGTCCGATCTCGACAATCCGTACGTATGGGCGGTGTTGATCGTGACGGTCGGCTTCGGCGCCATTGGCTTCATCGACGACTTCGCCAAGGTGACTAAGCAACACCATGGCGGCCTCTCGGCGAAAGTGCGCCTGGGGGCGGAATTCGTCGTCGCGCTTGCTGCGGCGCTGATCATGCTGGTCGCGGAATGGATCGCCAAGACGCCCTACCAAACCCATGATGTGGTGGGCTTCATCAATGCGCTGATGGCGGGGGACTCGCTGACCGCCGTAGCGTTGCCGTTCTTCAGCGATTGGGGATTGCAGCTCTTCGGGTTCTACATCGTCTTTTCGATGATCGTGATCGTCGGCTTCGGCAACGCGGTCAACCTCACCGACGGACTCGATGGCCTGGCCATCGTACCGGTGATGATCGCCGGCGGCACGTTCGGCATGATCGCTTACCTGGTCGGCCGCGTGGACTATTCCGACTACCTGGGCATCCCCCATGTCGAAGGCGTCGGCGAATTGGCGACGATCCTCGGCGCGCTGCTGGGCGCCTCGCTGGGCTTTCTTTGGTACAACGCCCCGCCCGCGCGCGTGTTCATGGGCGACACCGGTTCGCTGGCGCTCGGCGGACTTCTGGGCGCCGTGGCGGTGGCGACCAAGCACGAAATCGTGCTCGCCATCGTGGGAGGTCTGTTCGTGCTCGAAACACTTTCGGTGATGCTCCAGGTCGCGGTGTACAAGCGCACCGGCAAACGTGTGTTCCTGATGGCGCCTATCCACCACCATTTCGAGAAACTCGGTTGGCAAGAACCGACGATCGTCATCAGATTCTGGATTATTTCCGTGATCTTCGCGCTTGCCGGGCTCGCGACATTGAAGTTGCGTTAACGCCGCAAAGCAGCGCAGGAAGCTCGCACGATGGAGAGCTGCGCGTGATGCTGGGAAGCGACGGGCTACTGGCTACCGGCGAGCGCCGGACGAGGACATGATTCCGATCACGGAGTTCAAGGGCCGCGACGTCGCCGTGTTCGGCTTGGCCCGTACCGGGCTCGCCGCCGCGCGGGCGCTGGCGGCCGGCGGCGCGCGCGTGCATGCATGGGACGACAACGACGTCTCGCGCGCCAACGCCGAGGCGGCCGGCGTGCCGGTGTCGGACATCAACACGCGCGACTGGCGTTCCTTCGCCGCGCTTATCCTGTCGCCCGGCGTGCCGCTGACCTTTCCCGAGCCGCACCGCGTGGTGGCGCTCGCCGAAGCCGTCGGCGTGCCGGTGATGAGCGACATCGAGCTGTTCGCCCGCGCTGTGAACGCGCTGCCGGCGACCCAGCGGCCGAAGCTGATCGGCGTCACTGGCACCAACGGCAAGTCGACGACCTCGGCGCTGATCGCCCACATCCTGCGCGAGGCCGGCAAAGATACTCGCCTCGGCGGCAATATCGGCGACGCAGTTCTCGATTTGCCGCCGCTGCACGCGGGCGCCTATTACGTGATCGAGCTGAGCTCCTATCAGCTCGATCTGACCCACAGCCTCCGTCTCGATGTGGCCGTGTGGCTGAACATCGCGCCAGACCATCTGGATCGCCACGGCGACATGGCGAATTACGTGGCCGCCAAGAAGCGCATCTTCCTCAATCAGGGCGCGCAGGATTGGGCGGTGATCGGGGTCGACGATCTCCATAGCGCGGCGGCCTGCACGGAACTGACGCGCCTCGCCGTGCAGCGCGTCGCGCCGATTTCGTCGGGGCAGGCGCTGGGGCGCGGCGTCTCGGCGCTCGACGGCAAGATTGTCGACGCCCTTTCGGGGCGCTCTGAGATCGTCGCTGAGCTGGCCGCAGCGCCAGCCCTCGCCGGCAAACACAATGCGCAGAACGCAGCCGCTGCCTACGCCGCCGCGCGCGCCCTCGGCGTCGACCATCGCACCATCGCCCACGCCTTCACGACGTTCGCCGGCTTGCCGCATCGCCTCGAGCGTGTGGCGACGATCGAAGGCGTGCGCTTCGTCAACGATTCGAAGGCCACCAACGCCAACGCCGCCGCGCAGGCGCTCGCGGTCTATCCGCGCGTCTACTGGATCGCGGGCGGCGTGGCCAAAGAAGGCGGCATCGCGGAACTGTCGCCATTCTTCCCGCGCATGGCCAAGGCGTATCTGATTGGCCAAGCGGCGGGCGATTTCTCCGACACGCTGCGCGGCAAAGTTCCGGTGACAATGGCCGGTAATCTCGAAGCAGCGGTGAAGCTTGCCTTCAATGACGCCCGCGCGTCCGGCGAACCGCGTCCGGTCGTGCTGCTTTCGCCCGCGTGCGCGTCGTTCGATCAGTTTTCCAGTTACGAAGATCGCGGCGACAAGTTCAAAGCCTATGTCCGGGCGCTGGCCGAGGCGCCGCCGCAACGCAACGGGGGCGCGGCGTGAACGCCATCGCCGAACGGATCGGCGGCGCGTTCGACCGGGTGCGCACTTATGACCGGCCGCTTTTGCTGATCGCGGCGGCGCTGTTCGTGCTCGGAATCCTGTTCTCGCTCTCCGCCTCGCCGGCGGCGACGGCGCGCATCCGCATCGAGGAGGCCTTCTATTTCGCTGGCCGCCAGACCGCGTACGCGGCGCTGGGCGCGCTTGTCGTATTGGCGGCCGCCTCGCTCGAGCCGCGGCAGGTGCGGCGGGCCGCGACCGTTCTGGTGGCGATTTTCTTGCCGCTGTGCGCGCTGGCGGGGCTGATCGCGCCGGAGGTGAAGGGCGCGCAGCGTTGGTTCGATTTCGGGTTCTTTTCGCTGCAGCCGTCCGAGATTTTGAAGCCGGCGCTGATGGTCGTCTGGGCGTGGATGCTGGGCGAGAGCATGCGCGACGCCAGGTTCCCGGGCCGGCTCATTGCCATCGTGCTCATGGCGCTGACGGCTGCGGCGCTGCTGTCGCAGCCCGATGTCGGACAAACGGCGCTGCTGGCGCTTTCGCTCGGCGCGTTGCTGGTTCTTTCGGGCATGAGCCTGCGTTGGATCCTCGGCGGCATCGCGGTTGCCGGCGTCAGCGCGTTCGCGATCTACAAGCTGGTTCCGCATGCGCGCGAGCGGGTGGATGCGTGGCTCAATCCCTCGGGCGACGCGGCCTATCAGGTCAATCGCGCGCTCGAGGCGATCAGCGCGGGCGGCGCATTTGGAACTGGCCCGGGCGAGGGCGAGATCAAGCGCTTGTTGCCGGACGCACATGCCGATTTTGTCTTCGCGGTCGCGGCCGAGGAATTCGGCTTGCTTGCTTCGCTGGGGCTCATTGTGTTGTTCGGCGCGCTTGCGTTTCGCGGCCTGTCGCGCGCGAGCCGCTTGAACGAACCGTTCGAGCAACTGGCGGCTGCCGGCCTGATCACGCTCCTAGTCGCGCAGGCTTCTATCCACATCGCGGTGAACTTGAGTTTGCTGCCAGCCAAGGGCATGACGCTTCCGTTCATTTCGTTCGGCGGTTCCTCGATGGTCGGTTCGGCGCTGGCGTTGGGGTTCTGTCTCTCCCTTCTCCGTGACCGGCCAGGAGCCTATCTCTACGCTGGCCGCAGGCGCGATTAGGTATGTCGAAGAAGCTTGTCGTCATCGCCGCCGGAGGAACCGGCGGTCACCTCTTTCCAGCGGCGGCGTTCGCCGACGAGATGTTCCGTCGCGGCTGGCGCGTGGTTCTGATGACGGATGCGCGCGGACGCCGCTACGCGGAAGGCTTTCCGGCCGAGCGCATCGAGGACGTCGCGGCGGCGTCGATCACCATGAATCCGTTTACGGCGATTCCGGCGCTGTTCAAGATCTGGCGCGGCATCAATGCGGCTAAGGCGCGGTTCAAAGAGCTGCAGCCCGCACTCGTGGCCGGCTTCGGCGGCTATCCGTCCTTTCCGGCGTTGATGGCCGCGCGTGCGCATAAGGCGCCGATCATCATCCACGAGCAGAACTCGGTGTTGGGCCGCGTCAATCGCGCGATGGCGAGCAGCGCCTCGGTTGTCGCCTGCGGCTTCGAGCGGCTGGACCGGCTTCCCGCGAAGGCGGAGGAGCGCAAGCACGTGGTGGGCAATCCGGTCCGCGCGCCGATCCTCGCCGCCCGCGACCGCGGCTACCCCGAAGCGCCGGCGGGCGGACGGCTCAACTTGCTGATCATCGGCGGCAGCCAGGGCGCACGTTTGTTCGGCGAGGTGATCCCCGACGCCATCGCACGCCTGCCGCAGCCGCTGCGTCAGCGTCTCGACGTCGTGCATCAGGTTCGCGAGGAGCAGGTGGCCGCCGCCAAGAAGGTCTACAAGAACGCCAAGGTGAACGCCGAGGTGGCGACGTTCTTCAACGACATGGGTCAGCGCCTTGGCGCGGCGCACCTTGTGATTTCGCGCGCCGGCGCGTCTTCGGTGACGGAATTGCAGGTGGCGGGACGGCCGGCGATCCTTGTGCCCTTCGCCGCCGCAGCCGACGACCACCAGACCGCCAACGCCGACTCGCTCGCCTCCGTCGGCGCAGCGGACATCTTCACCGAGCAGGAATTCGAGCCCGCGGCCCTCTGCTCGCTGCTGGAGCGCCGCCTTTCCGACCCGCACGGCCTCGCCGTCCGCGCCGCCGCCGCGCGCGCCACCGCCAAGCCGGAGGCGGCCAAGTCCTTGGCCGACTTGGCTGAGGCCGCCGCCGGCTAGAAACCGGCGTCCGTCCTGCATCCAGGTCCGCCGCCTGCGGCGGTAGAGGATTGAAAGCGCTCAGTTGGGGCGGCAGGGAGGCGCACATGAATGTGGAATTGTTCCGCGACTTCTGGTGGCTGGTGTTTCCGGTGTTCGGGATGGTGATGGCGGTTTGGGGCATGGCGCGCGACGGCGCCCAGCAAGACGCCATCCTCCGCGACGCACGTGAGAAACTGGAGCGCAAGTGATGACGTTCGCGGAGTTTTTTCAGGGCTATTGGTGGTTGATGTTTCCCGTGTTCGGGATGCTCATCGCCGTCATCGGCATGTTTCAGGCCGAGAACCGCAACCGCCAGGTGATGAAGCTGATCAAGTCGTACGTCGACCAGGGCAAGGAGCCGCCGCCCGAATTGCTGAAGATGGCGGCGGAGCGCAGCGACTACGAAATGGACATGGGCACGCCGACGCCGCGCAACAGCGCACTGTGGACGTTCTTCGTGTTTCTCGCGCTCGCGGCGGGTTTTGGCGTTGGCTATTGGTGGGTGCGCGCGGAGGAATGGGCGTTCGCCTTCCTGATCGTGGCTGTCACCATGGGCGTGCTCGCCGTCGGCTCGCTCATCATCACGCTCACGCAACGCCGCCCCTGAGCTGCGATGAATTCCGGGGAGGAGGCGCGCCTGATCGGGTTGGCGCGAGGCGGAGACTTTGCCGCCTTCGGCCGCCTGGTCGACATGCACCAGGCCGCGGTGCGGGCGTTTCTACGCCGCGTCACCGGCAATTACGCCGACGCGGACGACCTGGCCCAGGAGGCTTTCGCGCGCACATGGGACGTGCTCAACCGCTTCGATGGAACGTCCTCGCTGCGCACCTTCATTTGCGGCGTGGCCTTCCAGTATTGGCGTCGCGCCCGGCGCGCCCAAAGCCGGCGCGAGGTGCGCGAAACCGCCTACGCCGACTTGAGCGACACCCACACCGGCGAGGCGCCGGCGCGCGCCGCCCAGCGGCTCGCGCTGCGCAAGGCGATGGAGGATCTCCCGGAGGATCAGCGCGCCGCGCTCGCGCTCTGCCTCGGCCAGGAATTCACACACGCGGAAGCAGCAGAGATTTTGGGTTTGCCTCTGGGTACGGTAAAATCCCATGTCACCAGAGGCCGGGCCCGCCTGCAGGCGGCGCTTGGCGTCACGGGAGCGAGCGATGAGTGACGACCTCGATCTGGCCGCCCTGCTGGGCGAAGCGCCGCGGACGCCCGATCCGGGCTTCCGCTTCGACGTTATGGCGCTGACCGCCGAGCGCGCGCGCCGCCGCGCCGCGCGCCAGCGGGCGCTGCGCCTGGTTGTGATCTCGACGCTGGTCGGTCTGGTATTTCCGCTGGCGCAGGCGTTTGGCGTGGGCGCAGCTCAGGTGCAGCCGTTGCTCTTGGTTGCGGGCGTCCTCGGCCTCGCCTATGTGCTCGCGCTCCTGACCATCCAAGGGCCGGCCGCTGTGCTGGCGCGCTCGCGCGCGCTGCTGCGGTCGCGGTTCTAGGCGGAGAACTGGCATGAAGCGCTATCAGATTTGCTCGCGCGCCCGGACAACCGGCGCGGTGTTGACGCACATGGTGGCGGACTCGCCCGCCGAGGCGGTGCAGCAAGCAAAGAACGTCGCCTCGACCGGCGCGCGCGAGGTGCAGATCTTCGACTCGCAGACCGAGAAATTCTACGACGTGCAGAGCTTCGCCGCCGCGCATCGGCTTTAGCCCATCGCAGCTGCGGGTCGACAAATGACCATACGATGACTATAATGGTCCGATGCCGCACTATTCCGTCGCCGAGGCCAAAGCCAAGCTCTCCGAACTGATTGACCGCGCCGAGAAGGGCGAAAGCGTTACGATCACCCGGCACGGCAAGCCGGTCGTCGAAATGCGGCCGGCCGCAGCGCCGCCGCGGCGCATGACCAGCGCCGATTTGGACAGGCTTGCCCAAGGCCGTCGCGCGCGCAAAGCAAAGGGCAGCCCCGTCGCCCAAATGCTGAAGTGGCGCGACGAAGGGAGCCTATGAGGCTTTATCTCGACGCGAGCGTGCTCGTGGCGCTGTTTGTCAACGACCCGCTCAGCCAGCGCGCCCATGCGGCCATTGCCGCCGCGGATGCGGGGCTCATCGTGAGCGACTTCGCCTCGCTCGAGTTCGGCGCTTCAATCCAGCGCTTCGCTCGCGGAAAGCTCATCACCGGAAAGGACGCCCGCTCGGCGCTGCAAGAGTTTGACCGCTGGACAGCCGTCAGCTGCGAGCGGGCGGAGACGATGGGATCGGATATTGTCGACGCAGCTGTCTTGGTGCGCCGGGACGACCTTGCGCTTCGGGGCTCGGATGCGGTTCATGTTGCTATTGTTCAGCGGCTGGCGGCGCGCTTGTTGACCTTCGACAGGAAAATGGCGAGCAACGCGAAGAGGCTGGGATTGGCCGTTGCCTAGCGCGTTCCATGTGGGAAACTGAAGCATGATCCGCCGCGCCATTCCTTTCGACACCGGGCCCATTCATTTTGTCGGCATCGGCGGCATTGGCATGTCCGGCATCGCCGCGGTGATGAAGAACCTCGGCTACGAGGTCACCGGCTCCGACGCCAAGGACGGGGCCAATATCGAACGTCTGCGCGCGCAGGGCATTCAGGTGACGATCGGCCACAGAGCCGAGGCGGCCGCCAATGCCGGCGTCGTGGTGATTTCCTCCGCCATCAAGGACGGCAACGCCGAGGTCGATACAGCGCGCGCGCGCGGCGTGCCGATCGTGCGCCGCGCCGAGATGCTGGCCGAGATCATGCGGCTGAAGTGGAACGTCGCCGTCGGCGGCACGCACGGCAAGACCACCACCACTTCGATGATCGCCGCGCTGTTGGATGCGGGCGGCAAGGATCCCACCGTCATCAATGGCGGCATCATCAACGCTTACGGCGCCAACGCGCGCATGGGCGAGGGCGAGTGGATGGTGGTGGAGGCCGACGAAAGCGACGGCACCTTCACGCGCCTGCGCGCCACCGCCGTCGTCGTCACCAACATGGATCCCGAGCACCTCGATCATTACGGCTCGGTCGACGCCATGAACGACGCCTATCGTCAGTTCGTCGAGAACATCCCGTTCTACGGCTTCGCGGTGATGTGCCTCGATCATCCGCAGGTGCAGGCGTTGGCCGCGCAGGTGCGCGACCGGCGCATCATTTCTTACGGCTTCAACCCGCAGGCGGACGTGTGCGCCGTCAATGTGCGCCCCTCCCGCGATGGCTCCACGTTCGACGTGGTCGCGCGCAAGAAGGGCGAGGGCCCGGGGGTGACGCTGCACGATCTCTTCTTGCCGGTGGCGGGGCGTCACAACGTGCAGAACGCCGTCGCCGCGATTGCCGTCGCCCGCGAATTGGGCGTCACCGACGCGGGCCTCCGCAAGGGCCTGAAGAAGTTCGCCGGTGTGAAGCGCCGCTTCACCACCACCGGCTACTGGAACGAGGTTCGCATCGTCGACGATTATGGCCACCACCCGGTCGAGATCGCCGCCGTGCTGTCCGCCGCGCGCGAAATGACGGAGGGCCGCGTCATCGCCGTGGTGCAGCCGCACCGCTACACGCGCTTGCGCGATCTGTTCGGCGATTTCTCCACCTGCTTCAACGACGCTGACATCGTCGCCGTCGCGGATGTATACGCGGCGGGTGAACAGCCGATCGATGGGATCAGCGCTGAGACTCTCGCCGCCAGCATCAAGAGTCACGGCCATCGCGACGCGCGCCGCCTCGAAAGCCTCGACGATCTGCCCGATCTCGTCCGCGCCGAAGCGCGGCCTGGCGATATCGTGGTGTGCCTCGGTGCGGGCGATATCACGGCGTACGCGAACGCGCTGCCGGCGAAGCTCGGCGCGGCTGCGGCTTAGAGGCTAGATTGGCCGAAGCGGTATACGATGGCTTGGGTCTGGGCGAAGGCTATGCGCTCCGCCGCCGCCCGGACCCGCGCATTGCGTCGGCCATCGCCGCCGCGCTGGGCGATGCGCGCTTGGTGATCAATGTTGGTGCGGGCGCGGGGTCGTACGAGCCGGCCGATCGTATCGTGCGGGCCGTCGAGCCCTCCAACGTGATGATCGCCCAGCGCCCAGCGAACGCCGCGCCGTGCGTGTGCGCGGCGGCAGAATCTCTTCCGTTCGTGGATGATGCGTTCGACGCGGCGATGGCGGTGCTGACGATCCATCACTGGTCGGATTGGCGCGCGGGCCTGCGCGAGATGCGCCGCGTCGCGCGCCGCCGCATCGTGCTGCTGACGTTCGATGTCGAGGCTTCGGATTTCTGGCTGACCCAGGACTATTTCCCTGAGCTCGCTGAGTTGGATCGGCGGATCATGCCTAAGCTCTCGGACATGGCGGGGGAGCTCGGCCCGTTCGAAGCCGCCCCGGTTCCGATCCCGCACGACTGCGTCGACGGGTTCCTCGGCGCGTATTGGCGCCGGCCTGAAGTGTATCTTGATGACGGCGCGCGCAGGTCGATGTCGTCCTTCGCCAAGATCGACGCGCAAGATGGGTTGAAACGGCTGGGCGATGATGTCGCCAGCGGCGCGTGGCGCAGCCGCTACGCGCCGCTGCTCGGCCTGGACGCGTTGGACGTGGGCTATAGATTGGTACGCTGGGAGCTTCCGCAGGAGTGATCGCATGCCGCTGATGAGATGTCTGCTCGTTGGCGTTCTCGCTCTGGCTGCTTGTGGGACGAGTTCATCGCTGCTGCCGACCGATCGCGTTCGAGACATGGCTAGCGCCGTAAGGATTGCTAGGGAGCTCTGCACGCCTGGCCGCTCGACTTCGCCTGAACAAGGTTGGTGGCGCGCCCGGCTGCGCGACCGTGTCTGGCGTGTTTGGCTTGTTGCGCCAAACGAACGCATCCCAACCTACGAAGTCAGTATTCAGGCGTCCGACGGGTCGTCTACGGGGTGCGCGATCGCCGTCAGGGCGGATTGAGGCGCTTGCTGCGCCTCATTCATCGCACGCTCATCTCGGCTCCGCGACCATGCATTGAAAGAAGGCGAAACATGCGGTTGACCTTGCTGCTGCCGATTGCTGCGCTTGCGCTGGCGTCCTGCGCCGCAGGGCCAACGGCTCAAACGCATGCCGTCACCCGTGTCGTGGCGACGACCTCGTTCGGCATGTGCGTCGGCTATTGCACCACGCGGCTGGAGATCAGCGAGGGCCAAGCCGTGCT
Source organism: Hyphomonadaceae bacterium (assembly GCA_050182055.1). GTDB lineage: Bacteria > Pseudomonadota > Alphaproteobacteria > Caulobacterales > Aquidulcibacteraceae > Vitreimonas. The sequence goes on from JBFXCP010000010.1 coordinate 46,134, forward strand.
CATCCGCGAAGCGCGCGCGGGGCGCGGCGGCGGCGGGCCGGTGCAGGACACGCAGCGTTTCACCGCGCAGCTCTCCGCGCTGGAGTGGCAAGAGATTCAACGCCTCGCCGCAAGCGCCGATTTCGATGCGCTGCCGGATGTTGTCGGCTGCCCCGATTGCGCCGACGGCGGTGCGGAGAGCCTCACGGTCGAAGGACCAACGGGCGCGGAGAGCGTGTCGTTCGAATTTGGCGCAACGCTCGCGCAAGCGCGGCCGCTGCTGGAACGGGTCCGGGCGCTGCGGGATCGACTCATGCCCCGGGAGTGACACTTGACAGTAAGGCAATCTAACCTTACATTGGCGGGATGACAACGCTCACGATTACGGCCAAGGGGCAAGTCACGCTCCGCAAAGACGTGCTGGAACATCTCGGTGTAGGCCCGGGTGAGAAGATCAGCGTCAGCAGGCTGCCAGATGGGCGGATTGAGGTGCGGGCGGCCGCGTCCGGCGAAATCTCGGCGGTCTTCGGCATGCTTAAGCAAAAAGGCAGACGCACGCTTTCGGTCGACGAGATGAACCAGATCGCCCAGCAGGGATGGGCCGGCGCGCGGCGCAAGAAAACGTGAGGATCACGGTTGATACCAACGTCTTGGTGCGCGCGATCGTTGAGGACGATTCAAAACAAGCCAAGATCGCGCAGGCTGCGCTCGCGAAGGCCGACCTGATCGCCATTCCGTTGCCGACCCTATGCGAGTTTGTTTGGGTGCTGTCGCGAGGGTACGGCATCGCCGTCGCGGAGATTGTTCAGGCCATTCGGCAGCTCATGGCGAGTGCGAAGGTGGAGGCCAATCGGCCGGCGGTCACCGCCGGATTGGCCGCGCTTGAGCAAGGAGGCGATTTTGCCGACGGCGTTATCGCATTCGAAGGCGCGAGCCTCGGCGCCGACACGTTTGCGTCGTTCGACCAAGACGCGGTGAAGCTGTTAAAGCGCGAAGGAATCGGCGTGCTGCTGCTGGGCTAGTCTCGCGGGCGACTCGATGCCGAAACAATTTGACCTCGTCGACGACTCTGCGCAGCGCGGATGCATGGCCGACACTGCTCACCGCAAGCCGAAGCCGCTCCGCGCCGCCATGGTCTACGATTTCGACGGCACGCTGGCGCGCGGCAATCTGCAGGAACGCAGCTTCATTCCCGACATCGCCGGCATGAACCACGCGGACTTTTGGCTGGAAGTGAAGCGCCTGGCGAAGGCCGAGGATGCAGACGAGATCCTCGTCTACATGCACCTGATGCTCGACCGTGCGCGCGCGGCGGGCCATCCGGTGACGCGCAAGCAATTGCGGGCCTCGGGGGCCGATCCGGACTTCTTCGACGGGCTCGATCATTGGTTCGACCGCGTCGACGCGTTCGCCGACGATCTGGGCCTCGCCCTCGACCACTACATCATCTCATCGGGCATCTATGAGATGATCGAGGGCTGCCCGCTGTTTCCGCGGTTCCGCAACGTGTTCGCCTCGCGCTTTCTCTACGACACCAAGGGCGAAGCGAAGTGGCCGAGCGTTGCCATCAATTACACGACGAAGACGCAGTTCCTCTTCCGCATCAACAAGGGCATTGACAACGTCCACGACACCGAAGCGATCAATCGTTGGGTGCATGACGACGCGCGCGATCTGCCGTTCGAGCGGATGATTTTTATCGGCGATGGCGACACCGACATTCCGTCGATGAAAATGGTGACCAGCCAGGGCGGCTGCGCCATCGCCGTGCTCGATCCGTATCAGTGGACCGAGCCGCGCAGCCTCGACAAGATCTCGCGCCTGATCGCGGAAGATCGCGTCAGCTACGTCGCGCCGGCCGACTATCAGCCGAAGAGCCAACTCGATGTGATCGTGCAGGGCGCGCTCGGGCGCATTGCGCTCCGGGCGGGTTTGCCGGTGAGCGCGCGCTAATGATCCGCTCATCCCTCCCCGCGATGCGGGGAGGGATTGCTGCTTAACTGCCGGCGGGCGCGGTGACTGGCGCGCGCTCGATCAGCGTAACCGGATAGGGGAACGGCGGATCGCCGCCCATCAGCTGCACGCCCAATCCGTTGCCGACGCAGATAAAGCTCGTGGTCGAGCGGATGGCGATCGCGTGCGCCCAATCGAGGTCGCGCGTGTTCTGGCGGATGGTCAGGTAGTACTCGCGCTGCGGGCTGACGGTCACGCGGATGCGATGCTCGTCCAGTACGCCATAGCCGCTGACGTCCAGTGCGCGAAAGCAATCACGCTCTGTGGCGCCGCTGCTGGCGGTTTCGGTTGACGCGCACGCGGCGAGTGAAAGCGCGGTTGCGGCGAGGAAGGCGCTACGAAGCATCAAACATATCTCCTTCGGGTTTCACCCGTTCTGCGCGGCGGGTTGTTCCGGCGCGCGTTCGACCGATGTGATCGGATAGGTGCGGCGCGGGTCGCCGCCGATGATCTCGACGCCAAGGCCGTTGCCGACACAGACGCGGCCCGTGGCGGTGCGAATGGCGATGCGCTGCTCCCAGTCGAGGTCGTAGGCGTTCCACATCGTGGTCAGCACATACTGGCGGTTGGCGCCGACCCGAAGGCCGACGCGGTTGCGGTCGATGACGTCGAAGCCATGCACTTGGCTGGTGCGGAAGCAGTCTTGCGCCGCCGCCGTCTGGGCCGGCGGCTCGGTCGCGCTGGCGCACGCGGCAAGCGCCGCGGCGGCGATCAGAATGCCCATAATTCGCATGTGCGCGTCTCCGTCGGGGTTCAACCAGCACGAACGCTGGGATAACCTAATCGCACACAGCCGCGCCGCCGCTCAAAAGCATGAGAGTGCCCATCAACAATGAGTGAACTCGACCTTCCGCCGGTGCGCGGGCAGCTGCTGCGCGGCGAGACGTTGGCGCCGTTCACTTGGTTTCGTGTCGGCGGGCCGGCCGATGCGCTGTTCTTACCGGCCGACACGGACGACCTGGCGCAGTTTCTGGCGGCGCTGCCGCCGGACGTTCCGGTGCTGCCGATCGGGGTCGGCTCCAACCTGATCGTGCGCGACGGCGGCCTGCCGGGCGTTGCGATCCGGCTCGCGGGGCGCGCGTTCGCGCAGGTCGAGCCGCTGGACGGCGCGCGCATCCGCGCCGGCGCTGGCGCGCTCGACTCGATGGTGGCGAAGGGCGCGGCGAAGGCAGGCGTGGCGGGGCTGGAGTTCTACGTCGGCGTGCCCGGCACGATCGGGGGCGCGCTGACCATGAACGCCGGCTGCTATGGGCGCGAGACATGCGACGTGCTGGTCGAAGCGACAGCACTCGATCGCAGCGGCAAACGCGTGACGCTGACGAACGCCGATTTCGGCTTTACCTATCGCCACAATGCGCTTCCGGACGGCCTCATCTTTCTCGGCGCCACATTCCAGGGGACGCCGGACGAGCCCGCAGCGATCGCTGCACGCATGGCGGAGATCACGGCGCGGCGCGAGGGCTCGCAGCCGATCCGCGAGAAGACGGGCGGCTCGACCTTCAAGAACCCCATGTTGCCCTCCGGCGAGAAGGGTTCTGCGTGGAGATTGGTCGATGAAGCGGGGATGCGCGGCCATCGCCGTGGCGGCGCGCAGGTGAGCGAGAAGCACGCCAACTTTCTGATCAACACGGGCGAAGCCACCGCCGCCGACATCGAAGGCCTGGGCGAGGAGGTGCGCGCGGCGGTGAAGGCCCGGCACGGTGTTGAGCTGCAATGGGAGATCAAGCGGGTGGGGCGCGCATGAAGAAGGCGTTTCTCATCGGCTTCGGCGCGCTCTTCATCGGCCTCGGGCTCTTGATGCTGGTCGTCATCGTCCGCGACGGCGGCGGCGATGGCGGTTCGGGCCAAGCGGCGCTGCTGCCGCTGGGCCTGATTGGCGCGGGCGCCATGTCGATCTCACGCGCGCGGCGTCCGCCGAAGACGTGGTGAGGGCCGCGCCGGCGTGGTTAAGCGCGCGCAACACGTCTGAAGGCAAATTTACCATAAAAAACAGCAACTAAAGCGGCCGCCCTCACCATGCCTTAACCGTGGCGCGTGTCATTATGACACTTCCGGAATGGGCGCAGAAAAGGCGCTCGCCGGGGCGGTGTTGGTTGGTTGAGGCGCGGCGATGGCCCGTGTGGCGGTGCTTCTTGGGGGCTTAAGCCCCGAACGGCCTGTGAGCTTGGTCTCCGGGCGCGGCTGCGCCGACGCACTGCGCCGGCTCGGGCACGACGTCGTTGAAATCGATCCGCAGGACGACGGCTGGATCGCCGCCCTGAAAGCCGCCCATCCCGACAAAGTGTTCAACGCGCTGCACGGCGAATGGGGCGAAGACGGGCGCACGCAGGGCGTGCTGGACTATCTGAAGCTGCCCTACACGCATTCCGGCATGCTCGCGTCGGCGATCGCCATGGACAAGGACAAGTCCAAGGCCGTGTTCGCGCAAGCCGGTTTGCCGCTGGCGAATGGCAAGCTGATGAGCCGCTTCGAGGCGGCCAAGGCGCATCCAATGCCCGCGCCCTATGTGGTGAAGCCGAACGCGCAAGGCTCGTCGGTCGGCATCTTTATCGTGCGGGAAGGCGCCAACCGCCCGCCCGAACAATTGCTCGATCCGGATTGGACCTTCGGCGACGACGTGCTGGTCGAGGAATTCATCGACGGCAAGGAATTGACCGTCGCCGTGATGCACGATCGCGGCGCGCTCGCGGTCACGGAAATCTTCGTGACCAGCGACGGCGACTGGTATGACTTCGACGCCAAGTACGCTGCTGGCGGCTCGCGGCACGAGGTGCCGGCGAACATCCCGCCAAGCGTCGCCGAGCAGTGCATGCGCGCCGCAGAGGCGGCCCATCATGCGCTGGGCTGCCGCGGCGTGACGCGCAGCGACTTCCGCTACGACCCCAAGCGCGACCGCATCGCGCTTCTGGAAGTGAACACCCAGCCGGGCATGACGCCGACATCGCTCGTTCCGGAGCAGGCGGCGCACGCGGGCATGACCTACGACGAGTTGGTGGCGTGGATCCTGGAGGACGCGTCATGGCCTCGGTGAGAGCACGTCGCAGTTCTGGAGGCGGCCGTGGCCGCCGGCACGCCCCCCCGCCCGGCCCCATGCCGCGGCTGGCGCACATCAAATTGAGCGGCGGCATCGCGGGCGGCGAGGTGAAGGTCTCCGGCCGCAGTCTCGCTTTGGCGTTGACGGGCGCGGTCTTCTTCCTGGGCGCGGGCATCGCCGGCGCCGCGTGGCTCGGTTCGTCACTGTTCGACGCGCGCGAAGCGCTCGCGCGCTCCGCCGACGCCGCCGCCGCGAAGATCGGCTTCAGCATCGGCGAAGTCGACGTCGCCGCGATGGCGAATGCGCCCGAGATCACCGAGGCGCGCATGGCCGAAGTGCGCGCGCTGATCGTGCCCGAAGGGCGTCACTCAATCCTGTCGCTCGATCCCGACGACGTGAAGGCGCGCATCGAGAGCCTCGACTGGGTTGCGGAAGCGCGCGTGCGCCGGTTGTGGCCGTCGACGTTGCGGGTCGAAGTCGCGCGCCGTCAGGAATATGCGCTCTGGCAGGAGGGCGACCAGGTTTCTGTTATCGACGCCAACGGCGAACGCCTGCTGGCCGAGCGCGCCGCCGATCATCCGGACTTGCCGCGTGTCGTCGGCGCCGGCGCTGGGCCTGCCGCCGAGCCGCTGCTGATTGCGCTTGAAGATCTGCCGCAGCTGCGCGCGCGTTTGCGCCAGTTGGTGCGCGTGGGCGGCCGCCGCTGGAATGTCGAGCTGACGTCCGGCGCCACTGTGGCGCTGCCGGAACAGGGCGCGGTCGAAGCGCTCGCGCGGCTGGAAGCGTTGCAGGGCGAGTACGCGCTGCTCGACCGCCCGGTCGAAATGCTCGACATGCGCGCGCCGGGGCGTCTCGCGGTGCGCGTCCATCCCCAACTTGCGGGCGGTCCGCTGCTGGCCGGGGGCGTTTGAGCATGGCGGCGCTCACGCACGCTCACACAGCGGAAGACGCAGCGCTGCTCGCGCCGCTGGTCGCGGCGCTCGATGTCGGCGTTTCGAAGACCGTGTGCCTTGCTGCGCGCCGCGATCCGGTGCTCGACATGCATCCGGACCGTCCGTTGCGCGTGCTCGGCGTCGGACAGCAGACCGCGCCGGCGATCGCATCGGGCAAGGCGGGGGATTTCGACGCCTGCGCGCGCGCGATCCAGGTGGCGATCGAAGAGGCGGCCGCCATGGCCGGCGCGCCGATTTCGCGTGTGGTCGCCAGCTATTCCGGTCCGGGTCTTAGTGCGCGCCTCGTGCGCGGCGCGGTGCGCGTGCGCGGCAACGCCATTTGTGCGCGCGACGTGGACGCGGCGATTGCGGCGGCGATGAAGGACGCGCCGACACCGCAACTCTCGTTCCTGCATGTCGAACCGCTCCGCTACATGATCGACGACGGCGAGGGCATCGCCGATCCGATCGGCCATCCTGGCAAGATGCTCGCGGTGGAGGCGTGCGTCGTCACCGCGCCGACTGAAGCGCTCAACGCGCTGAAGGCGTGCATTCGCCAAGCGGGGGCCGAGGTCGAAGAAATCGTCGCGGCGCCGAAGGCGGCCGCGCTCTGTGCGCTCACCCAGCAGGAGCGCGAAGACGGCGCGCTGGTCATCGATCTCGGCGCCGGCTCGATCGGTCTTGCGGTGTTCGCAGGCGACATGCTGGTGCATGCGGAAACGCTCGCCGCTGGAGGCGTGCGCCTCACGCGCGATCTCGCCGTGAAGCTGCAGACGACCTTCGCCGCCGCGGAGCGCGTGAAAGTCGCATTCGGCGCGGTCGGCGACGCCTGCGATCCGCGTGAGCCGGTGCAGGCGCCGAGGCTCGGCCTCGATGGCCGGCTCGAAGCCGCCACGACCTTGCGCGGCGTCATCGCGGAGACTCTGACCCCGCGCTTGGCGGAAATGCTGTTGGCGGCGCGTCAGCAATTGGTGCGCGCCGGCTTTGTCGGCGAAGATGCCCCGCAGCGTGCCGTGCTCGTCGGCGGCGGAGCGCAGATTCCCGGTGTGCGCGAACTGGCGGCTGAAGCGCTTGGCATTCCCGTCCGGCTCGGCCGGCCGTTCGAACTCTGCGGCTTCGACCATGGCGAAGTTGGTCCGGCCTACGCCGCCGCCGCCGGCATGTTGCGCTGGCGGCTCGACACCCCGACGCTGGAGGATGTCGACACCTCCTTCCAGCCCACGCTCGCGCACGCGGCGGCTTCGCTGCGCAACGCCTGGCGCGGGACCTGGGGCTGGCTGCGCGAGAACTTCTGAGCGCTGCCGCGCGTCACCGGCATGTCACCGGATCGCCATCTCGCCACGGTTGCAGCGTCACCTCGTAAATCTCAATGCGGTCGATCATGTACGGCCAGTGTTCGATGCCGCGCAGACCCGGTCGCACGAGGCACACGTCGGTCGCTTCCGTGCGGCCGCGCACGGTGATCAGCGCGCGATATGCGAACGCGCGGTCGTAGCCATTTTCGATCGCCAGCAGCGTTTCGTTCTTGCCTGGGACTGGCATGAACCGGATGCGCACGACGCCGGACTGGACCGGCGCCGGCGGCGGATCGTCCGGGTGCGAGACCATCGGCGCGGCGGTGGGGCCGCTGGCCCAATCGTAGTCTCCCGAGCCCAGCTGCGCCGCCGTGCGCTGCTCAAGCGGGGTCAGCGCCCCGGCGGACGCACGTTCGATCACCTGCACGGCGCCGCCGTCGATCCGCGCCAAGACGCTTTCGCCCAGCCCAATGGTAACGCGGTGGCTCGCCGTCTCGGGTGCGGAGGCGCACGCGGCCAGGGTCCAAAGTGCGGCGGCGGCGAGGACGAAACGCATCGAATTCTCCCAAGCCATCTGCACACGATCTTGCCAGCCGCGGCAAGCGCGGCAGGACTGACATTGGCGTGAAAGGCGAGCAGTTCGGCGTGCATCCGCTCGAGTTCGGCTGCGGCGCGATTTGCGGCGATTTCCCTTGTCGTGATCTGTGTTTGGCCGCCGCGGCGCCGCAAAAGCGCCGTGCGGGTTTCCAACCATTAACGAAGACTTAAAGCGCGCCCGCCAGGGTGCGGTGCGAGCGTGGGCGAATCGTGCGACGCGGGATCGCCTCTGGAGCGGGCAATGACCAACTACAGCGCGCCAACGATCAGCGACCTGAAACCGCGCATTGTGGTGTTCGGCGTCGGCGGCGCAGGCGGCAACGCCGTCAACAACATGATGGATGCGCGTCTGCAAGGCGTGGAATTCGTCGTCGCCAACACCGACGCGCAGGCGCTGACGCGCGCGAAGACCCCGAACCGTATCCAGCTCGGCCATTCCATCACCGAAGGCCTGGGCGCGGGCGCGCGCCCGGAAGTCGGCCATGCGGCGGCCCAGGAGAGCCAGCCGGAGATCATCGAATTCCTGGAAGGCGCGCACATGGTGTTCGTCGCCGCCGGTATGGGCGGCGGCACTGGCACGGGCGCCGCGCCGGTGATCGCGCGCACCGCCCGCGAGCGCGGCATCCTGACGATCGCGGTGGTGACCAAGCCGTTCCACTTCGAAGGCCAGCGCCGCATGCAGCTGGCGGAGGCGGGCGTGCAGGAATTGCGTAAGCACGTCGACACGCTCATCGTCATTCCGAACCAGAACCTCTTCCGCGTCGCCAATGAGCGCACCACGTTCGCCGAAGCCTTCCAGCTGGCCGACCAGGTGCTCTACTCGGGCGTGCGCGGCGTCACCGATCTGATGGTGATGCCGGGCCTGATCAATCTCGACTTCGCCGACGTCCGCACCGTGATGGCCGAGATGGGCACCGCGATGATGGGCACGGGCGAGGGCGCCGGCCCCAACCGCGCGCTCGAAGCCGCGCACGGCGCGATGGCCAATCCGCTGCTCGACATTGTCTCGATGCGCGGCGCCAAGGGCGTGCTGATCAACATCACCGGCGGCTTCGACATGACGTTGTACGAAGTCGATCAGGCCGCGAACGAGGTTCGCGCCGAGGTCGATCCGCACGCCAACATCATCCTGGGCTCGACATTCGATGAGAGCCTCGAAGGCCGCATGCGGGTGTCGGTGGTCGCGACCGGCATCGACGACGAGGCCATCGTCACGCAGCAGACCGTGATCGAGCCCGCGCGCCGCGCTTCGGAAACGCCGGTGCGCCGTCCAGTGGTGCAGCCGCGTCCGCCGGCGGCGGCGCGCGAGCCCGAGCCGGCGCCGGCGCCGCGCGACACGTATGAAGAGCCGCGCCCAAGTTTCGCCAACGACGTCGAGCCGCCGCGCCGTTCGGGCGGCGGGTTCAATCTGTTCGGCTGGAAAAAGCCGGAGACGCACGACGGCGATGCATCGCTCGCGGATTTCGGCGTCGCAGAAGAAGCGGCGCCTGAGCCCGCCCCGGCGTCGCGCCGCGCCGAGGAGCCGCGCGATCCGTCGCTCGACGAAGAGCTGGAAATCCCTGCGTTCCTTCGCCGGCAGATGAACCCGCGCTAAGGGCGATCCGTCAAACGCGAATGGCTTCCATCGCCTTGGTGGACGCGGTCAGCTCGCGATAGTGGCGATCGAAAGCGTCCGGCCCGCCGTCTCCCGCGATCTGCCTTGCCCAGCCTCTGCAGTCGTCGAGCCTGCGCTGCTCGTCGAACGTGGAGAGCGGCATTGCGTTGTTGTCGAACCACATCGACGTCTCCAGGTGGTCGCCCATGGTCTCGGCGGCTTCGCCGGTCATCAGCACGAGCGGATCGTTGGCGCCCGGGGCGCCGATCTTGTGCGTGCGTCCGAACACCAGCGCTTTCTTTCCGAAGCGAATGAAATTCGGGTACGTGAACAGCGCGGCTTCTTCGATCGGCGGCACGATGCGCAGCACATAGTCGCGACTGCCGTCGAAATAGAAGGCGTTGGCGGCGAGCGCGGCCAATCGCTGGACGTCGCGCGGCTGCTCGATGCGATGCAGCGTGATCTTGCCGGTGGAGATCGCCCTGCGAAGCTTACCGTTGGCTTCTTTCGGAAAGCCGAAGCCCAGGCTCAGGGCGATCTTGGTTTCGAAGATCGGCGAAGCGCCAGCGTCGATGTAGTGACGCCACAGGTACTCGAGATCTTGCGCGTAGCGGCGTAGCGCAAACACCTCGCCGGCAGGAACGACGAAACGCTCCAGTTGACCCCAAGATGCAAAACCGAACTCTCTGCAGATGGTGCGGCGGCTCGTCTCCGTTATGTTGCCGCCGGACAGCCATTTTCGAATAGATGTCTCAGAAATGGTTGTTCTGTCGGCCAGGTTCCGCACCGAGAGTCTGAGGCGTGTGAGCAGACCCTCGATAATGATCGCCGTGCTCGGCTGCGATGAAATGCGCTTTGAAATTGGTTCGGGCGAGTGCGGCATCGAAAGTGGCTTTCGGTTGTATACCGGTGTTGTCGCAGTGTGCCAGTAGTTTCGAAATGCAGTTAAATCCAATGTCCTCAGTGGAATAGAATGGTCCGACAGTACGGACAACAGCGGCCTTGTCTGTGGGTTGTACAATATGCCGCCGTTCATTGTCCCGGCTATCGTGTGTCCCTGGAGGCGCATATGTCGGTGCATGAATTTCCACGACCGTCGCGGCCGGACACGCCCGTCAATCAAGAACGTTTCGCAACACAGCGCGCGCGGCTCGCGGACTACGATCTGCCCGGGCCTGCCCAAAACGAGCTGGCGCGGCGCGCGCCGGACTTTGGCGCGCTGGTGCGCCCGCGTCCGCTGTTGGAGGCGGTCGCGCAGATGGGCGCTGGCGAAACCGTCCGGATCGAGTTCCGCCGCGGCGACAAGGGCTGGCACATCGAATTGGCGGGCAGCCGGGCGGGCGCGCGAGCGAAGTCCGCGGCCGGTTTTTCGGCCCTCTTGAGCGCGGTGGCGCCGGGGGCCGAGTTCTGCAGCGATGCCGCGTCCCCGCCCAAGCGCTGCGCGTCGGTCGTTCGGTTGGCGCCGCGGCCCACGCAGGTGGAGGGAGCGGTGGATGGCGCGCTTTGGCTGCCGCCCATGGGGTGGGGCGAGCCCGATCTTACACAGGCGCTGCGGATCGCGTTCGATCTCGGCGTGGAAACGCTGGCGTTCGAACTCCGGCCTTTCCAGCTTGAGAGCGGCATGCGCGAACAGCTCGTGTCAGCCTCGTACCGGCTCGCCGAAAAAGGCAGCCCACACAACGAGGCGGCGCGCGACTGCATCGCCACATGGCTCGGGGCGGGGTGCGGCTGCAGCGTCGGCGTCGAGGTCGCCTCCGCGCGCGCGTTGACCGAAGAAGGACTGAATGCACTCGCGCTCGCCTTGTTCGGCTGTACCCGCCATGCCGGCGCCGCGAAGGGCCTGGATTTGCGCATGGCGGTGCCGCTTGGCGCGCTGCCGGTTTGGCGCTTCTGGCCCACCTCCGGCGATCTACGCCGTTACGGCCGGCACAACGTCAAGATTGGCGCGGGATACGGCGCGCTCACTCTGGGCGTCGATGCAGCGGGGCGGTCTGTGCGCCTCGCCGCACGCGATCGCCCGTACCACGTTTTCGTGTGCGGCGTGGCGGGCTCGGGCAAGTCGACCCTGATTGGCAACTGCTGCCTCGAGGACATTAGGAATGGCGAGGGCATTCTGCTGATCGATCCGCACGGCGACCTGGCGCACAAAGTGCGCGCCGCCGTGCCGCGCAAGCGGCGGCGCGACGTGATCTGGATCGATTTGGGCGATGAGACGCACGCGTGGCGCCTCGACCCGCTCCACACGCCAATGCGCCATCCTGACGCCGAGCGCGATCGCATCTCGAGCCAGCTGATCAGCTATTTCCGTCAAATCTACGCTGGCGTGCCGGAGGCATTCGGGCCGTTGTTCGACAACGTCTTTCGAGGCGTCATGGCGTTGCTGCACTCGGCTAAGGAAGACGAGGATCGCACGCTGCTGAAGTTCAGAAAGGTGCTCGTCGACTCCCAGTTCCGGCGGAAGCTGCTGTCAGAGTGCACGGACAGCGACGTGGTCGAACTCTGGGACGAGATCCAGGAAGTCCACGGTGAGTGGTCGCTTGACAACATCTCACCGTACATCACTTGCAAGCTGAACCACCTGACGGGTCCAGGCATGCGCCGCTTCATCGGCGGCGATAAGCCACGCCTCGATCTGCGCAAGGCCATGGACGAGCGCCGCATCGTCATCGTCAATCTCAACAAGGGTCAAATGAGCGACTTGGGCGCGCGTTTGGCGGGCGCGCTTGTTCTGATGGCGCTGAATGAAGCCGCGATGGGGCGCAGCGACATACCGGAAGATCAGCGCGTGCCGTTTCGCGTCTATTGCGACGAGTTCCAGACCATGGCCTCGGATCAGGCGGCGATCGCGCTCGCCGAGTGCCGCAAGTTCAACATCTCGTTGATGCTGGCCAACCAGAATCTCGCGCAATTGCGCGGGGGCTGGCAGGGGCCGACCGATGTCAGCCAGACGGTGCTCGCCAACTGCAACTCGCTGATCGCGTTGCGCACCGGCATCCATGACGCGCAGATTCTGGCGCCGTTGCTGGGGCTGGAGGACCACCGCGCCTTGGTGGACCTGAGTGTAGGCGAGATGATCGTCCGGCGGCTTGTCTTGGGCGTTCCTGGGTCTGCGCAGCGACTCTACGGGCTGCCGCCGGTGGCCCCGCCGCCGAAGCGCACCGCCAACGATCCGTGAGTCTCACCCGCCCCAGAGCTTCTTGCGGAGCTCGGCTTCCGCCGTGGTCATGACGCCGGCCTTCGCAAGCTCGTCGAACTTCGCGAGCGCGCTGACGCGGTAGTGCTCGGCGTCCACGCCGCCAAGGCCGGCGAGATGCGATTCCACGATGGCGCAGAAGCGAAGGCCGTCGACGTCGTCGTGCGCGAAGATGCGGTCGGCGAGCGCCAACTCGTCTTCCCAGGCGCCGCGCGCGGCCGCGACGTCGCCGCAAGCGCGGGCGGCGATGCCGACGCGCTCAAGTGCGGCGGCGAGCGCGTGCGCGGCGCGCGCGTCGTTCGGTGCGGCGGCGACGAGGTCGAGTCGCAACGCCACGCTTTCGTGAAACGCAGCGCGCGCGGAGGCGTTGGCGCTTGCTTCGAGTTCGGCCTCGCCGAGTTTGACCAACGCCGCCGCAAGACCGCGCGCGAAGCGCACGTTGTCCGGCGCGCGCTCGCGCGCCATGCGGCGGAACTCCACCGCGCGAGCGAAGCCGTCTTGCGCTTGCGCCGGCGCGCGCGCGAGGCGCGCAACTTCGCCAAGCCGATCCCAGCAGGCGCCGATGTCGCCGAACCAGGCCGGGTGCGCGCCCGGTTTCCGCGCGAAGCGCTCGCATGCCGCGCGCGCCGTATCGGCTGCCTCGCGCGCGGCGGCGGCGTCCTTGCAGCGCAGCGCGAGGTCCGCCTGATCGAGCAGGGTATGCACCCAGAACCGAAGGGGGGCCTCCTCGTCCGGCGTTTGCCTCAGCAGCGTCTCGACAATCGCGCGCGCCTGCACGAGTGAGTCCGCCGCCGTAGCGTGATCCTGCAGCGCTTCCAGCAGAGCGGCGCGGACGCGCCATGCCCCCGCGAGCGCCCACGCCTCCTGCGGATGGCTGGCGGCGAGGCGCACCCGGGCTTGCAGCGCCTTGTCCATCGCGGCGCGCGCGCGCTGCGGTTCCTCGCGGGCGAGTTCCGCTTCTGCCATCAGCGCCCACGCATCGGAGAGCACGGCCCGCCAGTGCGGCTCGGTTTTTTCTGTCGCTGCGAGCGCCTCGTAGCGGCCGATGGCTTCGCGCAAGCGGCGCGTGGCGGAGGCCGGTTGATCCGCGTCCAGTTCCATCGCGCCCAGGCGCATCTCTGCGTCGGCGATGTCGGCGGCGAGCACGGGCGTTTCGCCGATCTGCGCTGCGGCCGCACGCAACAGCGCGAGCGCGCCTTCGGCGCCGGCGCGCGCACGCGCGAATTCGCCATTGCGCGCGTCGAGTTCCGCAAGGCGCCCGCGCGCGCGGGCGAACCAACGCGCGGCGGTGACGTCCGTGCGGTCGCTGGCGAGCAACGTGTCCTCGATGCGGAGCGTGGTCGCGTAGGCGTCGCGTGCGGTGGTCATGTCGCCCTCGACGCGCGCCATTTCACCCAGCATGAACGCCGCGCGCGCCCGGGCGCGCGGGTCGGTGCTGTCGGCGAACACTGCTCGCGCTTCCGCACGCGCGGCAGCCAGGTCGCCGTTCTCGGCGTGGAGGCGGGCGAGCGCCAGTTTCGGCGCCGGATCGGCCGGTTCGAGCCTGGCGGCGATGGCCAGCGCTTCGCGGGCCAGGGCTGGGTCCTTCCGCTCGGCCAGCACCGCCGCCCGTTTCGCGGCCAGCGCCGCCTTCGGCCCGCCAGTTTTTGCAAGCGCGAGAAGCGCCTGCGGATCGGGCGGCGGGGGAGGAATATTTTGGCCCATAATTCAGTCCACTAGCAGAGTTCGCCGAACAGTCACAAACCGTAACGCAACGTGTGTTTGAGCGGCGGAACCGGCGCCTTACACGAAGGCTTGGGTCGGGGGGCCCAAAAGCCCTGCGGGGGGACAGAGGGTGAAGTCGTTGCGTCGTCAGCAGACTATTGCGGGCCCGGCCATGTGCGCCGGGATTGGCGTCCATTCCGGGGCGCATGTGCGCATGGCGCTGACGCCCGCGCCAGTGAATACCGGCATCGTGTTCGTCCGCAGCGACATGCGCGGGGGCGACAACGCCATCCGCGCGCATGCGGATTCGATCTCAGAAACCCGCAATTGCACCACGATCGCCAACGCCTACGGCGCCGAACTGGCGACGGTTGAGCACCTGATGTCGGCATGCGCCGGGCTTGGCGTCGACAATCTGCTGGTCGAGGTGGACGGCCCGGAATTGCCGATCCTCGACGGCTCATCCGCCCAGTTCGTGCAGGTGCTCCTCAACGCCGGGATCAAGGCGCAGCACGCCGAACAGCGCATGATCCGCGTTCTGGAGCCGATCGAAGTGCGCATGGGCGCCAAGAGCGCCGCGTTGCTGCCCGCCACCGATTTCGACGGCCTCGACCTCGACGTCACCATTCGCTTCGCCGACCCCGCGATCGGCGTGCAGCGCCGGCGGGTGCGGCTGACGCCGCAGACGTTCCTCACCGAAATCGCCGACGCGCGCACGTTCGGTTTCCTGGCCGACGCCGACGCCATGCGCGCCGCCGGGCTTGGTCTCGGCGCGTCGATGGACAACGCCATCGTGGTGGACTCGGGCCGGGTGGTGAATCCGGACGGGCTTCGCTTCGACGACGAATTCGTCCGGCACAAAATGCTCGACGCGATCGGCGACCTGGCTATGGCCGGTGCGCCCATTTGTGGCCGCTTTGTGGCGGACCAGCCGGGCCACGCCCTCAACGCGCGCCTCGTCCGCGCCTTGCTGGATACGCCGGAAGCTTGGTGCTGGGAGCCTGCTATCGAGGTCGAAACGGTCCGCGAAGCCGTCCCCGCCTTGGCCGCCGCCCGCTGAGCGCCCACCCGTTCGTGCCACAGCCGCAGCCGCTTTGCGGCGGGCGCGCCATCCTGTATCAGCGGGACGCCGGCTCGCGGCGCACCGATTTGTTCTGACCAAGAAGAGGCCAGAGGATGACCCTCCGACACCTGAATCCAGCGCGTGGGCTGGCCTTGGCGTTGCTGGCGGCGGGCCTTGGCGCCTGCGGCGGCGTCACCGATCGCGAGCGGGTGCAGTATTCGGACGAACCGGTCGCGCGCATCTACAATCGCGGCGCCGACAATCTCGACCGCCGCCGCTGGGAGCAAGCGCTGGGCGCGTTCGAGGAGGTCGAACGCCAGCACCCGTACTCGTCGTGGGCGCGCCGCGCGATGATCATGGAAGCGTACGCGCACTATATGGCCAACCAGTACGATGAGGCCATCGAGGACGCGCAGCGCTTCATCGCCTTGCACCCGGGCAACGAGAGCGCGCCGTACGCCTACTACCTGGTCGCGATGTGCCACTTCGAGCGCATCCTCGACGTGGGCCGCGACCAAGGCACCACCGAGCGTGCGCTCGCGGCGTTGACCGATGTCGTGCGCCGCTTTCCGGATTCGCCCTACGCGCGCGACGCACGGCTGAAGATCGACATGGTCTACGACCAGCTCGCCGGCAAGGAGATGTCGGTCGGCCGTTTCTATCTCGAGCGCGACCAGCATCTCGCCGCCATCAACCGCTTCCGCAATGTGATCGAGGACGAGCACTTCCAGCGCACGTCGCACGTGCCGGAAGCGCTGCACCGTTTGGTCGAATCCTATCTGTCTGTCGGCATGAGCGAGGAAGCCCAGCGCATGGCGGCGATCCTCGGGCACAATTTCCCAGGCAGCGAGTGGTACCAACGCTCGTATGCGCTGATGACAGACAGCGGCGTCGCGCCGGTCGCCGAGGACGAAGCCCGCCGCCGCGGCTGGTTGCGCCGCACGTTCGGCACGGTGTTCTAAGCTCCCTCGGTAAGGAGGGGCTGTGCGCGCAAAATCGGTCGACACGCTGACGCCGCAGGAAGCCGCCGAAGAACTCGCGCGCCTGGCGGCGGAGATCGCGCGCCACGATACGCTCTACTACGGCAAGGACGCGCCGGAGCTGACCGACGCCGAGTACGACGCCCTGCGCAGGCGCAATGCCGCCATCGAAGCGCGCTTTCCCGATCTGGTGCGCGAGGACAGTCCGTCCCTTCGCGTGGGCGCCGCCCCGGCGGCCAGTTTCGGCAAGGTGCGCCACGCCGTGGCGATGCTCTCGCTCGACAACGCGTTCGACGCCGATGACGCGCACGCGTTCGTCGCGCGCGTGCAGCGGTTCCTCAATCTGGACCGCCCGCCGGTGATCACCGCGGAGCCCAAGATCGACGGGCTGTCGGCGTCGCTGCGCTACGAGAAGGGCAAGTTCGTTCAGGGCGCGACGCGCGGCGATGGCCGCGAAGGCGAAGACGTCACCGCCAATCTCGCCACCATCGCCGACATTCCGCACGTCCTGAAAGGCGCGCCGGACGTGCTGGAGGTGCGCGGCGAAGTTTACATAGAGAAGGCCGCGTTTGCGGCGATGAACAGGCGCCTCGAAACCGAGGGCAAGCAGACCTACGTCAATCCGCGCAACTCAGCCGCTGGGGCCTTGCGCCAGCTCGATCCGAAAATCACCGCGACACGGCCGCTGCGGTTTTTCGCGCACGGGTGGGGCGAACTGAGCGAGCCGCTGGCCGCCACGCAGTACGACTCGGTGCAGCGGCTGGCGAAGTTGGGTTTCCCGCTTGCCGGCATCACCCGCGCGAAGAATGCGGCGGAGTTGCTGGCGATCTACGAGAGCATTCTCGATAGCCGATCCAAGCTTGCCTACGAGATCGACGGTGTCGTCTATAAGGTTGACGACCTCGGTTTGCAGCAGCGCTTGGGTTTCGTTTCGCGCAGTCCGCGCTGGGCGATCGCGCACAAATTCGCCGCCGAACAGCAGGCGACCACGCTTGAGGGTATCGACATCCAGGTCGGGCGCACGGGCGCGCTGACGCCCGTGGGGCGATTGAAGCCGGTGTTCGTCGGCGGCGTCACGGTCACCAATGTGACGCTGCACAACGCCGACTACATCGCCGGCGTGGGCGCCGACGGCGGCGCCATTCGTGGCGGCAAGGATTTGCGCATCGGCGATACGGTGGTGGTACAGCGCGCCGGCGACGTCATTCCGCAGATTGTTGATGTGCTGCTGGAGAAGCGCGCCAAGGGCGCGCGCAAGTATCAATTTCCCGAGACGTGCCCCGTTTGCGGAAGCCATGTCGCGCGTGAGTTGGAACCCGGCGAAGAGGGCGTCATCGCCCGCTGCACGGGTGGGCTGAATTGCTCCGCACAAGTGGTGGAGCGGTTGATTCACTTCGTCGCCCGCCGCGCCATGGATATCGAAGGGTTGGGTGCCAAGCAGATCGAGGAGTTCCACGACCTGGGCTGGCTCAAGGAACCTGCCGACATCTTCAAGCTCAAATCCAAGCGCGCGGAGCTGTCCGAGCGGGAGGGCTATGGCGAGAAGAGCGTCACGAATTTGTTGGCAGCCATCGAAGCGCGCCGCCGGCCGGAGCTCAGCCGCTTCCTCTATGCACTGGGCATCCGCGACATCGGCGAGACGACGGCGGGCGTCTTGGCGCGCCGCTTCGAGAGTTGGGCGGCGTTCGAAGGTGCGGTGCTGCGCGCGGTGAAGGCAGCACCAGGCGAAGCATACGAAGCACTGGAGCGCGTGCATGGCGTCGGCGAGGGCGCGCGCAATGCGCTGATCGCGGCGGCGGACGCGCTGAAGCCGGGCGGCGACCTGTTCGACGGCGGCGAGCCGCCAAAGATCAAAGGCGTCACCGCGCGCACGTGGGAAGGTCTGCGCCAGGCGTTTGGCGGCTGGGGCGATGTGGTGCGCGCGATCAAGGCTGCGGCGAAGGATGCGCCGGGCGATGATTATCTCGAGTTGGCGCGCATTGACGGCGTGGGCCCGGTCGCGGCGGGGCATCTCGTCGATTTCTTCGCCGAGAAACACAATCGCGACGCGCTTGCGCGATTGCTGAAAGAGGTTACGCCGCAGGATGAGGCGAAGGCCGCGACGTCCAGCAAGGTGTCCGGCCTCACCATTGTTTTTACCGGCACGCTGGAAAAAATGACGCGCGACGAAGCCAAGGCGCGCGCGATTGCGCTGGGCGCCAAGGTGTCCGGCAGCGTGTCGAAGAAGACGGATCTGGTGGTCGCGGGGCCCGGCGCGGGTTCAAAGCTGGCGGAAGCCGAGAAGCTGGGCGTTGAGGTGATCGACGAAGACGAGTGGATCAAGCGCAGCAGCTGAGCGCAGGAACGTCACCGTCCCATTGCGATCGCGGTGCCGAGCGTGTCCGCGTATTGCTGGAACGCGGCGATCTTGCCGTTCTTGACGCGGAAGACGTGCGCGAATTGCGCGCGCATCTGCTTGCCGGTCGCCTTGCACACGCCGCTGTAGTGGCCGAGCGAGACAATGGTGTCGCCGCCGTCGATCATCTCTTCCGAATTCGCGGCGAAGCCATCCCAATCGGCGCCGATGCGCGCGAAGACGCCCATGAGCACCGCTTCGGGGCCGATGTAGGGGTTGCGGTCGGCGTAGGGATAGTTCTCGGCTTCGTTCCAGACGATGTCGGGGGCCATGGTCGCGAGTGCCGCGGGCATGTCGCCGTTGGCGAAGGCGGCGTAGAGCGCGCGGACGGGTTCCGTGTTGGGCATGTGTTTCCCCTAGGAGGCTTTGCGGGGCAGTTCTGTCAGCGCCGCTGCGCCCACGACAATCAGATACACCGCCAGCGCACGCGCGCCGAACGCGGCGCTGACCTCGCCTTCCGGTTCGCCGGGCATGATCATCGGCACGATTTGCAGAACGACCAGCGCCGCAATCAGCGCGATCGCCGGCCACGCGGCGGCGCCCAGCGTCTTGCGGCTCGCGACCCACATCGCGCCCGTCACGCCCAACAATCCCATTTCCAGCGCCTGCTCAGGCACGGGATAATTCCAGAGGCCGAGTCCAACTTTCTCGCCTCCGATCCAGAGTTCGAGATCGGGGCGATGCACCAGCCAATCGAGCGCCCAGTGCGACGCGACGACGAGGCCGACGACGACACTGGCCCACGTTGACAGCCGCAGCAGGAGCTTCGCCAGCAACGCCGCGCCCACGGCCCACGCCAACGTCATCGGCGCGGAGTGCGTCCATGGCATGTGGTAGAGGTCGAGGTTGGAGCCGGGCAGCGACGGATCGATGCGCGCGCGCTCGACGCCCGTCATGATGAAACTCGCCCAGCCAATGTCGACGAGCTGCGCCGCAGCGGCAAGCGTCCACATCGGCGCCTTCGGCTCGATGGCTTTGGCGGCGAACGCCGCAGCGTAGTGACCGACGAACATCAGCGCGCCAGTTCGTACATGATGTCGATGAAGCCCATCACCGCGCCCTCGATGCCTTGAACGCGCGGATTGACGCTGTCGATCAGGAAATACTCGTTCGGCGCATGCGCGCCATTGCCATGGCCGAGGCCGAACTGGCCCGCGGGCAGGCTGACCGGCGCGGCCGTGAACACCGCGCCGGGCCATGAGCCGGCGAGGCGCGGATTGAGCGTCGCGCGCGCGTTGAAGCGGCGATAGACGGCGAGCTGCGCTTGCACGATGGCGGACTCTTCCGCGGTCTCGGTCGGGTCGTAGCCGCCGCTGACGTTGATTTCGACGTCCTCGTAGCCGCGCGCATCGAGGTGGGCGCGCAGCTTTGCTTCCGCTTCGGCGCGCGTCTGGTTCGGGACCAGACGGAAGTCCAGCTTGGCGACGCCGCGGTGGGGCAGGATGGTCATGCCGCCGGGGCCGGTGTAGCCGGCGACCAGGCCTTCGATGTTCACCGTGGGCTGGGAGGCGAGGCGCTCCAACGCCTGCGCCCACGGCAGATCGTCGATGAAGCGCGACACGCCGTTGCGCTGCTTCCAGTCCTCTTCGCTGGTGTTGCGTGCGTTCAGTTGGATCAGTTCGCGTTCGCGGTCGGTGAGCGGGCGCACGTTCTCGAACCAGCCATCGATGGCGGGCGTGTTGCCGTCTTCGCTGACCAGCGTCTCAAGCGCATGGACGAGCCGCCACACCGGCGAGTCGACCATCGCTTTGGTGCTGGAATGAATGTCGCGTGTCGGCCCGCGGCCCCAGCGTGCCCCGCTGGCGATCAGCTCACACTCTATGATGCCTTTGACGCCGAGATTGACGCTAACGCCGCCGGTGGTCGGGTCTTGCCATGCGCTCGGAATGAAGACGCCAACGGCTTGTTGCAGGCGCGCCATGATGTCGGGGCGGCGCACGATCTGATGGAAGTGCGGGCTGCCGATTTCCTCTTCGCCTTCGCAGACGAGCACGATGTTCACCGGCGGCTGGCGCCCGGCGGCGCGCAGCGCGCGCAACGCGGCCAGGAAGCTGATCTCCGGTCCTTTCTGGTTCACCGCGCCGCGGCCGACCATGATGCGCCCGAGCGGATTGTCGACCAGCCGCGCTTCCAGCGGCGGCGAGGACCACTCCTCCGGATTGAACTGCTTCACGTCGTACATGAAGTAGACGGCAAGCGTTTTCGGCGCGCCCGCGTCGAGCGTCGCGTACACGCCGGGCACGCCGTCGGTCGGCACGATTTCGGCGGTCTGGAAGCCGGAGTCGCGTGCAAGCTGCGCCATGTACTGGGCGCCTTGTTCGACGTTGAGTCCTTCGGCGGCGATGGTGGGATTGCGGATCCAATCCTGGAGCAGGGCGACCGTCTCGTCCTTCTGCCGCGCCACGATGCGGCGCAACGCGTTACGGTTCGGCGTCACAGCGTCCGCCGCGCCCACCAGCATTGCCGCTGGCGCCAACGCTGCCGCGCCTGTCCAGAGACCGCGGCGCGTCGGCTTCGCTGCGGTGTCGATCGGCGGAATCTCGTCCCGGTCCATAGCTTCCCCCTTTCTGCGGGGGAAAGCCTAGAGCGGCTTGGTCGCGCTTTCCAGCCACGCCTTGGCGTCGCCGTCGAGCTGCGGGGCGATTTTGTCCCACACACGCGCGTGGTAGGCGTCGACCCAGGCGATCTCTTCTTTCGTCAGCAGCTTTTTGACGATCAATTCGCGGGCGATCGGCGCGAGCGTCAGCGTTTCGAAGCCCAGCATCGGCCGTTCGCCACCTTCGATCTCGGCGGCGGGCGTGACGACCTGTAGGTTCTCGATGCGGATGCCGTAGGCGCCGGTCTTGTAATAGCCGGGCTCGTTCGAGACGATCATGCCCGGCTCGAGCGGCTGGGTGTTGACGAACTTGGCGATGCGGTGCGGGCCTTCGTGCACGCCGAGATAGACGCCGACGCCATGGCCAGTGCCGTGATCGTAGTCGAGCCCGGCTTCCCACAAGCTCATGCGCGCGAGCGCATCGAGTTGGTGGCCTGTCGTGCCCTTCGGGAAGCGCACGCGCGAGAGTGCGATGTGGCCTTTGAGCACGCGCGTGAAGCGGTCCTTCATCTCCGGCGAGGCGCGCCCGATGGCCACGGTGCGGGTGATGTCGGTGGTGCCGTCCAGATATTGGCCGCCGCTATCGATCAGGAACAGCGATCCGCGCGCGAGCCGGCGGTTGGTCTTCTTGGTGACGCGATAGTGGACGATCGCGCCGTTCGGCCCGGCGCCTGAAATCGAGTCGAACGAAAGATCCTTGAGCTGGCCCGTTTCGGCGCGGAACGCCTCGAGCTTCTGGCACGCTTCGATCTCCTGCACCCTGCCGGTCTGCCCCTCTGTGGCGAGCCAGTGCAGGAAGCGCGAGACGGCCGCGCCGTCGCGCGTGTGCGCTTTGCGCGAGCCTTCGATTTCCGCCGCGTTCTTGCACGCACGCGGCAGCACGACCGGGTCTTGCCCGCGCACGATTTCGGCGCCGGCGTCCGTGAGTTGCTTGAAATACCAAGCCGAGGCGGTCGCGGGATCGAGCTTCACGCGCTTGCCGCGCAGGCCGGCAAGCGTCGGCTGCAATTCCGAGCTCGGCTTCACCGCGACTTCGTTGCCGAGCCATTGGCGGAGTTCGGGCGAGACTTTTTCTTCGGCAAGGAAGAGATCGGCCGTGCCGTCGGCGCGCAGCAGCGCTTCGCCCAGCGGCAACGGCGTGCGTGCGACATCGCCGCCGCGCACGTTGAAGAGCCACGCGATCGAGGCCGGCGAGGTGATCACGACGGCGTCGGCCTTTTCGGCCGCCAGCGCATCGCCGAGCCGGTGGCGCTTGGAGGCCGCGGCCTCGCCGGTAAAGCTCTCGGGCTGCGGCACGACTTTGGCTGTCGGGATCGGCGGCCGGTCGTCCCAGATCGCATCGATGGGGTTGGCTTCGACGGGGACGAGCACTGCGCCGGCGGCGTCCGCGGCCGCGCGAAGCCGATCGAGATTGTCTGGACTGTGCAGTTTCGGGTCATAGCCGATCCTGGCCCCCTTCGGCGCGCGCTCGCGGATGTAGGCGGCGGGCCCGCCGTCGACGAGATCGCGGTAGGCGTAGAGTTCGCCGTCAACCTGCGCGCGGACCTGAAGGGTGTAGCGGCCGTCGGTGAAAATCGCGGCCTCGTCGGCGAACACCACCGCCGCGCCCGCCGAGCCGGTGAAGCCCGTGGCCCAGGCCAGGCGATCATAGGCCGGGGGCACGTATTCGTTCTGCCATTCATCCTCGTGCGGCACGATGAAACCGTCGAGGCCGGCGGCCTTGAGCGCTTTCCGTAGGCGGGGCAGATGCTTACGGCCGAGGGCGGGGCCGCCGGGATCGTCGTAGGTCTGGAACACGAATTGCGTCCTTAAGGGGCGGGTTCAGGGCAGGTTCAGTGGCCTGAGTTTAGGGGTTTCGCTGTGGCGGTTTAAGAGGCTGGCCACGGAATTTCCGGCTGGAGCCGCGGAGAACGCATGGCGTCTTGGGTGAAACGGGCGATGGCGGCGGCGGCCGCGCTTGCGCTGTTGGCGGGTCCCGCCGCGGCGCAGGTGCCGGACCCGTATGCCCGCGAACTGGCCCAGAAGCTCGCCCGCGCCCAGACTGTCGTGACCGAGCGGGGCTATCAGCGCGCCGCCGGACCGTTCGCCGGGGGGCTGGGCGCCAGCGAAGATGCGCGCTTTCAGGTGATGCTGCGGGCGGGCATGGATTATCGCATCGTCGGCGTCTGCGACTCGCGCTGCAGCGATCTCGACATGCGCCTCTATGACCCGAACGATCAGCGCGTTGCGGAAGACGTTCTCGACGACGCGGTGCCGGTGATCCACATCTTGCCGCAATCCACCGGCCAGCACACGATCGAAGTGCGGATGCGGCGCTGCGGCAGCGATCCGTGCTGGTTCGCGTTCAACGTCTATTCGCGCTGAGGCTTGCGCCACACTAGCGTCATCCACGCTTCTTTTGGAATCTGGCGATCGAGCACGAGGCCGCGCGAGGCATAGGCTTCGCGCACCAGCGGCGCTTGCGTGCGCAGCAGGCCGGATAGAATCAGCGCGCCGCCCGGCGCCACGGCGGGAACGAGTTTTGGCGCCAGCCGGATCAGCGGGCGCATCAGGATGTTCGCGAACACGAGATCGAATTTCTGCTGCGCGATGTAGCGCGCGCCGTCGCCGGCGATGACACGCACGCGCTGGGCGACATCGTTCTGCCGCGCGTTGATTTGAGCAATCGCCGCAGCGCGCGGATCGATCTCGATGGCGAGCGCATCTGCCCCTGTCTTTGCTGCTGCAATCGCAAGTACGCCTGAGCCGGCGCCAACGTCGAGCGCGCGATATCCCGGAGTGCGCGGCTTCAGCCGCGCTTGCGGGTCTGAGGACCCGCGGTCCTTGGCCCGCGCGCGCAGAAAGTGCTCCAGCGCCATCAGGCAGCCCCAAGTGGTGCCGTGGTGACCGGTGCCAAACGCTTCCGATGCCTCGATCCAGACCTTGGTGCGTCCGCTTTTGTCGCGTTGCAGCGCATGCGCGCCGGCGACGACGAAGCGCCCTGCGCGCACGGCGGGCAGTCCTTCCAGCGCCATCGCCACCCAGTCGGCCGCCTTCACTTTTTTCTGCACCATGTGCAGTTCTGGTGCGGCTGCGCCAACGATTGCGCACGCGCTGGCGGCGTCCTGCTTCGACGGCACATACACTTCGAGCCTGAACTTGTTCGGGCTCTCCTCGAACCAGCTCACCGCGTCGGCAGGCGAGGGATCGTGGCGATCCAGTTCGTCGGCCGCGGCCTTGATCAGCCCCAAGGGGCCAAGAGTCGTGAGCACGTACATCGGGCGCTAGCGTCTACGGCCATGGCCCGGCTTTGTCACGTCGCGAAGCGCGCGCATTAGGGTGTGGTGGGCGCTGCGGCGGGATCGGCTGGCGCCGCCTCGGCGGGCGCATCGTAATACTCGGCGGCAGGCGCCTCGGTCGCTGCACCATAGTAATTGGGATTGTCGGTCCAGCGGCACCCGCGGTCAGCGTGCTGACAGCGGTAGGCGAAGTTGTTTGCGGTGCTGTCGGCCTCATCGGCCACGGTGTCGCTGAGTTCGATGAATGAGTCCTGCCAAGACCGGCCCAGAATGGCGAGATAGGGGGGCGGGGGAATGCTAACTTCTTCCTCGCGGTTGTTGGTGCGTCCGTGCACGAGCTGGACGCGCGCATTCTGGCCCTCCGTGTCCCACACTGTTCCTACAAAGATCGATCCGGCCGCATACTCCCCATAGTCTCGGGTCTGAATGAAATACGTCCCGACAATCCGGCTCATGAATTCGAGGTCCGAACTGTCCAGTTCGCCCGACATGCTGAGCATGAGCAGGCGCGGATCGAGCCATGCGCCGGAGCTGTTGCGCAGTGCAGCGTACGTCCACCCGCCTTCGCATGCATTCATGGAGCGCGCAGCGCAGGTATAAGGAAAGCGTTCGCGGTCGAACACGTTTTGTCGTGCGAACAGAGCGTCAGAAAGCGATTGCAGCTCCGCCCGCCACGAACCGCCGAGATATGTGAGTTGATCGCGGGCAACGGTGATTGCACGTTCCGGCCTGGCTGTTCTGCCGTAGACAACGTTCACATCGAGTTTGCCGTCGGGCCGCCAGGCCACGCCGCGGACGACCGCGCCGGCTGCGATATCGTCACCGCCGGCAACCGCCTCGCCAGAACCGCCCACGTACATGAACAATCCGCCGATGCAGTTGCATGGCGCCTTGTCTGAGCTCGGCGCTTGCGCCGTCCAGCGGCCGCGCTCGCTGACGACGTTCTCGGCGGTCCACGAACTTGTTGCTGGAGAGAGCCGGGCTGGGCACAGCACGAAGAAGTATGCAGCCGCGGCAACTACCGCCAGCGCGGCCAAGCCGCCGCCAACCATCGCCAACATCCGCGTCGGCAGGGCGCGCTGCTGGGGCTTGGCCGCGGGCTGGACGCGCGGGGCCGCGAACGCCGGCGCCGGCGCGGCGTGCGCCGCCGGTTGCTGCGTGGCGGTCTGCTGGTCCGGCAGCGCGAGCAGGCGGCGCACTTCGGTGACGAAGTCATCCCACTCGGGATGGTCCATCGCGCCGTTCCAATCCGAAAGATCGGCGGCCTGCATCTGGCCCCAGCCGAGCGGCACGGTGCAGCGCTCGAGCATCACCGGCATGACCGACTTGCCCATCTGCTGGGAGGCTTTGGCTTCGTCGAGCACCCAGCTGGCCTGCGATGGGTCCTCGGTGCGCTTCGACCAACAGACGACCACGATGCGCGCGTCGCGGATTTGCGCGCCGATCCAGGACGCCCAGGTTTGCCCGGGTGGAATTTTCTGGTCCCACGCGACCGATATGCCGAGTTGCGTCAGCCCCTGAACAACAGCCTCGACGCGCTCCCTGTCCTCGCGCTTATAGCCGATGAAGACATCCGCCATGATCCGTGCTCCCGCCGCCGGGCACTAGATACCACGCCGTGACGATAAGGGAACGGGCTGGCGCTGCGGCTAGGGGCGTGTCACGCGGCCATTTTCCCAGTAGCCGGCGGCGATGATCCCGCCCTGAGGGTCCCAGTAGACGCCGTAGCCGTTCTGCATGTCGTCGCCGTAGCGGCCTTCGTAACGGCGTCCGTCGACGAAGACATACACGCCGTAGCCGGTCTTGACGCCGCCGTTCTCGCCCTGGCGATGCTCGCCTGCGTAGTACTCGCCGTCGTTCCAGAAAATGAAGCCGTAGCCGTGGCGCTGCGGCACGTCGGCGTCGCATTCGGCGCATTCGCCCATGTAGGAATCGCCGCCGACGCCGGTGAACTGAATCGTGCCGCGTGCGCGGCCCTGCGACCGCGCAGCTGCCTGTAGCGCAAGCTGCGCGGCGCGGCGCGCGGTTTCGACCGCCTCGCGGACATCGGGGCTGAGCTGCGCCAGATCATAGGGCGCGGCGGTTTGCTGTTGCGCTGCGGCCTCGCGCGGCGCGGTCGTGACGGCCGCGACGAGAAACGCGGCAACGGCCAGAGATCGGAGCGTGGAGTGCATCTGTCGCCTCACATCGGTTGTACGAGTTCGCCGCCCTGCCAAAGGCCCGCGCGCTCGACTTCGCCTTCGGGATTCCAAAGCACGCCATAGCCCTGATACTGGCCGCCGGAGAACTGACCCTCGTAGCGCCAACCGGTCGGCAGGCGTTGCACGCCGAAGCCGTTGGTGCGCCAGTTGGCGACTTCACCCGAGCGGATTTGGCCGTCGCGATAGATGCGCACGCCGACGCCGTTCGCCTCGTCGTTGGCGAACTGGCCCTCGAAGCGCAATTGGCCGGGCGTGTTGTTCTCGTTGTCGGCCCAATTGTAGACGCCGTAGCCCTGGTAGCGATTGTCCGCGTGCTCGCCCTGGTAGGAGTCGCCGTTGAAGACGCCGCCGATGAAGGTGGTGACGCCGTGGCCCTGCGCGCCGTTCTGGCCCCAGCCGCCGGCGTAACGCTGACCTTCCGTGCTGTTGTCGACGAAGAAGCCGCGCTCGCCGCGGCGTGCGCGTTCGGCGGCTTCGGCGCCGCGTGCAGCGTGTTCGCGTGCGGTCGCGGCGGCGCGCTGCGCCTCCGCTTCACGTTGGCGCGCGGTGAGGACCGCATCGCGCACGGTGGGATTGAGGGCGCTCACATCGTAGCCGCCGCTGGCCTGCGGGGCGCCTGTCGTCGCGCACGCCGCCGCAGACAGTGCGAACGCCAACGCTATCGCCAAATTTCGCATGAAGTCCCCCAGCTGCGTTGGGCGACCTTAGCTCGCGCCGCGCCGATGTGAAGAGCCGTTTGACGACGGCCCTGCGATCAGCGCCAGTCGGCGTAGTGCGCCTCGATGTCGGCGTCGAGCTGGACGCGGTCCACGTCCGGGCGCACGCGGAAGAGGGCCATGCGCCCGACATTGCGCACGCGTTCGAGGTGGCGCTCGACCACGTAATAGTGTTCGCGATCCATGTAATCGTCGATGAGGATCGCGCCCTCGCGGCCGATCAGGAAACGCGCCGCCGAAAGCGCGCAGGCGACGCGGAAGCGGCCGTCCACCAGCACGAGGTGTGGGCCGGGCAAATGCTCCATCGCCGCCCACGGCGCGCTGGGATAGCGCCTCCAGCGCGCGACGCGCGCCGGCGTCGGCGTGCGCATCAGCGGCGCGCCCCATGCTTCGGTGACGCCGATGTCGACGGCCAGAAGATCCTGCTTCTGGCGATCGAAACGACCGAGCGATGTGAGTTTGCGCTTCACCGCAGCGAGAAAGTGCTTGTCGGACTCGACCGTCGTCATGCGCATGCCGTGCATCGCCGCAAGCACGGTCGATCCGCCAGCGCCGAATTCCAGATAGCTGGTTGCGACGGCGAGACATTCGAGGAAGAACGGCACGCACGCCGCCTCAAACTCGGGCTGATCGGAAACGGTGAATCCGCTGACGCGCTGGACATAGGCAAAGCGTACGTAATCGACCACGCGGCCGATCTTGTTGCTTGCCCAATCCCCCAAGATCGCACTGACCGCGTTCATGTGCTGCGCCGGCTGAACCCGGCTTCATGCGCTACGCTCAAATTGGCCCGCCGTCCACGCGACACTCGCCTTGAACGAGTTTCGCGCGCGCTGGGCGGCGCGGTTCATGGTTACCCCACGCGTTAGCCATTTCGCGGAACTTTGACGCGGGTCTAGGCTGCGCTCGCGGGGATGACGAAGCTGTCGATCACGCGCTTTTCGCCGGCCTTGTCGAAATCGACGGTGAGCTTGTTGCCTTCGACGGCGCGGACGCGGCCGTAGCCGAACTTCTGGTGGAAGATGCGATCGCCGACGCCGTAGTGCGTATCGCCGTCGCCGGAACGTGCAATGAGGCGCGCTTCGCCTTCGATCATGGGCGGCTTCGACACGCCGCGCTTTTCCATGTTTTCCTGGGCGCGCCGCCAGCCCGGGCTTTGATACGCGCTGTTGAAACCGGCGCCCGGCGCGTAGGCGTCGAAGCGCGCGCCCGCCGCTTCGCGCACCGCGCCCGGATTGAGCCCGTAGCCGGTTTCGCTGATCGCATCGACATTGGCCGCGGGAAGCTCGTCAATAAAGCGCGACGGCAGCACCGTCTGCCAACGGCCGTAGATTTGGCGATTGGCCGCAAAAGAAATCCGTGCGCTCTCGCGGGCGCGCGTGATGCCCACGTATGCGAGGCGGCGTTCTTCCTCCAAGCCCTTCTCGCCGCTTTCGTCGATCGCGCGCTGCGAGGGAAAGACCGTCTCTTCCCAGCCGGGCAGGAACACCAATGGCCATTCCAGGCCCTTGGCCGCGTGCAACGTGGAGAGTTGCACGTTCTCGCCATCGCTTTCGGCCTCAATGTCGAGCACAAGCGCGACGTGCTCGAGATAGGCTTCGAGCGTGTCGTATTGGCCCATAGACTGGACCAGTTCCTTCAAGTTCTCGAGCCGCGTCTGCGCCTGCGGAGATTTGTCGTTGCGCAGCATGTCGGTGTAGCCGCTCTCGTCGAGCACGGTCTCCGCCAGTTCGACGTGGCTGATTTCGTGCGCCCGTGCGCGCCAGCGGTCGAGATCGGTGAGAAACGCGCGCAGCGCCGTGCGCGCTTTGAGCGGCAGCTCGTCGGTCAGCACCAATTCGCGGGTCGCGCCGACCAGCGAACGGAAGCGCGCCGCGCCGCCCGGCGCCTCCGGCGCTTCGGTCACCACTTCGCCGGTGACGGCGTCGAAGAGGGGGCCATTGTCGGTGACGAAGCGCACCGGCGGCTTGCCGGCATGCGCGTGCAGCTTCTGCACCGTGCCTTCGCCGATGCCGCGCTTGGGCTGATTGACGATGCGCTCGAACGCGAGGTCGTCATCTTCGGAGCGGATGAGGCGCAGATAGGCGTGCGCGTCGCGCACCTCGGCGCGCTCGAAGAACCGCGGCCCGCCGATGACTTTGTACGGAATGCGCAGCATCAGGAAGCGTTCTTCGAACGCCCGCATCTGCCAGGCCGCGCGCACCAGCACGGCGCAATCGGCGTAGGAGCGATTGCTCTGGCGCCACTGCTCGATGTCGTCGGCGACCAGCCGCGCTTCGGCCTCGCCGTCCCAGACGCCGCGCACCTTGACGCGCTGGCCGTCTTCATCGTCGGTGAACAGCGTCTTGCCGAGCCTGCCGCGATTGTTGGCGATCAGGTGCGACGCCGTCGCCAGGATGTGGCCCGTGGAGCGATAGTTGCGTTCGAGGCGCACGACGACGGCGCCTGGAAAGTCGTGCTCGAAGCGGAGGATGTTGTCGACCTCGGCGCCGCGCCAGCCGTAGATCGACTGATCGTCGTCGCCGACGACGCAGAGATTCTTGCGCGCCTGGGCGAGCAGGCGCAGCCACAAATACTGCGCGACGTTGGTGTCCTGATACTCGTCCACCATCAGGTGGCTGAGTTTGCGGTGGTAGGTCTCCAGCACGTCGGGATGGCGCTGAAACACATCGATCATGTGCATCAGCAGATCGCCGAAATCGCACGCGTTCAGGATTTTGAGCCGCGCCTGGTAGATCGCGTAGAGCTTCACGCCCGCACCGTCGGCGAAGCCGAACGCCTCGCCTTTCGGGACCTTGTCCGGTGTCAGCGCGCGGTTCTTCCAGGTGTCGAGCAGGCCTGCGAGCTGACGCGCCGGCCAGCGTTTCTCGTCGATGTTCTCCGCTTCGATGATCTGTTTCAGCAGCCGGATCTGGTCGTCGGTGTCGAGGATCGAGAAGTTGTTCTTGAGGCCGACCAGTTCGGCGTGCGTGCGCAGCATGCGCGCGCTGATCGAGTGAAAGGTGCCGAGCCACGGCAAGCCGCCGCCGCCGGGGCCGAGCAAATGCTCGACGCGCTCGCGCATTTCGCGCGCGGCCTTGTTGGTGAAGGTGACGGCCAGCACGCCCCATGGCTTGGCGCGGCCGGTCGAGAGCAGGTGCGCAAGCCGCGTCGTTAGCACGCGCGTCTTGCCGGTGCCGGCGCCGGCGAGCACGAGGACCGGTCCATCCAATGCCTCCACCGCCGCGCGCTGCTCGGGGTTCAGCGACGCGAGATAGGGCGCAGCCGCGGCGGCGCGCTGGGAGATGGGCAGAGAGTCTGCGGACACGGCGCAGGCACTGTACCTGCTTCGCTCGGCACGAAACAGGAACAATTCACATCAAGCCATTTTGACTTGGCGTAAGTTAAGACTTACGGTTAGTCATGACTTACACATTGGCGCTCGCGGCTCTTGGCGATCCCACACGGCGCGCCGTGTTCGAGCGGCTTCGCGAGGGCCCGCAGGGCGTCGCTGAGATCGCCGCCGGGCTGCCTGTCAGCCGGCCGGCCGTGTCGCAGCACCTCAAGGTCCTCAAGACCGCGGGGCTGGTGATCGACGAGCCGCGGGGCGCGGCGCGGATCTACCGCATTCACGCGGACGGTTTGCGCGCGCTGCGGGCATGGCTGGATGGCTTTTGGGACGACGCGCTGTTGCGGTTCAAGGCGCATGCGGAGGAGGACGGGACATGAGTGTGGTGGAACTTGCGCCGATCGTGAAGTCGATCGATGTCCGCCGCTCGGCGGCCGATGCATTTCGTGTATTCACCGAGGAAATCTCGGCGTGGTGGCCTGTGAAGACGCATTCGCGCGCACGCGACGCCGCGGGCGAACGCACGGTCCACGTGACGATCGAGGGCAAAGTGGGCGGGCGCATCTACGAAACGCTCAACGACGGGCGCGAACTCGATTGGGGCGTTGTCACCGCGTTCGAGCCCGGCGCGCTGTTCGCCCTCGAGTGGCGCATGGGCCGCCCGGCGGCGCAATCCACTGACGTGTCGGTGCGCTTCGAGCCGCTCGGGGAGGAGCGTTGCCGCGTGACGCTCACCCACGAAAACTGGGAGCGCATGGGCGCCGACGGCCCCAAGCTGCGCGAGGGCTACAACGTCGGCTGGGTGATGGTGTTCGAGGAGGGGTTTGGCGCCCGCGCCGGGCGCGCGTGACGCTTCGCCGGGCGGCGGCAGACGTTTGTTGCCAACTCGAAAGTTTCGTGTCCCTCCGTGCGCGTTGTTAGCCTTGCGGCGAGTCGCTACGAAGGGCGCGCATGGCGGACGTGTTCATCTCCTATGCCCGAGAGGATCGCGCGCGGGCCGATCAAGTCGCGCGCGGCCTGGCGGCGCTTGGCTTGGAGTCGTTCTGGGATAACGAGATCCCGCCTGGGCAGACCTGGGCCGACTACACCGAGGAAAAGCTGACCTCGTGCAAAGTCGTGGTGGTGTTGTGGAGCCAGCACTCGACCAAGTCGCAATGGGTGCGCGAAGAGGCGCGCATGGGGCGCGACAAGTCGAAGCTGATCCCGGCGATGATCGACAACGTGGCGATGCCGTTCGGTTTCGGCGAAGTGCAGGCAGCCAATCTCTCGACCTGGCAGGGCGAGGCGCAGCACCCGGATTGGATGCGGTTCACGCAGGCCGTCTATCGCGCCGCGCGCGGGGGCGAGGCGCCCGCGCCGCCGTCGGCCGCGCCGCAATGGGCGCCGCCGCCGCAAGCGCCGCCCAAATCTCCGCCTGCGGCTCAATCCGGCGGCTGGTCGATTCCGCAACCGCCGCCGCAGCGCGAGAGCTGGACTCAAGCGCGGGAGGCGAGTGCGGCCGGGCTGCGTGCGCCGCTCTTCTACGTCAAGAAGTGCCTGCGGCAGTTCGCCGACGGCGCCGGGCGCGCGCGGCGCGCCGAGTATTGGTGGTGGCTGCTGTTCGGTTTCCTGTTGTCGGTGATCGCGTACGGCGTCGATGCGCAGATTTTCGGCGCGGACCCCTACACCAGCATTCCGTACCAGCAGGTCGCTTCGGCCATCGTCGGGCTGGCGCTTCTGGCCCCGAGCGTGAGCGTAACGAGTCGCCGGCTGCACGATTTCGGCATGAGCGGCTGGTTCGCCGGCGCGATCACCGCCGCGCTGACGATCGGAAGCGCCTTTCCGACGACAGTTCTCGGCGGCTTGGTCAGCCTCGCGGCGCTGATTGCGGTGATCGGCGTCGGCGTGGCGCCGGCGACACCTGGGCCCAACCGATACGGCCCCAATCCCAGGGGCTAAGGCTTTTTTTTGCTTCGCACCCGGCGCGCAGCGTCTTAGGTAAACGTCTGCAGGAGAAGGCATGGCGGACGTATTCCTATCGTATGCGCGCGAGGATTCCGGGCGCGCTCAACAGATCGCCGAAGGCCTTCAGGCCGAGGGGCTGGCCGTGTTCTGGGACACCGAGATTCCACCCGGCACGACGTGGGCCGACTACATCGAAGAGAAGCTCGCACAGTGCAAGGCGCTGATCGTGCTGTGGAGCGAGCACTCGACCAAGTCGCAATGGGTGCGCGAGGAAGCGCGCATGGGGCGCGACAAGGGCGTGCTGATCCCGGTCATGATCGATGCGTCGCAGCCGCCGTTCGGCTTCGGCGAAGTGCAGGCCGCCAATCTCGCGAACTGGGCCGGCGATCGTCAGGATGTGAACTGGCGTCGCTTCGCCGACGCCGTGACGCGGTTCTCGAGCGCGGCGCCGCGGCCGGCGCCGGCGCCGCAGACCGATCCCGCGCCGCAACCTCAGCCTGCGCCGCAACCGCTGCATCACACGCCGCAGCCTCAGCCCGCGGGGCCGTCTGCGTGGTCAACGCAGGCGCCGCCGGCGCAGGGCGCGCGAAAAGCGGTGCCGCAATGGATGCTCGTCGCCGGCGCCGCCGTCGCGACGCTGATCGTGATCGCGGGCATCACGATGTTCATGAACCGAGACGGCGGGCAGACGCCGCAGGGCGTGCAGACCGCTGTCGGCGGCGGCGGCCAAAACTACCAGCAGCAGATCAACGACCGCTTGGCGGCGGTGGCGCCGACCTTCACCTCACGCGGCTACCAGCAACTCACGCAGCCGGTGAGCGGCAGTCTGGAGCAAGGCGCAGTGGCCAACGTGCCGATCAACCTGGAGGCTGGCGGCGACTACAGCATTGTCGGCGTCTGCGACGGCGATTGCGGCGATCTCGATCTGGTTCTCTACGATCAGAACAGCGTGCTGATCTCGCAAGACAACGCCGCCGACGCCACGCCGATCGTCTCGGTCGCGCCGCAATGGAGCGGGCCGTTCACGGTTCAGGTGGTGATGCACAATTGCACGGTGTCGCCGTGCTTCTATGCGCTGGCGCTCTATGGGCGCCGCGCCGGGCAGTGACCTAGACGCGGTTTTCCAGCACGAACACCCGCACGGCCGAAGCGAGTGAGGCGTCGGGCGAGGCCTTGCCGCGCTTTTCGTCGATGGACGCGATCAGCACCGGCAGCGTCATCCCCTTGGCGCGCGCGATGTTTTCGAGTGCGGACCAGAATTCCTGCTCCAGCGCCAGCGATGTGCGGTGACCTGCGATGCGCATGGAGCGCTTCTGCAGCGCGCCTCTAGTGATCGTAATCATCATGTTCACGTCTGTGTCCGTCGAGTTTTCGCTCGGCGGCCTCTGCTTCGGTCTGAGCCAGTTTCTTGTCGGCCTTCTTGCGGCCGAACTTGGCGCGGTTCGCCGACGCCTTGGCGTCTGCTGCGACTCGCGCCTTGTCTTTGCGCACGCGTTTCAGGTTCACGACATCGCCCATTGCCGCAAAACTAAGCCGCTACCGCTTGCGCGCCAACTACGACAAAGGGACTAGAAGCGTTGCTTACACTCTTTTGTGTAACGCGAACTCCGCTTGTCACGCGTCTGCGAGCCAATTGCGAGAATCGAGCGGACGCGCGCATGTTCAACCCGGCGCGATCATGTTCTCCGGCCGCACGATGGCGTCGAAGTCATCGGCGGGGATGCCGTCCTTGATCGCTTCTTCGCGCAGTGTGGTGCCGTTCTTGTGCGCGGTCTTGGCGATCTTGGCGGCGCGGTCGTAGCCGTATTTCGGCGCGAGCGCGGTTACGAGCATCAGGGAGTTTTCGAGACTGCGCTGAATATTGTCGCGGCGCGGCTCGATGCCGATGACGCAATTGTCGGTAAAGCTCACCGCGGCGTCAGCCATCAGGCGCACGCTCTGAAGGAAATTGTAGGCCATGACCGGGTTGAACACATTCAGTTCGAAGTGGCCGCTGGCGCCGGCGAAGGTGATCGCGGCGTGATTGCCGAACACTTGCGTGCAGACCTGCGTCAGCGCCTCGCATTGCGTCGGATTCACCTTGCCGGGCATGATCGACGAGCCCGGCTCGTTCTCCGGCAGCATCAGCTCGCCGAGGCCGGAGCGCGGGCCGCTCCCCAGGAAGCGGATGTCGTTGGCGATCTTGAAGAGCGACGCCGCCACGGTGTTGATGGCGCCGTGGCTGAACACCATCGCGTCGTGCGCGGCGAGCGCTTCGAACTTGTTCGGCGCGGAGGTGAACTTCATCTGCGTGATCGCGGCGATGCGGTCGGCGACCTTCTCCGCAAAACCGATCGGCGCGTTGAGGCCCGTCCCAACCGCGGTGCCGCCCTGCGCCAGCTGCATGAGCATGGGCATTGTCTGCTGGATGCGCGCGATGCCGTTCTCGACTTGCGTGGCGTAGCCGGAGAATTCCTGGCCCAGCGTGATCGGCGTCGCATCCTGCGTGTGGGTGCGGCCGATCTTGATGATGTCCTTCCAGGCCTGCGCCTTGTCGTTGAGCGCGTTGCGCAGTTTCGAGAGCGCGGGCAGCAGACGGTGCTCGATCTCTTCGGCGCAGGCGATGTGCATCGCTGTCGGGAAGGTATCGTTCGACGACTGGCTCATGTTCACATGATCGTTCGGGTGGACGGGCTTCTTCGAGCCCATCTCGCCGCCCAGCATCTCGATGGCGCGGTTCGAGATCACCTCGTTGGCGTTCATGTTCGACTGGGTGCCGGAGCCGGTCTGCCAAACCGCGAGCGGGAAGTGCGCGTTGAGCTTGCCTTCGATCACTTCCTGAGCGGCCTTCACGATCGGCTCGCCGATCTCCGGCTTCAGCACGCCAAGCGCCATGTTGGCTTCCGCCGCAGCGCGCTTGACGATCCCAAGCGCCCGCACGATCGGGGCCGGCATTTTCTCCTCGCCGATCCTGAAATTCTGTAGCGAGCGCTGCGCCTGGGCGCCCCAGTACTTGTCGGCCTCGACCTGGATCGGGCCAAACGTATCCGTCTCGGTGCGGGTTTTCATGGATGCTCGCTTGAGGAATCTGCTGCCGCAGGGGATATGGGCGCCGGTTGTGGCGATCAAGCCGGAAGGTGGGCGAATGGCGGGGGAGTGGTCCGGCCGCGGCAAGGTGCGGGCCCGCGAGATCGCCGGCGGCGTCGAGATCGCCATCGACGGCGTCACGACGCAGGCGCGCTACTACAAGCCGCTGGTCTACGAGTTTTTCCGCAAGGAGTTCGCCATCCGCCCGGGCTGGGGCGAGTACGAGGTCGACCTCGTCATGGAGTACGCGGGCGAAATCCCGCGTCTCGATCTGGATAACCTCGCCAAGGCGCTGCTCGACGCGCTCAAGGGCCACGTCTTTTTCGACGACAGCCAGATCGCGCGCCTCGTCTGCGAGCGCAGGGCGGGCGAGCGCGACCGGATCGGCGTATTAGCCCGGCGGCGCGCGGCTACTGCGCCGGGGTGACTGTCACGCTGGTGGACGTGGCGTTCGGCGTGGTGACGATCAGGTACTCTTCGAGCGTGCCGATTTGACCGTTCGACTGGTCCATCCAGTTGCGGCTGATCTTGAGGACAACCTCGTTGCCGCGATCCTCGTGCACGCTCCACGAATTGAAGTCGCCGATCTGAAACACGCGCCACGCCACATCCGGCGCTTCGCCGTAGACGGCGATGTAGGTGTAGAGCCCGTTCATGGCGGGGTCGCCGCCGACGGTGGAGAAGATCTTCGCGCCGCTCTGCAGCTGCGCCACATCCGAGACGCTGGCCGCGTGCTGGATTTGATCGCCCTCGGCCAGCGCGACGGTCTGCGGCGGCCCGGACGGGGCTACGGCTTCCGCCGTGGTGGTTGCGGATTCGCCGCTTTTGCCGTCGCCGCCGCACGCCGCGAGCGCCAGGGCCGCAACTAGAACCAAACTGCGCATGTTCCCCTCCCAAAACCGCGGCGGCGACACTGCGGCATGTGCGGGCGCGCCGCAACTCTCAAACGAAACGCCCGCCGAAGGGCGGGCGTTCATGCAGCTGATGTGCGCGTAAAGCTTATTTCTTCCGGAATGCGTCCAGACTGACCACCGAATTGTCGCTCGCCGCGGGCGCCTCCTGCGGCGGGGTGGCGACCAGCGTCGGCGCCGGGTGTCCGGAATCGTCGCCCGACGCCATGCGCGCTTCGTCGACGTGGTGCTGCTCGAACTGCAGACCGAACTTCACGCTGGGATCGAAGAAGCGTGTCACCGCCGCGAGCGGAATGGTGATCGGGTGCGGCTGGCCGGAGAATTTCAGGATGACGCGGAAGCGATCGGGAAAAACTTCGAGGTCCCAAAACTGGTGCTCGAGCACGATCGTCATCTCGTCGGGATAGCGCGTGCGCAGATGTTCGGGGATGATCACGCCCGGCGCGTGCGTGCGGAACGTGATGTAGAAGTGGTGCTTGCCGGGAAGGCCGCGCGGATTGGCCGCCTCTTGCAGCGCCTGGCGCACAACCGTGCGCAGCGCATCCTGCATCAGCTGCTCATATCCGATCATGTCGTCGGCCACGGCCGCTCCCCCTTGGCTTCCGGGCTCACCCTTACCGGCTCATTCCGGGCAGTCAATTGTTGATCCACAAGGCGCGAAAACACCAATCTTTCCAACGTCACGAGGCGAAACGTTTGCGACGAATAACGGGGCGCGCGAAAGCTGCGGCGCAGCACGCAACGAGGCGCGCGGCTTCGCGCATTGCGCGAGCGGGCGATCGCGGAACTCGCCAAATGTTTGCGACGAAACAAGAAAACCGATGCGACCCACGCGCGATGCGCGCAATGCGCGGCCAACGAGGCGCCTGCGACTCGCGTGCGGCGCAAATCTGTTCGCAAGCGCGGGGAGAGAATCCCCGGCTTCTGTTGCCGGGCGCCGGGGGGCCCCGCCTCGTGATGCTACTCAGGAGGACTTAGGTTCGGAAAACTCCGCACTGCTTACGCAGCGAGGGCGAATTCCTCAGCGTTGTTGTCATTCGCAACTATGCTGTTTGGCCTGTGACGGGACCACCCGAGCAAAAGCAGCAGCCTTCAACGTCCGTCGATCCTATTTCGGCCCCTTCAGGAGACAGAAGCCAGAAATCAGAAACCAGAAAGCGCACTTCTGACTTCTGGGTTCTGCCTTCCGGCGCCTGGTGGAGCCGCCGGGCATCGCACCCGGGTCCGATCCGCCTATCTCTGCGCGTTTATCGCCATAGTCCGGAGCAAGCCCCGGACGAGTCGGAATATAGGGGCGCAGAGCCGGCGTTGGAAGCTTCCCTCGCAAGCGCGGCGACTCGGGCTATCCCGAGGCGGGGTTCCAGCGGAGACCGCCCATGCTCAAGAAATTTGCGGCCGAGTTCGTCGGCACGTTCGCGTTGGTGCTGATCGGCTGCGGCGCCGCTGTGCTCGCCGGTTTCGGCGCGATCGGCCAGGAGGGGATCTCCTGGGCGTTCGGCCTGGCCATCGTCGCCATGGCCTACGGCATCGGTCAGGTCTCCGGTTGCCACATCAATCCGGCGGTGAGTTTTGGCGTCTGGTCCGCCGGCCGCATGAACACGCGCGACATGCTGGTGTACTGGCTGGCGCAATGCGCGGGCGCCATTGTCGGCGCGGGCGTGCTCTATCTGATTGCGTCCGGCGCGCCGGCCTATGAGATTGCCAACGGCCTCGGCCAAAACGGCTACGGCCTGCGCAACCCCGTGACTGAACAAGGATCGCCGGGCGACTACAGCCTGATCGCCTGCGCCGTGTTCGAGGTGGTGGCGACGTTCCTCTTCGTCGTCACCATTCTCGGCGTCACCCAGCGCGGCGCCCCCAACCATCTCGCGGGCCTGGCCATTGGGCTGACGCTGACCGCGATCCATATTGTCGGCATCAAGGTGACTGGCGTATCGGTGAACCCGGCCCGCTCGCTTGGACCGGCGGTTTGGGTGCAGGGCGGGGCGCTGGCGCAGCTGTGGCTGTTCATCGTCGCGCCGATGGCGGGAGCATTGCTGGCTGGATGGGCCTTCAGGACCAACTTGCTGAGTGGCGAGGACGCCTAACGCGCGGCTTCGATCAGGCGCGCCAGTATGTTGTGCAGAACGCCCCGGAATGGGGCCGCCAAGTGCGCCGCCGCCCTGCGTCGAGCGGCGCCGCCGCGTTCGCGGTGCTGGTGTTGGCGTATCTCTACATGCCGATCCCGGCGCCCAGCGCCGCCGAGCCTGCGCCGGGCGATTGCGTGCAGCTGCACATGTGGTCGAACGGCTACCACAGCGACATCGGCGCGCCGGCCGACATCTTTCCGGCCGATCATCCGCTGCGCCGACTCTACCCCGAAGCCCGCACGCTGTTGATCGGCTGGGGCGATGAGCGGTTCTACTTCTCGGAGGGCTCCGATCTTTGGCTCGGCCTCGACGCGCTCATTCCACCGAGCCCCAGCGTCATGCATGTCGCCTTCAACGCCGAGAGCTCGGCGCACTATCTGGGCCCGAACGATGACACCCAGATCGCGATCTCGCACGAGGGCGCGGCGCGCTTCGTCGACTACGTGACGCGCGCCTTAGTGCTCGACGAGGCGGGCGCGGTGATCGTGACGTCGCCGGGCAAGGTGATCGGCCATTCGTCCTTCCTGCGCACGCGCGGTTCGTTCCATCTGTTCAACGTCTGCAATCAGTGGATGGCGCGCGCGCTGCGGGCGGCCGGGGTCGACGTCAACGCCCGCGGCGCCTGGCTGGCGGGCGGCCTCATCCGCCAGGTGCGGCGCGAAAGCCGCGCGGCCTGCCCAGCGTAGCGGTAGGAAATAGCGCCG
Organism: Hyphomonadaceae bacterium; assembly: GCA_050182055.1. Taxonomy (GTDB): domain Bacteria; phylum Pseudomonadota; class Alphaproteobacteria; order Caulobacterales; family Aquidulcibacteraceae; genus Vitreimonas. Next base: position 85,786 of record JBFXCP010000010.1, read on the forward strand.
AGTCAGCACATATACAGGGCGAAATGAGCGCTCAACCCGCCCCAGCGTCCTCAGCCCCCCCGAGCCAAGCCGATATTGCCTATCTCGGCTTGCTGCAGGACATCCTCGACAACGGCGTCGACCGCGGCGACCGCACCGGCACGGGCACGCGCGGCGTCTTCGGCCGCCAGCTCCGCTTCGATTTGAGCGCCGGCTTCCCGCTGCTGACGACGAAGAAGGTGCATCTGAAAAGCATCATCCTCGAACTGCTCTGGTTCCTGCGCGGCGATAGCAACGTGCGTTGGCTGCAGGAGCAGGGCGTCACGATCTGGGACGAATGGGCCAACGAGCAGGGCGAGCTTGGCCCGGTCTACGGCAAACAATGGCGCTCGTGGGAGGCGAAGGACGGGCGCGTCATCGATCAGATCGGCAACGTCGTCGCCGCCATCAAGACCAACCCGAACTCACGTCGCCACATCGTGTCGGCCTGGAATCCGGCCGAGGTCGATCAGATGGCGCTGCCGCCGTGCCATTGCCTGTTTCAGTTTTTCGTGGCTGACGGGAAGCTCAGTTGCCAACTCTACCAACGCAGCGCCGATGTTTTTCTGGGCGTGCCGTTCAACATCGCCTCTTATGCCTTGCTCACGCAAATGATGGCGCAAGTGACGGGGCTGCAACCCGGCGAATTCGTCCACACCTTCGGCGACGCGCACTTGTATCACAACCACTTCGACCAAGCGCGCTTGCAACTCACCCGCACGCCATACCCGCCGCCGACGATGCTGATCAATCCAGAGCGGACGGACATCTTCGCGTTCGAGTACAGCGATTTCAAACTCGAAGGCTATCAGGCGCATCCGACGATCAAGGCGCCGATCGCAGTTTAATGCCCGCTACTCCCGTTCCGGCGGGCCGCACCAACCGTCGGCGCACTCGAAGTCTCCGTTCCCCCAGCCCGTGCGCCCGTCCGCGAGTCGAAACTGGGTCCACTCGCCAGTAATGGCGCCGGGCGGGAGCGGCAAAGGCTCGTCCCACGTGATCGGTTCGTTTTCATCGCCCTCGGCCCAGGCCGAATCGAAGGTCTGGCCGCGACGCCAGATGCTGTAGGTGCCTTCGCCCAGAGGTTCGAGCATATAGACGACGTCGCCCGCTTCCAGTCGGCCCAGGTCGCGATAATCCACGTCTTCCGTTACGACGCCGCGGCGCGGCGCGAAGCGCAACTGCCCGCCGATCGGCCAGGCCAGATCGCCCGTTGCGACTGTCGCGACAACAGGGGAGGCCGGATCAGGGCGCTCGCGCAGTACGCTCGGCGCTGTCGCGCGCCATGGCTCGTCGGTGCAGCCAAACTCGCTGCCGATGCAGATGCCGTGAGCCACGTAGACGCCATTCTCAAGCGGCGGCAGTTCATTCGACGCGGCGGCGCTTGGTGCGGGAACTCCTCCAAAGTGCTGAGCGCAACCGGCGGCCAGGAGCATCATTGCCGCAATGAACGTCTGCGAAACGTGCTGGCGCATGGCTTTCCCCTCGCCGCAAAGGCATACGATTGCTTGCATGAAACCCCGCGCACTTCTAGCCGCAGCGCAGATTCCAGGCGGCGGTGAACTGCGCCTCTACAGGCGCGACGGGGATTTCATCATTGCGCTCGGCGGCAACGAGTTGATGTCGAGCCGTTTGAGCGGTTCGGAGGAGGCGCTGGCGCTCCTGACGTGCGACCGGCTGCACAACAAGGACGCGCCGCACGTGCTCATCGGCGGTTACGGTATGGGCTTCACCCTCCGCGCCGCGCTGGCGCGCCTCGGGCCGCATGCGCGCTGCACGGTGGTTGAGCTTGTGCCGGAGATCATCGACTGGGCGCGCGGGCCGATGGCAGACCTGAGTGCGGGATGCCTTGGCGATCCGCGGGTCGACCTCGTCATCCGCGACGTCGCCCGCGCCATCGCCGCCGCCGAGCGCGGCTACGAGGCCATCTTGCTCGATGTCGACAACGGCCCCGACGGCCTCACCCGCGCCGACAACGATCACATCTATTCCATGCCCGGATTGCAGGACGCGAAGCGCGCGCTGAAGCCTGGCGGCGTGTTGGCGATCTGGTCCGCGGCGCCCGATGAGCGTTTCACGCGCCGCTTGAAGCACGCGGGATTTCAGGTTGAGCAAGTGATGGTCCGCGCCGGGCGCGGCGGCAAAGGCGCCCGGCACATTATTTGGTTCGCGCGGGCCTAGATGACGGGCGTGGCCGCCAACGCTAAGACGACGCCGTGAGTCCAAAATTGACCCTTGTCGTCGCCGTGGCCCGCAATGGCGTGATCGGCCGCAATGGCGCGCTGCCGTGGCGGCTTTCCTCCGACATGAAGCGCTTCAAGGCCGTCACCATGGGCAAGCCGGTGCTAATGGGGCGCAAGACCTGGGAGTCGCTGCCGCGCAAGCCGCTGCCGGGGCGTCAAAACTTGATCCTCACGCGCGACGCCGGCTTCTGCGCGGACGGCGCTTGGGCCTTCACGGATTTGGCGGCGATGATCGCCGCCGGCCGGGCGATGGCGGCGGAGTCGGGTGCGGGCGAGGTGTGCGTCATCGGCGGCGCGCAGCTCTACGAAGCCGTGCTTGCGCTGGCGAACCGCATCGTCCTCACCGACGTCAATCTCGAGCCGGAGGGCGACGCGTATTTGCGGCTTGATCTCTCGCAGTGGCGCGACGTCAGCCGTGAAGACGTTGCGGCAGGACCGAACGACGATGCGGATTTCGTCGTGCGGGTGCTGGAGCGTTAGGCTGCAGTTTCATTCCGCACGCGCGCCGCTAAGGTGCGGGAATGAGCGAAATAGAAATCGTCGCCGAGGGGCTGCAGTTTCCTGAGGGCCCCGTGGTCATGCCGGACGGCAGCGTGATCTTGGTCGAGATCAAGCGCCAGACGTTGACGCGGGTGTGGAAGGGGCGGAGCGAAGTCATCGCCCACCTGGGCGGCGGCCCAAACGGCGCAGCGTTCGGGCCGGATGGCGCCATCTACGTCACCAACAATGGCGGCTTCGCGTGGCATGAAGCGAACGGACTGACCATCCCCGGTCACGCCGCGAAGGACTACACAACCGGCCGCATCGAGCGCGTCGATCTCTCCACGGGCAAGTTCGAGCGCCTCTACGACCGTGTTGGCGAGCACAGCCTGCGCGGCCCGAACGATCTTGTGTTCGACCGCGGCGGCGGCTTCTGGTTCACCGACCTTGGCAAGACTTTCGCCCGCTCCAAGGATCGCGGCGGTCTCTACTATGCGCGCCCGGACGGCTCGTCGCTGAAGGAGGCGGCGTATGGGTTTGTAGGGCTGAACGGCGTCGGTCTCTCGCCGGATGAGAAGGTCGTTTACGCGGCCGAGACCGAAACCGCGAAGCTGTGGGCGTTCGACATCACGGGCGAAGGCGCGGTCGCGCCGGGCGCGCTCGGCCTCTCTGGCCGGCAGATCGTGGCGCAGACGATGCTGGTCTATTTCGACAGCCTCGCCGTGCAAGCCAATGGCGACGTGTGTATCGCCACCATCCTGAACGGCGGCATCACCACGATTACGCCGGCCGGGGTATCGACGCACACGCCGTTTCCAGATCCGCTGGTGACAAACATCGCGTTCGGCGGCGCCGACATGCGCGACGCGTACGTAACGCTCTCCGGCACCGGCAAGCTCGTGAAGACGCGCTGGCCGCACGCCGGGCTCAAGCTCAATTTCAATCCGTACTGAGGCGATCCATGTCCATCATTGTCCACCATCTCGAAGAGTCGCGCTCGCAGCGGGTGCTTTGGCTTCTGGAGGAACTGGAGCTCGACTACGAGGTGCGCCGCTATGCGCGCAATCCGCAGACGCGGCTCGCGCCGCCGGAGCTGAAGGCGATCCACCCTCTCGGCAAATCGCCGATGATCGAGCGCGACGGACGCGTTTTCGCCGAGAGCGGCGCGATCGTCGAGTATCTGGCGGAGCGGGAGGCGGGCGGGAGGCTCGCCGTGGCGCAGACCGATCCGCTGCGGGCGGAGTATCTCTATTGGCTGCACTTCTCCGAAGGCTCGGCGATGCTGCCGCTTCTGCTGAAGCTCTACGTCGGTCTGCTCGGCGAGGCCGGCGCGCCGTTGATGCAGATGCGGATCGAGCCGGAGATCGACAATCACCTCGGACACGCCAACGCGGCGCTCGGCGCCAGCGACCACTTCGTCGGCGATCGTTTCACCGCCGCCGATGTCCAGATGAGCTTTGTGCTCGACGCGGCCGCACAGCGCGGCGGTCTGGAGCGGTATCCCAACCTCGTGCGCGCGCGCAACGCGCAGCAGGCGCGGCCGGCGTATCGGCGCGCCCTGGAAAAGGGCGGCCCCTACAAGATGGGTCAGTAGGGCGTAGTGCGCAGCCGGTAGGAGGGGCCTATTGACTACTGACTATTGACTCCAGACTAAGAGCGCATGCGCGCACGCGATTGCAAGATTGTCGCCACGATGGGGCCCGCCAGCGATCCGCCCGAGCGGTTGGCGATGCTGATCCAATCCGGCGTCGACTGCTTCAGACTCAACTTCAGTCATGGCGCCCGCGAGGACCACGCGCGGCGGATGGCGGCGATCCGCGCTGCGGAGACGCAGGCCGGCGCCGCCGTTGGCGTGTTCGCCGACTTGCAAGGGCCGAAGATTCGGGTCGGGACCTTTGAAGGCGGGCAGATCACGCTCAAGTTCAACGACATCGTGACGCTGGAAGCGTCCGATGCGCCGGGCGAGGGCAAGCTGCTGCGGTTGCCGCATCCCGAACTCGTCAACGCACTCGAAGTGGGAGATGTTCTCAAGTTCGACGACGGCCGCTTGCAGGTGACGGTGATCGAGCGCGGCCGCACCCAGGTGAAGGCGCGGGTGGATTTTGGCGGCGTCTTGAAGAACCAGAAGGGCGTCAACGTGCCGACGCGCCGCATTCCGATCTCGGCGCTCACCGACAAGGACCGCGAAGATCTCGCCTTCGCGCTTGAGCTCGGCGTCGACTACGTGGCGCTCTCGTTCGTCCAGCACGCCGAGGATGTGCGCGAGGCGCGGGCGCTCGTCGGCGAGCGCGCCGGCATCATCGCCAAAATCGAGAAGCCGTCTGCGCTGGCGGAAATCGACGCCATCGTCGAAGCCGCCGACGCCGTGATGGTGGCGCGCGGCGACCTCGGCGTGGAGCTGCCGCCCGAACAGGTGCCGATCGCGCAGCGCAAGATTATTCGCACCGCGCGCGCCGCCGGCAAGCCGGTGATCGTGGCCACGCACATGCTGGAGAGTATGGTCGATGCGCCGACGCCGACGCGCGCCGAGGCAAGCGATGTGGCGACGGCGGTATATCAGGGCGCAGACGCGGTGATGCTCTCCGCCGAGAGCGCCGTGGGGCGCCATCCGCAATCGGCGGTGGCGATCATGGATCGCATCATTCGCGCCGTCGAAAACGACAACGAATACTGGTCTTCGCTGCCGCGCGACATGACGCCGCCGCAGGCCACCACTGCCGACGCCATTGCGCTCTCGGCGCGCCACATCGCCGACACACTCGGCTGCGCCGCCATCGTTGCGTACACCGCGACCGGCTCGACGGCGTTGCGCGTGGCGCGTGAGCGCCCGCGCTGCGGCGTGATCGGGTTGACGCCGATCGTGGAGACCGCGCGGCGGCTTTCTTTGGTGTGGGGCGTCAAGTGCGTTGTAACCGAAGACGCCACCGACACCGAGGACATGATCGCCAAGGCGGACCGGACCGTGCGCGCGCTCGGCATTGCCGAGCCCGGCGACCGCGTCGCCGTCATCGCCGGCATTCCGTTCGGCCGCCCGGGCAAGACCAATACGATCCGCTTGTTCCGGCTGGAGTAAGGCTGCGCGCCGCGTCAGCCGATGTACAGCGTGTTGATCAGGCAGTCGCCCAGCGCTTGTTTGGCGGCGCGATACTGCGCCGGCGTCAGACCGGTCAGTTGCTTGAAGTCCTTGGCGAAGTGCGCCTGATCGTGGAACTGGAGCATGACGTCGCGGTCCCCGGGATGGTCCCATGGCTTGGGGTGGATGTGTCGTAGCGCCGCCTGCAGACGTGCGATGCGCAGCAAGTGCTTCGGCGACCAGCCGCTGGCGATGGACAGGCGCTTGTGCAGGCCGCGCGTGCTGACGCCGGTGTCGCGCGCGATCGCCTCGACGCTTCCCGTCACTTGGCCTTGCGCCATGGCGTCTGCAAGCAGCAGGTCGCGGTCATCGTAAATCCGGCGCGCCGACAGCGCCGAACGGAGCCAGTCCGCAATGAGAGCCGTTCGTGCGGCGAAGTCAGGCGCTTCGCGCAAGCGCGCGATCATGTCCGCATCCGCGACGTTCAGGTCCTGGATGCAGACGCGCCGATCCACCAAGTCGCCGACCGGCGCCTGCGCCAACACCGCAGCGCCGAGATGGGTCAGCACCACGCAATACACATGCACGGGTCCCGCAACGCGCGCCTCCCAGACCGCGGCCGTCGGCCCCCACAGAGCAACCAGCGGGACTGGCGCGAAGGCGCCGCCGCCGTTGTGGCGGCGCAGTTCATAGTCGGCGCCGATGACAAACTGCAGGAGCGGGCTGGGATCGGGGAGCTCGATGGCGCCGCCCAGCTGGCCGGTGTCGCGCCGTTCGACGAAGGCCTGCACGAACGGCGTGAGGTCGTTCGGTACGGCGGCCTTCTCAAGTCCGACCGCCGGTGCGTGGAGTTTGCGCGCGCTCAATGGACTGTTCCGATTTCTACAATGCCCCGCCGGCCCGGCGCGATACAAGACCGCTGCTCAACGAGGAGTGACCAGCATGCGCGCTGCCGTGTTGACCGCCGTCCTGTTCGCCGCAGCGTGCGCGTCCGCGCCGCGAGGCGAGTTCCCGCCAGTGCCCAGCAGCAGCGCCATCGACGCCCAGGTGCGCACGCTCATGGCGCGCGAGGATGTGAAAGGGATGGCGGTGGCCGTCATCGAGGACGGGGCGGTCGTGCATGTCGGCGCCTATGGGTATCGAAACGTCGCGGAGAATCTGCCGTTGCAGACCGACACGATCATGTACGGGGCGTCGCTCACGAAGGCCGCGTTCGCCTACATGGTCATGCAGTTGGTCGACGAGGGCCGCATCGACCTCGATCGCTCCATCGCCGAGTACCTGCCCCGGCCGTTGCCGGAGTATGAGGACTACGCAGACTTGGCGGGGGACGAGCGCTGGCGGCTCCTGACGCCGCGCATCATCCTCAACCACCGCACCGGGCTCGCCAACATGCGCTGGCTCGAGGACGACCAGAAGCTGCGCTTTCATTGGACGCCAGGCGAGCGCTACGGCTACTCCAACGAAGGTTTCTGGGTGCTGCAGACCGTGCTGGAGCAGGGGCTCGGGCTCGATATCGGCACGGAGATGCAACGGCGCGTGTTCGATCGCTTCGGCATGACCCGCACGTCCATGCAATGGCGCGACGACTTCGCCGGCAATCTCGCCGACGGCTATGCACTCGACGGCAGCTTCGAGCCGCATGACCGGCGCGATAATGTCGCCGCCGCGGGATCGATGGATACGACGATCGCCGATCAGGCGCGCTTGTGGGCCGGCGTGGTGCGCGGCGAGGGCCTCTCGGCGGCGTCACGCGCTGAACTGGTCCGTCCCCAGTTCGGCATCGATTCCGCCGGCCAGTTTCCAACGCTCAGAACCGACACCGATCCGCGCGGCCCCGCCATCAATCTGGCGGCTGGCCTTGGGGTCATCATCTTCGACGATCCGCAGGCTGGGCGCACGTGGTTCAAGGGCGGGCACAACGATTGGACCGGCAACCTGGTGATCTGCCAGGAAGCGCGCCGGCGTTGCGTTGTTTTCCTCGGCAATTCGGTGCGCGCCGAGCTGATCTACCCGGAGCTGGCGCACTTCATCCTCGGCGACATCGCGATGCCGTGGTGGTGGGGCGGCTGGTCCAGTTCGCCTCTGCGTGGCGGCTAGCGCCGCCCGGGAACCGGTGCGGCGGCCTCAGGACTGCGCGTCCTCGCTGCGCGACATCTCCAGAATCTGGCGCACCGTAGTGATGATTCCGCGCTCGCGGTCGTGCATTTCGCCGTCGGCTTCGGCGATTTTTTGCAGCATCTCCAGCAATGCCTCGATGCCCGCGGCCGAGAGATAGCGCGGCAGCCACTCGGTCATCTTGGTGAGCGCCGTCAGACCGTCCGGGTGGCGGCACATCTCGCGGAATTCGCGCTTGTCGAAACCGCCGATGCGGTTCGAAGCCTCGCGCTCGGCCACTTCCATCTCGCGTTCGTCGACGACGCCGTCGGCGATCACCATGTGGGCCAGGAAGCCGGTGAGGAAGCCGACGAAGACCTCGTCGTCGGTGCGCTCCACCTTCGGCACGTCGCGCGGGCCGATGATGAGCTGGTGGTAGATCCCGGTGAGGATCTCCTCGACGTTTTCCTGGTTGTCGAGCGCCATGTGTGCGGGCCGGACGGCGAAGAAGCGTTCCATCACCCGCGCTTGCGAGGTGACGTCGACGATGTTGAGGCCGAGTTGCTCGAGCCGCTCTTGCGTCGTGGGGTGCGAGTCGGTCGGGTGGGGCGTATGTGCGTTCAGAGAGTACGCCACAAGCGGCGGCAGTTTGTCGGGGTCGACGTCGAGGCGCAGCTTGTCTTCGAAGTTCTCCGACATGTTGCGCCGGAAGCGGCCGCGCGAAATGTCGCCGACGGTGTCTTCCATTTCCTTGTGCCAGAGCATCGAGAGAATGCCGCATTTGATGAGCGCATAGCCCAGGTCGGTCGGCGTCGCAGCGCTCGCGCCGATGCCGTCGGCGCGCAGTTCGCGCGCGCGGCTGGCTTTGGCGGCGTTGTGATGGAAGCACGTCATCATGAAGCGCAGGAAGAGACGCGCGGGCATGAGCAGCGGATTGCGGTCGTGCGCCTTGTTTTCGTCGGCGACGTGCGAGGCTTCCTCGAGGCCGCGATAGATCGGCGCGAATTGGCGGCTATAGAGGGTGTCGCTCCCCGAGAAGTGCGCCAGTTCGTGACCGATGACGGCGCGCACCTCTTCCAGCGACAGCACCCGCATCAACGGCAGCGAGAGATAGAGCGTCTGCCCGGTCAGAGGCTGACGCAGCACAGGCAGGTGGATCGGCGCGGTGGTGGCGAAGAAGTTCGTGTCCAATCCGAGCACGATGTTGTCGGGATTGCGCGCGCCGGTGGCCTTGGCGATGTTCTGTACCATGAGCGCCAGGCGCGGCTGCTCGATCGGCGAGAGCGGGATACCGATCACGCCGCCCGCGGCGGGCCGGAACATCCGCATCGTCCGCCACAGGATCGACAGACCCAGCAGCGCGCCGATACCGCCAAGGATGAAGAGCACGAATGCGTGCGTTTGGCCAAGCCAGTGCGCTTCGGCGAAATAGGCGCCCCACGCCAGGATCGCGATCTGCGCCGTGACGATCACGGCGACCATCACCAGCCCGATGAACGAGAGTGCGGGAAACACGAAACTGAGCAGCACGCGATTGGAGCCGGTGAGGAAGCTTGCCAGCGCGAACGCGACAATGAGGCCAAGGCCGGCCGCGGCGGTCGCCGCGCAAAGAACGAGGAAGTAGTAGTGCATCTGCACGCCGGCGCACGCCGGCGCCAGCGTGAGAGAGAGCCCGTCGGGTTGGCAGCGGCCGGTCAGGTCGCCGATCGACACCCCGGTCGTCGAGACCGAAAGAATGTACAACACGAGGCCGGCGCCGAGCGCGGGAATGAAAAGGGCCGCGAGAACGGCGCGAAGCGTGGGCATTTTGTCCCTCCCTGTCCGAACCGTAATCATGCAGGCGCCCCGGCGGCAAGCCCTTGCATGCGGTTGTTGGCGCCCGCAATCGCCTCGATCCGAGGACGCGCCATGGCGAAGGCGTGAAATTCCCGGCCGACGCGGCCGCAAGCCTCACCAACCCGGCGTCCTAAGCCACGAATGTGTTGCATGACGCCTACAGGTGGCTGCGCGCCAAACTGTCGGCAGTACGGTGCGCGCCTATTTGAACCGTATCGTGGGCGCGGCTTTCGCCAGGCGCGCCACATTCGCCAGCGCCGCTTGCGCGATTTCCACGAAGCGCACGCTCACCGGATGCTCCGGCGCGTGCGCCACCAGCGGCATTCCTGCATCGCAGCTTTCGCGCAGGCGCACGTCGATCGGGACTTCGCCCAGGAACGGCACGCCCGCCTGCGCCGCCGTGCGCTGCGCGCCGCTCTCGCCGAAAATGTAGACGCGCGGGGCGCCGTGCCCGGGATCGAAGTAGCTCATGTTCTCGATCACGCCGAGGATCGGCGCGTGCGTCTTCTCGAACATCGCAAGCCCGCGGCGTACGTCGGCCAGCGCCATTTCCTGCGGCGTCGAGACGATGACAGCGCCCGCGAGCGGCACGCGCTGCAGCAGCGTCAGCTGCACATCGCCAGTGCCCGGCGGCAGGTCCAGCAGCAGCACGTCGAGCGCGCCCCACGCGACTTCGTCGATCATCTGCCGCACGGCGCTGGTCGCCATCGCGCCGCGCCAGATCATTGGCGAGGCCGGATCGACGAGATAGCCGATCGACATGGTCTTCAGGCCGTGCGCGTCGAGCGGTTCAAGGATCTTGTCGGGCCGCATCGCCGGTTTGCGGCCGGCGACGCCCAGCAAGGTCGGCGCGGAGGGGCCGTAGACATCGAGGTCGAGCAGCCCGGTCTTGTTCCCCAATGAGGCGAATGCGCAGGCGAGGTTGACCGCCACTGTCGACTTGCCGACGCCGCCTTTGGCGCTGGCGACGGCGATCACGTGCTTCACCGCGCCGATGCCGGCGCCCTTCGACTCCTTCGCCGCCGCCGGCGCTTCGTGCGCCGTCAACACGGCGGTGACGCTTGTGACGCCCGGCGCCGTCTTCACCGAAGCCTCCGCGCGATCGCGCACCGCGACATAGTGTTCGGCGACGCCCGCGGGCGCTTCGATGGTGAACGAGACCTTGCCGCCGTCGCGCACCGCGAGCCCAGAAATGCGGCCAGACGTGAACAATCCCTTGCCGCTGATAGGGTCGGGGATCGCATCCAGTCGCGTTTCGAGCGCTTCGCGAGTGAGCGCCAACCGGTTGTTCATGCTTGATCCCTTAGCACAGGAGCCACATATCGGCGCGCACAGGGGAGGGACAATCCCCAGTCGGCGCCCGGAAGCGGCGCGCGAACCCATCGAGGGCGGGGACAGAATTTCCAATGCCTTGGAATGATCAATCGAGCGGCCCCGGCGGCGGTGGTCAAGGCCCATGGGGCGGCGGCCCGCGCAAGCCGTGGGGTCAACCGCCCCGCCAGCCGCAAGGTCCGCAAGGGCCCGACCTCGAAGACATCCTGCGCCAATTCCGCGAGCGGCTTGGGCTCGGTGGCGGCGCCGGCGGCGGCGGCCGTGGAACCGGCGGCGGGCGCGGCATCTCCGCGCCGTTGATCTTCGGCATTCTCTTCTTCGGCTGGATCATGTCGGGCGTCTATACGGTCGATGAAGGCGAGCGCGGCGTCATCACGCGCTTCGGCGAGTACAGCCGCACGACGGGCCCCGGCATCCAGTTTCATCTCCCGTACCCGCTCGAAGCGCGTCAGGTGATCAACGTCACCGGGCAGCGCACGGTGGAAGTGGGCTACACAACCGACGGCACCACGACCACGGACAATGCGGAAGAAAGCCTGATGATCACGGGCGACCGCAATATCGTCGAGGTGCACTTCCGCGTCGTCTACAACATCTCCGACGTCGTGCGCTTCGCGTTCCTCGTGCAGGATCCAACCGCCGCCGTCCGCGGCGTCGGCGAGAGCGCCATGCGCGAGGTCATCGGCACGCTTGAGCTCGAACCGATCATCACCGGCGGCCGTGCGACGGTGGAAGAGCGCGTCGAACAGCTGATGCAGCAGATCTTGAACGAGTATCAGTCCGGCGTGCAGGTGCTGCAGGTCGAGCTGTTGCGTGCGCGTGCGCCGCAAGCTGTGATCGACGCCTTCAACGATGTGTTGAACGCCCAGCAAGACGCCGAGACCGCGGTCAACAACGCCAACCGCGAAACGGCACAGATCGTCAACGCCGCGCAGGCCTACCGCGAGCGCGTGATCCGCGAGGCGACCGGCGAGGCGCAGCGTTTCCTCGCCGTCTACGAACAATACCGCCAGGCGCCGCAAGTGACGCGCGACCGGCTCTATCTGGAAACCATGGAACGCGTATACGCACGCGGCGATCTGATCATCCTCGATCAGCGCGGCGGCGCGGTTCCGTATCTGCCGCTGGACGGCATGCTGCGGCGCAACGGCCAGACGCCGACGCCGAGCCAGGGAGGACGCTGATGCAACGCCCCGGCCTCATGTTCATTATCGGCGCGGTCGTCGTTGCGATCGTGACCCTCCTCAACACGTTCTTCATCGTGCGGCAGGATCGCCAAGTCATCGTGCTCCGCTTTGGCGAGTACGTGCGCGTGATCAACGCCCCAGGCGCAGATGCGCCCGGTTTGCACTTCAAGATTCCGTTCGTCGATCAAGTGATCGAGTACAGCCGCCGCAACATGGGCCTGACCCTGCGCGGCCAACTCTTCACCGCGTCCGACCAGGAACAGCTGACCGTCGACGCCATGGTCCGCTGGCGCATCCGCGATCCGCGCCTCTTCTATCAGGGCGCGCAAGCGATGGACGTGGGCGAATCCCGTCTCGAGACCTTCACCGAAGCCGCGGTGCGCCGCGCGCTGGGCTCCGCCAGCTCGAACGAGATCATCTCCGGCCGCCGCGCGGCGCTGATGCAGACGATCGAGCGTGACCTGAACGCCGCCGCCGCGTCCTCGCTTGGCGTCGAGGTGATCGACGTGCGCATCCGCCAAGTCGACTTCCCCGACACCACCCGCGAGCGGGTGTATGACCGCATGCGCTCCGAGCGCCAGCAGGTCGCCGGCCGCTTCCGCGCCGAAGGCGAACGCGACGCCGCCATCATCCTCGCCACCGCACGTCAGGAAGCGGCGCGCCTGGAGGGCGAGGGCGACGCCGAACGCGCCCGCATCTACGCCCGCGCCTACGGCCGCGACGCGGAGTTCGCAGCGTTCTATCGCTCGATGCGCGCTTATGAGGTCGCGGTGGAGCAGGGCACGCCGATCGTCGTCCCGCCGGACAGCGACTTCTTCCGCTACATGCAGCGCCGCCGCGGACAATAGCGCCGGCGCAGCCTGCCTTCGCCGGGCTTCGCTCAGAAAGGGCCTGGCGCGGCGCCGCCGCTGATTGCGCCTTTGGCGAACGCCGCTAGGTTCGCTCCTATGCGTTCCCTGTTCGCCGCCATTGCTGTTGCTCTCTTCGCCGCCGCGCCCGCCGTGGCGCAGTCGCGCTTGCCGATGGAAGGGTTCGCGGACCTAGCCGAACGCTTGTCGCCGGCGGTGGTGAACATCGCCACATCGCAGCGCATCGAAGGCCTGGAAGACATGCCGCCGTTTCCTCCCGGCTCTCCGATGGAGCGGTTCAGCAATGGCGGCGAGGCCGCAGCGCAAGTCACCTCGCTGGGCTCGGGGTTCATCATCTCCGCCGATGGCTACGTGGTCACCAACAACCACGTCATCGAGTCCGCCGACGCGGTCGAGGTCATTCTGCAGAACGGACGGCGCTTTGAAGCCACCGTCATTGGCCGCGACCCGGCCACGGACATCGCCGTCCTCAAGGTGCGCGCCACCAATCTGCCGTACGTGCAGATGGGGGACAGCGACCGCGCGCGCGTGGGCGACATCGTGCTCGCCATCGGCAATCCGTTCGGCCTCGGCGGCTCGCTTTCGGTGGGCGTCGTGTCGGCGCGCAATCGCAACATCGACGCCGGCCGCTATGACGACTTCATCCAGACCGACGCCGCCATCAACCGCGGCAATTCGGGCGGACCGCTCTTCAACACCGAGGGCGACGTCATCGGCGTCAACACGGCGATCGTGTCGCCGACGGGCGCCAGTGTCGGCGTCGGCTTCGCCACGCCGACGTCGATCGTGCGCCCGGTGGTGGCGCAGCTGATCGAGTTCGGCGAAACGCGCCGCGGCTGGCTCGGCGTGCGCCTCGCCAACATCAGCGCCGCCGCCGCAGAGCGCGCGGGCTATCGTGGCGAAACCGGCGCTGTGGTCACGCGCGTGACGCCCGGCGGACCAGCCGCAGCAGCGGGGCTACGCCCGGGCGATGTCGTGCTCAAGTTCGCCGGCCGCGATGTCGCAGACAGCCGCGCATTGACGCGTATGGTGGGCGACGCCGCCGTCGGCTCCCAGGCGGCGCTCGAGATCATCCGCGAAGGCCGCCGCATGACCATCACCGCGACGATCCAGCGTCTGCAGGAAGGCGACAGCGGCGCGCGCGTGGCGAGCGGCGACGATGATGTCGCGCCGCGCCGCGATGGCGGCCCGCGCGGCGGGCGCATCTTCGGTGTCGCGCTCTCCGAACTCGACGCCAGCCTGCGCGAGGAATACCAGATCGATCCGCAGGTGCGCGGGCTGGTGGTGCTCTCCACCGATGTCGGCGGTGCAAACGAAGGCGTGCTGCGTCCGGGCGACGTCGTTGAGGCGATCGCCTTTCAGCCGGTAAACTCGATCGACCGGGCGCGCGCCGTGGCGGGCCGCATCGGCATCGGCGAACACGGCGTGGTCGTCCGCATCAACCGCGACGGCGGCGTTACCTATCGCCGCATCGTCGCGCGCAGCTAGCGCAACAAGGAGCGCACGTCGCTCAGCGACTTGAGCACAAGCGCGCGGGCGCGCGTGTCTTCGGTCGGTTCGAGTAAATCCGGGATCATCGCCACCATGCAGCCTGCCGCGTGCGCCGACTGTACGCCGGCATACGAATCCTCCAGCGCCAGGACGTTCTCCGGAACGTGCCCGAGGGCCGCGACGGCGCGCTCGTAGGGTTCGGGGTGCGGCTTGCCGTTCTCGCAATCGAGCCGCGTCACCACGGCGCGGAAGCGTTGGCCGAGGCCATGCGCGGCGAAGTGGCGCTCCACCCAGGGGCGGCGCGACGAGGTCGCCAGCGCGAACGGCAGGCGCAAGCTCTCCAACTCGGCCATGAGGTCGAGCGCGCCGGGCTTCAGCGGCGCAGCGCGTTCGCCGATCTGCGCGCGTGTGAGAGCGATGAAGCGGTCGAGCGGGAAGTGCTCGCCGTAGTACCGCTTCAGTTGCACGTCGTTGGCTTCGCGGTGGAGGCCGACCAGCGCCAGAAACTGCGCTTCGGTCATGGTCACCCCGAGTTCCGCGCAGGCGGCGAAGTGCGCGTCGCGCACCAACGCTTCGCTGTCGATCAGCGTCCCGTCGAGATCGAATACGACCGCAAGCGGCCGGCGCGGCAGCTTCAATCAGGGCTCCAGATAATTCGAACACGCGGGCAGGGGTTGGTCCGGCGCGTATGCGCCGTCGGCGCCGCGCGCATAGGTCCGGCGATAGCTGCATGTTTCGTCGGCCGCCCAGACCAGGTCCGACTCCGAAAGCGGCGTGCGCGCCAATGAGTCCGCGCTGCGCGTGACGCGGCCAGGGTAGCTGCCGGCCGCCGTTTCCAGCACAAGACGCGGCGCGCCGCTGGCGCCGCCTTCGCCCAGACTGATGCGCGTCACGAAGCTGTATTCGTCTTTGCACGCGCCCGCGCGCTGGGTTTCGTCGTCTGCATCGAAACAGGCGCGGATTTCGGCGCGGCCGCCCAGCGGCAAGCGCGCAACCTCGCGCGCAGCGCCGCTGCGCACCTCGAACAGGATCAGCTGCTCTGCCGAGGCGCTGCCGCCGGAGTACATCTGTTGGTCGGTGGCGACGACGCCCACCAGCGCGCTCTCTGCGCCGGTCCGGACGATGAGATTCCAAGGCGCGTGCGTCGCTTCGGCGCCCGGCAGCGAGATCGCGCCGGCGCCGCGGATGACGCGAGGCGGTGTGTCGCCCTCCGTTTCCAGGCACCAGGCGCCGTCGCTTGTGCACCACCGCGCGCCGGATTGAGTCAGCGCCTCCATGCGGTTGCCGGCGTCGTCGGCGACCGGGAGCGTCACAGCCGCCAACGCAGGCGCCGCGTTTGCTTCGGCTTCCGCGCCATCCCGCGCGGGCGGCGGCGAACAGGCGCAGGCGATGGCAGCAGCGGCGACGATCCAGCGTTTCATGTGGCGAACTCCTGGCGCCGGTAGCCCTGAAAGAAAAGGGCGGTTTCCAGCGAGGTGTAGTCGATCTTCGCATCCGCTTCGAGCGCGACGATCGGCTTGGCGCGGTAGGCGACGCCGAGACCGGCGGCCTTGATCATGTCGAGGTCGTTGGCGCCGTCGCCGATCGCCAACGCATCGGACTCGCGCGCGCCGGCGGCCTTCGCCTCCGCGCGCAGTGCGTCGAGCTTGGCAGCGCTGCCGAGGATCGGTTGCGCCACCTCGCCGGTGAGCGTTGCGCCGTCATCCAGCAATGTGTTGGCGCGGTGGGCGTGAAAGCCTGCCGCTGCGGCGACGCGCGAGGTGAAGAATGTGAACCCGCCGGAGACGAGCACGCAGCGCGCGCCGTGGCTCGCCATCGTGCGCACCAGGCTCGCGGCGCCTGGGTTGAGTTGAACGCGCTCGTCGTAGGTCCGCTGCAGCGCCGCCAACGCCAAGCCCTTCAATTTGCCGACGCGCTCAACCAGCGCCGGCTCGAATGCCAATTCCCCGCGCATCGCACGCTCGGTGATGGCTGCGATCTCCGCCTTGAGCCCTGCGAAATCCGCCAGCTCATCCAGGCATTCTACGTTGATGATCGTCGAATCCATGTCGGCGACGAGGAGTTTCTTACGCCGGCCCGCGACGGGCGTGAGCGCCCAGTCCACCGGTAGCTCCGCCACCGCAGCCGCGGCTTCCTCGCGCAGCTCGGGATCAATGGTGGGGTAGATCCACTGGGCGCTTTCCCAGCCGGACAAAACGTCCGGCGGCGGCAGCTTTCGCGTCAGCGCCACCCGGCCCAGCATCAGCAGCGCTTCGCGGTAGGCGGGCTTGTCGTCCGGCGGCGCGACGAAAACGAGGGCGTGGGCGGTCATCTAGGGGCTGGGGGCTCGGGGCTCGGGATTGGAGATTCGGGATTGGGCGCCTTGGTTTTCCAGGTAACGCTTCGCGATCTTGGAATGACTCTGTCATTGTGACGCGCCATCTCCAATCCCCAATCCCGAGCCCCCAACCCCCAGCATGACCCCAGCGCTTCTCATCATGGGGCCCACGGCCAGCGGCAAATCGGCGCTGGCGTTGGCGGTGGCCGAGCGTCTCGGCGGCGAAATCGTCAATGCGGACTCGATGCAGGTGTACCGGGACTTCCGCGTGCTGACTGCGCGGCCGTCGCCGGAGGAGGAGGCGCGCGCGCCGCATCATCTGTACGGCCACGTCGACGGCGCGGAGGCGTACTCCACAGGCCGATGGCTTGCCGATGCGCTCGCGGCGATCGCCGCCGTCCGCGCGCGCGGCGCCACGCCGATCCTCGTCGGCGGCACGGGCCTCTACTTTAAGGCGCTCACCGAAGGCCTAGTCGACATCCCGCCGGCCGATCCCGACGTGCGCGCAGCCTTACGCGCGCGCGCCGAAGCAGAGGGCGCGCCGGCGCTCCATGCCGACCTCGCCGCGCGCGATCCGCACACTGCGGCGCGGCTTGAGCCCAACGACGCGCCGCGCATCCTGCGCGCGCTCGAGGTGCTGGAGACTACTGGCGAGAGCATCACGGCGTTGCAGGCCAACACCAAACCCGCGCTTGCACCTACTAATTGGCGCGGGCTCGCGCTGACGCCGGATCGCGAAACCCTCTACGCGGCGATCAATGCACGCTTCGATGCGATGTTGGCCGAGGGCGCCTTGGATGAGGTAAGTGCCTTCGCGGCCCGCAACCTCGATCCGGCGCTGCCCGCGATGAAGGCGCATGGCGCTCCGGCGTTGAGCGCGCATCTGCGCGGCGAGATTTCGCTCGCCGCAGCGGCCGAGATCGGCAAGCGCGACACACGCCGCTACGCCAAACGCCAATTCACTTGGATCGCCGGGCAAATGCCGCACTGGCCGCGCGTCGCCGAGGCCGATCTGGATGCGCGCGTGGCGCTGGCAGAGCGGCTTGTGTCCGGGCGGTGACAACAGACACACTGTTTCGCGCCAAGCATTCCCATGTTACGCGCCGCACGACGGAGGCCTTATGGATCTGGGCGTAAACGAATGGGTGGCGATCGGTTCGGCGGCGCTGGCGCTGGTGTCGCTGGTGCTGAACTGGCTGGTCGTGCGGCGTCAGACTGAACTTCAATATGAGACTTTGAAGGCGGAGATGGACGCCGAAGTGATCGCCTGGACGCACGAGGCGATCGACCAAGTCTCGCAGGGCATTGCGCTGGCGCGCGGCCGGGGACACGCCTATGCGCCGGCGGAGTTTGCGCGCGCGGCGTTCGAGACGTCGCAGAAGCTCTCGTCGCTGGCCGACCGCGGCCGCCTTTTCTTTCCCAACGAGTCCCCCGATCGCCACGGCCAGGACAAGGAATCCGCCTTTCAGGGTTATCGCCAGCCCATTCTGGACGCCGTCGTCTTCGCGTGCGCGCGGCTGGATCGGGTTGAGCGCGCGGCAACCGAGCCCGACGCCGCCGCCGCCGAATTTCTGACCAAGTGCCGTCGTCTGCTGGTGTCGGAGGCGCAGAACGCCATCGACCCGCGCCGCCGCGGCCAGATGCTGCGCCGCCTCGCGATCGGCCGTCTCGACGACAAGACGAGCGCATTCGTGGCGGCGGCGGAACTGGGCGAGGCGATGGAAGCGTTGTACCCGGGATATCTGTTGCAACGCCGTGACGCGAAATGGATTGCCGACCGCGAAGAGATGGCGCGCGCTTCAAGGAGCAGACGATGAACATCCGCCGCACCGTCCTCGCCGTCATTGGCGCGCTGGCGTTCTCTGCGTGCGCGCCGGTCGAGGCGCCTGCGCAGGAGGGGCCGGTGGAAATCGTTCTGGCGCGCACGGCGTGCTACGGCTTCTGCCCGGACTATACGGTGACGATCACCGGCGACGGCGCGGTGCGCTTCGTCGGACGGCGCTTCGTCAACGCTGTCGGCGAGCGCACAGCGCGAATTCCCGCCGCCGACGTCGCGCGCTTGCTGGAACGCTTCGACGCGGTTCGCTTCGAGAGCTTGCGCGACGTCTATCGCGCCAACGTCACGGACCTGCCGACCTACACGATCCGTCTCACCCGCAACGGCCAGACCAAGACCGTTGTGGACTACGGCGGCGTCAGCGCCGGCATGCCGCCCGCCGTGCGCGAGTTGCAGGACGAAATCGACCGTGTTGCAAGAACCGCACAATGGGTGCTGCGCGACGGCCAGCCAGTGCACGAGCGGCCGCAGCCCTGAGGCTTCCGCCCCGCCCAGGGGCGCCCTAAGGTGGCGCCAACGGGACACGTGAAGAGGGTGGGATGCACAAGCTTTTGCGCGCCGCGGCCGTAGGCGGTCTGGCGCTTCTTCTCTGCTTGCCGGCTTCGGCGCAGAACTTGTCGCTGCGCGCGCCGCAATGGGCGCAGGCGCTGCTCAGCGCCGACATCACGCCCACCACCGGCGGGCGCGCGTTCATTTCGGCTGAAGGCATTACGCTGGCCGTGCGCGTGACCATTGCCCCGACCCGCGGCGGCGTGGCGCGCGTGATCCGCTACGATCAGCGCGGCGAACAGGGCGCGCTCGCAGTGCGCCGGTTCACCGGTCATCCCTCCACCGGCTGGTGGCTATGGGGCGCCGACGCGCCGCGCATCACCACGCCGACGCCTGCGCAGCGGACCGAGATCGCCACCCTCGTGCGCGCCGCCAGCGGCGTCGCGGCCTCGCTCAGCAGCGGCGACACCGAGGCGTGCCCGCAAGGCGAGCAAGCCTACATCGAGATGGCGATCGACGGGCGCGCCACCAGCCTTTCGCGCACCTGCATCGCCAACACCGATGCGGGCGGGCGCTTGGCGCTGCGCCTTTCGGAGCTCGCGGGCTCGCGCACCGAAGAAGAACTCGCCGCCGCCGCTGTGGCGGAGTTGCTGGACGCGGACCGCGCCTTCGCCGCGAAAGCGCGCGCCGATGGCGTGCCGGCGGCGTTCACGCACTACGCCGCAGAAGACGCGCTGATCGTCACCAGCGCCGAAATCATTTCCGGCCGCGCCGGCGTCACCGCCAGCTATGCGGATTGGCCCGCCGGCGCGCGCCTGGAATGGGCGCCGGAAACGGGCCGTGTCTCCGCGCGCGGCGACATGGGCTGGACCTGGGGCAATTCGATGTACATCGCGCCCGACGGCACGCGCCGCGCCGGCCGCTATGTCTCGATCTGGACGCGTGACGTTGAAGGCAACTGGCGCTTCGCGTTCGACGCGCCGATCCGCTAGCCGCCGAAGCCGCCTTCCGCCAGGAACTGCAATTCCTCGGCGGTGGATTTGCGCCCCAGCGCCGCGTTCCGGTGCGGGAAGCGGCCAAAACGCGAGATGATATCGCGGTGGATTACCGCGTAGCGCGTGAACTCGGGATCGCGCATGGCTTCGATCAAGGTCACCGCGCGCTCCTGCAAGGTCAGGTCCTCGGCGTGCTCGAACGGCAGATAGAAGAAGACGCGTAGTTCAGTGTCGGTCGCTGCATCGAAGCGCTTCTCAATCGCGCGCGACGCCACCGCCACCGCCAGCGGGTCGGTGGCGAACGCATGCGCCGAATTGCGGTAGATGTTGCGCGGGATCTGGTCCAGCAGCAGTACCAGCGCCAGCGCACCCTCGGCGTCGGCCTCCCAGTGGGTGAGTTCGCGCCGCGCCGCGGCGTGGTGCTCGGCCTCGAGCCCCTTGCAGCGCCCGTCGAACGTCTCGGTCTTGGCAAACCAGGCCCTCGGGCCCGCGTCGCGCCAGAAGCGCACGATCTCCGCCGCAGTCGCCATGGGCGTCCTCCTCTTTGCCTAAGTGAGGCGTGCGGGCTAAGGACGCAAGCGCAACGAAGGCAAGTCCGATGCAGGTTTTCTACGAGCGCGATGCCGATCTGTCGCTGATCAAGGCCAAACGCGTCGCCGTCATCGGCTACGGCGCGCAGGGCCACGCGCACGCGCTGAACCTGCGCGACAGCGGCGTCGACGTCGCGGTGGCGCTGCACAAGGCGGCGCGGCGCAGGGCCGACGCCGAGCGTGACGGCTTTGCCCCGATCTCAGCGCCGGAGGCGGCGGCGCGGTGCGATGTGCTGGTGATGTGCGCGCCCGACGAGGCGATGCCCGATCTCTACGCCGTCGAGATCGCGCCGCACCTCCGCGCCGGCCAGACGCTCCTGTTCGTGCACGGCTTCGCCTACCATTACGGCTTTATTGCCCCGCCCGCGGACGTGAACGTCGTGATGGTTGCGCCCAAGGGGCCGGGCAAAGTGCTGCGCGAGGCGTTCACCCGCGGCGGCGGCTTGCCGTGCATCGTCGCGGTTGCGAATGACGCGGGCGGCGCGCAAGCGCTGGCGTATGCCTACGCCGCCGCCATCGGCTGCGGCCGCGCCGGCATGATCCCGTCAACCTTCAAGGTCGAAACCGAGGGCGATCTCTACGGCGAACAGGTCGTGCTCTGCGGCGGCCTCACCCATCTCATCCGCGCGGCCTGGGAGGTTCAGGTCGAAGCCGGCGCGCCGCCGGAGCTCGCGTACTTCGATTGCCTGCACGAAGTGAAGCTGCTGGCCGACCTGATTCACGAACGGGGAATCGCCGGCATGCATTTGGCCATCTCCAACACGGCGGAGTGGGGCGAATACGTCACCGGCCCGCGCATCATCGATGCGCGCGTCAAGGACGCCATGCGCGATGTGATGGCGGATGTGCAGAGCGGCAAATTCGCGCGCGATTGGATGGCCGAGTATCGCGCCGGCGCGCCGAACCTGGCGCGCATGCGCGAGGCGGCGGCGAAGCATCCGATCGAGGCCGCGGGTGAGACAGTCCGGGCGATGTTGGGGAAGTGAATCTCGGCAAACCAGGACCGCCGGCGCCCTCGCCGGCTTGTTCTGTTCAGGCCGGAAAACTGCCGGCGAGGGCGCCGGCGGTCCGAGCGATAGGTGATACATGACCGAACTCATCCTCACCACTTTCGACTGGGTTCCCGAGCCGCCGCGCGGCTTTGTGCGCGATCTGCGTGTGCGCTGGGCGCTGGAAGAGGCGGGGCTGGCGTATCGCATCGGGACGACGCCGTTCGGCGCGCATAAGGCGCAGCACGTCCTTCATTTGCCGTTCGGCCAGGCGCCGTGGCTGACGGACGGCGATCAGACCATCTTCGAAACCGGCGCCATCCTGCTGCATCTGGGCGAAAAGAGTGAGAAGCTGATCCCCGCTGGCGGCCGCACCGAGGTCACGCAATGGGTGTTCGCGGCGCTCAATTCGGTGGAGATGGCGAGTCTGCCGTGGTCGCTGTTCCAGTTCTCCGGCGACACGACGTCGAACGGCTTCAAGATGTTCGAGGATTTCCTCAAAGTGCACCGCCTCGCGCGCATTGAGCCGGTCTTGGCCGAGCGGGAGTGGCTTGCGCGAAGCTTCTCCGTCGCCGACATCCTGATGGCCGACGTGCTGCGCCTGGTCGATCGCTTCGGCGGCCTGGCCGGCTACCCCGCCTGCGGCGCTTACGTGCAGCGCGCAACCGCGCGGCCAGCTTTCAAGAAAGCCCACGCCGACCAGCTGGCGCATTTTGCGGCGGCGGATAAGGCGCGGGCCGGCTAACGCAAGTCCAGGAACCGCCGGCCAACGTTTGCCGGCGGGACGCCAGCGGTCCATAACGCTGTCATGACCCGCATCGGCACGCCGCTTTCTCCTTCCGCTCTCAAAGTCATGTTTCTGGGCGGCGGCGAACTCGGCAAGGAAGTCGTCATCGAGCTGCAGCGCTTGGGCGTCGAGACCATCGTCGTCGACCGCTACGCCAACGCGCCCGCCCAGCAGGTCGCACACCGCGCCCATGTCATCGACATGACCGACGCCACCGCGCTCCGCGCGCTGGTCGAGCGCGAACGCCCGCATCTTATCGTGCCCGAGATCGAGGCCATCGCCACCGGCGAACTCTTGCGCATCGAGGCCGACAAGCTGGCTACCGTGATTCCCACTGCGAACGCCGCGCACACCACGATGAATCGCGAGCGCATCCGCGTGCTCGCCGCTGAAGAACTGAAACTGCCGGCCTCGCCTTACGCCTTCGCCTCATCGCTCGAAGAGCTGCAAGCCGCCGTCGATCGCATTGGCTTTCCGAATTTCGTGAAACCGGTGATGTCGTCCTCCGGCAAGGGCCAGAGCCGGCTGAAGACCCAAGCCGATGTCGCGCCCGCCTGGGACTACGCCATGAGCGCCGGGCGCGTGAAGCAGCCGCGCGTCATCGTGGAAGGGCAGGTGACGTTCGATTTCGAGATCACGCTGCTCACCGTACGCGCCGTCAGCGGGACGCAATTCTGCGAGCCGATCGGCCACGTCCAGGTCGATGGCGACTACGTCGAAAGCTGGCAGCCGCAGGCCATGAGCGCCAAGGCGCTCGCCGCCGCGCAAGACATCGCCGGCAAGGTGACCGAGGCGCTCGGCGGCTACGGCATCTTCGGCGTCGAACTGTTCGTCAAAGGCGACGACGTCTGGTTCAGCGAAGTCTCCCCGCGCCCGCACGACACCGGCCTCGTCACGCTCGTCTCTCAGGCGCAAAGCGAATTCGCGCTCCACGCCCGCGCCATCCTTGGGCTTCCGGTGGACACGTCCTTGCGCGCGCCGGGCGCCAGCGCTGTCATCTATGGCGGCATGGAAGCAACAGGCATCGCCTTCGACGGCGCCGCAGAAGCGCTGGCGATCCCCGAAACCGAACTCCGCCTCTTCGGCAAACCCGAAAGCTTCAACAAGCGCCGCATGGGTGTGGCGCTGGCGCGCGGCGCCGATACCGCCGAAGCGCGCGCGCGCGCCAAGCAAGCCGCCAGCGCCGTGAAGGCGGTTGCACCATAAGCTCACACCCATTCCCGGATTGGCGCGAAGCCGAGAGCCCCGGGAATGGGTGGTGAGGGCGCGCGCGATACTCTAACGTCCCGCGGAGGGAGACGCACATGCCAACGCCACAAGCACCCATCCAATCCGGCTACGGCATGCGCACGGAGGCGCGCGAGGCGGCAGGCGGGCGCGATCTCACCGGCAAAGTCGCCATCGTCACCGGTGGCTATTCCGGGCTCGGTTTGGAGACGACGCGCGCGCTGGCGGAGGCGGGCGCTACGGTCATCGTGCCCGCGCGTTCGGCCGAGAAGGCGCAACAAGCGCTCGCCGGCATCGCCAATGTCGAACAGGCCGCGCTCGATCTGGCCGACCCCCAGAGCATCGACGCCTTCGCCGGCGGCTTTCTTTCCCGCACCAAGAAACTCGACATCCTCATCAACAACGCCGCCATCATGGCCTCGCCGTTGATGCGCGATGGGCGCGGCTACGAAGCGCAGTTCGCCACCAACCACCTCGGTCATTTCCAACTCACGACGCGCCTCTGGCCGGCGCTGAAGGCGGCGGGCGGCGCGCGCGTGGTGTCGCTGAGCTCCATCGGCCACCGCATCAGTCCGCCGGACCTCGATGACCCAAATTTTGAGCGATCCGAGTACAACAAGTGGATCGCTTACGGGCGCGCAAAGTCCGCCAATGCGCTGTTCGCCATCGGTCTCGACCGGCGCGGCGCCGCGCACGGCGTGCGCGCGTTCGCCGTCCATCCCGGCGGCATCATGACCGACTTGCAGCGCTACATGCCGGAAGAAGAAAAGCGCGCCATGGGCTGGATCGACGAACACGGCAATGTCGACGCCCGCTTCAAGACGCCGAGCCAGGGCGCGGCCACCAGCGTCTGGTGCGCCGCCAACGCCCAGCTCGACGGCAAAGGCGGCGTCTATTGCGAAGATTGCGACATCGCCGTGCAGGTTCCCGCCGACGACAAGGGATTTTCCGGCGTGCGCCCGTGGGCGATCGACCCCGTGCTTGCGGACCGCTTGTGGGCGCTCAGCGAACGCATGACGGGGGTCGCGTTTGCGGCGGCGTAGTGCGACGGAGTTTCGCCGCTGGGGCGTTGAACGCACGATGACCGCCTTGAACCGCCGCATGTTTCTGTCCGCTTCGGCCGCGGCTTGCGTCGCCGGCCCGGCGCGCGCGCAGCAATTGGATTTCGCCGCCGCCGCGGCCTACTCCGCGGAACGGCGCGGCGTGTCGCTGCTGGTGCTGCGCGACGGCCAGACAGTGTTCGAGGACTATCCCAACGAAGGCGGCCCCGACCGCGGCTGGGAGTTGGCAAGCGGCACGAAGAGCTTCACCGGCGTCATGGGCGCTGCTCTGATCGCCGACGGCGCGATCCGATCCTGGGACGAGCCGTGCGCGGAAACGCTGCCCGAGTGGCGCGGCGATGCGCGCCGCCACATTACTTTGCGCCACTTGCTGTCGCTGACGAGCGGCATCGAGCCCGGTCCGGTCGCGCGCCCGCCGACCTACGCCGACGCCATCACGCAGACCGCTACCGCAGCGCCCGGCGCGCGCTTCGACTATGGCGCAACGCCGTTTCAGGTGTTCGGCGAGATCGTGCGGCGCAAGACCGCCGGCGATCCCCTCGCGTATCTGACTGAGCGGATTTTCTCGCCGCTCGGGATATCGCCAACGCATTGGCGGCGGGGCCGCGATCGCCTTCCGCACATGCCGTCGGGCGCGGGGCTCACCGCGCGCGATTGGGCGCGCTTCGGCTGGTTTGTGGTGCGCGAAGGCGAAGGGCGCTTGGACCGGAGCGCGTTGGCGGCATGCTTCCAGCCCAGCCGCGCCAATCCGGGCTACGGGCTCTCCTGGTGGCTTCTCCGGCAGGGCCTGGTGGCGCCGCGCCGCAACGCTGGCGTCGAAGTCGACGCGCGGCTGGAAGAACGCTTTGGACCGGTTTCAATGGCCGCAGGCGCGGGAAATCAGCGCCTCTACGTGATCCCGGAACGGCGTCTGGTCGTCGCCCGCCAAGCCACCGGCATCCTGCAAGCGCTCCGTGGGCGCGGCCCCCGCTGGTCCGACGCCGAATTCCTGGGCGCGCTACTGGGCGCCTAGTACGAATTCTTGATCAGCATCACGTCGGCGATTTTCGCGGCGTCGGTTTCGTCGATGCCGAGCCGGTCGATAAGGTCGTTGAGAAATTCCGCCTCGGTGTTGGTCAAATCGCCGTCGGCCAGGACGATGTCGAGGACGTGCGCGAACATCGGCAGGCGCATGTCTTGCGGCAGCGCCTGACAGGCTTGTTCGAAGGCGTTCGCATCGTGGCGGAAGCGTTCGCTCACGCGCTCGGCGACGGCGGCGATCTCCTCGGCCGACAGCGCCTGCAGCGCGCGCGACCGCCCGATCAGCCCGTGCAACTGCTCGCGCTCGGGCGCCGCCACCTCGCCGTCCGCCATCACGGCCGCGAGCAGCAGACCGAAGAAGCATTCCGCTGTCGACCACCCATCCGGGCCCAGGTCGCTGCTGCTGACCGCCAGGTTGACGATGCTCAGCGGGTTGCCAGGCGCTTGCCGGTTGGCGCGGCGCGGTTTCAGCGAGTCCACGAAGAATTGCGACATGACGGGGAGCCTCCAAGGAGGGCGCACTTTGCAGGCGGTCCTTGCGGCGTCAAGCCAAGCGGATTTCGCGCAGCCGCTCGTAGAGAAAATCCTGGGCCGTGATCGGCGCCGGATAGCGGTTCGGGTTCTCGGCGCTGACGCAGCCCGGCAGCGTCTCGATCAGAAAATCCGGCGCGAAATGCAGAAAGAACGGTATGGAATAGCGCGGCAGGTGTGCGCGCTCAGGCGCAGGATTCACGACGCGGTGCGTGGTCGACGGCAGCACGTGATTGGTGAGCCGCTGCAGCATGTCGCCAATGTTGACGACCAGTGCGCCCTCGGGCGGGTTGACGTCCATCCACGCGCCCTCGCGCGTCAACAATTGGAGCCCGGCTTCCTCCGCGCCGAGCAGAAGCGTGATGACATTGATGTCTTCGTGCGCCTCGGCGCGCACGCCCTGGGGATTGGGCGGCGTCGGCGGGTAGTGCAGCAGACGCAGCACCGAATTGCCGTCGCGCACGGCGTCCTGCAGAAGATGGCGTTCGATGCCCAGGAAGTCGGCGATAGAGGCGAGCACTTCGAGGCCCAGCGCGTCGAGCGTCTGGTAGAGCCCGTACACATCGCGCTCGAAATTTTCGATCTCCATCGGCCAGATGTTGTCCGGCATCTGCGCGCGGTAACGGTGGCCGGCGGGCAGCGCGCGGCCGACATGCCAGAATTCCTTCAGATCGACGGCCTTCGCGCCTTTCGCGGCTTCGACTCCAAATGGAATGTAGCCGCGTTGGCCTGCGCCGCCGGCGACGTGGTAGCGCCGCTTCGCGGCGTCGGGCAGCGCGAAGAAGGCTTTCGTCGCGTCGAGCGCGCGGGCAATCAGCGCAGCGTCGAGGCCGTGATCGCAAATGATGGCGAAGCCGTAGCGCGCGTAGCTCTCGCCAATCGCCCGCGCGAAACCCGCCGGATCGGCGCGGCGCGCGCGCATCGAGAGGGCGGAAAGGGCGTCGGCCATCGAGTCGAAGTCTCGCGCCGGCTGCCGCCGGGCGCAATGTCTTAAGGCGACATTTACGATTGCGGGCCGAGCCTCGCCGAGTCCCAACGGGGAGAGTCGCAGATGTTCTTTTTCGGAGCGCATTCCTGGCGCGGCGCGAGCGGCCGGCGGTATCGTTTCAAGTGCGTTCTGACCAAGCAGGGGATGCCGCCGCAGGGCGTGGGCGGGATTTACGTGTTTGTGCGCCGCCGGTGGGCCTTCTTTCTCGAGCCGCTTTATGTCGGCAAGGCGCACGACCTGCGCTCGCGGCTGATGGGCCACGAAAAGTGGGGCCGGGCGTACTGGTATTACGGCGCGACCGAACGGTACGTGCTCGGCCCCATCCGCGACGAGGTGGACCGCCGCCGCGTCGAGGAGGATCTGATCAAGGGTCTCAAGCCGCGGATGAACGACATGGAGATCCCGGCCGCCAAGGGGGCCGGGGCGCCCAAGCGCCGCGCCGCCGCCGCGCGCGCGTTCGATCTTTCCGCGATTCTGGGCCGCCGCGCGCAGCGCGCGTGATTGCGCCGCCTTGACCGGTCCGCGCCGCCGCGCGAGAGCCGGGGCGGATGACCGAGCCCGCGCCACCGTCGACGCCGGCCAAGCCGGGCCTGTGGGCGCGGCTGGTCGACTTCGCCAACAACATGGACGCCCGCGCCTGGCGCGCGGTCGCGGTGTCGGTGTTGATGGTCGTCGTCATGCTGGCGATCCTGGTGATCGGCCGCGTCTATTACGGCGAGGAGATCGAGCGCTTCATCGACGGCACGCTGGGTGAAGCCCGCCGCGGCCATTGGGGGCTGTTGGCGGCGATCCTGGTGTTCACGCTCACCGCCTTCGTCGGCGCCCCGCAGATCGTGCTGATCGGCGCGTGCGTGGTGGCGTTTGGGCCGGAGGTCGGCTTCTGGAATGCGTGGATCGCCACCATCGTCTCGGGCGCGGCGACCTATTGGACCGGCCGGCTTGCCAGCGCGCAGACGCAGCGCCGCTTCGGCGGCGCCACGGGCGGGCGCTTCACGCGCTTCATGGGGAAGAACGGCTTTGCGGCCAGCTTTGTGGTGCGCTTCGTCCCGACTGCGCCCTTCATTGTGGTCAACATGGCCTTCGGCGCCGCGCGCGTGAACTTCTGGGCGTTCCTGGCGGGTCTTACCCTCGGGGTGTTGCCGAAGACGGCGATCGTCGCCTTCGCCGGCGACAGCATCATGGACGCGTTGCAGGGAGAATTGCTGGCCGCGTCGGTGATGGCCGTCCTGGCTGTGGCGCTGTGGGTGGCGGTGGCCGTTGTCGTGCGGCGCTGGGTTCGCCGCGCCGGCGACGGCGGCGTGAACGACGGGGAAAACTAACGCTTCCCGTAACTTTGTGAGACGACACTGGGCGCAGGCGCGATAGAGTGGGCGTCCATGAAGCCCTGGATTGTCACATTCGCGGCGCTTGTGCTTGCGGCGTGCGGTCAGCCGCGGCCGCCGGACGACGCCTACGGCCCCAATCCCGAACTGCCGCGGCCGCAAGGCGGCATCCTGCCGACGATCAACGCGGCGCGCGCAGTGGAGTGGCCGGACGGCGCCGCCCCCACCGCCCCGCAGGGGTTCGCCGTCACCCGCTATGCCGAACGGCTCGCCCATCCGCGTTGGATCTATGTACTGCCGAACGGCGACGTGCTTGTTGCCGAGAGCTCGACCCGGCCGCGCCGCGGCGGCGGCATTGAAGGCTGGGTGGCCAACAACGTCCAGCGCCGCGCGGGCGCGCTCGATGAAAGCGCCGACCGCATCACGCTGTTGCGCGACGCCGACAGAGACGGCGATGTCGATACGCGGCATGTGTTCGCCGAAAACCTGAATCAGCCGTTCGGCATGGCGCTTGTCGGCGGCTACCTGTACGTGGGCAATACCGACGCGGTTGTGCGGTTTCGCTACACCGAAGGCGCTGTGCGTGCGACGGGCCAGGCTGAGGTCGTGTTGCGCCTGCCGTATCGCGATGGCGACAACGGTCATTGGACACGCAACATCGTCGCCAACGAAGCTGGCACGAAGCTCTACGTCGCGGTCGGCTCGGCCTCCAACATTGGCGATCACGGCATGGAGGCGGAGGAAGGGCGCGCGGCGATTTGGGAGTTTAATCCCGACGGATCGGGCGCGCGCATCTATGCGTCCGGATTGCGCAATCCTGTCGGCATGGCGTGGGCGAGCGACACCGGCGCGCTCTGGGTCGCGGTGAATGAGCGCGACATGCTGGGCGACAACCTGACGCCCGACTATATGACCAGCGTGCGCGACGGGGGCTTTTACGGCTGGCCGTACGCGTATTGGGGGCGCAACATCGATACGCGCGTCCGTCCCCAGCGGCCTGATCTCGTCGCCGCGGCGCTGACGCCAGATTATGCGCTTGGCGCACACACCGCCTCGCTCGGGCTCTTCTTCTACCACTACGACGCGTTTCCCGAGCGCTACTGGAACGGCGCCTTCATCGGCCAGCACGGCTCATGGAATCGGCGCGAGCGCGTTGGCTACAAGGTGATCTTCGTGCCGTTCACGCGCGGCGTTCCCTCGGGCCCGCCGCAAGACTTTCTGACCGACTTCCTCGACGAGCGCGGCCAGGCGCGCGGGCGTCCCGTCGGCGTGGCCATGGACCAGACGGGCGCCCTGCTGGTGGCGGACGATGTCGGCGATATCGTGTGGCGCGTCGCGTACGCGGCGCCGGCCGCGCCGAATTAGCTGCCCCAAGTGACGACGCGCCAAACGCCGGACAACGCGCGGCGTTTCCGGAGAAGGATGGGAGAGCAGGACGCGCTTCGACATGAAGCTTCCAATGAGTGGTGTGTAGCGGGGGGTGCCGAAGCGCGCCCTGCGCG
>JBFXCP010000011.1:0-90425 GCA_050182055.1 Hyphomonadaceae bacterium
GCCTCGTCGCCCGCGCCCGCCGCGGCCTGACCCGCCTGCACCCGCTGACGCTCGTCCGCGCGCTCGCAGACCCGCTCCCCGCCCGCCCCGCGCCCCAACCGGCCGCCGCCGACAGCTCCTAAGCCGCAAGCCGATCCCCCCAACCTTGCCCCCCGCTTGACTTCCTGGTCACGTCTATCTACCTTGTTTATACAAGGTAGCTTATGCCGAACGCGGACGAACAATTTGCCGGCCTCCGCAAGGGGCTTCTGGAGTTCGCCATCCTGACCATCGTGTCCGGGCGCACGGTGTACGCCGGCGACATCCTGTCGACGCTGGCGCCTACGCCGTTCGCGACCCAGGAAGGCACGCTCTATCCCCTGCTCTCCAAGCTGCGGCGCGAAGAGTACGTCGACTACCAATGGGTCGAAAGCGGCCAGGGGCCGCCGCGCAAATACTACCAACTCACCGGCAAAGGCGCCGCGCGGCTCGAAGAGCTGGCCGCGTATTGGCGCCACCTCACCCACACGCTCGAAACTCTGGGGCGCTGAGCCATGGAACGCGTCGTCACCATCAATCTGAACGGCAATCCCTTCCAGCTGGAAGAGCCCGCCTACGATGCGCTGCGCGGATATCTGTCGCGCGCGGAAGCGGCGCTCGCCAACAACCCCGACAAGACCGAGATCATCCGCGATCTCGAACAGGCGATCGCCGACAAGTGCGGCGGCTATCTCGGTCCGCACAAGAGCGTGGTCTCGGCCGGCGAGATGACGCGCATCCTCGAGGAAATGGGTCCCGTCGAAGGCGAAGCGCCGGAGGGCGCAGCCCCGCGCGAAGAACCGCGCTACGAGGGGCCGAACAAGCGCCTCTACCGCATCCGCGACGGCGCCAAGATCGCCGGCGTCTGCACCGGGCTGGGCGCCTACTTCGATCTCGATCCCAACATCATCCGCATCCTGTTCGTGCTCGCGACCATCTTCATGGGCGGGCTCGGCATTCTCGTCTACATCGTGATGATGTTCGCGGTGCCCTCCGCGCACACCAGCGAAGAATGGGCGGCGGCGCACGGCGTGCCGTTCAACGCCCAGGAGATCATCGACCGCGCCAAGCGCGAGTACGGAAAGTTCGAAGAAAACGCCGCGCGCGGGTGGCGCGCGCGCTCGTGGCGCGGCGCAGGCGGCCATCGCGAACCGCCGCCCGCGCCGGCTGCGCCGGTCAAGCCCGTCGGCTACGCCGAGCGGATGTTCGCAGGCCTGTTCGCGCTCGTCTTCAGCGTGATCACAGCGGCGCTGCTGATCGCCTTCCTGATCGTCTTCTTCTCATTGCTGAGCAGCGGCCAAGTGTTTGGCTGGACGCCGCCCGACGGCGCGCCGCTCTGGCTGGTGCTGGTGGTGATCGCCATCGCCTACGCCGCCATCTCGTCGCCCTTCAGCGGCCTGCGCCGAGCTTCCTACGCAACGCTCAGCGGCCGGCGCGACAATGGCGGCGGCGACGGCTTCGCCACGCTCGCCATCGCCGGCCTCGCCGCCTGGTTCGCCTGGGCCTACATCCCGGAAGCGCGTCACATGATGGAAGAGGCCTACGTGGTCGTGCGCGACCTCGTCACCTATTGGAACCGGCATTGGGATTGGAACTGGAACTGACGTTCCCACGCACTCCATAGCCTGGGGCGCGGCTTTCGGGCCGCGCCCGTTTTTTATCCCCACGGACCGCGGCGCGGCGCCTCCGGCGCGGACTGCGCGGCGCGCCCGCCAGCGAACTTCATCAGCGCTTCGATGCGCTTTTCGATCGGCGGATGGGTGGCGAAAATCCCGGCGAAGTCCGAGTGCGGATTCTCGATGAACATCTCGCGCACTTCCGACGGCGCGCTCGCAACCACGGCGTTGCCGGAGATCTTCTGCAGCGCCGAGATCATCGAGTCCGGGTCTTTGGTCAGCTCCACGGCGCCCGCGTCGGCCAGATACTCGCGCCGGCGCGACATCGCGAAGCGAATGACGATCGCCAGCCCGTAGGCGATGCCGATGACGACCAGCGCGACGATGATCGCCAGCGCCGCGCCGCCCCCGTCGCGGCTCGAGCCGCGTCGCGACGAGGACGAGCCGCCGGAATAGCGCAAGCTGCGAAACGTCAGCTCGCCCACAAACGAGAAGATGCCGACGAAGATCACCGCGATCACCAGCAGACGGACATCGGCGTTGCGGATGTGCGTCAGCTCGTGCGCCAGCACCGCCTCCAGTTCCTTGTCGTTCAGCGCCTGAATCAATCCACGGGTCACCGTGATCGAGTATTGTCCCTTGTGGAGTCCGGTCGCATAGGCGTTCAGCGCATCGGTCTCCATGATCCGCAGCGCAGGCATGGTGATGCCGCGCGAGATGCAGAGGTTCTCCAGGAGGTTATAGAGTTTGGGCTCTTGCGTGCGTTCGACCTTCTGCGCGCCGGTCGCCGCATCGATGATGTTCTGGTAGAAGGCGTAGGCGATGCCGAACCACAGGATCGCCCCAGCGATCGCGAACGGCCACGCCTGGGCCAGCGCTTGGCCCGCCCAGATGAACGGCCCGGCCGCCGTGTCGTCGGCGCTGTAGCCGGACAGACCCGCAAACAACAGGAAGAGCGCATAGGTCAGCAGCAGCAACAGAACCGGAAAACCGGCCATCAGCAGCACGGTTTTCCAGTTGTTGTTCCAGATATGCGTCTGGAGGCCGTAGGCGGCGCCCACGCTTCGATCGCCTAGCTGAACTTGACCTCGGGCGCCTGATCGAGCGTGGCGCGGTTTTCTTCGCCGAGGTCGAAGAAGTCACGCGGCCCGAAGCCGAACATGCCCGCAAAGATGACCGCCGGGAATTGCTCGCGCGCGGTGTTGTACTCGCCGACGGCGTTGTTGAAGAAGCGGCGCGCGGCGGCGAGCTTGTTTTCGATGTCCGACAATTCGGCCTGGAGCTGCTGGAAGTTGGTGTTCGCTTTCAGGTCGGGATAGGCCTCCGCCAGCGCGATCAGGCGCCCGAGCGCTGCGCCCAGCATGCCTTCCGCTGCGCCCATGGCTTTGGGATCGCCGGTCTTCTCGGCGCTCACCGCCGCATTGCGCGCCTGGATCACCGCTTCGAGCGTACCGCGCTCGTGCGCTGCGTAGCCCTTGACCGTCTCTACCAGGTTGGGGACGAGGTCGTGGCGCTGTTTCAGCTGCACGTCGATGTCGGCGAACGCCTGATTGGTGTTCTGCCGCAGCGCAACGAGGCGGTTGTAGATGCCGATGACCAGCACCGCCAGGACGACGACGACGATCAGGATGATGAGCAAAGCGGACATAGGCTCCCCTTCATTGGGTTCGCCGCGAGTCATAGCGGAACACGCGCGCGGGCGCCACACATAGGCGCGAAGCTAGCCGATGACGTCGCTGAAGCGGCCAGAGCGGGAGAAACCCTTCGGCGCGATCTTGCCGGCCGAACCTCGCTTGCCGCGATAGTCCTTCCACTCCGGCACGGCGCGGATGCGCCCGGCGCTATCCTCCCAGGTGAGGCCTTCGTCCTTGTCGAACACCTTCACGTCGGCCAAGCCGCGGTCGTGATAGCTCTGCAGCTTCACGCCCTTGCCGCGGTTCATCTCGGGCATTTCGCTCAACGGGAAAACCAGCAGCTTCTTGCGCTCGCCGATCACCGCGACTTGGTCGCCCTCGACCTTAGCCGCCTGCATGGCGCGGCCATTCAGGATCTGTTTGCCCGAGCGCTTGGTCGCCAGCATCTCCGCTTCGGGCACGACGAAGCCGTACCCTTCATGACTCGCGACCAGGCGCTTTGAACCCTCCTCGTACACAAACAGCGCCACCACTTCGTCGATGTCGCCCAATTCGATCGACAGCCGGATCGGCTCGCCGTGGCCGCGACCGCCCGGCAGCTTGTGCGCGTCGAGCGTGAACGCGCGGCCATCTGACGCGAACGCCAGCAACTTGTCCGTCGTCTCGCAGCGGACGATGTGCTGGGCGTGGTCGCCCTCCTTGAAGGTGAGATTGCCCAGATCGCCGTGGCCCTTGAGCGCACGGATCCAGCCCTTCTCGGAGAGCACCACCGTGACCGGCTCGCGGGCGACGAACGCCTCGATGTCAACGTCGGCGGAAATGGCCGCCGCCGCCCCAAGCTCGGTGCGGCGCTTGCCGAAGGGCGTTCCGGGCCCGAACAGCTTGCGCGTCTCTTTCAACTCGTTGGCGACCTTGCGCCATTGCTTGCGCGTGTCTTCGAGCAGCCCCTGCAAGTCGGCCTGCTCTTCGCGCAGCGCGGCGTCTTCGCGGCGGATTTCCATCTCCTCCAGTTTGCGCAACTGGCGCAGACGCGTGTTCAGGATCGCCTCGGCTTGGGTTTCGTTGAGCCTGAAACGCTGGATCAGCTTCGCCTTCGGATCGTCTTCGTTGCGGATGATGCGGATCACTTCATCGAGGTTGAGATAGACGATCAGCAATCCCGCCAGCACATCGAGGCGCGCGGCGATCTTCTCAAGCCGGTGGGCGGTGCGCCGCTGCAGCACGTCGCGGCGGTGATCGAGGAAGGCGCGCAGCACCTCCTTCAAGCTCATCACCCGCGGCGCGCCCGTGGCGTCGAGCACGTTCATGTTGAGCGAGATGCGGCTCTCGAGCGCGGTCAGCTTGAACAGGCTCTCCATCAGCACGTCGGGCTCGACCGTGCGCGACTTCGGCTCGAGTACTATGCGGATTTCCTCCGCACTTTCGTCGCGCACATCCGCCAACAACGGCGCTTTCTTGTTTTCGATGACCGCCGCCAGCGCCTCGATCAGCTTCGACTTCTGCACCAGGTGCGGAATCTCGGTGACGACGATACGCCACATGCCGCGCCCGAGGTCTTCCGTCTGCCAGCGCGCGCGCACGCGAAATCCGCCGCGGCCCGTCTCGTAGGCTTCGAGGATCGCTTCCGGCGGCTCGACGACGATGCCCCCGGTGGGAAAGTCCGGACCGGGCATGACCTTCAGCAGCTCCTCGGTAGTCGCCTTGGAATTCTCGATCAGCAGCAGGCAGGCGTCGATCGCTTCGGCCACGTTGTGCGGCGGAATGTTCGTCGCCATGCCGACGGCGATGCCGCTCGCGCCATTCGCCAGCAAATTCGGGAACGCGGCCGGCAGCACCACCGGCTCTTCCTTCGAGCCGTCATAGCTCGGCCGGAACGCAACCGCATCTTCGTCGATGCCTTCCAGCAGCGCTTCCGCCGCCTTCGTCATGCGGCTCTCGGTGTAGCGCATGGCGGCGGGGTTATCGCCGTCGATGTTGCCGAAATTGCCTTGGCCGTCGATCAGTGGGTAGCGCGAGTTGAAGTCCTGCGCGAGGCGCACCAGCGCATCGTAGATCGATTGGTCCCCGTGGGGGTGATAATCGCCCATCACGTCGCCGACCACTTTCGCGCTCTTGCGGAAGGCTGCGTCCGCCGTGAGGTTCAGCCGCCGCATCGCGTAGAGCACGCGGCGATGTACTGGCTTCAGTCCGTCGCGCACGTCCGGCAACGCGCGGCTCGTGATCGTCGAGAGCGCATAGGCGAGATAGCGCTTGGCCAGCGCCTCGCCGATCGGCTCCTCCACGATGCGCCCGCCCTCTTCCGGCGAACGTGTGATGTCGTCAGCCATTCTAGCTCCGTCGTTCCCCTTCTCCCGTGCGGAGAAGGGGCTAGGGGATGAGGGGCGTTCAAACGCGCAGGCGTCTGCTCGCCGGAACGCCCCTCACCCAGCCGCTTCGCGGCCACCCTCTCCGCAAGGGAGAGGGGTGGCGCCTTTGCCGTTAAATCAGAGTCGTCCTGCGAAACCCAATCGCTCGATCAGCCGCCCGCGCGCTTCCGGCATGCCCTCGCCTTTTTGGTCGAACACGCGCAGCTCTAAGAAATATCCCGCCAGCGCGAACGCGTCGGCGACGTCGCCGGCCTTTAGTTCCGCTTCCGCATCGACCAGAAACGGAGGAAGACGCAGCAGCACGTCGGCATGCGCCGCGCCCGCCGCCGCGGTAGCCGCGCGTCCCGTGCGCGGGCTAACCCAAGCCAAATTTGCGGTCTCCCCCGTCACGGCGCAGCGCGTGAGGTCCAAGCCATAGCCGACGGCCGTCAGCAAACCGAGTTCGAAACGCGTGTAGAGCGCCGGCCAGATTTCGCCGTGCGGCATCGCTTCGATCAGGACGATCAGCGCGTCGTAGAGCTGGGGATACGCCTGCCGCTCAGGCACAACGGAGCGCACAAGCGTCACCGCCGAACTCAGGCCGGCCAACGCCAGCGCGTCGTCGAGCAAGCGCGTCGCGTGCGGCTCGCTCATCTCGAGCGGCTGGAAAAACCCGAGTTGATCCGCGAGACGCGCCTTCCAACCCACGTGCACGAGATTGCCGGCCTGCAGCATGGGGTGCGATTTGCGCCCTGCATGCACGACGCCGCCATAGCGCCCATGCTCGCGTGAAAACACTTCGGCGACAAGCTTCCCCTCGCCGAAATGGCGCGCGCCCAGCACGATCGCGTCATCGACCCATTCCATCGTTAGGCTTCGTAGTCCAAACCGAGCCTTTGATACAGCGCGCGTTCTTCGCTCCAGCCCTCGCGCACCTTGACGTGCAGGAAGAGGTGAATGCGCCGGTCGAAGGCGGCTTCCATTTCCTTGCGCGCGGCCTCGCCGATGACTTTGATCGTCTGCCCCTTGGCGCCGATCGCGATCTTGCGCTGGCTTTCGCGGGCGACGTAAATGGTTTGATCGATCTTGGCTGAGCCGTCCTTGCGCTCTTCCCAGGCCTCGGTCTCGACCATCATCTCATATGGCAGTTCGTCATGCAGGCGCAGCATGGCCTTTTCGCGCGTGATCTCGGCGGCGAGCACGCGCGCGGGCGCGTCCATGGTCTGATCTTCCGGGAACAGCCAGGGGCCCTCCGGCGCGCGCTCCTCGAGCACGCGGGCGATATCGTCAACGCCGTCCTTGTTCTTGGCCGACACCATGAAAACGTCGGTGTAGAGGCCGTCGTCGACCAGCTTGGTGGTGATCTCGAGCAGGGCCGGCCGCGCCACCGCATCGATCTTGTTCAGCACCAGAATGGAGGCGAGTTCCATCTGCTTCAGCTTGGCGGCGATCGCGGCGGTGTCTTCCACGGCGCGCGCATCCGCGCCGGTGCGCGCGCCAGAGGCGTGCGCCGGCGCATCCACCACGTGAATGATCGCATCTGCGCCCTCGAGCGCGCTCCAGGCCGCCGCAACCATGGCGCGGTCGAGCCGGCGCTTGGGCGCAAACACGCCGGGTGTGTCGATCAGCACCAGTTGGGTCTGGCCGCGCATGGCGATGCCGCGCACGATCGCGCGCGTGGTTTGCACTTTCTGGGTGACCGCGGCGACCTTGGCGCCGACAAGCGTGTTGACCAGCGTCGACTTGCCAGCGTTCGGCGCCCCAAGCACCGCCACAACAGCGCAGCGTCGCTCAGCCATGAACGCCGCGCTCCTTCAGGAACGCCGCGGCCGCGGCCCGCTGCGCGTCGCGCTTCGAGCCGCCCTCGCCGCGGACCGGCGGAAAGCCATCGACGCGCGCCTCCACCACGAAATGCGGCGCATGATCGGGACCGGACTGCGCGATGGTGTCGTATTGCAGACCGCGCTTCTTGGCGGCGGCCCATTCCTGCAATGCGGTCTTAGCGTCGCGCTGGTCGCCCGCCTCCCCGTCGAACGCATCGCCCCAGAACCGCGTCACGAACGCGCGCGCGGCGTCCATGCCGCCGTCGAGGTAGAGCGCCGCGAGCACCGACTCGCAGACGTCTCCCAGGATCGCCTCTTTGCCGCGCCCGCCATGCGCCTCTTCGGACGGGGAAAGGATCAGCGCTGCGCCGAGGTCGGCGGCGCGTGCCGCGCGCGCGCACGCATGTTTGTTGACCAGGCTATTGTAGCGCGGCGCCAGTTCACCCTCGTCGTCGCTGGCGTGCTCGCGCAGTAAGCGCTCGGCCACGATCAGACCGAGCACACGGTCGCCCAGAAACTCCAACCGGTCATACGAGCGCCGCCCCTTCAGGGCCTCGAGCGCGCTGCCGTGCGTCAGCGCTTCGCGCAGCAAGGTGCGGTCCTTGAATGTGTGGCCGATGCGCGCTTCGAGCTCAGCCAGTTTTGCGTCGTGCTTTCGGCCCCCGCTCATGCGCGGCGCCTCATTTCACCGCCTTGAAGAAGCGGTCGCCGCGGAAGCCGCTGAACAGCGTCCACGGGCGGAAGAGCGACGTCGAGCCGTCGAACGAGACGACGATGAACTGCGCCGGGCCCACGAGATTGTCGTAAGGCACGTAGCCCACGACAGACGGCACGCGGCTGTCGGCGGAATTGTCGCGATCGTCGCCCATCATGAAATAGTGCCCGTCCGGCACCACGAACTCGCGTGTGTTGTCCAATTCCGTGACGCCGCGGTCGAAAGCCACATAGCTCACGTTGTTCGGCAGCGTCTCGCGATAGGCCGGGATGCGCTCGATGTCGCCGTGCTCGTTTTCGAACTCGACCAGCCCCAGCGCTTCGCGCCGCACCGGCGTGTTGTTGATGAAGAGCACGCCGTCGCGCACCTGGATGCGGTCGCCCGGCAGACCGATCAGCCGTTTGATGAAATCGCGGTCCGGCTCCGGCGTTGGGCGAAAGACGATGACGTCGCCGCGCTCGGGCTGGCTGCCGAACAGGCGGCCTTGCGGCAGCAACCCTTCGAGCGGCGCGAACGAGAATCGACCGTACCCATACGACCACTTCGTGACGACGATATAATCGCCCACCTCCAACGTCGGCTGCATCGAGCCGGACGGAATGCGGAACGGCTGCGCGATGGTGAAGCGCAGCACCATCGCCAGCGCCAGCGCGTACAGGATGGTTTTGACGTTGTCCCAAAACACGCTCATGGCGGCGCTAGAACTCCCGGTCGTCGACATGCTCATGCGTTTCTCGCTCGTGAGCGGGTTCGCCGAGACCAGGGGCCCAGCGGCAACGCCCGCATCGCTTTCTCACTGACGTAGCCGCCCCCGCCGCGGCCAAGCTTTTCCCCATTGGGGCGGAACAAAGTCATCGACCCGCCTCGGGCTGAATCGGGTCCAACTCCGCCGAAATGATGACGAAACCGACAGCCAGCGGATAGTCGTCGGTCAGACTGACGTGGATGACGGCCTTAAAGCCTGGCGGGGTCATTGCCGCGAGGCGTGACGCCGCACCCCCGGTCAGGCGCATGGTGGGCTGGCCGCTGGGCAGGTTGGCCACACCCATATCGCGCCAAAACACCCCTTGTTTCAGCCCCGTGCCGAGCGCCTTGGAGCACGCCTCCTTGGCCGCGAAACGCTTGGCGTAGCTGGCTGCGCGCTCGCGCGGACGCCGCTCGGCCCGGGCGCGCTCCAGCTCCGTGTAGATCCGATGCGTGAAACGATCGCCGAAACGCGCAAGCGTCTGCTCGATGCGGCGGATGTCGATGATGTCGGACCCAATCCCCAGGATCATGGGCAACCTCTAGGCGGGCGCGCGGGCGGCGTCGATGCGGCGGCGCATTTCGCCCACCGCCGCCGACAGCCCGACAAAGATCGCTTCGCCGACAAGGAAGTGTCCGATGTTGAGTTCGGCAACCTCTGGAATGGCCGCGATGGGCGCGACCGTCTCGTAGTCGATGCCGTGCCCGGCGTGGACTTCGAGTCCCAGTCCTGCCGCCTGCGCCGCGCCGTCGCGCAGCGCCTTGAGGATGGAGGACGCCTGCGCCCCATTGCCGTCGCGCACCGCGTCGCAGAACGCGCCGGTGTGCAGTTCGATCACCTCGGCGCCGGTGCGGCTCGCGGCCTCGATCTGCATTGGATCGGCGCCGATGAACAGCGAGACGCGGCTGCCGTTGTCTTTGAGTTTTTCGACGAACGGCGCGATCCAGTTGTGGCCGGCGGCGACATCGAGCCCGCCCTCGGTCGTGCGCTCCTCGCGCCGCTCCGGCACCAGACACACCGCGTGCGGCTTATGATGCAGCGCGATCGCCAGCATTTCCGACGTCACCGCCATTTCGAGATTCAAGGGCCGGCCGCGTTCGCGCAGCATTGCCGCCAATCGCGCGATGTCGTCATCGGATATGTGACGCCGATCTTCCCGCAGATGCGCCGTCACGCCGTCGGCGCCGGCGTCGAGCGCCACGATCGCCGCGCGCATCGGATCGGGATAGGCGACGCCGCGCGCGTTGCGGATGGTGGCGACGTGATCGATGTTCACGCCGAGGCGGACGCGCTGGCTCATGCGATCCCTCCCTGCCAAGGGAGGGTGTCAGCTTGCGCGAAGCGAAAGCTGACGGGTGGGATGGGCGGCGGTGAACTTGCAAAGTGCGGCGCTGCCGCCCCACCCATCGCGAAGCAAGCTTCACGACACCCTCCCCTCGCGGGGAGGGATGAAAGCACTGCGCTCATGCTGCGAGCCCGCGTGAACCGGGTTTGATCGCGGGGATCGCTGCAAGCTCCGGCGGCAATTGATCGGCCGGATAGGCAGGCGCGGTGACGCTGGCGAGCGAGATGAGTTTGGCGCCGATGTCGGCCCTGCCGCCGGAGCGATCGATCAAGCACGCCGCACCGACCAGTTCGCCCGGATGACCGCGGATCGCATCGAGACATTCGCGCGACGAGAGCCCGGTGGTGACGACGTCCTCCACCATCAGCACCCGTTCGCCCGGCAGAATCGCGAAACCCCGGCGCAGCTGAAACTGCCCGCCTTCGCGCTCGACGAACATGGCGCGCGCGCCCAGATGGCGCGCCGTCTCGTAGCCTGGAATGATCGCGCCGACGGCCGGCGAAACAACCGCATCGATCTTGCCGAACGCGGCTTGCGCCTTCGCCGCCAGCGCCTTGCACAGCCGCTCGGTGCGCGCCGGGTCCATGAAGACGGCGTTCTTCTGGAAAAACACCGGCGAGTGCAGCCCAGAGGAGAGGATGAAATGCCCCTCCAGCAACGCCCCCGCAGCACGGAATTCGTCGAGCACCTGATCCTGATTCATGGTCGCTGTGTAGCGCGCCGCGCGGGGGCGCCGCTACCCCTTCACGCGCTCCACGTCCTTCACGGCTTTGCTCGTGCGCATGGCGGCGACGATGTTGGTAAGGTGGCGGGCGTCGGCCACCTCGATGTCGAAGATCATATCGAAGAAATCGCTGGTGCGCTTGGCGAGGCGCAGATTGAGGATATCGCCTTCGTTCTCGGCGATGATTTTGCAGAGCTCCGCCAGCACGCCGCGCTTGTTTTCCACTGTCGCCAAGATGCGGCCGACTGCGAGCGTCTTTTTCAGCGCCGTCGGCGTCCAGGCGAGGTCGACCCAGACGTCGCTTTCCGTGTCCGCCTTCGCCAGCGTTTCACAATCGATGGTGTGGATGACGATGCCTTTGCCCGGCGTCTGCACGCCGATGATACGGTCACCCGGGATCGGCGAGCAGCATTCGGCGAAGTGCAGCGCCACGCCCGTCGTAAGATCGCTGCCGCGCACGTAGAGTTTAGCTTTCTCCGCCTCCATCGGCCGCCGGCCCGCATCCTTGCGGACTTTTTCTTCAAGCCCCGGAAACGCGGCAACCGCCACCGCGCTTGCCTTCAGCGTCCCTTCGCCGACGGCGATGAAGAGATCTTCCTCGTCGTGCTTGCCCAACCGCTCGGCGGCTTGCTTCAGCACGGTATCGGCAAGTTCATGCCCGTAGCGGTGCAGCGCGTGCTGTACGAGATCACGTCCGAGGCGGGCGAACTCTTCCCGCTGCGACTGGCGCTGCAGACGCCGCTGCGCGGCCTTCGCGCGGCCGGTCTTGGTGAGCGCCTCGAAACCGGGCACAGGCGCAACTTTATCGCCGACGATGATTTCCACCACATCGCCGTTGCGCAGCACCGTGCGCAGCGGGCGCTCGTCGCCATTGATCTTGGCGCCCGTGCATCGGTTGCCGACATCGGAGTGGACGGCGTAGGCGAAATCCAGCGGCGTCGCGCCTTGCGGCAGCGGAATCAGCGCACCCTTGGGCGTGAACGCGAACACGTTGTCCTGATACATCTCAAGCTTGGCGTGCTCGAGGAATTCCTCCGGATCGCCGCCATGTTCGGCGATCTCCAGCAGCGAACGCGTGGCTTCGCGCGCATCGAGGCCGGCGGATGCGGCCAGCTCCTCGTCGAAACCGTACGCCTCGTTCTTGTAGCGCCAGTGCGCGGCGACGCCGACTTCGGCGATCCGATCCATCTCTTCGGTCCGGATTTGAATTTCCACCCGCACATTGCCCGGGCCGATGATCGTGGTGTGGATCGAGCGATAGCCGTTCGACTTGCGGTTGGAGATGTAATCCTCCAGCTGATCGGGCACACAGCGCCACGTCTGGTGAATAAGCCCCAGCGCGCGGTAGCAATCGTCGGCGGTGTTGACGATGACGCGAAACGCATAGACGTCCGCCAGATCGGAAAACTCGATGCTCTTGCGCTGCAATTTGCGCCAGATCGAGAACACCTGCTTTTCGCGTCCGAACACACGCGCGTCGATCCCGGCGAACTCCAAGATCTCCCCGATGGCCTGCGAGATGATGGCGACGTTGG
The DNA here is from genome assembly GCA_050182055.1 of Hyphomonadaceae bacterium. GTDB lineage: Bacteria > Pseudomonadota > Alphaproteobacteria > Caulobacterales > Aquidulcibacteraceae > Vitreimonas. The sequence continues at coordinate 12,501 of JBFXCP010000011.1, forward strand.
CGCCTTTCTCCAGGCGCAGCTGCTCAAGGCGCGCGTTGATGGCGGCTTCCGCTTCCGGAAACGCTTCGTGGAAGGCCAGACCCTCCAGTTCGCGCGCCATTTTCTCCATGCCGATCCGGCGCGCGAGCGGGGCGTAAATCTCCAGCGTCTCGAGCGCGATGCGCCGGCGCTTCTCGGGCTTCGGAATGTGCTCCAGCGTGCGCATGTTGTGCAGCCGGTCGGCGAGCTTCACGATCAGCACGCGCACGTCCCGGCTCATCGCCAGGATGAACTTCTGCAGGTTCTGCGCCTGCTTGTTTTCTTCGGACAGGACCTCGAGCTGCGAGAGCTTGGTGACGCCCTCGACCAGATCGGCGACCTGGGCGCCGAACATCTTCTCGATCTCTTCGCGGGTGGCGTCGGTGTCTTCGACGGTGTCGTGCAAGAGCCCTGCGACGATCGTCGCGGCGTCGAGCTTGTACTCGGTAAGGATGCCGGCGACCTGGATCGGATGGGCGAAGTAGGGATCGCCCGAATGGCGCAGCTGGCTGCCGTGTTTCACCGTCGCGTACACGTACGCGCGGTTGATCAGACTTTCGTCGACGGTCGGATCGTACGCGCGCACGCGCTCCAGCAGTTCGAACTGTCGCAAATAGCGGATGCGCGGCGGCGTGCCGCCCGCGCCGGTCTGTTTTGGACCAGCCGGGTTTTTGGCGGCGACTCCGTCACCGCCGGACACGGCTCAGAACCGTTCGTCGCGCTGCGCTTCGGCTTCTTGCTGCAGCGCGCGCAGGACGTCTTCTTCGCTGGTCTCGACCGGCGCGGCGATCGCCAGGCGATCCTGCTCTTCCTCGGCCTGCGCCGCCGGCTGCACGTCCTGGTAGATCATGACATAGCTGTCACGCAGCTCTTCCGGCGTAATCGCCCCGTCGCCGATTTCGCGCAGCGCGACGACCGGGTCCTTATCGCGGTCGCGCTCCACCATCGGCTCGGCGCCCGACGAAATGTTGCGCGCCCGGTGCGCGGCAAGCAGCACCAGGGAGAACCGGTTTGGGATTTTTTCTACGCAATCTTCGACAGTTACGCGGGCCAAGGCGTCTTTCCTCTCGCATCGGATAGGGGCGGATCAGCAGCCAACCTAGTGAAGCCGCAGGTTTTTCGCAATGCGAAGCGCCAACGCAGGTGCGAAAAGGCCGGTTGAGCGCCCTCACCCGGCCCCGAGCGCCAAGTCGCCCTCCCGGCGGCATCCCTCCACCCGCCCCAACGCCGCAAGCATGTCGCCCGGTGTGGCGCCCGACGCCGGGTGGCGCCAGCGCGGCGCGATCTCCGCCAGAGGCGCCAGAACGAACGCCCGCTCCTGCATGCGCGGATGCGGCAGCGTGATCCCGCCGAAAGTTCCCACGAACCCGTCCATGGCGATGATGTCGAGGTCCATGGTGCGCGCCGCCCAGCGTTCACGGCGCTCTCGCCCGAACCGCGCTTCGACCGCGCGCAGCGCGTCGTAGAGCAGCCGCGGCGCGCGCCCAGCGGGGTCCAGCTCCGCCGCGGCGTTGAAATAGTCGGGCTGCTCGGTTCCCGGCGGCCACGCCGCCGTTCGCCACACCCCCGACACCGCGCGCACCGCAAGCCCCTCCGCCTGCAACGCCGACAACGCGCGCGACAGCAAGGCCGCGCCGGTGAGGCCGTCGAACGGCAAGTTGGCGCCCAAAGCGATCAGTGCGGCGTTGTTGTTCATGCTGCGGAATTGTCACCCGGGCGGGGCGTAGAACCGGATAGTTCGATGACCACGTTGCTCCACCGCCTTATCCACCCAGACGAACGCATCGCGGTGTTTATCGACGGCGCCAATCTCTATGCGGCCGCCAGAAGCCTCGCGTTCGACATCGATTATCGCAAGCTGCTCGAAGAGTTCAAGAAACGCGGGCGATTCATTCGCGCCGCCTACTACACGGCGCTGGTGGAGGATCAGGATTTCTCGCCGATCCGCCCGCTGGTCGACTGGCTCGACTACAATGGCTACGCAGTCGTCACCAAACCCGCCAAGGAGTTCACCGACGCCACCGGCCGGCGCCGCTTCAAGGGCGACATGGACGTCGAGATCGCGGTGGACATGCTTCAAGCGGCCGGCTTCGCCGACCACGCCTTCCTATTTTCCGGCAATGGCGATTTCGTCCCCGCGCTAGAGGCGGTGCAGCGCAGGGGCATGCGCGTCAGCGTCGTGTCGACGCTCAAGACCAACCCGCCCATGATCGCCGACGATCTCCGGCGGGCGGCCGACAATTTCGTTGACCTCGCCGAGTTTGCGCCGTTCGTGGGCCGTCTGCCGCGCGAGCGCGCGGAGACGCACACCGACGACAACGAAGACGAGGACGCGTGAGCGACTTCCCGCCAGAGGCGCCAAAAACCTGCCCGCTGTGCCCGCGCCTGGTCGGCTACCGCGAAGCCAACGCGCGCGCGGAGCCTGCCTGGTTCAACGGCGCAGCGCCCTCGTTCGGCGATCCGAATGCGCGCCTGCTTGTCGTCGGCCTTGCCCCCGGCCGCACCGGCGCCAACCGCACCGGGCGCCCCTTCACCGGAGACTACGCCGGCGACCTGCTCTACGGCACGCTCAAGAAGCTCGGCCTCGCGGAAGGGGAGTACCGCGCCGATCCCAACGACGGCTTCACGCTCAAGGGCGCGATGATCACCAACGCCGTGCGCTGTGCGCCGCCGGAAAACAAACCGACGCCGGCAGAGATCGCCGCCTGCCGCCCGTTCCTCGCCGCGCGCATCGCGGCGCTGCCGCAGGTGCGCGCGCTGCTGGCGCTTGGCTCGATCGCACACGATAGCGTGCTGCGCGCGCATGGGCTGAAGCCCGCAGCCGCAAAGTTCGGGCACGGCGCGGAAACGGCGCTGCCCAACGGGCGCGTGCTCATCTCCAGCTACCATTGCTCGCGCTACAACACGCAAACGCGCCGGCTCACGGTGGAGATGTTCGAAACCGTGATGGCGCGCGCCAAGGCGCTTGCGTTCGCCTAACCCTTATCGCGCAGCAAGCGGCCTTGCTGGCGCTTCCATTCGCGGTCTTTGGTCGCTTCGCGCTTGTCGTGCGCCTTCTTGCCCTTGGCGAGGGCGAGCTGAAGTTTGGCGATGCCGCGGTCGTTGAAATAGAGCTTCAGCGGCGCCAGCGTGCGGCCCTCGCGCTCCACCGCGCCGACGAGCTTCTTGAGTTCGCGGCCCTTGACTAAGAGTTTTCGCGGCCGGCGCGGCTCGTGGTTGAATTGCCCTGCGGGCGGATATTCGGGGATGGTCGCGTTGATCAGCCAGAGCTCGCCATTCTCCGTGCGTGCGTAGCTTTCGGCGATGTTGGCCCGGCCGCTGCGGAGCGATTTCACCTCCGTCCCAACGAGCACGAGGCCAACTTCGAGCGTGTCCTCGATGGCGTAGTCGAAGCGTGCGCGGCGGTTCTCGGCGATCAGCTTGCGGTTATCGGGTTCCTTTTTGGCCATCGCTCAGAGGAGTCCCGCATGGGTCATCGCCGCGCGCACCGCCGCCTTGGCGCCGTCGCTCAGCGGAATGATCGGCAGCCTGACCTCATCGGTGCAAAGTCCGAGCAACGAGCACGCGTACTTGGCGGGTGCGGGCGAGGGTTCGACGAACATCGCCTTGTGCAGCGGCGCAAGCTTGGCGTCGATCTCGCGCGCGCGGCCGAACGCGCCCTCGCGCGTGGCGTTCTGGATTTCCGCGCAGAGCGCGGGCGCGACGTTCGCCGTCACCGAAATTACGCCAACGCCGCCCTGGGCGTTGAAGCCCACCGCGCTCGGATCGTCCCCGGAGAGCTGAATGAACTTATCGCCGCAGAGCGCCGCGTGCCGCGCAACGCGGGCGAGGTCGCCGCTCGCGTCCTTGTCGCCGATCACGTTGGACAGCGCGGCGATCCTCCCCATGGTTTCGGGCAAGATGTCCGCCACCGTGCGCGACGGCACGTTGTAAACCACGATCGGCATCTCGGCTGCGTCGTTGATCGCTTTGAAGTGCGCGAAGATGCCGTCCTGGCTCGGCTTGTTGTAGTACGGCGCCACCACGAGGACGGCGTCTGCGCCGGCGCGTTTGGCCGCGCGCGTCAGTTCGACGGCGTGCGCGGTGTTGTTCGAGCCGGCCCCCGCGATCACCGGCGCCCGCCGCGCCGCCGCTTCGACGCACGCTTCCACCACGCGGACATGTTCGGCGAACGAGAGGGTGGCGCTTTCACCCGTAGTTCCGCATGGAACCAGCCCGTGTGAACCCGCCGCAATTTGGCGCTCCACAAGCGCCTGAAACGCCCGTTCATCCACCATTCCGTTGCGAAATGGCGTAATCAGTGCCGGAATCGACCCGTGAATCATGCTGTGGCGCTCAAGGAGGGTGACGTTGGCGCGATTCCTGCCACACTGGCGGGCGAAGTTAAACAACGCCCGCCCACCCATGGTTCGCGGGCCTTGTGTGTTTCGGAGTGAGGCGCGGGGATGATCGACACGCCCAAACTGATCCGGATCGGCCTGGTGGCGGCCGCGACCTGCGCGATCCTGGCCGCGTCGAGCGCGGGCCAGCAGGACGTCGGGCCGTCCGCGGCGGAGGCCACCTCGTTTGCGCCCGCGCCGCCGGTGTCGGGTGCCGAACGCATGCGCCTGCGCGACGGTATGGCGTCGGCGGAAGCCGGCGATTGGGGCGGCGTGGCCGCGCTGCGCGACGCGGCGACCGATCCGTTGGTGCGCCGGATGCTGCAATGGCGCTGGGCCTCGTCAAGCGAAGCGCCGCTCATCTTTTCCGACCTCGCCCAGGCGCTGGACGAGCTGCAAGGGTGGCCGGGGCGCGCGAGTATGCGCAGCCGCGCCGAGCAGGCCATCTTCGACTCGCGCCTCTCGCCCGCGGAGCGCGTTGCATTCTTGCGCCAAGACGGCGGACCGCTCACCGGCGACGGCCAGGTCGCGCTGGCGATCGCGCTCCGCGACCTCGGTCAACGCAGCGAGGCCAACACGCTCGCGCGAGCCGCATGGCGAGAGGGAGAACTTACCGGGGCCGCTGAAGACCGCTTGCTGGCGGTGTTCGGCGACGAACTCAGCAGCGAGGATCACGCCGCGCGCGTGGACCTTCTCCTGTGGCGCGGCCAGCGCAGCGCCGCGCAGCGGCTCATGCCGCGGGTCTCGGCAGCGGATCGCGCGCTCGCCAATGCACGAATTGCCGTGCAGACGCGGCAGCGCCGCGGGCTGCAAGCCGCCATCGACGCCGTGCCGTCTTCGCGCCGCGACGATCCCGGGCTTCTGTTCGACCGCACCCAGTATCGCCGCCGCACCGACCAGCCGGTCGAAGCGATGCAACTGGCCGCCGAGATCGATCCGCGTTTGGCGCCTGCAGAGGCACGGGACGAGATTTTCCGCGAACGCCGCCTTTACGTGCCGCGCGCGCTGCGCGCCGGCAATTACCGGCTGGCCTACCAGCTTGTTTCAAACCACGGCATGACCAGAGGGGAAGGCTTCGCCGACGCCGAGTGGATGGCCGGCTGGCTTTCGCTCCGCTTCCTCAACGAGCCGCAACGCGCCGCCGATCACTTCGCGCATCTGAGCGAGAACGTGTCTTCGCCGGTCAGCCGCTCGCGCGCGCTCTACTGGCGCGCCGAAGCGCTGCGCGCACTGGGCCAGCGCGACGACGCCGAACGCGTGCTGGCCGAGGCCGCGCGCTACAATTTCACTTATTATGGGCAATTGGCCGCCACGCGCGGCGACCGCACGGCGATGCTCTCCCTGGCGGCGACGGCGCAGGCGCCGGACTCCGTGCGCGCGCGCTTCGAGTCGCGCGAACTTGTGCGCGCGTTGCGGCTCATGTCGGAAGTCGGCGCCCAGCGCGACTTCGAGTCGATTGCGTTCTATCTCGACGACACGCTCGACGACCCGATGGAGATCGAACTCCTGGCGCAGTTGGCGCGCGAGCAGAGCTATCACCGCACCGCTCTGCGCAGCGCCAAGGCCGGCCTTTTCCGCGGCGTCGTCGCGGTCAACGCCGCCTATCCGCTGATCGAATTGCCCGCGATCGTGCAGCAGCGCGGCCGGCCGGAACCCGCGTTCGTGCTGGCCATTATCCGCCAGGAGAGCGAGTTCGACGTCGGCGCTATCTCCAGCGCCAACGCGCGCGGTCTGATGCAGCTCATTCCGTCGACGGCGCAAGCCCAGGCCCGCCGCGAAGGCATGACCTACGAGCGCGCCGCGCTCACCACCGACCCGCAGTACAACATGACGTTGGGCTCGGCGCACCTGGCCGATCTGGTCGACAGCTTCGGCGGCTCGTACGTACTGGCGATCGCGGCCTACAACGCGGGCTCCAGCAACGTGCGTAACTGGATCGCCGATTGGGGCGATCCGCGCTCGAGCTCCGTCGACGTGGTGGATTGGATCGAGCTGATCCCGTTCTCGGAAACGCGCAACTACGTCCAGCGCGTCACCGAGAACCTCCAGGTCTATCGGTATCGCCTGGCCGGCGAACCCGTGCCGATCCAGCTGGAAACCGACCTGCACCGCGGGCGGTTCTAACTCGCCAACGCGCGCGCGAACGTCTCCGCGTCGACGTTGCCGCCGCTGGCGACGATGGCGACGGTCTGCCCCTTGAGGTCGAGCCCGCCTTCGAGGGCGGCGGCCAGCGTCGCCGCGCCGGACGGCTCCAGTACGATCTTCAGCCGCTGGAACGCGTACTTCATCGCGCGCAGCACCGCATCGTCCGGCACGGCGACCGCGCGCTCGAAACGCTGCCGCGCGATGGCGTAGGTGATCTCGCCCATCTGCTCAGTCAGCAGGCCGTCGCAGATCGAGCGGATTCCCGGCGCATTGCGCTGGATGGCGCCCGTTTCGAGGGTGCGCTGAATGTCATTATGCCCGTCCGGTTCCACCGCGATCACGCGGGCGCGCGGCAGGGCGAGCGCAACGCCCGCGGAGAGCCCGCCGCCGCTGGCGGGCGCAATCACCACATCCGGATCGATTTCCTCGCCGATCTCCAGGCCCGCGGTGCCTTGCCCTGCGATCACGTACGGATCGTCAAACGGCTTGACCAGACTGGCGCCCGCTTCGGCCGAGAGCCGCGCGCCAATCTCTTCGCGGCTTTCGCGCACGCGGTCGTACGTCACCACGGTCGCGCCATTAGCGCGCGTGGTCTCCAGTTTGATCTTCGGCGCGTCGCTCGGCATGACGATGGTCGCCTTGATGCCGAAAAGGCGCGCCGCGGTAGCGACCGCGATGGCGTGATTGCCGGAGGAGAACGCGATTACGCCGCGCGCACGCACCGCCGGATCGAGTGCGGCGATGGCATTCGCGGCGCCGCGCATCTTGAACGCGCCGCCGCGTTGCAGACACTCCGCCTTCACCCACGCCTTGGCGCCCAGCGCCTCGTCCAGCATGTCATTGCGCAGAAGCGGCGTGCGCACGGCGATGCCGGCGATGCGTGTGGCGGCGGCGCGGACATCTTCGATCGTCGGGATCATTGCGAACCTCTGGGCTTGGCGCGCCGCGTCGGCGCCGCGTTGATGGGATCGTCGGGCCAGGGATGCTTCGGGTAGCGCCCACGCATGTCGCTGCGCACCGCCGCGTAGGACCCCCGCCAGAACCCGGGCAGGTCCTTTGTCGTCTGTACCGGACGATGCGCGGGCGAGAGCAGACGGAGCGTCAGCGGCGCGCGGCCGCTCGCGACGCTGGGGTGTTTGTCCAGACCAAACATTTCCTGCAGCCGCACATCCAGCGCGGGGCCGCCTTCGGCCGCATAGTCGATCGAGAGCGAGGATCCCGCCGGCGTCTCGAACCGCGCCGGCGCCTCAGCGTCGAGCGCTCGCCGCAGCGCGTAGGGCAGCGTGTTGAGCAGCGCCTGCGCGACGTTCACGTCCTTCAGCCGCGACGCGCTCGCCAGGGCCGGCGCCAGCCAGTTGTCGAGCGACGCCAGGAGGGCGTCGTCACTCCAATCGGGCCAAGCACCGCCATCCAGCCCACGCAGCAGCGCCACGCGCGCACGCGCCTGCGCCGCCGCGTCGTCCCAGTTCAGCAGCGTCAGCCCATCTTCGCGCACCGCTTCTAGCAACGCGGCGCGCAACTCGTCGCCAGCGAGGCGCTCCACCGGCGCTTCCGAGATCACCATGCGCCCGATGCGGCGCGTGCGGCGGCCGCGCAGCGCGCCTGTCTCTGGATCGATCTTGGCGGCCGTCGCCGTTTCAATCACGGCGCCGAACATCGCTTCGATCTCCGCAAGACCGATCGGCGCCGCCAGCAGCACTTGCGCGCGTCCGGCTGCGCCGGCGACGTCGGCGATCACCAGGAACGGCTCGCGCGCGAGCGGCGAGGCTTCGTCCACCGCCGCCGCGCGTCCATTCACCATTGTAAACAGCGCGCCGCGCGCGCGGGCGAGGCGGTCCGGATAGGCCAGCGCCAACACCGCGCCAGCGCGTTCTTCGTCCGGCGCCTCGCGCGCGCCCCCCGCTGCGCGCGCGATCCGATCCGCCAAACTGCGCGCCGCGTCGGAGCGCTGCCCGCGCTCGCCGGCAAAGCGATGCAGACGCTCCCGCAGATCGACACTGCGTCCACCCAAACCTTGCTCCGTCAGCACGACGGCAATCCGCGCCGCAAGCAGCGCTTCACCGTTCGCCGCCGCACGCAACACCATGTGCGCCAGGCGCGGCGGCAGCGGCAGGCGCGCAATCGCGGCGCCATGTTCGGTGAGCCTGCCCTGATCCAGCGCGCCAAGCCGGTGCAACAGCGCCTGCGCTTCGTTCCACGCCGGCGCGGGCGGGGGATCCAGCCACGCCAACGCCGTCGGATCGCTGACGCCCCACGCCGCCAAGTCGAGGGCCAATCCCGCCAGATCGGCGTCCAAAATTTCGGGGCGATCGAACTCCGGCAACGCGCGCGTTTCGCCTTCGCTCCAGAGCCGCCAGCACACGCCCGGCTCCAGGCGGCCCGCGCGGCCCGCGCGCTGAGCGATCGCGGCTTGGCTCGCGCGCACGGTTTCCAGGCGCGTCAGGCCGAGCGCCGGCTCGAAGCGCGGCCGGCGCGCAAGCCCGGCGTCCACGACGATGCGCACGCCATCGATGGTGAGACTGGTTTCGGCGATCGACGTCGCCAGCACCACCTTGCGCCGCCCCGGCGGCGACGGCGCGATCGCGGCGTCCTGATCGGCGGGGCTCATCGCGCCGTAGAGCGGGCGCACATCGACGCTCGGATCGCCGATGCTGGCGCGGAGCGCCTCCGCCGTACGCTCGATCTCGCGCACGCCGGGAAGGAATACGAGCGCGCTGCCGGGTTCCGCCATCAACGCCGCGCGCGTCGCCGCCGCGACCTCCTGTTCCAGCGGCGCGCGCGCCTCGCGCGGCCGATAGACGTGCGCGACGGGAAACATGCGCCCCTCGCTCACCACCAACGGCGCATCGCCCAGCAACGCCGCCACCCGCGCCGCATCGAGAGTCGCCGACATCACCACGATCTTCAAGTCCGGACGCAGCGCGCTTTGCGCATCGCGCGCAAGCGCAAGTCCCAGGTCGCCCTCCAGGCTGCGTTCGTGAAATTCGTCGAACAGCACCGCCGCGACGCCCTTCAGTTCGGGGTCGTCGAGGATCATGCGCGTGAACACGCCTTCGGTGACAACCTCCACGCGCGTTTTCGGACCGACGCGGGAGTCCAGCCGCACGCGATAGCCGATCGCGTCGCCCACGCGCTCGCCGCGTTCGCTCGCCATGCGCGCCGCCGCTGCGCGCGCAGCAATGCGGCGCGGCGAAAGCAGGATGATCTTTCCCGCGACCGCCCATGGCTCGCCCAGAAGCCCCGGCGGCACACGTGTCGTCTTGCCGGCGCCGGGCGGCGCGACCAGCACCGCTTCGCCGCGTTTCGCCAACGCGGCGCGCAATTCGGGCAGAACCTCGTCAACCGGGAGCATGGCCGGGGCTTAACCTGTCGCTTCGTCCATGTCTCGCCGCATTGGCGTGGCGCCATACGGCGGGTATAGGCTGGCTGCCTTGAGGTAGGAGCGGGACATGCGTGCGAACCAGTGGATCAAACTCGTCGCTGTCGCGGCGATCGGGCTCAGCGTCGCCGCCTGCTCCACCGGCCGCACCGCCGATACGCGCCGCGGTGTCAGCGGCGCGGCGGCCCAACCGCTGCGCGACGTCGGCCTCATCCGCCCCGAAATCCCGCTCTTGCTGCGCAATCTGCAATATCCCTACGCGACCGCGACGCTCACCGACTGCAACGCCGTGGCGCGCGAAATCGGTCAACTCGATTCTGTGCTCGGCCCGGAGAGCTATCAACCCGGCCCGAACCGCAACATTTGGGACCGAAGCGGCGATTTCGTCGAAGAACAAACCATAGAAGCCGCGCAAGACACGGCCGCGGATCTGATCCCGTTCCGCTCGTGGGTGCGCCGCATTTCCGGCGCGAGCCGCGCCGAACGCGATGCGCTGCGTGCGGTCGCCAACGGTCAGCAGCGGCGCACGTTCCTGCGGGGTTATGGCGCCTCACTCGGCTGCCCCAGCATGATCCCACCACCGCCGCCGGCCGCGCATCAATCGCGAGACGGACGTGACCGGCCGGTGAATTAGCGGCTGCACGCTTAGTGCGCTGTTAGACCAAGTGCGAACTCAGCCCGGAACGCATCGAGCCGGCCCGCCCCGATGGCCGCACGCAAGCGCGCCATCAGCGCTTGGTAGTAGGCTACGTTGTGCCACGAGAGCAGCACCTGGCCGAGCAATTCCCCTGCTTTGAAGAGGTGGTGCAGGTAGGCTTTCGAGTAGGTGCGGCTTGCGGGGCAATCGACGCGCTCGTCCAGAGGCGAGGAGTCTTCCGCGAAGCGCGCGTTGGTGATGTTGAGCGGCCCCGCATCGGTCCAGGCCTGGCCGTGCCGGCCTGATCGCGTGGGCAGCACGCAGTCGAACATGTCCACGCCGCGCGCAACGCTTTCGACGATATCGAGCGGCTTGCCGACGCCCATCAGGTAGCGTGGCCGCGCCTGCGGCAAGAACGGCGTGGTGATGTCGAGTGTGGCGAGCATCGCCTGATGCCCCTCGCCCACTGCCAGGCCGCCGATCGCGTAGCCGTCGAAGCCTTCGCGCACGAGCGCCTTGGCCGAGGTTTCGCGCAGCTCAGGATCGACGCCGCCCTGCACGATGGCGAACAGGTTTTGCGCCTCTCGCGCGCCGAACGCGCGTTTGCAGCGCTCGGCCCACGCCAGCGAAAGCTCCATCGCCTTTTGCACATCCGAGCGCGGCGCCGGCAGCGCCGGGCACTCATCGAGCTGCATGACGATGTCGGCGCCGATCATGTCGGCTTGCAGCGCCATGGCGTGCTCGGGCGTCAACCGGTGCTGCGCGCCGTCGACATGGCTGCGGAACGTCACGCCGTCAGCGTCGAGTTTGCGCAACTGCGCCAACGACATCACTTGATAGCCGCCGCTATCGGTCAGAATCGGCCCATCCCACCGCATGAAGCGATGCAGGCCGCCGAGCTTGCGCAGCCGTTCGCCGCCGGGGCGCAGCATCAGATGGTAGGTGTTGCCCAGGATGACGTCGGCGCCGGTTTGCTGCACCTGGTCCACCGTCAGCGCCTTCACCGTGCCAGCGGTGCCGACCGGCATAAACGCGGGCGTCCGGATCTCGCCGCGTGGCGTTTTCAGCACGCCCGCGCGCGCCGCGCCGTCCCGCGCGTGAATTTCGAACGGAAACCCCGTCATTGCGCCCGCCATAGCAGGCTGGCGTCGCCGTAGGAATAGAACCGGTAGCGTTGCGCGATCGCGTGCGCGTAAGCCGTGTGCATCCGCTCGAGTCCGGCGAACGCCGACACAAGCATGAAGAGCGTCGAGCGCGGCAGATGGAAATTGGTCCAAAGCCCGTCGACAACCCGGAAGCGATAGCCCGGCGTGATGAAGATGCTGGTGTCGCCGCGTTCGGCGCGCACCACGCCATCCTCGCCGGCTGCGGATTCGAGCGAACGCAGCGCAGTGGTGCCGATGGCGATCACGCGCCGGCCCTCCGCCTTCGCGCAATTGATCGCGGCGGCGGTGGCGGGCGCAATCTCGCGCCACTCCGCGTGCATGGCGTGCGCTTCGGTGTCGTCGGCCTTCACCGGCAGGAACGTCCCCGCGCCGACGTGCAGCGTGACGTACAGACGCCCGACGCCCGCCGCATCCAGCGCCGCCAACAGCTCCGGCGTGAAGTGCAAGCCCGCGGTTGGCGCCGCGATGGCGCCGTCGTGGGCCGCATACACGGTCTGGTAATCCGCGCGATCGGCGTCGTCTTCCGCGCGCTTGCCGGCGATGTATGGCGGCAGCGGCATCACGCCCGCTGCGGCGATGGCGGCGTCGAGGTCGGGGCCGCTGAGATCGAACGCGATTTCGATCTCGCCGTCGCTGTGTTTGGCGGCGATGGTCGCTTCGAGCACGCCCAACAGACACGCCTCGCCGCCCGCGCCGAAGCGCAGGCGATCGCCTTCCTTCAAGCGCTTGCCGGGTTTGGCGAGCGCGCTCCAGCGCGACGGCGACAGTCGTTTCAGCAACGTCGCTTCGACCGCTATCTGCGCGCCGTCGCGCTCGCGCACGCCCTTGAGGCGCGCGGGGATGACGCGCGTGTCGTTGAACACCAGGAGATCGCCCGGCCGGAATAGGCCGGGCGCATCGCGCACCACGAGATCGCGTATCTCGCCTACCGCATCGACCTGCAGCAGCCGGGCGCTGTCGCGCGGGCGCGCCGGGCGCAGCGCGATCAGCTCCTCGGGCAGTTCGAAATCGAACAGGTCGACGCGCATGCAGGTGCCGGGTGTCAGGTATCAGGTGTCAAGAAATGTCCTACGCTCGGCGTCTGACACACCGAAACCTGACACCTGAAATCACTCCGCCTTCGCGGTGACGATCTTGCCCGGATTGCGCGGCGGTTCGCCCTTAGGCAACGCGTCCACCGCGTCCATGCCTTCGCTGACCACGCCCCAGACGGTGTATTGGCGATCGAGGAAGCGCGCGTCGTCGAAGCAGATGAAGAACTGGCTGTTGGCCGAATTCGGATCGCTGGTGCGCGCCATCGAGCAGACGCCGCGCACATGCGGCTCGGCGTTGAATTCCTGTTTCAGGTTCGGCTTCGACGATCCGCCAGTGCCGTTGCGGTTTCCGCCGTCGCCGCCCTGGGCCATGAACCCGGCGATCACCCGGTGAAACGGCACACCGTCATAGAAACCCTCGTTCGCCAATTCGCCGATGCGCTGGACGTGGTTGGGCGCCAGATCGGGCCGCAGCTTGATCTTCACCGTGCCGGTGTCGAGTTCGAGCGTCAGGGTATGAAAGGTATGATCGACCACCAGCTTCTCTCTCTACGGTCATCGCGCGGCACTCGCGCTGGAATTTCAACGTCGCAGACCGAGAAGTCCGCGCGGCGGCGCCGGCGCGTGTCGTCGATCAGATCGCGGAACTGCGGACCGTCGGTGCGCAGCACAAAAATCGGCGCCCGTTCGCTCTCCGGCAAGTCGGCCGCCACGCGCACCGCCAGCATGCGGTCGGGATTTGGCGGCGGTTCGCCCTCTGCGATCTGCTCCACAGCCTCGCGTCCCCAGACCACGCGGCCCCACGCCGTGTAGGTCTGGTTCAGCGACGCGCGCGCGCCGCGCATGATGAAGAACTGGCTGTTGGCGGAATTGTACGCCCGCGAGCGCGCCATCGAGACAACGCCCTGGCAGTGCAGCGCGTGCGACCACACGCCGTTCGGGTTGATGGCGACCTGCGCATCCGGCTGCGTCTGGATCGGCATCGCCTTGTAGAAGCCCAGCGGGCCTTCGGTATGGTTCGACGCCTGCACGAACGGCATCGCCGCGGTGCGGCGGAATTGAAATTCCGGCGCGAGGTCCGGCAGGCTCGACGCGCCTTCGCCGGTGCCGAGCGGATCGCCGGTCTGCGCCATGAAGTTGCCGATCACGCGGTGGAACGTAACGCCGTCGTAGAAGCGGGCGCGCGCCAGCGTCCGGATACGCTCGACGTGCTGCGGCGCGATCTCGGGATACATCTCGATCACGATGCGGCCGTGCACGGTATCGATGTAGAGCGTGTTGTCCGGATCCAGCTGGCGCCAGTTGCGCGGGTCCGGCGTCTGCGCCGAAACCGCGTCGAACAACCCCATCAGGCCGAGCGCCAGCACGCCCGCCGCAAAAACCCTACCCAAGCGCAGCATCAAGACACCCCGAACTTTGCCTTCAGTCGTCCTTCTACTTCTTTGGGCACGAAGTGCGCGACGCTTCCTTGCAGTCGCGCGATTTCCTTGACCAGCCGCGACGCGATCGCCTGGTGCGTCGGGTCGGCCATCAGAAATACCGTCTCGATAGCGGGATTGAGCTTCTGGTTCATCCCCACCATGGCGAATTCGTACTCGAAGTCGGCGACCGCTCGAAGTCCCCGGACGATGATTTGCGCCCCTACGCTTTCGGCGAATGACATCAGCAATGTGTCAAAAGGTTGGATGACGATCTCGGCGCCGCCATTGATCTTGGCGCATTGCTCGCGAACCATCTCGACCCGCTCGTCCAGGGAAAATAGAGGGCCCTTGTCCTGGTTGATGGCGACGCCGATGACCAGCCTGTCGACCAGGGTGGCGGCCCGGGCGATGATATCCACATGGCCGTTGGTGACCGGATCGAAGGTTCCCGGATAGAGGCCGACGCGGACCTTCTTTGTCACTTGCCGCCCCCTTCGCCCTCGCCGCTGGCATCGCCGTTCTCGCCGCCCAGAGCCTCGAGACGCTCGGCGGCCACGACATGCTCGTCCTCGCTGACATTGATCAAGATAACGCCTTGGGTCGCGCGCCCGGCGATGCGGATCTGGTCGATCGCCGTGCGGATGAGCTGGCCCTTGTCGGTCACCAGCAGCAGTTCTTCCTGATCCAGCACCGGGAACGACGCCACGATCCGCGCGTCGCCCGTCAGCTTGTGGGCGATCAGCCCTTTGCCGCCGCGATTGGTGACGCGGTATTCGTACGCCGAGGCGCGCTTGCCGAGGCCAGCGGTGGTGACGGTCAAGATGAACTGCTCTTGCGTCTTCAGCCAGGCAAGGCGTTCGAACGGCGTCGGCTCTTCGCCGTCGGCCGCCGGCGCCGCCTCTTCCTGCTCCACCTCGACCTCGCCGCGCGCTTGCGCATCCCACTTGAAGTAGTCGGCGACTTCCTTGGTCGTGACATCGATGTGCTTTAGCACCGCCATGCCGATGACGCTGTCGCCCTCCGCCAAGGTGACGCCGCGGACGCCGGTCGAATCCCGGCCCTTGAACACGCGCACGTCGGTGGTGCGGAAGCGCACGCACTGACCGTTCGCCGTCGTCAGCAGCACGTCGTCCTCTTCGGTGCAAATCTGCACGCCGATGATACCGTCGCCTTCGTCCGGCTTCATGGCGATCTTGCCGTTGCGGTTGACCTGCGTGAAGTCGGAGAGCTTGTTGCGGCGCACGCCTCCCGACTTGGTGGCGAACATCACATCGAGCTTGTCCCAATCGCGCTCGTCTTCCGGCAACGCCATCACCGAAGTGATGCTCTCGCCCTGGCCGAGCGGCAGCAGGTTCACCAGCGCGCGGCCCTTGGTGCGCGGATCGCCCGCCGGAATGCGCCACGCCTTGATCTTGTAGGCCATGCCCGAGGACGAGAAGAACAGGATCGGCGCGTGCGTGGAGGCCACGAACACGCGCGTGACGAAATCCTCGTCCTTCATCGCCATGCCGGCGCGGCCTTTGCCGCCGCGGCGCTGCGTGCGGTACGCCGCCAAAGGCGTGCGCTTGACGTAGCCGCCGTGCGTCACGGTCACGACCATGTCTTCGCGCGGGATCAGCGCTTCGTCGTCGATCTCGCCCTCGGATTCCGAGAACGTGGTCCGGCGCGCGACGCCGAACTGCGCCTTCACTTCAAGCAGTTCGTCGCGAATGATCGCCATGATCCGCGCCCGCGAGCCGAGGATGTCGAGCAGTTCCTTGATCTCCTGGGCGATCTCGTTGGCGGCCTTGGCGATATCGTCGCGTCCAAGACCTGTCAGGCGCGCCAGTTGCAGCGCCAGGATCGCCCGCGCCTGTTCGTCGGAGAGCCGGATCTTGTCGCCGTCGCTGACGATCGTGCGCGGATCGGCGATCAGCGCGATCAAAGGCATCATGTCGCCCGCGGGCCAATCGCGCGCCAGCATGCGCTCGCGCGCCGTCTGCGGATCGGGGCTCTCGCGGATCAGCTTGATGACCTCGTCGATGTTGGCGACGGCAATGGCGAGACCGACCGTTTCGTGGCCGCGCTTGCGCGCCTTGGCCAAACGGAACTTGGTCCGCCGCGTCACCACCTGCTCGCGGAAGCTGACGAAGATCTCGAGGATCTTGCGCAAGCCCATCTGTTCGGGCTTGCCCTGGTTCAGCGCCAGCATGTTCACGCCGAACGACGTCTGAAGCGCCGAATAGCGGTAGAGCTGGTTCAGCACCACGTCCGCCACCGCATCGCGCTTCAACTCCACCACCAGGCGCACGCCGAGGCGGTTCGATTCATCGCGCACTTCGGCGATGCCTTCGATGCGCTTTTCGCGCACCTGCTCGCCGATTTTCTCCACCATCTCGGCCTTGTTCACCTGATAGGGAATTTCGGTGAACACCAGCGCTTCGCGGCCGCGGATGGTCTCGGTGTGGTGTTTCGCGCGGATCGTCACCGAACCGCGGCCCGTCATCAGCGCCAGCCGCGCGCCCGCACGGCCAAGAATTTCGCCGCCGGTCGGGAAGTCCGGGCCCGGGACGATGTCGAGCAGGTCGAGATCGGCGATCTCGGGATTGTCGATCAGCGCGATCGTGGCGTCGATCACTTCCGACAAATTGTGCGGCGGGATGTTCGTGGCCATGCCAACGGCGATGCCGCCGCCGCCATTGACCAGCAGGTTCGGAAAGCGCGCCGGTAGAACCGTCGGCTCCTGCACCGAGCCGTCGTAATTGTCCTGGAAGTCCACCGTGCCTTCGTCGATGTCATCCAGCAGCGCGCGCGCGGATTTCGCGAGACGGGCTTCGGTGTAACGCATCGAAGCCGGCATATCGCCGTCGATCGAGCCGAAATTGCCCTGGCCATCGATGAGCGTGAGGCCCATCGAGAAATCCTGCGCCAGACGCACCAGCGTCAGATAGATCGCCTGGTCGCCGTGGGGATGGTAGTTGCCCATCACTTCGCCGACGGATTTCGCGCTCTTCCGGTACGCCTTGTCGTGGGTGTTGCCGGTCTCATCCATCGCGTAGAGGATGCGCCGGTGCACCGGCTTCAGGCCGTCGCGCGCATCCGGCAACGCGCGCGAGACGATGACGCTCATGGCGTAATCGAGGTAGGAGCGCTTCAGCTCCTCCTCGATGGTGATGGGCGAGACGCCTTTGGGGAGGGATGGTCCGCCGTTCTCGGCGGGATCGGACGTGTCTGACACGGATCGCCGGTCTAAATCTGCTGTTGTGGAAGGGGTGGAACAGGCGAGAAAAGCTCGCCCTCGAATCCATCGGAAACTAACATTGTGACGGCCTCGCCGCAAACCAAGGACCCGCCCATGCGCCTTCTCGCCGCTCTATTTTTAGCGACCGTTCTCGCCGGCTGTGCGAGTTCTGGGGGCGGCGGCGGCGACGTCGTTCAAGCCGCGCCGCGCACGGTGTGGATCGTGGGCCCGGGCGGCCAGGCCATCGGCCAGGCGACCTTCACGGGCGGCCCCAGCGGCACGTTGATTCGGCTGGAATTTCCGGAACGGGCGCTGCCGCCCGGCTGGCATGGCCTGCATTTGCACGACCGCGGCGATTGCAGTGACTTCGCGCAAGGTTTCCAGGCGGCGGGCGGTCATCTCGGCATGGGCCGGCGCATCAGCCATGGCCTGCTCAGCGACGGCGGTCCCGAGGCCGGCGATCTCCCCAGCATCTTTGCGCCGCCGGTCGGGCCATTTGCGGCGGAGGTGTTCGCGCCGCTGACGACGCTTTCAAGCGAGCGCATTCCCGCCAACGCCAACCGGCGCGAGCGTTTGGCGCTGCTGGATGGCGACGGCACGGCGCTGGTCATCCACAGCGCCCATGACGATCAGCGAACGCAACCGATCGGCGGCGCCGGCGAGCGCATCGCCTGCGCCGCGCTCAGGCCATTGCCTTGAACCGCCGCTCGGCCAGCGCCACGAGCGCGACGCCGGCGAGCGTCGCTGCGGCGCCGGCGAGGATGTTGGGCGTAATGCGGTGTCCCAACACCAACGCCGACAGCGTAAACGTGATGACCGGCGTCAGCAGCAGATAGGGCGTCGTACGCGACACCTCGTATTTCTGCACCAGCCGGAACATGAAGGCGTTGGCCACGATCGACGACACGATCGCGCCGAAGGCGATGAAGAGCCACACGCTCCAGTGCGCGGACGCGATCGCTTCGGCGTGGCCGCGCTCGAACGTGAGCGTTGCGAAGGTCAACGTTGGCGCGCTGACCAGCGCGATCCAGGCCTGCGTCGCCCACGGATTGAGCCCGCCGCCGAGCATCCGCACCAGCACCGTGCCCAGACCGTAGAACGCCGACGCCAGACCGACCAGGAAGAGCGCCCAGCCCTGCGCAAACACGGCCGGATCGAAATTGAGCGACGCTGCGCCCAGAAACGCAATTGCGACGCCGAACCACCGCAGCGCCCCGACGCGCTCGCGCAGCAGCAGCGCCGCGAACACCACTGAACAGGGCGCCCAGAGCTGCATCGCCACCACCATCGGCGGCAAATCGGTCGCCAGCTTTAGCCCGATGGATTGCACCGCGAAGTGCAACGGGCCGACGAAGGCAATCATCGCGAAAAAGAGCGGCCATTGTCCCTTCGGCGGCGGCCGGATCCAGAGGAACAACAAGACCAGCACGATGGAGAAGCGCACCGCGACCATCATCATCGCCGGCAGCGCGTCGACCGCCACCTTGGCCAGCACGTTGTTCACGCCCCAGATGAGCGCGATGGAAAGGATCTGGAGAAGATCGAGCGGGGCGAACGCCCGCGACGGCGCGGTCACACGTCACTCCTAGGCGGATTCCGGGCGAGGGCGAGCCGAAGAGTTGTTTCAAAGCAATCAGAAAGTATGCCTCATGTATTTCATGGCCTTATACACTCCTAATACTTTCTATTGCAGCGCGGACACCAACATCACGCAAGCGTGACGGCAGCCGCGCACAACAAGCGACGAACAGCCGGAATATTGGACGAATGTAGCTTGCGCTACATTACCGTCATCGCGCACGCTGCGATTGTCTTCGGAGGAGCCATGCGCGCGGCGGTCACATCGGACGATTGGAGCGCGTACCTCTCCGATCCGGCTTGGCTCCCGCACGCCTACGACCCCGCCCGAGATGCGCTGACCTTCGCGCACGTCCCGCGCGAAGCCCAGCGCCGGATCACCTTCCTCGATCCGCGCTTCATTCCCCGCAGCGCCGAATCGCACGCCGTTGCGCTGACAGACCTTCCGCCGGCGCGCGTGCGCGCGGCGAGCGGTCCGCTGCGCTTCATCTTTCACACCGGCTTCTGCTGTTCGACGCTGCTGACGCGCGCGCTCGACATCCCCGGCGTGTCGATGGGCCTGAAGGAGCCGGCGGTGTTGGCCTCATTCGCCGAGTACTGGTCGGGCACGCGCCGTACGGCGGGCGCCTTCGAAGCGCTGATCGTGGCGCTCGACTTGCTGTCGCGCCCCTTCGGCCCCGGCGAGACGCAGATCGTAAAGCCGAGCACCGTGGCCAATCACATCATCCCGCAACTGCTGCACGCGCGGCGCGACGCCAAAGCGATCGTGCTCTTCTCCAGCCTAGATTCCTTCCTGCGCGCCATCGCGCGGCGCGGCCAGGAGGGGCGCATCTTCGCGCGCCAGCTTTTCCGGCAGTTCGCACCAGTGATCCCGCTCGACAGCGGATTCAGCGACGAAGACACGCTGCTGCAGGCCGATCTCCAAGTCGCAGCGCAAGCGTGGCTGATGCAAGCGGCGTTCATGGAGACGATCGCACGCCGTTTCGGCGTCGACCACGTACGTGTGCTGAGCAAGGAGACTTTGCTGGCCCGCCCAGCCGATACGCTCCATCAGGTCGGCCGCTTCTTTGGCGCCGATATCTCCGAACCGCGCGCCGCAGAGATTGCCGCGGGCCCGGTCTTTCGCGAGCATGCCAAGGAACTCGGCCGCCCGTTCGACGCCGCCGCCGCGCAAGCGCAGCATGATGAAGCCGGCGCCGCTCATCGCGTCGAACTCGTCACAGCGCTTAGTTGGGCCCGCACCTTGGCCGCGCGCTGCAACGCGCCGCTTGTCTTGCAAGAGACGCTCTTTGCCTGACGGCGCCCGGCGCGCGTGCTAGCCTCGCGCCATGATGACGCGCCGCGCCTTTGCCGCCTCCGCCGCCGCGCTTGGCGCCTGCGCCGCCCAGCAACCGGCCGCATCGAACGCCACCGGTTGGCGCGAGGGACCGCCCGCGCCCTACGCGGTGCAAGAAATTTACCCCGCGCGCCATCGCGGCGCGATCTGGATCGCGGGCGGCTTTGCGCCGCTTGCCGCGCTCGGCGCCACGCAGCGCGTCATCGTGCTCAATCTCGAAACCCAGCGCTGGATCGAAGGGCCGCCGCTGCCGGGGCCATCCCATCACGTGCAGCTCGCGGCGCTCAACGACGACCTCTACGCCATTGGCGGCTTTCTCGGCGGCGACAATCGGCGGCGCTGGATTTGCACGCCGCGCGTGCTGCGGCTCGAAGCCGGCGCCTGGGTCGAGGCGCCGCCACTGCCCAAGCCGGTCGCCGAGGGCATGCCGCTCGTGCATGACGGGCGCATCCACCTGATCGGGGGGCGCTCGCCGCGCGCGGCCGCCAACCAGGAATGGGACGACCAGAGCGACGTCGCCGATCACTTCGTCTTCACACCGGGTGCGGGCTGGGAGAGCGCTGCGCCGTTGCCCACCGCGCGCAACTCGCACGGCGGCGCCGTGCTGGACGGCGCCCTGCACATCGTCTCGGGCCGCACGGTCGCTGGCGGCCAGACCCCTGCACACGACATCTACGACGCGCGCGCAGCCCAGTGGCGCAGCGGCGCAGCCTTTCCCGAGCCGCGCGGCGGCATCGCGGCGGCGCCCTGGCGCGGCCGCATCGTTGCGGGCGGAGGTGAGATTTTTGAACCGGGTTCCGTAGGCGACACGCTCTATGAATATGTCGGCGGCGCGTGGGCGCCCGTCGCCACGATGCCGACGCCGCGCCACGGCCACGGCTTCGTCGCCACAGACGGCGGACTCTATGCGCTTGGCGGCGCGCGGCGGCCGAGCGCTGCAGGCACGCTCGCCCGCGTCGACATTCTGACCTAGCCGCCGCTCAATCCCACCAGAAGAACCACCAATCGTTCTCGACCAGATAGGCGCCCAGTTCTGTCAGCGTCATCTCGTTCAGCATATCGCTGCAGAACAGGTACTGTTCGCGCGCCAGCGCGAGCGCCTCGTCGCGCGACGACGGCTGGCGCTGAACGCGGATGTTCATCGTGTCGTGGGAGAAGCCGATCAGTTCAGCGCCATAGCGATCGCGCCACGCCCGCAGCGCGGCGACTTGATGAACCGCCTCGGGACAATCGTTCCAGCCGCCGGCGCGCAGATAGGCTGGCGCCTCAGTCGGATCGCGGGTCGGGATGAGCGCGATGTGGACGCGCGGCCAGGGCTCGCCCGACAGCACGTCCTCCGCGACCGTCAAGCCAGCGCCGCCGTACTCGACGTCGACGGGCCAGTCGCCGTCTTCCGTGTCCGCCTCGTCATCGTCGTCGAAGACGATGTCGGGATATGTCTTCCGGAAGGCGGCGAATTCCCGGTCCTTCTGCGCGCGCAGATCGGCCGGAAAGCGAAGCTCGCCGGCGCGCTCCAGGATCAAGGCGGCGGACGGCTCTTGCTCGAGCCCGATCTCGTAGCCTTCGAAGACCATCGCCAGTTCGGACGGGCCGCCAATCACGACGGGCGTGTGCCCGTCGCGCGCCTTAAGGCGCTCGTAGGCCGCGAGCGCATCGCGGCCGTGGACGATCTCCAGCGGGTACGGGAAGCGCTCCAGCGCGTCCGCGTACTCCGCTTCCGATCGCAGATGGAATTCGTCCATGCCGCGCTAGAACGGAATCTCGTCGTCGAGATCCTGATTGAAGCTTTCGCGCGGGCCGTCGCTGACGCGCTTCTTGCCGCTGGACGAGCCGAAGCTGTCGCCGCCGTCGTCGTAGGAGCGGCCGCCGCCGCCGTCGCCCTTGCCGCCGAGCATGGTCAGTTCGCCGCGATACTTCTGCAGCACGACTTCGGTCGAGTATTTCTCGACGCCGTTCTGCTCGTATTTGCGCGTCTGCAGCTGGCCCTCGATGTACACCGTCGAGCCCTTCTTCAGATATTGCTCCGCCACCTTGGCGATGTTCTCATTGAAGATGACGACGCGGTGCCACTCGGTCTTTTCCTTGCGCTCGCCGCTTTGCTTGTCGCGCCACGTCTCCGACGTCGCCACGCTCAGGTTCACCACCGGATCGCCGTTGTTGAGCCGCCGCACTTCCGGGTCCTTGCCCAGATTGCCGACCAAAATCACCTTGTTGACGCTGCCAGCCATCGCCGACCTCCTGTTTCCTGCGCTGTACTCGATGGACGAGGCATCCGCCGGGCGTATCCGGACAAATGTTCTCTCTATGTTCTATACCTCGACTCGCCCAATTGGTAAAGGGTCATTAACCACGCGAACCAACGGCGCGAGCTGGGCGTAACCGAAACCACCCGCGCCGGGCCTGGCTTGCCGATGGGCGCGGCGGACGGGCCGTTCGATCTTTGTTCTTGATGCGCCCGCGACTCCGGCTACTAAATATGGTGTCCGCTGGCGGCCCTGGCGGTCCCCGAAGAGACACACCATGACGACCAGAGCGCCCGCCCTGTTCGTCGGCCACGGCTCGCCGATGAACGCGATCGAAGATACGCCCGCCGCGCGCGGGTGGGCCGAGATCGCCACGCGCTTTCCCAAGCCCCGCGCGATCGCCTGCGTCTCGGCGCATTGGGTGACCGAAGGCGTGCGCGTCATGTCGAACGCGCGCCCGCGCACCATCCACGATTTCGGCCGCGGTTTTCCGCAGGCTTTGTTCGAGATCCAATATCCCGCACCCGGCGCGCCGGACTTGGCGCGCGACATCGTCAGCCGCCTGTCCGCGTTCGGCGCGCAGCTCGACGAAAGCTGGGGCCTCGATCACGGCACATGGGCCGTCGTCAAACACATGTATCCGGCCGCCGACGTTCCGATCGTGCAGATCAGCCTCGATGCGCGCCGGCCCGCGGAGGACCACTACGCCATTGGCCAAGCGCTGGCGCCGCTGCGCGACGCGGGCGTGCTGCTGATCGGTTCAGGCAACATCGTGCACAACTTGCAGAGCTTCTTCCGAAATCCGGACAAGCCGACGCCCTGGGACCGCGCGTTCGACGACGACATCACCGGCGCAATCGAGCGGCGCGACCATGCGGCTGTCTTGAGCTACGCGACACATCCCGCCATCCCGCAAGCCAACGCGGACTGGGAACACTTCTTCCCTCTCTTCTACACGCTCGCCGCACAACGCGCCGAGGAGACGCCGTACGTGTTCAACCGCCACTACTTCCCAGGCATCTCCATGACTTCGATCGCATTCGGCCTGCCGCAATGAAAGACGGGCTTACCCACATCCGGATTCGCGGCGCGCGCGAGCACAATCTCAAGAGCGTGAACGTCGACATTCCGCGCAACGAACTCGTGGTGATCACGGGACTCAGCGGCAGCGGCAAGTCTTCCCTGGCGTTCGACACCATCTACGCCGAGGGCCAGCGGCGGTACGTCGAGTCGCTCTCTGCCTACGCCCGTCAGTTCCTGGAATTGATGCAGAAACCGGATGTGGATTCTATCGAGGGCCTCTCGCCGGCGATCTCCATCGAGCAGAAAACCACCTCGCGCAACCCGCGCTCGACCGTCGGCACCGTCACTGAAATCTACGACTACATGCGCCTCCTGTGGGCGCGCGTCGGCATTCCGTATTCGCCGGCCACCGGCCAACCGATCGCGGCCATGCAAGTCAGCGAAATGGTCGACCGCATCATGGCGCTGCCGGAAGGCACGCGGCTCTACTTGCTCGCGCCGGTCGTGCGCGACCGCAAGGGCGAATACCGAAAGGAAATGGCTGAGTACCTCAAGAAAGGCTACCAACGCGCCAAGATCGACGGCGAATTCTACGACCTTTCGGAGCCGCCGACGCTTGACAAGAAATTCAAGCACGACATCGACATCGTCGTCGACCGCATCGCCGTCAAAGCCGGCATCGAGACGCGCCTAGCGGACTCCCTAGAGCAGGCGTTGAAGCTCGCCGAAGGAATCGCCTACGCGGAGTTCGCGGACGCACAAAAGACCTCCCCCCTCGCGGGGGAGGTGTCCGCGAAGCGGACGGAGGGGGGGCGTTCAGGCAAGCAGGCGCCTGAGGGTTTGAACGCCCCTTACCCCCCGGCCCCCGCACCGCGAGGGGGCGGGGGAGCACAACGCATCATCTTCAGCCAGAAGTTCGCCTGCCCGGTCTCCGGTTTCACCATCCCTGAAATCGAGCCTCGCCTTTTCTCCTTCAACAACCCCGCCGGCGCTTGCCCCGCGTGCGACGGCCTCGGCGTGCAGCTCAAATTCGACGCCGATCTGATCGTGCCGGATCACGACAAATCGCTGAAGGAGGGCGCCGTGGCGCCGTGGGCGAAGGGCCCCTCGCCGCTCTACGCGCAGACCCTCGAAGCGCTGGCCAAGCACTTCAAGGCGAAAGCGACGGGGCCCTGGAAGGAGCTGCCGAAGCCGCTCAAGGACGCGATCCTGCACGGCACGAAGGACCCGATCAAATTCGTCTATAACGACGGCGTGCGCCGCTACGAAACGACCAAGCCGTTCGAAGGCGTGCTGCCGAACCTCGAGCGGCGCTGGAAGGAAACCGACAGCGCCTGGGTGCGCGAAGAGTTGGAGCGCTATCAGTCGGAGGCGCCCTGCCCCACCTGCAACGGCAAGCGGCTGAAGCCGGAGGCGCTGGCCGTCAAAGTGGCGATGCTCGACATTTCAGACGCGTCGCACTTCTCGATCCGCGCCGCGCGCGACTGGTTCGCCGGCCTCAACGATCAACTCAACCCGAAGCAAAAAGAGATCGCGGTTCGCATTCTGAAAGAAATCAACGACAGGCTGCGCTTCCTCGTCGACGTCGGCCTCGACTATCTCTCGCTCGGCCGCGCCTCCGGCACGCTGTCCGGTGGCGAAAGCCAGCGGATTCGTCTGGCGTCGCAGATCGGCTCCGGCCTCACCGGCGTGCTCTACGTGCTCGATGAGCCCAGCATCGGCCTGCACCAGCGCGACAACACGCGGCTCCTGGAAACGCTGAAGCGGCTACGTGACCTCGGCAATTCGGTGCTCGTGGTCGAGCACGACGAAGAAGCGATCCTCACCGCCGATCATGTCATCGACATGGGGCCGGCGGCGGGCATCCACGGCGGCCAGATCATCGCCGAAGGCGCGCCGGATCAAATTCAGAAGAACAAGGCCTCCATCACCGGCGCCTATCTCACCGGCGCGCGCGAAATCGCGATCCCGTCGCAGCGGCGGCGCCTCAATCTGAAGCGCGCCATCTCCGTCAAAGGCGCGCGCGGCAACAATCTCCAGAACGTCGACGCGTCGATCCCGATCGGCGGCTTCACCTGCGTCACCGGCGTTTCCGGCGGCGGCAAATCCACGCTGGTGGTCGAGACGCTCTACAAGGCGGTGGCGCGGCAATGGCACGGCGCGGGCGACGTCCCGGCCGAGCACGACAAGATCGAAGGCCTGGAACACATCGACAAGATCATCGACATCGATCAATCGCCAATCGGGCGCACGCCGCGCTCGAACCCCGCCACCTACACCGGCGCCTTCACGCCGATCCGCGACTGGTACGCGGGGCTGCCTGAGTCCAAAGCGCGCGGCTACGGGCCGGGGCGCTTCTCGTTCAACGTCAAAGGCGGACGCTGCGAAGCGTGCCAAGGCGACGGCGTCATCAAGATCGAGATGCACTTCCTGCCCGACGTTTACGTCACCTGCGATACCTGCAAGGGCAAACGCTACAACCGCGAGACGCTCGAAATCCTCTACAAGGGCAAGTCGATCGCCGACGTGCTCGACATGACGGTCGAGGAAGGCGCAAACCTGTTCGAAGCGGTGCCGTCGATCCGCGACAAGCTGGAGACGCTCGCGCGCGTGGGTCTCGGCTACGTGCACATCGGCCAGCAGGCGACGACGCTGTCGGGCGGCGAAGCGCAGCGGGTGAAATTGTCGAAGGAACTTTCCAAGCGCGCCACCGGGCGCACGCTCTACATTCTCGACGAACCGACGACGGGGCTGCACTTCGAGGACGTGAAGAAGCTCTTGGAAGTGCTGCACGAGCTGGTCGACAACGGCAACACGGTGCTGGTGATCGAGCACAATCTCGATGTCATCAAGACCGCCGACTACATCCTCGACCTCGGCCCCGAAGGCGGCGACGGCGGCGGCCAGATCGTCGCGCTCGGCACGCCTGAGGAAGTCGCGAAGGTCAAAGCCAGCCACACCGGCCGCTACCTCGCCGAAGCGCTAAAGCGTCACGCCGCGCGCACGCAGCCAGAGCAGAAGGCGGCGGCCGCCGAAGCAGCCGCGCCGAAAGCAACGAAGCGCAAGAAAAGCGCGGCGGGGTAGAAGCGGGACCGCGGGCCTTCAGGCCCGCCACTCGACTGAAAAACGCGGCCTGAAGGCCCGCGGTCCTTTGCAACCTGCCGCCGCTCGCAAGGGAATGTTGTACAAACCCGCTCCCCCTCGATGGGGGAGCTGTCGCGCGGAGCGCGACTGAGGGGGGTGAGACCCGCCGATGTTTGCGGTTGAGCCGCGCGAGGCTTCGCCTTCACCAGCGGCGCGCACACCCCCTCCGGCCGCTGCGCGGCCACCTCCCCCATCGAGGGGGAGGTGACGCGAACTCGCCTATCTCCTCGGCAGGCGGGGCACTGTGGGCGCGCCGGCGGTGACGCGGGTGACGATGCGGCCGCGCGACGTGAGGGGCGTCGCAGTCTCGCCTTCGCCCGTGGTGATCGTGACCACGTAATCGGTGGTCGTCTCACGCGCCAGACCGGTGGCGAGGTCGATCACGCCCGTCGTCGTTTCTTGATAGGTCAGTCCGCCCAGCGCCGTGTCGAGCATCTCGATCAGCGCTTCGGCAGTCGGGGGCTCTTCGCCTTCCGGGAAATACGGCGCGAGCGGCGTGATCAAATTGTCCGTCACGAACCGCGTCATGCTGTGCAGCGCCGCGCGCGCGCTCTCCTCTTCCAGCGCAACGCGGCGGGTGACGGTCGCGGTGTTGTTGCGCTGGTCGATGCGCTCGAGCCGGATCGTGCCGGCGACGCGCAGCGGCGGCGCGCCCCACGGCATGTCGTACTCGTCCGCCACCGGCACGTTCTGCCGCCGCGTCAGCGTGCGGCCTTGCACGAAGGCCGGCATATAAATGCCGGCCAGGCTCGCGCCAGCATCGCGCGAGTCATAAGCGTCGATCAGGCGCGATACGCCCTGCAGCACCGGCTCGCGCAGCGTGCCCCAGTTCGGCGCGGCCCCCGCCTCGCCCGGTTGCTTCGGCCCTTCGACCGCTTCCTGGCCCGGCGCCATGCGCGCAATCGCGTCGCCGATCAGCACCATGTTTTCCACGCGCGCCGCCCAGAACGGCCAATTGATCATTTCGATGCAGCGCCCGTACTCGTCGACGCGGCAATCGAAACCGACATCGGTGGCGATGCGCATGAACGCCGAGAGCGCGTCGCTAACCGCGCGCCAGTTCACGCTTGCGGAGACGTCTTCCAGGCCCATGCCAGTCGGCAATTCGTAGCTGACGTCCACCGGCATGAAGCGCCAGATGCGCTGTTCCGCGTCGAGCACGGTGATCGAGTAACTGAGGCCCAAGCGCGCATCGACCGATTGCTCACCGATCTCGCTGGTCTGCGTGTAGTCGACGCTTACGGTGAACACGTCGCCGGTGCGGACCTGGATCGGCCCGCCTGCGGTCTGTGCAACCGCCATCGGCGCCAGCAGCAGCATGCCGACGAACGCCAACGCTCTCAGGAAAATCTTGCCCATCGCCTCCCCCACTTTGCTCGCGCGCGTCCTGTTTCCCCAATTGGGGCGCAAGGGGCAAGCGGTATTCGGCGCCTAGCCGCGCGCTGTTTTCTCGATCAGCAGCGTGGGGACGCCGCAGGTCCCGTCCCGCACGCTGACGATGCGCGTGCCCGGCTTCAGGCCGGGCCGGACGTCGGAAACGTTCAGCCCTGCCGCGGCGAGGCGCGCCTGCGCCGCGGCTGCATCGGCGACGCGCCAGGATAATCCCCAGAGCTGGTCGCGTCCGTCGGCCAGCGACGCATCGTGCACGATCTCCAGAACTGCATTGCCGCAGCGGAAAAACATCAGCCGCCGCCCCGCGATCTCGCGGTCGAGGCGCATGTCGAGCCCCAGCCGCGCGCCGTAGAGCGCCGCCGCACGCTCGGCGTCGGGCGTGCGGATGACGACGTGATCCAGCCCGATGACCCCCGCGTCCCCAGCCGGCGTGGCCTGCAGCGGCGCGCGCCGCTGCATCAGAAATAGCCGCACGCCGTGCGTGCGCGCCGTGTTGAGCCGAAACGCGCCGCTGTCGCTGACGGTCTCGGGATCGAGCCCGACCCGCCCGGCGCGGCGATGCGCCTGCGCCACATCACCGGCCGCGAACACCAGACTCTTCAGCCCCTCGCCGTCTTCGAGCGCGGTGCGCAGCCGCTGCGCGGCCGCGCCTTCGCCCTCCGGCGCCATCAGCTCGACCGCGATATTGTCCGTCGCGATCACTGCCCGGGCGACGCCGTCGCCCACACCGCGCTCAACGACGCCTCGGCCCAGCAACGTCTCATACGCCGCCACACCCGCCTTCAAATCGCGCACCGCGATCACGACGTGGTCGAAGCCGATGATCAATCGCAGCCGTCGCGGCGGCCTTGGAAGAGGATGCGTTCGGCGCCGTCGCCGATGATGGCGATGCGCAGGCGGTCGCCGTGGGCGTCGATGAAGACGCGCCCGCCTTCGAGCGAGCCGCCTTCGCCTTGCGCCACCTGCCAGCAACTCACCGCCGCGCCGCCCTGCGCATCGAGTTCGCACAGGCTCCAGCCTTCGTCGCTCGGCTCGAGCGAAAAGCGCGTCGCCTCCGGCGGCCCAGCTTGGCGATAGATGAGCTTGTGGCCCGCCAGCACGCCGGGGCGCTGCGGATTGGGCAGCCATCGCATCGTCGTGGCGCCGGCGTCGCGGTTGATCCAGCACCCGCGTACGAGGTCGTCCGGCGTCCGCGCCGACCCTCCGGTCACGCAGGCGGCGAGCATCAGGCAGGCGAGTGCGGCGGCTCTCATGCGGCGGGCAGCTCCCCGGTGGCCTCGAGTTCAATCGGCCCCGTCATCAGAACCCGATCGTCGCCCGCGCGCCATTCAATCTCAAGTGAACCGCCGTCGGCGACGATCTCGGCCTTGCGTCCGGCCCGGCCCTGGCGATGCGCGGCCACCACCGCCGCGCAGGCCCCGGTGCCACAGGCCTTGGTCAGCCCCACGCCGCGCTCCCAGACCCGCAGCCGGATCTGGTCCTCGGCGCGCACCTCCGCAAAACCCACGTTGACGCGCTCAGGGAACAAATGATGACGCTCGATCTCGGGCCCGAGCGTGTCGATCGGAACGGCGCGCACGTCGTTGACGAAGAACACAACGTGCGGGTTGCCCATGTTCACCGCGCCTGGCTTCTCCAGGCCGCGCACGTCGAAATCCAGCCGCGCGGTATCCATCGCCCGCGCCAACGGGATTTCCTCCCAGCGCAACAGCGGCGAGCCCATGTCTACGGTGATGCGGTTCTCGCCGGCGCGCTCGGCGTAGAGCATGCCCACCGGCGTCTCGATCCGGCGGGTGACGGCGCCGCCTTCCTCCATCAACAGCCAGGCGACGCAGCGCGTGGCGTTGCCGCACGCGTCGACCTCGCCGCCATTGGCGTTCCAGATGCGCATGAACGCGTCGCCGCGCATCGAGCGCTCGATGGCGATGACCTGGTCGCAGCCGACGCCGGCATGGCGGTCGGCGATGGCGCGCGCCTGCGCTTGCGACAGTGGCAAGGACCCGCGCGACCTGGCGTCAATGATGACGAAGTCGTTGCCGCAGCCGTTCATCTTGAAATATCGCATTGGGCCCAATCTAGGCCGGTTCGCCCGGTTCCGCCATCATTCCCGGCGAGGCTGCGTGTCCGGGGCGAAACGCAATCGACCAACCGCCCTTTACCGCCCCCGTCCCAATCTGCTTGGGTGCGGCGGAATCGGGAGGGACGCCCCACATGCGCATCGCCGCACTCGCCGCCGCCGTCATGGCGGCCTTCACGCTCAACGCGTGCAGCACCACCGCCACCACCAACGCAACGGACGCCCAAGCCATGACCGACCCTTATCTGTGGCTTGAAGACGTCGAGGGCGAGACGGCGCTGAACTGGGTGCGCGAACAGAACGCGCGCTCGCTGGCGCAACTGGAAAGCGATCCGCGCTTTGCGCAATTGCACGCCGACGCCTTGGCGCTGGCGACGAGCCGCGACCGGCTGCCGCTCGGCGGCATCTTCGAAGGCTACTACTACAATTTCTGGCAGGATGAGACGCACGTGCGCGGCATCTATCGTCGCGCCCGCGTCGCCGACTTCGCGCGCAACGGCAACCCCACGTGGGAAACCGTGCTCGACATCGACGCCATCGCCGCCGCCGAAAACGCCAATTGGGTGTTCAAGGGCGCCGACTGCCTCGAAGGCACGACGCTGTGCATGATCGCGCTCTCCGACGGCGGCAAGGACGCCGTCACCTACCGCGAATACGATCTCGCCACGCGCAGCTTCGTCGCCAACGGCTTCGTCGTGCCGGAAGCGAAGTCCGGCATCGCCTGGCTCGACCGCAACACGCTGCTGGTCGCCACCGACTGGGGCGCCGGCTCCATGACCGAGAGCGGCTATCCCTTCATCGTCAAACGCTGGACGCGCGGCGCGCCGCTGGCGAGCGCCACTGAAGTGATCCGCGGCCAAGTCACAGATGTCGGCATGTTCGCAGGCGTGCTGCAGGACACCGACGGGTCGCGCACGCCGATCGCGGTTGAAGCCGACACCTTCTTCGAGTCTACCGTCTATCGGCTCGACACCGCCGCGCCGCAGCGCATCAACCTGCCGCCGAAATCCTCGATCATGGGGCTGCATCGCGGCTATCTGATCGCGACATTGCAAGAAGAGTGGCGCGGCCATCCGCAAGGCGCGCTGATCGCCTACCCGTTCAGCGAAAGCGGCAGCGAAGACCCGCCAGTTACGGTGCTGTTTGCGCCGAATGCGCGCCAGTCGATCGAGGGCGTCGCCATCACGCGCGACGCGATCCTGATCGCCGGCTACGAAAACGTGCGCGGGCGCCTGTTGCGCATCGCGCTCAACGGCACGGCCTGGCAGACGACCACCATCGACCTTCCGCAAAACGGCTCGGTCTCGTTCGCCGGCTCTTCCGGCACGGAGAGCGAGGCGTTCGTCGTCTATGAGGACTACCTCACGCCCGACACGCTCTACGCGCTCGAGGACCGCGCCACACGTCCGCGTTCCGTGCGTTCGCTGCCGGCGCAGTTCGACGCTTCACCGTACATTTCCGAGCAGTACGAAGCCGTCAGCGCCGACGGCACGCGCGTGCCCTACTTCGTGCTGCGCCGCCGCGACATGGCGTTCAACGGCGAGAACCCGACGCTGCTCTACGCCTATGGCGGCTTCCAAGTGTCGATGACGCCCGGCTACTCGCCCAACGTCGGCAAGCTTTGGCTCGAGCGTGGCGGCGTCTACGTCATCGCCAACATCCGCGGCGGCGGCGAGTTCGGCCCCGCCTGGCACCAGGCGGGCCTGCGCACCAACCGCCAAGTGATCTACGACGACTTCTACGCCGTCCAGCGCGATCTGGTGGAGCGCCGCATCACCAGCCCGCGCCGTCTTGGCATCATGGGCGGCTCCAACGGCGGCCTGCTGATGGGCGTCATGCTCAACCAGCACCCGGAGATGGTCAACGCCGCCGTCGTGCAGGTGCCGCTGCTCGACATGCTGCGCTACGACCAGCTGCTCGCGGGCGCCTCGTGGGTCGACGAATACGGCTCGCCGTCCAATCCGGAGGAGCGCGCGTTCCTGGAAAGCATCTCGCCCTATCAGAACCTGCGCCGGCGCGACGATTTCCCGATTCCGTTCGTCGTCACGTCGACCAAGGACGACCGCGTCCATCCCGGTCACGCGCGCAAATATGTCGCCCGCCTGATCGAGCTCGGCATGCCGGTGCTCTATTACGAGAACATCGACGGCGGCCACGCGGCTGCGGCAAACTTGAACGAAGCCGCCCGCCGGCGCGCGCTCGAATGGACGTACCTGATGCAGCGGCTGATGGACTGAGACGCAGCGTCAGTCGCCCGCGGCCTGGACGCGCGCCAGCAGATTGCGGGCGTCCGTCACGAGAGCGCGGTCGTTGATTTGCTGGGCGCCCTCTAGCGCCGCTTGCGCGGCGGCGCGGGCGTCGGCGTTTCGCCCCATGAAGAAATTCGCCCATGCCAAGTTGATTTGCAGCTGTGTCCAACCGCTGGGATCGGCCGCGCGCGTCATCACTGTCAGCGCCGCCTGGTAAGCGGCCACAGCCCGCTCGAAGGCGCCGTCCACGCCCCGTTCTCCCAGTTCGACCTGCGCATTGCCGAGGTTCATTTGGGTGAGCGCCCAGCCCGCCGGATAGGCCTCGCGCGTCATCACCGTGAGCGCCGCCTCGAAGGCCGCCACCGCGCGGGTGAGCACGCGCGTCGACCCGCCGCCCTCGCCCAGACTTGTCAGCGCCACGCCCAGATTGGTTTGGGTCTGCGCCCAATCGAGGGGATCGCTCTCCGCGGTGAAAACCTCCAGCGCAGCCTCGAACGCCGTAACGGCGCGCTCCAGAGCGCCGGGCACGCCGCGTCGTCCCTGGATGACGGACACGCCGCCGAGCGCCGACTGAAGCCGCGCCCACCCGGCCGGATCGGCCTCGCGCGTGCGCACGCGCAGCGCGGCCTCATACGCGCCAACGGCACGCACCAATGCGCCTGCGGAGCCGCGCACGCCTTGGAGCCGAAAGACGTTGCCGAGTCCGATTTGCGCTCTTGCCACGCCGGCTCTGTCGCCAACTTCTTCAAATGCGCCGACCGCCGCGGCGTAGCCCTGCTCGGCGGCCGCGAGCGCCGCGACATCGCCGCGGTTGGCCTGCACGACACGGATGTTCGCCAGCCCGACATGCGTCTGCGCCCAGTCGGAGGGCCGCGTCTCGCGCGGCGCGAGCGGCAGCACGGCGCTTTCGTAGACTTGCACCGCCTCGGCCAACGCTGCGGGCTCGACAAAGCGCTCGCCGCGCTGAAACAACGCCTCGGCCTGGCCGCGCCGATACGCCCAGCGCCGTTCGATCGCGGCCTGCGGCACGACCTCGGCAGCGCGCGCGTAATGCTCTGCCGCCAAGCGATAATCGGCTTGCACGAACGCGACCTGACCGCGGCTGGCGATGGTCTCGCCGGCGCGCAGACGCCGCCGCTCTGCTTCGGCGTCAGCGTCGCGAATGGCGGTGAGATCGCTTGCAGCCACGTCCGCGAGCAAGCGGTCGGCGTCGTCGAGCCGGCCTTCGTTGAGCGCGGCGCGCGCCTGCTGGAAGAGCGCCGCAACCGGCGCATCGTCATCGCCCGTCAACGCATCCAGGCGCCGCTGCAACTCGGCGATCTGCTCAGCCTGTCCGCGCAGCGCGTCGAGGATGGTCTGCTGGAGCGCGTCTGCGTCGATGCGGCCGGAGGCGGCCAGGTTCCGGCTCGCCGCCTCGGCGGCGGCGATCAGCGCCGCCTCCGACACGTTCGCCCGCCGCGCCTGCGCACGCGCCTGGCGGCTGATCGCGTCCCATTGCGCTTGGGTCACCCCGGCTGAGCGCAGGCTGTCCGGCAAGGGTTGCGCGTCCGCCGGCGCAGCCAGAAACGCTGCGCTGAACGCGACCAAGATCATCAGCAATCGCATGGCTGTCTCCCCGCCGCGCCCAAGAAGCTAAGCACCGGCCACCGGCTGCGGCAATCGCGCCCAGCACCCCCGCCGGGGATGGCGGCCCGCCGCACAGGCAAGCGCTTTGTTGACATTGGGCGCAAATCCTCCCATTTCCGCGCTGTCCGTTGTGCGCGCCCGAGGGCGTGCTCGCCCTTGGCTCAACGCCCGCTCATCTCAATTCGGAGACGCTGGGCTGTCAGCCGCCAACCAGCGGTCTGCCCGTTCGCGCCTCGCACGAACGTGCGGCCCTCAAGTGAGATTCAATGTCCTCTGAAGATTCCGCACCAACCGAAGGCAATTCGGGCGCATCTGCAACCCAACCCCAAATCACCTTTGACGATCTCGGCCTTTCGGCCGAAACGCTGCGCGCGGTGAAGGAGACCGGCTACAATACGCCGACGCCGATCCAGGCGCAGGCGATCCCCGAAGTGCTCAAGGGCCGCGATGTCTTGGGCATCGCCCAGACCGGCACCGGCAAGACCGCCGCCTTCACGCTGCCGATGATCGACATCCTCGCCGCCGGGCGCGCCCGCGCGCGCATGCCCCGCACCTTGATCCTCGAGCCGACGCGCGAACTCGCCGCTCAGGTCGCGGAAGGCTTCGACAAGTACGGCAAGTATCAGAAGCTCACCAAGGCGCTGCTGATCGGCGGCGTCTCGTTCGGCGATCAGGACGCGCTCCTCGCGCGCGGCGTCGACGTGCTGATCGCCACGCCCGGGCGCCTGCTCGATCACTTCGAGCGCGGCAAGCTGCTGTTGACGGGCGTGCAAGTCATGGTCGTCGACGAAGCCGACCGCATGCTCGACATGGGCTTCATCCCCGACATCGAGCGCATCTTCAAATTGACGCCGTTCACGCGCCAGACGCTGTTCTTCTCCGCGACGATGCCGCCGGAGATCACGCGCCTGACGGAGCAATTCCTCTCCAATCCGAAACGCATCGAGGCCTCGCGCCCCGCCACCGCCGCCAGCACCATCACCCAGCGCGTGGTCATGCTGCCAGGCGGCGATCCGCGCACGCGCCGCGCGGCGTTGCGCGCCACCATGACCGGCACCGGCGAGGTGAAGAACGGCATCGTGTTCTGCAACCGCAAGACCGACGTCGACGTCGTCGCGCTTTCGCTGAAGCGGCACGGCTTCAACGCAGCACCCATCCATGGCGACCTCGATCAGTCGCTGCGCACCAAGACGCTCGATCGCTTCCGCTCCGGCGAGCTGCAGTTCCTGATCGCCTCCGACGTCGCCGCGCGCGGCCTGGACATTCCCGACGTCAGCCACGTGTTCAATTACGAGCCCCCGCGCAGCCCCGACGATTACGTCCACCGCATCGGCCGCACCGGGCGCGCCGGGCGCCAAGGCGCCTCGTTCACGCTGGTGGGCCCCGGCGACAAGAAAAGCCTCGATCTTATCGAGAAACTGATCGGCAGACCGATTGAGAAGGCCCACGTCGAAGGTCTGCCCGAAGCCGCGCTCGGCGATCCGCGCGACAGCGGCGGGCGCGGGCGCCGCGCCGAGGAGCTGAAGCGCGAACACGCCCGCCGCCTCAGCGAAAAGAAACAGCGTTTCGTCAAGCGCGATCCTGAGCGGCCGCAGGCCTCGACGGAACCCGTGCAGCGCGAAGCTCCAAGCGAACCGCGCGCTGAAAAGCAGAGCGCGCCAAAGCGCCGCGACGAACGCCGCCCGCCGCGCAGCGAGAGCGGCGCCGGCGTCCAAGGCTTCGGCGATTCCACACCGGCTTTCCTCAAGCCGAAAAAATAGCGCGGCGTGGACAGACATCGCGTCTATCCAACACACGCTCCACCGGAGCGCCGCCTTCCAGGCGGCATGTTTGCCCACGCACAGAACGATGGAGGTTGGACCGCGGGCCTCCGGCCCGCATGCGCGGCGGAGCCGCGCGCTCCAACCTGCAATAGCCTGCGCCTGTCGTTGGCATGCCGCCTGGAAGGCGGCGCTCCGTCGGCGATTACGGGGATAGAGTCAGATACAATCCAACCGGGTCCTGCGCGGGCGTAGAGTGCGCACCCATGCAGCTTCGCCCCCGCCTCCCGTTCAACCGCCATCGCCTCGCCCGCCTCTTGTTGTGGGCGCAGGCGATGCTGGCGTGGGTGGCGGTGCTGTTCGAAGGCCGAAGCAGCGATGCGCGCCGCGCGCGCCAGCGCCGGGCTTTCGCCGACTTCGGCTGGGCCGTGTCCGCGCTGCAGACGCTGGCGGTGGTGCGCGCGCTCGAGCTTGCCGGCGTCGCCGGCGGGCGCGGCAGGCCGCGCAGCGGGGCGAAGCTGCGCCAATGCGCCGGCCCCGGCTTTCGCCGCCGTCTGGCGCGGGCGACCCTGCGCCAGTGCGCCGGGTCGCGCGTTCGCCGCGCGCTCAGACACCGCGACCCGCGCGTGCTGCTGGCGCGGCTGCGCTGCGCGTTCGCCGATCTCGACGGCTTCGCCCGCCGCCACCTGGCCGCGCGCATGCTGCGCGGCCTCACCCGCGTCGCCCCGGTGGTGATCGCCGCGCCCCCGGCGCAGGCGATTCCTGCGTTCGCCGCGCCCGCGCCGGTCGCCGCCGACAGCTCCTGAAAACTCGGACCGCGGGCCTTCAGGCCCGCATCTTTCGCAGCGCTGCGCAGACTGCGGACCAGAGGTCCGCGGTCCCGCTGGCGCGCGTCAGCCTTTGAGCCGCGCCGCCACCTGTTTGCGGAAGGTCTCGCCGTAGGGCGGGCGCATCATGGCGAGCAATTCGCTGGGCGTCTGGCGATAGATCGCCTTCTCGTGGCTGAACTCGCGGAAACCGCGCTCGCCGTGATAGGCGCCCATGCCCGAGGGGCCCACGCCGCCGAACGGCATGTCCTCCATCGTGAAATGGAAGATCACGTCGTTGATGGTGACGCCGCCCGAATGCGTGCGCGACAACAGCACTTCGCTCTCGGCGTTATCGTCGCCGAAATAATAGAGCGCCAACGGACGCGGACGCGCATTGATCTCGACGACCGTCTCCTCGATCGCGGTATAGCCGCGGATCGGCAGCACCGGGCCGAAAATTTCCTCCTGCATCACGCCCATCTCGTCGGTCGCGCCGACGATCAGCGTCGGCGGAATCTTGTGATGCTCCTGCTGTGAGAAATCCTCGCCAGCCGGATTGATCTCGATGACCTCCGCGCCTTTGGCTCTTGCGTCGGCGATCAAGCCGCGCACGCGATCGTAGTGCCGCTGATTGACCATCGAGGTGTAGTCGGGATTGTCCTTGATGGTGGGATACATCTTGGCGACCGCGTGGCGCGCCGCCTCGACAAAGCCGCCAATGCTTTCCTGCGGCGCCAGCACGTAGTCGGGGGCCAGGCAGATCTGACCGGCGTTCATGGTCTTGCCCGCCATCACGCGCGCGGCCGTCTTGGCGATGTCGGCGCTGCGGCCGATCACCACTGGCGACTTGCCGCCGAGTTCGAGCGTCACCGGCGTCAGGTTGTCCGCCGCCGCACGCATCACGTGGCGGCCGACCGACGTGGCGCCGGTGAAGATCAGATGATCGAACGGCAGCGCCGAGAACGCCGCGCCGACTTCCGGCCCACCGAGAATCACCGCGATCTCGTCTTCGTCGAAATAGAGATCGAGCGTGCGCGCCAGCAGCGCCGAGGTTTGCGGCGTGAACTCCGAAGGCTTGAGCATCACGCGGTTGCCCGCCGCAACCGCGCCGGCGATGGCGTCGAACGCCAGCTGCACCGGAAAGTTCCACGGCGCGATCACGCCCACCACGCCCTTCGGCTGGAAGCGCACCTGCGCGCGCGCGCCCAGGACGCCAAGGGCGGCGGGCGTCACCTTGCGCGGCTGCGGCCGCATCCAGCGCTCGAGCTGCGCGCGCGCGCTCTTCAGCGGCGAGATGGCGCCGGCGATGTCGGTGAGCGCGGTCATGTCCGGCGAGCGCGCGCCGAAATCGGCGTTCATCGCGGCAATGAAGTCGTCCTTGTAGGTCAGCAGCAGGTCGATGCAGCGCGTCAGGCGATCCTTCCGCAATTCGGCGCTCGGCGGCCCTTTGGCCGTCTGCTGGCGTTTCTGTTGGTCGAGCACGGCGCGCATGCGCGCCTTGGTCTCTTCGACATTCGGCGCAACGGGCTTGTTCATCGAGTCCTCCGGGACGGTCTGGCGGCTACATTAACGCCACGCCCTTGCGTCAGCGCAATGACCTAATTTTCACCGCCGCGCGGCGGCGCGGTTTACTTCTCGTCCACACCCTGGCCGCTAGCGTCGAGCACAGAGAACCGACTCAAGCGGGGCGTTCGTGACTGACCAAGACGTTCTGATGCAGGGCCCCGGCGGGGCCGCCATCGGCCGGGAAACGCTCGATCTCATGCAATTGCATGAAATTCCGCCGACCAGCGCGAATTACGAGGTCTGGCTGTCGTACCGGCTGGCCCGCAGCCCCACGCTGCGCGACGCGGTCGACGCGCGCATCGCCTCCGGCGAAGGCTTCACGCCCGAGTTCAATGCCGAACTCTATGAGAAATTCTGCACCGGGCTCGGCGCGTCGGCGCAGATCGTTTTGGCCGGCGAACAAATCGCCCGCGATCTCGGTCAGGTCCTGAGCTTCATCAAACAGGCTGAAGTGAAGAGCGGCGACTACGGGCGCACGCTTGAAACCGCCGCCACCGATCTCAACCGCGCCATGGCGCCCGACCAGATCCGGCGCGTGGTCGAGAGCCTGGCCGCCGCCACGCTCGACATGGCCAACCACAATCAGCAGCTTAACGAACAGCTGCAGCGCTCCAGCAAGGAGATCGAGACGCTCCGGACGAGCCTCGAATCCGTCCGCGTCGAGAGCCTGACCGACAGCCTCACCGGCCTCTCCAACCGGCGCATGTTCGACGAGACTCTGCGCATGCGCATGGAGGAAGCTCGCGCCCAGCGCACGGAGCTTTGCCTGCTGCTTTGCGACATCGATCACTTCAAGCGCTTCAACGACACCTGGGGCCACCACACCGGCGATCAGATCCTGCGCTTCCTCTCCAGCGCCATGCAGGCGCATGCGCGCCCAGACTTCCTCGTCGCGCGCTACGGCGGCGAGGAATTCGCCATGATCATGCCGCGCGTCTCGCCGCGCGTCGCCGAACAGACCGCCGAAGCGCTGCGCGCCGCGATCCAGGCCAAGCGCCTGCGCCGGCGCTCCACCAACGAGGATCTGGGCCAGGTGACGGTGTCGATGGGCATCGCCCGCCTGTTGCCGGGCGACACCGTGCAGGGCTTCATCGAGCGCGCCGATGCATGCCTCTATTCCTCCAAGCGCAACGGCCGCAACCAGGTCACGACGGACGCTACCCCGGTGCTTTACGTGGCGTAGCGCTTCCGCGCCGGAAACGTATCCTACAGCGCTCGGGCTCTGCTAAGCTTGCGGCCACCTTAGGAGGCCGCAATGGCGTATGCCAAAGTCAAATACGCGCTCGAAGGCGGCGTGGCCGTCATCACCATGTCGGACCCCGCCACGCTGAACGCGATCGCGCTCGACATGGTGGCGGAGATCAACGACGCCCTCAGCCGCGCCGAAAGTGAAGCGCGCTGCATCGTGCTGACGGGCGAGGGCCGCGCCTTCTCGTCCGGCGCCAATCTCGCCAGCGGCGCGCCGCCCATGGGCGCGGATGGGCGCGTCGATCTGGGCATGCGGCTCGAAAGCGCGTTCAATCCGTTCGTCACCCGCCTGCGCGATCTGCCGATCCCGTTCGTCACCGCGGTCAACGGCGCAGCGGCCGGCATCGGCTGCTCGTTTGCGCTGCTGGGCGATCTCATCGTCGCCGGCGAGAGCGGCTACTTCCTCGAAGCCTTCTGTCGCATCGGCTTGGTGCCCGACGGCAGCGCGACCTACCACCTGCCGCGCATGATCGGTCGCGCGCGGGCAATGGAGATGATGTTGCTGGGCGAGAAGCTCCCGGCGGCGAAGGCGCTGGAGTGGGGCCTCATCAATCGCTGCGTGCCCGACGCCGAATTGATGCCCGCGGCTCTGGCGCTGGCCACCCAACTCGCCAACGGCCCCACGCGCACGCTCGGCATGATCCGGCGCCTCGCCTGGGCCTCGCTCGACGCCGCGTGGCTGGACCAGCTCAAGGCCGAGCGCGAGGCGCAGCGCGAAGCGGGCCGCACGGAAGACTTCACCGAAGGCGTGCAAGCCTTCTTCCAGAAGCGCCCGGCGAAGTTCAAAGGGAGTTAGCGCCGGAGGTTCAAAGGCCCTTAATCACGCTCTGCTAAAGTCCAGCCCATGCAAGAGCTGATGTGGCTTTTTGAGCCGATCCGCATTTGGTTGGAAGGCGGCTCTTGGGAGGAGATCAAATCCTCCGAAGGGTTCATGTCGTTTACCGTCCTCTTGGCCGCGCTGATCCCGTCGTCGCTGATCGCGTTGGGCATCGGCATGACCGAGTGGCGCGAAACGCCGTTGGCGGCGTGGCTGGGCGTCGATCCCCGCGATCCGGACGAAGGCTGGGCCGAACGCGCGCGCGACCGCGACAAGGATGGCGCGCCGGACTTCTAGCGTTTGCGCTTGGGCTTGGCTTTCGCGCCAGACTTCTTGGGCGTCTTTGCTGCTGCCTTCGCGCGCGCGATGGCCAGCGCCTTGCGCCCCCACATCACGGCTTGCCCGGGATCGTCGAGCGCAGCCTCTGGCAGACGCCAATAGCCGAGATCGATGGTTTCACCTTTGCGCGGCCCGCTTTGCGGCGTCCATTGAAACGGGCCGCTGCCTGCCGCGCGTAGCTCCGCCTTCAGCGCGTCGTCGGCCTTGATGTGGATCGCATCGTCCGCCAGCAGCAGGAACATCACGCCGTCCAGGTAGCCGCCCGCGCCGCCGAACATGCGCTTGATCTCTACCGGACCGAGGCCTTGGAACAGCTCGCGCACGAAATCGTGGAAGCTGTCGCGCGGCATCAGGTTTCGGCCTTGGCCGGCACGATCGTGACGCTCTCGCCGCAGCCGCAGGCGTCGGTCTGGTTCGGATTGCGGAACACGAATTTGGAGGAGAGCCGGCCGGTCTCGTAATCGATCTCCGAACCGAGCAGGAACAGCACGGCGTCCGCCTTCACCAGGATACGCACGCCCTTGTCTTCGACCAGTTCGTCGAACTTCTCCGGCGCCTCGGCGTAGTCCAGCGTGTATTCCATACCGGCGCAGCCGCCATTGTTGACGCCCACGCGCAGATACGGCCGCTCGCCCTTCGCCACGATCTCGCGCACGCGCGCGGCGGCGGCGTCGGTCAACGTGACGATCTTGGGGCGGGCTCTCGCGCTCATCTCACTCACAACATGTTCAGTTCGAGCTTGGCTTCATCGCTCATGCGCGCTGGCGTCCACGGCGGATCGAACACAAGGTTCACGTGCACCGACTTCACGCCCTCGACGCGCCGCGCCGCCGCTTCGACCCAACCCGGCATCTCGCCGGCGACCGGGCAGCCGGGCGCGGTCAGCGTCATCTCGACGTCGACATGACGCTCGTCGTTGATATCGACTTTATAGATGAGGCCGAGTTCATAGATATCAACCGGGATCTCCGGATCGAACACGGTCTTGAACTGCGCCACCAGATCATCGGTGATGCGGTCAAGCTCGGCCTGTGGCAGTGCCGATTTTGGGGGTGCGACGCCGTCCATGCCCATTAGCTCAGAAGCTTCCGCGCCTTGTGCAAGGCCTCAATCAGCACATCAACCTCTTCAAGCCGGTTGTAGCACGCAAAACTCGCCCGCGCCGTAGCAGTGACGCCCAGCCGCTGCATTAGGGGTTGCGCGCAGTGATGTCCGGCGCGCACGGCGACACCCTGCCGGTCCAGGATTTGCGCCACGTCATGGGGGTGTGCGCCCTCCACAGAGAACGCGACAATCGCGCCCTTGTCCGGCGCCTGCCCATGCAGCTTCACCCAGTTCAGCTCGCGCAATGCCGCCATCGCGCGATCGCGCAGGGCCGCCTCATGCGCCTCGATCGCCCCGCGATCTTGGGCGTTGAACCAATCGATCGCGGCCTTCAGCCCGATCGCTTCCAGGATCGGCGGCGTGCCGGCTTCAAAGCGGTGCGGCGGTTCGTTGTAGGTCACGCGCTCGCGCTCGACGATATCGATCATCTCGCCGCCGCCCTCGAACGGCGCCAGCGCCGCCAGTCGCGCCGCCTTACCGTAGAGAACGCCAATGCCGGTGGGCCCATAGAGTTTGTGCCCGGTCATCGCATAATAATCGACATCGAGTGCGCGCACATCGACATGGCCGTGCACGACGGCTTGGCAGCCATCCATGAGGATCGGCACGCCATGGGCATGGGCGATGCGTGCGAGTTCAGACGCCGGCGTCCGCACGCCCAAGACATTTGACATGTGCGTCACGGCGATCAGTCTGGTGCGCGGGCCAATCAGGCGCTCGAACGCGCCAAGATCGATCACGCCATCATCGTCGATCTCAATCCACCTCAGCACCGCGCCCTTGCGCTCGCGCAGGAAGTGCCACGGCACGATGTTGGAGTGATGCTCCATCGCCGAGAGGACGATCTCGTCGCCCGGCCGAATATCCAGCCCGGCGGAGACGATGTTGATCGCCTGCGTGCCGCTCTTGGTGAACACGATCTCGTTCGGCGACGCCGCGTTGATGAACTGCGCGACCGTCGCGCGCGCCGCCTCGAACGCTTCGGTCGTCTCGTTGGCCAGCGCATGCAGACCGCGATGCACGTTGGCGTAGGCGCCGCGCATGGCGCTCGCCATCGCCTCGATCACAGCTTCAGGCTTCTGCGCGCTGGCGGCGTTATCCAGATAGATCAGCGGCCGTCCATGCACGGCGCGGCCCAAGATCGGGAATTCGGCGCGCAGCGCTTCCACGTCGAACGGGCGCTTGATCAGGGGCGCGTTCATGGCGTCGCTCCCAGAGCGGCGCGCACGCGGCCCTCGATGATCTCTCGGGCGCGCGGGTCTAGGAAATCGGGAATGGCGTCGAACAAGAACGCCGACACCAGCAGGGCGCGCGCGTCCGTCGCCTCGACGCCGCGCGAGCGCAGATAGAAGAGCGCATTCTCGTCGATGCCGCCCGCCGTGTTGCCGTGGGCGCATTGAACGTCGTCGGCGTAGATCATCAATTCCGGCTTGGCGAAGATCTCGGCGCCCTCTTCCAGCAGCATGCCCTGGTGATGCTGGCGCGCGTCGGTTTGCTGCGCCGCCGGCTCTACAACGATCTTGCCCTGAAACACGCCGCGTCCGCGCTTGAAGGCTACGCCCTTGATCAGTTGCCGCGTCGCACAAGCGGGCGCGCGGTGCACCATCGTCGACGTCAGCTCTGCGTGACGGCCGGAGCGTGCGAGGTACACGCCACTGAGCGTCGCTTCCGCATTGTCGCCTTCGAGCATGACGTGCGTCTCGATCCGCGCCAGCCGCGCGCCTTCCGTCAGCGCGAACTGCCGATAGCGCCCGCCCTTGGCGACGCGCACGTACGCGCTCGACAGCGCCACGCC
Source organism: Hyphomonadaceae bacterium (assembly GCA_050182055.1). GTDB lineage: Bacteria > Pseudomonadota > Alphaproteobacteria > Caulobacterales > Aquidulcibacteraceae > Vitreimonas. Next base: position 56,006 of record JBFXCP010000011.1, read on the forward strand.
GCCTCCAGTTTGGGTCACCACCCGAGTGAGCGTCGCGCCTTCGGCGACGTCGATCGCCGTGAACCGCGGATCGAGCGTCTCGCCGCCGTCGAGGTCTTCCACGACGGTGAGGTCTTCGCCTGGACGGGTCTTCACGTAGCGCTCACGTCCGAAGCCGATGGCGAGTTCGGCAATGATGTCGCCCGCGGGCGCGAACAGGCCCGCGTCGCGGAAGGCCGCATCTTCAACCGTAGACGGTTTCGGCATGGCGAGTCCGCCAGCGTCGAGCGCCTGACGCAGGTCGCTCCAACGCCACGCTTCCGTGCGCCGCGTCGGCGCCCCCGTGTCGCGCACCAGGTCGCGCGCGCGCGCGGAACCCCGCACCGGAGACGCCTCCAGCGCCGCGATCAGCGCGGCTTCGCCGTCGCTCGGCGTGCGAGGATGCGCAGCCTTGCTCACGCCGCCCTCAGATATTTGTCATAGCCATCGCGCTCGAGGTCCAGCGCCAGCTCCGGCCCGCCGCTTGCGACTATCCGGCCTTTCGCCAGCACGTGCACGCGATCCGGTTTGATGTAGTCCAGCAGCCGCTGATAATGTGTAATCACCAGCAGCCCACGATCCGGGGCGCGCAAGGCGTTCACGCTATCGGCGACAATCTTCAAGGCATCGATATCGAGACCGGAATCGGTTTCGTCGAGAATAGCGAAGCGCGGCGCCAGCACCGCCATCTGCAGCGCCTCGAACCGCTTCTTCTCGCCGCCCGAGAAGCCGACATTGAGCGGGCGCTTCAACATCTCCGGATCGATCTTCAACGCCTCCGCCTTGGCGCGCATCAGCTTCAACAACGCCGGCGCCGGCAAAGGATCCTCGCCGCGCGCAGCGCGCTGGGCGTTGAGCGCCGCTTTCAGGAACGCAATCGCGGAAAGGCCAGGGATCTCCACCGGATATTGGAACGACAGAAAGAGCCCGGCCGCGGCGCGCGCCTCCGGCTCGATGTTCAGAAGGTCCACGCCGCTCAGCGTCGCCGAGCCTTGCGTGACGTCGTACCCGCCGCGGCCCGCGAGCGCATACGCGAGCGTCGACTTGCCCGAGCCGTTAGGCCCCATGATGGCGTGCGTCTGCCCAGCCGGAACCTCCAGGCTCAGGCCCTTGATGATCTCGGCCTGGCCGACACGCACGTGCAGGTCGTTCAGTTTCAGCATTCAACCCTCTGTGCGCCGTAGCGCCTGTGTTGGACACCATTCGACGGACGGTTCGGGCGCGCGATGGAAAACGAAGCGTTCGTGCGTGCGCGGCCCGCGCTCGTGACTGGGATTCCAACTCACCACATCGACGACCACGTCATCGCCGCGCCGGGTCATGTGAACCTCGCGCGAATTTTCGCCGCCGTCGCTCAGCGGATCGCGCGCCAGCGCCGGCGCCATCGCCGCGCTGACGCTCAATCCGCAAGCGACGCCGCGTACGCGCAGATCGATTGGCGCGAACGCGCTGTCAGGCAGCGCCGCCGGTCCCTGTCCGCATGCGCCCAACGCCAGCAAGGCGCCGGCGCCGATCAGATGACGCGGCTCAGCGTGCATTGCCGCTCCGATAGTCTGCGACGGTGCGTTGACGGTCGCCCTTGGCTGTAGCGACTGCGATGAACCAGCCGCCGCTCACGAGTGCCGCGATCGCAAACACCACGACGCCCTGCCAGAAATAGCCGCTGGCCCCCATCCAGGCGAAAGCGACGCCGCCAAGCGTCAGCCCAGAAACGAACGCAAGCGTCACCGCGTAGCCCTTCCAATGCACCGGCGCCATGGCCATGCGCCGGTCTGACAGCGGGAAGCGGCGCGCGAACCAATATTCTTTGCTCACGGACAAAGCTCCGCCGTCCATTGGTTCGCCAGCGCGCCCCGTGCGCACAGCGAGCGCCGGTAGGCATTGGTCGGGTACCAGCCATCGCTCTCGCGGCGGAACTCGACGCGCAGATGGCCGGCGGAAACCGAATCGTCCGCCATATTCGTGCGCACGATGTCGGCCACCGCGTCATTAGCCGTTTCGCGCACGCTCAGATGCAGCTGCCCCGCGCCTTCCTCACCGCCATGGATCAACAGCGGCGACAGGGCCTCGTCCAGGGTAGGCGCCGCGGAGATGCCGATTTCGCTCGGCTCAATCGCAGTGAAGGCAGTGCTCGGCGCGCCGACCAGCGCCGCATCCACCGGCGGAATCTGGGCGCTGTCGCCGCCGTTCTCCGATGGCTGCGTCTGCGTCACACTGACGTCGCCCGGGCTCGACTCTTGCTGCGCCGGTTGACCGCAGGCGGCGAGCAGAAGCATCGCGATCCAGCCATGACGCCACTTGCTCATCCTACGCTCCCTTCAAGGCTGACTTCCAACAGCTTCTGCGCTTCCACCGCGAATTCCATCGGAAGCTTCTGAAGCACCTCGCGCACGAAGCCGTTCACCAGCAACGCCACTGCCTCTTCTTCCGGAACGCCGCGCGCACGCAGATAGAAGAGCTGATCGTCCGACAGGCGCGTCGTGGTCGCCTCGTGCTCGAACTGGGCGTCCGGCGTCCGCGTTTCGACATAGGGAACCGTGTGCGCCGCGCACTGATTGCCGATTAGCAGTGAGTCGCACTGGGTGAAGTTGCGCGCGCCCTTGGCTTTGGCGTGGGCGGAGACAAGACCGCGATACGCGTTCGACGAGCGCCCGGCGGAGATTCCCTTCGAGATGATCCGCGAGCGCGTGTTGCGCCCCAAGTGAATCATCTTGGTTCCGGTGTCGGCCTGCTGACGGCCGTTGGTGACGGCGATCGAGTAAAACTCACCCTGGCTTTCCTCGCCGCGCAAAACGCAGCTGGGATACTTCCACGTGATCGCCGAGCCGGTCTCGACCTGGGTCCAGCTGATCTTCGAACGCGCGCCGCGGCAGTCGCCGCGTTTCGTCACGAAGTTGTAGATGCCGCCCTTGCCGTCGGCGTCGCCGGGCCACCAATTCTGCACGGTGGAGTACTTGATCTCGGCGTCATCCAGCGCAACGAGTTCCACCACCGCCGCATGCAGCTGGTTTTCGTCGCGCATCGGCGCGGTGCAGCCCTCAAGATAGGACACATACGCGCCCGTGTCGGCAATGATGAGCGTGCGCTCGAACTGGCCAGCGCCCTCCGCGTTCATGCGGAAATAGGTCGAGAGCTCCATCGGGCAGCGCACGCCCGGCGGCACGTACACAAAAGAGCCGTCGGAGAAGACCGCGCTATTGAGCGTCGCGAAGAAATTGTCCGAACTCGGCACCACCGAGCCCAAGTACTTCTTCACGAGTTCCGGATGCTCGCGCACCGCCTCGCTCATCGAGCAGAAGATGACGCCGGCCTTGGCCAATTCCGCCTTGAAGGTGGTGATCACGGAGACGCTGTCGAAGACGGCGTCGACCGCTATCTTCGCCGCGCCTTCGACGCCTAGAAGCACCTCAGCTTCCTTCAGGGGAATGCCGAGTTTCTTGTAGGTCTCGAGGATCTCGGGATCGACCTCATCGAGGTTCTTGTACTTGGCGGCGTTCTTCGGCGCCGCGTAGTAGGTCGCCGCCTGATAATCGATGGGCGGATAACGGACGAGCGCCCAGGTCGGCTCTTCCAGGGTGAGCCAGCGCTCGAAAGCCTCGAGCCGCCACTGCAGCATCCAGTCCGGCTCATTCTTCTTGGCGGAGATGAAGCGTACGATGTCCGCGTTGAGGCCGGGCGGCGCGGTTTCCTGTTCGACCTCGGTGACGAAGCCATGCTTGTACTTCTCAGCCTCAAGCGCGCGCGCCGCTTCGACCGTGCCTTTGTCGATGCTCTCCTTCACCGCGCTCATGCCGCCGCTCCCTGGGTGCGCCGCGCAGCGACTTTCGTCAGCGCGCCCAGCACCTCGTCGACATCGCTTTCCTTCGACTCATGGCCAAAGCTCACACGCAGGGCGCTCTTGGCGACCTCCACGGGAACGCCCATGGCGCCGAGCACCCGGCTCGCGCGCACTTTCCCTGACGAACACGCTGCGCCGGAGCTAATGGCGACGCCTTCGAGATCCATGGCGATCACGGCGGTTTCGGCGGCGAGGCCCGGCAGCGCAAAGTTGGACGTGTTGGGCAGACGCGGCGCGCCCGCGCCGAACACGATGGCGTCTTCCGGCAAAGCTGCTTCGAAGCGGTCGCGCATGGCCGCGAGCCGCGTCGCCTCCTCGGCCATCTCGCGCATCGCCCACTCGATTGCGACGCCAAGCCCGACAATCGCGGGGCCGTTCTCCGTGCCGGGGCGGCGCCCGCGCTCTTGGCCGCCGCCGAAGCGCGTTGTCACGAATGGCGCGCCAGGCGCGAGGATCAGCGCACCTGCGCCGGGCGGTCCGCCAAGCTTGTGGCTGGAAACGACGAGGTACGTCGCGTCGAGATCGGCGATGCTGACTGGAATTCGGCCCACAGCTTGCGCCGCGTCGACGAGCAAGAGCGCGCCGTGTTCGCGGCACAACGCCGCGACGCGCGCGACCGGTTGGATCACGCCGGTTTCGTTGTTCGCCAATTGCAGCGCAACGAGCGCGGGCCTGGGGGCGCCTTCGATCATCGCCGCGAGCGCGTTCATATCTACAACGCCTCGTGCGTCCACCGGCGCCACACGGTCGGCCCTCAGCGCGCGCGTTGAATGCTCGAACACGGCGTCATGTTCGACGGCAGACACAATGAGCGAAGCGGCGCCGGAGCTTGCCATCGCCAGGTGCAGCGCTTCTGTGGCGCCCGAGGTGAACACGACATTGTCGGCGCTTGCTCCAACCGCCGCGGCCACTTTCTCGCGCGCATCCTCGATCAGCGCACGCATGCGGCGTCCGGCGCCGTGCACCGACGAAGGATTGCCCGCGCTCGCCATTGCGCGCGACATCGCCACCGCCGCTTCCGCACGAACGGGCGCGCCGGCGTTATAGTCGCAATAGAGAGGCGTGCGCGTCATTGGCCTATTCCGCAGCGACCCGCGCCGCGCCGTCAAAGCGTTGCTCCAGGACGTCGGCGAGCGAGACCGAGGCGAGGAAAATCTGGATGCGATCGCCCATCTCTTTCCAGAGGCCGTGCGCGATGCACCGCCCGGTGCGGCCGAGGCAGCTCTTGGTCGAGCCTTCCTCGCAGCGCGTCGCCTTGATCGGCTCGTCCACGGCGTCGATGATGTCGGCGACCGTCACCTGCGCCGGGGGCCGGGCCAGCCGGTAGCCGCCGCCCGGGCCGCGTACGCCGGAGACGAGGCCCGCGCGGCGCATGCGCGCGAATAGTTGTTCGAGATAGGAGAGCGAGATTTCCTGCCTGCGCGCCACTTCCTGAAGCGGAACTGCACGCTCGCCGCCGCCATGCAGGGCGAGATCGGCCATGGCCATGACCGCGTAGCGGCCCTTCGACGTCAAACGCATGCCTAACCCTTTGCGCGCCCTCGCACGCCCCCAATTTCATGTGCTAGAAGCCGCCCCCTTCGGGGCGAGGGGCAGGCGGGCGCCTCTCAAGGCAAGAGCTAAGATACCTGAGTGTTTTGGTCAAGAATAGCCACGGGCGCGCGGCGCCGCACCCGGGCTGGGGTCGAATGAATGCCAGAAGTGATTTTCCCCGGCGCGGCCGGTCGCGTTGAGGGCCGCTACCAGGAACCATCCAAAGAAGGGGCGCCGATCGCGCTCATTCTTCATGGCCATCCCCGCGCCGGCGGCTCGATGCAGGACCGCGTCACCGTGCAGCTCTACAAGCTCTTCGCGAGCAAGGGCTTCGGCGTTCTGCGTTTCAACTTTCGCGGCATCGGCCGCAGCCAGGGCGTGTTCGACAACGGCATGGGCGAACTCTCAGACGCCGCCAGCGCGCTGGACCATCTCCAGGGCCTGAACCCGAACGCCGAACAGTGCTGGGTGGGCGGGTACTCGTTTGGCGCATGGATCGGCCTGCAGTTGCTTATGCGCCGCCCGGAAATCGACGGCTTCATTGCCGTGGCGCCGCCGGCGAACCATTACGACCTGTCGTTCCTCGCGCCGTGCCCGGCCTCGGGCGTGATCATCTACGGCACGCGCGACAGCGTCACGACCGCCCAGGACATGGAGCGCGTGATCAGCCGCATCCGTACGCAAAAGAACATCAAGGTAGACGCAGCGTCGGTAGAGGGCGCCGATCACTTTTTCCGAGGCCGCGATCCCGGCGAAGATCACCTCGCCGATGTCGAGCGGCACGCGCGCGAATATCTTGAACGGCGTTTGGCTGCGCCCCCGCGTCCGCCAACCTCGAAGCGCTGATTACTCGCCGCCGCGCAAGAAGGCGGGCTTCGGGCCGTTCGAGAACCCTTCCGGGCCGCCCGCTTCACCGTCGCGCGGCTGACGTTCGCGGCGCTCCCGGCGAACCTCTCCGCCCTCGCCGGCGTCGCGCGCTTCGCGCGGCGCGCGCTCCTCGCGCGGAGGACGATCTTCGCGGGAGGGGCGATCGCCGCTGTCACGCGCCTCGGCGCCGTCGCCACGCTCGCCCTCGGGACGGAAGCGGCCACGGCGGCGGCGGTTGTTGCGGCGGAACTCGCCGTCGCGGTCGCCCTGCTGGCGTTCACCCTGCGAAAACTCGGCGTCCGGCTGATCGCCTTCGCCGCCCTCGGCGGACATCTCGCCCTCATCGCCGGCTTCGGCCTCGACGCCGGATTCTTCCTCACCATCCAACTCGGAGTCGCTCGCGAAGCGCTCTTGCGGCGGCGGCGCGGCCGGCTGCATCTGCCGCACGAGGCGGAAATAGTGGTCGGCGTGCTGTAGGTAATTCTCACTCAGCACCCGGTCGCCGGATCCTGCCGCATCGCGCGCCAACTGCAGATAACGCTCATAAATCAGCGCCGCCGGCCCACGCACCTTGCCGCCTTCAGGGCCGGCGCTTTCCATCGACCGGTTCGGATTCTGGTTGTGATACTGGCCGCCACCACCATGATGGTGCCCGCCGCCCGGCTTACGACCGCGGCCTCGCTGACGCTTCATTGAAATTCCACCATGACTTGTCCGTGTGGTTTGTTGAGGCGTTCCGCCAAGCCCTGCGCCGCCCAAGGGACGTGCGCCAGTCGGCTGCCTCACGTTAGTGGCCCGTCTTCGGGCCGGTCCCGGCGATCATCGCCGCGTTGTAATCCTGACCTCTTGCTGAGGAAGCGGCGGCGTCTCTCGCGCGCCATCCGGAACCGTGCCCGTTCAGCCCCATGAACCAGTTGGGTGTCGATTCCGGGATACAGGGTACTGCCTCCCTGCCCGCCGTCCAAGGGGTTTTTCAGGCCCTGCACTCATGCCGCACGCCCGCCATGGATCACGCGGGGCACGCCTGCGAGGTCCGCGCGCACCGCCGCTGACAATCCCATTCCAACCGCGAGTTCGACCACGGCAGGCGCTTGGCCGGCGCCCACCTCCACCGCGTAGGTCCCGCCGGGCGCCAGCACGCGATCCAAGCCGGCGAAAATGCTGCGGTAAGCGAAGAGCCCGTCGGCCCCGCCGTCGAGCGCAAGGCGCGGTTCGTAATGGGCGACCTCGGGCGCAAGCCCGTCGATGTCGCCGGTCGGGATATAGGGCGGGTTGGAGACGACGACGTCGAACTCACCCTCGACGGCCTCGGTCCAGACGCCGCGCCGGAGTTCCAGCCGGTCCCGTTTTCCCAGCGCGCGCGCATTTGCTTCAGCGATCACCAGCGCGGCCTCGCTCAGATCAACGCCAACGCCGCGCGCGAGTGGGCGTTCGTGCAAGACCGCCAGCAAAATCGCGCCGGAGCCCACGCCCAAATCCAGCACCCGCGCCGGACGATCAGCGGGCAGCGCGCGCAACGCCTCCTCGACCAGCAATTCCGTCTCGGGCCGCGGCGTCAGCACGTCTGGTGTGACGATGAGGTCCAGTGTCCAGAACGCCTTGCGGCCGAGAATGTGGCTGACAGGCTCGCGCGCCTCACGCCGTCTCACGAGGACGTCGACCGCCGCAATCTGCTCGGCGGTCACCGCCCGTCGCGGATCGGTGACGATGTCGAGCCGCGCAACGCCGGCGCCCGCTTCGAGCAACAGGCGCGCGTCCAGCACGGGCGTGTCCACGCCAGCGGCCTCGAGCCGGCGGCGCACGTCCGTCCAGAGCGAGACAAGCGTTTCGCTCACGCCTCGTCTTCCATGGCGGCAAGCTTGCGCGCCTGATCGTCGGCGGCCAGCGCGTCGAGGATGGGGTCGAGGCCGCCGCCGTCGATCACCTCGGGCAGGTTGTAGACCGTGAGGTTGATGCGGTGGTCCGTCACCCGCCCTTGCGGGAAATTGTAGGTGCGGATGCGTTCGCTGCGATCGCCGGAGCCCACCTGTTCCTTGCGCTCGGCCGCACGCGTGCTGGCCTGGCGTTCGCGTTCGGCGTCATAAAGCTTCGCCTTCAACACCTTCATCGCGTTGGCGCGGTTCTGATGCTGCGACTTCTCCTGGGCGATGACCACGATGCCGGTGGGCAGGTGGGTGATGCGCACGGCGGAGTCCGTCTTGTTGACGTGCTGGCCGCCGGCGCCGGACGCGCGCATCGTGTCGATGCGAATGTCTTTGTCCTCGACCACAATGTCTACATCGCCCTCGGGCTGCGGCAGCACCGCAACCGTCGCCGCCGATGTGTGAATCCGCCCCCCCGCCTCGGTTTCCGGCACCCGCTGCACGCGGTGCACGCCGCTTTCGAACCGCAAGCGGCCGAACACGCCTGCGCCAGTGACGCTGGCGACCGCTTCCTTCACGCCGCCGAGGCCTGTCTCGGAAAGACTCTCCAGCTCGAATTTCCATCGGCGTAGGCCGGCATAGCGCTGGTACATCCGCAGCAGATCGCCTGCAAACAACGCCGCTTCTTCGCCGCCGGTGCCGGCGCGCACTTCGAGAATTGCCGAGGCGCTCTCATCTCGATCTTTTGGCGCGAGCAACAGAAGCGCGGCCTGCTCGAGCGCCGGCAACCGCTGCAGCGCGGCCTGAAGCTCCTCTTGCGCCAGCGCAGCGACTTCCCTGTCGGAATCGCGGGCCATAGCCTGAAGACCGGCAATCTCCGCACGCTGCTCGTCGAGGGCGGCGATCGCCTGCACCAAAGGCTGGAGTTCGGCGTGCTCTCGCCCCAGCTTGACGATCTCGGCGCCGTCGCTCGCCGCCGCGAGCCGCGCCTCGACGCGTTCATAGCGTTCGACGGCCTGGCGCAAGCGCCGCTCAAGACGTGCGATATCGGACATTGGACGTCAGTTCACGTCGGTGAAGATTTCCGCCGCCACTTCGGACAATTGCGGCGTGTCGAACGCAATTTGCGACGCCTCGCGCCGGGCGTAGGGAACGATGACCTGGACCGCGCGCCCGTTGGCGCCCTCGATGTGAAACCCGAGTGCTGAGGCGTCGTCGCTGCCAGCCCGGCCATCGAACACCAATCCCGCCGCGATCAGCCCGTGCTCCTGCTCCTCCTGCCGGAACCCGGCGATCAGGGCCGTGATGTGATCTTGCGGAACCGATCGCTCGACGGCCAGATCGACTTTGACGTGAATTTGCTCGCCGGTCTTGCGCGTGCCGGCGCCGAAAGGGGCAAACGCCGCGCCGTCCTTCAACGCCGCATGCGCGGTGTCGAAGAGGTATTCGTATATCTCTTGCAGATGGCGCTGCAGCATCGTTCAGACCTTCGCCGGCGCCGCGCGCAGCGTACGCGCGCGCTCCTCGACCAAGCCTACGATATGGTCGATCATGGCGTCGTTGTCGACCTTGTGGTCGGCCTCGCCCGCGACATAGACCATCCCCGCGCCTTTGCCGCCGCCGGTAAATCCCAGGTCCGTCATCAACGCCTCGCCGGGCCCATTGACGACGCAGCCAATGATCGAGAGCGTGATCGGCTCGGCGATGTGGGCCAGGCGCCTTTCCAGTTCGTCGACGGTGGCGATGACATTGAAGCCCTGCCGCGCACAGGAAGGGCAAGCGATGATCGTGACGCCACGCTGGCGCAGCCCCATCGACTTCAGCAGGTCGTTGCCGACCTTGATCTCTTCGACCGGATCCGCGGCGAGCGAAACGCGGATCGTGTCGCCAATGCCAGCCCAGAGCAGCGAGCCCATCGCGATCGACGACTTCACGGTTCCGGGCCGCAACGCGCCCGCCTCGGTGACGCCGAGGTGCAAGGGCGCGTCCGTCGCCTCCGCGAGCGCATGATACGCAGCGGCCGTGAGAAACACATCCGAGGCCTTCACGCTGATCTTGTAGTCGCGGAAGTCATGCTCTTCGAGCAGCGCCGCATGAAAGAGCGCGCTTTCGACCATCGCCTGCGGGCACGGTTCCCCGTATTTCTCAAGCAGGTGCTGCTCAAGCGAGCCCGCGTTCACGCCGATGCGGATGGCGCAGCCATGATCCTTAGCGGCCTGGATGACGTCTCGCACGCGCTGGGCGTTGCCGATGTTGCCGGGATTGATGCGCAGGCACGCCGCGCCCGCTGCGGCGGCTTCGATGGCGCGGCGATAGTGGAAGTGGATGTCGGCGACCAGCGGGACCCGCGCCGCGCGCGCAATCTGCGCGAATGCGGCGGTGGACTCCTCGTCGGGGCACGAGACACGCACGATATCGGCGCCGGCGTCCTCAAGCCGCCGGATTTGATCGATGGTTGCGGCGGCGTCGGCCGTGACCGTGTTGGTCATCGACTGAACGGTGATCGGCGCGTCGCCGCCCACATCGACCGCACCAACCCGAATCTTGCGCGACTTGCGCCGTTCGATGCGCCGCCACGGCCGAAGGTGATGGAGGTCGCCTGCCGCGCCGCCGTCCATGATCAAGGTCCTTTCAGGCCGGAGATAGCGCGCCCCCGCCGGTCCTAACAGCCCTCGCGGCTGCGGCTCAGCTGCGCGGCGCGGCGATCTCCGCCTGCGTCACAGGCTGGATTTCATCGATCGAGCGGCCGAGCACCGGCATGCCCGTTGTGCCCAGGAGCCCGGCCGACTGGCCGTTGACGAACAGCTCGAACGCCCCTCCGTCGCGGGCATGGAGCGTCCAGCCGGGGCTGGGATCGGGCCGATACACCTGGCCCGGCTGCAGGGTCGTGGAGAGGAACACCGTACCGTCAGGGCCGCGCGCCTCGAGCCACGCCGCGGCGAGCGCGCGAACCTCTACGACCTGCGCCTCGGTTCCGGTTTGCGCCGGCGACGGGCCGGCGGGGCTTGGCGCGGTCACGGCGGCCGTTTCCGCAGGCGCCTCGGATGGGTTCTGGGTCAAAGCCCGCCATCCGACAAAGAGGACCGCCACCGCCACCAGGGCGACCGCCGCACGCCAGGGCCGGTCCCTCTGCGGACGCGACGCCGGTTCACGAATTTGGCGCGTACCGTCATCGCGCGTGAGCGCCAGCTCATCCCGGAACTGGTCGACAATCGCCTGCTCGTCGATGCCGAGCTCCTTTGCGTAGGAACGGAGAAACGCCAGCGTGTACGCCTTGCCCGGCAGCAGCTTGGGATTCATCTCCTCCAACGCCACGAGATAGTCGCGCCGCACGCGAATTCGCTCCGCCACCTCGTCGACACTCCACCCCCGCTGACGGCGCGCCTCGGCAAGCTTGCGTCCGGCGCGCCATGACGGATCCACGTCCGGCGCCGGCAGCTCGGGCTGCTGACGTTGCGCACGCGCATCGACTCGATCTTGCTCGTTGGGCGGATCGGAAGGCGTCGGATGAAGCATCGGCGGTCAGGTCCCTCCTTCCGGACCGTGCGCAAATAAAGGCAAATTTTGAGCCACAAAGCGAGCGTACTCGCGAATCAGGCAATCCTCAACGCATTGCAATGCCGCATCACAGTGCGTAGCCGCGTGCGCCGGCAAATTCTGTGAGTTCGGCGCGCAACGATGGTGAATCGTTGCGAAGCATGCGCTCCAGCGCCACACGCGTCTCGGCGGCGTCCATCGAGAGGACGAGGCGTTTGACGGGACCGATCCCCGAAGCGGGCATCGACAGGCGGCGGAAGCCAAGAGCGGTAAACGCCATCGCCTCGAGCGGACGCCCCGCCGCCTCGCCGCAGATCGACACTTGCAGGCCGGCGGCGTCGGCATCTTCGCGGATGCGCTTCAGCAGGCGCAGCGCCGGCGTGCTCAGGACGTCATAACGATCCGAGACCCGCGCGTTGCCGCGGTCGGCGGCGAAGAAGTATTGCATCAAGTCGTTCGTACCGACCGAGATGAAGTCGGCCCGCCCGCGAAGATCGGGGATGCTGAACGCCAGCGCCGGCGCCTCGACCATCACGCCGACCTCGACCCGCGACGGCGCCTGCCGCCCGTTACGCCGGCCCCACTCGAGTTCTCGGTCGACCAGTGCACGCGCCGCCTCGAACTCGGCAACTGTCGTCACGAGCGGAAACATGATGCGCAGCCGCCGGCCCGCGGCGGCGCTGATGAGCGCGCGGAGCTGGTAGCGGAGCAACGCCGGACGATCCAAGCCGATGCGGACCGCCCGCCAGCCAAGCGCCGGGTTCTCTTCGCGGCCCGCGGTCACATAGGGCAGCACCTTGTCGCCGCCGAGATCGAGCGTGCGAAACGTCACCGGGCGATCGCCCGCCGCCTCCAGAACGTCCCGATACAGCATGGTCTGACTATCGAGCCGCGGCAGCTGCTCGGAGACCATGAACTGGAACTCGGTCCTGAAAAGACCGATGCCCTCGGCGCCGACGTCGTCCAGATGGTGTACGTCGAGTGCGAGTCCGGCGTTCAGCAGCAATGTCAGCCGATCGCCATCCTGCGTGACGGGCGGAATGGTCTTGAGACGCGCAAACTCCGCCGCGCGCGCCGTACGCAGATTCTGACGCGCCCGGTATGACGCCAGAACGTCCGCTTCCGGCCGAAGGCGCACCTCGCCGTGTTCGCCGTCGAGCACGACCGTATCGCCGTCCTCCACCCGTGACAGCAGGCCCGGCACCAGCCCGACCATCGGCACACCCAACGCGCGCGCCACGATAACCGCGTGCGAGGTCGCACCGCCCTCTTCCAAGGCGATGCCGCGCAAACGATCGGCGCCGTAATCCAGGAGCTCAGCAGGCCCCAAGTCGCGCGCGATCAGGATGGCGTCCGGCGGCAGGCTTTGCGCAGCGGCGCCGTCGACGCCGGCCAAGGCGCGCAGCAGGCGATTGTCGAGATCCTCCAGGTCCTGCATGCGCTCACGCATGTAGGGGTCGCGCGCATTGTTGAATTTGGCACGGTGTTCGCCGCGCACGCGCTCGACCGCCGCGTCCGCCGACAGTCCAGCACGCACGCCTTGGCGCAGCTTCACCTCCCAGCTGGGATCGTGCGCAAGCATCACGAACGTCTCGAGCACCTCGCGCGACACGCCGGAGATGCGGCCCGGGTCGCCGTCGAGCATGTCGTTGAGCGAGCCGCGGACGCGCTGCAACGCGGCGTCCAGGCGCTCCTCTTCCAAGGCGGGATCGTCGGCAATGACCCGGCCGAGGGGCGCGTGCGGCTCATGCAAAACCGCCGTTCCAATCGCTAAGCCATCTGAAAACGCGCGGCCCTTCAGCAGTTCCGGGCGGCTCGGGCGGACTTCGACTTCCGCCAACTCGCTCAAATCGCCGAATGCGCCGGTGGCGACGATTTCCGCCAACACCATGGCAATGGTCTGCAGCGCCTCGACTTCGTCGTCGCCGTACTTCCGCTGCACCCGGTTTTGCACAACCAGCACGCCGAACGTGCGCTCCGACCGCAGGATCGGCACGCCCAAGAATGCGTAGTACGGGTCTTCACCCGTCTCTGGCCGATAGGAGAAACGCTCGTGGTGCGGCGCGTCGGCGATGTTCAGCGGCTGCGCCGTCTCCGCCACGAGGCCGACGAGGCCCTCGCCCAGTTTCAGCCGCGTGCGGTGGATCGCTTCGGGCTTCAGACCCTGAGTCGCGAACAATTCATGGAAGGCGCCGCGCGTAAGGTAGATCGAGCACACGTCGGCGACCATCGTCGACGCGATCATCGCGACGAGCTTGTCCAGACGCTCCTGCGCCTGTCCGCCGGTCTCCATGATCTCCCGCAGCTTGCGCAGCAGGATCCGGGAGCCGCCCATGCCCGCGGGGCTGACCATGCCTTCGAACCGTCTCCAGGTGGCGCGTCCTAGGCGCCGTCCAATCCATAGGCCGTGTGCAGAGCGCGCACGGCAAGCTCAGTATAGGCCGCGTCGATCAGCACGGAGATTTTGATCTCCGATGTGGCGATCGCCTCGATGTTGATGCCCTTTTGCGCAAGCGCCGCGAACATCGTGCGCGCAACGCCGACCTGGCTCTTCATACCGATGCCTATGACGGAGACTTTGGCCACATCGCGACGAATGTGGATATCCTGCAGGCCAATCTTGTCGCGCGCAGCTTCGATCGTTTCCGCCGCACGCGGCGCATCGCGGTCTGGACACGTGAACAGCATGTTCTGGCGACCCGGCTGCCGGCCTTCGCTCTGCACGATCATGTCGACATTGATGCCGGCGTCGGCGAGGCGGCTGAAGATTTCCGCGGCGACGCCGGGATGATCTTCGACGCCCAGCAGCGCCACCATGGCTTCGTCGCGCGAATAGGCGACGCCGGAAACGACCTGCTTTTCCACGATCTCATCCTCAGGACAAACCAGCGTGCCGGGGTTCGGCGCACCCGGCTCGACAAAACTCGAAAGCACCCGCAGCGGCACGCGATGGGCGAACGCGAGCTCGACCGAGCGTGTCTGCAGCACCTTGGCGCCGAGCGACGCCATTTCGAGCATCTCTTCGTACGATATCTTCTCCAGCCGCCGCGCTTTGGCGACGATGCGTGGATCGGTCGTGTAGACGCCGTCGACGTCGGTGTAGATGTCGCAGCGTTCCGCCTTCAGCGCCGCCGCCAGCGCCACTGCTGATGTGTCCGAGCCGCCGCGGCCGAGCGTGGTAATGCGACCGTCGTCGGTCACGCCCTGGAAGCCTGGAACGACGGCGACAACGCCGTCGTCCACCGATGCGCCGATGGCGCTCTCCGCGATCTCGGTGATGCGCGCCTTCGCATGCGACGTGTCGGTGCGGAACGGAATCTGCCAGTTCTGCCAGGAGCGTGCGGGGATGCCGAGCCGCCGCAACGCCAGCGCCAGTAGCCCGGTCGTCACCTGCTCGCCAGCGGACACAACGACATCGTATTCGTCGTCGAACTCACGCGCGCTCATCGGCGCGCCATTTCCCTCGCCACCGGCGCCGCGCGCGAGCTTCACCAGCCGGTCGGTCTCCCCCGACATGGCCGACACCACCACCGCCAGCCCCCGCCCGGGCTTGCGCTCGGCCGCCACGATGCGTGCGACGCGGGCGATGCGGTCCACGTCGCCCACGGACGTGCCCCCAAACTTCATCACCAGACGCGACATGGAGAACTCGGGCGGTTCCGAAACAGCTTCCCGCCGCGCTTAGCATGGCCCGCCGCGACGCGATACCAGCTTGACCCCGAACCGTTTCCTCTCCGACTTGAAGGCGATGTCCGCGCCGACAACCGACCCCGCCGAGATCGCCAAATTCAGCGCGCTGGCCGCGGAGTGGTGGAACCCGCGCGGCCCCTTCGGCGCGCTGCATCGGCTGAACCCGATCCGCCTGCGCTTCATCCGCGATCTTGTCGCGGAGCGCCTGGAGCGCCGCGGCGCGCGCCCGCTGGCGGGGATCGACGCGCTCGACCTCGGCTGCGGCGGCGGCTTGGTCTCGGCGCCGCTCGCGCGCATGGGCGCGGTGGTGACCGCCATCGACGCGTCGGAGGAAGCAATCGGCGCGGCGCGCGCGTACGCGGAGCAGGCGGGCCTTGAGATCAAGTTCGAGTGCACGACCGCCGAAGCCCTCGTCGCGCGCGGCGCGCAGTTCACGCTGGTAACAGCGCTGGAAATCGTCGAGCACGTGGCCGATGTCGGCGCCTTCCTCGGCGCCGCGCAGGAGCTGGTGAAACCGGGCGGCCTGCTCGTGCTCTCCACCATCAACCGCACCGCCAAAGCGCGCGCGCTCGCCATCACCGGCGCCGAGCGCATCCTCAAATGGGCCCCAGAGGGTGCGCACGATTTCGAGAAACTGGTAACTCCGGAAGAAATCCGCTCAGGCGCGCCGGAGCTGCACTGGGATCAGCCAGTCGGCGTCGTCTACAAACCGCTCGGCCAAGGCTGGTCTCTCTCGCACGACGTCGATGTGAATTACATGATGGCGGGGCGGCGATCAGCCTAGATTGAACCGCTTGCTGAGCCGGGCTCCGCTACTTGAGTTCAATCTCAACCAACTCGATTGTTTCTGTTCCAGTGTTGCGGAGTGCGCGCGTCGACCCGCTGTTCTGGACTGCGAAGTCTCCCGCCCGCAGAAACAACGTCTGATCAGGCAAACCAGGCGTGCTCGTCGTCAACAGCCCGCCATGGACGACAACCCGGATGCCGTTTCCGCCCTGTGATATCGTTGGAACCGATTGACCCGGCTCAAGGACCAGCCGCCACGCGCGCATCCGCTCATTGTCGACGATCTGCAGGTATGGGCTGTCGCGTGAAGAAACGGCGTCGCCCCTAGGCCTGGGTCGGCGAAGCTCCACAACTATGAACTGAGATGGACCTTCATCGCCGTTGACTATCCGGTGCACGCGAGGCTCTGCGCCGTTTGCACTGTAGCCGGCAGTCCCAACCGTAACCAAGGGAGCCGCAGTGACCGGCTGCCCGACTCTCTGCCCGCTCTGTGGCGCGGATTGAATGACGACGTAAAATATGTCGCGATAGTGGGCATGAAATCCGGAGTCCCCGCCCGGCGGATATCGATTGTTCAGCACAGCAAAGTCTTCGTTGGCGAAGACGAGTTGGTGGAAGGACGCATGCTCTACAGAAGGCGCGGCCGGATCCGCACCTCCGCGTTGCGTCTGCGCGCATCCGGCCGAAGCAAGGACCAACATCAACCCGAGCGCCCAAGACTTCTTGAATCCTGTCGCCATATTGTCCCCCCAGGTGCCTTCAGGCACTAGTTCAGCTTCTTCGGCTGCACCGGCGCTAGCTCAGGCGGCAGCGGCGCAGCCGAAATCCCTTCTTCGGCCAGCTCGCGCGCTTCTTCTGGCGTCACTTCGCCCCAGATCGCGCGCTCTTCGCTGTCGCCCGCATGCATCCTGCGCGCCTCGTCGGCGAACTTGTCGCCGACATAGTCGAAATTGTCCTTGATGTGTTCGCGGACCTTGGCCGCCATCGCCATCGCCACGGCGCGTTCCTTACGTGCGTCCTTCGCGCGTGAACTCTGCACCGCCGGCGCCATCACCGCCTTCTGCACGTGCGTCGAGCCACAATGGGGGCATTCGATCAGGCCCTGCTCGGCCTGAACGTCATAGTCGGCCATCGAGCCGAACCAGGCGTCGAACTCGTCGCCATTGTCGCAGCGGAGGTCGTAGCGGATCATGGTCCCGTGAAATCGCGTCCACCCTGCCACGCGGGGATTTTCTCGCGCGCGGCGGCCACCAAATCTAGATCGAGATCGGCGACGATGAAACCAGGCTCGTCATGGTCGAGCCGTGCAAGCACTTTCCCCCACGGATCGACGATCATCGAGTGGCCCCACGTCGAGCGGCCGTCCTCGTGACGCCCGCCCTGCGCTGGCGCGACGATGAAGGCGCCTGTCTCGATCGCGCGCGCCCGCAGCAACGTCTCCCAATGCGCTTGCCCGGTCGGCACCGTGAACGCCGAGGGAATGGTGATGATCTCGGCGCCTGCGCGCGCCAACGCCGCGTAAAGCTCCGCGAAGCGCAGATCGTAGCAGATTGTCATGCCGATCTTGGCGCCCATCGGCCCCGCCGCGATCACGGCTTGCGCGCCGCCTTCCACGGTCGCGCTTTCGCGGTAAGTTTCGCCGCCGCCGAGCGTGACATCGAACAAATTGATCTTGTCGTAGCGCGCAACGACCTTGCCGTCCGGGTCGTAGAGGAACGACCGGTTGAACACCTTGCCGCCGCCGGTCGCGATCGCGCCCGAACCCAGCAGCAGCCACACACCCAACTCTTGCGCCGCCCGGCCCCACGCCGCCAATTCCGGGTCGTCCTTCTCGGGGCCCGCCGCCGCCAGCATGCGCTCGCGGTCGCGGTCCAAACGCAGCGTATTTTCAGGCGTCGCGATCAAGCGCGCCCCGGCGGCGGCCGCTTCACGCAAGAATGGCATCGCATGCGCACGGTTCGCAGCGGGTTCGATGCCGGAGCGGAGTTGCACCGCCGCGACGCGCAACTTGCGCATCACCCGCCCGCCAACAGCGGATCGAGACCGCCGCGTTGCTCAAGCGCATGCAGCTCGTCGCAACCGCCGACGTGCGTGTCGCCGACGAAAATCTGCGGGAAGGTCCAGCGGCCGGAACGCTGGATCATCTCTTGGCGTTTTGCTGGGTCGGCGGCGTCGATCTCTGTCACCGCGACGCCCTTACGCTGCAGCAGCGCCAACGCGCGTGTGCAATAGGGGCAGAACGAGCGGGTGTAGACGGTGACCTGGCGCATATCCGACTCAAGAACGTTCAGACCAGGATATCAGTGGGCCTGACGACGCGCGCCAGGGTAACTGCATGCACTTCTGCAGCCCCAGCTTTACGCAACGCACGGGCGCACGCCTCCAGAGTCGCGCCGGTGGTGAAAACATCATCCACGACGACGATCGTTTTGCCTTCGAAGCGCGCGCTGGCCTTGATCGCGCCGCCGACGTTGCGGCGCCGTTCCGAAGCGGAGAGCCCGGCTTGACTCTTGCGCCGCTTCACGCGCGTGAGCGCGCCCGGCTGCCAGGGTTTGCCCACAGTGCGCGCCAGCGCTTGCGCCAGCCAGGCCGCCTGATTGAAGCTGCGCGCAGCAAGGCGCGTCCAATGCATTGGCGCGGGCGCCAGGAAATCGGCCTTCTCCAGCGCCGCAGCGCCCGCGCTCGCCATCCAGCGCGCGAACACGGGCAAGCCATCGCGCCGTCCGCCGCGCTTCAGGTCGAGGATCAAGCGCCGGGCGTGATCGTCATAGACGAGGGCCGCCCGCGCGCTGTCGTAGGCGGGGGCGCTGGCGGCGCAGGCCGCGCACTTGGCCTGCTCGCCGATGTCCTGTGGCAAGGGGAAGCCGCAATGCGCGCACCAGGGCGCGCCGAGGAACTTGAGTTCACCCCACAGCGCCGGCTCGATCACCCCGGGCCGGTCGACGATCTCTTCCGAAAGCAACGAACGCGGCGGCCAGATCAGGTCGGAGAGGCGCGAGATCACACCACGTTTCCAGAACGGGGCAGTTGCGCGATAGGATTGGGTCATGGCAGCGCCCCCGCCTCCTCCTCTGGGCCCATTCGAGCCACGGCTCGTCCGCGCGCGCAAGCGCCGGGCACGCGCCGGTTTCGCGGATGCGGCGTTTCTGCACGTCCGTGTCGCCAAGGATCTAGCGGACCGGCTGGAGGCCATCCCGCGGCCCTTCCCTCGCGCGCTGGCGCTGGGCGGTTGCTGCCTGTTCTCGCAAGTTCTCCAGAACCGGCCGGAACTGGCGGCGCGGATCGGCCACCTCGTGGAGGCCGACGTCGCCGGCGGCGCGGTGGTGCTGGACCCGGAACGCCTGCCGTTCGGCGACCACACGTTCGATCTCATCGTCTCGCCGCTGGCGCTGCACACTGTGAACGACCTCCCCGGTGCGCTCGTCCAATTGCGCCGCGCGCTGAGGCCGGATGGCCTATTGCTGGCAGCGTTGTTCGGCGGCGACACGCTGCGCGAACTGCGCCTCTCCCTGCTTGAGGCGGAGTCCGAAATCACCGGCGGTGCGGCCATGCGCGTCGCGCCGTTCGCGGACCTCCAGGACGTCGCAAGTCTTCTGCAGCGCGCGGGCTTTGCACTGCCCGCTGCCGATCGCGATGTTGTCGCCGTGCGCTACGGCGAGCCGATGCGGCTGCTCGCCGATCTGCGCGGCATGGGCGAGACGGCCGCATTCGAGGAACGCGCCCCGCGCAGCCTGAGCCGGCGCATCCTTTCGCGCGCGTTCGACGTCTATCGACAGCGTTTTTCAGACGCCGATGGACGCGTGCGGGCGACGTTCGAAATCTTGACCGCCACTGGCTGGGCCCCGCACGAAAGCCAGCAGAAACCGCTCAAACCTGGCAGCGCGAAGGTGCGCCTGGCGGATGCGCTCAATACGGTGGAGAAGCCCGCAGGAGAAAAAGCTGGCGGCTAACGCGCAGGGCGCGTCATCGACCACATCCGCAGACCGGGCAACTTCGTTTCGCCCGTCACCTCGAAGCCGTGACGCTGGTAGAGGGCGACGTTGCGCTCGGTGCTGGTTTCCAGAAACGCCAGTTGGTGCGCGGCGTCCACTAGCGCCAACGTCGCCTTGAGGATTGCGGAGCCAACGCCCTGGCCTTGCGCAGAGGCCGCCACACCGAGAAACGTCAAATGCGCATGCGGCGCCTTGGGGTGATGGGAAGCGAGTTCTTGGCCCAGGCGCAGCGCGCGACGCATGCCGCCGATGCCGGAAATCTCCAGCAGCAGCGGCCAAACGAGCAATTCGCGCAAGCCGGAATAGTCATACGCCTTGCAGCCTGGCGCCAGCCAGATCGCGCCGCCGACCGGTTTGCCGCTGCTCTCAGCGAGCCAGAGTTCGCGTTTGGGATGGATCGCGTCGCCCACGCCGGCGCTGAAGAACCGTGCACGGGCGCGGTCCTTGGCGCGGCCCTGTCGTAGCCAGTAGTTGAGCCCGGCTTCATCGGCGAAAGCGTCGGTCAGAACAGCGGCAACCGCGCGCCTGTCAGCATCGCCGGCGCGCCGCACCCGTGGCGGGCCGCTCATATCTTCTCGGAGATCTTGATCGCGGTGCGGCAACCGAACTTGATCAACGCCGACAGCACCGGATAGCCGGGCGCACTCTTGGCGCCTTGCGCAATGGCGGCATCCTTGTGGGCGATTTCGTCTTCGCGGAAGCGATCGACCACGCTCTTCAGTTCGCTGTCGACGCCGCGCAGCGCTTCGCTTTGCCGCCCGTAATGCTCTTCGATCACCTCTTCGACGGCTTCCGTGCACGCGTGCGCGGCGCGTTCGCCCATCATGGCGGTGACCGCGCCGAGGCCAAACCCGGCCACGCGCCAGAGCGGCGCCATGATCGTTGGCCGCACGCCGCGCTCGGCGATCAAGCGGTCGAACGTCCGCAAATGCTCCTGCTCGCCCGCTTCCATGTCTTCGATCAGCCGCGCGGCGTGGGCCTTGGCGTCGCTCTTGCGGAAGACCGCCAGCTGGCCGCGATAGATCTGCACCGCGCCGTACTCGCCCGCATGATCGACGCGGATCATTTCAGCCAACGCACGTTCGCGGGCGCCTTCGCCCGGCATCGGCGGCGTCGCGCGGCTCATGGCTTGCGCTCAGGCAACAGTGCGACCGCGAACGTCGCCAGCGTCATGAGTCCGGAAATGATGGCGTTGAAGCCCGCCATCGAGATGCCCAGCCATTGCCAGGCGACCTCGTCGCATTGCGGGGTTTCAATCGCGCCCGTGTCCTCAAAAATCGACATGTCCAGATTGCCAAAGTCGACGTCGGCGCCGCAGGTCCACGTCAGCCAGCCCTGCTCGACGCCGACATGAAGACCAGCCCAGTACGTCGCGCCCGCCAAAACGACGCCGATCGCCAGCGCCGCCCAGCGCGCCCCACTCGGCCTGAAACGCAGCAGCACGAGCGCCGCGAGCGAAACGCCCACCACGCCCCAATGCCACTCACGCTGCTTGAGGCAGAGGTCGCAGGGGAAGTAACCAAGCGCCTGAAAAATGTGCGCGCCCGCCAAGAGTCCGCCGGACAAAAGCAGCGTCAACCAGGGCCAAATGGGGCGCAGGCGCGAGATCATGCGGTCAGTCTAACCCAGAACCGTGTGGCGCATCTGCGGCGCGCCGCCGCGTCAATGCGGAATAAACCGCAGCGCCAGCACCGCGGCCACAATCACAACGGCCACCACGACCAGCACCAGCCCCATGCGCTTTTCCATGATCGGCGCGATCTGTGGGCCGAAACGCTGGAAAACATACGCCACCAAGGCGAAACGCAGGCCGCGCGTTATGATCGACGCGGCGATGAAAATCGGGATCGAGAAGTGCAGCGCGCCGGAGAGGATCGTCACCAGCTTGTAGGGGATCGGCGTCAACCCCTTGAGGAAGATGAACCACGCGCCGTACTCGTCGTAGAACGCGCGCAGCTCCATTTCCCGCTCGCCGGAATAGCCGAAGAAATCGAGGATGTAACGGCCGACCTGATCCATCAGGAACATGCCGATCGCGTACCCCGCCAAGCCGCCCAGCACCGACGCCACAGTGCAGATCACGGCGAGCCGCACCCACTTCGACGGCGCCGCCGCCGCCATGGGCCCGAGCATCAAATCCGGCGGTAGCGGAAAGAACGAGCTTTCCGCGAACGACACCGCAAACAAAGCCCGCTCGGCATTCGGCGAGCGGGCGGCGTCCATCATTTTGGTCTTGAGGCCGTCGAGCATGCCGGGGCGCTAGCATGCTTCGCGCCAGCGCGACAGCCAGTGTTGGCGCCGCAATGGTGGTGCCCCAGGCCCGACTCGAACGGGCACGCAGTTGCCTGCGGCAGATTTTGAGTCTGCTGCGTCTACCGATTCCGCCACTGGGGCTTCCAAAGGCGAGGCGCTGAGGTATGAGGCCCGCAAGCCGGTGTCAAATCGGCATGAGGGGGAGGCATGACCGACGCGGCCGACGCCGGGGAGGAAACCGGGTTTGGCCGCACCGGCCGCTTGGTGGGCTTGGTGCTCGGGCCGGCCCTGGCGCTCTGCCTGCAACTCGCGCCGGCGCCGGAAGGACTGAGCCCCGAAGCCTGGCGCGTCGTCTCGCTCGCCGTCCTGATGGTGGTGTGGTGGGTGACCGAAGCGATCCCGATTTCGGCCACCGCGCTGCTGCCCATCGCGGCGCTGCCGCTGATCGGCGCCGCCACGATCAAGGAGGCCACCGCCCCCTACGCGGACCAGATCGTCTTTCTCTTCATCGGCGGCTTCATCCTCGCCGCCTGCGTCGAACGCTGGCGCTTGCACGAACGCATCGCGCTCTCGATCGCTTCGGTGGCCGGCGGACGGCCCGTCGCCCTGGTCGGCGGTTTCATGATCGCGTCCGCCTTGATCTCAATGTGGATCTCCAACACGGCGACCACGCTCATGCTCGCGCCCATCGCGCTCGGCGCCGCACGCGCGCTCAGCACCGACGGCAAGGCCGACCTTGCGCTCGGCGGGGCAATGATGTTGGGCGTCGCGCACGCGGCGACCATCGGCGGGATCGGAACGCCGGTCGGCACGCCGACGAACCTGATCGCCATCTCCTTCTTCACCGAGGCCAACGAGCCGATCAGCTTCATCGCCTGGATGCAGCGCGCCATCCCGATCGTGCTGGTGATGCTGCCCGCGGCCTGGCTGCTGTTGTGCTTGCCGCTCTTCGGGCGCAAGGCGCACAGCCGGTTCGACGCGGTGGCGGCCGTGGTCCGCGAGGCGCTCGCAAAGCTTGGCCGCATCACCGCGCCGGAGCTACGGATCGGGATCGTCTTCTCGTTGGTCGCTCTGGCCTGGATGACGCGCACGGAATTGGTGAAGCTGCCGGGGCTTTCGGCGCTGACGGATACCGGCATCGCGATCGCCGGCGCGCTTTCGCTGTTCCTCATTCCATCCGGACGCCCGGGAGGGGAGAAGCTGATCGACTGGAAGACAGCCGAGCGCATTCCCTGGGGCATCGCCGTGCTGTTTGGCGGCGGGCTATCGCTCGCCGCCGCGATGGAGGCGACTGGCCTTGCCGCTTGGATCGGCGATTGGATCGGCGGCCTCGACGGCATGTCGGCGTTCGGCCTGATCGCGCTGCTCGTTGTTGCGACGATCCTGGTTTCCGAGCTGGCGAGCAACGTGGCGACGCTCACTTCGATGCTGCCCGTCGTCGCCGCCGTCGCGACGGCGACGGAGACGCCGCTGCAGCAACTGGCGTTTCCGGTCGCGCTTGCGGCGAGCTTCGCCTTCATGCTGCCGGTGGCGACTGCCCCCAACGCGATCGCCTATTCGTCGGGGCTGGTGACGCTGAAACGCATGCTCGCCGTCGGATTCGGTCTCAACTTGGCGGCGGCCGTACTGATTTTGACGTTGGCGGCCTAGACCATCGCTTCGACGCGATCCCAGAACGCCTTTGGCAGATCGAGGCCGGAGAAGCGCTTCAGTTCCTGCACCAGCGTCGGCGACGTGACGTTAATCTCGATCAGCTTGCCGGCGATGATGTCGATCCCCGCGAACAGGATGCCTTCGCGCCTTAACAGCGGCGCGACGCCGGCGACGATGCGCAAATCGTGCTCGTCCAAATCCGCGGCCTGCGCGACGCCGCCCGCATGCAGATTGGCGCGGAAGTCACCGCCCGTCGGCATCCGCCGGACCGCGCCGAACGCCTCGCCGTCCAGAATGAACACACGCTTGTCGCCGCCGGAGACCGCCGGCAGGAATTCCTGCGCCAGGATCGGCTCGCGGCCCGCGGCCTCGATGAACTTTCCCGCGCGCGCGCGGAAGTCTTCGTCGCCGGCGCGAAGCTTGATCACGCCATCGCCGCCCATAAGGTAGAGCACCTTGAGCACCACTTGCTCGTAGCGCTTGGCGAAGTCCTCCAGCGCATCGAGGTCGCGCCCAACCCAGGTTTCCGGCGTCAACTGCGGAAAGCGCAGGATCGACATCTTCTCAGAGATATTGCGGATGCCCAGCGGCGGGTTGAGCACCAGTGCGCGAGAGAGTTCGAGCAGGTAGGTGTTCGACACATAGCCCATGTCGAACGGCGGGTCCTGGCGAACGAGAATGACATCGAAATCATCAAGCGGCGCGATCACATCCGGCCCGTTGTTGTAGTGTTTCGCCTCGTTGAGGCTGACCTCCGCGGTGCGTGTGCGCGCCTTCACGAGTCCAGAATCGAAGAACACCTCGTTCGGCGTGAACCACCATACCTCGTGCCCGCGGCGCTGCGCTTCGATCATCAACGCAAGCGAGGTGTCGCGCGCCACCACCATCGTTTCGATGGGATCCATCTGTACGGCGATGCGAAGGGACTTCACGCTCATCTCGCCTGCGCCCGCCGGCCATTGCCGCGCGCGCCGCGCAATTGCTCGGCGATGAGAAACGCCAGATCGAGCGCCTGCTGACCGTTCAGGCGCGGGTCGCAGTGCGTGTGGTAGCGGCTCGAGAGATCCTCTTCCGTGACCGCCGAGGCGCCGCCGAGACACTCGGTGACTTGCTGACCCGTCATTTCGACGTGGACGCCGCCCGGATAGGCGCCTTCCGCCGGCAGGATGCTCGTGAACGCGCGCACTTCGCCGAGAATGCGGTCGAACGGCCGCGTCTTATAACCCGCGCCGGTCTTCAGCGTGTTGCCGTGCATCGGGTCGCAGGACCACACCACGTTACGCCCTTCCTTCACCACCGCGCGCACGAGCTTGGGCAGGCCAGCTTCGACCTTGTCGGCGCCGAAGCGGGCGATCAGCGTCAATCGGCCAGGCTCGTCGTTCGGGTTCAGGATATCGATCAGGCGCAGCAATTCCTCCGGCTCGAGCGAGGGCCCGCACTTCATGCCGATCGGGTTCTTGATGCCGCGCGCGAACTCGACGTGCGCCCCGTCGGGCTGACGGGTGCGGTCGCCGATCCACACGAAATGGGCGCTGGTGTCGTACCAGTCGCCGCTGGTGGAATCGATGCGCGTCATCGCTTCTTCGTACCCGAGCAGCAACGCCTCGTGGCTCGTGTAGACATCCACCTGCTTCATCTGCGGCACGCTTTCCGGCGTAATGCCGCACGCTTGCATGAAATCGATCGCCTCGGAGATGCGGTCGGCGATTTCCTGGTAGCGCTTGCCCTGCGGGCTGTCGGCGACGAAGCCGACCATCCAGCGATGCACGTTGTGCAGATCGGCGTAACCGCCATTGGCGAACGCGCGGATCAGATTGAGCGTCGCAGCCGATTGCGCGTAGGCCTTCATCAGGCGCTCCGGATCGGGCGTGCGCGCCTCCGGCGTAAACTCCATGCCGTTGATGTTGTCGCCGCGATAGGACGGCAGCGTCACGCCGTTCTGAGTCTCGGTCAGTTCCGAACGCGGTTTGCCGAACTGCCCGGCCATGCGCCCGATCTTCACCACCGGCCGCGACGCGGCGAACGTCAACACGACGCTCATCGCCATTAGCGTGCGGAAAGTGTCGCGGATGGTGTTTGGGTGGAATTCCTTGAAGCTCTCAGCGCAGTCGCCGCCCTGCAACAGAAACGCCTTTCCAGCCGCCACGTCCGCCAGCCGGGCTTTCAGATTGCGCGCCTCGCCCGCGAACACGAGTGGGGGATAGGAGCGCAGCTGCTCCTCCACGCGCGCGAGCGCGGCGGGATCGGGATAGTCGGTGGGGATGTGCTTGGCGGGCTTGGCGCGCCAGCCTGCAGGGGTCCATGTCTCGCGCATCGCGGTTCCTTAGCCGAAGGCGCCCATCGCACGCGAGGCCTCCTGTGCGAACATGGGGCCCAAAAGCGGCGTCAAAAAGAACCAGACCAACGCCCCGATCACCGCAGCCGCGCCCGCCACCGCCAGATAGGCGCCGGCGTAACGCCACCCGCCTCCAACGAAGGCGATCGCGCCCTTTGAGAACGTGTTCACCGCCACCGCCACCAGCACAGCGTGCGCGCCGGACGCGGCGTCGAGCCCGCCCCGCACCAAACTGCCTGCCGCCAGCGCGACGGCGTCGACGTCGGCGAGGCCGGCCGTGGCCGCAAACGGCAGAAGTCCGGCTTGGCCATGGGCGTCCGCGACGATCCGCCCGATGATGATCACCGCGCCCAGGAAGAGCGCGAACTGCGCCACCGAGCCAAGATCGAGCGGGCTTTTCACGTGCGCCTCGTCGCCGCCCGCGTGCTTGCTGCGCGCGAGCCGGTAGAGCAGCAGCGCGCCGGCGACAAAGGCCAACGCGGCGGCGGCCAAGGCGGGGCCCGCCTCGGGCACGATCGGCGCCGCGGTCAACACGATGAGAACGATCACGCGGCTCACGCTGATCGCCGCGGCCACCGCCGCCGCCGCGCCCGCAACGGTCGCCTCGGTGTCGCCCGCGCGCACGCGCCGGCCGAGCTCCGCGGTGACCACGGTGGAGGACACCAGCGACCCCGCCGCCGCTCCCGCGAGCACGCCGACATCGGAGCCAAGCACGCGGACCGCGACGTAACCGGCAAACGACGCCCCGGCGACGAGAATGGTCAGCAGCCAGAGTTCGCGCAGATTGATCGCGTCCCAAGGATCGATCGTCCGGTCCGGCAGCAACGGCAGCGCGATGAAGGTGGCCGCGAGAATGAGCAGCGCCGAGCGCAGCTCTTTCCAGGTCAACTTGTCGAGCCAGCCGTGCAACGCCTCCTTGAATGCGAGCAGGCCGACCAACACGACGCCGGCCGCGGCCGCCACGCGCAGGTCGCCCAACATCGCGTAGACGCCAAGCGCGTACACCAGGAGCCCGCCGATCGTGCCGGTCACCGACACGTCGTTGTCCATCAGGCTCTCGCGATACTTGAAGGCGATGAACGCCGCCGCGAACGCCGCGGTCAGCACCGCAAAACCCAACGGCCCGATCATCGGCGTCATCAGTCCGGCGACGCCGCCGGAGAGGCCGATTACCGCATGCGTGCGCAGGCCCGCAGCACGCGTCCCCTCCGGCTCATCGCGGTGCTTCCAACCACGCTCGACGCCGACCAGAAAGCCAATGCCGAGCGCCATCGCCAGCCGCTGGAAGACGTCAAGGAGAACTGGATCCGGCATGGCTCGCTATGTGGCTGGTTCGGGCTTGCGTTCCATGGTGGGCGCCGGCGCGGCATGAGGCCACGGCGCGCCCCTGCCAGGAGAGGCGCCGCAGCATTGCCAAGGCGTAATCCGCCCGACTAGGTTCGCTTGCAAGGGCGGGGAAATTTTATGGCGGCTGTCGCGTATCTGGCGTTCGAGCAAGCAGACGACGAGGCCGCGCGCGCCATCGGTTCGGAACTCGAGCAACACGGTTGGACCGTGCTGCGCTCCGGGCCGGAGCACCGCGTGCAGGACAAGCCGGCGGCGCTGGCCCAGGCGGTGGGCGGCGCGGCGGTTGTCGTGGTCGTCGCCTCCGGCGCGGCGCAGGAGAGCGCCTGGATGCGCCGCGAAGTGGCGGCGGCCCTCAACAACGGGCGGCCCATCATCCTGGTGATCGCCGGCGATATCGGCGCGGACTCCTGGATCACTGCGACGCTCGACGCGTCGTCGGCCATCGACTTCCGCCGCGGGGCGCGCTCGGAAGTGTTGGGCAAAGTCATTGAAGCCGCGCGCGCCGCCAGCGGACGCGGCCGCGTCATCGCTATGCTCAACATCAAGGGCGGCGTCGGCAAGACGGTGCTCGCCGCCAACCTGTTCGCGGCGGCGCACTTGGCCGACAAGCGCTCGATCAGCTTCATCGACCTCGATCCCCAGCACAATCTCACGCAGTACTTCCTGTCGCCCGGCGAGCGGAACCGCATCCGCGACCGCAACCACACCCTCTACGGCATCCTCAACGCACGCGGCGAGGCGAGCACGCCGCGCGGCGATTTCGGCGCGATCTCCATTCCGCTCAACCGCGCGCGGCGCGGATCGAAGGCGCCGAATTTCGAAATTGTCGCCGGCGACGAGCGCCTGTTCGAGTACACGCTCGATACCCGCTCCGACCGCGACAAGGCGGAGGCGTTTACCAGATTCCGTTCCCTGATCGCGGCGCTGCGCGCGCGCTCGGACGCCGTGATCATCGATTCCAACCCATGCGCCACCTTCCTCACGCGTCTGGCCATCACCACCGCCGACCACATCGTCGCCCCGGTGCGGCCTGAGAAGTACTCGCTCACCGGGTTGAACATGCTGGAGCACGTCGTGCGTGAAGTCAGGGGAAGGGCCTTGCAGCCGAGCGAGTTCTCGGTGCTCCTGAACGGGGTAAACGACCGCACGCGGTCGGGCGAGACGAGCGACGCGGACGTGCTGACACGGCAGGAAATCTCCAATGCGCCCTTCTTCGGCAGCGCGCTGTTGCCGGACGAGGTGCCCTATTCGGCGGTGCTGAAATCGGCGCCGACCGATCGCCTCGCGGCCAATCCCATCAACGTCACGGCGATGATGCGCGTCGGCGGCCGGCCGGCGAAAGAGGCGCTCACGCGCGCGGCGGCCTCGATCCTGCGGCGCGCCGCGACATGAAGCTCGCGCCCGAGCAGGCGAAGGCGCTGCGCGCCGGCGTGCGCGGGCGCTCGCGCGCGGAGCTGAAGCGCCTCTTCGCGCTGGTCCGCGCGCATGACGACCGCACGCTGCTCGCCGCGGCGCTGCCGGTCAAAAAGAAGTCCGCCAAGACGCGCGGCGATCCTTTAGTGCGGGAGCTTGAGACGACGCTGAAGCCGATCATGGGCCCAGCCCAAGAAAAGGCCGACATGCTGGTCGAGCACATCGCCAAGAAGCACCGCCGCAAGCTGGCGATGGCGCCCAAGGGTCTGGCGGACGCGGCGCGCCTGCTGCGCGCCAAGTTCACCGACGAGCAGATCCGCGCCGGCGCGCAAAGCCTGATGACGCACCTCGCCAAGCTCTACGGCGACCGCGAGACGGTGGTGTAGCCGTCGGTTCTGCGCGCGCGATGTTGTACACTCCCGCTCCCCCTCGATGGGGGAGCTGTCGCGCGGAGCGCGACTTGAGGGGGTGAGGCCCGCTGATGTTTCCGATTGAGCCTTGTGAGGCGTCGTCTTCACCAGCGGGGCGCGCACCCCCTCCGGCCGCTGCGCGGCCACCTCCCCCGTCGAGGGGGAGGGAACGCGCGCCGGCGCCCGCGCGGAACGGGCGTTTCGCGCGGCGGGCTGTCAAATTGGGAGAAAGAAGCGCTCTAGGAGCTATCGGCGGCGCGGATGGGCGGCGTGAAGAGCGCGCGCAGAACTTCGTTGCGCGCGGCGGCGGCCAGCGGCGCGAGCCGCGTCAGGCCGCCGGCAAGCCGGCGCGCCAGGCGCGCGGCGTAGGCGGCGAGATCGCGCAATGCAGCGATCAGGCGCAGCACGCGGTGCTGCGGATCGCGCGCGCGCAGCAGCCGGCGCAGCTCAGCGCCGGCGCAGCTGCGCAGGTAGTGGCGCGGGCGCCGGCGCGGACCGTGCCGCGCCGGACGGCGCGGCGGCGTCACCATCGCCACGGCGCGGACGATGACGAGATTGCGCACCATGCGCGCCAGCTCATCGAGCCGTGTGTCGCCGCGCTGCTGCAAGTGCCGCCGACTTGGCGCAGCGCCGCCGCACAGCGCCGCGATCCACAGCAGCATCGCCATCGCCCAAAGCGCGATGCGCTTCAGGCGATGGGAGCTGATGGGGGTGGGCGGGTGCGATGGCATGGGCGTGAGTGTAGTCGTGCTTCGACCCGGTCGGACTGATTGTCGCCGGGGTGTTGAGGATGCTCGGGTTTTGCGTTGGATTCGCGTGAATAGCGGCGTGTGTTGTCCACGGCGCGCGCGGCCGGAACGACGGTGTTGTACACGTCTCTCCGGACATGGCGGCGCCGGCTTCCGGCCCAACCCATCCCCGGATGCGCGCGACGCAGTCCGGGGCCCAAAATCGCCGCCGGCAACTTCGCGCGCCGCATCGTCCAACGCCGATGTTCAAGGGCCCCGGACTTGGCGCGATGCGCCAACCCGGGGATGGGTGTTTTGCGACCAGCAGTCACTCCGGCGGCAGCTGCGCCAAGAACGCACGCGCCTGATCCACCCAGTACGCGCTGTCCACTTCTTCATAGACCGCAAGCGCGCCCTCGGCCGCTGCGCGCGCCTCGCCGTTGCGGCCCATCGCACGGTAGGTAAACGCGAGAGCAAATGTCGTATCCGCCCAGCCCGCGGGATCGGCCTCGCGCGTGCGGACCGTGAGCGCCGCCTCATATGCCGACACAGCCTGCCCGAGCGCACCAGGCGCGCCGCGCTCACCCAGGACGCTGAGCGCATTGCCAATGCCCATCTGCGTCCTCCCCCAGCCGGTGGGATCGGCCTCGCGCGTCCGCACCGTCAGCGCCGCCTCGTACGCGGCTAAGGCGCGCTCCAACGCGCCCGGGACGCCGCGCTCACCCTGACGTTGGAGCGCGGCGCCTAAGTTCATCTGCGTCCTCCCCCAGCCGGTGGGATCGGCCTCGCGCGTCCGCACCGTCAGCGCCGCCTCGAACGCCGCCACCGCCCGCTCCAACGCCCCGGGCGCGCCACGCTCGCCCATAAGCTTAAGTGCAACCCCTAAATTCATCTGCGTCATCGCCCAGCCGGCGGGATCTGCGTCGCGCGTCTGCACCGTCAACGACGCCTCGAACGCCGCCACCGCACGCTCCAGCGCCCCGGGCTCACCGAGTTCGCCTTGAAGCAGGAGCGCGGTGCCGAGGTTCATCTGCGCAACCGCCCAACCGGCTGGATCGGCCTCGCGTGTCTGCACCGTCAGCGCCGCCTCGTACGCAGCCACAGCCCGTTCCAGCGCCCCGGGCCCGCCGCGTTCGCCTTGGAGGCTGAGCGCATTGCCGAGGTCGTTTTGCGCCGCCGCCCAATCTTCTGACGAAGTTGCGCGCGGCCGTAAGGCGAGTGCACTTTCATAGGCAGCGATGGCTTGGCGCAGCGGCTCGGGTTCGCCGAACAGGCGGCTGCGCTCATAGAGCGACCAGCCGCGATCCATCGTGTACTGCCAGCGCTCTCGCGCTCCCTGCGGCGCAAGCTCCGCCGCTTCGCCGTAGCGGCGGGCGGCGTCGAGATAGTCCGCGGACACAAACGCCAGGCGCGCCGCCTCAGCCATGTCCGCAGCATCCGCCAAGTCTTCGGCGTCGCGGGCGCGTTGGCGGGCGCTGCGGTTGGCGGCGATCAGTTGATCGTAGAGCGCGCGGGCTTCAGTGAGGCGGCCGTCTTCGGCGGCGGCGATGGCGCGTTGGCGGATGGCGGCGGCGGCTGGATCGGGATCGCTGCGGGCGCGGGCGTCGGTAAGATAGGTGCGCAGTTCGCGCGCGCCGGCGTCGATCAGCGCCGCGTGGGTTTCGAAATCCAAGTTCGGATCGGCGCCGAAGATTTCGATGGCGATGTTGCGCACCGCCGCTTCGCGCAGATCGGTCTCGCGCGCCAGCGCGCCGAAGCGCTGCTGCAAGGTGGCCAAGCGGCGGTTGAGCTCGTCCCACTGCGCTTGCGTCACGCCTGCGGAGCGCTGCGTATCCGGGAGCGGCTGCGCCAGCGCCGGCGCCGCAAGCGCCAGCCACGCCACACACAGAGCCGCCCACACCCGCATCGCGCACCCTCCAGGCCCGCGACGCTACGTTTGGCAGGGGAAGCGCGCAACATGGCGCCGCACGCTTCCCCGCCGCCCGGCCTGGACGAAGCGGGCGCGCCGGCCCAATTTGGGGGCATGACCCGCTCGGCATCCGGTTTCGATCTCACGCCGCCCACCGCAGACGAACGCACGCAGCTGGAGGCGGGGCTCACTGACGAAGAGCGCCGCGTGCTGCTGCATCACGGCACCGAGGCGCCGTTCTGCGGCGGGCTGCTGAACGAGAAGAAGTCGGGCGTCTATGGCTGCCGCCTCTGCGGGCTGCCGCTGTTCCGCTGGGACGCCAAGTTCGACAGCGGCACCGGCTGGCCGAGCTTCACCGCGCCGATCGATCCCGCGCACGTGCTTCGCGTCGAGGACAATTCCTACGGCATGCGGCGCATCGAGACGCGCTGCGCGCGCTGCGACAGCCACCAGGGCCACGTGTTTCCCGACGGCCCGCGCCCGACCGGGCTGCGCTATTGCATCAATTCGGCATCCCTAAGCTTCACGCCGGACGGCGAGCCGCTGCCCGATCCGCTCGGCCGCGGCGAGCGGCTCTAGAGGCGCGCGCGGCGCAGCTGCTCGATCAAGCGGTCGAGGTCGCGGCGCATGGACTGCGAGATCACGTCATCGGCGGCGCCGCTCTCGAACGTGCTGAGCGCGCGCGACACCACCTTGCCGACCAGCAGGCAGGCTTCGTTGGTGTCTTGCGTGAACTGGCGCGCCTTGGCGGCGAGCTCGCCCTGGCGTGAAAGGATGGCCGTCACAGGTTGCGCCATGGGCGCTCTCCCTCTGTTTCGGGCCGAACGTTCCCCCAGACCGGACGGCAGATGGCGCACACTAGCAGAGTTTTCCCCAAACCGGAGAAGAAAAGAAGGTTTCTAGCCAGTTTTTAAGGGCGCGCGCCGCCGCGCAAGCCTTTGTTAAGCGCGAACAGCGGCAAATGCGTTGCGCCGCTTGACGGGCGACGGCGTTCAGCGACCATGAGCTTCGCGTGACGAAACCCTTTCCGACCAAGAACCTCCGGTTCTTTATGACCGCGCCGTCGCCGTGCCCGTACCTCGCGGGCAAGCGCGAGCGGAAGGTGTTCACCGCGCTCGACGGCGCCGACGCAACCCACCTGCACGACCTGCTGACCAACGCCGGCTTCCGCCGGTCTCAGAACATTGCCTACAAGCCATCGTGCGAGGCCTGCGAGGCGTGCGTGTCGGCGCGGGTGCCGGCGGCGCGCTTCACCTACACGCGCCGCTGGCGCAAGATCATGAGCCGCAACGCCGACCTCACGCGCGCCATGCGCCCGGCGCAGGCGACGGACGAGCAATTCGCGCTGCTGCGCCGCTACCTCGGCTCGCGGCATGCCGAGGGGGGCATGGCGGACATGACGTTTGGCGATTACGTCGCCATGGTCGAGGAGAGCGCGGTCCACACCCATATCATCGAGTACCGCTATTCGAGCGGACCCGCGCGCGGGAGGCTGGCGGCGGCGGCTTTGGTCGATGTGCTCGGCGACGGCTTGAGCCTCGTCTATTCGTTCTTCGATCCGGACGCGCCGCGGCGCAGCCTCGGCGCCTACACCATCCTCGATCACATCCAGCAGGCGCGCGCGGCGGGCTTCACCCACCTCTATCTGGGCTACTGGATCCCGGGCTCCGACAAGATGGACTACAAAGCGTCGTTCCGGCCGCTGGAGCTCTTGCTGGGCGGCGAGTGGCGGCCCTACGAGCCGGTCACGTTCTAGCGCAGTTGCCGGCGAAGGCGCCGCCGGTCCAAGCTCAGCGCATGCCCGACTCGAAAAAAGCGCTCTGGCGCGCCGGCGAAATCCAGCCGGCGCTGCGCCCCTTCACCCAGAAGCTCAACCCGAACTCGTTCTTCCGCGCCGCCGGCCTCTCGCGCCTGGCCGGCATGAGCCGCGCGCACGTGAGCCTGGTGCGCCTGCCCCCGGGCAAGGACAGCTTCGCCTATCATGCGCACATGCTTGAAGAGGAATGGATCTACATCCTCTCCGGACGCGCCATCGCCGAGATCGACGGCAAGAGCGCCGAGGTCGGCCCGGGCGACTTCATGGGCTTCGCCACGCCGTCCGTCCCGCACCTTCTGCGCAACACGTTCGCCGAGGAGTGCGTCTATCTGATGGGCGGCGAAGATAGGCCGATCGATGTCGTTTCCTATCCGAACGACGGCAAACGTTATCTGATCATGCAGACCGAAAAAGGCGCCGAGTTCTACGAACT
>JBFXCP010000012.1:0-24149 GCA_050182055.1 Hyphomonadaceae bacterium
GCGGCGGCCGTGTCGGCGCCGGTCGCCATGGCCCAGGACGGCGAAGATGAAATCGTCGTCACCGCGACGCGGCGCGATCAAGCGCTGCAGGACGTTCCGATTGCGGTCACGCCGGTGACGGCGGACATGATCGAGAACTCCGGCATTCGCGACGTGCAGGACCTGACTTCGGTTGCGCCGTCGCTGCAGTTCAACGTCTCCGAATCTGAATCGTCGGCCACCGCGCGCCTGCGCGGCGTCGGCACGCAGGGCTCGAACCCGGGTCTGGAATCCGCGGTCGGCATTTTCGTCGACGGCGTCTATCGCGCACGCAACGGCGTGGCGCTCTCCGATCTCGGCGACGTGCAGCAGATCGAAGTGCTGCGCGGCCCGCAAGGCACGCTGTTCGGCCGCAACACGTCGTCGGGCCTCATCACCATCACCACGCGATCGCCGGACCTTGCCGAGTTCAGCGCGCGCGGCGAAGTCAGCTATGGCGCGTGGAACGAAAGCCGCGTCGCGGCTGGCGTCAACATCCCGCTGGTGGAAGACACGCTCGCGCTGCACTTCTTCGGCTCGCGCTCCGAGCGTGACGGCTTCCTCGATCTGAACGCCGACGGCCCGAACCCGCTGCTGGGCCCCACCCGTCCCAACGACGGCGTGGGCGATACCAACACGCGCGGCGCCTACAATCTGCGCGGCCAGCTGGCGTGGCAGATTTCGCCGGACGCCGATTTCCGCATGATCGTCGATTATGCGGAACGCGACGAAGCGTGCTGCGGCGCGCAAATCTACAACCCGGTTCTGCTGAACGGAAATCCGGTCACCAACTTGAACTCGGCCGCCGTCGAAAGCGCGCCGGTCAATTTCGGCACCGGCCGCATGCAATGGGTCGCCAACCTCGGCGGCTACGGCCCGAACGTCACCGCACTCAATCCGCTGGGCGCCCTCGGCACGGGCGAGATCGGCGACCGCCAGGGCTTCACCAATTTCGGCTACGACGCCAGCAACGAAGACTACGGCGTGTCGGGCGAATTGAACTGGGACATCGGCGGCGTGACGCTGACGTCCATCACCGCCTATCGCAACTGGACCGGCGTCGGCGGCAGCGATTCCGATTATTCGCAAGCCGAACTCGTCTATGTGCCGGAAGGCGGCAGCTCGACCGAGTACAAGATCTTCACCCAGGAATTCCGCTTGGCCGGCGAGACCGGCAGGCTCAACTGGCTGGTCGGTCTGTTCTACTCGGACGAAACCATCAATCGCGACTTCCGCTTCGCCACCGGCTCGCAATACGGCCTCTACTTCTCGGGCCTCGACAGCTTGATCAGCGGCGGCTCGGTACTGCCGGGTCTGGGCGTTGCGCCCACCGGCGGCTCGCTCGCGGCGCTCTATAACCCGCTGCTCGCGGTGCCCGCCGACGCTGGCTCGGACGATCATTACCAGCAGCGCGGCAACTCGTTGGCGTTCTTCACCCACAACATTTTCGCGCTGACGGATCGCACCGACCTCACCGTCGGCATCCGCTTCACCACCGAAGACAAGCACCTGACCGCCGACTTCAACACGGGCTTCGACGTCACGGCGCAGCGCCAGGCGATCTCGACGACCTTCGGCGTCGGCGCGTTCGGCGATTGCAATCCGCTGAACCAGCCGGTGAACCCGACGCAGCGGCTGATCGTCGGCGCGATGCGTTCGGCCTATTGCGTGCCGTGGCTGCGCGGCGATCTCGATCTGGTCGGCTACGACCAGGACCGCGCCGAGGACGAATGGTCGGGCGTCGTGTCCCTCCGCCACGAGTTCACCGACCGAATCTCCGGCTACGCGTCGGTGTCGCGCGGCTACAAGGGCGGCGGTTTCAACATGGACCGCAACTTCACCTTCACGTTCGCCGGCGGCACGCCGGACACGTCGTTCAACGCCGAACTGGTGGACGCCTATGAAGTCGGCCTGAAGACGGCCTGGTTCGGCGGCGCGCTGCTGCTGAACTTCGCCGCCTATCACAACGAGTACGAGAACTTCCAGCTCAACACCTTCAACGGCATCCAGTTCGTCGTGACCACGGTGCCGGAAGTGATCTCGGATGGCGCCGAGCTCGACATGATCTGGCGCACGCCGATCGAGGGGCTCTCGATCCAAGGCGGCGTCGCCTACACCGACGCGCGCTATGGCAGCGACTGCACGCCGGTCGCCACCTGCGGCGGCTGGGTCGCGGCTAACCGCAACCCGATCACCGGCGACATGACGCTGGCCCGCCTGCCGGACAACCAGCTCACCAACGCGCCGGAATGGACCGCGACGGCGGCGTTCACCT
The DNA here is from genome assembly GCA_050182055.1 of Hyphomonadaceae bacterium. Lineage (GTDB taxonomy): Bacteria > Pseudomonadota > Alphaproteobacteria > Caulobacterales > Aquidulcibacteraceae > Vitreimonas. The sequence goes on from JBFXCP010000012.1 coordinate 2,294, forward strand.
ACGAACGTCCGATCTTCAACGGGACCATGCTGGGGTTGGCCTATCTCGACGCGCGCTATGTCGACGATCAGAACACCGGATCGGATCTGCGTCCCTCGAAGGTGCAGCCGGCCTACACGCTGTTCAACGCCCGCATCGGCATCGGCGACATCAACGAACGCTGGTCGCTCGAATTGTGGGGGCGCAACATCTTCGACGAAGAGTACGCGCAGATCATGTTCGACGTGCCGTTGCAACAGGGCTCGGCGGGGCCGACGCAAGGCGCGTTCCTCGGCGATCCGGCCACCTACGGCCTTACGCTGCGCGTGAACTACTAGCCCAGGCGGCGGCCGGTTCGCCGGCCGCCGGCCCTCCCAAAGCAAATGCTGGCCGCGGACCCTGGTCCGCGGCCTTTTCTTGTGCGCCCCGTGCGGCGGCGTGGCATGGTGCGGCGATGGCGCAAGAAGCAACCGGCCGAAATCCGAAGCTCTGGCTCGTGGCGCTCGCGGCGGCGGGGGCGGTCGCGCTGCTCGTGCTGGCGCCCGAGGCGGTCACCGCGCCGCTGGCGCGCTTCCTCGCCGACATCTGGGTCTCGATCATGAGCTTCCTCGTCGCGCTGCTGCGCCCGGTGTTTGGGGGATGATTTCCCCCTGTCGACAACCCAGTCCCGTTCCGCTATAGCCCGCCGCTTCCCGCGTGGGAGGCTCTAGCCGGCCCCACCACGCACCCCTCAGGCGGGGCGGTTCGAGAGGATCGTCCGGCGAAAAGCGAGGCACAACATGGCTAAGAAGGTACTGGGGCAGATCAAGCTCCAAGTGCCGGCCGGGGCTGCGAACCCTTCGCCCCCGATCGGTCCCGCGCTCGGTCAGCGCGGTCTCAACATCATGGAATTCTGCAAGGGCTTTAACGCCCGCACGCAGGATATGCCCAAGGGCGATCCATGCCCGGTGGTCATCACTTATTACCAGGACAAGAGCTTCACCTTCGAGATCAAGACGCCCCCGGCGTCGTTCCTGATCAAGAAGGCGGCGAAGCTTGCGACGGCGAAGAAGCCGGGCTCCGGCTCGAAGAAGCCGGGCGTCGACATGGTCGGCAAGATCACGATGGCGCAGTGCAAGGAAATCGCCAAGACGAAGGCGAAGGATCTGAACGCCGCCGATCTCGATCAAGCCGCGAAGATGATCGCAGGCACCGCCCGCTCGATGGGCGTCACGGTGGTGGAGTAAGACCATGGCCGAAGCAAAAAAGAAAACGCCGGGCGTCACCAAGCGTATGGCCAAGAGCCACGCCGGCATCGACCCGCGCAAACTTCACGCGCTCGATGAAGCGGTGAAAATCATCAAAGCCCGCGCCAACGCGAAGTTCGACGAAACCGTCGAGATCGCGATGAATCTGGGCGTCGATCCGAAATATCCCGACCAGCAAGTCCGCGGCGTCGTCTCGTTGCCGAACGGCACCGGCCGCAGCGCGCGCGTGGCGGTGTTCGCGCGCGGGCCGAAGGCCGATGAAGCGCGCGCCGCCGGTGCCGACATCGTCGGCGCGGAAGACCTGTTCGAGACGGTCAACGGCGGCAAGATCGATTTCGACCGCCTGATCGCGACGCCGGACATGATGGCGCTCGTCGGCCGTCTCGGTAAGGTGCTGGGCCCGCGCGGCCTGATGCCGAACCCGAAGGTGGGCACCGTCACCATGGATGTGAAGAAGGCCGTCGCCGACGCCAAGGGCGGCGCGGTGGAATTCCGCGTCGAGAAGGCCGGCATCATCCACGCCGGCATCGGCAAGGCGAGCTTCTCGGAAGAGCAGATTCTGCAGAACGCGAAGGCGTTCGTGGACGCTGTCGCCAAGGCGAAGCCGTCGGGCGCCAAGGGCACGTTCGTGAAGAAGGTGGCCTTGTCGACGACGATGGGGCCGGGCGTGCGCATCGACCCGGCCGCCGCGATTGCGGCGTCGGCTTCGTAGGCGCCAGGCAAAACCTGAAAACGAAGCGCCCCGGTCGCAAGGCCGGGGCGCTTTGCGTTTGGCGTCAGTAGAAATCGTAGGCCGCGCGATTTGCTCCAGGCCTGCCGCTGTGGTTTTCTCAGGGCGCGATGCGGAGAGAGGCGATGCGGCTTCTCGCGATCGTGTTTGCGCTGACGGCGTTCTTGGCTGCACCCTCCGGGGCGCAACCGTTGCCCGATGCGCTGCGCTCGGCGGGGGTCACGCAGGCGCAGTGGGATGCGGTGCGCGCGCAGGTGCGCGCCGAAGCGCAGCGGGCGCGTATTTCGGAAGCCTCGCTGCTGGCGGCGGCGGAGGCTGCGAGCGCAAATCTCGCGGCGTCCGGACGCTTCGAGCCGCTGGCGTTGCAGCAAGCGATCTATGAGGCGCTCGCCGAGCAGGCCGATCAAATCGCGGAGCTGCAGCGCCGCTTGGACGCGCTGACGGGCGACGCCGATCCCGGCATTGGCGGCGTCTTTGCGCAAGCGCGCGCAGCGCTCGATGAAGGCCGCTTGGCGGAGGCGGATCGGTTGCTGGCGGATGTCGCCGCGCGCGATCTCGCCGCGATCCAACACGCAGACGCCGAAGCCGAGCGCCGTCGCCTCCGCGCCGGCGAAACCATCGCCAGCCGCGGGCAAGTCGCACTTGTGCAGGCGGATCATTTGATCGCAGCGGCGCACTACGCGCGCGCCGCCGAGATCGTGCCGCAGACGGCGACCGAAGCGCGATGGCAGTACACGGTGTGGCGCGGATTGGCGCTCTATCATCGTAGCCGGTTGTTCGGTGAGGCTGAGTCGCTAAACCAAGCTGTCGGCGCGTACGAAGCGGCGCTCGATCTGCGTCCGCGTGAGCACGCGGCGGCGGACTGGGCCGCGACGCAGATCAATCTCGGCAATGCGCTCCAACTTCAAGGTGAGCGCGGCGCGCGCGGGGCGCTGGAGCGGGCGGTGGCGGCGTTCGAGGCGGCGCTGATAGTGCGCACGCGCGACGCCGATCCTGCCGGGTGGGCGCGAACGCAAATGAACCTCGGCGCTGCGCTCAGCATTCTTGGCGAGCGTGGCGCGCCCGGCGCGCTGGAGCGCGCGGTGACGGCCTACGAGGCCGCGCTCACGGTCAGGACGCGCGACGCCGATCCCGCCGGTTGGGCGCAGACGCAGGTGAACCTTGGGAATGCGCTCCAGCGTCAAAGCGTGCGTGGTGCCCGCGGTGCGTTGGAGCGCGCAGTGGCGGCGTACCAAGCGGCGCTCACGGTGATGACGCGCGAAGCTGATCCCACCGGCTGGGCGATGACGCAAATGAACCTCGGCATCGCGCTCCACCGTCAAGGCGAGCGCGGCGCGCCCGGCGCGCCGGAGCGGGCGGTGGCGGCCTTTGAGGCGGCGCTGACGGTTAGGACGCGTGCGGCTGATCCCGTGGGCTGGGCGCAGATACAGAACAACCTCGGCGCCACGCTCCGGCTTCAAGGCGCGCGCGGCGCGCCAGGAGCTTTGGACCGCGCCGTAGCGGCGTACGAGGCGGCGCTGACGGTCCGGACACGCGACGCCGATCCCGCCGGATGGGCGCAGACGCAGGTGAACCTGGGTAATGCGCTCCAGCTCCAAGGCGCACTGGAGCGGGCGGTGGCGGCGTATCAGGCGGCGCTCACGGTTTGGACTCGCGAGGCCAGTCCCGCCGGCTGGGCGGAAACCACCTACAATCTCGCTCTCGCCTATCGCGCCATGGGACGCGTGCACGACGCGCGTGCGGCGGCGCAAGGCGCTCTGGATGCGTTCGCGCAAGTAGGAAATACGAACGGGGCCAATTTGGCGCGCGCGCTGATCGCTTGGCTCCCTCCTGAGTAAGTCCCGGTGTACCCACGGGCTCCGGCCTGCCGCCATGGTCACAACGTGGCCCGCCTGTGCTAAGCCCGGCTCCATGAGCAGCCTCGATTGGCCGGTTCTGGCCGAAGAAATTTCGCGCGGTACGGCGCGCGATCCATTGCAACATTTTCGCCCGCGCACGAAGCGCGAGTGTCCGCTATGCGGGTTCACCGGCTACTTCCTGAGCGCGGGGCCGCGCCAGGAAGCGCGCTGTCCCAATTGCGCGTCGAAGGAGCGCGATCGCATCATCGCGCTGCACCTGAAGCGCATCGGCCTCGACATGACCGGCAAGCGCATCCTCCACTTCTCGGCGGAGCGGCCGTTCTTTCGCCGCTGGCGTAACAACCCGGCCTATGTCGCCGGCGACATCAAAAAGAGCCCGGTCGCCAACGCCGTGGTCGACATCACGCAGCTCAACTATCCCGACAACGAATTCGATGTGATCGTCTGCAACCACGTGCTCGAACACGTGGCCGAAGACGCCAAGGGCATGGCCGAATGCTATCGCGTCATGAAGCCCGGCGGCGTCGGCATCTTCTCCGTGCCGATGGACCACACCGCCGCAGCGACCTGGAATCCGCCGCCCGGAACGCCGAAGGAAGAGGTCGAGCGCATCTGCGGACGCACGCATTTGCGGCTCTATGGCTTGGACTTCCCTAAGCTGCTCGCGGCGCACGGCTTCGAGGCGCAGGAAATCGTGTTCTCCGCCGAAGAGAACGAGCGCTACCGGCTCGCGGCGGAGAAGGTCTACGCCGTGCGCAAGCCTGCAAACGCTGCTTAATCCTTCCTCCAGCGGAAGACATTTTCGAGCGGCGTATTGAGCGCGTTTGCGATCCTGAAGGCGGCTTCGAGCGAGGGGCCGTACTTGTTCTGCTCGATGGCGATGATGGTTTGGCGCGTGACGCCGACTTTCTCGGCGAGCGCCGCTTGGGTCATCTCGCCATGCGCGAAGCGCAGCCGCCGGATCTCGTTTTCGATCGCCATGCTCACACGCCCATGCGGAAGGACGCGATCTGCCAGCCGGCCTTCACAAGCTCCGCCGCGACGAGGCTTGCGAGCAGGGCGTTGGCGATCAGGTAGCCGTTGAAGCCGAGCAGCAAGCCCGTCATCGACAGCAGCACGCCGGTTGAGAGCGTGTAGGCGGCGGCGCGTTCGGCCTTCAGTTCGATCAGTTTCTCGCGCTCGTCCGCCGGCGCGTTGGCGGCCTTCGGGTTCAAAAGCGCGGCGACAATGGTCAGCACCGTAACGATGCCCACGAACGCGAACATGGCCGCGACTAGGGGGCCGATGCTGAGCGGCTGGCCGTTAGCGGGATCCCAGGCCTGCCACAGCGCGATGAAGTAGGCGCCGAAGACGCCGCCATAGGCCAACAGCGCGATCCAGGCGCTTTTCTCTCTGAATGACATCTCACCAACCCTCATGTCTGGTTTTCTTTACGTGATGTAAGCGATATCGGACATCTCGTCAACAGACAAGTTTACATGACAAACTAGTTGAGTTAGGTACTGCCGCCGCGGGCGCGTGCGCCCGGCGCGGAGAGGGCGGCGAGCGCCCCGGTGTTTGGGATTGGAGTTGGCGCGATGAGCAATGGTGGTGTGGTCGGGGAGCGCTATCACGCTTTGGACGCGGTCCGGGGTTTTGCGCTCGTCTTGGGCGTCTTCTTTCACGCGACGCTGTCGTTCCTGCCCGGACCGCAGCTTTGGGTCGCGGTCGACAGCCAGCGCAGCGTCGAGCTCTCGGTGCTGTTCTTTGTGCTGCACCTCTTCCGGATGACGGTGTTCTTCGTGCTCGCCGGCTTCTTCGCGCGCTTGCTGCTGGAGCGGCGCGGGACGTGGGGCTTCATCAAGAACCGCGTGATGCGCATCGCCATGCCGCTGGCGATGTTCTGGCCGCTGGTGATCAGCGGAATTGTCGCGGTGGCGATCTGGGCGGCCGTGCAAGCCAACGGCGGCCAGCCGCTCGAAGGCGAGCCGCCGCCGCCGCCGACCACCGAGACGTTCCCGCTGACGCACCTCTGGTTCTTGTACGTCTTGCTGTTCTTCTACGCTGGCGCTTTGGTTTTGCGTGGCTTTGTCCGGCTCATCGATCGCCGCGAAACGCTGCGCGTGCGTCTGGTCGATCCGAGCGTCCGCTTCCTCACGGGACCGATCGCGCCGATCGCGCTGGCGATCCCGATGGGCGTGACGCTATTCCTGACGCCGGAGTGGTACGCATGGTTCGGCATTCCGACGCCGGACAAGGGTCTCGTTCCGAATGCGGCGGCGTTGATCTGCTACGGCTTTGCGTTCGGCCTGGGCTGGCTCATCCCTCGTCAGCCAGCGATCTTCGAGGGCTGGGGCAAGCGCTGGCTGGCGTATGTAGGCCCCGCGGCCGGCGCGACGATCGGCTGCCTGATGATGCTGGGCTTCACCCCGCTGCTCGAACCGGCGGCGCAAGATGCGCGGATGGCTGTCTACACGGGCCTCTATGCGTTTGCCTGCTGGGCATGGACGATCGCCATTATCGGCTTTGCGGTGGCTCACCTCGCAGCCGAGAGCCCGGCGCGGCGTTATCTCGCCGACGCATCGTACTGGATCTACATCGTCCACATCCCGATCGTCATGGCGCTGCACGCGTTGGTCGCGCCCTATGCCTGGCCATGGTTCGTGAAGTATCCGCTGGTGCTGGCGGTGGCGTTTACGATCATGCTGGTGAGCTATCAGGTCTTGGTGCGCTATTCTTGGATCGGCGCGATTCTCAACGGCAAGCGTGTGAAGCCCGCGAAGGCTAAGCGTACGCGTGAAGTCCTTGCGGCGGCGGAGTAGGAGCGAACATGAGCGCGGAAATCGAGAGCGCGCGCGACGATCTGGCCTACATGCGCGCGCTCGTCGGCGGCACGGGGCGCATGCAGCGAACCATCGGCGAGGCGTTCTTCTGGGCCGGTTTGCTCTATGGTGGGCAGTGCTTCCTGCATTGGCTGCAGACGCTGCATCTGGCGCCGGACGATGGACCGTTCGCACTCGCCATCGTCGTTGCGCCGACGGTGCTGTTCATCGGCGTGCTGACGATGATCCTCATCAAGGATCGCAAGGCGCCGACGGGCGGGCCGGCGGCGCGTGCGCTGGGTTCGGTGTTTCAAGGTGCGGGCCTGGCCAATCTCGCCATGGCGTTCGTGTTTGGGTACGGCGCACATGCGTTCGATGCGCCCGGCTTGTGGCTCTACCACCCGGTCGTCGTGTGCATGTTCCAGGGCGTCGCCTGGTTCGTCGCGTTCAACGTGCTGCGCCAGTCCTGGCTTGGTTTCGTCGCGGCCGGCTGGTTCGCCACAACGATTGCGCTGGGCGTGCTGATGTCCAATGCCGGCGCCTTCGTGCTGGTGCTAGCGATCGCGCTCGTCTCGCTCATGTCGATCCCGGGCTGGATCATCTGGCGCGGCGCGAAGGCCTGACAGCGTGGCCGCGTTCGATATCGGCAAACTGGATGACGTGATCCACGGGCGCGTGCGCCTAGGGATCATGGCGTATCTGGCCGATGCGGGCGCGGCGGATTTCACCGAGCTGAAGACGTTGCTCGATGTCACGCAGGGCAATCTTTCCGTGCACCTGCGCAAGCTCGAAGAGGCGGGCTACGTCTCGATCGACAAGAGCTTCCTCGGCCGCAAGCCGCTCACGCGCGCGCGGATCACGGAGCAAGGCCGCGCCGCGTTTGCGGCCTATCTGGAAGCGATCGCGAAGCTGGTGAACGACCGGAAGGAGTGACGCCTGTTGTTGTTGCGATAGAGCGATGGTGGTGCTTTTCTTGGGGGCTGCGAGGCGGGGAACGGCGGTGCGGCTTCTGGCAATCATTGTGGCATTGGCGGCGCTTGGCGCTGTGCCCGTGCTGGCGCAACCGCTGCCGGACTCCCTGCGTTCTGCCGGCGTCACGCAGGCGCAATGGGACGTGGTGCGGGCGCAGGTGCGCGTGCAAGCGCAGCGCGCGCGCATCTCGGAAGCGTCGCTCTTGGCGGCGGCGGAAGCCGCGAGCGAAAATCTCGCGGCGTCGGGTCAGTTTGATCCACTCGCCCTGCAACAAGCGATCTACGAAGCGCTTGCGGAGCAAGCCGATCAGATCGCAGAGTTGCAACGCCGTTTGGAAACGCTAACGGGCGACGCCGATCCCGGGATCGGCGCCATATTCGCGGACGCGCGCGTGGCGCTTGCCGCAGGCCGTCTCACCGATGCCGATCGTTTGCTAGCGGAAGTCGCCCAGCGTGACCTGGCAGCGATCCAACAAGCCGACGCCGAAGCCGAGCGCAGACGTCTACGCGCCGGCGAAACCATCGCCAGCCGCGGCCAGGTCGCGTTCGTGCAAGCCGATTACCTGGGCGCAGCCGCGCACTACGCGCGCGCCGCCGAGATCGCGCCGCAGCCCGCGGTTGAAGCAGTTTGGCGTTATCGCTTCGAGCAAGCGCGCGCGGTGTCCGAACAAGGTTATCGCTTTGTTGAAGCGGAACGTCTTGTGCAGGCCGCTGCTCTTTTCGAGGATGTCGTGCTGCCGCTCGCGACGCGGGAGACGCGTCCGGATGGTTGGGCTCGCACGCTGTATTATTTGGGCTGGGTGCGCATTCGCTTGGGAGAGCGCGGCGATAATGACGCGCTGACTCTTGCCGAACGGGACCTCCTTTCTGCCGCGGAAACCTATAGCGTTCTTGGGGATCGGCCGGGTGAGGCTCGCGCCTTGCGAGCATTGGCGTGGTTGCATCTAACGCAAGGGCGGCGCGGCGGCGGCACCGATGGTTTGGAGCGCTCGATCTCGGAAAGCCAGTCGGCGTTGGCGCTGATTGACCGTGAGACATCTCCGAGCGATTGGGCGGCGACGCAGAACACTCTTGGCTTCGCCTATAGCCTGCTTGGTACGCGCGGTGACGCCGCAGCGCTTGAACGAGCAGTTGCTGCGTACGAAGCGGCTCTGACAGTGCGTACCCGTGAGGCCGATCCCGAGGGGTGGGCGGGAACCCAGATCAACCTCGGCGCTGTGTTTGGTGTTCTCGCCGGTCGGGGCGCTCCTGGCGCCTACGAGCGCGCGGTGGAGGCCTACGAGGCCGCGTTGTCAGTCATGACGCGCGACATCGATCCAAACAACTGGGCGATTGCTCAAAACAATCTGGGCATTGCGCTGCGCGGACTCGGCGCGCGAGGGGCGCCAGGGGCATTTGAGCGCGCGATAGCGGCCTTTGAGGCGGCGCTGGAAGTGCGGACGCGGGATGAGGATCCGGGTGGTTGGGCGCAGACCATGGATAATCTCGGCGACGTCCTAAGGAACATGGGCGAACGTGGCGCGCCGGGGGCGCTGGAGCGCGCGGTATCAGCTTACGAGGCTGCATTGGAGGTCCGCACACGCGATCAGGACCCCTGGGGCTGGGCAGGGACATATGAGAGCCTAGGGACGGTGCTCAGTATTCTGGGCGAACGTGGCGTGCCGGGCGCGCTAGAGCGAGCGGTATTGGCGTTCGAGTCCGCACTCACCGTTTGGACGCGCGAATCCTCTCCGGCAAACTGGGCGCAGGCGCAAATGAGCCTCGGGCTAGCCCTCCAACGACAAGGCGAAATCGATCGCGCGGTGGCGGCCTACGAGGCAGCTTTGACAGTCCGGACTCGCGAAGCTGATCCGGCCGCTTGGGCGCTGACCCAAATGAACCTCGCCAACGCACTTCAGGCTCAGGCTCGGCGGGGCGTTCCGGGCGCGCTGGAGCGGGCCATCTCTTTGTACACGGCGGCCCTGACAGTGCAGACGCGCGAAACCGATCCTGCCAATTGGGCTTTGACGCAAAGCAATCTCGGCAATGCCCTCATTCTTGAGGGCTCGCCGGGCGCTCTCGAGCGTGCGCTTACAGCCTTCGAAGCGGCGCTAACGGTCAGAACTCGTGAAGCCAACCCCGCCGGCTGGGCGCGGACAACCTACAATCTCGCGACCGCGTATCGCGCCATGGGCCGAGTGCGTGAGGCGCGCGCGGCGGCGCAGGGCGCTTTGGCGGCGTTTGAGCAAGTGGGCAACGCATACTTTGCTGGTCAGGCGCGTGCATTCATCGCGGCGCTCCCTACCGAGTAGATAGGCCCCCGTCCGCGAGCATGGGCGATGGGCAATGTGTGTCTTCGCGACCCGCAACGTGCTGCACCCTCTTGCCAAGTGTTGGAAAGCATGCATCCGGCACTTGCGGCAGTGCAATAAAGCGTGCATATCGCCGCGTTCGGCGGGGTTAACCCCTCGCCAATCCTGTCCGAGACTGCAGGCGCCACGCATATGGATCGCCCGAGAGGGTCCTGTGCGCGTGGCTTAATCGCTTGAAAGCCTTAGGCTTTCTGCTCCTGCAATAGACAGAAGCTGACGTTTTTCGGGGGGCGCTGTCAAGGCCTCTCCCGCAGGCCGGCTCCTGGGACAGGCAGCGCGTGGATCGCGCAGCCGCAACGGGGGTCTTTTCCGCCGGCCGGCCGATCCGCGTGCGCTCAGGGCGCATCGGATGGTCCGGTGGCCCAACTGAGGAGACCGCAATGGATCGTGCTCAGAAGGCCGAAACGGTGGAGAGCCTGAAAGGCGTCTTCGCTGGGGCGGGCGTGGTGGTCGTCGGCCACTACGCCGGTCTGACCGTTGCGGAATTGACGGTGCTGCGCAGCCGCCTTCGTTCGGAAGGGGCCGCACTCAAAGTGGTGAAGAACCGCCTGGTGAAGCTCGCGATCGCCGATACGCCCAAGGCGCCGGCGGCCGAGCTGTTCACGGGCCCTACGGCCATCGCCTATTCCGCTGACCCGATTTCGGCCGCCAAGGTCGCTGTCGCGTACGCCAAGGAAAAGGACAAGTTCGCCATCATCGGCGGGCTGTTCGGCGATCAGCTGCTCGACGTGCAAGGCGTGCAGGCTCTGGCCACGCTGCCTTCGCTCGACGAACTGCGCGGCAAGATCATCGGCCTGGTGCAGGCGCCCGCGACCAAGATCGCCGGCGTGCTCGCCGCGCCCGGCGGTCAGCTGGCCCGCGTGCTCAACGCCTACGCCACCAAGGACGCCGCATAACCGTCATTTCCGCATTCGCTTGAAAACACACACCAAACGTCAGGAACAAAGATCATGGCTAACCTCGAAAAGATCGTCGAAGACCTTTCGGCGCTGACTGTCCTCGAAGCTGCTGAGCTCTCGAAGATGCTGGAAGAAAAGTGGGGCGTTTCGGCCGCTGCGCCGGTGGCCGTCGCCGCCGTGGGCGGCGGCGCCGCGCCTGCCGCCGCCGCGGAAGAGAAGACCGAGTTCACGGTCCAGCTCACCAGCGCCGGCGACAAGAAGATCGAAGTCATCAAGGAAGTGCGCGCGATCACGGGCTTGGGCTTGAAGGAAGCCAAGGACCTGGTCGAAGGCGCGCCGAAGCCGGTGAAGGAGGGCGTGAACAAGGCCGATGCCGAAAAGTTCAAGGCTCAACTTGAAAAAGCCGGCGCCAAGGTCGATCTGAAGTAACTCGCACACAGCAAGCGGAAGCAGGGCCCGGCAACGGGCTCGGCTTCCGCCGTTGCGCGTCCCGACTGGGGCGCGCCGGAGCATCGCCCGCCCGGGGTGCTCTGAAGAAGGGTCGGGCCCTGCGGACAAGCGCGGGACCAGGGCGGAACAGGCGGCTCATGCGCCGCGCTTGGCGAGCCTAGTGGCCGGGGTTCGCGTCAAAGCGCAGCGCGCATTGGGAAGAACAGATGGCGCTCTCGTATACCGGGAAGAAGAAGATCCGTAAGTCGTTCGGCAAGATCCCCGAGGCGGGGCGGATGCCGAACCTGATCGAGGTGCAGAAGAGCTCCTACGATCAATTCCTGCAAAAAGACGAGCGCTCCTACGAGCGCATCGACGAAGGTTTGCAGGCCGTGTTCAAGTCGGTGTTCCCGATCCGCGATTTTTCGGATCGCGCCGTGCTCGAGTACGTCAGCTACGAATTCGAAGAGCCGAAGTTCGACGTCGAAGAGTGCCAGCAGCGCGACATGACCTACGCCGCGCCGCTGAAGGTGAAGCTGCGCCTGATCGTGTTCGAGACCGACGAAGAGACCGGCGCGAAGTCGGTGAAGGACATCAAGGAACAGGACGTCTATCTGGGCGACATTCCGCTGATGACGGACAAGGGCACGTTCGTCGTCAACGGCACCGAGCGCGTGATCGTCTCGCAGATGCACCGCTCGCCGGGCGTCTTCTTCGATCACGACAAGGGCAAGACGCATGCGTCCGGCAAGCTCCTGTTCGCCGCGCGCGTGATCCCGTACCGCGGTTCGTGGCTCGATTTCGAGTTCGACGCCAAGGACATCATGTTCGTGCGCATCGACCGCAAGCGTAAGCTGCCGGCGACGACGCTGCTCTATGCGCTCGGCATGTCGAGCGAACAAATCCTGTCGACGTTCTACCAGACCTCGATCTATCAGCGCACGCGCCAAGGCTGGACCACGAAGTACCGCGCCGAGCGCTGGCGCGGCGTGAAGCCGACCTACGATCTGGTCGATGCGAAAACCGGCAAGGTGGTCGCCGAAGCGGGCAAGAAGATTTCCGCGCGCGTCGCCAACAAGCTGGTCGAAGACGGCGTCGTCGATATCCAGGTGCCGTCAGAGGACCTGTTCGACCGTTTCATCGCCGAAGACATCGTCAACCCGGAAACGGGCGAGATCTATGTCGAAGCGGGCGATGCGCTGAGCGAAACCGTGCTGGCGACGCTGATCGAGTCCGGCATCCACGAACTACCGATCCTCGACATCGATCCGGCGACCGTGGGCCCCTACATCCGCAACACGCTGAAGCTCGACAAGAACGAGAACCGCGAACAGGCGCTGTTCGACATCTACCGCGTCATGCGTCCGGGCGAACCGCCGACGATCGACACCGCGGAAGTGCTGTTCAACGGCCTCTTCTCGGACGGCGAGCGCTACGATCTCTCCGCGGTCGGCCGCGTGAAGATGAACATGCGCTTGGGTCTCGACACCGACGACAGCGTCCGCACGCTGCGCCTGGAAGACATTCTCGAAGTGCTGAAGACGCTGACCGATCTGCGTGACGGGCGCGGCGAGGTCGACGACATCGACAATCTCGGCAACCGCCGGGTGCGCTCGGTCGGCGAGCTGATGGAAAATCAGTACCGCATCGGCCTGCTGCGCATGGAGCGCGCGATCAAGGAACGCATGAGCTCCGTCGACATCGAGACGGTGATGCCGCACGACCTGATCAACGCCAAGCCGGCGGCGGCGGCGGTGCGCGAGTTCTTCGGCTCCTCGCAGCTGTCGCAGTTCATGGACCAGACCAACCCGCTCTCCGAGATCACGCACAAGCGGCGTCTCTCGGCGCTGGGCCCGGGCGGTCTGACGCGCGAGCGCGCAGGCTTCGAAGTGCGCGACGTGCACCCCACGCATTACGGCCGCATCTGCCCGATCGAAACGCCGGAAGGCCCGAACATCGGCCTGATCAACTCGCTGGCGACGCATGCGCGCGTCAACAAGTACGGCTTCATCGAGAGTCCGTACCGCAAGGTCGTGAACGGCAAGCCGTCGGGCGAGATCATGTATCTCTCGGCGATGGAGGAGGCCAAGCACAAGATCGCCCAGGCCAACGCCGAGATCGACGCCAAGGGCAACCTGACCGAAGATTTGGTGCAGGCCCGCGAGAGCGGCGAAGCGCAGCTGATCCCGCGCGAAGAAATCGACCTCATGGACGTGTCGCCGAAGCAGGTTGTTTCGGTGGCCGCGGCGTTGATCCCGTTCCTCGAGAACGACGACGCCAACCGCGCGCTGATGGGCTCGAACATGCAGCGCCAGGCGGTGCCGCTGCTGCGCGCCGATGCGCCGATCGTCGGCACCGGCATGGAAGGCACGGTCGCGCGCGACTCGGGTGCGGCCATCACCGCGCGCCGCACCGGCGTGGTCGAGCAGGTCGACAGCCAGCGGATCGTCGTGCGCGCAACCGAAGAGCGCGACCCGACTAAGCCGGGCGTCGACATCTACCGCCTGCTCAAGTTCCAGCGCTCGAACCAGAACACCTGCATCACGCAGCGTCCGATCGTGAAGGTCGGCGACCTGGTGAAGGCCGACGACATCATCGCCGACGGTCCGTCCACGGAGCTCGGCGAACTGGCGCTCGGCCGCAACGTGCTTGTCGCGTTCATGCCGTGGAACGGCTACAATTTCGAAGACTCGATCCTGATCAGCGAACGCATCGTCAAGGACGACGTGTTCACTTCGATCCACATCGAAGAGTTCGAAGTCGCCGCCCGCGACACCAAGCTCGGTCCGGAAGAAATCACCCGCGACATTCCCAACGTCGGTGAGGAAGCGCTGCGCAACCTCGACGAAGCGGGCATCGTCGCCATCGGCGCCGAACTGGAGCCGGGCGACATTCTGGTCGGCAAGGTGACGCCAAAGGGCGAGAGCCCGATGACGCCGGAAGAGAAGCTGCTGCGCGCCATCTTCGGCGAAAAGGCGAGCGACGTGCGTGACACGTCTCTGCGTCTGCCGCCGGGCGTGAACGGCACGGTCGTCGAGGTGCGCGTGTTCAATCGCCACGGCGTCGACAAAGACCAGCGCGCCATGCAGATCGAGAAGGAAGAGATCGAGCGCCTTTCCAAGGACCGCGACGACGAACTGGCGATCCTGGAGCGCAACATCTTCGGCCGCCTGCAAGAGCTGCTGAGCGGCAAGACCGCTTCGACGGGCCCGAAAGGCTTCAAGAAGGGCGTCATCGAAGCCGACGCGTTCGAACAATTCAGCCGCGGCCAGTGGTGGCAGTTCGGCCTCGACGACGAAAACGCGATGGCCGAAGTCGAAGCGCTGAAGAAGCAGTACGACGACGCCAAGAAGCGTCTCGACGCGCGCTTCGCCGACAAGGTCGACAAGCTCACCCGCGGCGACGAACTGCCGCCGGGGGTGATGAAGGTGGTCAAGGTGTTCGTCGCGGTGAAGCGCAAGCTGCAGCCGGGCGACAAGATGGCCGGGCGTCACGGCAACAAGGGCGTCATCTCCAAGATCGTGCCGATCGAGGATATGCCGTTCCTGGATGACGGCACGCATGTCGACATCGTGCTCAACCCGCTCGGCGTGCCGAGCCGGATGAACGTCGGTCAGATTCTGGAGACGCACCTCGGCTGGGCCTGCGCCGGCATCGGCAAGCAAGTGCGCCAGGCGCTCGACGTGCTCGAGCGGGACGGCGACAAGAAGCCGCTCGAAAAGAAGCTGCGCGACATCTACGGCGACAAGGAAGAATTGCCGAAGAGCGTCGATGAGCTGAAGGAGCTCGCCCACAACATCGAGAAGGGCATTCCGATCGCCACGCCGGTGTTCGACGGCGCCAAGGATACAGACATCCGCGCGATGCTGAAGGAAGCCGGCTATTCCGAAACCGGCCAGGTGCAGCTCTATGACGGCCAGACCGGCGAGGCGTTTAAGCGCCCGGTCACGGTCGGCTACATCTACATGCTGAAGCTGCACCACCTGGTGGACGACAAGATCCACGCCCGCTCCATCGGCCCGTACTCGCTCGTCACCCAGCAGCCGCTGGGTGGCAAGGCGCAGTTCGGCGGTCAGCGCTTCGGCGAAATGGAAGTGTGGGCGCTCGAAGCGTACGGGGCCGCCTACACGCTCCAGGAAATGCTGACGGTGAAGTCGGACGACGTCGCCGGGCGCACCAAGGTCTACGAGGCCATCACGCGCGGCCACGACACGTTCGAAGCGGGCATCCCCGAGTCGTTCAACGTGCTCGTCAAGGAAATGCGCTCGCTCGGCCTCAACGTGGAACTGGTCGACGGCGTGAAGCTGAAGGCGGCCGAATAGGCGTCATCCCGGACGCGGCGCGACCGCCGCGATCCGGGACCCGCCTCTGAGTTGATGTGAATGAACCCACGGAGCGCCGCCGCACACGGCGCCACGGAAGGTCGAAACGATGAACGCGATGAACCAGGACCTGATCAACTCCACCTTCGGCAACCAGCCGCCGGCGCCGGTGTTCGATCAGATCAAAATCTCGATCGCCTCGCCGGAGCAAATCCGCTCCTGGTCGTTCGGCGAGATCAAGAAGCCCGAGACCATCAACTACCGCACGTTCAAGCCGGAACGCGATGGCCTGTTCTGCGCGCGCATCTTCGGGCCGATCAAGGACTACGAGTGCCTGTGCGGCAAGTACAAGCGGATGAAATACAAGGACATCATCTGCGAAAAGTGCGGCGTGCAGGTGACACTGCAGCGCGTGCGGCGCGAGCGCATGGGCCACATCGAGCTGGCCGCGCCGGTGGCGCACATCTGGTTCCTGAAGTCGCTGCCGAGCCGCATCGCGCTGATGCTCGACATGGCGCTGAAGGACATCGAGAAGGTTCTCTACTTCGAGCAATACATCGTCATCGAGCCGGGCCTCACGCCGCTCAGCGCCAAGCAGCTGCTGACGGAAGAGGATTACATCAAGGCGCAGGACGAGTACGGCGAAGACAGCTTCACCGCCATGATCGGCGCCGAAGCCGTGCGCGAATTGCTGATGGCGCTCAACCTCGAGAAAGAGGCCGAGCAGCTGCGCAAGGAGATCGCCGAGTCTACGTCGGAGCTGAAGCCGAAGAAGCTGGCCAAGCGCTTGAAGCTGGTGGAAGCCTTCATCCGCTCGGGCAACAAGCCGGAATGGATGATCCTGACGGTGGTGCCGGTGATCCCGCCGGAACTGCGTCCGCTGGTGCCGCTCGATGGCGGCCGCTTCGCGACCTCGGATCTGAACGATCTCTATCGCCGCGTCATCAACCGCAACAACCGCCTGAAGCGGCTGATGGAGCTGCGCGCGCCCGACATCATCATCCGCAACGAGAAGCGCATGCTGCAGGAGGCGGTCGATGCGCTGTTCGACAACGGCCGCCGCGGCCGCGTCATCACCGGCGCCAACAAGCGCCCGCTGAAGTCGCTCGCCGACATGCTGAAGGGCAAGCAAGGCCGCTTCCGCCAGAACCTGCTCGGCAAGCGCGTCGACTATTCGGGGCGCTCGGTCATCGTCGTCGGCCCGGACCTGAAGCTGCACCAGTGCGGCCTGCCGAAGAAGATGGCGCTCGAGCTGTTCAAGCCGTTCATCTATGCGCGCCTCGACATCAAGGGGCTCTCGGGCACCGTGAAGCAGTCGCGCCGCATGGTGGAGAAGGAACGTCCGGAAGTCTGGGACGTGCTCGAAGAGGTCATCCGCGAGCACCCGGTGCTGCTGAACCGCGCGCCGACGCTGCACCGTCTGGGTATTCAGGCGTTCGAGCCGAAGCTGATCGAGGGCAAGGCGATCCAGTTGCACCCGCTGGTGTGCGCCGCGTTCAACGCCGACTTCGACGGCGACCAGATGGCGGTGCACGTGCCGCTTGCGCTCGAAGCGCAGCTGGAAGCGCGCGTGCTGATGATGTCGACCAACAACATCCTCTCGCCCGCCAACGGCAAGCCGATCATCGTGCCGTCGCAGGACATCGTGCTTGGCCTCTACTACCTCTCGCTGATGAAGGAAGGCGAGCCGGGCGAGGGCAAGCTGTTCGGCTCGATCGGTGAAATCGAGGCCGCGCTCGAAGCAGGCGTGGTCACGTTGCACACCAAGATCAAGGCGCGCTTCGAAACGGTCGATGCGAACAACAATCCGATCCGCAAGACGATCGACTCGACACCGGGCCGCATGAAGCTTGCCGAGCTGCTGCCGAAGCACCCGAAGGTGAGCTACGAGCTGCTGAACACGACGCTGACGAAGAAGGAGATCGGCAACCTGATCGACGCCGTCTACCGCCATTGCGGCCAGAAGGCGACGGTGATCTTCGCCGACCGCATCATGCAGCTCGGCTTCAAGGAAGCGGCCAAGGCCGGCATCAGCTTCGGCATGGCCGACATGGTGGTGCCGAAGGCCAAGGAAGGCCTGGTCGAAGAAACCCGCAAGCGCGCCGCCGAGTACGAAAAGCAATACGCCGACGGCCTGATCACCAAGGGCGAGAAGTACAACAAGGTGGTGGACGCCTGGTCGAAGTGCACCGATCGCGTCGCCGACGCGATGATGGAAGAGGCGTCGAAGCCGGCCAAGCTGAAGGACGGCCGCACCGGCGAACTCAACTCCGTCTTCATGATGGCGCACTCGGGCGCGCGCGGCTCGAAGAACCAGATGAAGCAGCTAGCCGGCATGCGCGGGCTGATGGCCAAGCCGTCGGGCGAGATCATCGAGACGCCGATCATCTCGAACTTCAAGGAAGGCCTGTCGGTGCTCGAGTACTTCAACTCGACCCACGGCGCGCGCAAGGGTCTTGCCGACACCGCGCTGAAGACCGCGAACTCGGGCTATCTCACGCGCCGTCTCGTCGACGTCGCGCAGGATTGCATCATCACCGAGGAAGATTGCGGCACCCAGGACGGCATCCAGATGACCGCCGTCATCGACGGCGCCGACATCGTCGTCTCGCTCGGCCAGCGCATCCTCGGCCGCACCGCGGCGGTGGATATTGTCGATCCAGGCAACGGCAAGGCGGTCGTCCCGGCCGGCGCGTTCCTCGACGAAGACGTCGTCGTGGCGATCGAGAAGGCCGGCGTCCAGGCGGTGAAGGTGCGTTCGGTGCTGACCTGCGAAACTCGCACCGGCGTCTGCGCGGCCTGCTATGGGCGCGATCTGGCGCGCGGCACGCCGGTGAACATCGGCGAAGCGGTCGGCGTCATTGCGGCGCAATCGATCGGCGAGCCGGGCACCCAGCTCACCATGCGCACGTTCCACATCGGCGGCGCGGCCCAGGTGGCCGAGCAATCGGTGATGGAGTCGGCGCACGACGGATCGGTGCGGCTAGTGAACCGCAACACGGTGAAGAACGGACAGGGCGAGTTGATCGTCATGAGCCGCAACATGCAGGTCGTCGTCGTCGACGGCGACGGCAAGGAGCGGCAATCGTTCAAGCTGCCGTTCGGCGCGCGCCTCAAGGTCGACGAAAAGTCGAAGGTGAAGCGCGGCGACCGCATCGCCGAGTGGGATCCGTACGCGACGCCGATCCTCACGGAAGTGGCGGGCAAGGTGAAGTTCGAAGACCTGGTCGACGGCGTCTCCGTCCGCGACGAGTTCGACGAAGCGACCGGCATCTCGTCGAAGGTGATCATCGACTGGCGCGCGACCACCAAGGGCTCGGACCTGAAGCCGTCGGTCGCCGTGCTGAACGCCAAGGGCGTGGCGACGAAGACCTATTCGCTGCCGGTCGGCGCCATTCTTTCGGTGGTCGACGGCGACGAGGTCACGCCCGGCCAGGACCTCGCGCGGATGCCCACGGGCGGCGCCAAGACACGCGACATCACGGGCGGCCTGCCGCGCGTGGCGGAGCTGTTCGAAGCACGCCGGCCGAAGGATCACGCCATCATCTGCGAGCAGGACGGGCGCGTGGAGTTCGGCAAGGACTACAAGAACAAACGCCGCCTGCGCGTCGTCCCCGAGGACGAAAGCCTCGAGCCGATCGAGTACATGATCCCGAAGGGCAAGCACATTCCGGTGCAGGAAGGCGACTTCGTGAAGAAGGGCGACTACCTGCTCGACGGCAATCCCGCGCCGCAGGACATCCTGTCGATCCTCGGCGTCGAGGCGCTGGCCAATTACCTGGTCGAGGAGATCCAGAAGGTCTATCGCCTGCAAGGCGTGCCGATCAACGACAAGCACATCGAGGTGATCGTTCGCCAGATGCTGCAGAAGGTCGAGATCATGGAAGCTGGCGACACCGAGTTCCTGAAGGGGGAAGCGGTGGAGGCGCTCGATCTGGAAGACGAGAACCGCCGCGTGCAGGAGCTTGGTCTCAAACCCGCGACGGCGCAGCCAATGCTGCTCGGCATCACGAAAGCGAGCCTGCAGACGCGGTCGTTCATTTCGGCGGCGTCGTTCCAGGAGACCACGCGCGTGCTCACCGAAGCCGCGTCGTACGGCAAGTCGGACACGCTCGAAGGCCTCAAGGAAAACGTCATCGTCGGCCGCCTCATCCCGGCTGGCACGGGCGGTCAGCTGCGGCGCTATCAGAAGCTCGCGGCCGAACGCGACGCGCAGCTCGCGATCGAGCGCCAGCAGGACGCGGCCTTGAGCCGTCCGGAAGCGGCTGAATAGGAACTAGGGAAGAAACGCCTACAAATGGCGACGGCCCGGGAGCGATCCCGGGCCGTTTCTTTTGACAGCGCGGACCGGGTCTCAGTCGAAAATATCGAACAGGTCGAACCCGCCGCGGCGCCGGCGGCGGCCGCGCTCGTCGGTGTAGTAGCCGCCGCCCTCTCCGCGCTCGCCATACTCGCCGCGTTCGCCGTAACCCTGCTGCGGTCGGGGCTGCTGCTGCGGCGGCGCGGCCTGCGCCGCTGGCGCAAACGCGGGCGCGCCGCGGTCGAACTCCGACTGCACGCCGGCGATGATCTTTTCCAGCTCGCCCCGATCGAGCCACACGCCGCGACAGGTCGGGCACATGTCGAACGCGACGTCGTTGCGCTTCACCTCGGTCATGGACGCATTGCAATTCGGGCACATCAGCAGGGGCATCGGCTCTCTCCTCCGTACCGGCGCAACATGGGGAGCCGGCCACGGGCGGGAAGGGGCGCGGTTTGACGCGGGAACCGATTATTGTGGAACCGGGGGCGGCCGTTGCGGCCCCGCGCCGAATTGGTAGGTGAGGGCAAGCCGCACGCGCGCGCCCTCGTTGCCGAACTCGGTGCGCTCGAAATAGGTGTCATTAGCAACCTCAGAGTTGAGCGCCACGCTGCCGAAGAGGTCCGTGACCGTCAGCACAAGCGGCGAATGACCTGGCCCGGTTCCGCTTGGCCTGCCGCGGCGCGGCCCCTATGGTCCGGCGCATCTCGGAGCTAGCGATTCATGGCCGTTTCCCAGGCGCTCAGCCGCGTCAAACCCTCCGCCACCATGGCGATGAGCGCCAAGGCGCGCGCGCTGAAGGCGGAAGGGCGCGACTGCATTTCGCTGTCGCAGGGAGAGCCGGATTTCGACACGCCGGAGAACATCAAGGACGCCGCGATCCGCGCCATCCGCGAAGGCAAGACCAAGTACACCGATGTCGACGGCATCCCGGAGTTGAAGGACGCCATTGTCGCCAAGTTCAAGCGCGAAAACGGGCTCGACTACAAGCGCGCGCAGGTCAACGTGTCGCCGGGCGGTAAGCCGGTGATCTTCAACGCCTTCATGGCGACGCTCAATCCCGGCGACGAAGTGGTGATCCCGGCGCCGTATTGGGTCAGTTATCCCGACATGGCGCTGATGTGCGGGGGTACGCCGGTGTTCATCGAGACGCGCATCGAGGACGGCTTCAAGGTCCGCCCAGCCGATCTCGCCAAGGCGCTGACGCCGCATACGAAGTGGCTGTTGCTCAACTCGCCGTCCAATCCGTCTGGTGCGGCCTACACGGCCGATGAATTGCGGGCGCTGGCGGACGTGCTGCTCGCGTTTCCGCACGTCATGGTGCTGACCGACGACATGTACGAGCACCTCACCTATGGCGATTTCCAGTTCGCGACCATCGCCCAGGTCGAGCCGAAGCTCTACGAGCGCACGCTGACCATGAACGGCGTCTCGAAGGCGTACTCGATGACCGGCTGGCGCATCGGCTACGCCGCCGGGCCGGAATGGCTCATCAAGGGCATGGCCAATGTGATGGGGCAGACGACGTCGAACCCGTGTTCGATCTCACAATGGGCGGCGGTCGAGGCGCTGAACGGGCCGCAGGACTTCATTCCGAAGAATCGGAAGCTGTTTCAGGATCGCCGCGATCTCGTAGTGTCGATGCTGAACCAAGCGCACGGCATCAAGTGTCCTACGCCGGAGGGCGCCTTTTACGTGTACCCCTCCATCGCCGCCCTGATCGGCAAGCGCGCGCCAAGCGGCAAGGTGATCGACAGCGACGAGACGTTCGCGCTGGAGTTGCTTGCGTCGGAGTGCGTGGCGCTGGTGCACGGCACGGCGTTCGGTCTCGCGCCGTGCTTCCGGATCTCCTACGCCACCTCGACGCAATGCCTCGAAGACGCCTGCGCGCGAATCCAGCGCTTCTGCGCGAGCTTGAGCTGACATGGACCGCGGGCCTCCGGCCCGCATGCGCGGCAAAGCCGCGCG
>JBFXCP010000012.1:24249-86336 GCA_050182055.1 Hyphomonadaceae bacterium
CCGGATCTCCTACGCCACCTCGACGCAATGCCTCGAAGACGCCTGCGCGCGAATCCAGCGCTTCTGCGCGAGCTTGAGCTGACATGGACCGCGGGCCTCCGGCCCGCATGCGCGGCAAAGCCGCGCGCCCCAACCCACAAGGATCGGCGCCAACAAGTTGGAGCGCGTCGCTCCGCGACGCCTGCGCGGCGGAGTCGCGCGCTCCAAACTGCAAACGCTAGTTCTCCAATCCGAACTGCAATCCCGCTTTCGCCTGCAGGCGATCGATCAGCTGATCGCCCATGGCGGCGGCGGGTGTCCATATGCCGCCGGGCGTGGTGGATCGCGGCGTGTCGTTGAGGCAGAGCGCGGCTTCGGCGATCATCTTCGACGTCGAGCCGTAGCCCGGGTCCTTGTCGCCGCGGACGAAGGTGCGGAGCGCGCGCCCGTCGCCCGTGTCGCCGACGAACAGCACGTCATAGAGCCCGCTGTCGCGCTCTTGCCGTGAAGGTCCTTCGCCGGGTTTCGGCAGCGCGAACTGGCGCAGCAGCGCGCGCGTGGGCGCGAAGTTAAGCAGCATGCGCTGCATGCCGGCCGCGTTCGCCGCCGCCTTGGCGCGCTTTTGTCCGGCGGCGCCGTCGCCGGTCATTTGCATCTCGTCATAGGTGAAGTCGCGCCCGTACGGATAACCGGCCAGCGCGTTGGTGCGGTGCACGTTCTTGGTGTTGATCGCCGCCATCACGAAGGGCGTCGACCAGGAGGGGATGTCCGCGTCATGGACCACGCGCTCACCGCTCGGCTGTTCGGCGAGACGTTGCGGCGAGAGCGCGAACGGATCGGTCAGCTGGTCGCGCACGGCGGGATCGCGGCGCGCCGCGTCGAAGGTGGCCAACATCGACGCCAAGGTGCCGCCGGAGAACGTGCCTTTCATCTTGCGCACGCGCCCGCGCACGCGGCGCGCCGGGCCGCCCAGCCGCTCGCGGGCGTGCTGTTGCAAGAACCAGACGCCGCAATCGAACGGGATCGAGTCGAAGCCGCACGAGAACACGATCCGCGCGCCGCTCTCTTTGGCTTGCTTTTCGTACTTGGCGATCATCGCCGCCATCCAGTTCGGCTCGCCACAGAGATCCACGTAGTCGGTCCCAGCGCGAACACAGGCGGCAAGCAGGCCCTCGCCGTAGAGTTGATAGGGGCCGACGGTGGTGATCACGACGCGCGCGCGGTGCGCCAACGCATCCAGCGACGCCGCATCGCGGGCGTTGGCTTCGATCAGCGGAAACTCGAGCGGCGTCCCCAACTCGATGGCGACCGCTTTGAGCTTGTCGCGGTCGCGCCCGGCGATCGCCCAACGTACCGGGCCCGCGGCGCCATAGGTCTTGATCAGGTGCTCGGCGACCAGCCGTCCGGTAAAGCCCGTCGCGCCATAGACGACGACATCGAATTCCTGCGCGGTCATCGGCGATCCTCCAGCGCGCGCTTTATGGACGGTAGGGCGGCATCCCGCTAGCGCGGAGTTGGCTGACGCGGCGGCGGCGGTCCATACTCTTTTCGACTCATGCCGCCGCTCGCCATTGTCGCCGCGCTCAGCTCGGCGCTTATCCATGCCAGCTGGAACGCCGCGCTGAAGGGCGGGCGCGACCGGGTGGCCGATGCGTTTCTGATCGCGGTCGGCGGCATCCTCACGTGGCTGGTGGTCGCTGCGCTCATCGGCGCCCCGCGGAGCGAGGCTTGGCCATACCTCGCAGCGTCCGTCTTGATCCACCTGGTCTATTGGTTCGCGTTGTTCAGCGCCTACGACGTAGGCGATATGAGCCACGTCTATACGCTGTCGCGCGGTTCGGCGCCGTTGCTGGTGGCGATCGGCGCGGCGCTGACGGTGCAGGAGATTCCGCCGCCGATGAAGGCGTTGGGCATGGGGTTCGTCTCGCTTGGCGTACTGTTGGTTGGGGCCAGCCCACGCGCACCGCTCAAGGCCACGCTCTGGGCGCTCGGCATCGGCGTTTGTATCGCCTCGTATTCGCTGGTGGACGCGCTCGGCGCGCGCGTCGCCGGCGATGCGGTGACCTATGTCGCCTGGACGTCCGGCGTCATGGGGATCCCCATGATTGCGTTCACGCTCTGGCGCCGGGGTGGGCGGCAATTGCTGTCGGACGCCAGCGTCGCGCCATTGCGCGGGATCTTCATCGGAATCATCAGCTTCGCCGGTTATGGCTTGGTGTTGTGGGCGCAGACGATCGCGCCGATCGCCCAGGTGACGGCGTTGCGCGAAACCTCCGTTGTGTTCGGGGCGCTGATCGCGTTTGTCTTTCTGCGGGAGCGGCTCGGCGCGCGCCGCTGGCTCGGCGCCGCGGTGGTGGCCGCGGGCGCGGCGCTGATCGCGTTCGGCTAACCGTCGAACATCACATCGCGCGCGCTGGGCACCAGGTGCTGGCCGCCGTCGACCGGCAGCAGCGCGCCGGTGATGTTCGCGGCCCGCGCCAGGAAGGCGCACGCATCGGCGACGTCCTCCGGCTGCGTGCCGGTGCGCGTCAGGTTCTGCGCGTGCACGCGCGCGAAATTCTCCGCCGTCTGCCCACCGCTCACCAGCATCAGCCCGGCGGCGACGCAATTGACGCGCACCGACGGCGCCATCGCCATCGCCAGCGCGCCGGTCGCGTGGGCAAGGCCGATCTTGGAGAGCGTGTAGGAGAGGAAATCGGGGTTCGGGTTGAGCACTTTCTGATCGGCGATGTTGACGACGAAGCCTCTACTGCCCTCCGGCAGCGCCGCCTTGAGTTTGCCCGCGAGATAGACCGGCGCCACGAGGTTCAGGCGAAGCTGCGCGCTGGCCCGATCCATGCTGAAACCGGCGATGTCGTCATGGACGAAACTCGCCGCGCTGTTGATGACGCCAACCCAGTCGCCGCGCACGGCCAGCGAGTTTGTCATGGCGTCG
This sequence comes from Hyphomonadaceae bacterium, assembly GCA_050182055.1. Taxonomy (GTDB): domain Bacteria; phylum Pseudomonadota; class Alphaproteobacteria; order Caulobacterales; family Aquidulcibacteraceae; genus Vitreimonas. The sequence goes on from JBFXCP010000012.1 coordinate 27,164, forward strand.
ATGGCGGCTCCGTCGCTGAGATCGGCTTGCAGCACGAGCGCGGCGCCGCCGCTGGCTTCGATCTCGGCGGCGACCTGATCGGCGCCGGCGCGGGAGGCATGCGCGTGGACGGCGACGGTCCAGCCGTCGCGCGCGAGGCGCTTGGCGATCGCCGCGCCCACGCGCCGCCCGGCGCCGGTGACGAGCACGAGGCTCACGCAGCGAAGTCCGTGCGCGCGATGTCGATCTCGACGCCGACGCCGTCCATTTCCATGAAGATGTCCGGTTTGCAGACGCTGAGCTTCACGCGCTCCGCGGGCGTCGTGGCGAAGCAGCGGCGGATAATGTCCTGCGCGAACACCTCGAGCTTGTTCACGTGCGGTCTCGTTTCCAGTTCTTTCAAGTAGGCGCGCAGCGGATCGTAATCGACATAGCCGCCATGGCGCTCGAAATAGTCGCGATAGTCGAAGATCAAGGCGAGATCGATGATGAGGCGCGTGGGGCGCTCGGGAAACTGCTCCCACGGATGCTCGCCGATCTGGATCGCGAGCTCTACGCGCTTGAACGCAATCGCAATGGTCGAGTTCGTCATGGGGTTGGCTAAGGCCGCCGCCGCACGCTTGCAAGCGTTTGCGTGACGGCTGTCACCGCGCCCGGCGCGCGTTTTCGTGCAGGATGGCGGTGCGAGGAATAGTCCTGGAGGACGCATCATGGCGCGTATCCATGCGCTCGCAGCCGCCGCCTTCGCCGGCGCGCTCATTCTCACCCCCGCCATGGCCAACGCGCGCATCAACGGTCCGCGCATCACCTCGTTCGATTTCGCCTGCGGCGATCTCCAGGACCAGGGCGACCGCTTGCGGGCTGAGTACGCGCGCACGCCCTCGAGCAGCCCGCGGCGCGACGAGATTCTGGCGCGCCTGCGCGAGATCGGACGGACGTGGCAGCAGATCGGCTGCCAGGCGGTGTTCGGCAGCCCCGTTCGTCGTGTGAACCAGGCGACGCACGGCAACGGCGCGCAAACCGACGCCGGCGCGAGCCGTCCGCCCGTGGTGCGCCGCGTCATCGTGGGCCTCGGCGGTCAAACGACGGCGCCGGATTGAGCCCGTCGCGGTGCGTGACCTGCGGCACAGCGACAGGGCAAACGGGCGATTACCTTCTCCTCATCGGGCCGCGGTGGTCCGGACAGAAACGGAGCCAGGAAATGACCAAGTTTTACGCCCTCGTCGCAGCGCTCGCGGTGTTCGCGCCGGTTGCGTTCGCCACCCTCAACCAAGCCGCGCAGATCGTTGCGTAACCTCCGACCTGGTTTTCCCAAGCCCCTCGCGGGCGCAAGAGACAGGTAAGAGACATGACCAACAAAACTCGCTGAAGGGCTCCGGATCGCACCGGGGCCCTTTTTGCTGCGCCTGGAGAAGGCATGTTCTTGAAATGTTCTGTCGCTAGGACTATGCTCCTATCTCATGTTCAAAGATCCCCTGAACGGGCGCGGGGCGCGCACGAATGCGAGCGGCCGCTACGAGCGCTTCGCCCGCGAAGAATTCGATGACGGCTGGGCGCCGGGCGAGGTCATCCCGCTCGAGACCATCGTCACCCCCGAGCTGGCGAAGACGATCATCTCCACCAACGCCAGCCCCGACATTTCCTTCGATCAGTCGATCAATCCCTACCGCGGTTGCGAGCACGGCTGCATCTATTGCTACGCGCGGCCGAACCACGCCTATGTCGGGCTTTCGGCGGGGCTCGATTTCGAGACCAAGCTGTTCGTGAAGGCGAATGCGGCTGAACTGCTGGAGCAGGCGTTCGCCAAGCCGAGCTACAGGCCTAGGACGATCATGCTGGGCGGCGTCACCGACATCTATCAGCCGATCGAGCGCGGCTATGGGGTGACGCGCGCGCTGCTGGAGGTGATGGAACGCTGGCGTCATCCGGTGGCGCTGATCACCAAGAGCCAGCTCGTCATCCGCGATCTCGACATTCTGGCGCGTCTGGCCGAACGCGGGCTGGCGAAGGCGGCGATCTCCGTCACCACATTGGACCGGCGCATTTCGCGCGTCATGGAGCCGCGCGCGGCCGCGCCGCACCGGCGCATCGAGGCGATCCGCATGCTGGCGCAGGCCGGCGTGCCGACCACGGTGATGGTCGCGCCCATCGTGCCGGCCATCAATGACAGCGAGATTGAAGCGATCCTGGAAGCGTGCGCAGCTGCGGGGGCGAGCGCAGCGGGGTATGTCGTGCTGCGCCTGCCGCTGGAGATCAAGGACCTCTTCCGCGAGTGGCTGGCCCAGCATTTTCCCGACCGGCAGACCAAGGTGATGACCATTGTGCGGTCCATGCGCAACGGGCGCGATTACGATCCGGAGTGGGGCGTGCGGCAGAAGGGCGAAGGCGCCTACGCCAAGCTGATCGCCGACCGCTTCGCACGTGCGGCGCGCCGGCTTGGGCTGGATAAGCCGCGGCTACCGCTCGATCACACGCAATTTCGCCGTCCCGTCGAAGCGGGCGGCCAGCAGGACCTGTTCGCCGCCGAAGAGGACGTGCCGCGGTTGCGGCTGGTGGCCGAAGAGCAGCGCCGGTTCGACGAGGAGAGCTAAGCGCTTGGCCTGGGCCGCGCGGGCGGGCTAAGACGGGTCCAGCGTAGGGCAGGGAGACGTCACGATGCGCACCGACAATCAGGACCCGTCAGGCAATGTTCGCGATCGCGGCCGTGGCGGCGGCGGAGCCATCGGCGGCGGTGTGGGGCTCGGCGTTCTCTTTGCGATCATCCGGCGCATCGGCATTCAGGGCACCTTGATCGCGGTGGTGGCGCTGGCGGGGATCTACTTCTTCAATCCGTTCGGCATCCGCGACACGATCTTCGGCATTCTGTTCGGCGGTACGCCGGGCCAGACTCAGACGACCGACGGCGGCGGCGGCGGAACGCCGACGTGCGAAACCCACGCGCAAGCGTGCGATTTCTCGGCGCGCATTCTCGGCTCGACCGAAGAGGTCTGGCGCCAGCAATTCGCGCAGGGACGTCTGCCGACGTACAATCGTCAGGTGGGCGCCTACCAGGAGCCGGTGCTCAACTTCTTCACCGACGGCGTCGGCACCGCGTGCGGCAACGCCACGTCGGCGGTCGGCCCGTTCTACTGCCCGGGCGACAACCAGCTCTACATCGATCCGACCTTCTATCAGGTGATGGAATCGCGCCTGCGCGCGCCGGGCGACTTCGCTCAGGCGTACGTGATCGCGCACGAAGTCGGCCACCACGTGCAGAACTTGATCGGCGCGACGCAGATCCAGGTCCAGGGCGAGAACCAGAACCAGACGTCGGTGCGCGTCGAGCTGCAGGCGGATTGTTTCGCCGGTGTTTGGGGCCACCAGGAGCGCAATGACCTGCAGATCACCGACGAAGATCTGCGCGAAGCCCTGAACGCGGCGCACGCCATCGGCGACGATGCGCTGGGCGCCGATGCGGCGTCTTACACGCACGGCACCAGCGCGCAGCGCATGCGCTGGTTCCAGCGCGGCTTCCAAAGCGGCGACCCGCGCCAGTGCGATACGTTCGCGGTGCAGAACTACAATCAGCTGTAGGCAGGCGTCAGGTGTCAGGTGTCGGGTGTCATCTGGACCGCCGGCGCCCTCGCCGGCATTGCGCCGCGACTACCGGCAAACGAGGGTGCTTGATCAATCGAACGGATGCCGGCGAGGGCGCCGGCGGTCCTGACTACGCTTCCCAGTCCTCCGCCTGATCGATCAGGAACTGCCGGAACGCGGCGATGCGTTTGGAGCGCTTGAGGTCGCTCGGGTAGATGAAATAGACCTCGAAGCTGGGGCCTGGGAGTTCGGGCAGAACTTTCACCAGATGCGGGTTTTCGCGCGCCATGTAGTCGGGGACGCTGGCGATGCCGAAGCCGCTCTCGACCGCGCGCAGCATGCCGTAGACGTTGTTGATCTCGAGCAGTGGCGGGCGCGGCTTGGCGTCTTCGCGCCCGGCGCGCTGGGCCCAATCGAGTTCGCGCATCGGCGTCGGCACGCCGGCCTGGTAGGCGATGATGCGGTGATGATCGAGATCTTCGACCTTCTTCGGCGTGCCGTGCCGTTGCAGATAGGCCGCCGACGCATAGAGGCTCACATGCACGTCGAACAATTTGCGCTGGATGAGATCGGCGTGCGTTGCAGCCCATAACCGGATCGCGCACTCCGCTTCGAGCTTCAGGAGATCGTACTCGCGATCGTCGAGCAGAATCTGCAGCCGGGTTTCGGGATAGGTGTCGGCGAACGCGCCGAGGCGCGGCGCAAGCCACGTCGAGCCGAACGCAACCGGTGCGGTGACCTTCAGATCGCCAATGACCTTTTCGCGCGCGTCCTTCAGCGTCGATTCCGCGATGACAGCCGCGCCGGCCATTTCACGCGTGAACTCGCGCAGCGCCATGCCGGGGCCGGTGAGCAGGAGGCCGCGCGCGTGGCGCTGGAAGAGCGGCACGCCCATGTCGTTCTCGAGCGCCGCGATCTGACGGCTGACCGACGACTGGCTGACGCCGAGCTTCTCGGCCGCCGCCGTCAGGCTGCCGGTCTCGGCGGCGAAGTGGAATGTCTTGAGCTTGTCCCAGTCCATGGCCGCCGCGCCGCCCCGTTTCAGGCGCCCGCTGGCGACCCTTCGCCTTGCAATATTGCATAGCTCTGGGTTGCGGTCGATAGCTGACGAGACGTGGACTTGACGCGGCGAGGTCCGGCTCGTAGTACTGTATACAGTATGCAATCGGCGGCGATCCAGCGCGGCAATATCAGTGAGGCGGCGGGCGACGCCGTCCGCGCCATGATCGTCGATGGCCGGCTGGCGGCGGGGGAGCGGATCAACGAGGTGCGGTTGGCGGCGCAACTCGGCGTCAGCCGCACGCCGCTGCGCGAAGCGCTGAGTGGGCTGGTCGCGGAAGGCGCGCTAATCGCGCGGCCGCGGCTTGGGTATTTCGTACGCGATCTCACGCTGGAAGAGTTCGAGCAGATCTACGACATCCGCCCGTTGCTCGATCCCGAAGCGTTGCGCCTCGCGGGTCTGCCGTCGGCCGAAAGGCTTGCGCGGCTCGAGAAGCTGAACGGCCAACTCCGTTCCGCCAAGGGTATGCGCGCCGTCGAGATCGACGACGCTTGGCACGATGAGCTGATCGGCGCGTGCCCGAATAAGGTGTTGGTCGAGCTCATCCAAAGCGTGATTGTGCGGACGCGCCGCTACGAGCTGGCGCTGATGCGTGCGGGCGAAAACGTCGCGGCCGCGACCGAAAGTCATGACCGCATCATCGCGGCATTGCGCGCGGGCGATCTCGACGCGGCGTGCGCGGCGCTGAAGCAGAACTTGCAGAGCGGGCGCGCGCCGATCGTGGCGTGGCTGAAACAGCGCAAGACTCAAAAGTCCAAATAGGGGTGGGGAAATGAAGGTGCTCAGATTGCTGGCGTGCGCGCTGTTGCTCGCCATAACGCCGGCGGCGGCGCAGACAGCGGCGCTCGACATCGATGGCTTGTGGGCTGCGCGCATGCGCTACGGGCCCGATGTACGCGGGCCGCTGCTGATCGAACGCCGCGACGGGCGCCTGTTCGCGGAGATCGCTGGCCACCGCGTCGAAGCGCAGGTCACGGGGCGCGATGTGCGCTTCGAATTGCCGAACGGGCTGGGCGCCTTCCGTGGAACGTTCGCCGGACGCGACCAGGGCCTCAGGGGTCACTGGATTCAGCAGCGCATGATGTCGAGCGGCAACGCGATGGCGTCGCCGGTCCAGCTGCGCCGTGTCAGCGCAAACGCCTGGCAAGGCGAGGTGCGTCCGCTCGATGACGCGATCACGATGCATCTGATGATCAACACCGACGAGGCTGGCGTGACACGCGCGTATCTGCGCAATCCAGAACGCAACCTGGGCGCCATGCTGCAGATCGACCGCATCGCGCGCGATGGCGATCGCTTATCGCTGATCGGACGCTTTCGCGGGCGGGGCCAGGAGCAAGTGTTCGCCCAGGGCGTCTACGACAGCAACAATGATCTGATCCCGTTTCACTTCCCCCAGTTCGGCGTGACGATGAACTTCACCCGCGCCTCGCCCGAGGACGAGCGCGCGTTCTTCCCGCGCGGCCGTGAGCCCGCGCCCTATGCGTACGCCCAGCCGCCGGCGCTCGATGACGGCTGGCGCACAGGCGCGCTTGAGGACGCAGGGATCGACCGCGCGCAGATCAGCGCTTTTGTCGACATGCTGGCGCGCCAGCAGCAAGAGGGCGTGGCGACGCCGCAGATCCATGCGCTGCTGATCGCGCGTCACGGCCGCTTGGTGCTGGAGGAGTATTTTCACGGCTTTCACCGCGGCGCTGTCCACGACACGCGCTCGGCGTCGAAGAGCATGACCGCCATTCTCGTCGGCGCAGCTCTGCGCAACGGCGCGCCGTTCACGGCGGAAGGCGCTGTGGTTGACAGCGTCGATCCCGCGCTGTTGCCGGCCGACGTCGATCCGCGGCTTGCGGCGATGCGCATCGAGCATTTGCTCACCATGAGCCCAGGCTTCAATTGCGACGACAATGACAGCGACTCGCCCGGCAACGAGGACGCCATGCAAGAGCAGCGCGCAGAGCCGAATTGGTGGCGTTTCGCGCTCGCGGTGCCGATGGCGCGCGATCCAGGCGAGCGCGCCGTCTATTGCAGCATGAACCCGAACTTAATGGGCGCGGTGCTGTCGCACGAAACCGGGCGCTGGCTGCCGGACCTGTTCGCCGAGCAGGTGGCCGGGCCACTCAATGTCCGCCGCTACTATCTCAATCTCACGCCCACGTCGGATTGGTACCTCGGCGGCGGCGCGCAGTTCGAGTTGCGCGACTTCATGAAGATGGGCCAGCTCGTGTTGGACGGCGGCGTGTGGAACGGGCGGCGCGTGCTCGATCGCGCCTACGTGGCGCGCATGACGGCGCCGCTCGTGGAGCTGCAGGAGCGGCGGTACGGCTATTATTGGTGGCAGCAGGACATGCCGTATCGCGGCCGCCATGTGCGCGTGATCTACGCCGCCGGCAACGGCGGGCAGATCGTCATGGCCGTGCCGGAACTCGATCTCGTCATCGCGTTCTATTCCGGCGACTACGGCCACCCCGCCGCGCTCACCGCGCAACGCGTGTGGGTCCCGGAGTACATCTTGCCGGCGGTGAACTAGGCCGCGGCCCCCGCCGGCGCGCGGGTGCGCTGGGCTTCGCTCGCGGCGAGATATTTCTCCGCTTCGAGCGCGGCCATGCAGCCGAGGCCGGCGGCGGTGACGGCTTGGCGATAGGTGTCGTCGGCGACGTCGCCGGCGGCGTAGACGCCCGGGATGTTGGTCTCGGTCGTGCCGGGTTTCACGATGATGTAGCCGTTATCCTTCATCGCCACTTGCCCCTTGAAGAGCTCCGTCGCGGGCGCGTGGCCGATGGCGACGAACACACCGTCCAGTTTGCGCTCCTCGCGCGCGCCGGTCTTGACGTTGCGGATGACGATGCCGGTGACGCCCTTGGGCTCTTCCGTGCCTTCGATCGCTTCCAGTTCGCTGTCCCACACCACCTCGATCTTTGGGTGATTGAACAGGCGCTCCTGCAGCACTTTCTCCGCGCGCAGCGAGTCGCGGCGGTGGATCAAGGTCACCTTGCTGGCGAGGTGGGCGAGGTAGAGCGCTTCTTCGACGGCGCTGTTGCCGCCGCCGATCACTGCAACCTCTTTGCCGCGATAGAAGAAGCCATCGCAGGTGGCGCAGGCCGAAACACCGAAGCCTTGGAATTTCTGCTCGTCCGGCAAGCCCAGCCACTTCGCCTGCGCGCCGGTGGCGATGATGACGGCGTCGGCCAGATAGATTTGGCCGCTGTCGCCGGTGAGCTTGAACGGACGCTGGCCGAGTTCGGCTTTGACGATGATGTCTTCGACGATCTCGGCGCCCACGTGTTTGGCCTGCGCGCGCATCTGCTCCATCAGCCACGGGCCCTGGATGGTGTCTGCGAAGCCGGGGTAGTTCTCCACGTCGGTGGTGATGGTGAGCTGGCCGCCGGGCTGCAGCCCCGCGATGAGCAGCGGCTTGCGCAGCGCGCGCGCCGCATAGATGGCGGCGGTGTAGCCGGCCGGCCCCGAGCCGATGATGACGATCGGGGCGTGGCGGGCGGCGGACTGGGTCATGAAAATCTGCCTCGTGGGGAATCGGTTCGCCCCAATATGGCGACGCGGAGAGGCGCGCGGAAGCAGGCGCCGTGATCACAGTTGGCGCTGTGGAGTTCGGATTTGCAGTGCAGAATCCAAGCCTTATCTTGTGCCCGGGTCCACGGGGGCGCGGGTGAGCGATCTGATTTCAGTTCTGGTGGTTGAGGACGAGCCGCTGATCGCGATGGACCTCGCGGAGCGGCTGGCCGACATGGGCTATGTCGTGCTCGGCCCCGCCGCGACGGTGGACGACGCGGAGGCCCTGGTGGCGGAGCGGACGCCGGACATTGCGCTCTTGGATTCCGGCGTCGGCGGGCAATCGAGCACGCCGCTCGCCGCCGCGCTCGCGGCGCGCGGGGTCGCCGTCGGGTTTTGCACCGGGTTCGACAAGATCAGGGATCTGCCGCCGGAGCTGTGCGACGCGCCGGTGCTGGTCAAGCCCGTCAGCGACGCCTCCCTCGTCGCTATCCTGAAGCAGCTGTTGCCCTAAGGAGCAGGCGCTCGCAGAAACACGCTTGCGCGTACAAAGATTCGAGAATACTGGAAATATCGAAATGAAGCCGGAAGCCGCCGTCGCCGCCTTGAGCGCGCTTGCGCACGCCCACCGTCTCGGCGTGTTCCGTTTGCTGGTGCAGGCGGGGCCTGAAGGACGTGCGGCAGGCGAGATCGCCGAGGCGCTCGACCTGCCGGCGTCGTCGCTGTCATTTCACCTCGCGCATCTGATGCGCGCGGGCCTGATCGAGCAGCGCCGCGAGAGCCGCTCGCTGATCTACTCCGCTGACTTCGCTGCGATGAACGGCCTGGTGGGGTTTCTCACCGAGAATTGCTGCGGCGGCGCCGTGTGCGCGCCCGCCGCGATCTCCTCCCCGAAGAAAAGGAAAGCGTCATGAGACGTCGGCTCCCGCTATGAGCGCGCACCGCCCGTACAACGTGCTCTTTCTCTGCACCGGCAACTCGGCGCGCTCGATCATGGCCGAGGCGATCCTGTCGCGCTTCGGCGCCGGCAAGTTCAACGCCTTCTCGGCCGGCTCTCAGCCCAAGGGCGAGGTTCACCCGCATGCGCTTCGGCTGCTCCAGCGTTTGAACTTCAGGACCGAAGGCTTTCGCTCGAAGAGCTGGGACGAGTTTGCACGGCCGGACGCGCCGCAGCTCGATTTCGTGTTCACCGTTTGCGATAACGCGGCCGGCGAAGTCTGCCCGGTTTGGCCGGGGCAGCCGATGACGGCGCACTGGGGCGTGCCCGATCCCGCGGCTGCGGAGGGCGGGGATGTCGAGATCGCGCAAGCCTTCGCCGACGCCTACGGCCGGCTCAGCAACCGCATCTCCGTGTTCGTCGCGCTCCCGTTCGAGGGGCTCGACCGCTTGTCGCTGCAGCGCCGGCTCGACAGCATTGGCCGCGACGCAGGCGCGCGCGAAAAATGACGCTGTCGCGCAGGATTGCGGCGGAGTTCGCAGGCGCGCTGGCGCTGGCGGCGGTGGTGATCGGCTCCGGCATCATGGGCGCGCGCTTGGCTGACGGCGCCGCCGGCTTGGCGCTGTTGGCCAACACCTTGGCGACGGCGGCGATCCTATTCGTGCTGATCACGGCGCTGGGGCCGGTCTCCGGCGCGCACCTCAATCCAGCCGTGACGCTTGTTGCGGCGCTGCGGCGTGAGATGCGCGCGCACGTGGCCGCGCTCTACGCGGTCGCGCAAACCCTCGGCTGTGTCGCGGGCGCGATGCTGGCGCATGCGTTGTTCGAGTTGCCGTTGCTGCAAGTCTCGGCCATGGAACGCGCGGGGGCGGCGCAGATGCTGTCCGAGGGATGCGCGACGTTCGCGCTGGTGGCGTGCGTTCTGCTGGTCGGCCGTGCGCGACCGGGCGCCGTCGCCGCCGCTGTCGCATTGACGATCGCGGCTGGATACTGGTGGACGGCGTCGACCTCGTTCGCCAACCCCGCCATCACCATCGCGCGCGCCTTGAGCGACACGTTCGCGGGCGTCCGGCCATCCGACGCGCCGGGCTTTATCGTTGCGCAGATCGTCGGCGCTTTGGCGGCGTGGCTGGCGTGCGGGTGGCTCTACCGCGCGCCCGCGCGGGCGGACCAGGCGGTGAGCACGGCGGCGGCGACCCGCTCGGTTTCCAAGAGCGGCGGGTAGCTCCAGCTCTCGAGCTGGCCGGAGTAGGGCCGCGCGCAGCCGCGGCTGACAAGGCTGTCGTGGAAGCGCGCAAGTTTGCCGGCCTGACCATCGACCGCGAGGATGTGGATCGGCTTGCCGGTGGCGGCGGCCTCGGTGGCCATATTCACGCTGTCGGCGGTGACGAACACGTGGTCGGCCGCCCCCAGCAGCGCGAAGTACGGGTTGACGCCTTCGCCCTCGTAGAACACGGCGCAGTGCGGCGCGAGCCAGGTGCGGAACTGCATGCGCGCGGCGTCGCCGGTGCGGCGCGAGAGCGTCGCCATCAGGGTGCCGCCGGTTTCGCGCTGCACCGCGACGAGCGCATCGGCGATTTCGCGCGCGCGTTTGGCGCTGATGTCCTGGCGCTTCGACTTGCCGCCGATCAGCACGGCGAACCGCGGCGGCGGGAGATCGTCAAGCGTGAGCGCGGGATAGTCGATCACCGCCTGGTCGAGCCGGTCCGGCGTCACGCGATGGCAGGCGCCGACGATCGGCAACACGTTCGGGCCTTCGAGTCCGTCATGAATCGGCGGCACCACGACGTCGAACTCGCGCGGATTCACACGCGGGTCTTGCAGCTGCACCACGAACGTCTTGCGGTCGGACCAATCGCGCACGCCCATCGCGAAGGGGATCGCGGCGCGGCCGCAGCCGATCAGGAGATCGGGCCAGGGCGGCTCGATCGGATCGGAGTTGACCGTGAGCGCCGCGCGCGGCGCCGGTACGAACCCGGCCGGCAGCCAGTTCCACGGCGTGCGCAGCTGAACGCGCTTGGTGATCGATCGCACCGGCGCGCGCCGGGCGATCGCCTCGGCAAGCCCGAGGGCCTGGTTCTCGATCCCGGCGCGGCCGTCGCTGACCACCCAGAGGGTGAGGGGCTCCGCAGGCTGAAAACCGACGCTTCTCATGGCAGCGGCCTGGATCGCGGCGGGTATCTGGAGAAGACGACGTAATGGCCCGGCGCGAGATCTAGCAGATGGCCGATCTCGGCGGCGAACTTTGTGTCGCGTTCGTCCTTCGACAGGCCGTCGAGAGCCAAGTGAACGACTCCCGGCGGCGGCGGTCGCCGCTCTCCGAAGATCAATGCCCCAAAGTCATAGTCCTCAGTGATGAGGATACGACCCTGGGTGCGCGCCAGCTCCAGTACGACGTGATCGGCGGCTCCGCTCGAAATGTCCCGAACAAAGACGGTATCAGCGATGGCGCGCAAGGCAGGTTCGACCATGCGCCGGCTGACGCATTGATCGACTAGAACCCGCGCGCTCACACCGCGACGAAGCCGTTGGTCCGCAGGTGGTCGGCGGCAAAAGCCAGCGCCGCTCGGACATCATCCTGGTCTAGGTCGGGATAACCCGCGAGCAGTTCGTCCATCGTCTCGCCGGCCGACAAGTGGTCGATAATCGCCTCGACGGTGATGCGTGTTCCCTTGATGCACGGTTTGCCGCCCATCACGCCCGGAATCATGGTGATGCGGGGATGGTCCATGATGGGCTCAGACGTACTTCACTTTGACGATCTCGTACGACTTGGCCCCCCCGGGGGCCATGACCTCGACGACGTCGCCTTCCTCCTTGCCGATCAGCGCGCGCGCGATCGGGGAGGTGATGGAAATCTTGCCGGCCTTCACGTCGGATTCGTCTTCGCCGACGATTTTGTACTTTGATTTTTCACCGGAATCTTCGTCGATCAGGTTCACGGTCGCGCCAAATTTCACCTGCTTGCCGGACAGTTTCGACACGTCGATGACCTGCGCGCGGGCGATCTTGTCCTCGATCTCGGCGAGCCGCGTCTCGATGAACGCCTGGCGCTCCTTGGCGGCGTGATATTCGGCGTTCTCCGACAGGTCGCCATGCGCGCGCGCTTCCGAGATCGCCTGGATCACGGCCGGGCGCTCTTGGGTCTTGAGACGCTTAAGCTCTGCGTCGAGGGCTTGATAACCCTCGGCGGTCATTGGAATTTTTTCCATGGGTGTGTGTAAAAGTCCGTCTAGGAAATGGGAGGTTGTACCCGGTCCGGCCTAGCGTCAAGCATAGGCCTGAAGCGCCCGCACGCCTAGGGGCGCCCCCGATTTCAAGCGACGAATGGCCTGGATCGAGGCCCGGGCGCCGGACACCGTCGTATAATAGGGAATGTTCTGCGTCAGCGCCGTGCGACGGATTGAATAGCTGTCCCGGTAGGATTGGGCGCCTTCCGTCGTGTTGAAGACGAGCTGGACCTCGCCGTTCTTCATCAGGTCAACGATGTGGGGGCGGCCCTCCAGCACCTTGTTGACCCGCTCGACCGGGATGCCCTGGCCCTTGAGATAGTCGGCGGTGCCGCCGGTGGCGAAGACCTTGAAGCCGAGAGCGATCAGGTCACGGGCGACCGGGATCAGCGCCGGCTTGTCGCTGTTCTTGACCGAGATGAAGCAGGCGCCCTCGGTCGGCAGGTTGACACCGCAGGCGATCTGGGACTTGGCGAAGGCGGCTTCGAAATTCTGGTCGAGCCCCATCACCTCGCCGGTCGAGCGCATCTCCGGGCCGAGCACCGGGTCGACGCCCGGGAACCGGGCAAACGGGAATACGGCTTCCTTCACCGCGACGTGCGCCTTCGACGGCCGGTCGAGCTTCAACTCGCTGAGTTTCGCGCCGGCCATGACCTTCGCAGCGGCGGCGGCGATGGGGCGATTGATCGCCTTGGCCACGAAGGGGGCCGTGCGCGAGGCGCGCGGATTGGCTTCGAGAATGAAGATCTCGCCGTCTTTCACCGCGAACTGGATGTTGATCAGGCCGCGGACATCGAGCGCGAGCGCCAGCGTGCGGGTCTCCGCTTCGATCTCGGCGACGATCTTCTTGTCCAACGAGTAGGGCGGCAGCGCACAGGCGCTGTCGCCCGAGTGCACGCCGGCCTCCTCGATGTGCTCCATGACGCCGGCGACGAACACGTCCTCGCCGTCGCAGATGGCGTCGACGTCCACCTCGATGGCGTCGCGAAGATAGCGGTCGACCAGCAGCGGGCGCTTGTCGGACACCACGAGTTCGGAAGGTCCGCCGAGGGCGCGCGAGATTTGCGCCACGTACTCGTTCAGCTCTTCTTCCGTGTGCACGATGCGCATGGCGAGGCCGCCGAGCACGTAGCTGGGGCGCAACATCACCGGATAGCCGATCTTGGCGGCGGCGTTGCGCGCGGCGTCGAGCGAGCCGGCAATGGCGTTGTCCGGCTGCTTCAGCCCGATCTTGCGCAGCAGCGCCTGGAAGCGGTCGCGGTCTTCGGCCAGATCGATGGCGTCGACGCTGGTGCCGAGGATCGGCGCGCCTTCGTCGGCCAAAGGTTGTGCGAGCTTGAGCGGCGTCTGGCCGCCGAACTGGACGATCAGGCCCAGCACTTCGCCGGACGTCTTCTCTGTTTCCAGAATTTCCAGCACGTCCTCGGTCGTCAGCGGTTCGAAATAGAGACGGTCGGAGGTGTCGTAGTCGGTCGAAACCGTTTCCGGATTGCAGTTGATCATGATCGACTCGACGCCGATCTCGGCGCACGCGAACGCGGCGTGGCAGCAGCAATAGTCGAACTCGATGCCCTGGCCGATGCGGTTGGGTCCGCCGCCGAGGATCATGATCTTCTTGCGGTCCGTCGGTTCCGATTCGCATTCAATATGCAGCGCCGGCGTCTCGCCGGCATGCGAATTGCCGGCGAGGGCGCCGGCGGTCCATATCGGCGTTTCGTAGGTCGAATACATGTACGGCGTCGTGGCGCGGAACTCGGCCGCGCAGCTGTCGATGCGCTTGAATTGCGGGCGCACGCCCAGCTTGCGGCGCGCGGCGCGCACGTCGCGCTCGCGCTGGCCGGTCAGTTTGGCGAGACGCGCATCGGAGAAGCCCTGCGCCTTCAGCGCGCGGAATGCAGCCGCGTCCTTGGGCAAGCCGTTGGCGCGCACGTCGGCTTCAGTCGTGATGATGGCCGCGATTTCGCGCACGAACCACGGATCGTAGTGCGAGGCCGCGCAAATTTCCTCGACCGTCAAGCCGCGCCGCAGCGCTTCGGCCACCACCAGTAGGCGGTCGGCCTTCGGCGTGACGAGGCGGGCGCGGACGGCGGCGCGGCCCTGGTCTTCGTCCGCGGCGCCTTCGATCTGGATTTCGTCGAGACCGGAGAGGCCGGTGTCGAGCGAGCGTAGCGCCTTTTGCAGCGATTCCTGGAACGTGCGCCCGATCGCCATCGCTTCGCCGACGCTCTTCATGCTTGTGGTCAGCGTCGTGTCGCTGCCGGCGAAACGTTCGAACGCGAAGCGCGGAATCTTGGTGACGACGTAGTCGATGGTCGGCTCGAAGCTCGCCGGCGTCGCGCCGCCGGTGATGTCGTTGGCGATTTCGTCCAGCGTGTAGCCGACGGCGCATTTGGCGGCGACTTTCGCGATCGGGAAGCCGGTCGCCTTCGAGGCCAGCGCCGAAGAGCGCGACACCCGCGGGTTCATCTCGATGACGACCATGCGCCCGTTCTGCGGGTTCACCGCGAACTGCACGTTGGAGCCGCCGGTCTCGACGCCGATTTCGCGCAGTACCGCGATCGAGGCGTTGCGCATGATCTGGTATTCGCGGTCGGTCAGCGTCAGTGCGGGCGCGACGGTGATGGAATCGCCGGTGTGCACGCCCATCGGATCGATGTTCTCGATCGAGCAGACGATGATGCAATTGTCCGCCTTGTCGCGGACGACTTCCATCTCGTACTCTTTCCAGCCGATGATGCTTTCTTCGACCAGCACTTCCGTGATCGGCGAAGCGGCCAGCCCGCGGTCGATGATCTCCTTGAACTCTTCGAGATTGTAGGCGACGCCGCCGCCGAGACCGCCGAGCGTCAGCGAGGGGCGAATGATCGAGGGGAGTTGCACGTACTCGAGCGCGGCCAGCGCTTCGTCCATCGTGTTGCACAGGCGCGAGCGCGGGCTCTCGAGCCCGATCTTGTCCATGGCGTCGCGGAACTTCAGGCGATGCTCGGCCTTTTCGATCACGTCGGCGTTGGCGCCGATCATCTCGACGCCGTATTTCTTCAGCACGCCCGTGCGCTCGAGCGTCAGCGCGCAATTGAGCGCGGTCTGTCCGCCCATCGTCGGCAGCAGCGCGTCCGGTTTTTCGGCGGCGATGATTTTCTCGACCATCTCCGGCGTGATCGGCTCGATGTAGGTGGCGTCCGCTAGTTCCGGATCGGTCATGATCGTGGCGGGATTCGAGTTGACCAGGATAACGCGATAGCCTTCGGCCTTCAGCGCCTTGACCGCCTGCACGCCGGAATAATCGAACTCACAGGCCTGGCCGATAATGATGGGGCCCGCGCCAATGATCAGGATCGACTGGATATCGGTACGTTTCGGCATGCGTCTCCGCCCGCTTTTGCGGCCTGGGAATCGATCCGTCGGAGGATCAGGCCTGCTTAGCGGGGAGGCGGGAACGGGGCAAGCGGGGCGCGGGGCGGATGGTGTCTCAGCAGGTGCTTTCCCTCACCCCGCCCATGGATCGATGAGCGCCACACCGCAGCCGGCGAAGTCGCCGAGATCGCGTGTTGCAATCGCGGCGTTGCGTGTTCTAGCGATGGCGGCGATCTGAGCGTCGTTGGCCTGGATCGGCGCGCCTTCCTTCGCGCGCGAAACCAAGATGTCCGCGAAAGCCTCGGCGGCGCGCAAATCGTACGACAGAATTCTGTTTCTGAACTGTCCGACGATGACGTCATAGCTCGCTGTCAACTCGTCGCGTCGTTGGCCAGCCGGGAGACGCACCACGCCAAATCGAAGCTCTGCCATGACCGGCGCGCAGACGAAGAGTGTGCTTCTTGGTTGGGCCGCTATCCAAGCCGCGACCGTTGGCGCCGGCGTCTCGCGCATCAACTCGGACACTACATTGGTGTCCAAGATGATCATTCGCGCTCGTCCCCCCAGATTGGTTCGGGCTCGTAGACTTGGTCCGGAAACTCACCGAAATCGACGCCGCCCGGTGGTAGCCTTTCACGAAGCGCCGCCAACAGGGTTGCCCCGGAGCCGGGAAGGGAGTGGGGATCGACTTCAGTCTGACCAATAGCGCGCGCCAATATCTCCCGCGCCTCGGCTTCCATGGAGCGCCCGTGCTCGGCGGCGCGCACGCGCAGTTTGTCGCGCACGGCGTCGTCGAGGTTGCGGATCAGGAGCGTGGCCATGGTCTCAGCATGATAGCATTGCTAACAAACGTCAAGACTTGGGCTTTCGACCGCTCAACGCCCAAGACCCAGCCGCAACCAGCGCCAGCATCGCAAAGCCGCCGATGCCGACCACGCCGCTCCATGGAAAGTCCGCTTGGCTTAAGCCCAACGCGGCGACGCCGCCGACGGCGTTGCCGGTCCCGTGCAGGATGGCGGCGGGCAGCAGCGACTTGCCGCGGTCGCGCACCAGTGTGAACGGAAACGAGAACAGCACGCAGAAGACGACGAAGATCGGAATGCCGATCAGGCGGTGGTCGGGATAGTTGAGGCCGAAGAGATAGATCGCGGGCGCATGCCAGAGCCCCCAGATGACGCCGGTCGCCAGTGTGTAGCGCAGGAAACCGAAGCGCCGCCACAGATCGTACAGATACCCGCGCCAGCCGAGTTCTTCAGATAAGAGCAGGATCGGCGTGTTGATCAGCGCGCCCAGGATGGCGGCTTGCGCAACGATGATCCAGGAGAGGCCGGGAAGTTGCGCAGCCTGGTCGATTTGCTCGGCATATTGCGGCGCGGCCGCGCGCGACACCTCGAGATAGTTGGCGCCGATGTCGGCGAACTGTGCTTGCCCGCCAGCACGGTGACAAGCGAGGCGCCGAACGCGATCGCCAGCGCGATCAGCCATGCCCACAACCACCACAGCGTCGGCTTGAAGAAGAGACCGAGCGCCTCCTTGCGCCGGCCTTTCTCGAACGCGACCGCACAGATCACTGCGGCGATCGACGGCCCGAACATGGACGCGGCGAGAGTGGCCACGGCGGTCTGCTGGGTGTTGTGCCAGCCCATCGTCCATCCGGCGCCGACGATCGCCCACGTGATGGCGAACGCGAGGACGAGAAACACGATCGCCTTGTTGGCTGTGGTCATGGCGCTTCCTCCGAACGCTCGTCCTTGGCCGCTTCGATCTTCACGCCGCGCGCCTTCAGCGCTTCGCGCAGCAGCACCTCGATTTGTCCGTTCACGCTGCGCAGATCCGCATCCGCCAGCCGCTGCAGCGCGGCGTAAAGCGCGGGGTCGAGGCGCAGCGCGAAGGCTTTTTTCTCAGCCATGACGCGCAGTTCCCGCTTGGCCGCCCATCCCGTCATTCCGGTCGCGCGCAGCGCGGGCCGAAACCCAGGGAGTGACAAAGCGCGGTGCACTTGCCCCTGGGTTTCGGGCTCGACGCTCCGCGTCGCCCCGGAACGACGGAGGGTGGGGAAGAGTTGAGCGCGTCGGCATCGAACGGTTTCCGCGTCGCCTTTGCCTACGAGTAGATCGTGCCGGTGTTGACGACCGGCTGGGCGTCGCGGTCGCCGCAGAGCACGACCAGCAGGTTCGACACCATCGCGGCGCGGCGTTCGTCGTCGAGTTGAACGATGTCGCGTTCGCTCAGCTGATCGAGCGCGTGCTGCACCATCTCGACGGCGCCTTGCACGATGTAGCGGCGCGCGGCGAGGACGGCTTCGGCCTGTTGCCGGCGCAGCATGGCGCCGGCGATTTCAGGCGCGTAGGCGAGGTGGCTGAGCTTGGTTTCGTCGATGACGACGCCCGCCACCGCGACGCGGTCCTGCAGCTTCTCGCGCAACAGCGTCGAGACCTGGTCGGCGTCGCCGCGCAGCGTCGGCTCGCCTTCTTCGGCGTGATCGTAGGCGAAGTGGCTGGCGATCTCGCGCACGGCGGTTTCGATCTGGATGTCGACGAAGGTCTGGTAATTGTCGACGTCGAAGAGAGCGCGCGCGCTATCGGTGACGCGCCACACGACCACCGCCGCGATCTCGATCGGGTTGCCGCGTTTGTCGTTCACCTTGAGCTTCTCGCCGGTGACGTTGCGCACGCGCATGCTGATCTTCTTGCGGGTGTACCAGGGCAGCACCCAGCGCAGACCCGGTTGGCGGTCGGTGCCCTTATAGTTACCGAAGAGTGTGATCGCGGCGCCTTCGTTGGGCTGCAGCGTGTAGAAGCCGCTGATCGCCAGCGTGAAGGCGACGGCCGTGACGAGCACCCCGAGGCCGTTGACGCCGTTTTCGTCGCGGATGAGCTGGATGATGTACCAGACCATTGCCGCGAACAGCAGCAGCGTGACGAGCAGCATCAGCCCGCCGTTGGACGTGTGGGCTTTGCGTTCTTGTGTGTGGTTGAGCGCCGGACCGGCCATGGCAACCCTCTCCTCTGCCATCAAAGTGATATCACTCTAATAGCATATTGAGATCGCACGCAAGCGAAAAATTGTTCCATTCACCAATCGGGCAAATCGGCCATTAACGCCGCTCGGGTAGGCTGGTCAGTCGGTAAGGGTCCGATTTTGAGGACAAAAATGGTTAGCGGTTGGTGGACTGGCGGGCGTTCGGGGCGCGCATTCGGGCGCGATCGCCGGGGCAATGTCGCCATGATGTGGGCCTTCATGGGCGCGATCCTGGTGGGCCTGATCGGCATCACGGTGGATTTCACGCGCGCCCAGGCGCTGCGGGCGCAGATGCAGAACGCCGCCGACGGCGCGGCGCTGGTGGCGGAGCGCAGCTCAAATCTGACCCTGGCCCAGCGCCAGGCGGCCGCCCAGGCGTTCTTCAACGCCGAAATGGGCGACTACGCCGGCGACGCGGTCATGACCGTGATCCCCCTCGCGGAGGGCGGCCATCGCGTCGAAGCGCATATGCCGATGCCGCTCTCGCTGGCGCGCATCATCCGCGCGGAAGACTGGAACATCGCCGTCGACGCCGAGGCTGAAGCCAACGCGAGCCCGCCGATCGAGGTGGCGCTGGTGCTCGACAATACGGGCTCAATGGCCAACGACATGGACGCGCTGCGCGACGCGGCGGAGAATCTCGCCGACGATCTCTTCGCCATCGATGGCGACTCGGTGCGCGTGGCGCTCGTGCCGTTCGTGGCGCAGGTGAACATTGGCAACGGCGCCACGCAAATGCAGTGGATGGATACGGCCGGCACGGCCCCTTACAACGGCGAGCTGTTTGAGGATCGCTCGATCGCGTTCCGATCGGCCAGCGGCACCAACAACTGCACCTCGCTGTCGACGATGCCGAATGCCGGCTATCCCGGCCCCTACCGCATTGTCTGGGTGAAGAGCGGCAGCCGCTGCTACGCCTTCACGCCCGAGGGCATCAATCACTTCACGCTGTTCGACATGATCTCGAACGAAGACTGGAAAGGCTGCGTCGAGGCCCGTCCGGAGCCGTACGACATCACCGACGAGCCCCCGGTGCCGGCGAATCCGGCGTCGATGTTCGTGCCGTTCTTCTGGGCGGACACTGGCGGCACGGCCGGCCAAGCCAGCACGACCAACTCGGGCCAACCCAACTACCTCAGCTCCAACTCGTACCTCGCGGACACGCCGGGCGACATCACCGGCGCGACCATGAGCACGACGAACGGCAACAGCTCCAACTCCCAGGAGCAACGCGAGGCGCGCTTCTTCAACCCGTTCAAGTACCGCAACACCGCCGCCTCGCTCGACACGACCGCGCCAAACACCCGCGGCCCAAATCGCGGCTGCCCGACGCCGATCATACCGCTGACGTCGGATGGCGATGCGATCGTCGACGGCATCCGCGCGATGCAGCACTGGTCCGGCGGCGGCACCAATCAGGCGGAAGGTCTGGCCTGGGGCTGGCGCGTGCTCTCGCCGACGGCGCCGTTCACGCAGGGCGCGCCCTACGGTCCCGACGTACGCAAAGTCATCGTGCTGATGTCGGACGGCGAGAACACCAACGTGGGCTCCGATCCGGTAATGTCGAGCGACTATTCGGCCTACAATCACCGAGGCCTGTGGGCCAACTACGCGGCAGGCAACGTCCTCTCGCAGGTGCTGGATGCGATCGTGCACGGCATCCTGCCGCCGCAGTACCGGCGCAACATTAGCTCCAGTGGCAGCTACGTGAGCTACGTGAACGCTCGCGAAGCGCTGCTGTGTCAGAACATCAAGAACGAAGACATCGAGATCTACACGGTGATCTTCCGCGAGACCGATCAAGCGACCGAGAATCTCATGCGCAACTGCGCGTCGAGCCCGCAGCACTTCTTCCGCGCCGACAACGCCAATGAACTCGACCAGGCGTTCACGGCGATCGGCTCGGGCATCGGCCAGCTGCGTCTGACCCACTGACGGGCGAGAACGGGCCAAACCGAAGCGGCGTCGCGCAAGCGGCGCCGCTTTGCGTTTGGCCTTCGCGCTATTGCGGCGCCTGGAACGCCACCGCGACGCGCGTCGTCGTGCCGATCGCGCTCGAGCCGTCCGAAAGCGTGCCGCGCACGCGATAGGCTGACGAGGCGCTGAGCGCCGCTTGACCGAACCCTTGGCCCGACGGCGTTTCCGACGCCACCGTGCACGCCAAGGAGAGGTTGGGCCGCACGGTGCAGCTCAGCTGCACCCGTCCGCCCACGCCGTTGTTAAGTGCGCGGGTGGGATAAAGATCGGCGATGCGCCGCGCCGACGGGCGCTGCGTGAACACCACGGAGCCGGTCGTGCCGCGCAGCGTCTCGCCCGTGCTGGGCGGGCCAGCCGGCGTGCTCGCGGGCGTCGACGCCGGCGCGGTGTCGAACGGCGACAGCGGCACGACGGATCCGTTGGTCCCTTGAGTGGTCGAGCCCTGATCGGTCGGGGAAAGCGGAACTGGGCCGGCGCTGGTCGTGTTGCTGGCGACGCTCACCGGCGGCGGCGCCGGCGTGGGCTCGCGGTCGCGCACGCGCTCGGCGGCTTGCGGCGGTTCGCGGCGTGGCGGCTCGACACGCGGTTCTTCGTCGAACGGCGTGGCGTCTTCTGCGAAGTCCGTCGGCGGCGCGCCCGTCGCGGGTTCGCCGAGAGGGGGCGTGGACTCGACGTTCTCGGTCGTGGGCGCGCCGCTTTGGCCGGCCATGTTGCCGCCAAAGTAGAGTCCGCCGAACAGCGCTGCGCCGCCGAGCAGCGCAATCAGCAGGAACGTCCGCATGGCGCTGCCTTCGCGCGGCGGCTCGCGCAGGTCGCGGTCATAGGTGCGGTCCGGCGGCGGAGCGCGGCGCGGCGGCGGCGGCAACGGCGCGGCGTCCATGCGCCGCGGCGGCGGGTCCGGCCTGCGCGGCGGCGGATCGGGACGGCGCACGGGCGGTTCGGGCCGGCGGGCAGGCGGCGCTTCCGCGCGCGGTTGCGGGCGCGGTGCGGGCCGCTGCGGCGGCGCCGCCGAGCGCACGTCGCCGGAGGTCAGCTGGCGCAAGCGCATTTCCGCCAGTTCCGCAAACTCGCCGTCGGCGCCGTAGCGGGCCAGGTAGTCCATGAAGTCCGCCGGATCGCGGCTGTCGCGGATCGAGCGCCAGTGCGCGGCCTCGTCGCTCAGCGTCTCGCCGCCGCGGGCGCGCGGGGCGGGCGCGGGTTCGGCGCGCGAGGCGGCGCGCGCAGGTGGGGGCCGGCGATCGTAGTCCGTCGCGGGCGCGGCGGCGCCGACGGATGAGCGCGCGGCGTTGACCATGCGGTCGACGGCGAAGAAGAGCGGATCGAGCGCCGGGTCGTTGGGGTCGCCATCCCAGCGCGACAGATCGAATGCGGTGGCGTTGCCGATGCTGGACGGCGGCGGCGGCTCGATCAGGCTCGCGACCACCGCCTTGTCGGCGTTGATCACCCGCTGCGCGGCGTCAAGAAACGGCCTCGACCGGATCGAGGCCTGCGACCACACCACGACGCCCGCGCCGCTCGAGCGCAGCGCTGCGTCGCTGGAAGGCGCGCCGCCGATCGAGAAGCCCGCAGCTTCGAACATATCTGCGAGCGCCTTCGCCTGAGGCTCGTCCTCGCGTACACAAACGATGAGCACGTCCGCCATGACGTCTCCTGGCCGTCCCATCCCACGCCGCTGCGAAGGGCAATACCACGGAACGAACGCCGCACTACAGGGGGATCGCGCGGCAATACTGTGAAATCGCGTCAAAGCACCGGTTTGAAGGCGCCAGTCTCGGAATCGTACAATTCGAGCCCCCCGTCGGCGACGCCGTACCGCATGCCGATAAGGTTGAGCCGTCGCGCCGCGAGCGCATCCTGTATGAAAGGAAAGGTTGCCAGGTTCTCGAGCGTCACGCGGATGGACTCGTGTTCAAGCTCGGACGCCCGGTCCCCGTGCGCGGGGATGCGCGCTTTTGCGGTGTCCAGGAGGCTAATCCAGGCATCCAGGAAGGAGGCCGGATCGCGCGGGCGATCCTCGAGCGCCGCCGCGACGCCGCCGCATTGGGCGTGGCCGAGCACGAGAACGGTCTCGACCTTGAGCTGCTTCACCGCGAACTCGATCGCCGCGCTGACGCCGTGAAAGCCAGACGCCTTCTCGAACGGGGGCGCCAGGTTGGCGACGTTGCGGACCACGAACAGTTCCCCGGGCCCGGCGTTGAAGATGGTGGCGGGGTCGACCCGGCTGTCGGCGCAGGCGATCACCAGCGTCTTCGGCGACTGGCCGCGCTCCGCCAGCCGCCGGTGCAGGGCCTGCAGCTCCGGCCACCGCTTTTCCCGGTAAATCCGGTACCCCTCGATCAAGTGCTCCATCCCCCGCGTTCAAAGCCAAACTGGCGTCGAGAGCAAGCCCTCGCGTCTGGAGAGAAAGCTTGCGCGCCGCGCGCGCCGGCGCACAGCGTCGAGGTTCCAAGGGAACCGCCGCATGCGCCTGATCGCCGTCGCCGCCGCCGCCATGCTCTGCGCGAGCTGTACAACGTACGCCGGGGAGGAGCGCCGCGCGCGCCTCGTCGGCGATCTCTCCGCCGACGCGATTGCGTTCAACGAGGCCTACGCGCAGGCGATGACCGGGCAGATCCTGGTCAACATCCTGCGCGCGCGCGACCGGCTGCCGACGCAATACTTGGCGATGTCCGCCATCCAGGATTCGCCCAGCATCACCTCGGGCCAAAATTTGACCCTCGGTTCGATCAATCTCGGCGACATCGCGTCGCCCTGGGCGGTCGGCGAAGCGGGGATCACGCGCGGAATCGAGCGCCAGCCCAGCTACAGCGTCGCGCCGTTTTCAGCCGGCGATCTGCGCAACATCATGTTCGAGCCCACCGACCCCGGCGTGTTCGCGGAATACTGGAACGCCGGCTGGCCGAAGGACTTGCTGCTGTTTTTGCTGGCCGACCGCATCGTGCGCATCTCGCCCGACCCGGCGGCGCGGGTGACGGAGTTCGAAAACGACGCCGGCGACTTTCGCGACGACTGCGCGGCGACCGTGGCGACGCGCGGCTGCGATTACGTGCGTCTGGCGCGCACGCTGGCGCGCGAACTTGCCGGCCAAGGTCCGGATCGCGTCACCAGCATGAGCGCCGTCTGCGGCTTCGTCGCGGCGTACGCGCCTGCGCGTCCGCGCGCCTTGGCCGCCGGTGCCACGTTGACGAATTGCGACAGCGCCGCCCGCATCATCGTTGGCGACGTGGAATACGTGATCTTCCTGCGCTCGCTGAACGACATCGTGTTTTATCTCGGCGAATTGCTGCGCGACAACGGCGCCGCCGCGGCCGCGTTCAACGCGCCGATCCGCGTCGGCGCGGCTGGCATCCCGCGCGGCGGGCAGGGCGTGCCGCTCTTCCGCGTCACCACATCGGGTGCAGGCCGCACGTACGCGGCGGCGGTCAGCTATGGCGGCGCGCGCTATTTCGCGGGCCCCGCCATTTCGCGTTCGTGCTCGGAGGTCACGCCCGACGGACCGTGCCGCGACGATTTCGACAGCGGCGACCGCTCCTCGCAAGTGCTGGCGCTCTTGATGCAGCTGTTGCTGCGCAATCAATCCGACGAATCCCGCCCGCCGCCGCCGTCGATCCTGATCACGCAATAGCGCTGGCGAGGCGGTTGCGCTTGTGATTATCCTCCCCACGGGAGGGTGGACCGATGCGCGTTTTCGTGGCTCTGGCGGCGCTGACGGCCGTGAGTGTGTTCGCGTTGGCGCCTGCGGCCGCGCAGAGCCGGGACGAGAACTGGGAGATCTGCGTCAACGATATCGACCGGTTCACGCTGGACCAGCAGATCGCGGCCTGCGGCCGCATCATCGCCTCCGGCAACGAGAGCACGGAAAATCTCGCCGTCGCCTATCAGAACCGCGGCAACGGCTATAACCGCCAGCGCAACTATCAGCGCTCGATGCCCGACTACAACGAGGCCATCCGGCTCAATCCGCGCTTCGCCAACGCGTACTACAATCGCGGCGTGTCGTGGGGCGGGCAGCGGGAATACCAGCGCGCCATCGCCGACTATAGCCAGGCCATCGCGCTCGATCCGACGCACGGCGATGCGTTCGGCAATCGCGGCCACGCTTACTACATTCTCGGCAATTATCGCGCGGCGATCGCCGATCTCGATCGCGCGCTGGCGATCCGCCATACCGCGCCGGACTTCGGCAATCGCGGCGCGTCCTATTACGAACTCGGCGATTATCGCCAGGCGATCGCCGATTTCGATCAGTCGCTGCGCCTCGATCCGAGCAGCAGCATCGACTACAATTCGCGCGGCAACGCCTATTACCAGCTGCGCAACTACGACGCGGCCATGGCCGACTACGACCGCGCGGTCCAGGCCGATCCGCAGAACGCCACTGCGCTGCGCAACCGGGGCCTGATCTGGTACAACCGCGGCGACTATCAGCGCGCCATCGGCGCGCACTCCGCCGCGTTGCAGGTCGATCCGGATTATGGCGCGGCGTACTACAGCCGGGCGGAAGCGCATGCGCAATTGCGCGACTACGAGCAGGCGTTGCGGGACTACGATCAGGCGACGGCGCGCGATCCGGACAACGCCGAATACAACAACCTCTCGTGCTGGATCCGCGCCGCCTATCTCAATCGCGATCACGAGACCGCGCGACGCTATTGCGATCGCGCCGTCGAGCTCGCGCGCGGCACGGACGAGGAGCCGAACGCGCTCGACACCCGCGGCATGCTCAATCTGCGGCAAAACCGCATCCAGGCGGCCTGGAACGACTACGACGCGGCCGTGCGCGGCGATCCTTCGAGCGCACACTATCTGTTCGGCCGGGGCGTGGCCGCGTTGCGGCTTGGGCGCGAGCCGGAGGCGCTGGCCGATTTGGCCCGCGCGCGCCAGATGTATGCGGGCATCGACGACGCCTATCGGCGCTACGGCATCGAGGCGCCGGCGACGGTGGAAGCGCCGGTGACGCCCGAGCCGCCGGTCGCCCCGCCTGCGCCGCGCTATGAGCCCACGCCCACGCCCGCGCCCGCACCCACGGCCGCGCCGTCAACCGATCCGCTCGCCGGCATGACGGGACGGCGCGCGTTCACCTACGACTGCAACTCCAATCAAGAGCTGCGCATCATCTTCGACTTCGACGACAACGAAGCGATCGTCAACCGCATCCGGCAACCCGCGATCACGCTCCGGCGCCAACCGTCGAATGGCGATGGCTTCCGCTTCACGCGCCAGTCGTATGAACTGACCGGGACGCTGGCAGAGGTCCGCTTCCGCATTGGCAGCGGCGATCCGTGGATCTGCCCCGTGCGCTAGGTCCCGAGGCGCCAGGGCGGATTGCGCCGGTTCTCGCCGGCGTGAAACAGGCAGAGCGCGTTGCCGGCGGGATCGCGCAGCCACGCTTCGCGCCAGAGCCAGCGTTGATCCGTGGGCGGGTGCTCGAAGACAACGCCTGCTGCGCTGAGGCGCGTGTATTCCGCATCGACATCGCACTCGAAGTAGAGCTGTGGCGCGTTCGCGCGCGGGATCTCTCCCGCGGCCAGGTGCAGCGAGAAGGTCGCGTCCCCCTCAGGCAGCTCGAAGCGCGCGTAGTGCGGGTTCTTCACGATCAACTTGAGGCCGAGCAGCAGATAGAACGCGATCGACCGCTCAAGATCGTGCGCCGGCGCGGTGACTTGGTTGAGGCGCATGCGCCCGTCAGTTCGGCATCAGCGCGTGGGCGAGCGCGGTGATGGCGCGCGATGCGTTGACATGCGGCGCCGAGGATTTCTGCGCCTTGGAGATCACGAACGCGCCTTCCATCGCCGCCAGCATGGCGGACGCGAAGACGCCTGCGTTGGCCTCGCTCATGCCGCGCGCCTTGGCAGCGTCGCGGATCTCGCGCTCCCAAGACGCAAACGCGTCGCGCACGGCGGCGGCGAGTTTCTCGTCTGACGAACCGAAGCCGGTGGCGATCGCCGCCATCGGGCAGGAGGCGACATAGCAGCGCTCCTTGCTTTCCTTGGCGGTGGTCTTGAATACGCGTTCGATGAAGGTGGGCAGGTCGACCCCGCTGTCGTGCAGACCGCGGAAGCGCGCCGCCACTTCGGCGCCGACGCGGGCGACGACCTCTGCGCCGATCTGCTGCTTGCCGCCCGGGAAGTGGAAATAGAGCGAGCCGCGCGGCGCGCCCGACTTCTCCAAGAGTTCGGCGATGCCGACGCCCTCGTAGCCGCGCGCGCCGAACAGGTCGACGGCGGCGGCGAGCATGTCTTCGCGGGTCGATGACGTTTTGGCCATGACCTGAAATTAGCACTTGTATGACGACCGGTCTAGTGATACCTAGGCAATAGACCGGTCGTCATAGTGAACCGGTCAACCGTCTCTTCCCCGGAGGGTTCCATGAAAAACTTCCTTATGTCCGCCATGGCCTTAGCCGCCGTTCTCGTGATCCCGGGCGTTGCGTCCGCCGATGACGTGGCCGACCGCACCGAGGCCATCCGCCTCTGCCGCGCCGAAATTACCGCTCAGGCGGGCGAGGCCGCCACTGTGCGTCTAGACCAGGTCCGCGTGCGCGGCGCGTCAGTGCGGGTCGATCTCGACGTCTGGCGCGACGGCCAGCTGCAAAACGTGCGGTGCGACGTCTCGCGCCGCGGTCCGCAGCTGACCATCGCGTCGATCACGCCGGCGCTGCAAACAGCGGCGCTCGCGAACTAAGCGCAACGCCTCCTCTCTCGCGTGCTCCGCCTCCCGCGCACACGCGTTCCGCCTGGCGCCTCCGTCTCGAACGGGGGCGCCATTTTTTCTGGGCGAAGAGGTTTGCCGCGCGCGCCGGTGCGCGCTCTAAGCTCGCGGTCATGGCCGAGATCAAGACGCTCTTCGTCACCAAGCTCTATCGCGCCGCGATCGAGGGCGTGGACAATGCGGCGCTGTTGAAGAGCTGCCGCGCCATCGCCGCCGGCGACGCGGCGGGGCAGGGGTGGAGCCGCGAGCGTGGCTACAAGGGATACACCTCCTACGCCTCCTTGAACGATCTGCCAAAACGCGATCCGGCTTTCGCGCAGCTCAAGGGCGCGCTGGACAAGCACGCCGCCGCCTTCGCGCGCGCGCTGCACTTCGATCCCGGCTGGCGCAGACTGAAGCTCGACTCGATCTGGATCAACGTGCTCGATCCAGGCGGCGTACACACCGGCCATATCCATCCGCATTCGGTGCTCTCCGGCACGTACTATGTCGATGTGCCGGCGGGCGCCTCAGCGCTCAAGCTCGAAGACCCGCGCCATCCGCTGATGATGGCCGCGCCCGCCCGCGCCGAAACCGCGCCGGAAAGCGAACGCACGTTCGTGTACGTGACGCCGCAAGCGGGCGAGGTGCTGATGTGGGAGAGCTTCGTCCGCCACGAAGTGCCGATGAACGCCGCCAAGAAGCCACGTGTGAGCGTCAGCTTCAATTACAGCTGATCAGCGTACGCCAGCGCCCACGACCGGGCGGGCGGTGATGCGTGCGCGACCGGGCGGGCTCAAGCACGTCCCGCGCGTGATGGTGATGCTCGAAGGGAACGTGGCGCGCTGGAACGACACCGAAGCCAGGCCCCAGCGGCGCCAGGTATTGCCCTCCGCGTCGACAAGGCTTGCGGCGCACGGCGGGCCCGCGTCGTCCGGCTCGACCCAATAGGCCTCATAGCGGCTGCGCCCTTCGTATTGGCCGGCCAGACCAACGACGAAGATCTGCCCCTGACCGAGGCCTTGCTCGGGACGATAGGTCAGCACCGCAACGTCGCCGACGTCGCGGTCGTACACGATCTGGTTGCCGCTCGGCAGCGACCAAACCTCGTCGGCGGCGGCGGGCGTCGCCAGAAGCGCAAGCGCAAATGCGGCGGCGATGCTGCGTGCTGTCATGATTTTCCCCTTCGGCCCGTTCTAGCCTGCTCGAGGGTGGGCGGCTAGCGATCTTCCTTGCCGTGCCAAATGCGCGTGATGCGGACGACATCGTCTGACACCTCATAGCGAACGAGGTAGCTCGACTTGCCGTGCCTGAGCGTGAACTCACGCAGCGTCTCGCGCCCTTTGTGGGGCCGCCCCTTGAAGGGATGACAACCGAGCGCGTGGAGGGACCTGCGTAGCCATTGCTCGCGCCGATCGGCGCTACGTTCATCAAGCGCCGCCATGAAGGCGACGAGGCGGTCGAGGTCTTTGCGAGCGGCGGGCCGAAGCTCGACGCGGCGCGTCACTTGGATTTGGCTTGGGCGCGCGCTTCAGCGATCTTGGCGCGAAACTCGTCCATGGCTTGATCGAGGGGGATGCTCTCGCCCGGCTCTTCGAGGCGGCGGATGTCTTCTTCCCAGTCGAGTTCGGCGGCCTCAGCGCGGATGGCGACCGATTCTTCCATCTCCTTGCGGACGAACTCTTCGGGCGTCAGGTGTTCGGCTTCCGCGGCGGCGCGGACGCTCTCCGCGAGCGGGCCGGTGAGGGAGATGGTGAGCGTGTCGGCGGGCATGGAGGCATACAGTAGCACAAATCGGAGCGCTCGTCATTCCGGGGCTTCGCGGCACGCGAAGAGCCCGGAAGCCAGGGGCGAGCGGCGGTGCGTTTGCCCCTGGGTTCCGGATCGCGCGCAAAGCGCGCGTCCGGAATGACGGACTAGATTGCGCGGAAGAATGCGTCGTCGACGGTAATGTCCTCAACCATCTGGACGCCCACGCCTAGTCGACGCTCCTTGAGGAGTTGGCACAGATACTCGCCGTCGATGAGGTCAATTGCAGGCGCGCCGTCGCGCGTCGCTTCGCGTCGTGCTTCTGCGGTGAACGTACCCGTCGTGATGATCAGACCCTTATCGGCGCGTCCAACCATTGCGCCGCGAAAGTCTCGGACAACAGAAGCGCCGACAGATCCCTTCCATCGTTTGCATTGGAAGAGAACCTGAAACGATACCAAGTTCATGCGAAGCACGCCGATGCCGTCGATGCCGCCGTCGCCCGACCGCCCGGTCACCTCCACCTTCGTGAAACCTGACTCTCTCAAAAGTCGTTGCGACAGTCGCTCGAATGCGTCGGGTGTTATGGTGCTGAGGACTTCAAGAAGACGATCCACCCAAGTGGCATCGTCAGCGATTGCAACACTGGCGCTCTCGACTTCTGTCGTGGCATCGCCGGCGGCATCCTCAATCGCGCGCGCCTCAGCCGTTACGCGCCGAAACACGTCGCGTGCCTCGGTTTCAGTCAGTCGGTCGCCAATATCCGTCAGGGACCAAACGGCCCGTGCGCTGTTGTTGATGGCGCCGATTTTTCTTCAAGTAGGTGCGCACCCAGGCGAGGCGGTATTGAAGCTCCGTCCGTGAACCCTGCGTGTGCGGCGCCGCCAATACGTCTTCCGACAGGTTCATTAGGCGCGCGACGCCGTCTTCAATCTCTTCAATACTGGCTGATCCACCTTTCTCTCGAATGGCCAGTATGGTTGGCCAGACGAGCTCAGGATACGCAAGCTCTCGCGGAATCTCGCGCGGGACTGGCATCAGTTATCCAAAAAGCTCCGCAGCTTCCGGCTTCGGCTCGGGTGCTTCAGTTTGCGCAACGCTTTTGCTTCGATCTGGCGGATGCGTTCGCGCGTCACGCTGAACTGCTGGCCCACTTCTTCCAGCGTGTGATCGGTGTTCATGCCGATGCCGAAGCGCATGCGCAGGACGCGCTCTTCGCGCGGGGTCAGGCTCGCCAGCACGCGTGTGGTGGTTTCGCGCAGATTGCTCTGAATCGCGGCGTCGACCGGCAGGATCGCGCTCTTGTCCTCGATGAAGTCGCCCAGGTGTGAATCTTCTTCGTCGCCGATCGGCGTTTCCAAGGAGATCGGCTCCTTGGCGATCTTCATCACCTTGCGCACCTTCTCCAAAGGCAGGCCGAGCTTTTCGGCAAGCTCTTCCGGCGTCGGTTCGCGGCCGATTTCGTGCAACATCTGGCGGCTGGTGCGCACCAGCTTGTTGATGGTCTCGATCATGTGCACCGGGATGCGGATGGTGCGCGCCTGGTCAGCGATGCTGCGTGTAATGGCCTGACGAATCCACCACGTCGCGTAGGTCGAGAACTTGTAGCCGCGGCGATACTCGAACTTATCGACCGCCTTCATCAGGCCGATATTGCCTTCCTGGATCAGATCCAGGAATTGCAGGCCGCGATTGGTGTACTTCTTGGCGATGGAGATGACGAGGCGGAGGTTCGCTTCGACCATCTCCTTCTTGGCTTGGCGCGCCTCGCGCTCGCCTTTTTGCACGGCGTGGACGATGCGGCGGTACTCGTCGATCGGCACGCCGGTTTCGGTGGCGAGCACGCCGATCTCGCCGCGGATTTCGGCGATCTCGTCGGCTTCGCTGGCGACGAACTTGGTCCACGCCTTCGACTTTGCGCTCACCTTCTCGGTCCATTTCGGATCGAGTTCGTGGCCCTGGTAGGCGTCGAGGAATTGCTGGCGCGGCACGCCGTTGGATTCCGCCAGCCGCATTAGCTTGCCTTCAAGCTGAATGAGCTTCCTGTTGATGGCGTAGAGCTGCTCGACCAGGCTCTCGATGCGCGCATTGTTGAGCTTCAGTTTCTTCAGCTGCTCGATGATGGTGTTCTGCGCGGTCTCGTAGTTTTCCGCCTGCGCGCCGGGGAGGGACTTGCCCTTCAGCCGCAGATCGATGCGCTTTTCCTGCAGCTTGCGGAATTGGCCGAACGCGTCGGCGATGGCGTCGAGCGTCGCCATCACGCCTTCCTTGAGCTCGGCCTCCATGGTCGACATCGAGATCGCGGCTTCGTCGTCGAATTCGCTGTCGCTATCGCTGTCGGCTTCGGCGGCGGCTTCGCCGGGGTCTTTCTCGGCCGCTTCGGCCTCGGCCTTGGCGGCGAGCTGGGCCTTGGCGGCCTCGGGATCGACCAGGCCGTCGGCGTTCACGCCGGGCGCCGATTGCGGGACGATGCCCATCTCGGCGCCGTAGGTGGCTTCGAGATCGATGATGTCGCGCAGCAGGATCTTCTGCTCCCGCAATTCCTGGCGCCACACCATGATGGCTTCGAACGTGAGCGGGCTTTCGCACAAGCCCCGGATCATGGCGTCGCGGCCGGCCTCGATGCGCTTGGCGATGGCGATTTCGCCCTCGCGCGAGAGCAGTTCGACGCTGCCCATTTCACGCAGGTACATCCGCACCGGATCGTCGGTGCGGTCGGCGTCTTCGCGGGTGTTGGTGACGGGCGGCTTGGCTTCGTCGCGCGTGACGACGGCTTTGGCCGCGCCTTCTTCCTCGGCGGCTTCGCCTTCCTCTTCGTTGTCGACGACATTGATGCCCATCTCGTTCAGCTGGGACATCACGTCTTCGATCTGTTCGGAGGAGAACTCCTCCGACGGCAGCACCTTGTTGAGCTCTTCGTGGGTGACGAAGCCGCGCGCCTTGGCGGCCTTGATCATCTTCTTCACGGCGGCGTCGGAGAGATCGAGGATCGGCCCTTCGGGGGCGTCCTTTTCGTCCGTCGTCGTTTCTTCGGTCTTGCTCATCAGAACTCGGCTCTTCCAAGAAAATAGGCGTTGATTGTCAGGCGACCAGATCGTCGGCGTCTGTAGCGGGCGTTTCTTCAGTTCGGCCGTCGCGGGCGCGTTTTTCGATCTCGCGCGCCTCGCGGCTCAGGGCCTGATAGCGCGCGAACGCGGCGTCATCGCCGGCCGCCGCCAAGGCATGCACTTCAGCCAATTCCTCCCTGATCGCCGGCGCCACGATTTCGCGTGTCGCCAGGGCCAGCCATTCCGCTTCGACGTCCGCCCCCTCGGCGGCTGCGCGCGGCTTCGGCCACCGCGCCATGCGCGCTGCCGCGCGGTCCTGGCCCGATCGGGTCAAATGGAGGCTCAGCGCCGCCCGGTCAATGGTTTGGCCTGCGGCTTCACGCTGTTCGGAGGCTGCATTGAGCTCCAGCAGGGCGTCGCGGATGGCGGCAAGGTCGGGGTCGGTGATGTCGAGCCGTTCGATCCAGTCGGCGAAGCGGGCGAGGATGCCAGGAAAGTCGGCTGCGGCGCGGAGGAAGTTCTCGGCCGCCGGGCGTGCGGCGGGGGCGGCGGAGAACGCCTTCAGCTCCGCTGTCGGCGGGGCGGGCTCGTTGCGGCGGAAACCGCCGCCGGGCTGCCAGGGCGGGCGCTGGGCGCGCAGCACTGCATTGGCCCGGCTCATCAGTTCGGAAAAGTAGGCGCGCTGGGTGTCGCGGTCGGCGATCTTGGCGATGGCTTCTTTGAGCCCCGCCTGAAACGCCGCGCGCGCCTCCGGGGTGGCGAGCCCATGGCGCGCCTTTTCGCGCTCGAATAGCGCGTCGGAGGCGGGGACAGCCGCGGCGATCAGCGCGTTCAGGCCCTCGGCGCCGGCGCGGCGGAAGATGTCGTCCGGGTCCTCGCCGCCGGGGGCGTGCGCGATTTTCAGCGTACGCGCCGGCGCCAGGTGCGGCAGCGCCATGTCGAGCGCGCGCTCGGCGGCGCGCTGGCCTGCGGCGTCGCCATCGAAGCAGAACACCGGCTCGCCGCCCGCGCGCCACAGCAGGTGCAATTGCTCGTCCGTCAGCGAGGTGCCGCAGGGCGCCACGGCGGCGACGCCCGCGCGCTCGAACGCGATCACGTCGAGATAGCCTTCGCCGACGACCAGCCCGTTCGCTTTCGTCTTCGCCAGCAGTTCGCGCGCTTGCTTGAGGCGATAGAGCACGCGGCTCTTGGAATAGAGCGCCGTCTCCGGCGAGTTGATGTACTTGGCGGCTTTGGCGTTTGCATCGAGCAGACGTCCGCCGAAGCCGATCGGCTTGCCGGCGGTGTCGGTGATTTCGAACGTCACGCGGCCGCGGAAGGTGTCGATCGGACGCTTGCCGTCATCGCCTTCGCGCGCGACGCCGGCGGCCACGATCTCCTCGATCGTGAAGCCTTCGGCTTTGAGTTTGTCGATGGTCCAGGTCCATTCGTCCGGCGCAAAGCCGATGCCGAAGCGCTCCCATTCATCGGGGCCGATCTTGCGGCCTTGCAGGTACTTGCGCGCGTCCGCGCCGCCCGAGGAGCGCAGCGCCTCGGCGTAGAGCCTCGCGGTGCGCGCGACGATCGCGAAGAGGCGCTTGCGGCGGTCGCTTTCGCCGCGGTCCTCGTATTCATCCTTCGGCAGCGGCACGCCGGCGATTTCGGCCATCTTCTGCACGGCTTCGGGAAAGTTCAGCCCTTCCAGCTTCATCGCCAGGGTGAAGACGTCGCCCTTTTCGCCGCAGCCGAAGCAATGGAAGATGCCCTTCTGATCCAGCACGTGGAACGAGGGCGACTTTTCCTGATGGAAGGGGCAGCAAGCCCAATAGTCGCCGGCCGAGGGCCGGGACTTGCCTTTGTGCCAGGTGAGGCGTTTGCCAGCGTAGTCGGCAATCGAAACCCGGTCGCGCACCTGGCGTAGCAAGGCGTCGGAGAAGCGCATCGGAACCTGAGGGAAGCGGCGTTAAGCCGTATTATACACCGATTCGCCGCAACGATTCGGGGGCCGCTGATTCCGTAAGGTTTTTCGGGGCCGAAAGTGATCTGACCGGAGAGAGTTGAGCTTGACCTGGGTCAAATAGCTAACTAGAGAATTAGATTATTAGCTAAATGGTGGACTAGTTGGCTGAGACGGTTTTTGAGGCGCTGGCGTCCACGCCCAGACGCAAGATTCTGGCCTACCTCGCGGAGGCGGAACTGACGGCCGGTGAGATCGCCGCGCGTTTCTCGATGAGCAAGCCATCCATCTCAAAGCATCTCGCGATCCTTGAAAACGCGGGCCTCATCAAGGGCGATAAGCGCGGGCAGTTCATCCACTACGCGCTTGTGCGCGAGAACCTCGTCAACACGTTGAATGGCTTCGTGCAGGAAGTTTGCCCGGTGTCGCGCCCGCTGAAACGCGAGAGCAAACGCATCAAGCAGGCGCGCGACAAGGAGTAGGTGGCGATGGATTGGGCGAAAGGGTCGGAACGTATCGTTGTTGACTCGTCGACTGATCCGCTCGACGGCCGCGTCCGATGGAAGCCGGCTAAGTCGATCTGGATTGGATCAATGACGCTCGTCGCTTTGATCGCCGGTCCTCCGCTTTTCACCTGGGGCGCATTCGCCCTCTTTCTCGCGTTCTGCGCCATCACGCTGTGCGCGGGCCATTCGGTGGGTATGCACCGCCGACTCATTCACAACAGCTTCGAGTGCCCGCTGTGGCTTGAGTACTTGATGGTCTATTTGGGCGTGCTTGTGGGTATGGCGGGGCCGTTTGGGCTCATGCATCAGCACGACTTGCGCGATTGGGCGCAGCGCCAGCCGCGCTGCCACGACTATCTCAAGCACGGTCGCGGCTTTTGGTTGGACGCTTGGTGGCAGTTGCATTGCGACCTTGAACTCAAGAACGCCCCGCATTTCCAACCTGAACCCCGCATCGCCACTGACCGCTTCTATCTCCTGATGGAGCGGACCTGGATGTGGCAGCAGCTTCCCGTTGCGTTTGTTCTCTTTGCATTCGGTGGATGGAGTTGGGTGGTGTGGGGTGTCGCTGCCCGTGTAAGTGTCTGCGTCACGGGACACTGGCTTGTTGGGTACTTCGCGCACAACACAGGACCTATGCGCTGGCGGGTGCGGGGTGCGGGCGTTCAAGGCCACGATGTTCCAATCGCCGCGCTGCTTTCAATGGGCGAGAGTTGGCACAACAATCATCATGCGTATCCGGGCTCCGCGCGCATTGGGCTGAACGACGATCAACCGGATCCCGGCTGGTGGTTCATTTTGGCCATCGAGCGGCTTGGCCTTGCCTGGAACATTCAAACACCCGCGACGATGCCGGTGCGCCCCGCTTTGGTGCGCGTCTCCAACGACGACGGCGGCTGTCCAGTGTGCAGGCGGTTGACGCGTTGGGTGAGCCGGCGCAGCGGTGGGGCGGTTAGGCGCAGGTCATATTTCGCCGCCAATCTCGATCAGCGGTTCGCCTCCGGCGATGAGCGCCAGGGCCGCTGGGAGCCGCGTCAGCAGCAGCGTTTGCAAATTCGCGGTGCTGGTGTTGCCGCACGTCAGTAGAATGATGGCCGGCGGCTGGCCAAGCCGATCAACGAGTTCCGCGAAGTCGCGGTCCTTCGAGACCAGGATCGCGCCGGCGTCGCGCGCCTTGTGAAAGATGTCGCGATCTGGCGCGCGCGCCAATCCTAGGTCGCGAATGGCGGTGCATGGGCGTTGAAAAGTCAAGGCGATCCACGCCGCCAGCGCGGGCGACAGGTGATTGTCCAGCCAAATGATCACGAGGCGATGACAGGATGGTCAACGCGTCGCGCCGCGAAGGCGATGGCCGCCTTGATGTCATCGGGCTCCAGATCGGGCAGCTCCGCCAGGATTTCGGCGTGCGAGAGCCCCGCTCCGAGCAAATCCAGTACATCCACCACGCGAATCCGTAGGCCGCGGATGCAGGGTCTACCGCCGAACTTGCCGGGCTCAGAAGTGATGCGGTCGGTAAGCGACATGCGTGCAGCATATCACACGCTGCCACGGATGGCGATTTGGCCTAGTACTTCGCCGGCGGGTCGCTGGCGGGGAAGCTCTCGTCCGAGGCTTGGTCCACTTCGGTCCATTGGCGGGGCGGGTGCTGCATGGCGTCCGGGCCGGCGTCGCGGACCTTCTTCGGTTTCGGCGGCGGGGTTTCCGTCTGCTTGACTTTGGGGTCTCGATCCTTGCGCATGGCGATCTCCTGGCGGAAGGGAAACGCCCAAGCGGGAACATTGGTTGCCCGGTCACATTTTCGAAAGCGGCGCGGAAAATCGTGTCGCCGCCGTAATTTGGGCGCCCGGAACGGGAGGCTTGGCGCGCTTTGAGGGCGTATCCGGAGAATTTCCAATGCGATTGATGAAGGCTGCAGCGCTGATGGCGCTGGCGGCGATGGTTGCGGCGCCGCTGCCCGCCGCCGCGCAGGAGGCGCAAGTGACCGTACCCGCGGTGCAAGGAACATTGTTGAGCGTGAACGCCGAGGGCCTCTCCGAAGGCCGGCCCGACATGGCGATCGTCAATCTCGGCGTGACGACGGAAGGGCGCACCGCCGCCGCCGCTTTGGCCGAAAACGCGCAGCGCATGCAGGCGCTGATCCAGGCGTTGCGCCGCGCGGGCGTCGCCGAGCGCGACATCCAGACCTCCAACGTCTCGGTTTATCCGCAACAGGTCTACGGCGAGGGCCAGGCGCCGCGCATCACCGGCTACCAGGCCAACAACTCGGTGACCGCCAAAGTGCGCAACATCGACAGCACCGGGCGCGTGATCGACGCGGCCGTGGCCGCGGGCGGCAACACCGTCAACGGCGTGTCGTTCACCTATCAAGATCCCGATGCGCAGCTCGACGCCGCGCGCCGCGATGCGATCGCCGAAGCGCGCCGCCGTGCGGAATTGTACGCCAATGCGCTGGGCATGCGCGTGCACCGCATCGTCGCCGTGAACGAAGGGGGCGGCTATGCGCCGATCGTTCCTGTCGCGATGGAGCGCATGGCCGCGCAGGACGGCGCAGCGTCCACTCCGGTGGCGCCCGGCCAGATCGAAACGCGCGTCAGCGTCGGCGTCACGTTCGAACTTCGCTAAACCCAAACGGACGGCGGACACTGGCGGCGGAGCGATCCGCCGCCCTTTGTCATGGCGCCGGCGCCGGGGCCGGCTCTTCCGCGGCGGGCGGCAATTGCGGCGCGGGCGGCGGTTCGGGCAGGTCGATGTCCGGCGGGTTCACTTTCACGTCGGGCATATCGACTTCGAGCTGCGTCGCCTCGCGTGGCTGGAAGGCGCCGGTGTAGGCCACGACGCCAAACCCAACCACGGCGACCAGAATGATCCCGGCGAGAAACGCCACCCACGGCGATGATCCGCCGCCTTCTCTGTCAGCCATGATGTACCTCCATCCATGCGTTGTTGAGAAACGGGCGCGGTGCGCGCGATGTTCCGCAGTCGCGGAGAATCCGCCACGGAACGGCCAGAGTTTCGCGCGCTATTGCGCGGGGCGAGGCGGCAAAGCGTGGCGGAGAGGTCGCGCATGGACCCGGAGATCGCGCGGGTGCGATGGGCGTCACGCGGCGCTTCGCTGGCGATGGCGGCGCTCGTCTTGCTGCTCGCCGCCAACACGCGCGCGCCGCTGGTGTCGCCGTTCACGGGCGCGGGCGAGGCCGGAATCATCGCCATGATCGAGCCAGAGCCTGAGCCGCAGGCGCGCGTGACGCGCCGGAGACCCGTCGTGGCAGAGGCGAACGCCATGCCGGATCGGGGCGCGACGGGCGCCGGCGCTGCGGCGATGCCGCTGCTGTGGATCAACACCGCCGACGGGCGCATCCTGTTTCCGCGCCGCGAGCAATATCAGCGGTGCCTCTCCGCGCGCCGGCGCGGCGTCAACGAAGCCGATTGCCCGAGCCCGAGCGAAACACGCGAGCTGGCCTACTCCGCCAACGCGCGGGGTTAGTCCTGAAGCGGCGTGAGCAACGCTTCGCCGGCATAGAAGCGGCGCAGGTTTTCCAGCACGTTCTGCGAGCCTTCCCAGAGCGCTTCGCGCGTGGCGCCGCCGAGGTGAGGGGTGAGCGTCGTGTTCGGCGCGCCCGCCCAGCGCCCGGGCGGGGTCGGCTCTTCCTCGAACACATCGAGCCCCGCGCCGCCCAGCGCGCCCGATTTCAGCGCCGCGATCAGTGCGTCCTCGTCGATGACAATGCCGCGCGAGATGTTGACGATGATTCCGTCGGAACCCACCGCCTTGATCACCGCGGCGTCGATGATCTTCTCGGTGGTCTTATCGCCGCGCGCCGCCACCGCGAGAACGTCGCACCATTCGGCAAGCGTCAGCAGGTCGGGCTCGTAGGCGTACGCCACGCCGGGCTTGGCGCGCGGGCCGTACCACTTGATTTCCATGCCGAACGCCTGCGCGCGATGGGCGATGGCCGCGCCGATGGCGCCCATACCGACCACGCCCAACTTGCGCCCGCGCAAGCGCTTCTGCGGCGGCACCGCGAGCGGCGGCGTCCAAGTTCCTTCGCGCAGCACCTTCTCGCCCTCGGTGAAGAGGCGCAGCCGCGCAATGATCAAGCCGATGGCGACATCGGCGACGTCTTCGTGATTGATGTCGCGGCCGTGGCTGATCGTGACGCCGCGCTGCTTGGCGTACGCGAGATCGATGCCGTCGACGCCGACGCCAAAGCAGACGATGCAGCCAAGCTCCGGCAGCGCGTCGATCATGGCGTTGGAGACGCCGACATGGCCGATGGTGACGGCGGCGCGGATGTCCGTGCGTTCGGTGGGCCAGTGCACGACGTCGTAGTCGCCGGCGAGGCGCATTTCGAACATGCCGAGCGGGGGATGAATGAGCAGTGCGGGCTTGGCCATGCGCGAGCTTATGCACGGCCCGGTCGCGCGCGGCTAGCTGGGGGCGCAAGTCACGCGGCGCGGGGTTGGCTGGAGGTGGCGTCCGGGGCGAAGCGCGCCGGGATGTCCAGCCGGAAGCAGGCGCCGGCGTTCGATGCGGTGTTGCGCGCGGACAAATCGCCGCCAAGCAGCCGGGCGATGCGGCGCGCAAGCGCGAGGCTGAGCGCCATGCCTTCGTAATGGCGCACGCTGCCCGCTTCCGGTTGCGCGAAGGGTTCGAACAGCAGCTCCGCGCGCTCGGGATCGATGCGCGGGCCGTTGTCGGTCACCTCGATCACCAGGCGGGCGGCGCCTTCCGCGCCGCCTTGAGAGATGCGCAGTTCGATCGCGCCGTTGGCGGCGCAGTGGGCGGCGTTGGTGAGCAGGGTGCGGATGCAGAGGCCGACTTTCTGGGCGTCCGCGAACCAGACGCCGGGGGCTGTTGCATCCTCGATGCTCACGCGAGCGCCTTTGGATTGGAGGACCGTTTCGACAGACTCGAGCGCTTCGAACGCGAGTTCGCCGGGGCGGCACTCCTCGATCTCGATGGCCAGCTTGCCGGCGTCGATGGCGGCGAGCTTCAACACGTCGTTGATCATCCCGCGCAGTTTCACGGCGGCTTCGAGCACTTTGCGGTTGTCGCCAGCCTCTTCCAGCGCGCCGCGCGCCTCGGCGCCTTCGATAAGCATTTCGCTGTAGCCGATGACGGCGTTGAGCGGCGTGCGCAGCTCGTGGCTGACATTGGCCATGAACTCGGATTTCGAGCGCGCCAGTTCTTCGGCCGCGCGTTGCGCCTGGCGCGCATCCTGGGTCTGGTGCGCCGCCTCGGTCAGCAAGGCGCTCGACTTGCCGACAATGGCGCGGAAATTCGCGACAGAGAGCGCGCCCGCCAGCGACAGCAGCGTGATCATCGCCGCGTTCCAGAACGAGACGTGCTGCATGCGCATCCAGTCGAACGGCGGCTGGCCCAGCGCATCGTAGGTCGAGGGCGGCAGCGCTTCGCGACCGAGATGCAGGCCGGCGAATGTCGCCGCAACGATCGCGACCCAGGCGAGGCCCACGCGCAAACCGAACAGCAGCGTGCCGAGCAGCGGCAGCAGCATCAGAAAGAACGACGTCGTCGATACAGAGCCGCCGAGCGCGCTGGCGGTCAGCGTCACCACCACGTAGAGCGTGATGAGATAGGCGTGCGAGAGCACGTCGAGGCTGATGTTGGAGCGCAGGGTCAGGTAGGGAAACGGCGCGAACACCAGAGGCGCCAACCCGCACATCAGAGCGGCGAACGGACGTCCTTCGATGACGCTGCCGGCCGTGAGCGACACCCAAACCGTGGCGATCGCCACGGTGAGGGCGGCGGTGAAGGTCAGGAAGCGTTTGCGCGTATTGCCGAGCAGCGAGGCGTCCTCGCCGCCGGCAAGGCGCTCCCACAGAATGTCGAGCCAGGTTTTCATGCCGGCTTAAGGCTGTACTACCGGTTTCCTAATGATCCCCGAATGTTCGGGGCTTCAGGCCGCGTTCTTTTTCCGCGCCGCCATCAGCTTGGCGCTCGAACAGGTAGTGGCTGTCCTGCGGGCCCGGGTGGGCGGGTTTTGCTCAATGAACGCCTG
This sequence comes from Hyphomonadaceae bacterium, assembly GCA_050182055.1. GTDB lineage: Bacteria > Pseudomonadota > Alphaproteobacteria > Caulobacterales > Aquidulcibacteraceae > Vitreimonas. The sequence continues at coordinate 67,750 of JBFXCP010000012.1, forward strand.
CATCATCGGCTTCAGCCGCCGCACGATTGCAAGCGGCATATGGCGTTTCGCCAGACCCAGGGCGCGCCGTATCTGGATCTATGCGCTTGGACGGGCGCGCCGCCAAAGCGGACAGACGAAGCCTCGGAACGTCGCACTGCCGTGTTCTTGCTGCGCAAGGCGGAGGCTTGGGCCGGAGGACCGGGGCTGATCGCCGCCTTCGGCATGGATGGAACGGCCACGGCGGTTTGGTGTTATCGCCTCGGCCGCGACCTCAGCCACTTGCTTGAGAAACCGGGATTTACATTGGCCGAAATGACGAACCCCGGAACGCCGCGACGGCCGACGAACATGCTTTGCGCGCGCAATTGGAAGATTGAAATCCTACTCCAGTGTGACGAGCTGTAGAGTCTGGGCGCGAGACGGAATCTTCGCCTTAGACGCTGTCTGCGCCGTTGCGCTGAGATCGATGAAAAGTGTGCAGGATCGCCGTTCAACCTAGAACGGGAGGACTGCATATGAGCCGCAACGTCGCACATCAACCGGCCGAGGCGATCCAATCTGGGCTGTTGGGTGACGCGGTGCCCGCGGACGGCTTGGTTCGCCCCTGCGATCTGAACGGAGAAGGTGTCGCGTCCGCAGAGGCGCAGCCCGCCGCGATGGAGCCCGCGCCCTGCCGGCGCGTCATTCTGCTCTCGGGCGAGGCTCGCGTCAGGCGCAGTGTCTATCTGTTGGAGGGCACGCTCTTCGCGCCTGTATGCGGCCCACTTGAGGGCGAGATCCTCTGGACGGTCGGAAAATCGCCCTGGCCCGCAACGGGCTTGTCCGGCGTTGAACTGGTGCGCGGCAGCGCAGACTCTTCGGTGCTTCAGTTCAGCGGATACAGCATCGAAAAGCCTTTCGTGAAAGAGCGCTATCGGCTTGTGCTCTACGGCGCCGACGAGATCGGCGTGTTCCACGGGGCCAGCGAAGCCTATGGCGTCTGGGACGCGGAACTCTCCGGCCGCTACCAGATCGTGAACTCAAGCGCGCCGTCTGCCTATTAAGCCGCGCTCTTGGCCTTCTTCGCCATCAGCTTGGCGAAGCGCTCGAACAGGTAGTGGCTGTCTTGCGGGCCGGGCGAGGCTTCGGGGTGATACTGCACCGAGAACACCGGCAGGCCCTCGATCTCGATGCCGCAATTGGAGCCGTCAAACAGCGAGACGTGGGTTTCCCTCACGTGCTTGGGAAGCGTCGCCGGATCGATGGCGAAGCCATGGTTCATCGACACGATCTCGACCTTGCCGGTGGCTTTGTCCTTCACCGGGTGGTTCGCGCCGTGATGGCCTTGCGGCATCTTCACGGTCTTGGCGCCCAGCGCGAGGCCGAGCATCTGGTGACCGAGGCACACGCCCATCACCGGCGTGCCGCTGTCGACGAGTTTCTTGATCTGCGGCGCAGCGTACTTGCCCGTCGCCGCCGGATCGCCCGGGCCGTTTGAGAGCAACACGCCATCGGGCTTGTGCGACAGCACTTCTTCGGCTGTCGCCGTCGCCGGCAGCACGATGGTGCGCGCGCCGATGTCGCCGAGCGCACGCAGGATGTTGCGCTTCACGCCGTAGTCGATGACGACCACGGTGAAGCGCGGCTTCTTCACCTCGCGCACGCCTTCGGGCCAGGTCCAACGGCCTTCGGCGACAACATAGCTTTGTGCTGTCGTGACCTCCTTGGCGAGGTCGAGTCCTTCAAGCCCGGGCCACGCCTTCGCGCGGGCGTGCAGCGCTTCGAGGTCGAGTTTGCCGTTGGCCGCGTGCGCAATGACGCCGTTCGGCATGCCGTGCTCGCGGATGCGGCGCGTGAGCGCGCGCGTGTCGAGGCCGGCGAGGCCGATGACGTTGCGCTTCTTGAGCCAGGAATCCAGATCGTCTTCGGCGCGCCAGTTCGACGGCGCAGTCGGCCGCGCGCGGAAAACGGCGCCGCGGGCCGCGGCGGCCGCAGCCGGCGACGAGGTCTCGATGTCTTCGCGATTGGCGCCGACATTGCCGATGTGCGGGAAGGTGAAGGCGACGATCTGCGCCGCATAGGAAGGGTCGGTCAGGACCTCCTGATAGCCCGTCATGGCGGTGTTGAAGCAGACCTCGCCCTCGGCCGCGCCCTCGGCGCCAAGCCCCTCGCCCAAAAACACCATCCCGTCCGCGAGCACGAGCGCGCCGGTGGGGGCGGATGGGCGAGTCGAATTGGCCAAAGCGCACGTGAGATAGGGGTGTCCGGGCGGGGTGTCAAAACGCCGGTTTTCCCCGCTGAGGCGGCGCTGGCGCGCATCCGCCGCACCCCGCGCCCCACCCATGCCGCAAAGGTGAATTCCCTGTCAGTCATGCGAGTTGGCCGGGGGATGACGGCCCTGTAAGGTTTCGGTGTGGGGACGAGTGCGATCAGAGTTTGGGCCGGGGCCCTGATGGCCCTGTGGCTGGCGGCGGGCCTCGCCGCCTGCGGCCGCCAGGGCGCGCGTACGGACGTGCCGCCGCAGGCGGTCCCGCCCTCGATCGCGCGTACGGACTTGTTCAGCGATCCCGCGCGGCACGGCGAGCAGCTCTCGCCCCGTGGCGACAGGGTGGCGTTTTTGGCGCCGCGCGACGGGGTGACGAACCTCTGGGTTCTCTCCGTCGGCGCCATGGATGACGCGCGCCCAGTCACCGACGACCGCACCCGAGGCGTCCGCAGTTTCGCTTGGGCCAAGGATAGCGCGACGTTGCTCTACCTGCTGGACGAGCGCGGCGACGAGAACTGGCGGCTCTATGCGGTCGACGCCAACGGCGGCGAGCCGCGCGCGCTGACGCCCGCCGGCGCGCGCGCCGAGATCGTCGCCACCAGCGCCGCCGATCCTGGTGCGGTCATTGTCACCTTGAATCAGCGCGATCCGGCGTGGCCCGACCTCGTGCGCGTCAACATCGCCGATGGCGCGCGCACCGTGCTGCACCGCAATCTCGGCGCCCGCACCTTCTCGCGCTACGTGCTCGACCGCGAAAACCGCTTGCGGCTCGGCGTGCATCCGACGCCCGACGGCGGCGCGGAACTCATGCTGCGCACGGCGGACGGCGGCTGGAGCACGCTGTTTGCCATTCCGTTCGAGGACGCGATGTCGGCGGCGCCGATTGCCTTCGAGGGCGATGGCCGCACCTTCTTGATGCTCGACAGCACGGACCGCGACCGCACCGCGCTGGTTCGCGTGGATACGGCGAGCCGCATCAAGACGGTCATCGGCGAGAGCGCCCGCGCCGATGTCGTCGATGTGTGGCTCGATCCGGCCACCAATGCGCCGGAGGCGTTCGCCACCGAGTATCTGCGCCGCGAATGGCGCGGCATCGATCCCGAGGCGCAAGCCGATCTCGAGTTTCTCGACCGCCAGCTCAGCGGCGACTTCAGCGTCGTGTCGCGCAACGCAGACGACACACGCTGGATCGTCGTCGAAGAGGGCCCGACGATGGCGCCGCGCTCGTATCTCTACGATCGCGCCGACGTGGCCGGGCGGCGTCTCACGCAGCTCTTCCGCCACCGTCCCGCGCTCGATTCCGCGCCCTTGCAGCCGATGACGCCGATCGAGATCGAAGCGCGCGACGGCCTGACGCTGGTCTCGTATCTCACCTTGCCGATCGGCTCGGACGTCAACGGCGATGCGCGCCCCGAGGCGCCCGCGCCGCTTGTCGTGCTGCCGCACGATGGCCCTTGGGCGCGCGACTCGTACGGCTTCAACCCACTGCACCAATGGCTCGCCAATCGCGGCTATGCGGTGCTGAGCGTGAACTTCCGCGGCTCGACCGGCTTCGGCAAAGCGTTCCTCAACGCCGGCAACCGCGAAGCCGGCGCCCGGATGCAGGAAGACTTGCTCGACGCCGTGCTGTGGGCGGTCGAGAACGGCGTCGCGCAGGCCGATCGTGTCGCCGTCGTCGGCGCCGGATTCGGCGGCTACGCATCTTTGGCGTCGCTTGCGTTTACGCCAAACCAGTTCCGCTGCGCCGTCAGCTTCGGCGGATCGCCGAGCCTTCTCACCACGCTCGAAACCGCGCCCGCGTGGCGGCGCGATGAACTCTTCCTGCGCATCGGCGACACGCGCACGGCCGAAGGGCGGCAATCGTTGCGCGATCGTTCGCCGCTCTTTCGCGCGGGGCAAATACGCGGCCGGCTGCTGCTGGCGCTCGGCGGGCGCGATCGCGGTTTGTCGCGCGCAGAAGCGGACCAGGTTGCGCAGGCCGTGCGCGCGCGCGGCGGGCTGACCTATGTGGTGTTCCCCGATGAAGGCCGCGAACTCCTGCAGCTGCGAAACCGCTTGTCCTATCTGGCGATTGTCGAGCACTTCTTGGGCGATTGCCTCGGCGGACGCATCGAACCTGTCGGCGCGGCGTTCGAGGGCGCAACCATGCACGTCTTCGACGGCGCAGTGAACGTGCCGGGCCTCACGGCGTTCGCACGCCGCATCGCGCCGCCGCCTGCGCCGCAGCAACTCGCGCCGCTCGTGGACGACGGCGCCGGCGGGCCTGAGGGCGAGGCGCCTGCGCCGGCCCCGGCCGCAAACGAGCCGGATTAGCGCAGCGGATGGATGGAGCGCACGCGGCTCTTGCGCCCGCTGAAGCTCTCCCACACCAGCGACTCCACCGACGCCTGCGCCGCTTCGAAGTGGACGCCTTGGAACATCGAGCCATGCGTGACGCCCGACGCGGCGAACACGACGTCGCCAGGCACGAGATCGTCGAGCGTGAGCTTTGCATGCACGTCGCGCCCCATGGCGCGGGCGCGCTGCTCTTCCTGTTCGTTCTCGGGCTTTAGCCGCGCCTGCATCTGGCCGCCGGCGCAGCGGATGGCCGCCGCCGCCAGCACGCCTTCCGGCGCGCCGCCGGAGCCGAAGTAGATGTCGACGCCCGAACGCGCCGCTTCCGTCGTCCAGAACACGCCGGCCACGTCGCCGTCCGGGATCAGGCGGATGCCGGCGCCGATGGAGCGCAGCTCCTCGACGATGGCGCTGTGGCGGTCGCGGTCGAGCAGGCAGGCGCGGATTTCGCTGACGGGCACGCCCTTCGCCTTGGCCAAACGGCGCACGTTTTCGGTGGGCGACAGATCGAGGTCGATCAGGCCGGCGGGATAGCCCGGGCCGATCGCCAGTTTGTCCATGTACATGTCCGGAGCATGCAAGAGCCCGCCCTCGGGCGCGAGTGCTACAACCGTCATCGCGTTCGGCGCATCGTTGGCGCAAAGTTTGGTGCCTTCGAGCGGGTCGACGGCGATGTCGATCTTCGGGCCGCCAGCGCCGAGCTTCTCGCCGATATAGAGCATCGGCGCTTCGTCGATCTCGCCCTCGCCGATCACCACGCGGCCCTCGAACGGCGCGGTCTGGAAGGACGTCCGCATCGCGTCGACCGCCGCCTGATCGGCGTCGTTCTTGCGCCCAAAGCCGCGTAGCCGCGCGCTGGCGATCGCGGCCGCTTCGGTCGCGTTCAAGGCGATCTGGGAAAGGATGATGGCCACGCGCGCCTCGGGATCAAGTTGAGAACGCGCCTTTCATATCGCGTGGCGCAGCACGGGCAAGGGCGCGCCCGCCGATGGGGTCAGCCGCGCGTCAGAAGATCGCGGCAGATGTTTTCGAGGCCGGCTTGGTCGATGGCGTCGAAGGCGTTGAACTCGGTTGAGTCCACATCCAGCACGGCGGCAAGGCGTCCCGACGCGTCGAACACGGGGACGACGATTTCCGAGTTGGAGCGGCTATCGCAGGCGATGTGCCCCGGGAAGGCGTGCACGTCCGGCACGAGGATCGTCTCGCGCTTCGCCGCCGCTGCGCCGCAGACGCCTTTGCCAAAGGCGATGCGCAGGCAGCCGAGCGTCCCTTGATAGGGACCCACCACAAGCTCGTCGCCTTTGGTGTCATCGACGATGTAGAAGCCGGTCCAGAAGAAGCGCTCCGGGAACGCATGTGCGAGCAGGCTCGCGGCGGTGGCGTAGCGCGCGGTGCGGTTCGGTTCGCCGGCGATGACCGCGGCGATTTCCGCACGCAACACTGCGTAACGCTCGGCCTTGCCGGCCGGCAACTCGGCGCGGGCGGCTTCCGCCATTACTCGCGATTGGACTTGCGGTGACGCAGCGCGCCGGACGCTTTGAGCGCCGTCATGCGATCTTGCTGCTCGCGCGAGAGCTTCTGGCCGCTCGCGCCGCCGACCATTTTGCCGACGAACACCGACAGCCCGACGATCGCCACCACTGCAATCAGGATCCAGATCCAGAACCACATGAAATCAAGCCTCCGCGCTCAATTTAGGGTGCGGGGCAGGCTTTGACCAGCGCTGGCGCCAAACGCGGCGTGTGTTCCGGTTGAATCTACGCCCTCAACCGCCGCCGCACCGGCAGGCAGATGTCGGTTTCGTTGACCCGGAGCCGCGTGTTCACTTTGATCGTCCGGTAGATTTCCACCGCGGGAAGTCCGATGAGATCGTGGGTCTTGAGCGACCTCACACGCGGAAAGATATCGGCGTAGGCCGCAGGCAACGAACCGTAAGCGCCGACGTGCGTCGTAACGGCGAAGTCGCCTTCCTCCAGCACCTGATGACCGATGACGCCGTCCTGCGCAAACGCGCCGGGCGTCACAAGGCACGCGTCAAAGCGCAGCCGATCCGCCGCCGTTGTGCCCGGCGCATCGTGGCCGATGCCCATCCAGATGCGGGGCCCCGGCGAGCGTTTGGACAGCGACCAGGCTTCGAGTTTGTCGAACAGCGAGTCGGGAACATCTTCGTAGGGGCCGGTGTGACGTATGAAGGCCAGATGCATGCGCCGCAGCCGGATGATTTTGGTGGCGGAGAGTTCGAACGCTAGGGCTTGCATCTCTGCGCCGGCGGGCTCGCGCGGCCGGGTGTGCTGCGCACGCCGCCACTGCCGGTACGCGGTCGGCGATCTGCCGAAGGCGCGCTGGAAGGCGCGCGTGAAGGTCTCGTGGCTCCGATAGCCGCAATCGAGCGCGATCTGCAGAACACTCGCTTCCTGAATCTGGAGCCGAAACGCGGCGCGCTCCAGGCGGAGCCGCGCCACATAACCGGCGGTCGTCTCGCCGATCTCGAACTTGAACGTGCGATGAAAATGCGCCGCCGACATGCCGGCCCGCTTGCTGAGCGCCGCTAAACTCAGGTCGCTGTCCAGGTTGGCTTGAATGTGCATCAGCACCGGCAGCAAATGCTCCGGCGCCTGCCTCATGTCGGCGCAGTTCGCGGCCCGCCGTGGCGTCCGCCAAGATAACACGCCAGCAGCTTCGTGGCGTAACTCGCCCCCGCGAGCGCAAACAAGACGGGATCGACTGAAGTGGAGAGGTAGAGCAGCAGCGAGACGTCGATGACGAGAGACACCGCAAAGAGCGCAAGCGCCGTCGGCACGGACCGCGCGATCCACCGGCTGACCAGATAGAAAATGACAAAGCCGGCGACGATCGACACCCATGGGCCCGAGTTTTGCGCATGTTGCTGGTACACGCTCACCGGCTGGCCTGGATTGATCGCATAAGAGTAGATCGCCACCCACGCGAACGCTGCGGCGATCTGCGCCGCCTCCGCCAACAGCGCCCCGCCAATCGCCCTGATCCAATTCACGCTTCGCATCATGGCGCCAGCGTAGGCAGGGTTCGCGCCCCTGTCTTGACGAATCTTGCTGTCCTCGGGCAAGGCCGCTCAGGAACGCTGCCGAGGCGACCGCTTCACGCGCTCTGCCCGCGGCCTTGCGAGGTCGTCGAGGATTGGACAGTCCGAACGTTCGTCGCCATGGCAATGTTGCGCCAGCCGCCGCAGCGTCTTCATGACCACGCGCATCTCGCGAATTCTGCGCTCGAGATCGGCTATGTGCGTTTCAGCTAGGCGCTTCACTTCGCGCGAGGGGCGCTCCTTGTCGCTCCATAGCGCGAGTAGGACTCCGACTTCTTCGAGCGAGAACCCCAGATCGCGGGTGCGCCGAACAAACTGCAAGACCGCAACGTCCTGATCGCCGTAGTCGCGATAGCCATTGGCGCGGCGCGCCGGCGACGCCAGCAAGCCGATGCTTTCGTAGTAGCGGATCATCTTGGCGGAGACGCCAGTTCGCGCTGAAGCTTGCCCTATATTCATGAGATCAGGATCGAATTTGCGGCGTTGACCTTCCTATTGTGGGAAGGTGCAAGGTCTGACGCAAGTGACGTCAGGAGCGCGCCAAGGCTCGCGAACGCAACATGTCTTTACCTCACCAGCACCACCTCGATCCCGTCTGCGGCATGACGGTCAAGGACGACACCCCGCATCGGCTTTCGCAGAACGATGCGGAGGTGCTGTTCTGCAGCGCTGGCTGCAAAGCGAGGTTCGCCGCCGCGCCGGAAAAATACGCCGGCCATGCGGCGCCTGCGGACAAAAAGGGGCCATCACACGCGCATGGCCATTATCGCCCTGCGCCCGCCGGATCGATGGAGCGTGTTCCACCCGGCATCAAGTGGACGTGCCCGATGCATCCGGAAGTCGTGCGCAACGGCCCGGGCGCGTGCCCGATCTGCGGCATGGCGCTTGAGCCCATGACACCCGCAGTGGGCTCCGGGCCAAACCCTGAGCTGACTGACATGTCCCGCCGCTTCTGGATCGGCGCGGCGCTCGCTGCGCCGGTCCTGGTGCTGGAGATGGGGCGGCATGTGTTTGCCATCGATCGGATCGTGCCCGCGCATTGGAACCCATGGCTTCAGTTCGCATTGGCGACGCCTGTCGTTCTGTGGGCTGGCTTTCCGTTCTTCGAGCGCGGCTATCGATCGCTGCAGACGCGCAACCTCAACATGTTCACGCTGATCGCGTTGGGAACGGGCGTGGCGTGGATCTACAGCGTCGTGGCGCTGCTTGGCCCCGGCCTGTTTCCGCCAGAGTTCCGTGACGCCCACGGGCAGGCAGCCGTCTATTTCGAGGCGGCGGCGGTGATCACCGTGTTGGTCCTACTGGGCCAGGTGCTGGAGTTGCAGGCGCGCGAGCGCACCGGCGGCGCCATTCGCACGCTGCTTGACCTTGCGCCGAAGACTGCGCGGCGCATGAGAGACGGCGTCGAGGAAGAGGTGACGCTCGATCAGATCGCGGTGGGTGATCGCCTGCGCGTGCGCCCCGGCGAAAAGGTCCCTGTGGACGGGACCGTACAAGAAGGCCGCTCCACGATCGATGAATCGATGGTGACGGGCGAATCCATGCCGGTCACGCGCGAGGCCGGCGCGCGTGTGATTGGCGGCACGCTCAATCAAACCGGCGCGCTCGTCATCGCAGCCGATCGCGTGGGCGCCGACACAATGCTGTCGCGCATTGTGCACATGGTCGCCGAGGCCCAGCGCTCGCGCGCGCCGATCCAGAGGCTCGCAGACAAAGTGTCGGGCTGGTTCGTACCCGCCGTCATCGGCGTGGCGCTCGCTGCCTTGATTGCGTGGTGGGCGTTTGGCCCGCCTCCGGCCTTCTCCTACGGGCTGATCGCCGCCGTGTCGGTGCTAATCATCGCCTGCCCCTGCGCGTTGGGGCTGGCGACGCCAATGTCGATCATGGCTGGGGTTGGCCGCGGCGCGCGCGCTGGGGTGTTGATCAGAAATGCGGAGGCGCTGGAGCGTCTCGAAAAAGTCGACACCTTGGTGCTCGACAAAACCGGCACGCTTACGGAAGGAAAGCCAGCCGTGGTCGCTCTCCAAGTCGTTCCTGGCCAGACTGAGGCCTCGGTTCTGCGGCTTGCGGCCAGTCTGGAGAACAAGAGTGAGCATCCTTTGGCGCTCGCAATTGTCGCGGCGGCCAAAGAACGCGGGCTGGAACTGGCTGAGGCGGCCGATTTCGACTCGCCAGTGGGCCGGGGCGTTATTGGAAAGGTCGAAGGTCACGACGTCGCGCTTGGCGCAGAGAAGTACCTGGCCGAGCTGAAGGTGGATACAAGCCCCTTGCGGCCGCACGCCGAGAATCTTCGCCGTGACGGCGCGACCGCCATCTTCGTGAGTGTCGACGGCGTCGCCGTAGCGCTTGTAGGCATCGCCGACCCGATCAAGGCGACAACGCCAGCAGCGCTTGCCGCTCTAAGGACGCAGGGCATGCGCCTGGTAATGCTGACCGGCGACAACCGGACGACGGCCGAAGCCGTGGCGCGAAAACTTGGGATCGACGCCGTGGAAGCGGAAGTCCTGCCAGAAGACAAGTCGCGCATCGTAGCGAGGCTGAGAGGCGAAGGCCGCGTCGTGGCGATGGCGGGCGACGGCGTAAATGATGCACCAGCGCTTGCGGCGGCGGACGTGGGCGTCGCCATGGGCACGGGGACGGACGTCGCCATCGAAAGCGCCGGCGTGACGCTGCTGCACGGCGATCTCGCCGGCATCGTCCGGGCTCGCGCGGTATCACGCGCCACGATGAGCAATATCCGTCAAAACCTTTTCTTTGCCTTCGCCTACAACGTGGCCGGCGTGCCGATCGCCGCTGGCGCACTCTATCCGTTCACGGGCGACCTGCTGTCGCCCATGATTGCGGCGGCTGCGATGGCGCTCTCGTCAGTGTCGGTCATCGCCAACTCCCTGCGCTTGAATTCGCTTCAGGTTTAGAGCGGTCAGGCACAAGGCGATGGTGGGCCAGGGAGGGCAAATCTGGGCACTGGGTTTTGACATTGCCCGCGCCGCCGAAGCCCGAGCGGGCCCCGCGAAAGCGCGCATGATGGATTGGACGGAGAGCTGAATCTTTTCAGCGACTTGCAAGCGCCTTGGCACACGCTTGGCACACGCAGTTCGATAGGCGCATGTGGTTTGATGCGAGATTTTGTTGGCGGATGGGGCGCGACAGCGGGCGCGCATCGCGCGTTAAGCGCGATGCAAGTGGTTGATGAGCGATGCGCAGCACTGGATCACATCGGCTGCTGTACCGGGCATGAGTACCATCTCAGACCCGTGGGCGATCTCGTTGCGTGTGCTGACGAGCAATTGGCGCAGGGCAGCTAGCCGCTGCCTATCGTGGGGCGGCTCAGCAGTACCTATCCGCAAACCGTCAAAATCGCCGTCCGCGATGCACTTCTCAAGGCAGGCGTTTAAGCTTCCGAACTCTTTGTCTGGATAGCGAGCTTTGAGGTGGTCGTAGAGCGCGAGTTCGAGGGCGCTGCATGCCTGTGCCTGGGCAAGTGTCGTCAGCTCGTAGGCGAACCACGCATAGAGGAATGCGCATCGCGCGCGCTCGAATGCCGTCCGCACATTTCTCGGCGTGGCGGGACTGAGCTGGATCGCATCGATCGCGGCGTGATGGTCCGCCAGCGTCATTGGCAGAAGGTCGGGCAGCTTCACGAAGGTTCGGAAGCGTTCATCGGGCTCAAGGATGGCGTTAATCGGCTTGGGCATAGCCCAGTCTGGCCTGATTTCGGGATAAGCCGAAGACCCATTTTAAGCCCGTAGGAGGACAGCGTGAGAGGTCTTGGTGCATTCCAGATGGCGCAGATGAAACACCGTGACGCGCGCGTGCTTCAGTTTATCGGCACCTGCGATCCGCGATCGACATGCTGGAGCTGATCGCCCTTGAGCCATATCAGCCGCCGCAAAAGCCGGCGCCCGAGCCGGAAGTCATGCCGCCGCCGCCGCCTCCAGAAGTGCCGGCCGAGAAGCTCGCGTTCACTCTAAAGGAAGCGGCTACAGCGCTCGGGGTGAGCAAATCCACGCTCTACAAGGCCCTCGCAGATGGCAAGCTGAGCGCGATAAAACTTGGCAACAGGACGTTGATACCGGCCGAGGCTCTGAAGGCCTGGATCGCATCAATGCCAACCCGCCGAGGTCAGCCGCGTCGCAAAGGCTGAGATCGCTTGAGGTGCATATTGGCCGAATCGTCTTGACGGCGCGCTCGCGCATTCCCAGACTGAGTGAGTGCATGTGAGCAAAAGCAGCGCCTGGCACCTCGAACTGGCTGCGAACAAGAACCCAGCGCCGGCATGATGCCGGTAAGGCTGACGAAATCCACGGAAACGGAGCGGAGGCCGTGCCATGCACGACACCAATACGTCTGCGCGGATGCCAGCATCGGGTTCGAGCGCTGAGCAACCGGAAAGCCAGGAGCTGCTTCATCGTTTCGATGAGGAGCGCGAGGTTGAGTTCAAGGATGAGGTCTATCTCGTCCGCGACAATGGCGCGGTCATGCGGCGCGCACGACTAGGCGCGCGCCGACGAAAGCTTGATGGCGTCTGGACCTTTGGCTCGCTCGATAAACACAGCGGGTACTTCACGATCAACGGACACGTCGTGCACCGCATCGTGGCAACCGCGTTCTGCGGCGCAAAGCCAACGCCAGACCATGTCGTCGATCACATTGACACAAATCGTCTCAATAACCGCGCGGAAAACCTGCGGTGGGTAACGCGGCTGGAGAACATACTTCTCAATCCAATCACGCGGCGGCGCATCGAGCTGGCCTACGGCTCACTGGAGGCTTTCTTTGAGAACCCGGGCTCACACACTGTTCTGAATTGGGAGTGGATGCGCACGGTCACTAAAGAACAGGCCGCTGCCAGTCGGACGCGTTTGCTGGAATGGGCTGCGAAAGGTGATCCGGCACGAGGAGGGACTATTGGCGACTGGATTTTCGAGCCGGATCGCCATCCGACTACCACCGGTGCCCGACCTGCCTCCAAGCCGCATGATGCGCCGAAGGCCAAAATCACGCCGCCTTCTATTCGCCCTCAGCCGCCGCTCCATCGAACGCCGCCCGAGGCGATACCGGAGACCGCCGACACATCCTCACTCACGTCCGGAGTTATCCAGCGCAACTGGCGCACGCCGACTGAATTTCCGCATTGCCCTAGGACAATCGACGCCTCAACGCTTGACGACTATTTGGCCCGCTTGCAGCCAGGCGTCGTTTTTGCGCGGAACCGCTATGGCGAGAGCACGGTCGTCGAGGCCGGCAAAACTGCCGATATGATGTCGGTGGTGTGCAGCACGCAATCTGGCGTCAAAGACTGGAGCGTTGCCAAGGTCTTCATCGAGAACCGTTCGCGCCAGCGCTGGAATATCTTGCGGCCAGCCTCATTGTTTTCAAACAGCAGCGCCATGAGGGGCGGGAGGTCATGCCCCATCTGCAAATAACCGCAGCCGCGCCACGTGGCTGCATCCCAGGTCGGCAGATCGATGACCGACTTGACGCCCATCTGCTTGTGGTTGGTCGGCGCGACCCGCTTGAAGTCCTTCGGCTCGTCCTTTTCAGGAGCCGACGGAGGATTCGCAGCCGCGATGTTCGGCCTAGATTCCTTGATCTCGAAACGACGCGGATTGTGTTGGTCCCAATCCGACAGTTGCGCGAATGGTCGCTTGTTGAACCGTGTGTAGCTGTTCGAGAATGCGGCAACGATCTCCACGCGATGCGGAACCGCCTCGTCGCGGAACAATCGCTCAAGAAAGCCCTCTGGCTCGCGCATGCTGCACGCGGCGCCAAGAACGTGACCGGCCAACGTCATGAGCCCTTCGCGAACGCCGCGGGATTTTTCGTAATCGCCCACAGTTAGGCCGCGTGGCCAAGCGACCGTCGTTTCCATTTCCTGCGGGTTGGTGGAGATTTGAGGAAGGAGCGCGGAGTCGTCAGTGGTGAGGGTGATACGGTAGCGCTCTGTATGCGGCGCGATTTGCTCAGTTGAGGTGGCAAAAAACACCTCGAGCGTTCCCAAAATGGCCTCGGCCACCTGGATGAGATCGGTGCCGTCGAACGCAGTCTCGATCCGCATGCCTAGGATTGTGCTGGTCAGTGTGTGCGCACCGCCATTGTTCAAGATGAGAGGTGTACGGACGCGCTGGGCAACCCCCTCATTTCTGAGCTTTGCCATTAGCTCAGCGAGTGAGCTGTCGGTTTCGCTTGCGGGTATGGTTTTCTCGGCTCTGAGCGTCTCCAGGTGGCCGAGGCTGTAGAGAAGTGCCGTGCGCGTTGTATGCAAGCCCAAGCCGCCGAGGAGATCAGGGAGGCGCACCAGCTCAGCGAGTTGCGCTTGATCAAGGTCGAGCAGGAGGGAGCCGAGCGCGAGGTCGAGTTCCAGAAGATCTTCCTGCACGCGCTCTTTGGACTCATCGGCCAGCGGCAAACTCGATCCGAGCCCATTAAGCAGCTGAATTCCGTGCAATGCGTCCGGCAGATGCCACAATTCCAGAGAAAGCCATGTCCAAAGTTTTGTGGTGGCGATCATCTCGATTGGTACTTCACCGTTGCGATCGGCTTCGATGACAGCTGTCGACATCGCTAGGCCGCAACTCGCTCGGGCGGCCCATAAGAGGCCGGCGCTGCGATAGGCGACTGCTAGGCGATACGCTGCCTCCAGCTGTTCGTCCGCATACTCGCGTTTTGAGAGGCCGACGACGGCTCTGCTAAGCCATCGGATCATGTCGAAGTTGGCGTCGAAATCGAGTTTCTGGGCGCGCCGCAAATACATGAGGGCGGCCTCGCTGTCGCTTTTCCTCGTCCCAACGGCCGCCGCGCATTTTTCCACCAGGGCGTTATACGCGGGATCATTGCCCGCGATGTCGCCGACGACGGGCAATGTCTCAGTGTCGACTTTGCTGTCGCCGCCGCCGTCTGGGCCGGTTTTAGCTCTGAGGTCGGGGCAGATCGCGCGCTCGCAGAGCTTTCTGCAGAACAGTTCGAAATCGTTCGTCTGATTGCGCGAGGTGATCGTGTCGAGGTGATAGCCGAACGCATCGGCCGTCAGTTGGATTCTGGCTCGCTCTTCGCTGTCCGAGTAATACTCGGGTCGGAGCTGCCTCATGAACGCAGAGGGCATCACGCCCGGCGACGCGGGCGGTGGTTGTTCTGACGGGCTTTCTGGATCGCGACTCATGGCGAGAACATTAATAGAACGCCCAGGCGGCGGGTTCAACGCAGGGTTCTGCCGCGCCAATCTGCCCGGGGCTGTCAGCTAGTTTGAAATCAGCTGAATATAGATACTCAAGGTATCAAAAATTAACGGCTGGCAAACCGAGCTATGGTTTGATAGTATCTCAAAAGAGATACCTATGGCATCGGAAACCGGATCAAAGCTAAACCGCCTGCAACAGCTCGTCCCTGAGGGGCTGCTGATCGATGCCGCTTGGCTCGAAAAGCAAGGCTACAGCCATCCACTGCGGCAAAAGTACGTGGCGGCCGGCTGGCTCAAATCTCTCGGCCGCGGCGTGTTTCAGCGGCCTGCGGCGAGCCTCTCTAACGCTGAAGGTCCTGTACGCCTCAGCTGGGAGCTGGTCGTGCTCTCGCTCCAGAACTTGATGCAGTACGGCGTTTCGGTCGGCGGACGCACCGCGCTCGAATTGCAGGGCTTGACTCATTACCTGCCAGCTGCCGGCGTACGCGAAGTTCACCTCTACGCCTCCGAGCCGCTGCCGAGCTGGTTTTATAAGCTCGCGGTGGACGCGCGCTGGGTGGTGCACAATCCCGATCGTTTATTTGTGTCCGCAGCCAAAGGCCTTGATCACGTCAGCCGCACCGTGCGTGTCACAGCGCACAGCGAGCTTTCGCTTGAGGACAGCGAGGAGGAATTACAATGGGGGCACTGGGGCTGGCCCCTGACGCTTTCAACACCAGAGCGCGCGTTCCTTGAATTGCTCGATGAACTGCCGACGCGTGAGAGCTTTGATCAAGTTGATGCGCTCGTGGACAGCCTCGCCAATCTGAGGCCGGGCCGCATGCAGCGCTTGTTGGAAGCGTGCCAGTCCGTGAAGGTCAAGAGGCTCTTCTTTGTATTTGCGGACCGCCACCATCACCGTTGGCTCAAGCAACTGGACCGGAAGCGTATCAATCTCGGCAGCGGGAAACGTGCGCTAACGCCCGGCGGCAAACTGCATCCAAAATACGCCATCACAGTTCCCGAGTCCCTGCTACAAGAAGGGGATGGTTTCTGACGCTTACCGTGCTCAAGTTCAGCTGCTCGTGCGAGTCCTACCGCTCGTCGCCGAGGAGTCGTGCTTTGCGCTGAAGGGCGGGACGGCGATCAACCTCTTCGTGCGCGACATGCCGCGTCTCTCCGTCGATATCGACCTTGCATATCTGCCAGTTGAGGATCGTCCGACCTCGATCGCCGCGATCGAAGCTGCGCTGACACGCATTCGGATGCGTATCGAGCGCGGCATTCAGGCGAACGTGTCGCCGGTGCGCGTCGGCCCGGATCAGGAGCTAATTCGCCTGCTCGTCACGACGCCCGGCGCACAGATCAAGATCGAAGTCACGCCGGTGTTGCGGGGCTCGGTGTTTCCCGTCGAGGCGCGCACCGTGAGGCCGCGTGTCGAAGCGGCCTTCGGCTTTGCCGAAATGCAAGTCGTGTCATTCGCTGACCTCTATGGCGGCAAGATCGTCGCCGCGCTCGACCGCCAGCACCCGCGCGATTTGTTCGATGTGCGTGATCTATTGCGCAACGAGGGTGTCGATGATGCCCTGCGTCAAGCCTTTGCCGTGTACCTCATTAGTCATCGCCGCCCGATGGCGGAAATTCTCACGATGCGGCCCAAGGACATCACCGTTGAATATGAACGCGGCTTTGCCGGAATGACAGATGAACCGGTGACACTTGATGAGCTGCTGGTCGCGCGCACCGCGATCAAGGCGACCGTCGCGAATGCGATGCCGGAGGCCCACCGCCGATTGATATTGTCCGTGGAGCAAGGCGAACCCGATTGGACGCTGCTTAATCTCAATGGTGTTGAGGCGCTGCCCTCCGTCCAGTGGCGGCTCCAGAACATCCGCAGCCTCAGTGCCGATCGCCGCGCTCAGAACGTCGCCGACTTGCAGCGCGTCATCGACGAATTGGCCTGAGCGCACGGGGGCTCGCATGACGGATGCCGCGCATACGCCCGATGTCGATCAGCTGATGGCGATTGACCTCGCAGCGCTTGACGAAGATGCAGCGCTCAATTGCGTCGGTCTTCTCATCGATGCCGCAGCTGATCATGCGCGGGCGGATGGCACAGCGCATGCACTCAAGGCGCTTGACGAGCTAACAAAGCGCCCATTGCGGGCGGATAATCGGGCGACGATCCACTATTATCGCGCGAACGCCTGGCACAACCGGGGGGCCGAGGAGGGCGCGCTCCAGTCCTGGGCGTGGGAGCAGCCAGCTCTCCAAGAGGAAATTCTCGAACTGCGCCGCGCCGTGCGCCATGCCGGGTTTGCCGACATACCGCGCTTCCGCCAGTGGCAGATCAGGACCAACCTTGGCAGCAAATTGAGCGTCGTCGGCCGCACGATCGAAGCGATCGAGCTGTGGGACGGTGTGCTTGCCGAGGAGCCGCGCTTTGGCAAAGCAGCCGGCAATCGCGGCCAGGCCTTCATGAACTACGCGCGCGGCCTCGATGATACCGGTCACGCCGGCGCGCTGCTGGCGGAGGCGCATGCCTCGCTGTCCCGGGCTGTCGCGCCCGGTACGATGCACGAGGCGGATATGGAGCGCGTCATCGCGTTCTATCAGGGCGAGCGCGCCAGCATCGAAGGCTACCTCGATGTAGAGGCGGCGCGCGAGCTTACGCGCCGTGAGTTTCCCCTCGGCACAACGCCCGAGGAGATCGGCTACCGCCGGTGGTGCCTGAACGAACGTCTGTTCCTCAATCCGTTGAACGATCTCGGTTCGCTCAGCATCGCGGCGGCGGATGTGATCATGTTGCCGGGCGTAACCGAAAGCTCGCCATCCGCGATGCCGCCGCCGATATTCGGCTACTTCAATCAGATGAAGCAGGAATTCGTATCGGCGCGGTACACGCTCTACCGAGGACTGACCGCGTCCGAGCCGCATTATTCGGACAAGGATGTGAAACTCATCAACACGCTCGATTATCCGGCCTACGGCCTCGCGACCGAGCGTGTGAGGATGGCGTTTCGCGCGGCCTATTCCATTCTCGACAAGGTCGCCTTCTTTCTCAACGCCTACACCGCGTTCGGTCACAAAGACCTACATCGCGTTTCGTTTCGCGGCGTTTGGTATAAGGGACTGGATCGCAAGAACGGGCTTGTCGCGCGGCTCGCGCAGCATCCAAACCACGCGATGCGCGGGCTCTTCTGGCTTTCCAAGGATTTTTACGAGGACGAATTCAAGAACGTCACAGACCCTGACGCTGAAGAGATGGCGCATCTCCGCAATCAGCTAGAGCATCGCTACCTTCAACTTCATGACATGGGGGCAGGGCAGGACGAGTCCCACAGCGCCCAGCCAGGCCTTCGCTTCTCTGTGGCGCGCGAGGATTTCAACGCACGCACGCTGAAGCTCTTTCGCTACGCGCGCGCGGCACTCATTTATCTCTGCATCAGCGTTCAGACCGAAGAACGAATGCGCAGAACCTCCGACGGTCCGGGACTCACTGTGCCGATGCTTTTGGACACGTGGGACGACGACTGGAAGCGTTGAGTGAAGCGGGGAGAAAGTCATACCTTTGGTATGACTTTCGCCGGTTTTAACTCAGTCCTCGCGTGGCTCCAGCAAGACGATACGCTTGTCGAGCGGCATGGCCTCTAAGACGACCGTGAGGCCCGCGCCCTGGTCATGCTGACCTGCCCGGTTTCTTCGGACCGCGCTTAACTTGAGAAGGCCGCCTCCATTGCTTCTTCCTGTGATGCGACGGGACGGAGCGCGGAGCCCCGGTCGAGCGCAGCGCTCCGCCCCGTCGCATC